>CAYLVB010000007.1:0-112303 GCA_964387075.1 uncultured Flavobacteriaceae bacterium
CGGCTGTTCTTCCGGCAAGCCTTGTTCCGGCAGTAATGCTGTACATTCTAAAAGGGAAAGGAACCCAGCTACCGGTTGTGTTTGAAATATAGGGAACGGTAATGGCTGTTGTTCCCTGGTCGAGATTATATTGTATGCGGTTGTATTCGCTTTCCAATAATACGCCCTGCGAGGTTGTTGTTCCTAAACGGGCTATGGGTGTGGCGGGAGGAGTAGCCAGCACGAGGGTTGCGGGAGCAGCCGATGTGCCGCCGTTCATTACCACGATCACGCCGTTGTTGAGCACGAGCTGGGCCCATCCGATAGACAAATTAAAACAAAGGCAAACTAGTATGAGTGTGGTTCGAACAGTCATAGGGTGTAAGCTAATGTATGTTTTATTTTGGGAAATTCAAGCAAAACAGCCTGAATACCAGTTCCTGAACCGTTTTAGAAACCGTGTATCAGGCCAGGTGTCGTCAAAACATGGACAAAGAAGTATTGGGAAGAAAAAATACCAGCTATTTATCCTCGTTAGAATGAGACAAAAAGTGTAAAAAACCCCGGTCAAAAACCAAGGGGCAGGATCATTCTATTTGCCGACCGCTATTTAGCCCGGTAGGCCAGTACCAATTTTGGTTCCCTGGCCGGCTCGGAATGCAGGAACTGCATGCACTTAAAAAATTTATAATACATCTGGCGGAAGAAATCCACGCGGCTCACTCCTCCCGCCAAAAAAGCCCGGCGATGGCCCCACCAAACGGCATGAATGGTGGCGAAGAAAAGAATGGAGTACAAGCCAAGCGAAATGGCCCTATTATAAAAGCTCTTTCGCTGAAAGATGGTATACATGCGCTCGTTCTGAAACTTGATGTGATGCGCCTCGTCAATTAAAATATCCTGGCAGATGGCTTTCAGCAGTTTACAATTTGTTGCATCACGCAAAGCCGCGTAAAATATTTGCGCCGCACTTTCTACTATGATCACAGTGATGGTCCACAACTGCATGCTTTTGTTGAAATAACGGATCTTACGGAACAAGGTGTCACCCCAATCTTTCTCCGCCCGCTTCTCTCCTATCCTATCAATATAAAAGCCCAGGTTTGCGCCGTGTTTCTGTTCTTCTTTGATGAAGAGTTTAATGGCTTCCACATATTCGGGATCATCCATCTTCTTCGCGAACTTTGTAGCGGCCGCAGTCAGGTGTTTGCCCTCGCTGGTCTCGCCCAGCTGCCAGGCCTTCAGCGAATACAGGATATTTTTTCTTTCTTCAGCCGTAAGCTGCGGACCTACATTCCAGTCGATACGTTTTTGGGTGAGGTTGTGTTGGAAGTGGTTCTTCCAATAAAGTGAGGTGTGAAGCATGCGTGGTTTTTAGCCAAGAACGCCGCGCCGCCAAAATTTATTTCTGAATTAACGTTTATTAATAAAACTAGTGTGGCATAATCACCAGTTTTTTGAGGATCCTTTCTTTACCATCCAGCATGACCAAAGAATATACGCCTTCGCTCAAACCCGACAGATCAATGCGCTCCGGGTTCCGGACGGATCCACGCATAACAACCTTTCCGGAAATGTCAAGCAATTGAAACAAACCCTTCACTCCTTTAATGATCACATGATCTTGGGCGGGGTTTGGATAGATCAAGATGCCGAGCTGCAGTTCTTTCACTTCCGTACCGCCGGTGACCGGCAACGAACAGGAAGTGAGCTGACCATTGAGCCAGTTTGTTTTGGCAGGAATGGTTCCTGAATTAATTGCATTGGGAATTCCAACACTTGGCCAGGGTCCTGTAAAGAACGAAGGTTTAGCACTCAGATAATATGTTGAATCGGGCATGGTCGAAGGTCCGGCAGGAGTTATCGTTCCCTTCACATTATTTCCGTATTGAAAATGGTTGGTCCCGTTCAAAAGGTAAAGTCCCTGCCCGTTGTTGGTGATCTCGTTGCCCACGAAGTTCTGGTCGTTGGTTGCGGGATTATTGTTCATCACCAGTCCGTATAGCTCGCCGCGATTCCGGAAAAAAGTATTGTAAGGCCCATTCTTTCCGTGCGAATCATCGATCACCATGTTCTGCACCATATTCCCTTCAAATAAATTAGCGAACACATGATTGCCGTGCAGCACAAGGTCGCCTGCCGCAGCAGCAGGAAAAGGCGACTGCACCCAGAATGGATCGGTTGAATAATTATACGCGTATACATTTCCATTAGCGCCGGCCTGCAGGATCATGGAATGGCGGAGATGCTTGAAGATATTGTTCACGATCAAACATTCGCCGGTGGCGAATTGCGAAACAATACCGTAGCCCTGCCCGCCTCCGCCGTAGGCGTGCGAATGATGAAAATAATTCTCGGTAATAAGTATATTGCTGCAATAATTCAGGGCAATGTGCGCGAAATTGGTAGAATCACTTTCAATTCCCATTACCCAGCAGTTCACCGCGCGGTCGAAATCGATGTTCTGCGTTTGTTGTGTAGTGGCATCGTTGCGTTTTATTTTAAAACACTCGAAGCCAACCCCGCTGATCGGGCTGATCTCAACCGCCTTACAGCTGTCTGCAAAAAGATAATCCCTGCGGAAAGACCCACTGATCGTAACCTGGTTGCCATTTACACCCTGTACTTTTACAATTTGTCCCACACTGGTATAGGCCCAGGAATTAACCACCAGCGCCGAATCATCAAAATAGATCCGGAGCCAGTCGCCGGGCTGAATGCCGTTTACTTGGTTAAGGGAAATGACATTCGTACCATTTAAAGAAGAGGTCGTAAAACTATACACGGTTGAACCCTGCGTACCATACACATTGAAGGAATGATTGAGCACACCGCCCTGGTCGAACAACAAAGTAGTGCTATCGGAAGCAGCGCCGCGAATGATCACGCTGTCGGCGAGGGAAACCGAAGAGGTGAACCTGAAAACGCCCTTTGGAAAACTGATCACGCCGGCATTGCCGCCCAACGACGCGATGGCGTTTGCCAGGAACGCGCTGTTATTGGTAACTCCATCTCCAACTCCCCCAAAGGTGGTGATATCAACGACATTCGAATAAGAGGGTACAGGGTTCTGCATTCCGGCCACGCTCCAGTCTACTATACGATTGGATGGAATGGTTTGGGAAAAGCCGGTGCTTACTAAAAATATCAATGCAAAAGTGGTACGTATGCGCTGCATGGGCCTAAAATTGGTTTACGAAATATAAGCTTTTTTAAAGAATGTGCTTATTTTTCGTACTCGGATGAGCCTAATACCCAGATGAAAGACTGAATATCGATGTGATCGCGCGGTTTTAGATCCTTTATATTCTTTCTTACGGTTTCCGCAAAATCATGCAGACTTTGATAGGTTTCCCAATTGGGCTTTGAGCGATATATAAAATCATACCCATACACTTCCGCGGCGGTGCGTGTAACAACGGGTTTTAAAAAAATATGCGCTTTGGGGTTGGCAATGAAACCAAAGACTGTCACTAAAGGCCAGGTAAGTACCCGGGTTTGTTTACGGGGTAAAGCAGCAACGATCATCACCCACTCTTCAAATCTCTTCTGAAGGCTTCCTCTTCCATATACATACTGAAACAATCCTTTGGCGAATAGCTGCGCGCCCTCTTTCATTTTCAGGGCGTCACGAAGAGCCATTTTTTCGAACGAAAATAGAAGATTTGTTCTTGATTCAATGCGTACAGCCCGCCGGGCTATTTCTTCGTAGTCTTGTAGGTGCAGTAATCTTTCGTATTCCTTTTTATTGAGCTCCTTTTCCCAAGCCAGGTGCGCGTTCCATTTATAATCCCGTTCCCACCCCAGGTACTTATCGCCATAAAAACCTCCTCTGAAAAAGTAGAGGAATTTACGTCGTGCCGCTTTTATCTTATCCATGCAAATAGTCTCCTTAAAGGTATCTCTGCGGAGACAGGAAACCGTCACATAACCGACAAGGCAGGAAGATCTTTGTTTAAAAAACGCGAAATACAAATAATTCGCAAATGATCCTTATCCCTTGCCCTGAAGCTCGCGTATATTCCTGTGGATATACTTCTCGTTAGGCATGAGGGCCGACTGGATACGCTTGGCGTAGTGTATAGAATCCAGTATTTCCTTTTGTTTTTCCTCCACCACTTCCTTTTGCATTTCAACCTCTTCTTTCTGCTCTTCAATTATTTTCTTTTGCCGGTTGGTGACCCTGAACCGGTTGACCATAAACATCGAGAACAAAGCCACCAGTACGAGTCCGCCATAAAGCGCGTAACGCTCCGTTTTCTCTGCTTTCAGCTGTGCGTTGATCACTTTTTTCTCTTCAGCGGTCTTTACACTATCGGCGGCGGCTTTCTTCTCATATCCAAACTTTATTTCCTGCTGCATCGTAGCGCGTGTGTTCGCTTCGTTGAACAGGCTGTCGCGATACTGAATGAAAAGTTTATAATGCTCTAAGGCGAGTGCCGGCTGTTTGGTCCTTTCGTACAGGTTAAAGAAACATTCGTGCGCGTATTTTATCTCGTTGGCGGAGCCGATCTCCTTTCCAATGTCTAAGGACCTTTGCAGGTATTTTTCGGCCAGCGCCGGCTTGTTCAGCAGGATATACGTATTTCCTATATTACCCGTAGTAACCGATTCTGCCTGTTTGCTGCCGGTCTCTTCCGATATTTTCAAAGCTTTTAAATGATACTCCAGCGCCTTTTCCAACTGGCCCATGCTTTTATATACACCTCCGATATTTCCAAAATTACTAGCGATCCCGTTCAGGTTATGGATCTCTTCATCAATTCTTTGCGCGCGCTCATAATGGTCGAGTGCCAATTTATACTTCTCCGCTGCAAATTCCTTGTTTCCTTTATCCCTGGCAGAATCGCCCAATTGCATATACACTATCCCAATATTACCCAATTGGATACTGATGCCTAAACGATCGCCTATCTCTTCGTAGGCCTTCAACGCTTTCTTATAATACATTTCGGCCATCCGGTAATCCAACTGCGTATTGTATATAATAGCAATGCTTCCGTAAATGGAACCCATGTTCTTCTTATCCTGCAGCTCTTCTGCTAACTTAAGTCCTTTGAAACAATACTCCAGCGCTCTCACAGGGTCGCCCTGCTCCTTATAAACGGCAGAAATATTGCCTAGATGGCGGGCAACACCATTCTTATTCTCCTGCTCTTCATCGGTCTTAAGAGCCTTGTTATAATACTCAAGTGCCTTCTGCTGATCACCCAGGGTGCGGTAAACCAGGCCAATATTACCGGCAACGGTAGAAATATTTATTTTAGAATTTATCTGCTCGCTGAGTTTTAGCGCCTTCAAATGATTTTCAAGGGCTTTTTCGGGCTGACCACTGTTGTAATAAGTTAGGCCGAGATTGCCGTAATTATTTATTTGTCCTTTGATATTGCCGGCTTCCGTGTTGATCTTTAGCGCTTCGCTAAAAAGTTCGAGGGCCTTTGGATGATCACCCTTGTCCTTATGCATTACGCCGTTCATGCTGATGACCGCCGCTTTCAGTTTTTTGGCATTATATGCGATCCTCTTATCGCCGCCTCGCCTCAGTTCTTTTTCGGCTATTTGAGCAGCCTCTTCAAAACAAGCTACCGCTTTTTCTGCATTGCGTAAATAAAAATAAAAAGTGACTCCTTTTAGCCGTATGGCCTCGCCCCTGTCAAATTCATTTTTTATTTTTTTGGCGATACCCACTGCGTTGTCATAGAACACGAGGGCGCTGTCGGGCTTAATGGCTTGGTAAAGATTACCTATTTCGATCAAGGCATTGTAGGCTGTGGTATCAACCGGATTGCTTTGTAATAATGATCTGAGTGAATCTAATTTGAGCGCGGTCTTGCTTTTATTTTGGGAATGGCCTGCAAAAACAAGCAGGATCAAAAAGGTGAACAAACAGGTCTTGCGCATAAAGCCAACGATTTAGCTTTGTAAAAATAAGCTTATTATGCAGAAATGCAAATGCAGAGGCGTCAGGCCTTTTTGAGCCAATTGACTGCGGATTCCGCATCATCAAAGAAACCGATCTTCAACTCTTTACTTATCTTATCGGAAATAGCTTCTACAGCCACTTTATTGAAATAGCTATCGGGTTTAAGGATAGCGAGAGCACCAAAACCAAAATGTATAGCGCGGGGCAGAAAAAGTTCCTGCAGCCATTTTTGATCCTCGCTACTTATTAATGTCATGCTCTTTACATTAGCCAGCACCTTAGAGCATTTGTTCCTGATCAGCTCGTTGAGCATCAGTTCTGTGCCGTTACGAAACTGCTCGGTTGTGGCATAGCCGTTCCATTCCATCACCACAATACCGGCGACTTCGTCGAAATAAACTTTATATACGGGTTTAGTGTGAGTTTCCATATGATCTGATTGTTCTATAAAATTAGTAAAATTTTCATCAAAAAAAAAGGCCCTTCCGGGGAAGAGCCTTTTGTCAGTGTACTAATTTTTTACTCGGCCAGAACGATCACTTTGTTCTTCAACACCTCAACCACACCACCTTTAATTTCGAAGATCTTTACTCCTTCTTTCTCGGTGGTTACTTTCACCTTTCCTTTTTTCAAAGAGGCAACCATGGCGGCGTGACGGTTCAAAATTCCCAAACTTCCCTCAGCGCCGGGAACGGTCAGGGCTTTTGCTTCTCCCTCAAATAATTTTTTGTCAGGCGTTATTATTTCTAAGTGCATTTCGTTAATCGTTATAAGTTATTCGTTATACGTTAAGCGGCTGTTCCGAATAACCCATAACGTATAACCTGTATTACTTTGTCTCGGCGATCAGTTTCTTACCTTTTTCAATGGCTTCTTCAATAGTACCCACTAAGTTGAAAGCCGCTTCCGGATACTCATCCACTTTGCCATCCATGATCATGTTGAATCCTTTGATGGTCTCTTCGATAGGAACGAGTACACCTTTTAAACCGGTAAATTGCTCGGCCACGTGGAAAGGCTGTGATAAGAAACGCTGCACACGGCGCGCGCGGCTAACCACTAATTTATCATCTTCAGAAAGCTCATCCATACCTAAGATGGCGATGATATCCTGTAATTCTTTATAGCGTTGTAAGATACCTTTTACACGTTGAGCACAATTGTAGTGCGCCTCACCGATGATCTTCGGATCAAGGATACGTGATGTAGAATCGAGAGGATCTACCGCAGGATAAATTCCTAACTCGGCGATCTTACGGCTCAATACGGTTGTAGCATCTAAGTGGGCGAAAGTTGTAGCAGGAGCCGGGTCGGTCAAGTCATCGGCAGGTACGTAAACGGCCTGTACCGAAGTGATAGAACCTTTTTTGGTGGATGTGATACGTTCCTGCATAGCTCCCATCTCGGTAGCCAGCGTAGGCTGGTAACCCACGGCTGATGGCATACGTCCTAAAAGAGCGGACACCTCTGCGCCGGCTTGTGTAAAGCGGAAGATATTATCTACGAAGAAAAGGATATCGCGGCCCTGGCCTGTACCATCTCCATCACGGAAATACTCGGCCATTGTTAATCCTGATAAAGCCACACGCGCACGCGCCCCGGGAGGCTCGTTCATTTGCCCGAACACCAGCGTTGCTTTCGACTCTTCCATAGCTTTCAGGTCCACTTTAGAGAGGTCCCAGCCGCCTTTTTCCATAGAATGTTTGAACGCGTCGCCGTATTTAATTACGTCTGACTCGATGAACTCGCGCAACAGGTCATTTCCTTCGCGGGTACGCTCACCTACACCGGCAAACACAGACAGACCTGCGTATGCTTTGGCAATATTATTTACCAGCTCCATGATGAGTACCGTTTTACCTACACCGGCACCACCAAATAACCCGATCTTACCACCTTTTGCGTAAGGCTCGATAAGGTCAATTACTTTGATACCTGTGAAAAGTACTTCATTGGCTGTAGAAAGTTCTTCAAATTTTGGTGCCTGGCGGTGGATGCTGGCCCCATTCTCGTTGCTAACGGTATTGATACCGTCGATAGCCTCACCAATAACATTAAAAAGGCGGCCTTTTACTTTGTCGCCGGTTGGCATCATGATGGGCGAACCCAGGGAAGTAACTACCATACCGCGGCAAAGACCGTCGGTAGAGTCCATGGCAACGGTACGAACGGTGTCCTCACCTACGTGCTGTTGTACTTCTAATATAAGTTTCTGCCCGTTCTGGCGAACGATCTGCAATGCATCAAGAATTTCAGGTAATTTTCCGCCGTCCAGGTCGAAGTGTACGTCCACAACTGGACCGATGACCTGTGCAATTTTTCCGCTTGTTTTTGCCATGTAAAATGGGGTTTTTAAATTCGGGTGTTCCAAAGGAACGCCTTGTGTTTTCGTTAGTTTTGTTTTCGGGCGCAAATATAGTGGTTTTAGAAGGATTTAGGAATGGGGTGTTAATTATTTTTTGAAATTAAAATAATGCTTATATTTGCAGCCCTGTTGTAAAAAAACAGCCCTTTTTTGGGAGTTTAGCTCAGCTGGTTCAGAGCATCTGCCTTACAAGCAGAGGGTCGGGGGTTCGAACCCCTCAACTCCCACGAAAACCCCGCTATAAAGCGGGGTTTTTTATTGCATTTAAGCCTCTTAGTCCCCGGTTTTTTACCTTCTTTCACTTTTTAACAATCAGATGTACAATAATGAAAGGTAATTTTTAGCCATTGGTCGTATTTTTACTTAATTTTATACCTCAAACCATAAAAAACAAAATACGCATGAAAAAATCTCTACTTATTCTTGGCCTGCTGATCGGCTCAATGACAGCAACACAAGCACAGTGTACCATAGCCAACAGCTGTACACCCAGCCCTAATACGGGGTATTGCTCTACACCGGCTGTAGGAACTGCTCTTCCTAACGGTACTGAGAACGTTGCTTACAGCACAACCATCCAGATGAGCCTCGGCACATCCGCCGGTGGTGGCATTGCAACAATTACGGATGCGACCGTAACTGCAATCAGCGGCTTACCAACCGGACTAACCGGCTCTACCAACCCTGCAAATGGCGTGATCCCCGCGGGCACCGACGCCTGTATCCTTATATCGGGTACACCTGGAGCAGGAACCGCAGGAAGTTATTCTGTGAACGTAGCGGTAACCGTAAACACCAATTTCGGCGCACAGGCAACAAACCTGATCTGGCCACTTACGATCGACCCTGCTGTAGGTATTGCTACTTACTCGAATCACCAGGCGATGTATGTTTCTCCTAACCCGGCAAGCTCGCAGTTGAACGTGGTAGCAGACTTCCACTTCTCAAGCGTGCGTGTTTTTGACGCTTTAGGCAGCCTGACCTTATCGCAGAACGTGAATGGTTCTCCGAACACTACGCTGGATCTTTCTAAACTGAACGTGGGTGTTTACTTTATCCAGATCAGCGACGGAAACAAAGTGGTTACCCGTAAATTCATTAAGGAATAATAAATTTCCAATGATCAAAAAAAACCTTCCCGCAGGGGAAGGCTTTTTTATTTTAATCGCGGCCATCGATGATCATTGCATCACAAGCTTCCTTGTTTTGCGTGTATCTCCCGTCACCGCTTCTATCATATAAAGTCCTTTTGGATATTGACCAAGGTCGAAACGTTTCGTGAACTCCCCGGCAAGATCTTTCTGCGTCTCAGAGTAAACTGTTTCCCCAAGGGCATTCATGATTTTAAGAACCAGGTCGCTTTTTTGTACAGCATGCAAGTTCAATGTAAACTCGCCGGAAGCCGGATTCGGAAAAACATGGAAAGAAGCATTGTTCGACACATCCTCTATGCCAAATAAACCCGTTGGGTCAAACTCCCAGAGATCCAGGTTACCGTCGCCTAAAGCAACATAGCCTCTTGTGCCTATAGAAAAAGCAACCGCGCCACTGCGCGCGCCGGGTGGAAAACTGGCCATTTGTGTCCAGCTATTCGAATTCACATCATATTCCCAAAGGTCGTTCTTGTTGGCAAGGTCAAATCCCACCCCCGCGTAGTATTTATTTCCCAGCACAAAAGAAATGGCACTCGAGCGAGGACCACCTCCGCAATTCGCTTTTTGAACCCACACATCGCCGATGGGGTTCCATTCCCAAAAATCTTCATGGTTCAGGGAATCCGTTCCGGTACCAATGTAAGCTTTACCTCCCATTACCGCTGCAATGGCCGAAGTTCTGACACCGCCCGGAAACAATGACATCGTCGTCCAGGTATCATTCTGCGGATCGTATTCCATCGTGTTGGGCGTATCACTCAAAGCCCCGATACCTGTAGATATGTATCCTTTGTTGCCGATAGAAAAACCCACACCGTAACCGCGGCCCGGGTTAACATCCGCCTTGCGTGTCCAGGTATCGGTCTGCTGGTCCCATTCGTAAAAATCGGCCAGGAGGGTTCCGTTAAGTGCAATGCCGGTACCAATATATCCTTTGGTGCCAATGGAAAAACCGGCCAGCCAGCTTCTTTGGGAAGTGTTGTCAGGGAAGTCGGCTCTTCGGGTCCAAATATTAGTGCCCTGGTCCCACTCCCAGAAATCGTTGTTCACACCATCCGGACCTACGTAGGCTTTGTTGCCTATTACGAAGCACACGGCCTGGTTGCGCGGCGCGCCCGGAAAAGCGGCTCGCTGCATCCAACCGCCCTGGGCGTTGAGAAGAGAAGCGAAGCAAAGTGTATACAGTAAAAAAGTAAGTTTTATTTTCATGGTATGTGTTTTATATCCCGGAGGGATGCCTATGGCACAAAGTTAAATGCCCTCCCGCCCTGTGTTTTGTTCTAATCGGTGAAGCGGGGAAAAGGAGTGCCAAAGATTTCTTTGCTTGATGCGGGAAATTTTGTACATTGGTTATATAAATCGAACGAAGATGAAAAGATCCTTACTTCTTGCATTTACAGCGGCTACGTTTTGGGCAAACGCGCAGTGTCCTGTTTTAATTAATGGCCAAGGAAATGGTGCTTTTTTCAACATTTGTGCCAGTGATTGCTTTGTTTATACAGCAAGCGGAGCACAAACATATACATGGGTACCCGTTGGAGGGAACACAGTGCCTACCGGTACTATTTGTCCTTCCACAACGACAACCTATACTTTAATGGGATCATCTTCCGGAGGTACATGTACAGATACTAATATTTTTACTATAATTGTTAATCCCAATCCCACTCTTACCCCAAGCGCAAGTTCCTCTACTATTTGTGCCGGGGCAAGCATATCTCTTATGTGTATGGGAGCTACAACCTATACTTGGGCGCCGAGCGGCTATACAGGGGCCGGTTTCACGGTCACACCAACTTCTTCTACTGTCTACACTGTATGTGCAACAGACATGAATGGCTGTGTTGGATGCGGAAGTATTGCAATAACCGTAAATCCTTCACCCACCGTAACTTTCACTATGACCCCCAATGGAGCACCGCAGGTTTGGGATGCTGTAGCAACTTATACCGGCGGAACCGGACCTTATACGTATTACTGGGACTTTGGCGACGGCAGCCCGGGGGCAACTACAGCCTATCCAAGTCATACCTACACCGCCGCGGGCTGGTACAACATCTGCTGCACGTTAACCGATGGCAACGGATGCAGCAGCAATTATTGTGTGAACGACAGCATATACAAAATGAACGCCGCCAATGCCATGATCACCGTGAATGTGCAGCCTCCTTTAACCGGCATCATACACGCGGCTAAAGAGAAAATGAGCATATATCCCAACCCGGCCAACAACGAATTTGTGATAGAGACCGGAACAAGCGAACAAACTTTAGTACAGGTGTTCGACCTGAGCGGAAGAAAAGTACTAACCCAAACCGTTTACTCGAAAACCATTGTAGATGTCAGTAGTTTGACCGAAGGTTTGTATACCCTCTCCATTAAAACCGGTGAAAAGACAATTACAAAAAAATTGACTGTAGTCAGGTAGAACAACTCCTTACATTTCTTACAGTTTCATAGCCTCTTCAAATCACGTATCTTTGCAGCGTGAGGAAAAGGATCAAACGCGGGCTGCGCATATCCCGTTACGTGGTTTATAAGGAAACACTTGTTGATCACAAAGAACATTTCTGGTCGTTCTTAGGCGCGTGCGTTGGAATTGGATTGATCGCCTTTGTTCAAAGCTTTTGGTTCACGCGCTTCGAGAATATTTTCCTGATCGGTTCTTTTGGTGCTTCCAGCGTTTTGATCTATGGCGCTATACAAAGTCCATTGGCGCAGCCGCGCAATTTAATTGGCGGGCATGTTGTTTCGGCGCTGGTAGGTGTTACGGTATATCAATTTGTGCCCGACATCATCTGGATAACCGCCCCATTGGCAGTGGCTTTTTCCATCGTTTTCATGCAGATCACCAAAACACTCCATCCTCCCGGCGGAGCCACGGCACTCATTGCCGTAACCGGCGGACCAAAAATTGCGGCGCTCGGATATTACTATGTTCTTTCGCCGGTACTCACAGGTTCACTGATCCTCTTCGTGGTGGCGCTTATCTTCAACAACATGACACCGCACAGGAAGTATCCTACTACGAGGAAGTTCACGAAATAGGCGTTTCCAAGAAATTTCCTATCTTTATTTTACCAAACCCTTACTTATGAGAACAAAATTATTTTTCATTTTTGCAGCCTTTTGTTTTGTAGCACAGGCCCAGATCTTAACCAAGGTCGATTCCATGCAGATCAACCAGGCCAACATCTGGGGTGTTACCGGTGATGACGGGGATAGCCTGAGCCTCACCACAACCTTTAGTGTAGCCGGGCAACCGCATATCTTTTTGCGAAAGGCCGATTACAACAATATCAGCGCGCAAAGTATTCCCAGGCAGATCACAACCGGCTCCGACTTCAGTAACGGGCGCGATCTTACCGATCACAAACACATTGTTTTCAATAACGAGATCTACGTGGCCTTTTCCACGCAGGGCGACCAGGAAGTTTTTCTCTTCAAGACCGATATCAACGGAAACCGTATCGGAAGTTTGGTAACCGTTTTCCAGGGCAGTGGTTTTCCATGCAACGACATGATCTTAACCACCGACAGTACCAATATCTGCGTACTGATCTTCGCTCCGCCCAGCCAGCATCGCGTGTATAAGTTCAATACAAGTTTAAGTCCGGTGGGTTCTTTTACCACTACCACTACTTTAGCGCATAACAATTTGGGCGGCGCGGTGCACGAGAACGGGCAGTACTATATGTACACCGGAAGCCAATTTGGTTTTAATTCGAGTTTGATCCTGACGCAGTGGACCAACGCGTGGGCGCCGATCGGCAGCAGCCCGCAAACTTTGGTAGCTTCTTCGGGTGGTGACGGGAATTTTTTCGCTACCGGGGCGACTTACTATAAACCCGGAAATATGTGGATCATTGGTTACAACCACATCAACAGCGGGCAAAGCATCGGGCAAGAGCATCTGGATATCGCGGTGTTTGACGCGAATTTTAATTTACTGGAGTTGAAACATACCGCGCCTACCGGTTCTTTCCGCTATCATTTTGTGATCAAGGGAAATTATCTTTACGCTGCCTACGACCGCATTTCGAGTGTTTACCTGGTGCAATACCAGATCAGCTCCACAATGGGTATCCAGGCGCTTGATGATCATGAAAACATACTTTACCCGAACCCGGCCACGGAAACCGTACATTTTGGTAAGACCTATGAAAAGATCGAACTGTTTGACGTGCTTGGGAAAGTGGTATTGTCGGAAACAAACACCGAAACTTTATCGCTCTCTTCGCTGTCGGCCGGAGTTTATACCTGTAAATTACTTGCAGGTGAAAAAGTTCTCTGCAAAAAGCTGGTCAAGGAATAAACACCGCCTTCAAATGATGCTCCATATGCGCCACGTAATCGTCAATGAAGAATTGCAGCGTGATTGTCTTTCCCTCAATGGTGGCTGTATTACCGAGTTTGCTTTGGTCCACATGATTGAGCACATGCAGTAAATGTTTGTTGTAGATCAACCAGAACTTCACCAGGTCGATCCAGTTGATGGCGTTGTAATCTTGTTGGCTTACCCAGTCATCCTGCTTGTAATTTGGTAATGCAATATTATTTCCCAATTGCAAACGCACAAAACGCTGGTGGTTGTTGGAGGCCGAATCGATCAAATGCCCGATGATCTCCTTTTTGCTCCATTTGCCGGGAGCGGGTCTTTCTGAAGCCTGGGCTTCGGTGAAGGCAAGAAGTTTTGCGGGAGCTGAATTTAAAATACCGTGTAGTTTCTGTGCAGAGGCCAGCATGCTAGTAAGCACGTATCAGTTTACCTTCCATGAAATGCACATAAGCCTTATTGGCCACGCGATTTCCGCCGGGTGTTGGGTAATTGCCGGTAAAGTACCAGTCGCCCTTGTGGTTGGGACAAGCCTGGTGCAGCCCTTCTATGTTCTGGTAAATGATCTCGAGTTCTGATTTTAAGTTTGCCGGGCGTAAAAGTTGCGTGATCTTTTCTGATATCTCTTCGGCGGTGAATGGCTTATAAATTTCTTTCACCACGTTCACTTGTCCCTCCTTCGGTAATTTCAGTTGTTCTTTGGCTTTCTCGTACACCTCTTCGATGATATGTTCGAGTCCTTTTTCTTTAAGCAAAGCGATGGCCGCTTCAAACGCAATGAACTTGCTTAAGGTGGACATATCGATGCCGTAACAGTCGGGATAACGTATCTGTGGCGCGGAGGATGCAATGATAATTCTTTTTGGTTCGAGGCGGTTCAAAATGCTAAGCACGCTTTGTTTTAACGTTGTACCGCGCACGATAGAATCATCCACCACTACTAAAGTATCCACGCCTTTTCTAACCACTCCGTACGTAATATCGTAAACCAAACTCACGAGGTCGTCGCGCTGGGCATCGTCGGTAATGAAGGTGCGTTGCTTGGCGTCCTTCAGAACAATTTTTTCTATGCGAGGGTGGGTGCTCAAAATTTCGCTCACTTCCGGCTCGGTATTCTTCTTAAGGGTGAGCAGCTGTGTAGCCTTGAATTTATTGAGGTACTCGTGCAGGCCGTCGATCATACCGCCAAAGGCAACTTCAGCAGTATTTGGTACATAAGTAAAAACAGTATTTTTTACATCGTAATCGATGGCCTTAAGCACAGCAGGCACCAAATTGTATCCCAGTTGCTGGCGCTCGCGGTAAATATCGGCATCATTGCCACGCGAGAAATAAATGCGCTCGAAAGAGCAGGAAAGTTTTTCTTTGGGAGTGCGCACCTTTTCTTCGGATATCTGCCCGTCCTTCTTCACAATGAAAGCGTGACCGGGTTTCACTTCTTTTACGTCGGTAAGCTTGATGTCGAATACGGTCTGTATGATCGATCGTTCGGAACAAACCACCGCTACTTCATCATTATAATAATAGAACGCAGGGCGAATACCATTTGGATCGCGCAATACGAACGCGTCGCCATGCCCCATCATGCCTGCCATGACATAGCCCCCATCCCATTTGCGGGAAGCTTCGGTTAGAACAGAAGCAACATCCAGGTTCTTGGCTATCAGGTCTGAAATTTCGTTGTTAGAATATCCCTGCGCCTTGTATATGCGAAACAATTTCTCGTTCTCTTCATCTAAAAAATGACCGATCTTCTCCATCACGGTAACCGTATCGGCCTTTTCGCGCGGGTGCTGCCCAATTTCCACCAAATGCGTGAAGAGCTCATCTACATTGGTGAGGTTAAAATTTCCGGCCACCGCCAAATTACGCGTGCGCCAGTTATTCTCCCGAAAGAATGGGTGACAGCTTTCAATATTGTTCTTACCGAAAGTACCGTAACGCAAATGGCCCAGCATCAATTCACCCAGGAAAGGAATGTTCTGTTTTTGCCACTCGGACTCGTTATAGGTATCCGGATTAAGTTTGCGTGCTTTATCAAAATTCTCGTGCACCTGGTTAAAGATGTCGAGCGTGGCTTTGGTACGGATAGAGCGCAGGCGATCGAAGTACTGCGTTCCGGGAGGCATATCCAGCTTCACGGTAGCGATACCGGCGCCGTCCTGGCCCCGGTTGATCATTTTTTCCATGACCAGGTAAAGCTTATGCAGGCCAAAGCGGGCGGATCCGTATTTATCCCTGTAAAACTGAAGCGGTTTTAGCAAGCGTATGAGAACTACGCCGCATTCGTGCTGGATTGAGTCGCTCATTGGGTAGGGTCCCGTAAGGGATGGCTAGGCCACAAATTTACGGCTTTTTGGGCATTAAAGCACTACACAAATGAACAGATATCCTTATTTATTAACGTAGGTTAAGCTAAGACGTTATTGGTTAAAGGTTATGCGTTATTGGGGTGTTTTTTTACCGAAAAAGCGTTAGGGATGTAAAAGGCCCGCAGGGGTTCTTTTTGTGACGCCCTGTATTTGCGGCACAAAAAAACGGCACCCTTTTGCAGCCCGGCCGCGAGTGCGCCCGGCTGTTGCGCACCTCGTGGGAACGCCCAAGCCAAAACCCCGTTAAAATCACTATCTTTACACTCCGTTTTATGAGCTATTTCAAATTCATCCGCACCAAGGTCTTTTTGAAGCATTTTGTGCTGGCCGCCATCTCGGCCCTGCTGGTTCTTTGGATCGGTTTCAAGCTCTTTGGCGTGTACACCCAGCACGGCACCACCTACCCGGTGCCCGATTTTATAGGGCAAACCGTTTTTGACCTGGAGAAATTTGTGAAAGACAAAAGCGTGCGCTACCAGATCATTGATTCGGTATACGACCCTAAGCAAAAACCCGGCATTATCTTTAAACAGGACCCCGAAAAAGAAACTCCCGTAAAAGAAGACCGCGTGGTGTATTTGTACGTTACTTCGGTGCTGCCCCCGCAAATAGAAATGCCCAAACTGGTTGACCGCTCTTTGCGCCAGGCCATAGCCATGATAGAAAGTTACGGACTGGTGGCCAACCCGCCCACCTTTGTGGCCGACCCTTGTAAGAGCTGCGTATTGAAACAACTTTATAACGGACAGGAAATTGCCCCCGGCACCAAACTTAAAAAAGGCAGCAAGATAAGCCTGGTTATTGGTAAAGGAACCACCAGCGAGACCATTACCCTGCCTGATTGTGTGGGACTTACGTTTTGCGACGCGAGAAATAAATTGCTGGCCGCTGCGTTACAGTTAGGCAACGTTATTATTGACAAGACCATTGGCGACAGCTGCGAGGCATTTGTGTACAGGCAAACGCCGATGGCGGCAAAGGACAGGGAGATCAGCGCCGGCGCAAAGGTGGATCTTTACATTACGGATGATAAATCTAAATTAAAGGAAAATGACTAAAAGGATATTTGTTCTGATTGCAGGGATACTTGTTGTTGCGGCACATGCGCAGGAAGTATTGATGCCTTTGGGCGGGAACAGTATTTTGATGCAGGCGCACAAAGAACAAAAAGCGGCGCTTACGCAAAAGCCCATTACAACCGCCGCCTTTTTACCTTTTGCCGATGATTTTTCTTACTTCGGTCCTTATCCCGACCCGGCCCGCTGGGTGAACTCTACTTCAGTTTTTGTGAATCATACCAAAGCAACGGAACCTATTACGATTGGCTGCGCTACGTTTGATGGTATGATGGCGAATGGATATCCCTATCATAACAATTTTACTACCGGCGCTTATGCTTCTGATACACTTACTTCTATTCCTTTGCGACTGGATTCGATGAATGGCGTGAACCTGATACCGAGCGACAGTGTTACGCTGCGTTTTTATTACCAGGCGCGTGGCATCATTGAACGCCCGGATAACAACGAAGATCTTTATCTTGAATTCTATAACCCAACCAGCGGAACGTGGGCGCAAAAATGGCAAAGGACCGCGTACAACCCAGGCTCCGATAACAGCTTCCATCGCGTGATGATCCCTATCCTGGATACAGCGTACCTGAAAAACGGTTTCCAGTTTCGTTTTCGCAATTATTCTACCGGATGTGGTGATGTAGATCATTGGCATATTGACGGGATCTACGTTGATAAGAAATTGAACCCCGCCCGCGACACCATTGTACCCGAGATCAGCTTTGCCTTCGACCTGCGCTCTATCCTGAAGAATTATTCGCAAATGCCCTTTAACCAGTTCCTGGGCGCGGCTGATATGCTGGCCAATATTGATGTGAACGGTAACCTGCGCAACAATTATCCAACCGGCGTGAACCTAACGACCTATTACCAGATCAACAACAGTGTTGGCGTGAATGTTGCACAAAACACCAACGGCACGAATAACGTGTTACCATTTGGCTCGGGTGGCTATTGCAGCGACCAGGCCCTCATCAATCCTTCGCTCAACGGTTTTACGTATGGGTCGGGGCCTTTTGCCGACAGCACTTCTTTCCTGTTGAAATTCTACGCTACTAATCTTTCGGATAATTACCACGAGAACGATACCATTTACTACCGCCAGAAATTCCATAACTATTTTGCCTATGACGATGGCAGCGCCGAAACAGGATATGGATTCCTTAACGCGCCCAATTCCACCACCGCGGTGCGCTACAAGTTAAATGTGCCCGATACGTTGCGTGCGATCGATATTTTCTTCGATCCTATTGTCAGCGTGAACCAATTGCAAAATTCGGGCATACGCTTGATCGTGTATGCGGATAACGGGGGCTTACCGGGCTTGCCATTATTCATTGACAGTCTCTGCTTTCCATTCCCCATATACAGCACAAGCGGGCACGATGTTTTTCAGCGCTACCAACTTAGCACGCCGGTTACCTTTACGGCAGCCACTACTTTTTACATTGCCTTGTGGCAGCAGGTGAACCTGAACTATAACGTGGGTTACGACCTGAACAACGATTCGCATACCGAGGTTCTGTACAATACCGGCAACGGCTGGAATGTTTCGGGCTTTGCAGGAAGTTTGATGATGCACCCGGTGTTTGGAGATTCTTCGCGTGCCATTGGCGTGCAAACACAAACCGCTAAAAAGAATGAAAAAGTGATGCTTTATCCAAATCCCGCGACGAATGAAGTAGTTGTAAGCACGGAAAGCGGCATCCATAAAATTGTGCTTTACGATCTTTTAGGGAATCCCGTTTTGGAAAGTACCGTCAATAAGCTTGATATTTCTATTGTCCCCAATGGCATGTACCTGGTAAAAACAATTACCGCAAAAGGTTTTGCCGACACACAAAAACTCATCATTGCGCGATGACCGAAGAGAAGAACCTGCTGGACGAAGAACAGGAGCTTTACGAACACCATCGCTTTGAGGTTGACAAAGGCCAGCAAATGCTGCGCATCGACAAGTACCTGCTGCACAAATTAGCGCATGCTTCGCGCACCAAGATACAGGCCGCGTCTGAGGCGGGTAATATCATGGTGAATGGCAAACCGGCCAAATCGAGTTACAAGGTAAAACCGCAAGATGTAATTACGATCCTGCTCCCGCACCCGCCGAAGAACTTCGAATTAATTGCCGAAGATATTCCGCTGAACATTGTTTACGAGGACAAGGACATTTTATTAATTGATAAGGCTCCGGGTATGGTAGTACATCCCGCTTTTGGGCACGAGCGTGGCACTTTGGTGAACGCTTTGCTTTACCATTTTGAAAATTTGCCGCCGCTCCAGGCAAAAGTTGGAACCGACATTTACGCGCCGCGCCCGGGTTTGGTACATCGTATTGACAAGAACACTTCGGGCGTGGTGATCATTGCCAAGAATGAGATCTCGCTCACTATTCTTACCAAGAAATTCTTCGATCATGATCTTGATCGACGTTATATAGCCCTTGTTTGGGGCAATGTTACCGAGGATGAAGGCACCATTGATGTGAACGTGGGCCGAAGCGTACGCAACCGAAAAGTGATGGATGTTTTCCGCGACGGAGAACTGGGAAAACGCGCCATTACGCATTATAAAGTTTTAGAGCGTTATACCTACACCACCCTGGTTGAATGCAAACTCGAAACTGGGCGTACGCACCAGATACGCGTGCACATGAAGTCCATAGGCCACCCCGTGTTCAACGACGCGGATTATGGCGGAGATGAAATAAGAAAAGGCAACGTAAGCGGCAAGTACAAACAATTCATTCAAAATTGTTTCGATATTTGTCCCCGCCAGGCCCTGCACGCCCGTTTGTTAGAGATAGCGCACCCGGCCACCAAAAAAGTAATGAAGTTTGAGAGTCCGCTGCCAAAAGACATGAGCGAGTTGGTTGAAAGATGGAGGAATTACGCGAAGAACAATATTGATAAGAATACAGATTGAAGATTGAAGATTGAAGATTGCAGATTGAAGATTGAAAATTACAGATTGAAGATTAAAGATTGTGGATTAAAAATTTATAAGTACTGTCAAACCGAGCGTTCCCGATAGCTATCGGGACGAGGTGCGTGTAGATACTCAGTTAGAAGATGGAGCTCATTGGAAAACGGATAAGTGTAGTAAAAGAAGGCGATGTGGCCAGCTTTGTTATTTTGCCCAGCGACTCGAAGGTGAAGGTGTACATGCTTTTTGCCTGGATGTTCTTATGGACACTGAGCGGGGTGATCGTAGCGGTGAACTATCCTACGGTGAACGCCAATATGAAATTAGTGATCATCATGTGGATGGCCTTTTGGGCTTATTTCGAATTTAAGATAGGAAGGGCCTTCCTGTTCCGTAAGTTCGGCAAGGAAAAGATCTGGATAAAGAGTGGAAAACTTCATTACTGGCGCGACATAGCCGGGCGCGGAAAGAAACTGCAGTTTGACAAAGAATTGATAAAAGACATCGAAGTAATAGAAAAGGACAAAAAGGATTTCTTTGCCAGCATGAACGAATCGTTTTGGGTGGTTGGCGGCGAGAGCATTGTTTTTTCTTACGGCGCCAAGACCTATCGCTTTGGCATACAATTACCCGAAAATGAAGCGCGTGAACTGCTGCGGCAGATCAAGCATGCGCTGAGGGGTTAAGCCTTAACTGCACCACTACACGCATCCCAAACCACATCATCCGGTGGCGCGGCAACGATCTCAATTTTTTCATTGCTCACCGGGTGCACAAAGATCAATTTTCGGGCGTGTAAAGAGATCGAACCATCCTTATTACTACGCGCAAAACCGTATTTCAAGTCTCCTTTAATAGGACTACCCATAGCGGCCAACTGCACCCGTATCTGGTGGTGGCGACCGGTAACGGGATTTATCTCCAGTAAAAAGAAAGTATCTGTTTTGCCGATCACTTTATATTCAAGCTCACACTTAAGTCCATTCTTGTTGTCGGCATTTACGGTTTTGGACTTATTCGTCTTTTCGTCCTTCAGCAGGTAATTGACCAAAGTGCCTTGGTCATTCTTTGGTTTTTCTTTTACAATGGCCCAATATACCTTTTGCACATCACGCGTTCGGAAAAGCTCATTCATTCTTGTCAAAGCCTTGCTCGTCTTGGCAAACAATACCACGCCGCTAACGGGCCTGTCAATACGGTGAATGACCCCGCAAAAAACATTGCCGGGCTTTTTATATTTTTCCTTTAAATAGGTTTTTACTTTGTCGCTCAAGGGCTCATCCCCTGTTTTGTCGCCCTGCACGATGTCGCCGCTGCGTTTGTTTACGGCAATAAGGTGATTGTCTTCGTATAGAACTTCTATAGGCATTGATCACAAAGATAGGAAAATCACTCCTTCTAAAGGATCCTTCCGGATATGTAAAATTTAAAAAGGAAAATATAAAATTTTACATTTTCCTTTTTCATTTTTACTTATATTTACATCAAAGCACTTCCATGAAAAGACCTTTCGTAGCGTTGCTCATACTCACGGTCCTCGTTTTCTCCTGTAAGAAACGAAAGCTGAACTCTTCTCTTTACGAGGAAGCGAAAGCTTCAGGCCTCAGTTATTATAAGGGCAAAGACACCATCTGGTCGGCCAAAGGAGGCAGCCCGCACGGGCCCTTCAAACTTAAATTCAACAGCACGGCCGTTTCGGCGCTTGGCAGCGATGGCAAATTGCCGAACGGAGCTTCTTTTCCAAACGGCTCACTCATTGTGAAGGAAGTATATTCTGGCAGTTCACTTACACTGTACGCGATCATGAAAAAAGAATCTTCCAAATACGCGGGTAACGGCTGGCTATGGGCTGAATTTGAACCCAACGGCGATACCAAATACAGCGTTGCAAAAGAAGGAGCCGAATGCACCGGCTGCCACTCAAATTCAGGCCACCGCGATCATACACGGAGCTTTGACCTGCATTGATCATTTCCATCGCGCTTTGCCGGACCCGGCTCTTTTACTAATTGAGGCCTATCCCACTCAGTATGCAATTCCGATGAGGCAATTTGTGTTACTACAAATATCAATAGTGCTTTAGCAACACCGGTCACACGAAGGTCTTCAAAACAACACAAAACCTTTGTCTGGAATGAGAAGTTCCTTCCTAGAATAAGTCTCATCAGGGGGCAACCTGAATATGTAAAATTTAAGATTAAAAAAGGAAAATTTAAAATTTTACATGATACTTTTTCAATTTTCCTTTTTTAGTTGATAGCCATATCAAAAGGCAACCTTGCCTGCACGCCTTTCATTTTGATGAGGCTTTGGGCGGCTTTGATATGGTTATAGAAAATACCCAAATGCTGCTGCATTGTTTTTGCTTCTTCCTCCTCTTTTTTTCCTTTGATCAGGTTGGCCAAAGGATCTTTTTGTTTAGGAAAAGAAACAATTTCATATTCGTCTTCCTTTAGGTTGGCCTTTTTGGCAGTGAATTTTACCGCGTCGGTAATACCGCCTAATTCGTCAACGAGTTTAATTTTAAGCGCGTCTATGCCGCTCCAAACGCGGCCCTGGCCAATGCTGTCTACGTCGGCTTGCGTCATGCCGCGACCTTCGGCCACTTTTTTGGTGAAGGTATCGTACACTTTCTCTACGCTCTTTTGAATGAATTCGCCTTCCATCGCCGTAACCGGACGATAAGGTGTGCCCATGTCGCTGTGCGCGGCTGTGTTGGCTGTATCGATGTAAATACCAAATTTGTTAGAGAATAAACGTTGTGCATTTGGCATCAAACCAAATACGCCGATAGAACCTGTGATGGTGTTTGGCTGCGCGAAGATACGATCGGCAGCGCAGGAGATATAATACCCGCCTGAAGCAGCTACGTCACCCATAGAAACAACCACGGGCTTGGATTTTTTCGCCAACACAACTTCTCTCCAGATCACATCACTGGCCAAAGCGCTTCCGCCGGGTGAGTTCACGCGTAATACAATGGCTTTGATGCTGCTGTCGGTACGCGCATCTTTAATAGCTTTCGCGATGGTCTCTGAGCCAATAGTTTCTTCGTCGCCTTTGCCGCTTTCGATGGCGCCCACGCAATAAATGATCGCTAATTTATCCTTAGCCGATGATTTTTCCTCTCCATCGTCCTTCCCGAAATCAAATTTCTTAGTGTCATCGAGCGACTCGGCGTATTTGCCTATGGAGATATAATTTACTTTGTCCTTTTCCTTTACGTTGAGCTTGGCTTTCAGCATATCGAGAAATTCATCTTTGTATTTCAGTTCGTCAACCAGCTTCAATGCCTGCGCGTCGGTTGGATAAGCTACAGAAAGGTTATCGGCCATTTTTTGCAGTTCTTCTTCCGGGATGCCGCGCTGTTTGGAGATGCCGGCTAACATTTGTTTCCAGATGCTGTTCAATAAAGTTTCCATCTGCAAACGGTTGGCCGGACTCATTTTGTCGAGCAGAAAAGGTTCCACCGCGCTTTTAAATTTACCGTGACGGAAGACCTGCATGTCAACATCAAGCTTGGTGAGCATGTTCTTGTAATACATCACCTGGGCGCTGAGACCTTTGAAGGACATATCTCCTTCGGGGTGCAGGTAGATCTTATCGGCAACCGTGGCGAGGTAATACGCTTTTTGCGTATAGCCTTCGGAATAGGCGTAAATGAACTTTTTACTGTTCCTGAAATTGAGCAGGGCGTTACGGATCTCTTCTGTTGTAGCGGCGGAAGCCATGATCTCACTGTTCAGATCAAGGAAAATACCTTTGATGGAAGTATCTGTTTCGGCGTTCTTGATAGACTTCAGGATCTCATCGAGACCCATGCCGCCTTGCTTGCCGAAAGAACCCAAACCGAGCTCATCTAAAGGATTTTTGATGGTGCGCTCTTTTACCGCTTCGTTGAATTTTAAGAGCAGGACAGAGTTGGGTTTCACCTTCACGCTGCGATCTTCACTGAAAGAGAAGGCGGATTTGAAGCCGGACACTACTACGCCGGCAAAAATAAGTGTACAAATAATTCCCGTGATCAACACACCAACCAGCGCGCCCAGGAAAGAACCAAAGAAAGTTTTCATAGAATGAGGGGTTTTTTTGTTTTTGTTGCGTAAAAGTAGCCAGTATTCTTAATTTAGCGACCTAATTTTTATGAACGAAGCGTATTTGTGTTTAGGCGGTAACCTGGGTAATTGTGCCGAGACTTTTACCAAAACGAAAGAATTACTCGTTACTGCCAATATTGTAATTATTTCTAAATCAAGCATTTACAAAAGCGAGGCTTGGGGTATGAAAAATGTTCCCGACTTCTACAACCAGGTATTGCATGTTAAAACTGTTCTAGAACCCGAGGTTTTGCTGGAAGAATTGCTGGGCATAGAGAAACAATTAGGAAGGGAAAGAAGGTTTGAGGGGGGCTACGAATCGAGAAACATCGATATAGACATTCTTTTCTTCAATAGCAGGATCATCGAAAAAAGGCATTTGTACATCCCTCATCCCAACATGCAGGCGCGTCGGTTTGTGTTAGAACCCCTGCATGAGATCGCGCCGAACTTCGTTCACCCTATTCTTAAAAAAACTGTTTCGCAATTGCTGAATGAATGCGGCGATAAAGGAAAAGTAGAAAAGCTGCAGCATGTCGCATGAGTACATTTGCATAGAGGGAAACATTGGCGTGGGAAAGACCACGCTGGCAAAAAAATTGTCGCAACACTTTGGTTACTTTGCTTTTTACGAGGAGTTCGAGGAGAATCCCTGGCTGCCCGCGTTCTATAAGGACCCGAAGGCGATGGCTTTGAGTTTAGAGCTTTCTTTCCTCACCGATCGTGTGCGCCAACTGAACAGAATACAAAAAGAACATGGAGGAAAACCATGGATAAGCGATTACTGCCTCGATAAATGTTTGCTTTTCGCGGAAGCCAATCTCGAAAAAGAAGATCTTCTCCAATACAAAACCCTGCATGCCGCGGTTTCGGCCAACCTGCCCAAACCTTCACTGGTAATAGTGATACACAGTTCGGCGGAAGAACTCCAAAAGAACATTCGCACCCGCAATCGTTCTTACGAACAGGAAATGCAAAAGGCCTATCTCGAAACATTGAACAAAACCTACACGGTTCATTTCAAAGAAGAGCGCGCGTATTCAATTTTAAATATCTTTAGTCCCAAATTAGACGAGGCCGCCTACGAAAGGATCTTCGATGAGATAAGCGCTTTTGTAAAATTAAAACACGCTGCAAAGAATACATCCCTGGAAATATGAGTACAAATAAAAAGAGCTGCACCTGGCCCGGTACCGATGAGAAAATGATCAAATACCACGATGAAGAGTGGGGCACGCCGATACATGACGATAAAAAACATTTTGAGTTTTTGGTACTGGATTGTTTCCAGGCCGGCCTGAGCTGGAAGACCATTTTGCACCGCAGAGAGAATTTCCGAAAGGCATTTGCGAACTTTGATGTGAAGAAGGTGGCTAAATTTGACCAAAAGACCGTTGAGAAATTATTGAAGGATGAAGGCATCATTCGTAACCGCCTGAAAGTGGAAGGTACTGTGAAGAATGCCAAAGCTTTTATAGAAGTGCAGGAAGAGTTTGGCTCATTTGATAAATATATCTGGCAGTTCACCGGCGATAAGACGATCGTGAACAAGCGCAAACAGAGCAAAGAGATACCGCCCAACAGCAAGGAATCGGATGCCATGAGCAAAGCCCTCAAAAAAAGAGGTTTTACCTTCGTAGGAACCACCATTTGCTATGCTTATATGCAGGCGGCAGGTATGGTTAACGATCATTTAGTATCTTGCGCCCGCTACAAACACTGTAAGTAATGAGTCAACAAAAACCGACATTATCGCTGCTGGACACGACATTGATCGTTTCCGGTTCTATGATAGGCTCGGGTATTTTCATTGTTACTTCAGAGATGTCGCGCACACTGGGTAGCTCGGGCTGGGTTTTGCTTTGCTGGGTGCTTACGGGTGTATTGACCTTGTTCGCTGCGCTGAGTTACGGTGAGCTGGCGGGCATGATGCCTAAGGCCGGCGGGCAATATGTTTACATCAAGAAAGCTTTTGGCAGTCTTACCGCTTTTGCTTACGGCTGGACCGTGTTCTTAGTGATACAGACCGGGGTGATAGCGGCGGTGGCGGTGGCCTTTGCCAAATACATTGGCGTTTTCATTCCCTTTTTCGAAGAGAAGAATGTTTTCATGGAGATCGGGAAATTCAAATTGACCAACGCGCAATTGCTGGCCATTTGTTCCATTGCCTTTCTTACTTTTTTGAACGCGCGAGGGATTAAGAACGGGAAAGTGATACAACGTGTTTTTACTTTCGCCAAACTTATTGCCTTACTTGGATTGATCCTTATTGGTTTGTATGCCGGCCTTTCGAGGGATATTTTTGGTCAGAATTTTACCAACGCGTGGGAAGCATCAACGCTCACCAAAGACGGAAGCATGCCTTTGAGCGGACTGGCGCTGTGGATCGCGGTTGGTGTTGCCATGATCGGTTCTTTGTTCAGCAGCGACGCGTGGAACAACGTGACCTTTATTGCCGGAGAAATTAAAGAGCCGCAAAGAAACATTCCTTTAGGATTGATGCTTGGAACTTTCATCGTTACCGTTATTTATTGTTTGGCCAACGTGGCTTATTTGTGTTTACTTCCCTTGCAGGACATACAGAACGCGCCTTACGACCGTGTGGGCACAGCGGCCATGGCAACCATCTTCGGAGGAAATACAGCGATCTATTTGATGGCGGGACTTATTGTAGTTTCTACCTTCGGCTGCAATAACGGGTTGATATTGGCCGGGGCGCGTTTGTTCCAGGCCATGAGTGCCGACAATCTTTTCTTTAAACGCGCGAAAGAGAACAATAAGTTCGGCGTGCCCGGTTACGCTTTGATCATACAGGGTCTTTGGGCGGGATTGCTTTGTTTGAGCGGTTCTTACAATGACCTGCTCACCTACGCTACCTTTGCTTCCCTGCTTTTTTATATTGTAACGATAACCGCGCTCTTTGTATTACGGAAGAAAGAGCCTGACACGCCGCGACCTTACAAAGCATGGGGCTATCCAGTTGTGCCGGCCATTTATATTTTGCTTACCACGTTGATATGCGTTGATCTTGTTTATTCGGATATTGTTCATGAGACCTGGAATACGGTTTATGGGTTGCTGATCGTGGCGTTGGGAATACCGGTCTATTTCATGGTAAGACCCAAAGTACGTGCTTAGCTATATTACCCGATACTTCACTTTGAACCGCAGGGAGCGCAACGCTATCCTGATAATGATCTCCCTTTTATTCGCGCTGATCGTGGTGAAATACGTGGTTGTGCATGCTGCTCCCGCAAACACTTTGCATGTGGCCGTTGTTGAACTCGATTCTATAGCCGCCAGACTGAGTGTTGCTGAACTGTTGTCGCCAACACCGAAGGAAAATGACAAAAACGCTTTTTCTGCAAGACCCCGAAAGGATAGTTTGTTTTACTTTGATCCGAATGTGGTAAGCTTTGAGCAGGCCCTGCAATTGGGATTTGAGAAGAAATGCGCGCTTCAATTGATCCATTACCGGGAAAAAGGCGGCAAGTTCTACAAACCCGCCGATGTGGAGAAACTCTATTGTATGAACAAGGAGTTATTCTCGCGCATAGAAAAATACATCATTATTGGCGAAGCTAAGTTTGAGAAGAAAGAAAAATACGGGGAGAACCCGCCCAAAGGCGAGGCAGGAAAGGAAGGCAAGAAGAGCATCTCCCTGGAGATCAACAGCGCCGACAGCAACCAGTGGATGAGCCTGCGAGGAATTGGCCCGGGTTATACGCGGCGAATTTTAAAATACAAAAGCATTTTGGGAGGTTTTACTACTGTGGAACAGATCAAAGAAGTATATAATTTCCCCGACAGCGTGTATCAATCAATCAAAGGAAATCTTACCGTGGATCCATCCGTGGTTCAAAAATTAAAGGTAAACACGGTGGATTTTAAAACGATGGTGCATCATCCTTATATCAAATACGAGGGGACCAAGTGCATTTTCGCTTTAAAGCGGGGAAAGAACATCAAGGAAGAGGACCTGAAAGGCTCGAGTTGTTTTTCGAGAGAGCAATTGGAGAAATTACTTCCCTACCTCGATTTTTCAGAATAATTATTTAAGACCCTGCTTCAGCGCTACCATTTTGATAGCCGTCACCGCGGCCTCATCACCTTTATTACCGTGCTTCCCTCCTGCTCTTGCTTTGGCCTGGGCCATGTCGTTGGTGGTGAGTACGCCGAAGATCACGGGTTTGTTGTACTTGGTATTGAGTTGGGTGATACCGTTTGCCACAGCTTCGCAGATGAAATCGAAATGACGGGTCTCGCCCTGTATCACGCAGCCTAATGCAATGACAGCGTCGATCTTCTTTTGTTTGGCGAATAACTGTGCGCCTAAAGTAAGTTCAAAGCTGCCGGGAACAGCATGCACCAGGATATCTTTATCGGCAGTTCCGTATTTCTTCAGGGTCTTTTGCGCGCCTTTGCAGAGCGCACCGGTGATCTCGTAATTCCATTCGGAGAAAACGATGGCGAAACGCATTCCTTTGGCCGAGGGAACTTTGCTTCCCTCTATTCCCGATAAGTTCTTCTTTTTTGTGCTCATAATTAGTTTACTACGTCTCCCCTCAGTTTGCGGAAACGCTTACGCGCTTCAACGGTATATACGCTGGCCGGGTATTTAGTTAAGAATTCCTGGTAAAGTGCTTTTGCCTTTTCTATATCCTGCAATTTGTAGTGATAGATCTCGGCCAGTTTGAACATGGCATCGTCGCCGTAGATCTCGTCGCCGTACACCTCGTAAACGCGCTGGAAAGCTTCCACAGCTTCCTTGTATCTTGCTTCCTTTAAGAACACCTGTCCCTTTTTAAAATAAATATCATCCGCCAGCGAATGATTATCGAATTCGATATTGATCGAATCCATACGCGCGAGGGCCTGCGCGGTCTTGTGCTGCACGAGCAACAGTTCGGCCGAGGCGAACATTTCCAAAGGGCGGGCAATTGTATCGATCCCTATAGCATCGGAGATGACAAGAGACAGATCCATGGCATCGTTGGCAATTAATTTAGAGGTGGCACCCTTCAATACATCCAATTGCGATTTGGCCCACTTGAAATCGCCCACGTAATAAGCCACTTTAGCGTTACGGAATTTGGCTTCCTGGCCGATCGGTTCAAACTTAAAAGCCTTTTCCACCTGTGAATACGTGAGCGAGGATTCCCAGACATCCGAAACGATCAGCAAGAGATCGCCGAGATCCAATTTCAATTCGGCTACCTTGGCCTTATCGATACCGGGGTTTTCAATTACTTCGTTGAGCATGGCTATTGCTTCTTCCGGCTTGTTGAGATAAAATCCCTGCAAAATGGCAAGCTTGTGAATTACCGAAGTAGTGAATTGGTTGTAACCGAATTCCTTCAGCGTATTCTTTAATTTTTGCTCGAGGTCATTCAGCTCGGCGGGAGAATTATTGGGCTGCCGCGTGATCTTTTCGAACTGCGCGCTGGCGGCTTCGGTACAGGCCTGCTGGTAATTGAAATTATCCTTTCCCTTCGAGATCACGTAATCAAAACATTCCTGCGCGATGTCGTAAGCTTCATTCGTCACGCACAATTTACCGAGTTCCATCAGTCGATAGCCATCATCCTTTTTTCGCTTATCCAAAGCTTTGGCCTGGAGAAAAGCCCCTTCAAAATCTTTTTGCTGCAGAAGAATGAAGATCAAAAATTCGGAAAGGATGTTCTTATCCGGATTATTGGCGAGTCTCTTTTGCAACTCCCCCTTTAAGATCGGGTTATTGAAACCTCCTTTTTCATCGTCATATCCCAAACTGTTCTGCAGCAGTATCTGCACGTTGGCAATTTCAGTCTCCCTGTATTCTATGGCATCCAGGTACTCATTGATCATCGCCTTCAGATCACCTTTGGCCTTATACACATCGGCCATTTCATAGAAGAAAGGATAGCTGCGTGAATTTCCTCTCCTGCCCTTCCTGAAAGCCTCCAGCGCGTAATCGTACTCCTTCACGGCCTGGAAAGATTTCCCTAACTGCAAGGTCTGGTTAACGTCACCATCCAGTTCTTTCAAAGCCTTATCGTATTGCTCGACAGCTTTTTTCTCATTACTGTCGGCTTTAAAAACCTGCCCGAGATCCACGTAAAGTGATAACATATCGGGCATGTTCTTCAATTGCTTTTTAGCGATCTTCTCGGCTCTTTTCAGGTCGCCGGTAGCCAGAAGACATTTGAAATACTGGGTATAATAGATCGACGCGTTCTTGTCGTACAGTTTTTCGTAATACACAATGGCTTTGTCGTACTCCCGCATTTCAAAGAATTGCTGTGCCAGCTGTTCGTCTACGGGCTGGGCAAAAATATTCAGCGAAAAAAGTAAAAAGAATATGTATAGGATCTTGTTCATGTTACAACGACTGGCTCTTACAACTCAGTTCAATGGATCGCTTCACCAGGGTGTCCAGCACGCGGTTGAGGGTATCGGCGCATTTACGCTCAAAGGTAAGGTATTGCAGCAGATCTTCATTGGAGGAAATGCCTGTATTTATTTCATCATTAAGCTTTTTTAACTGTTCGAGCTGGTGGGCCGAACGCTCCTGCAGGCCTTTGCTTATTCCTACAAGATCGTCGAACCCCTTATCAATATCCTGTAAACTTGCAATCTTACGGGCATGCACGGGCGTAATGGTATCCGGCCAGGTCTCGTTGATATAGTCCATTTTGTAACGGGTTCTTTTTTGCCCCGGCAGCAGAAAATTGTCTGTGATCAAACCCGTTACCGTTCTTACACATCGCACGCTGATGAAGAGGCTGTCGGCCCTTTCAACCACCGTTCTTTGGGCCATTCCACCACCGCAGGAAGTTAAAATGAAGCTCAAAAAAGCGCCTAGAAACCCTATTTTCAATGCTTTCGACAATTTCCTGTTTTGAGAGATAAAGTTACGGATTTTCGGCCAGTTTAGGGCGTTTAAGTGGCGCATCGATCGGGATGGACAATTTGATGCTGAAATTCCTTCCCATACTGTAAATACCGCTGCGGCCGGTATGATTCCCGGGGTAATTATCCATGTATTTGAGGCGACTCATGTTGGATTGATAGGCCACATCGGCGAGATTATTTACTGCGAAATTGAGGGTGAAAAGCACCTTATCTTTTTTGTTCACGATGTTCGTTCCCATACCCGCGTCTAAAAGCGTGTACGACGGCGTGGTTGTTTCGGTATTATAGGCAAGGAAGGCGCGATCCTGCGCGGCGTAATACTGCAGTCCGAATTTCAGGTAGATGGAAGAAAAACAAGCAACCTTCTTTTTAAAGTCGGCCCGAATCTCTGAATTGGTGTGAAAAGGCGGAATGAATGGAAGATATTTTGTGCTGTCGTTAATGGTTGCGCCGTTGCCGCCGAGGTTGCTTGCGTAGACGAGCGAGGCCGTGTTCTCAAAGTGCAGCCAATCGAGCGGGTGCGGGTGAATATCGAAACTGAACTCTCCACCATAAAGCTGCGCTGAAGTTTGCCGGAACTTAAAGACAGAGAAAACATCACCACCCTGGAGGAACAAAGAGTCGCCACCGAAAACGCTACTGAGCTTCTCGTTATAGATGTAATTACTGATGTTGTTATTGAATAGTTCAATACTTCCCGAAACGTGCTCGGTATGAAAGAAAAAACCAACATCTTCCTGCAGGCTGAACTCGGGTTTAAAATCCGGGTCGCCCAATTGCTGGAAGCCGGTTCCGGGATGCACGCCTTTAGCCGAGATCTCGGCGATATTCGGAGCACGATAACCGCGGGCCACATTCAGTTTTAGTCCGTAATTATCATTGAAATTATAAGTGGCTCCCAAACTGGCGCTGAGGCCGGAGAAGGTATGTTTATAGTGATCGAATTGCTTCACCACATTACTATCGGAAGGATCTGAAGGGGTGGCCATATCGAAACCGGTAGCGGGATCGGGTTTGATAAACATGGAATCATTCTCAAAGATCCGGGTATCATGGCGCAGGCCGGCCGCCAGATCTAACTTGCCGAACGACCTTTTTACAAAAACGAAAGGTCCCGCGTCGAACGACCTGTAATCCGGTATCACAAATTCAGTGGCTTTCGTATTCCTGTTCTGCTGCCACATTCCGTTGATGCCAACCGTCGCCTGCCACTCTTTCCATTCGGGCAAATAGAATTTAAGATCATACGTGTAAGTGTTCAATACCAGATCAAGAGCGGCCAGGCCGGGATCCTGTGGGTGACCGAATTCCTGCCGGTGACTTTGCTGGTAGCCTAATTTTAGTCCCATCCTTGCGTTACCCAGGATGAAACTGTTATCTGAATAAACACGCATATGCCGCACATGCTGATGAATGACATCGATCTTGTAAGAAGACAATTCTTCATCGGTAACTATGGGCCGCAGGGTATCTTCCTCGGTGATCTGCTTTACAAATTTACGTGTGGCGGAATCGCGTCCCCCGTCGGGGACTTCCTGTAAATTATCATAGAAAGTAAAATTGAGATGCGAATAACCCCAGGCCTTATTGAATCCTAAAAGCAGGTTCGCGTCGTTCTCGTTGTATTTTGTTCCAAATACGCGGCCATCGTATTTATTATGATAGGAAGAGGCGCGCTTCGAGCTGTAGCGAAGTCCCCAAATGAATCCGCTGTAATTACCCGCGAGATTGAAAGAACCTCGCGCCTGTTTGTTGTTGGTTTGGTAATTTGCCAATATTCCGCCGCTGATCTGGCCTTCCGGCACCGGGTTGGCGGGAAGTAAATTCACAACGCCCGCAAGAGCGTCGCTACCGTAGATCAAACTGGCAGGGCCTTTGATCACTTCTATCCTGTCCACTAAATTCTGGTCAACCTCCACGCCATGCTCGTCGCCCCACTGCTGTCCGTCCTGCCGCATGCCATCGAACAAAGTAAGCACGCGGTTATAACCCAGGCCGCGAATGATGGGTTTTGAGATGTTGGGTCCGGTAGAAAGCGCGCTGATGCCGGGCACCTTGATCATGGCGTCGATGATATTGTTTGCGCTGCTCTGTCCCAAACTCTTCTGGTCGATGAGCGCCATGGGTATAGGACTTTTTTTGATCTCGGTTGAATGTGAAGTACCGGTTACAACTACCTCGTCGGATTCGAGGGCGGATTCTTCCATTTCTATATCCACCGTTTGGGTTTGCGCAAGGTCTACCTGGCGCGCCACACTTTTATAGCCCAGCATTTTTACCTGCAACAGCGTTTTGATCTTCGGCAGTTTTTTTATCTCGTACCTGCCGTCGGGACCCGAAGTGGTTCCGGTCTTCAGGTCGGGAAAATAGATGACCGCTCCGGGAACCAGGTCCCCGTCTTTCTTGCATCGTATGGTGCCGCTGAGGGTTTGAGCCCGCGCGGCGCATGCCATGGATAGAATGGCAATGAATATCAATTGTCTCATGAACGCAATTTTTTTAATGAATGATTGTCCCGTTACATACGGGATAAAAATTACCTGGAGTCAGGCAGAAAAAATTACGCGATGGGCGGCGCCCTGGCGGGAAGATCGTAGCTGGAGATATTCCCTGAAAATGCGGGAAGATCGCTTCTGTAAATGGAAACTACTTTCGAAAAGGGCGTAAAATTGTGCTGCAGAGTGACCGCGTCGTAAAGCGGGGTATTGGTCTTAAAAACATCGCAATGATCTTCCTTCTGCTCTATGTGTCTGCCCAGGTCTTTGTGATAGAATTTACAGTGGTTCTCGGCAGCATCGGTGTGATGTGCAAACACCTCGTGCAAAAGATGGGCAGGAAGGGCATTAAAGCCCAATACAAGCAGCAGGAACGAAGCTATGTATCTTTTTATCGGTTGCATACGCAAATGTAGCCAATAGCCTTTAAATAAGAATCCCCCGTTTTGCGGGGGATCCTTTTGAATTTTTATTAGAAATGCCAGAGGTCGTGTTCGAACTGGAAGATATCGTTCTTGATTCGATCGCTTTCCAATAAGGCATCTATACCTTTAGCGTACTGGATGATCACACGGTCGTACACGTTGGTCTCTTTCACCGCCGTGCTGTTGAACTGTCTTTTCCAGAAAATGTCGTCGAAGGTGCGGCGCTCAGCGTCGTTCTTGGTATTGAACACCTCGTTGGTGGCCAGTACCTGACGGCAGGCAGGGAAATACACCCAGAACATTTCTGTATAGATGTCTTTTACCTCATCATATTTCATTGCACAGAGACCCAGGACACGTACTTCCAGCACTGATTTCTGTTTATCGAAGAACCAGTCTTCCTTCAGTTTCAGTTTGGTCACGTTCTCATAGATTGAGGTAGAGTCGCAACGGAAAACCTTTGTGATAACCTCGTTTCCTTCGGCATCCGCTCCAACGTCTTCGGCGCTGTCGCATTTAACCAGTTTTTCCTTGATCTGGGCGAGTGAAAGTGGAGCGAGGAACTCTTCATCCATGAAGGCAATGATCTCTCCCCTAAAAAGCGCCCTTTTTAAAGTTTGCAGTAAAGAATTCCTTCCGTTCACCTCCTCGGTGGGGTAATACAGCGGGTGGTTAATCTTCTCACGCAGGTCGATCTCTCTCCAAACACGCTTCTCCCACATCACATCTCCCTGGCGGAGGTAGGTATAGGGTATCAGGCGGCGGTTCACGGAGTTCTCTTTGGTATAGATCCCATCCCTGTAATCGCCGGGCTGGAAAACACTTCCTACCTGCGCGAACATAGTTACCGATACTACCAGTAAAAATGTTGCTATTAACGCTATTCTTTTCATACTCATATTTTTTTGTCCCGCTAGAGCGGAACGGCATTATCCTTTTACTTTTAAAGTAACGCCGGGGATGCTGCGGACACTTCCGTCAGGACCTTTGGCTTTTACGTTATCGATAAAGATCTTGCTACCGGTTGATACTTTTCCAAGAGCTGTCTTCATCTCCTGGGTAAGCTGGTTACCTGTACCCGAAAGGGCCACAGGCGTACCTTTTACAACCGCGGTAAATTCGTAAGAAATTACCACGAAGTTGGCTTCGAAATCGAAACCTTCCAGTTTGGCAAGTACACCACCGATGCTACCTACTTCAATTTTCTTGATCTCGGCAGTACCCTTTTTACCGGCAACAGCCGTTACGGGATCAGGAATACGCTTTACACGGAACAATTGCGGAGGACCTTGTGCTTTCACCCCGTCTTTTGTACGCGCCGATACCATGATCTTCGCTTCAGCTCCTTTAGGAGCCTCAGTTGTACCACGAACAATATATTTACCTGCACCGCTTGGCTTGATAGAGAGTCCGCCGCCGCTTCCGCTAACAACGAGGTCGCCGGGAGCGATACCTGCTGCAGAAACAGTGATAGGGTTATCCACACCGATGTAGAACACGTTCATTTTATCAGGAGATACCGCACAGGATGGAGCGGCAACTACGTAATCACTTCCAAAAGGGTAGTAGTCATACTCACCGGTTGGTTTTTTGAATTTAATTACGCCATTGAACTCATGCGTACCTACACCTTCGCTGATCTCGAGTTTTCCCATACCGCCAACAAGCGGAACAGGTTTACCTTCGCTGATTATTTTTTTAGTAATTGTATCGTAAGTTGCACCCAGCAATACCTGCATGTTCTCATCTTTGAAATCGGTAGATGAAGCTGCGAGGAACACGTCTGCTTTATAAGGCTGACCTGCCTGGATATAACTTGAAGGAGCTACCACTTTAGCGGCAAGCTGGTTGAATTTGATAGACACTTTACCGGAAGCACCTGATAACTGGGAGATCATCTCAGCTTCAATGTTCTTTAAGTCAGCCTGCATCTTAGAGATGTTGGTGATCACACCGGCAGTTGGTAAGTGGTAGAAGTTCAACACTTCCCAGGAGATGGGAACGCCGTCTTCAGTTTCACCGCTCGCATCGGGTTTGAAGGTCTCGATCTTTTTCAAAAGGGCTTCGTAATCGTCCTTTAAAAGCTGGGTCTTCTTATCTTTCTGCATGTCCTGAACCATTTTGATCAGCTTATCATGCACGTTCTGTACTTTTTCCCTTAGCTCTGATGCGGTAAACTCACCGGTAATCGGTTGCGTTTCGTTATCGCCTATCATTTTGTGGGTAGGGATATCGTAGTTGTCTTTCGCATCGAGGTAACGCAGTCGTAAGGTATCACCTCCCGGTTCTCCGGGGCCAAGTACTTCGGCAATGATCACATGTTTTAATTTCTCCATGTGGTCATACAGTTCTTGTGTGAGCTTTTTTGCTTCAACTGCCTTCTGGTAATATGGTAATGCGCTTGGGTTAGAGGCTTTCGCATCTTCAAACGCTTTCATTACACGGATCGTATTATCGCTGAAGTTAGCATTCGTACGCTCTAAACTTTCGTTCACTGTAACGAACGCTTTCAGAATGTCTTTCGACACGTTCATAGCCAGAAGCGCGGTGAGTACGAGGTACATCATACCGATCATCTTCTGCCTGGGGGTTTCTTTGCCTCCTCCTGCCATTGTAAATTCTTTTTAAATGATTTAACGTTAAAAATAAGGGAAAGGTTTGTACAGCCGTTCCCTTATTTAATTTTCTTGATTATTGCTTGTAGTTCATGGCACTCAGCATGTTGCCGTAGATACCGTTAAGCGCCGATAGGTTGCTTGACAGTGAAGAGATCTCGGTCTTGTACTTCTTGGTATCATCAACCGAATCGTGCAGGTTCTTCATCAGGTCTCCTAAGCTATCGTAGAATTTAGAGGTGGCTTTTAAATGCTCATCGCTATTCTGCAATTGCAGTTCAAATGATGCGTTGAGCGAAGAAAGGTTCTTGGAAACTTTACCTAATTGCTCGCCGAAATTAGCGCTGTCATCACGTGTCATCGCCAGGTTGGTCAATGACTCGGCAGCTTTCGAATAAGAATCAGACAAGGTATTTACATTCTTGGCGGCACTCTTCACGCTGTCAACATACTCGTTCGTGGCAAGCTGCGCGTTAGACATGTCGGCAATTTTATTAGCGTTATCGCTCAAAGAGCGCATGCTGTTACCCAGGCTTTCGATCAGTTCGGGACCGATCTTGGCTTGCTCAAGCATATTATCCAATTGCTGTGTAGGAGTAAGGTGATCATCACCTTCTTCAAGGTGTCCACCCATATTTGCTAACTCGGGGTAAGCTAATGACCAATCCCACTCTTCGTGTGGAATATCAAAGGCGTAAAGCATGAAGATCAAGGCTTCTGTTAAAAGACCTGTGATCAACATAGGTCCTGAACCGGGCCAGTGCATGATTTTAAATAAGGCGCCCACAATTACTATCGATGCTCCGCCTGACGCTACAATGTGTAGCATCTTCTTATAACCCCCGATTTTCGCTAATTTACTGCTCATAGCTTTTGTTTTTTTGTTTAGTTAGTGATGATGTTTGTTTGTTGTTTTGTTAGATCTCGTCTCCCTTGTTACGTCCTAAGTAGGTCATTACGCAACGGAAACCGGCATAACATTTTGCTGTATCCTGATACTCGTAGGTACGGCTACTAGTTTGCAGGTAATAGCCCACATCTTTCCATGAGCCTCCGCGAAGTACTTTACGTTTCAATACATTTGCCTCTTTATCCTGCGCTTCGTACTCATAATCGGGGTTAAGATCATGTTCGAAGTCATAAGCTGATTCATCATAAGCGTTACGTGTCCACTCAGAAACGTTACCCGCCATGTTATATAAACCGTAATCGTTCGGGTTATAAGAGAAGATGTGTACGGTATGGAAACCACCATCATCTATATAAGAACCGCGGATCGGTTTGAAGTTACCTAAGAAGCAACCACGCGCGTTACGGATGTAAGGACCGCCCCATGGGTATGGAGAAAGATCGTTACCGCCGCGGGCAGCGTATTCCCACTCAGATTCAGTTGGTAAGCGGAAGTCGTTCACGATCGACTGCCAGGTGCCAATTAAATATTCATTTAATAAGTTCGTACGCCATACGCAGAAAGCGCGGGCCTGTTTCCAGGTGATTCCAACTACAGGATACTCATCATAGGCCGGGTGCCAAAAATACATATTGGTCATCGGCTCGTTGAATGAGTAGGTAAAGTCATGTACCCAGGCTAAAGTATCGGGATATACACTAATTACGTCTTTAATGATGAACACGCTACGGTCAACTCCTTTACGCTGGCGGGGCACATAATTACCCTGGTTCACCGCTACCTGATCTTCTACTTCGTATTGACCTAAGGTTTTAGCGTCCTTTCCGGGATCCTGTACCGGTGATGTCATAGTACCTAATTTATCGGTAGCGCCATCGTTCAAAGTAACACCATTCATATACTCCGCTTTTTTCCACTCGGCAGTTGCGTTGTCGGGTGATTTCTGCGGTAAGAAACGGTTGCTCTTGGCGGCTGCTAAACGGATATCGATACGATAGTATTCGTAATTGAGTTTACGGGTGTCGATCTCTTTGCGGTTATAATAGCGCTCTTCAACAGGCAGGTATAAAGGCTGGAGGTCTAAGCGATAGTCATCGTCCTCAGAATCCCACTTGATCTTCTCGTCCCAGTTAATATAGAACTCTTTTAAGTTGGGGTCTTGACGGTAAATGGGGTTATAAGCTAACCACTCGTCCTGGGCTATCTGGTAATCAGCTGCGTTAGCGTTTCCGCCATTGGCTAATAATACGCGTGCTATTGAATCACGTACCCAATATACAAACTGGCGGTACTCGTTGTTAGAGATCTCTGTTTCGTCAATATAGAAAGATTGAACAGAAACCATCTTAGAGCGGGCAGTGTGAGCCATGGTAGCTTCTTCATCACTGGGGCCCATGTGGTAAGAACCTAAAGGAATGTAAAGCATTCCGAAAGGATCCGGCTGGTACCACGCATCGCGGCCTTTTACTCCCACTAATTCGCCTGTGTAGTTGTTACATCCTGTAACCACTGCGACAAACGAAGCTAATACCAAGAGTTTTTTCATACTTTTCTTTTTTATGTTACAACCCTTAAAGCTTGTTTTTTAAAAGGTTGTAAGTTGCTTTAACGCAAGTCCACGTAAAAGGTTTCAAAAATTATTTATTAATCTTCGAAATACCTTACGTTCCAGTGGCTTTGAGCCTTGGCTGCAGGCTTGGGTTTTAAGCAATATCCTATCATAATCTCGTGAGTACCAGAGCTATATCCATTGATCTTAGACAAAGTAACGTCGTAGGAATAGCCGATCTTGAGGCCCGGTACCAGGTCCTGAACACCTAACATAGGAGCCACGGCATCCTGTAAGCGGTAGCTGGCGCCGATCCAGAACTTACGGTTTAACATATAAGTAAGGTTCAGGTCAAGCTGGGTTGTAGCCGCATCGGTTTTGATCTTCACGTTAGGAGTAACGATATGATCACCACCCTGGAAGCTGAAATGGTAACCACCGATGATATAATAGTGGCGCGCCACATCAAATGTTAAAGCGTAGCCTGGATTTCCACCTGATGAAGGTTGAACTGCACCTTTTAATTCTTGTGAGCCAATGTGAGAAGTAGAGATACCGATATAGGTTTTGTTAGGAATGGTATAGTATAAACCGAATCCAAAGTCAGGCACCAGTTTGTTCAATGCAGGGGCGTTAGTACCTAATGTACTTCCACCGCTGCTAGTTTGTGGATTGCTTGGGATGGCAGGATCGTTCAGGGTTTGAGGAGCAATGAACGTACCGTTGATCTTTTGCTGGAAGATACCCAGGTCTAGACCGGCCGAAATGATACCTGTACCAACTGTGAAGTGCTTGGCACCCTGTAAACGTGCTGAGTTACTTGCCATGAACCCTAACTGGTCGTTAGCGAAGTAAAAACCTACACCCATTCCGCCTAAAACATCAAGCGGCATATTGAATCCGAAAAGGCCTGTTTTTGGAGCGCCCGGGAAACTCACCCATTGCTGGCGGTATAGAGCATTAAAACAGATCGATCCGTCAGTACCAACTACAGCGGGGTTATACGCCGATTTGCAGTACATGAATTGCGTGAACTGAGGGTCTTGCTGTGCCTTTACGAGCCCGGTAAAACCAAGGGTTAACGCCAATAGAAGTGTAGAAATTTTCCTCATTTGTTTGTTTTTAAATAATTAAAATAGTCTCCCGCTTTAAAACAAGAGGTTACGAAAGTAGAAAAAAATCAATACAAAAAAAACTTTACAAGCCTTTTTTTTGACAAAATGTTAATTTCTTTTGGCCCGACCAACGCGGGTTTCGGGCTGTTTTTCGGCAAAAAAATAGGGCCGGGCTTTGGGGGCTAAAATCAAGGTTTTGAATTTTAACAAATCGGCCTAAACCAATTTTTCTTTTAACAAATACTCGGCTATCTGTATCGCGTTCGTGGCCGCCCCTTTTCTTAAATTATCAGATACTATCCACATATTCAATGTTTTAGGCTGGGTCTCATCCCTCCTGATCCTCCCCACAAAAACCTCGTCGCGGTTATGGGCGTTCATGGGCATGGGATACACTTGGTTGGCCGGGTCGTCCTCCAAAACCACGCCCGCGCTGCCGGCCAGCAGTTTTTTCACCTCTTCCACATCAAATTCGTTCTCAAACTCCACATTCACCGACTCGCTGTGCCCGCCCATGACAGGGATCCGCACCGTCGTTGCGGTAACCAAAATGCTGTTGTCGCCCATGATCTTTTTGGTCTCGTTCACCATTTTCATTTCCTCCTTGGTGTAGCCGTTCTCCAGAAACACGTCGATCTGCGGAATTACGTTCAGATCAATGGGATATTTGTAGGCCATTTCGCCCTTAATTCCCTTACGCTCGTTCATCAATTGCTCCACCGCTTTTACGCCCGTGCCGGTTACCGATTGGTAGGTGCTCACCACTACCCTTTTGATCTTGTATTTGCGATGCAGCGGGCTCAGCACCACCACCATTTGTATAGTGGAGCAATTGGGGTTGGCGATGATCTTATCGTTACGGGTGAGCGTATGCGCGTTGATCTCGGGCACCACCAGTTTATGTGCCTGGTTCATACGCCACGCCGATGAATTATCGATCACGGTAATACCGGCTTCGGCAAACAGCGGCGCCAGTTCAAGCGAAGTGCTTCCTCCCGCCGAGAACAAAGCGATATGCGGTTTCTTAGCAATAGCATCGGCCGCGCTCACCACCTTGAACTTCTTTCCCTTAAAAGAAACTTCCTTTCCCACCGATCTCTCGGAGGCTACGGGTATCAATTCTTCTACGGGAAGATTCCTTTCTTCCAGCACTTTCAACATCATGGTTCCTACTAAACCGGTTGCTCCTACTACAGCTACTTTCATGTTTGGTTTTACTTTTACTGTTAATTTTACTTTCTACCTACTCTGTCCTGCGCCCTGAAGGACGGAGTTATGCTATGTTTTACTTCCTAAACTAAAAAAGCCTTTCTTCGCAGAAAGGCCCGGTCATATCGCAAGACAAAACACAGCCTTTCCCTACCGGGAAAACTTCTTAGCGTGTTTTATCTTATTGTTTGTGTTCATAGCGGGCACAAATATCCTAAAAAAACAACAACGCCGAAATTTTTGCAGATTTTTTTCTTAACAGCCCCGTTTACCCCGAAAAGCCCGCCGGTATTGGCGTACCATAACCTACACAAAAAGCATTTTGACCGAAAAAACATTTTTTTTATGGTCGTGATTAAACCTTTTTATATCTTAGTAATCAAAGAAGCAATAAACAAAAAACCAAAAGCAATGGCACGAGCGTTAGCGACTGCATTTTGCCATAACCAAAAAAAACACATAAAATGAAAACGACAAAAAAGTTAAGCCTTATCCTTACAACCTTTTGTTTGGCATCGGCTGTATTATTTACCTCTTGCCGCAAGAAAACAGAAACTCCTGATAACGATTACACCGCGGCCACTGATAATAACATGGCCGAGTGGGCTGCCAACGATGCCATTACCATGGGCGGACAGGCTTCTGAAAGCGGTTCTGTAAGCTATAAGCAAGGCAACGACAATTCGATCCTGGCCACCTGCGCATCGGTGACCGTGAACACAACCACCAAGATCATCACAGTTAACTTTAGCGGCGGCGCCTGCAGCGACGGGCACATACGTTCCGGAACGGTTCAATTCGATTATTCAGGTTCTACAGCCGGAGCCGTTTACTACAGGCATCCCGGCTTCAAGCTTGTAGTATCAACTCCCGGAAACACCTATTATGTGGATGGAAATAAAGTGGCGATCACGCATACTGTAACCAACACTACCGCGGCCAACTTCGATCCCAATACAACGGATATGACCTGGAGCATTGCCGGTAATGTAACCATTACCAAAGCCGGTAACGGCGGAACCATTAACTGGAACTGTAACCGTACCAAAACCTTAATGAACACACAGGCTATGACCTATAACGGTGCGGCTATAGCGGCTTCTTATGTAGATCAAAACACAGTGATCGATTGGGCAAAAGCCGTTATCAGTGTTAGCGGAACTGCCAACGGAACAACCGCAAAAGGCGAAAGCTTTACGTTGAGCACCACCAGCCCGCTGGTAGTAAATATGAACTGCACTCCTGATCCTAACAAACCGGGTCGTCACCCCATCGTGGAAGGCGGCATCGATTTCACTCCAGGAAGCAAATCAGTACGTCACATTGATTTTGGAAGCGGAACCTGCGATAACAACGGAACCGTTAGCCTCAACGGCAATACTTATAACTGGACATTCCAGCACTAAGAATAGAAATTTTCTAAGAAAAAGCCCCTGAGTAAAAAGTTTACCTCAGGGGTTTTTTGTTTTATGATCTTTGCAATTGATCGTAGGTCAGCTTCCCGTTGATCCATTCCGGATCCAGCACCGCGTTGTATTTGTGATAGAATTTAATGGCGGGCTCGTTCCATTCCAGCACCTGCCATTCCATGCGACGCACTTTCTTTTCTTTGGCCACTTTCACCACTTCATCAAAAAGTTTAGAGCCTAATCCATACCGCCGATGCGACTCGGTGATGATGATATCTTCCAGGAACAAACACTTGCCCTTCCAGGTGCTGTATTTGTAATAATAAAGGGCGATGCCTACAATTTTTCCTGCCTGGCCAGGCGGCGGGTATCCTTCCTCGGCCACAAAGAATTCAAAGATCCTGTCTTTACCAAAGCCCCAGTTGCGCATTTCTTCCAGCGTAACCTCTACTTCGTCAGGAGCTTTTTCGTAAACAGCCAATTCCTTCACAAGTTCTAATACCTGCGGGAGGTCGGCCTCCTTTCCAGCACGTATATGGATATCGTTCATTTCGAGAATAATTTCCGCAAAACTACCTTTTGCAGGCAACGTTTAATAATCAGATCTGTTAAATGTTGTGCGTTATGGGTTATTTGTTGCTCGGGGATATCGATACGGTAAAGAACAGAAAGTAATTGCTCGTAATTGGTTTCGAGGAGCCTTTTCATGTGCGGATGGATCTGCTCACAAAGTTCATTGTAGGCCGTTTCTCTATTGCCGCTGAAGGTTACAGCCAAAGAAAAAAAAGAAAAGTCCTTTTGGATCTGCTCTACGGTTTGGTTTAGGATATCAAGGTCGGTAAGATACGGCTGTATAGAGAATTTCCCGTCCATTATTTCTTCACGCGCGAAAGTAAAAGTCTTTCCACGGGTTTATCTCCCAGGATATGCGATTGGATGATCTCTTCCACATCGCTGAGTTGCACGTTCACGTAAAAAACACCTTCCGGGTAAACCGCTATGGTAGGACCAAAATCGCAGATATCGAGGCACCCGGCGCGCTGTGCACGCACACGAATGGGTAATTGCTTATCCTTAAGTGATTTCTTGAACGCAGTCACCAATTCCATACCATGCTGCTCGCCGCAACTTTTTCTTTCGCCGCCGGTACGCTGGTTGGTGCAGATAAAAATATGTTTGTGAAAAACGGGTTCGTTCATAATTTACAGTTACAGGGTAGATCGTAATGCACATTGGTATTGGGCAGCCATTTTTTCAATTGATTGATGTTCTCCTGGCTGATGGTGATGGCACGAATATCCATAACACGCAGGTCCTTTAACTGCGACAAAGTTTCAGGAAAATCGGATAGATCATTGCTCCAGAGATCCAAAACACGAAGCCTCTCCAGGTTGCCTATCTGCGGCGGAAGCCCGCTCAGATCATTATTATTGGCGTTGATGTAAACCAGGTTGGTCATCTTACCGATATGCTTGGGCAGCGATGTAATTTTATTGCGTGAAACATTCAGGTACTGAAGATCGCGCAGTAAGTAGATACTGTCAGGCAACTCCGTAAGGCTGTTCTTCCCCAGGTCTAGCCACTGCAAATTCTTGAACAGGAATATTTCCTTCGGGAACTCCTTTAATTTTTTCTTACGCAACTCCAGTTTCACCACTTTTTCGGGGAAGCGCATAGCCTCGGCGAGGTCCATATAAGCATAGGTCTCTTCCAATTGCATGGAATCGAGCAGCTGCGTTTGCGAAAAAGAGATTTGGGGCAAAAAGAAAAGAGCCGCAAGGCCCGAAAAGAGCAGCTGTTTTACCGAACTATAATACCGCAAGCGCATTTTTTTTATCTTCTTCTAATTGTTCTTTCAATGCATCCAGCGAAGCGAACTTTTCTTCGTTCCTCAGTCGTTTTACAAATTCAACGCTGATGGTCTGGCCGTAGATGTCTCTATCAAAGTTAAAGATATTTACTTCAATCTTCAACTTATTATCACGATCCGTGGTGGGATTCACCCCCACGCTCATCATTCCTTTGTAACGCTGCCCGCCCACAATTGTTGTAACGGCGTAAACACCAATACCGGGAACCAATTTCGTGCCATCTTTAACATATATATTGGCCGTTGGGTAACCCAGCTGACGGCCCAGTTTTTTTCCCTCCACAACGGTTCCCGACAGGAAGTAACGATAGCCCAAAAAGCTGTTGGCGGTAAAGATATCCCCGCTTTCCAGCGCTTTGCGGATACGGGTGGAGCTGACGTTGATGTGATCGATCTCATGTGCGGGAATTTCCTCCACGCTAAATCGATATTGACCCGAATTTTTCTTCAGGGTCTCAATATTTCCCTCGCGGTTATTGCCAAACTTGTGGTCGTACCCAATGATGAGCTTTTTCGTTCCTATCCCGTCAACCAGGATCTTTTTCACATAATCCTGCGCCGAAAGCAAAGAGAATTCCTTACTGAAAGGATACACCAGCACATGATCTACGCCCGCTTTTTCCAGTAACTGCAATTTCTCTTCGGTTAAGGTCAAAAGTTTTAGATCGGTCTGCTCGGGAAAAAGCACCTGCCGGGGATGCGGATGAAACGTAAAAATAAAGCTCTCCCCTCCTACCTCCACGCAAGCCTTTTTCAACCGCCTGATGATCTGCTTATGGCCCTCATGCACGCCGTCGAAGGTCCCGATGGTAACCACCGGGTTCTTTATTTTACCTATTTCTTCAAGCGATCTGTAGACCTTCATAATTTAGGCAAAAATAACATTAAAAAGCCTTAATACCGCTTACGACCTTCTTAATACACTGGTCTTAATTAAGTATATTTGTCGGCCCAATGCAAGAAAAAAAGAAGATCAAACTCTCTGAGCGTTTAAAGCAGAAATACCGCCTGGTAATTCTTAACGACTCTTCCTTTGAGGAAAAATTCTCTTTGAGGCTTTCTCCCGGCGGACTTCTGATCCTGGTTGGCGCGGTAACCGTGTTTATGTCCTTTTTGGTGGTAAGTTTGGTGGCCTTTACGCCTATCCGCGAGTACATTCCCGGCTACGGCGATTTTTCCAATCAAAAAGAATTGGTGCGTTTATCGGTGAAAGCCGATTCCCTGGAATACATGATGCAGGCCAAGAACTGGTACATACAAAACATCAATGACGTGCTTACCGGCAACATCAAGGCCGATACCAATATGCCGATCGGTAAGAACCCAAAGGAAGTAAATTTAAAACCCAGCAAGAACGACTCACTGCTGCGCAAGGAGATCGAATCGCAGGATAAATTCTCTTTATCGCTCGGCAACAAGAACAACGGCGGCATTGGTGGTTATTTTTTCTTCAGTCCCGTAAAAGGAATGGTCACACAGTCGTTCAACATGGCCGCCGCGCATTATGGCGTGGACGTGGCCGCCAAGGAGAATGAATTTATAAAAGCGAGTTTGGACGGAACCGTTGTTTTTGCGGGCTGGACCGCCAACGACGGTTACGTGATACAACTACAGCACGGAAATAATTTGATGAGCGTGTACAAGCACAACAGCGATCTTACAAAAAGAGTTGGCGATCACGTGAAAGCAGGGGAGCCGATAGCGATCATTGGTAATACGGGCGAAAGCAGCACCAGCACACATTTGCATTTTGAACTGTGGTATAACGGGACCCCGGTGAATCCACAGGATTATGTTTTGTTTTAATGGATAAGAAGAAGAAGAAAAATATAGCGATACTCGGTTCCACCGGAAGCATTGGCACACAGGCCTTAGATGTGATCAAGGCCAACCCGGATCATTTCTGCTGCGAGGTTTTGGTTGCCAACAGCAATGCCGATCTGCTCATCAAGCAAGCTATAGAATTCCAGCCCAACACGGTTGTCATTGCCGATGAAAGCAAATACAAACAAGTGAAGGACGCTCTCGCTTCGCACGACATCAAAGTTTTTGCGGGCGCTAAGTCAGTTGAGCAAGTGGTGGAAATGGAAACCGTGGATATTGTTTTGGCTGCCATGGTTGGATTCGCGGGATTACCTTCAACCATCCATGCCATAAAAAATAAAAAACCCATCGCCCTTGCCAATAAAGAAACTTTGGTTGTGGCCGGAGAACTGATCACCAAACTGGCCTTAGAGAACGCGGTGAATATTTACCCTGTGGATTCCGAACACTCGGCCATATTTCAGTGTTTAGCGGGAGAATTCCATAACCCCATAGAAAAAATTTATTTAACGGCCAGCGGTGGTCCCTTCCGCGGAAAAACAAAGAACGATCTCCAAAATATAACAAAGTCGCAGGCGCTCAAACATCCAAACTGGAGCATGGGGGCCAAGATCACCATCGACTCGGCCACTTTGATGAACAAAGGCCTGGAAGTGATCGAAGCCAAATGGCTTTTTCAGGTAAAACCTTCGCAAATAGAAGTAGTGGTGCATCCGCAAAGCATCATCCACAGCCTTGTACAATTCACAGACGGCAGCATCAAGGCTCAATTAGGTCTGCCCGATATGAAACTGCCTATACACTACGCCTTTAGCTATCCCGATCGCGTAGCCGCTCCCTTCGAGCGCTTCGACTTCTCCAAATACCCTTCCTTCACTTTTGAGAAACCCGATACCGAAACTTTTGCTAATTTAGCGCTGGCCTACAAAGCGCTTGAACAGGGTGGACTGATGCCTTGTGTACTGAATGCCGCGAACGAAATAGCCGTCGACGCCTTCCTGCACGAAAAGATCTCTTTCCTTCAGATCAGCGAGATCGTGGCAAACTGCATCGCTAAAACAACAAACAAATTAAAACCATCCCTCGAGGATTATTATAACTCTAACAACGAAACGCGCGCATTGGCCGCATCACTCATATGAAACTTCTCCAGCTTTTTCTCAGCCTCACCATACTCATCACTTTACACGAATGGGGGCATTTCTTCTTTGCAAAACGCTTCAAGTGCAAGGTCGAAAAATTCTATCTCTTCTTCGATTTCCTTTTTCCTTTCGCAGGATTACTGAACTTCTCTCTTTTCAAAAAGAAAATTGGCGATACCGAATACGGCATCGGCTGGTTCCCATTCGGCGGCTACGTGAGCATTGCCGGGATGGTAGACGAGCAGATGGACAAAAACCTCACCAAGACCGAACCGCAGCCCTGGGAACTGCGCGCCAAACCGGCCTGGCAACGTTTGCTCATCATGATGGGAGGAATTTTGGTGAACCTTGTTCTTGGAATTTTTATTTACTGGATGGTGCTTTGGTATTGGGGAAAAGAAACTCTTCCGATGCAAAACCTTACCTACGGCATCATGTGCGATTCAGCCGCGCTCGACCTTGGCCTTAAGAACGGCGATAGAATTCTAAGCATAGACAATGTTCCGGTCACTTCACTCAATCGTGTGGCCATTGACATCGTTATGAACCGCGCCCAATCCCTGCAGGTAGAACGCGAAGGACAATCCGTGAATATTGCTTTAAGCGAAGACCAGATCAGCCGCTTGCTCAAAGCCCTTAAGCATGGCGATTTCATCACGGCGCGTATTCCTACAGAAGTTGATTCGGTGATCCTGGGAAGTCCAGCCGCTAAGGCAGGACTTAAACCCGGTGATAAATTTTTAATGGTAGATGGCAACCGCGCTGTTTTCTTTGATGAGTTCGTGGGGCAGATCCGCAAGAATGCCGATAAAGAAGTTGAGCTCGCCGTATTACGCGGAAGCGACACCGTTCGTTCTAAAACTTTTGTTTCTAAAGAAGGAACCCTCGGCTTCATCCGCAAACATGATTTCATTAAGACTGAAAAGACAGAGTATGGCATGGGCGGCGCTTTTACGGCAGGCCTTAAAGAAGGTTATGAGAAACTCATCATGCAGGGTAAACAGCTTGCCGTGATCTTCACCGTGAAGGACGCGCACAAACAAGTGGGTGGCTTTTACACCATGTACAAAACATTACCTGAAGAATGGGACTGGCAGTATTTCTGGATCCGCACCGCGTTCTTTTCTTTGGTTCTTGCTTTCATGAACTTCCTGCCTATTCCCATGCTTGACGGAGGTTATATCATGTTCATCCTATTCGAAATGATCACCCGCGTGAAAGTTCCCGATAAAGTAATTTACTACGCCAATTACGTAGGGCTTGTGATCATCTTAGGATTGATGATCTACGCCAACACGGATTTTCTGAGATGACCGACACTAAAAAACTTCTTGTTTTCTCTGTGATCCTCTTCGCGGTGGCGCGCCTGGCCCTGTATCTTTTTCCCGTACATTTCCTGCTGATCCTTCTGTTGAGTATTTATTTTACAGGATTCTCCTGGCTCTTTAACCGGCAATTGCTGAAGGCTTACAACGACGACAACAAGAATAAATTCACGCAGGTATTTATGGGATTGAGCGGAATTAAAATTATTACAAGCCTGATCCTGCTCCTTGTTTTTATGTTCCTCTTTAAAGATAATCGTTTGTACACCGGCATCTATACCATGTCGTACTACATGTTCTATACGGTTTTTGAGGTGGCTTTCTGGAGAAGTAAATTGCGCTAAAACTTCCTCCGAAATTCTGCCACAAAGACACCAAGGCTCTAAGGAGCACAAAGAATACAAGAAGAAAAAAAAGAAATTTCACTTTACATTTGCTGCTCTTTCGGCTGTTTCATAGTGCCTTTGTGGCGAAATTGGGATGTCCGCACGGAGTTGCAGGTTTGCATGCCCCGGCTGCTCTGTATTCCTCCGCGCTTCTGCGTCCCCGCCTGCCAGAGTCATTGTAATTTATTTCTGTACGGCGGGCAGGTCTGCGTGCCCGGCTGCTAAAGTCGGATGCCAATAACCAGAACATCGTCGATCTGCTCGTAATTCCCTTTCCAGTCTGTGAATTTGGCTTCGATATATCTCTCCTGGTCGCGCATGCTCATTTCGTAGCTCTCGGTGAGATACCGTTTCAGGTTGATGTATTTCAGTTTTTTTCCCTTAGGTCCACCAAACTGGTCGGCATACCCATCAGAAAAAAGATAAATGGTGTCGCCCTTGCCTAGCTGCAATTTCTGGTTGGTGAAAGACTGGATATTGTCTTCCACAAAAGCTCCCACCGGGAATTTATCGGCATTCAATTGTAAAAGTTCCTTATTTCTGAAAATATAAACAGGATTGTTAGCGCCCGAATAAGTAAGCTCGCTCGTTTTCTTATTGATCACGCAAAGTGAAATATCCATACCATCGCGCACCGTAGATTCCTGGTAGGTTTGGTGCAAGGAGAGTGTAAGCCAATTATTCACCGCGTTCAGGATCTCGGCCGGATCGGTCAGGTTCATTTCCAAAACGGCCTTGTTCAATAAATTGTAATTCACGATCGACATCAAAGCCCCCGGTACACCGTGGCCCGTGCAATCTGCCGCCGCAACAAAAATGAGATCGCCGCGCTGTTCCACCCAGTAAAAATCACCACTTAAAATATCCTTGGGCCTGAAGAAAACAAAAGAATCGGGCAGTATGGCGTGCCACATTTTATCAGGGGGGAATATGGCCTGCTGGATGCGCTCGGCATACTTGATACTGTCTGTAATGTCTTTATTCTGCTCTTCAACAATGTGCTTTTGCTGCTCAATGATCCTGTTCTTATCCTCCAGCACCAGGTTGGCCTTTTGCTTTTGTCTGAAACTGCGAAAAATAAAGAACACCGCGATGAAAAGCACGATGGCAACGGCACCATATATATATTTCACAAAAGATTCGTTCTTTAACTGCAGGTTCAGGATCTCGTTCTCCTGCTGTTTCTTTTCCGACTCGAATTTGGTCTGTATCTCAACTACGTTCTTCGTCTTTTCAGTGTCAAATAAACTATCCTTGTAAGCCAGGAACATCTCATGATACTGCAGCGCCTTTTTATAGTCGCCCGTTTTTTTGAAAAGATCAACAAGTCCTTCGGTGCAGTCCATGCCCAGCGATTTGGAGCCAACTTCCTGTGCCAGTTTAAGCGCGCGACCGAGATATTCTTCCGCTTTCACATATTCGCCGGTCTCGGTGTACATATAGCCTATATTGTTCAAAGAAGAGATCATTCCGTTCTTGTCGCCTATACTTTCCTTGATACCGAAAGCTTTAATGAAATATTCAAGTGCCTTTTTCAAATCTCCCTTTTCATACAAGATGGCACCCATGTTATTGAGTGTTCCGGCAATGCCCGCCTTATTACCCAACTTCTCTTTTAATTTAAGCGAACGCTCCAAACATTCCAGCGCCAGGTCGTATTGCTTGATATCGGTATAGATACCGCCCATGTTATTATAGCAGCTCGCTATCGAATTCTCATCTCCCACTTCCGTTCCATACGTGATGGCCTTTTTATAGAACTGCAGGGCTTTTTCATAATCCTTCAGGTTATCGTACACCAACCCGATGTTGATATAGGTAGAAGTGAGCCCATCCTTATAATTGCTCCCCTCAAAAAGAATACGCGCTTCAATGAACTTGGTAATGGCTTCTTCGTTATTGCCCTGCTTGAAATAGACCGTGCCAATGTGATTGATTGTTTCTCCTATACCCTGCTTGTCGTTCAGTTTACTGTAAATTTCAAAGGCCTTTCCAAACCACATCAAAGCATCTTTGAAATCGCCTTCTCGGTAATTGATCTCGCCTTTGTATTTGTAAGCGCCGGCCTCTCCTTTCAGAAAACCGGCCCTTTTTGCGATCGTCTCAGCCGTATCAGCCCAGGCTGTAGCGCGGGTAAAATCCTTGCGCATGTAATACTCCGATAAAGCCAGGTAAGCGCTCACCCTTTGCGTATCCGCCGTTGCAAGGGTATTCTTGAACCATAAGGTCGTATCCTGCGAAAAGCCGCTAAAGAAAAGCCCGCAACACAACAAGACCGGAACAATGCGTTTTAAACTAGCCACAGGTTTTTAAAGAGTTTTCTAAGGTAAGAATTTTATGCTTGCCGAAGGCATCCCTTCGGGACAATATCCGCGAAGAATGCTTATTTTTGTGACGCATGAAATTTGAGAATACAGCCTCCTTCGCCCAACAACAGGATAAAGAAGATAATTTACGCGAATACCGCGATAAATTCTATTTCCCGCAACTCAACGGCCGAAACGTGATCTATTTTACCGGCAACTCGCTCGGACTCCAGCCCCGCAGCACGCAGGATCATGTGTTGACCGAATTAGAAGACTGGGCCAGCTTTGGCGTAGAAGGACACTTTCATGCACGTAATCCCTGGCTTTCGTATCATGAGATACTTACCGACAAAACGGCCCGCCTGGTTGGCGCGAAACCGGAGGAAGTGGTAGTGATGAACCAATTGACCGTTAACCTTCATTTACTTCTTGTTTCCTTTTATCGCCCCACCAAACAGCGCCACAAAATAATTTGCGAGGCCAAAGCTTTTCCTTCTGACCTATACGCTTTGCAATCGCAAATAAAATTCCACGGTTTCGACCCTAAAACTTCTTTGGTAGGCTTGGTGCCCCGCGCCGGCGAGCACAACCTGCGCACAGAAGACATTTTAGCGGAAATAGAAAAGAACAAAGATGAGCTCGCCTTGGTGATGTTTGGCGGAGTGAATTATTATAGTGGCCAAGTGATGGATATGCCAACCATTTGCGCCGCCGCTCATAAAGTTGGCGCCGTTTGCGGTTTTGACCTCGCACACGCTGCCGGAAATTTAAAACTGAGCTTACACGACTGGAACCTGGATTTTGCCTGCTGGTGCAGCTATAAATATCTGAACTCGGGTCCGGGTGGCGTAGCGGGTGTATTTGTACATGAAAGACATTTAAAGAATACCGATCTGCCCATGTTTGCCGGCTGGTGGGGACATGAAAAAGAAACCCGTTTTAAAATGGGACCTGATTTTGTGCCCATGAAAACGGTGGAGCGCTGGCAATTGAGCAATGCTCCCGTGTTATCGATGAGTGCTTATAAAGCTTCATTGGATATTTTTGATGAAGTGGGCATGGATAAACTGGTGGAGAAAAGCAAAAAGCTGACCGCCTATTTGGAATTTGTGATCCTCGAAATAAATAAACAAGTTGGGACCAAGGAAAAATACTACGAGATCCTTACCCCGGCCGAGCGCGGCTGCCAATTATCTGTGGTAGCACACGGCCGCGGCAAGGAAATGTTCAACGAACTTTTACAGAACGGCGTCATCAGCGATTGGCGCGAGCCCAACGTGATACGCATGGCTCCTGTTCCGCTCTATAACTCCTTTACCGATGTGTATGAATTCGGACAAATACTTTTAAATCTTTCCAAAAAATGAAACGCTTAATCCTGCTTCTCCCCCTCTTTCTCCTTTCCTGCGGTAACAAAGAAGACCTAAGTGTGATCACCCAATCGGTAGGTGGTTCAAACCTGCGTTCTACCTTTAAAGTCTGGGGCAATTGCGAAATGTGCAAAGACGCTATTGAGAATTCATTGCGCGCGGACGGCATTTCAGAAGCCAATTGGGATATGGACACCAAACTGATCTCGGTTACCTACGATACCACGCAAATAAACCTGGATGGAATTGAAAAAAGCATCGCCGCCGTAGGTTACGACAACGTAAAATACAATGGCGACGATAAAGCTTATGAGAATTTGCCCGGGTGCTGTAAGTATGATAGGAAGTAAGACCAGTTATGGCTAAAACCCGCCCACTTACCAAATTCCTTACCAAGGTTAATTCTTTTTTAGTATTTTTATGAAAAGGGCCTTTGATGATGCGTTTTATTTATATACTCCCGTTTCTCTTCCATGTATGTAGCTTTTCGCAAGGAACAAGAATTTGCCGCATAGCTGGTGATTCAACTTTAGTTAATGGTTTTGCTGGTGATAACGGACCCGCTCTAACCAGTAAAATGGACTTCCCCTCTTCTGTTTCAATTGATTCGCTGGGAAACATTTATTTTTCCGATGTCGGAAATTACCGGGTAAGAATGATAAACAAAAGTACCGGGATCATCACCACTGTGGCAGGCGGAGGCTCTAATCCTGCTGATGGAAATATCGCTACGCAAACCCAATTAAATGGCTTAGGTTATATAACGGTGGATAAGAACCTCAACATTTATCTGACAGATGGAAACAGCATTCGAAAAGTGGATGGTCAGACAGGCATTGTGAACACTATTGCCGGAACTTACGGAACCTCAGGCTATACAGGTGATGGTGGGCAGGCGACAGCAGCTACTATGAACGCACCAGGCAATCTAAGCCTGGATGAAATACGGAACTATCTTTTCCTTTGTGATCAATCTAATCATTGTGTTCGAAAAATAGATCTTTCAACAGGCATAATTAATACAATTGCCGGAACTGGTTTGGCTGGTTTTTCAGGCGATAGTGGCATAGCAACAAGTGCGCAACTTAATTTTCCAACAGGGGTGTGCAGTGATTCTGCAGGCAACATATATATAAGTGATTCACAGAATTCCAGAATACGAAAAATAAACGCGGGAAGCAATGTAATAACAACCTTTGCCGGAACTACTATGGGTCTTTCAGGTGATAACGGCCTGGCAATATCCGCTCAATTGTCAAGTCCATATAGTCTCACCTTTGATAAAGATTTTAGACATCTGTATTTTGCCGATACGTATAATTCTGCGATTCGTAAAATTGCAATGGCAACGGGAATCATAAGTAGAACTGCAGGGACCGGAGTTTCTGGTTACAGTGGAGATGGAGGTCCCGCTGTACAGGCAGAACTCAATTGGCCTATGGCAGTCGCACTCAGTAAAACAGGAGATATAGTGATAGCCGACGCCTATAATAATTTGATCCGGGAAATTCCTATTCCTACATGGCCTTATCATCCAATGCCTGACAGTAACGCGGTTTGGAACTTTCGTCTGGACCATTCCTGTGTAGGGCCCATTTATGAGGAATATTCTCTATTTCTTAATGGAGATACCATTATAAACAGCGCAAGTTTCCATAAACTCTATGTGAATTATGTCCAGACAAACTCCACCTCCTGCCATATTAATTTACCGGGCTACCAGGGCGCTTACAGGCAGGATATTCCGGCAAGAATGGTTTACTATGTTCCACCATCAACAACTACAGAATACCTGCTATACGATTTTAAATGGCAGACTGGGGACAGCATTACAGGTTATTTAAGAACACAAGGCGCATCTTATGATGTAGTACATGGCGTGGATTCGGTGTTGGTTGGCGGCACATACCGAAGGCGCCTGCATATAAATTATACCTATGATATTCGATTGATCGAAGGAGTTGGCTCAACATACGGGTTGTTCAAACCATCAGTTGGAGAGATAATTGATACTTATAGCACACGCCTTACATGCTTTAGTCAAAACACGCAATCGCTTTACCCGGATACAATAACAAGCTGCGATTATATCACATCGCTTTCTGATGATCAGAAGGCCAACCACAAAATAAAAGTGTATCCTAATCCTGCTAATGATTCATTCACTATCGAATTAAATGCAAATTCGATCTCGAATATCAACATGCTCAACACCTTGGGTGAGATCGTTCAAACTTATAAGACACATGAGGAAAAGATAATTATTAGAGCAAGAGAGCTCAATCCCGGAACTTATTTTCTGGTTGTGATCAGTAAGGAAGGTGTCCTTTCAGAAAGGATCTTAATCAATCATTGATTTCTTCCTATAGATCATCTTAATATGCGGAATGTCATCCTCGGGATACACCTCTCCCACCGCGTTGAAGCCTGTGTTCGTATAGAATTGCTTTAAGTACAACTGCGCCGAGATGGTGATCTTATCCGCCTTGTAACGTTTCAAAGTATCCTTGATGCAAACATCCATCAAAGTATAAGCGTGTTTCTTTCCGCGAAAATCTTTGTGTACCACCACTCTACCAATAGAAGGTGAATCCTTATAACTCACTCCCGGCGGAACAAGGCGCGCGTAGGCAACAACTTTATTTTTTTCTACTCCAAGTACGTGAACGCAATCCGGATCTTTGCCGTCGGCATCTACATAAGGACAATCCTGCTCCACCACAAAGATCTCCTGGCGCAGCTTCATGATGGCGTAAAGTTCTTTCAAAGAAAGATCTTTGAACTTTTTAATTTTGTACTTCATAAGCTTGGGGCGAAATTACTGAGATTTAAAGTAACTTCCGTGTATCAGGTCGTAAAAAGTGATCTTGCGGTTCCCATGCGTGGCAATTACAAAAGAATCCTTAAAGCCGGCCTTTTTGGCGCGCTTGCAGATCTCATCCGCTTCTGCTAATGTATTCACCGCGCCCACGGTAAAACGAGTGATGCCATCATCATACATTTGTCGGCGTACGGGCGGCAGGGTCATGATCTTGCGGTAATTAAAGTTCTCTACGATACGGTAGGCGCCAACCTGTATCTTGAATGTAATACTGTCGTTCTTATACGAACCGTATTTCGCCAGAAATTCCTCGTAGGTCATTTTCAAGCGCTCCATAGCCTCTCTTTTCATCTCTATGGAGTCCATTTTCGCTTTTAGTTTGGCCAGGTAGGCGTCGCTATAAAGGTTCGCGTCGGTTTTTAAAAGCGCGAACGAGTCAAGGCCGACCGTAGAGATGTGCTTTGATACAGGGGCGGCACCCTTAACAGAGAACACAATTTCAAATTCGTTACCCGCGGGTAAGTTGGCCAGGTACTCTCCGCTCACCGAATTAGAATTAAAGCTGCCCATGAAATCCTTCTTCAGTACTTTTGATCTAATGCGCACCGAAACTTCAGCCGGTTTATCATCTACATAGGAAACACCATTCAACATGATCAAGGCTGTAGGCCTTCCGAACATACCAGGCTCCACCAAAATAATATCCTGCAAACCCTGCCCTCCCTTTCGCTCGGAAGAATAATAAGCACGTTCACCATCGGGCGACACCCAATAGAAAATATCGTCCTGGTTCGTGTTTACGGGTTTACCTATGTTATAAGGGGCGCTCCACTTTCCGCCTTTCTTGTCGCTCCTGAAAATATCAAAGCCGCCGGTAGAGCTATGCCCTTTAGAACTAAAGAAAAGGGTATTTCCATCCGCTGTAATAAACGGCGCATCCTCGTCATAAGCCGTATTGATGGCCAGGCTCGCGTTCTGCACCTTTCCGTAACTTCCATCCGTTAATCGCTCAGCCACCCAAATATCCCGTCCTCCCACACTCCCCTCGGGGCGCTCGCTGGCAAAATACATGTATTTCTCATCCGGTGTAAAACAGCAGCTTCCTTCCCAGAAAGTAGAGTTGATGCCTTTCATCTTTTCCGGATTGCTCCACTGCGTGCCCTTTAAAGTGCTCATAAAAATATCTCCGTTACCGAGGCCAACATTTCTGAACAGGTAAAGCTTCTGGCCATCGTGACTAATGCACATCACCGCATCGTGGCCATTGGTGTTTATGGCATCGATCGGGCAGGGCTTTTGCCAGCGGCCGCTGTCGTTCTTGTAGGTGATGAAAACATCCTCGAAATAAGTTCCTTTCTCATCGGGTTGACCGGGTTTTTTTTGTTTTCCTCCTTTTGATTTTGGGCCACGGTAGGTGAAGACCATGAATTTTTCGTTGCTGGGCAGGAAGGCCGAATACTCCGAACCTTCGGTATTAACCGCGGGGCCCATATTTGTGATGGAGGCGATCGATCCCTTTTTGATCTGCTCGGCCGAATAGCGGCAGATATCGATCTGGTGTTTTACAATGGTCTTTAAGGTGTCGGGGACCGGGTTGGCAAGATAGGCTTCATATTGTTTAATGGCCTCATCAAATTTATCGTTGTTCTCATAGGCCTTGCCCAGGTAATAATCGTAGTCGAATAATTTTTCACGAAGCGGCTGCGCGTCGAGGATCAGTTTCTCGGAACGTTCGAAATTCATGGGGTCGTAACTCTGCACGGTTCCTAATAAGTAGCCCAGGTAAAGATTATCAGGATGCTTTTTATAAAGTGTGTCGTACAGGCCAACCGCATAGAGATATTCCTGGCGGTTGTAATATTTATCTGCTTTCTCGAGTACCTTTTTCTCCTTTTCGGTAAGCGATTTCAGGAGCGGGCCCTTCAGTTCTTTGCTGACCTGCGCGGAGCCTGCAAAAGAAAATACAAGCACAAAGAAGTAAGTTATATGCAAATACAATTTCGACATACAGGGTTATGAGACCAAAAGTAAGACAAAAGAACAATTAACCAAGTTCTTCCATGAACTGCTGTTCGTAAAGCGCTTTGAAAGCCCCGTTTTTACTGAGCAATTGGGCCAAGGAGCCACTTTCAACAATTTTTCCACCATCCATTACCAAAATGCGCTTAGCCTTTTGAATGGTAGCCAGGCGGTGGGCAATGATGAAGGCCGTGCGGCCGCGCGTGATCTTCTCTGTAGCGTTTTGTATCAGTTGTTCGGTTTCTGTATCGATAGACGAAGTAGCCTCATCCAACACCAATATAGCGGGCTTGTGCACATAAGCCCGCAGGAAGGCGATCATTTGTCTTTGGCCGGTTGAAAGCATATTGCCTCTTTCGCGCACATTGAACTCGTAACCGCCCGGCAACTGCATGATGAAATCGTGCGCGCCAATGAATTTCGCCGCTTCTACAATTTCTTTTTCGGTGATGGAATCGTTATAGAGAGAGATATTGTTCCGGATGGAATCCGAAAAAAGAAAAACATCCTGCAGCACCACGCCTATTTGCTGACGCAGGAATCCCATCTCGAATTCCTTTTGCGGAACGCCATCGAAGAGGATCTCGCCTTCATTCAATTCGTAATAGCGCCCCAACAAATTGATGATGGTTGTTTTTCCGGAACCCGTTGCACCAACCACAGCGATCGTCTCACCGGGCTCTACGCTGAAAGAAATGTCCTTTAAGATGTAGTTCTCACCTGTATAAGCAAAGCGAATGTTCTTGAACTCTACTTTTCCGCTTAGTAGCCTGGTGCTTTTCCCCTCGTTGTTCACGTGCTCATCAGAATCCATTAATTTAAATACACGCTCGGCCGCCACCATGCCCATCTGCAAAGTATTGATACGATCGGCCAGCATGCGCATGGGACGGAACATCATACCGGTTAACATAATGAAGAAAGTAATATCTCCCGCGGTGACCTTTACGGCCTGCGGAATGATGCCGCTGTATAAAATAACCAATGCGATCGACAAAGAAGAAAGTACCTCGAGCACAGGAAAGAAAATAGAATAATACCAGATGGAACGTATATTCGCCTCTTTGTGTTTTTCGTTGATGGCCACGAATTTTTCCTGCTCTGCCTCTTCTCTATTGTAAAGTTGAACCACCTGCATACCCTGTATGTGTTCCTGAACAAAAGTATTGAGCGCGGCCACCGCGTTCCTCACCTGGTTGAAAGTGCTTTTTACTCCTCTTTGAAAAAATTTGGTGGCGAACAATAACATCGGAACTGTCAACAGCACAACCAGTGTCAATTGCCAGTTCACATAGAACATGGCGCCGAGAAACACAACGAGACTGAGCATGTCGCTCATAATAACAATGAAACCCTGCGAGAAAACATCGGCCAAAGCCTCCACATCACTCACCGCGCGGGTTGTCAAGGTTCCAACAGGCGTTGTATCGAAATAAGAGTTCTTGAAATTTAAAATGTGACGGAACAACCTGCCGCGAATATCACGAATGATGTTCTGTCCGAGCGTCGACGTAAGCATGGTATTGGCGAATTGCCCCAGCGCCTCCATGATAAGGGCCGACAGGAGAATACCCGAAAAGAGCGTGATCATTTCTACATTCTTGGTAGCAACGTACTCGTCGAGTATCTTCTTAATTAAAAGCGGGCGGGCGATAGAAAGCGCGGCCAGGACAATGGTGACACATAAAGCGATATAAAATAATTTGCGGTAGGGTTTTGAATAGCCGAATATGCGCTTGAGGATGCCCCAATCGAAAGTTACTTTCTCTTTCCTTACCGCGCCTTTCAACGGGTTTGCTTCTTTGCTCATAGGAAGATCTCCTTCGGGTACTCAATTTTTGCCAGGTGCAGACCCTTGGCCGGAACCGAAGTTCCCGCCTGCCCGCGGTTGCCCGACTTACTTATCATTTCAAATTCTTCTAATGTTATTTTTCCCGTTCCCACATCCACCATAGTGCCTACCAAAGCCCGTACCATATTTCGCAAAAAGCGATTGGCCCTGATGGTGAAAGTAATTTTATCTCCTTCCTGCTTCCATTCGGCACTGTGAATTTTGCAGATGAAATGCTTGTGGTTGTTATGTCCTTTTGTAAAGCTTTCGAAATCCGTGGTATTTAAGATGATCTGCGCGGCTTTGTTCATCGCCTCGAGGTCGAGCTTGCCATACAGGTACCAGGAGGTCTCAGTTAAAAAGGGATTGGGTATTTGATGAATATTGTAAAAATAAGTTCTTGCAAAAGCGCTGAAACGGGCCGAAGCGTTGTGCACAACTGGTATGATAGCAAAAACGGCGATAGCCTTTGGCAAACATTGGTTCATTTTATAAAGCCACTGGTGTTTTTCGTCGAGGATATCGGTTTTTTCAGTGTCAAAATGCGCGTAGTATTCCGTCGCGTGCACGCCGGTATCCGTTCTGCCGCAACCCAAAAGCTCGATCTTTTCATGCAGCAAAAGACTGAGTTTGTCCTGCATCACCTGCTGCACCGTTTCGGGCGTGTTCTTCTGGAATTGCCAACCATGGAAATTGGTTCCCTTGTAGGCAAAATGAAGAAAATAGCGCGGGTTCATGGTGCAAAAGTACTTTTTATTGCGGGAATATGGGTTGAACTGGGTTAAGAGAAATACAGCTCTTTCTCCGAACCGGCTGACTCACCCTCTTATCCCTCTCTACCAGTAGAGAGGGACGATCCATTTCGTTAAACCCGAACACTTTTCTTTTTATCGGAATTTGTGTTTCTTTGAGTTTTATGTCTTTTGAGAGATCCATAAAAGAACTTTGCCGCGACCTACGGAAGAGACAAACCCCGGCCACTCTGGGAACAAGTAAGGAACCGGAAATTAAATGGGCTGAAGTTTCTTCGACAGCACCCCATTGTTTATGACCGATTTACATCAAACATTAAGTTTTTTATAGCTGATTTTTATTGTGCTGAAAAGGAAATTGTCATTGAACTTGACGGCAGAATACACGATAAGCAAAAAGAATATGACCAAAACCGTGATGAGATCATACAGGCCAGGGGGATCAAGGTGATCCGGTTCAAAAACGAAGAAGTTGAAAATATCGACCTTCTTTTGAAGAAAATACTATCCCAAATTAATTAAAGCTGCATTGGCTATTCCCCTCTCTACTGGTAGAGAGGGGTGTCCGCCGCGGCGGACGGGGTGAGTCCGCTGGTTCGGAGACAGAAATTCATCGTCTTGATAAAAGTCCGCAAAAACCGAAATGCTGTATTGGCTTTTAATTCGGAGCCGGAATGACCAAAATCATCCCCCGCATGACAATCCAATGACAAAGAAGCGGGCTTTAATTAGCACCTTTGCACGATAATGAATTTGGCTCATTTTTATACCGTTGCCGTTACCCATAAGAGCTTTGATCTCAAAGAATTGGGCAAATTGCATGTGGAGGGCGCCGAAGAAAAAACTGTGCTCACCAAGCTGAAAACCAAACTGCACCTCGATGAGCTTATCTTTCTTTCTACCTGCAACCGGGTAGAGATCATTTTTACGTCTAAGAGGTCGATCGACAAAGTTTTTCTTGCTTCTCTTTTTCCTTTGATGAATAAGGAATTGAAAAATTCTGAAATAAAAAAATTCACGAACTCCGCGGAAGTGTTCAACGCGCACGACGCGGTGAACCATGTATTGCGTGTAGCTTCTTCTTTGGAATCTTTGGTGGTGGGCGAGCGCGAGATCATCACGCAGTTCCGCCAGGCTTACGAGAAATGCAATGCGTTGGGTTTAACAGGCGATTTCATGCGTTTGCTGAACAAGCATACCGTTGAAACTGCGAAGCAAGTGTTCACTGAAACAAATATCGCGAAGAACCCGGTTTCGGTTGTCTCTTTGGCGTATCGCTTGTTGCGTGATAAAGCCGTGAAGGATAACGCGCGCTGTATAATTGTAGGTGCGGGACAAACCAATTCTTCGCTGGCAAAATATTTAAAGAAACATAAGTTCTCTTCGTTCGTGGTTTTCAATCGCTCACTTGACAAAGCCAAAGAACTGGCCGCGGAAGTAGGCGGAAAAGCTTTTGAATTAAGCGAGCTGAAGAATTACAAAGGAGGTTTTGATGTTTTGGTGACCTGCACAGGAGCAAAAACACCGGTGATCACCCCCGAAATATTTGAAGGTTTACTGCAGGGCGACAAAGACAAAAAGATCATCATCGATCTTGCTGTTCCAACCGATCTGCAAGCGCAGGTGCTGAAGAAATTCCGCATCGATTATATTTCCGTATCAGCCATTAAAGAACAGGCCAAACAGAATTTAGCGCTGCGCAAAAAAGAAATTAAAAGCTGCGAGGCCATCATTTACGGCAAAACAGTGGAGTTCGAAAATATTTTAAAAGAGCGTTCTTTAGAGTTAGCCTTTAGCGATATTCCTAAGAAAATAAAAGAGATCAATCAACTTGCCATCTCTGAAGTCTTCGCAAAAGACTTCGCCGGCTTAGATGCCAACTCCAAAGAAACCGTTGAGAAGATCATCGGCTACATCGAGAAAAAATACAACGCCGTGGCAATTACTACTGCCAAAAAGGTTTTTCTTTCGGCGAATAGTTAATAACCCAAATTTTCCTTTATATATTCGATACTAATACTATCCGAACGGATATTTGCTGAGAATTTATATCCACCTTCCGAATAAACCTCGTTTGAGATAACTGTATCACCACTGCTAAGAATGGCTTTCATAAAGAATGAATTTTCACCCGGACTGAGGAATGACCAGCATACCCTGTCATCCTCTTCCATCCCAACCTCACCATCGTCTATTGAAATACCTTCATGCGTCAAATAGACCTTTTTGATCTCCTGGCCGCTTCTATTAATAACATTAACGCAAACCTCATCTCTTGAACAAACACATCCTTCTTTGCTTCCCATATCACAACCAAACAGGACAACGGCAATGAAAAGTAAAAGAATTATTATTGATAGTCGCATACCTTCAAATATAAATATACAAAATCACTTTACTTCTTAAATTTCTCCGCGGCTCTGCGTCCCCGCCTGCCAGAGTCATGGCCATTTTTTCTGTACGGCGGGCAGGTCTGCGTGCCAAATTCACTCCTGCCCAAGAAACAAGAATTTTCCGGTCTTTTTATCAACCTCGCCGTACTGCGTATTATCATATAAGATCCAGATCACCTCTTTATTAATATCTGTTTGACTAAACACAAAGAACATTTCGGAAATAACCGGTCTTTCTACTTTGTAAGGTTTGAGTTTATTATCCTTATAAGGATCAGCATACCAAAGCATCTTATTGTTTTTATCAATAGCTACCAGGTAAACCTTTTTTGAGTCAAGCGCGTACCTGATTCCCGCGCTGTCGGTCAATACGCTTTCCTCGTGTTCTGAATGAGCATGCTGCGCAAAAATATTGCATTGCAGAAGAAAAAAGAGAAGAATGATCGTGTTACGCATTGAGCGCAATGTACAAAATCTCCCTAATCATACCATCGGCTGTACTAATCACTAGTCACTATTCACGGCTGTTCACCCAAAATCTCTTTACTCCTTATACTGTCTCCTCTACCTGTTGTTAACTAGTCACTAACCACTATTCACTAATCGCGGCCGTTTACTTTTGACTTTTAACTTTTAACTTCTAACTTAGCCCCGTGCTAACGATCGACATCCACACCCATATTCTTCCGGAACATCTTCCCGATTGGGATAAAAAATTCGGCAAGGAGTTCGTTCGCCTCGAGCATCATAAACCCTGTTGCGCGAAGATGATGAAGGGCACCAAATTCTTTCGCGAGATAGAAAGCAATTGCTGGGATGCCGGAAAACGTATTGAAGAATGCGATCATCACGGAGTGAACGTACAAGTGCTTTCTACAATTCCTGTTATGTTCAATTACGGCGTGAAGGCCGAAGATTGTCTGGAGATATCTAAATTCCTCAATGATCACATCGCCGAAATTTTAGTCCATCACCCAAAAAGATTCGTAGGCTTAGGAACAATTCCTTTACAAGACACAGATATAGCTATTAAAGAATTAGAGCGCTGCAAGAAAATAGGCATGAAAGGCGTGCAGATAGGCAGCAACGTAAACCAGCTCAACCTCAGCGAACCGCAATTCTTCCGTTTCTTCGAAGCTTGCAGGGATCTGGATATGAGTGTCTTTATTCACCCCTGGGAAATGATGGGAGAAAAGGACATGCAGAAATACTGGCTTCCCTGGCTGGTGGGCATGCCCGCGGAGACCTCCCGCGCCATTTGCTCTATGTTATTTGCAGGAGTTTTTGATAAAATCAGGGGGCTCAGGGTGGCTTTTGCGCATGGCGGAGGGTCCTTCCCCTTTACCCACGGCCGCATCGTTCACGGCTACGATTGCAGGCCCGACCTGGTGGCTATAGACAACCCGGTTCACCCTTCAAACATCAAAGGAAAGTTCTTTGTAGATTCTTTGGTTCACGAAACCAAAGCTTTGGACTATCTTATTGATTTTATGGGAGAAGACTTTGTAGCTTTAGGCAGCGACTACCCTTTCCCACTGGGCGAAAATGTACCCGGAAAACTCATTAAAGAGCACCTTAAAAATAGTCCGATTAAGGACAAACTTCTGGCCCAAAACGCCCTCCATTGGCTGGGCATGGAGGCATCGGTTTTCAACAGGTAATTCACATTTTACCCAAAACCTAAATTCCTTTAAAAAAACTTGTCCTGAATTAGGTTTTAATCGAATTTTTCTTTATATATTTACATGAGGAAAAAACCACTTATAATGAAAAAACGCTTTTTATCCCTTTTATTGCTCATTTTTAGCCTTGCCTTGACCGCCCAGAACCGATTTTCGTATAACGAGAAAGATCTGCAGGGTTTTGACAAAGCTGCTGCCTGGGCCGAGGCTCAGAAAAGAAGCAATAAACCTGCCGAACAAAAAGAATACTATGAAGCGCAGATCAGGAAATACATCCAGTCGAAAAATACCGGAGGTGCGCCTGTTCTCAACGCCACCCAGGGTTTCGATTACTACTATGACGCGGCCGGTAATAAGACCATTATCAATTTAACACCATCCAACGCCTGGTGCCCTAACGCTGATTTCGCAAACTCGGATTTCAGCAACTGGACCGGAGGTATCTATTCGAATACTGCGGGTCAGTTATGGACTGCCTTTACTCCTGCATGGCAAGCCGGTATCGCTACCATGGGAAATAACACTCCTAACCAACCTGCGGTTTCCTGGGCGGCTACTACACCCAAGCAGAACCGTCACACCATCATGAACATTCCTCCTACCGTGAACAACCCTCCCGCCAACTGTATCGGTTGGGATTCGATCGCGGTAAATCCAAACCACGTTTCTGATATTCCTTTCGTTCCCATGTTCGCCAGCGGTGTTACCTGCCGTTTAGGTAACGCCAATAACGATTACGAGACCGAGCGCCTCGTGTATACCATGAACGTTTCTACACAAAACTCGCAATTCACGTATTACTACGCCGTGGTATTATACGACGGAACCCATGGCGTAGGCGAACAACCTTTCTTTAAAGTGACCATGCGCGACGGAAGCGGTAACATCATTCCCGGTTGCGGTCAATACCAGATCGACGCCGCCAACGTAGCAACGGATACTTCATTTAAACGCGCATCGCAGTGGAGTTCTTTCAACAACACATGGACCGACGGTTACTTACCCGGTACAACCACTCCTAATACCAGCTGGTGGTATTATGTGTATTATAAAAAATGGACCACAGTAGGTGTTGACCTTACTGCTTACATAGGCCAGAACGTAACCATCGAATTCCAGACCGGTGATTGTATCTACGGCGGTCACTGGGGCTATGCATACATCGACGCGAATTGCGGACCCACACAAATTCCGGTGAACATGTGCGCGGGTAACACCGTTCAGCAATTACTTGGCCCTCCCGGCTACATTCAATACCAATGGTATGGCCCTAACAGCCAGACCAACGCTATCGCTGCTCCTAATGGAACCAACGATACGTTATTCGTGAATAACGGTAACGTGGGTGATACATATTACCTCACCGCTATTTCTGCTAACGGTTGCACCACATATGTGCAGGCTTCCTTACAATTCTCGAGCGTAGGTATTTCTTTAACAGGCAGCACGCCATCATGCCCGGGTGGAAACTCCGGCAGTGCCCTGGTGGTGCCCATTGGAAGTCCCGGCCCTTACAGCTATACGTGGACGAATTCAGGCGGATCGGTTGTTGGAACAACCAACCCGTGTACGGGTCTTTCTCCCGGAACATATTCGGTGAACGTAACCGCTCCTAACTGCGGCGCTTATGATACCGTAGTAACCGTGGGCATTGCTCCGCCGATCACACAGCAACAATCGAAGAATTTCTGCGGAAGCGCGGCCTATTTAACGGTTCCTTCAACAGCGACCAATATTCAATGGTACAATACAAGCGGTAATGCCATTCCCGGCGCTACCAATGACACCCTGCTTGCAGCCAACGCTACTAACGGCCAGGTTTATTCCGTAACTTATATTTCCTCCGGATGTATCGATTCCGTCATTATCACATTAACGCAGGTACAAGGCGGAACACTTTCTCATTCGGGAATACAGAATACCTGTATCGGAACAACGAACGGGCAAGCTACGGTTACTTTAAGCACCACCCAGTCTGCTCCCTATAATTTCTCGATGACGGGGCCCGGCCTCAACCAAAACTATACCGGCGTTAGCCAAACCAATTTTCCATTAACAAATCTTGCATTCGGAACTTATACGGTTACCGCTTTTGATGGCATGTGTTTCTACGCCGATGTGTTCAAGATAGACACCATTCCCATTCCGGTTTATTTAACGGTAGCACCCAAATCGCTTTGCAGTAACGACTCGGCCTATGTGAATTACACATTTGGCGGCGCTCCTCCTACACAGTGCCAGGCTTCTTCATCAGGCTGTCTCAATCCTTCTGCGTTGTATGTTGGTCCTGCCAACGTAACAACCAACTCGGGTTGGTCGTATCCTACGCCTTTCGGTAATTTCTATACTAAAATGCGTGCGCAGTATATTTATACCGCAACCGAATTGATGAGCGCGGGTATTTCTGCAGGTAAGATAAGCTCGATCACATTTAACTGTATCCAGATAAATGGTGCTACAGCCTATCCTAACTTCAACATCAGTTTAGGTTGCACCGGGCAATCAACCTTCCAGGCCTTCCCTGCACAAACAGATCTGTTGCCCGGTTTAACTCCTGTTTATTCGGCCGCAAACTATAACGTGGTAATGGGCGCCAACACCTTTAACTTCACCTCGTCTTACGAATGGGATGGAGTTTCAAACCTCGTTGTGGAAGTTTGCTTCGAATTCCCCGGTCAGTATAACTACATCCAGAACTGCGTAGTGGATTGCTCTACTTCCGCACAGTATCCTTCCTTAACCGTGGTGAGTGATACCGATCCTACCTGCGGACCTTTGAGTGGTACGGGTTTCTACTGGCCTTCTTCTGCACAGATGCGCCCAACCGCTACATTCGGATGGTGCAGCAGCGTTGCAACGCCTAACATGTATACCTACCAGTTGTCGCCAATGACCGGTGTGATCGGAAGTGTTGCCCCTCCGGCAACCACCATCATCCAACCTACCGCCACAACCACATACACCTTCACCACCACTTCTGTTATCGGTGGTTGTCAGAAGAAAGATACCTTCACCATTTCGGTGATCAAGCCTTTCAACATCACCATGCCTCCCAATGCTTCTTTCTGTACCAATGCTTCTTCAAGTCTCATTACAGCAGGTTTCACAGACGTAAGCACCGGTTTACCCAGTCAACCTCCTGCAGTTTGGAGTGGCCCGGGTGTAAGCGGCAATAACGGTTTCGGAAGCGCTACTTTCGATCCTGCCGTTGCAGGCGTTGGAACGCACACGCTCATCCTCACAGCAGGCGGGCAATGTATGATCCAGGATTCGCTGATCTATACCGTATACCAATTCCAGCCGGCAACCCTTAGCCCAATTGGTCCTTTCTGCGTGTACGACGGACAAGTGCAGATACAGGCCGCTTCACCGGGCGGTGTGTGGACAGGACCTGTAACAGGAGCCGGCATCTTCAGCCCTGCTACAGCAGGTGTGTCTTCTAACCTAACGCCTCCTTATCATTTCATTAAATATGTTACCAACAGCGGAAGTCCTTGTGCCGATAGCAGTACTATACAGGTACAGGTGTTCGCTATGCCCTTGGTTAATTTCACTACCGATACAACAGAAGGCTGTGAGCCCGGAGTGCCTATTTTATTCATTCCGAATGTAACGCCTACCGGCGGAACCTTCACCTGGACATTTGGTGACGGGCAGACCTCTACCGCGGCTTCGCCATCGCACCTCTACACTTTGGTAGGAACTTATTCTCCGAAAGTGGTGTATGTAGATGCCAATGGCTGTACCGATAATGTTACGAAGACCAATTTGATCACGGTGCATCCTAGGCCGAACGCGGCGTTCTACTTCAGCCCGGGCAATACAACGATCCTTGAGCCACACATCAATTTCATCAATACTTCAACCGGCACCAATAACACCTGGTTGTGGAACATTGCTGACCTGATGACAACCACGGTGAAAAACCCGGACTACGAGTTCGCTGAGCCCGGTACCTACGCGGTAAGCTTGTTGGTGACCAACAATTTTGGCTGTAAGGATTCTGTCATCGATTTCGTGAAGATCGATCCGGACCATGTGCTCTACGTACCGAACGCCTTCACTCCGAACTTTGATGGTAAGAACGATATCTTCCAGGCCGAGGCCTTCGGTGTGTATGAGAAAGATTCATTTACTATGATCGTTTTCGATCGCTGGGGCCAAAAGATGTTCGAGTCCAATGACATCAACAAAGGTTGGGACGGCATGAAATCCGGTACCATGCTCCAGGAAGACGTGTTCGTATACGAAGTGTTCTACAGGGATATTTCAGGCAAAAAGCATATCAAAACAGGCAGCGTAAGCCTGATAAAATAAGGAAGCCTTCGGCTTTCACAATTTAAAAAATGGTGTAAATTGCATAAAATTTACACCATTTTTTTATGATAGACCTCAAGACAGCCCTTACCAACATTTCCACCAAATGGAAATACAAATTAGATGAGATCTCCCCTAACGTTTGGCGCATTGATGTGGCCATTAAAATGAAGGACGAGAGCTGGCGCTACCAGTTTGTATACATTTGGGAGGTAGAGACCCGCTTTTTCGGAAAGCCCGCTTTTTACATGAACAGCCGCGTAGGCGAGTTCAACTCGAACCTGAACCTGTACAGCATCATTAAGGAATCGGGCTTTGGAAATTACACTTCTATTACCGTTACAACCGATAAGCGCGCGGATGGCACGCCCTGCGAAACGGTGATCTGTCAGGCAGCTTTGGCAAAAGAACACACCACCGAGGCTTTGCTCGACCAGGTGCTGTACGAAGTGGCCAACAACGCCGATATAGCCGAAGAGAAATTCTTTGGCGGAGACGCTAATTGATTTACGATCTGTAAATTTACGATTTGCTGGATTGAACAGCCGGGATGAATATCAATAAAGCGTTAAACAAATTAATTATAGTAGCCGCCCTCGGTTACTTCGTGGATATCTACGACCTTTTATTGTTCAGCGTAGAGCGCGTGAACAGTTTGAAGGAGATCCTTCATGTAGACACCATCACGCCTGAAATTAAACGTATCGGGCAAATGCTGCTGAACTGCCAGATGGGCGGCATGGTGGTGGGCGGACTTTTCTGGGGCATTTTGGGTGACAAAAAAGGGCGGCTCTCCGTACTTTTCGGTTCTATCTTGCTTTATTCGCTGGCCAATATCGCTAACGGGATGGTGAACGACGTGAATACCTATGCGATCTTACGTTTCATCTCGGGTTTTGGGCTGGCCGGTGAATTAGGTGCGGGAATTACACTGGTGAGCGAGAGCATGAGTAAAGAACGGCGAAGCATCGGCACCATGATCGTGGCTACGGTTGGGGTTTTCGGGGCAGTTGTGGCAGGATTTATCAGTCCGCTTATAGCCAACTGGCGCTGGAGCTTTTACATCGGAGGAATTATGGGCCTCGCACTCCTCATCCTGCGTATAGGAGTTTTAGAGAGCGGTATGTTCGAGGATACCAAAAAGTCGCACGTTAGCCGCGGAAATTTCTTCGACCTGTTTAAAACGCGCAAAAGGGTCTTCCAGTACTTAAGCATCATCATGATAGCCGTACCGGTTTGGTTCGTGATGGGAACTTTGATCACCTTTGCCCCCGATCTTTTCAAGACAATGAAAATAACTTCTTTCTCTCCCAACGCGGGTCGCTCGATCATGTTCGCTTATCTCGGCATTACTTTCGGTGATTTTGTCAGCGGCTACCTGAGTCACCTCTGGAAAAGTCGAAAAAAGGTGCTGGGATTATTTTTATCGCTTACCGTTGTTGGAGTTATTCTTTATTTCACCGTAGCGTTACAAAGCGAAGTGATGTATTATTCCTGCATCTGCTTTTTGGGATTTGCCACCGGCTATTGGGCTGTTTTCATGAGCACCGCTTCCGAATTGTTCGGAACAAATATCCGTGCTACAGCAACGACCACGGCGCCAAATTTTGTACGCGGCTCGGTGATCATGCTCAGCGCCGTTATTGGTTTGTTTGAATATCTGTTGCCGAAAACAGAAGAAGGTGCGCCCAGCTCGATCATGGCCATCATTATTACCGGAGTCATCTTCATCTCCATAGCCTTTCTCAGCCTCTGGAACATAGAAGAGACCTGCGGGAAGGATCTTAATTACACGGAGAAGTAAACCTACACTGCACGTCATGCTGAACTTGTTTCAGCATCACAGAAAGATTGAAAGGGCGGGTAATATCTGTTTGGCCGCAAATAGCCTGACAGAAGTTGTGATCCGGATGGGCTTTCGGGCGGTGAATTGGCCGCTACTTAGAAATAAAGCGACCCTGAAACAAGTTCAGGGTGACTCTACAAATTGAAAAACAATGGGCCCCGATCCACAATTACTTTTAGAGACCATAAAAACCAAAATGCCTTTCGGCAAGTATAACGGCACCTTGATCAGCGATCTTCCTGTTTCTTACCTGGAGTGGTTCAAGCGCAAAGGCGGTTTTCCGAAAGGGAAATTGGGTGTTTTGCTGGAAACCGTTTACGAGATCAAGCTCAACGGACTCGAGGAGATACTTTACAAGCTGAAGAAATTTAATCCTTGACAGATATCCGAAAATTCGCCACAAAGGCACGAAGGCGAAAAGAAAACAGCCGTAAGAACAGCCAATACAATATGGCACGCGGGGGCGCAGAGACCGCAGAGTAACAGCCAATACAAAACAACAACCTTTTTACTCCAACTTTGTGTCTTCGTGCCTTCGTGGCAAAAGTCCGATCACCCTTCGGAGGAGGCAACCCGGAGGGTAGTAATGACCACTTGGCCAGGTTGAATTGCTTGCAGTAGAACTTCTTTATCAAAAGTAATAACGTCACCAGCTTCAGCTACGTTCTCCTTTATTCTTATGGAGCCACTAAATACATAAACAAAAAATATTCTTCCCACCCAACGTGCTCTCTTCTCCCTCCTTTAAACTTATAAACTTTAAACTGCCCTCAACTCCCCTTGACATCATCAAATTAAAGTCGGTTACTTTTCCAACGGCGCTTGTTTCCCAGCCTCCTCTAAATTCGTCCTGCTCGAATTGCTTTAGTTTTTTCTCGTAATGGCCTTTATGTTTAATGAGCAATTCTCCCTCAAGGATCATTAATTTTCTTTTGAACCCGGGCAAAGAGGTAAAAGTGCTTTCTTCCGTCTCTACAGTTGCGGTACTGATCCTAAAAAGGAAGTCGCGCTTTTGATAATCACTCCCTTCGGGGAAAATGAAAAGCTGCGTGGTGGTGCCGCCCGACCAAGTAGTGGTTTTATGTTGATTTGCTTTAATGATCATGAAGCACCTTTTTCCATTCACCCGACTCAGCCACCTGCTTGATCACTTCATTTCGCTCTACCAGGAATTTGGTCATGTATCCTTTAAGGAAAATTCTTTCCGCTATCACACCTAAAAATCCCAGAGGCGCAGCTAATTCAAAAATATCGATCATTAAGGTCTGATCGCCCTTCTTTTCGAATTTATGTTCATGTGTGAAACTTTTAAAGGCTCCCTTCACCATTTCATCCTTAAAATAATGTGGTGATTCCATTTCCGTGATTCTGACCGTAAGATTCTGCTTTATTCCGAAATGTACCGCTTCCCAGGTGACAGACTCCCCTTTCTCGATCAATCCTTTGGTCTTTCCTCCTACCGCCCTTTCCTTGGTTTTAACTGTAGAAACCTGGTGCAGATCAATACTCCGCGAAAGATCAAAACAGATCCTGGGTTCGGCGTTGATCAGGGTTTCGAGGTAAATGGTGGTCATTGCTAACAGCTATTACTTTTATGCATATTATTTTAATTTCTTTATTTGTCTGCTGCTTACGAGCGATCTCATTTGGGTAATGGCAACGGTATTTAATTGAGCCAGTCTTTGCGACTGCGATAAGCCCTGGTGTATGAGCACGGCGTTTATGCTTTCGAGGTTAGACAGAACCACCAGTTGTTCGAGAGTAGCGCTGTCCCTTATGTTTCCTTCCGCAGTTCTATTTGTGTCGCGCCATTGTTTTGCCGTAATGCCAAAGAGGGCCATATTGAGCAGGTCGGCCTCGCTGGCATACACGGCGTTTACCTGCTGTTTGCTTAGTTCTTTGGGTATCAGGCTTTCCTTGATGGCATCGGTGTGGATGTGGTAATTTATTTTAGCCAATGTTCGTTGTAGATTCCATTCTAGTTTGAGCCTGTCATTTTCATCCGCCTTTAAGCGTTGAAATTCTTTGATGATATATAATTTGAACTCTATCGAGATCCATGAGGCAAATTCAAAGGCAATATCCTTATGGGCAAAGGTACCTCCGTAACGACCTGATTTTGATACGATTCCAATAGCGCCGGTATTTTCTATCCATTTTTTGGGAGTTAACACAAAGCTGTTTAGTCCTGCTTGTTTTCTAAACCCCTCGAATTCGAGGGGTTTAAAATTGGGGTTGTACATTATTTCCCAAAACCCTAATAACTCGATCGTGTTTCTATTCCTCAACCAATTTTGCACAATAATATCCGTGCTTAATGGATCTTTATGCCGGGCAATGTCTGTTAGTGAAACATAATCTTCCTTATTCTTATCACTAAGAATTACAATTTCAGTTCCTTTTACGTTGATGGTATTTTTTGCCATAGTAATTTTAACGTTTGTTCTAAACTTAAGTGCTGAGATCGGCGTTAATCAGGGTTTCGAGTAGATGGTGGTCATTGAGTTAAAATATTTTTTTCTTAGCACTCATTGCAGATCCAGTGAAAGGTTCTATATCTTCCTACCATAGAATTACTTCGATACCTAACAGACCTGTATAATTAGTAAGGGATTTGTTGGAATTATAAAAAAATTGTGCCGACAACCCAATCCTATTAGAATGAACACCTAACTGAGCGCCTAAACATAGGCTCGTTTGCTTATAGGTAATATAATCCGGACCACTAGTATTTATCGCTCCGTTAATTGGCCACATATCCACCGTTGTCCAAAAATAACCGATTCCAGCCCCACAAGAAACAGAAAAGTTTTTATCATGAAAGCCTGGCCCATACACAATGCCATAATTACTGCTGTATAAGAGATTCGTGTAATCCTTGCTATACAATTCTTTTCGTCTTGTTGCAAGGGACGAGTAGATATTTATGGTATGAATCCGGTAATGGGTCCTAAAGCTGCCACCAAATGAAAATCCGTCATAAAAGCGGTTTCCTCCTTTTCCCAAACCACCAAAAATGGAGCAACCAAATTTCTTCATCAGAACTTTCCCTGTAGAACCAGGACTAGTCCTGTAAACATCATCGAGCCTCGACGTGGAGTCAACCTGGGAAACAGATGAAGATATCACACCAACAGAAAAAAGCAGAAGAAGCATGCTGTTTTTTCTTTTACTCTTCATATCTAATTAATTATTCTACTTGAACCAAATATAATAAAAAAAGCCCGGAGGTTTCACTCCGGGCTCTTCCTTCATTAAATTCTCTATTTAATCCCTGCTATTGTTCAGTCGCAGTACCAGGTAGATCAGCGTTGCAATAGCTCCTAAAGCAGCCGCGAAATAAGTATAGGCAGCCCAGGTTAAAGCGTCTTTGGCATGCTCATGTTCGGTACCGTAAGTGATGCCGGCGCTGTCAAGCCATTGCAGACCACGTTTGCTGGCGTCAACTTCCACCGGCAAAGTAATTACCGAGAACAAGGTGATGGCAGCCTGGCAAACAACAACCACCCATAACATGGTGTTACCCATATGTGGCATGCTCCAAACCATAAAAATGAAAGCAAACATGATCAGGTTCATGATCGTAGCGCTTATTTGCACCACCGGCACCAAGGCGGTGCGCATTTTCAACCACTGGTAGGCTGTAGCGTGCTGCACCGCGTGCCCGCACTCGTGCGCGGCAATGGCGGCAGAAGCCACGTTGCGGCCACTATAAACTCCTTCACTTAAATTAACAACTTTTGTAGAAGGGTTATAATGGTCGGTTAAAAAGCCGGGCTGGCTCGTAACCGTAACATCATAGATGCCGCTATCCTTCAGCATTTTCTCGGCAACCTCCTTCCCGCTCATCGGTATAGGCTCCTGCGAGTATTGCGTGATCTTACTTTTTAAACGCCACTGTATCAGCATCCCCACCACAGCGAAGAAGATACCCAGCAGCATTAATCCCATGTCGTATCCGTACATTTTTTATCTTTTTTGTTTTTATTACTATGTCAGTTCGAGCGAAGTCGAGAACCGTGCAGGTCCTCTCGGCCTTAGTACAAGGACCTCGACTACGCTCGGTCTGACAGGATTCGTTTATTCAAACTACGTTCCAAAGGGTTGGGACTGACAAATTATCAGCCTCCGAATGACCTTTTGCTCCTGCGGGGTTTTTTATCTCCCCCGCCGAATGATTTTTCGCGTTTTCCGCCGTAGCCACCACTGCTCTTTTTGTCACCATAGCCGCCGCCGTCCTTTTTGGGGTAGCCTCCATCGCGTTTTCCGCCATAGCCGCCGCCGCCTTCACGTTTTTTACCTCCGTAGCCCCCTCCCTCGCGTTTACCACCATAACCACCGCGTCCGCCGCCGTAGCTTTTTCCGGCGCCATCGCCTCTGCGACCACCGCCGCCGCCTTCTTTGCCTCCTTTAGAGGCTTCGATCTGTACTAGGCGGTCGTTGAATTGCAGTTTTTTATCATTCACATCCACGAAAGCCTGGGCATTTTTTGCTTCGGTCTCAAAGAAAGAGAAACTCTTCTTCACGTCTACGTTAAAGATATGCGCGTTAGGCACACCGGAGATATCGGATAAATAATCTTTCAGGAATTTCCAATGCAAGCCGTCAAGCTCACCTAAGTTCACAAAGAAACGGCTCATACCATTGCTGCTGCCACGCTCCCCTTGTCCCTGGCTAAGATCGGCCGCCTGCTGGTAATACAACAAAAAGCGATTGAATTCTTCTGACACAAAACGTTTGATAAGATCTTCCTTGCTCAGGTCCTGCAGCTCTTCCATAATTTTTGGAAGATAGGTGGCGATCTCTTCTTCGTTCACTTCGATGTGGTGGATCTTATTTACCAAATGGAACAATTGTTTTTCGCAAACTTCTACGCCGGTTGGCACAGGCATTCTGCGGAAGCTTTTTCCAATGATGCGCTCAACTTCTTTGATCTTGTAATGATCTTTATTGGTCACGAAAGCGATGCTCACGCCCATTTTTCCTGCGCGGGCTGTACGTCCGCTACGGTGGGTGTAGCTTTCTATTTCTTCGGGTAAATTATAATTAATTACGTGCGTGATATCCTTAACATCAATACCACGGGCGGCCACATCGGTTGCCACCATCAATTGTATATTGCGGTTACGGAAACGTTTCATCACAAAATCACGCTGCGCCTGAGAAAGATCACCGTGAATAGAATCCGCGCTATAGCCGTCTTTAATTAAAGCGTCGGCCACTTCCTGGGTTTCTATTTTGGTACGGCAGAAAATGATCCCGTAAATATCCGGGCTAAAATCCACCACGCGTTTTAAAGCGGGGTAACGATCGCGGCCTGCTACCAGGTAATATAAATGCTCGATGTTAGCGGCGCCTTCGTTCTTCTTTCCTACGCTGATCTCTTTGGGGTTGTTCATGTAAGCCGAAGCGATGCGCGCTACTTCTTTTGGCATGGTGGCCGAGAATAACCAAACATTTTTTTCGGCCGGTGTTTTTTCTAAAATGGTATCGATACTTTCCTTGAAGCCCATGTTGAGCATCTCATCGGCCTCATCCAATACAACTACCTCAATATCTTTCAGGCTGATCACTTTTCGCTTCATCAGGTCGATCAACCTTCCGGGTGTAGCGGCAATGATGTGGGGCGTTCCGTTCTTGATGGTTCTTATTTGTCCTTCAATGCTGGCGCCGCCATACACCTCGGTAACTTTTAAACCGTTGATGTACTTGGCGTATTTTTTAAGATCGGTGCTTATCTGTACGCAAAGCTCGCGGGTTGGAGCCAGGATCAGCGCGAGGGTTTTAGGCTCGCTGAAGTTCATTTCAGATAAAAGGGGTAAGCCAAATGCGGCCGTTTTACCGGTTCCGGTTTGGGCAAGGGCAACTACGTCGGTCTTTTGCTTTAAAAGTAAAGGAATGGTCTGCTGCTGTACGGGGGTTGGTTCTGTAAAATTAAGCTCGGTGATGGCTTTGATGATCTTTTCTGATAAACCGAGCTCTGCAAATGTTTGTGTCATGTTTTATATTAAGCCGCAAAGGTACGCATTAATACTGAGGCACTTAAATGCTTTAGACGGGGCTTCGCCGCCTGCCTGGCAGTGTATACTTAACAAACTGGTTTCTTGTAGTTTAGCTGGATCTAATAAAAACAAAAAGGGTCTCCCGTTAGACGGAGACCCTTTAAGCAACTAAACTAAACTATGTAACTCTTACTTCACCAAGGTCATATATCCGCTTACCTTATAGGCCTTACCATCCAAACAGCTCTTGGCTTCTATGATGTAATAATAGGTTCCTTCCGAAGCGGGATTACCATTATTCATGATCCCGTTCCAAACATCGTTCACACCCAGTAATTGATAGACCAATTGTCCCCATCGGTTATAGATCTCGGCGTGCAGCTCACAATATCCGGATGATGTGATGAACCAGTTATCGTTTATGCCATCACCGTTAGGCGAGAAAATATTCGGAACCGTAATGCCTGTAGGCGCATCGATGATCACAAGCGCTGTAGCTGTATCAGCACATCCGCCATTGCTGGTGTAGAAAGTAACCGTATACGTACCGGGCGCGTTGTAACTGATCGGTCCGTTGGTCTGCTGGCTCGAGAATTGTCCGTTACCAAAGTTCCATGAGAAGATCGTAGCGCCACCGCTTGTAGTATCATCAAAGGTCACACTTAAAGATCCCGTGCCCTGGGACAATACAGGAGTGATAGTAGTTACCACCGCCGAAGAACCTCCGATGGTGAAAGCACCCGTACCGGCCGCCGTTTGGCAACCGTTGAGATCAGTAACCACTAATGTATAGTTTCCGGCACTTGTGTTACTCAATGTAGAATCCGTCTCTCCGGGCATTACACCGCCACTGTTATACCATTGGTAGGTGTAGCCCGGAGTTCCACCCGATACATTGACGTCGTGGATGCCGCCATTGGTTGCACCGCACTTCGCACTATCGGTAAGGCCGCCGGTAGCAGTTGGCAAAGGATAAACAGTTACTGTATAATCCTGCGCTATGCCCGTGCAGCCTGTTCCTGAGTCGAAAGGTGTGGCTGTAATAATTCCCATTTCCTGTTGTGTAACGATCGGAGCCGTATATCCGTTGATGGTGCCCGAGCCGGATGTAGCTATGCCAATGTTACCGTTGGTGTTGGTCCAGTTCACAACCGTTCCGTTTGTTGTGTAGCTGATCGTGCTCACCGGTGATCCGGAGCAAACCGCTTGATTACCGTTGCTTGTTGTGAGCGTAGGGAGCTGGTTTACGTTGATGGTTATTTGTTGAGATCCCGGGCATCCGCCATTGTCGCCCGTTACGGTGTAAGTTGTAGTGCCCGTTGGCGTGTCTGTGAACGTTGTTCCCGTTGCACCGGATGGCTGCCAGGTGTAATTGGTAGCGCCGCTGGCCGTTAGCGTTGCCGTTGTACCCGCGCAAACCGCTGTGCCTGTTCCGCCGGCTGTGATGTTAAGTGTTGGTGAAGGTATTACGCCTATACTTACCGTGGTAGTGTCGCTGCAGTTACCTGTGCCGCCAATAACCGTATACGTTGTATTGCCCGTTGGAGTCACCACGATGGGCGATCCACTTCCCGAAGGGAACCAGGTGTAAGTAGTGGCGCCACTCACTGTAATAGTTGCGCTTTGAGTTGAACATACGGTTGCTGAAGAAGGGGTGGCAGTAAGCGTAGGCGTCTGGGTAACATTGACAGTTACTACCTGTTGGGCTGATGTACAACCCAGGCTATCTCCTGTAAGCGTGTAAGATGAAGTAGCATTTGGGGTAACCGTTAGCGTGGTTGAAGTAGCATTACCGGGCATCCAGGTAAATGTGGTTGCGCCACTAGCCGTTAGCACCGCGCTTTGTCCCGAACAGATGTTATTTGAACTTGCCGCGATAGCAACCGTAGGTGTTGGATTTACATTTACGTTTATTGTTTGCTGATCATTGCAACCATTGCTTCCGCCGTTTACCGTATACGTGGTATTGGAAGTGGGATTGACAGAAACCGTATTCGTATTCGCGCTTCCGGCATTGGCACTCCAGGTATAAGTTGTAGCGCCGCTGGCCGTGAGCACAACGCTTTGCCCCGAACAGATAACTGTATTGGTGGCGATAACAGCAAGTGTAGGTGTTGGAGTGACGGTAACACTCGTATTGGTAATGTTCGAACAGTTAAGCGCAGTATCCGTTGCCGTAACCGCGATGGTATACGTTCCCGGAGGGTTGATGTTTGTTACTGTATAGGTACTTCCTGTTGTGGTTCCGTTAATGTCCGTCCAAGTATAAACGATACCCGGCACAGTTGGGGTCACACTTAAAGAAACCGTTCCGCCTACACAAACGCTGGTCGCGCTTGCTGTTACCGACGGGGGTTGAGGACCATTTTGCGAAGGAATGTTTATGACCAGCGCGGCCATGCAGCCATTGGCATCCGTAACCACTAAATTATAGTTACCCGCTGGCTGACCGCAGAACTGTGGCGAAGTAGAACCCGCCCCGCCGTTATAAGAATAGGTATAGGTTGGGGTTCCGCTCGTTACCATCACCGTGTCAATGCAACCCGTGTTCTGTCCGCAAGGCGCTGACGTGACCGTTGAGTTGGTGATGACAGGCAATGGATTGACCGGAACAGTAACCGTTGCGCTTGCTGTGCAGGAACCAATGCCTCCTGTTAACGTATAGGTATCGGTAGCCGAAGGAGTAACACTGGTAGTTGATGTATTCACGCCGCCGGCGTTCGAGCTCCATGTATAAGTAGTTGCTGTGCCCCCGGTTAAAATAACGGTTTGTCCGGCGCACACTGCCGCAGGAACCGGCGTGATGTTTATTACCGGAGTAGGATCCACGGTGATGCTTACAGTATTTGAATTTTGACAACCATTAGCATCAGTACCCGTCACGGTATAGGTAGCACTGGCGGTTGGCGTTGCCGTTACCGGCGAGCCGTTGGCACTGCTCAGATCACCCGCCGGCGACCAGGTATAGGTGGTTCCGCCATTGGCAGTTAATGTAGCGCTGCCCGATGAACAAATATTGGATGAACTCGGCGTGGCTGTAATATTGGGCAATGCATTTACGGTTACCGTAACTGTCTCCGGCGCGCTTTGGCAACCCGCATCTGTTCCTGTAACTGTATAGATCGTAGTAGATGTTGGATTGGCCGTTGGCGTTTGGCATGTGGTACAGCTCAATCCCGTTCCCGTTGTCCATGTATACGTTGTTGCACCGCCTGCGGTGATCGCCGTGCTGTTGCCGTTACAAATAGTGTAGGTATTGGAAGATAAGGTCAAAGTAGGCGTTGTGTTCACATTCACAGTGGTGGTGGCCTGGCTCGTGCATGTTCCTACGGTTCCTACAACCGTATATATTGTTGTTGATGTCGGATTTACGCTCGCTGTACTTGTATTCACACTACCCGCGTTGGCGCTCCAGGTATAGGAACTTGCGCCGCTGGCGCTCAATACGCTGCTTTGTCCTGAACAAATGGTTGTTGGCGTTGCAGTAATGGAAGGAGGCGCCGAAACATCAACAAATATTTGAGTAACATCCTGGCAACCGTTTGCGTCAGTTCCTATTACCGTATACGTGGTCATCGCCGTTGGCGAAGCAACCACGGGCGTTCCGTTCGGAGAACTTAAACTTCCGGAAGGACTCCAGGTATAGGTATTGGCTCCATTAACCGTAAGTGTTGTTGAATTGCCTGAACAGATCGACGATGAAGTTGCGCTTACCGTTAAAGTTGGCAATGGATTAATGGTAACGGTTGAAGTATTACTTCCTGTGCAACCCGCCGAATTACCCGTAACGGTGTATTGCGTAGTGGTAGTTGGAGTGGCTGTAACAGTAGCTCCGGTTGTACTGCTCAAACCTCCGGCCGGGCTCCATGTATAGGAACTGGCTCCGCTGGCACTTAGCACAACGCCTGTACCCGAACAGGCTGTGGGTGAGTTCACATTCACGCTGATCGTAGCATTGACCGCTACACTCACTGTATTGGTATTCGGGCAGCCTGCCGCGCTTGTGCCTGTTACTGTATAAATGGTACTCGCCGTCGGCGTAGAGATAACCGTTGCCCCGGTTGAAGTGTTCAATGTACTTGCAGGGCTCCAGGTGTATGTACTTGCTCCGCTGGCCGTAAGCGTAGCGGTTCCTGTAGGACAAACAGTTGCCGATGAAGGAGAAATGTTGATCGTTGGCGTTGGATTCACACTCACCGAGATCACGCTGCTGCCATTACATCCCGCCTGGGTTCCTGTCACAGTATAGTTTGTCGTCGAAGCCGTGGGCGTTGCCACCACCGGGCTGCCATTGGGACTGCTTAGTGTTCCTGATGGACTCCACGTAAAGGTACTAGCTCCTGTTGCTGTAAGCGTAGCCGTGCCTCCGGTACACAGTGTATTGGATGTAGCACTCAGTGTCAAGGTAGGAATAGGTGTTACGTTAACGGTAACCGTTAATGGCGTGCTGTTACAGCTACCACTCGTTCCGGTCACTGTATAAACGGTAGTTCCCGAAGGTGAGGCCGTAGGCGTTTGGCAAACGGTACAGTTCAATCCTGTTCCTGTGGTCCAGGTATACGTTGTGGCGCCACTTGCTGTGATCGAAGTGCTGTTGCCATTACAAATAGTGTAGGAGTTGGCTGCGAGTGTCAAAGTTGGAGCTGTGTTCACATTCACCGTCACCGTTCTTGTGCCCGGGCAGGTATTCGCACCGGTTGCATTTACCGTATAGGTTGTTGTGATCGTTGGCGTGACAACAACAGTGCTTGTAGTGGCGCCTCCTGCGTTAGCGCTCCACGTATACGTACTCGCTCCGCTCGCCGTTATGGTTGTGCTTGTTCCACTGCATATCGTGGCCGGTGACGGAGTTACCGTTAAGCTTGGCGTTGGATTAACGCTCACCGTCACTACACTGGTTCCGTTACATCCCGCCTGAGTTCCTGTCACGGTATAGTTTGTCGTCGTAGCCGTGGGCGTTGCCACCACCGGCGATCCATTCGCACTACTCAGTGTTCCCGAAGGACTCCACGTATACGTACTCGCCCCGCTTGCTGTCAGCGTGGCCGTTCCTCCGGCACAAACTGTATTCGAAGTAGCTGTGGTGGTTAGTGTTGGTAATGGGGTTACGTTAACGGTTACAGTAGCCGGGGCGCTGTTACAACCTGCGCTCGTTCCGGTTACGGTATAAACCGTAGTGGCGGTAGGACTTGCGGTTGGATTGGCAGCATTTGGATTACTTAAACCCGTTGACGTTGTCCAGGTATAGGTTGTAGCGCCGCTGGCTGAAATAACCGCGCTGCTTCCGTTGCATATGGTTGTTGATGTGGCCGCGATAGTTAAGGTAGGCGCAGCATTTACGTTCACAGTAAAAGTTTGAGAACCTGAACAGGCGCCCGAAGTACCGGTAACCGTATACACAGTAGTTCCGCCCGGAGATACACTCACGGTATTGGTGGTAGCACCACCCGCGTTCGCGCTCCAGGTATAGGTAGTTGCTCCGCTCGCCGTTAGAACAGTACTGCTTCCGTTACAAATGGTGCCGGGCGCAGCTGTGATGGTTGGGGTAAGCGCGCCGGCAGCTGTCAAAGTAATTACGCTTGTATAGCTTCGACACTCTGTTGTTGGGGTCACAACCACTGTATAGGTTCCGGCACAAAGATTGGTTGCTGTTTGTGTTGTTTGACCATCGCTCCAGAGGTATGTAGCTGCTGTAGCAACGCCACACTCATAAAGATTGGCAGTGATCGAACCATTGCAGGAACCACAAGTAGGATTGGTTGATGTATTTGTAAAAGTTATGGGAGGCGAAGCAATGGTAAATGCCTGCACAAAGCCGTTCCCGCATGCATAAACCTCGTTGTAATTTTTTCCAAGCACCAGGTCATATACAGCGCCCGTACAAACCAGCGTTGAAGTTGGCGCGCTGGCAGCTGCCAGTGTATTTCCGTTAAACACAAATATCCGGCTGCTGTTCCTTCCTACATACACGTTATCACAAACGTCAACGTCAATACCTCCATAGCTTTGCATGCTGTTACCGACATTTGTGCGGGCCACGATCTGGGCACCGGTGTTCTTATTCAGCTTGCGGAGGTCTACCCCATCATAAAAATAAAGAAAGTTCTTACTGCAGGTTAATCCGTTATACCCATTGGCAGGAACGCCGCTCCAGGTCATATACAACACGTTTGAAACACCTTCCGGCATCCAGGTATTGAACGCTGTGCGGCTGTTGAAGTTGAACGTGGAAGCTGTAAGTGCCGGAACATTTAATTTCAGCAACCTGTTGTCATAAGTAGCATTCGGATTACAGCAGGATTCAGTAGATCCCATATAACATGTGGTTCCGCTGGGATCCATCGCAAGAAGCCACATATCATGAAAAGGAAGGTTAGCGCCCAAAACGTTCCTGGGCGTAAAGCCGGTCATATTTGTGTCGAGTATACAACCCTGGTTCGTGGCATTGGTTCCACCTCCGCCGATCACGAGGCGGCGCGTACATTCGTTATACGCCACACGATCCATTTCTTCGAAATTAGCGTTGCCCGCAAACGTAGCCACCAACGCGCCGGCCGCGCTTATCTTTAAAGACCGCGCACCTGTGGGCGTAGGATTAAAACCTTCTATGATATAACTGCGACCTGTAACTTTATCCACACAAAAATCACCCCACTGGGCATCCGGATCCGTATTAATGGTATTGGCATTATATTTCCATTGAATAGCCCCCGCACTGTTCAATTTTACTAATTGCGCGGGGCTCCATCCTCCGTATACCAGCACGTTGCCGGCATTATCGTAGTCAATATCATAGGCATGATTATAGGATCCGGCGAATGCAGGGTTGGTTGTCCATGGGTCGATCGTTATTTTTTGCGAATTATCAAGCGCCTCAAGGCACTGGAATGCGATCTCATTTCCATTGATATGAAACTGGATATCTACTTTTTTTCCATCCTCCGAAAAACTTATGGGCGCGTGATCGGTAAATTCTTCCATATTGGTTTTGATTACCGCGTCACCCTCTTTTGTTCTTACGATACCCGAAGCTCCCGGGAATTTCATTTTAAGCGTGTTAAGATCAGCGCCGGGATGAAGGATCACATTATATTTAAAGCCATCCTTATCACCCTCCGGAAATACATATTCCACATCGATACCCGGGTACAAATTCCTGTAAACGATCCTTCTGTAAACGCTAACCGATATACTTTGATCCATCCCTACCCCATAGATATAAGGATACGGAAGCGGGTCTTCAGCGATCACCTCAGGATCAGGGTTTGCATCCACCCAATTCATCCGTTGGAACTGCACAGGGATCTTTTCATAAATACCTTTATCGCGGTCCCTCGCCCGCTCCATTTCTTCTTTCTCCTTCTCAGCTTCGTCCTCTAAAAACCATCCTTCCTTACGATACACGATACCGTTAGGCAGGAAATAAGCCTTGACCTTCCCTAATTTTGCTTCGTACAAAATTCTGTCGCCGGCACGACCGGTTTCCGTTGTGAACTGGCCTTTGTTCTCTACAAAGATCTTGTGATCGAAAGGTTTCGTATCCCATTTGGAAGTGTATCCCGGGCTCGTAATACCCGGGTCATTATCTTTCAAACCGGTTGCATTGGCAGCAACAACGTTCACATTACCCCGGGTCTTGTAAGGGTTGGATACCCGCGACTGGGCCGACAGTCGGTTTCCGCAAAGAAGCATTGCTATAAACCCGATCATCAAGGCAAGAATGAAGGATTTTTCCTGGTAGTTTCTATTCATTTTTTCAATTTGTGATTGAACAAAAAGTGGTTGGGCCGGGTACTCCCGCTCTCTATACGAAATTAGGCTACCCTGTTGGAGGGGCTAAATCAATAAGGGGTTATTCTTGGACGTCTGATCCCCTCATTTTGCGTTGTGACACCCAAATTGTACTCTATAAATTAGTATGAACGGCTTTCCATTAGTGGAATTCTGAAAAACAACTAAAAGGATATAAACACTTCGCTCTCAGAAACAAAAAACCCCCGCGAAGGCGAGGGTTTAATGATTTAATTTTCTGTTACTTATTTAACAAGCGTTAAGTGGCCTTCCGCTTTATAGTGTTTGCCGTCGTAGCCATCGGCGTTAAGGATGTAATAATAGGTGCCTTCCGAAGCCTCATTTCCATTGTTAAGGCCTCCATCCCACTTGTCGTTTGGTCCATTGAGTGTGTAAACCAATTGACCCCAGCGGTTGTAGATATCGCAAATCAACGTTTTCATGCCGGTGCTGGTGATCATGAACTCGTCATTTATTCCATCACCATTTGGTGAGTAGATGTTTGGAATAACAATGCTCGTGGCCGCGTCAACAATGATCACAAGCATAGCCGTATCCAGGCAACCCTGGGCATTGTAAGCTGTTACGATCGCTGTATAAGTTCCCTGAGCGCTATATTGGGTTCCTAAAGTTGGTAAACCGGTAGTAAAGATGCCTGTGCCTGTATTCCAGTTATAAAGTACCGGCGTTCCGGTTGCAGTTGCGGTAAGAACAACACTCAATGGCGCCTGGCCTGTATATACATCGGCAGACATTGTTGTAGTAACTGCCTGTGAACTGTTCACCGTAAAGCTTGTTACAGAAGCAGGCGCAGTACAACCTAAAGCGTCTGTGATGGTCACGCTATAATTACCACCCGCGGCATTGCTCAACGCTGGATTGGTCTCACCCGGCATCAACACGCCATTATTATACCACTGATAAATATAGCCCGGAGTGCCACCCGTTACATTAATTCCTGTAATACTTCCAGTGCTGGCTCCGCAACGAGCGCTGTCAATAACAGCACCTGTTGCCGTGGGCGCGGGATTAATAACAACCGTGTAGTCCTGTGCAATACCGGCACAACCTGTACCCGCATCGATCGGCGTAGCGGTGATTATTCCTGTTTCAGTTGTTGTTACTGTTGGCGCTGTGTAACCACTGATGTTACCCGAACCGCTCGTCGCAATTCCTACGTTGCCATTGGTGTTTGTCCAGTTAACCGCTGTACCCGAAGTAACATAGGTAATGGTGTTAACCTGCGCCCCCGAACATACAACCTGGTTTCCGTTGGTCGTAGTAAGTGTCGGCACCTGATTCACCGTTACAACCACCTGCTGGCTGCTGCTGCAACCCGCGTTTTCACCGGTTACCGTATAAGTTGTAGTGCCCGTAGGCGTATCTATCAATGTATCATTATTGGTATTCGTTGGCATCCAGGTATAATTTGTAGCTCCCGATGCAGTTAAGGTAGCTGTTCCACCCACACATACTGCAGGTGCCGAAGCGGCTACGTTCATCGTTGGCGTTGGGATCACCGTTACATTCACAGTTTCTGTACCCACACAGTTACCGTTTGCGCCCGTTACTGTGTAGATCGTACTACCGGTAGGACTAACAACTACCGTACCTCCAACTCCACCGGGATTCCAGGTGTATGATGTAGCACCGCTCGCTGTTAATGTTGCGCTTTGCGTAGAGCACACCGTACCGGAAGATGAAGCTGTGGCCGTTATGGTTGGATTAGCTGTTACGTTAACAGTGACCTGCTGCGTTGAAGAACATCCCGCGCTATCACTCACAACAGTATACGTGGTTGTAACGGTTGGAGAGACCACCACGTTCGGGCTCGTAGAACCTCCCGGCGACCAGGTGTAGCTCGTAGAACCACTCGCGGTTAAAGTTGTTGAAGAACCTGTACAGATATTACCCGCCGAGGCGCTCGCACTGATAGTTGGTGTTGGGGTCACGTTCACGGTCACAGTTTCAGTAGATGGACATCCGCCCGCAGTAGCAGTAACCGTGTAAATAGTTGTAGAGGTTGGACTCACAACTACAGAAGCACCTGTTTGAGGGCCCGGTGTCCAGGTGTAATTCGTAGCGCCGCTTGCTGTTAAGGTGGTTGTGCCACCCGAACATGCAACCGTTGAAGAAGCTGAAGCGCTGATAACAGGTGGTGTTCCTATGCTCACAGTCACAGTAGTTGAATCAGCGCAGCCGTTCGCTGTACCGGCTAATGTATAAGTGGTAGTTGCGGTCGGAGAAACCGTTACAGTTGTTGCCGAACCTCCACCCGCGTTCGAGCTCCAGGTATAAGTTGTTGCTCCACCCGCGGTGATCACCGTGCTTTGTCCTACACAAATAGAAGAAGGTGCAGGCGAAGCAGTGATCGCCGGTAAAGGAGTTACGGTAACCGCTACGGTTTGAGTATTGGTACAACCCGCTACATCACCGGTAACAGTATAAGTTGTATTACCGGTTGGTGAAACAGTTTCAGTAGAAGCGGTTCCGCCGCTGCTCCAGGTATAGCTGGTAGCGCCACCCGCGGTAAGCACTGTACTTTGACCATTACAGATCGTAGTTGGAGCCGCGTTGGCGGTTACAACAGGCAATTGATTCACGATCACATCCACAGTTTGTGTTGATACGCAACCCAGCGTACTTCCTGTAACCGTGTAAGTTGTGTTACCTGTTGGAGAAACAGTTTCTGTGCTTGCCGTTCCGCCGCTGCTCCAGGTATAAGATGTAGCGCCGCTGGCGTTCAGCGTAGTGCTTTGACCGATACATATCACAGTTGGCGAGGCCGAAGTACTGATGTTTGGTAACGGATTAACCGTAATTGGAATATCCGTTGCACCACTCACACAACCACTTCCGTCAGTAGCCGTAACACTTATGGTATAGTTACCGGCAGGTCCTACACTCGTTGCGGTATAAGAGGTTCCGGTAGCAGTTCCAAACGGACCGTTCCAGGTATAGGTAAATGTTCCCGGAGGCGTTATGCTCATCGTAATATTATCTCCCACACAAGCCACCGTATTAGATGCGGTCACTGTTGGAGGGGTAGGTCCGCTGGTGCTAGGAATATTGAAGTTCTGTGTTGCCTGGCAACCAGCCGCATCGGTTACAACCAACACATAAGTTCCCGCGGGCTGGTTACAATATTGTGAGCTGGTAGACCCGGCTCCGCCATTCCACGAATACGTATAGGTTGGTGTTCCACCGCTTACAGAAACGCTGTTGATACATCCTGTGTTTTGCCCACAGGGAGCAGCGGTGATACTTGCCGTTCCGATGATCGGTAATGGATTTACTGTTACGGTTGCAACCGCGCTGGCGGTGCAGGTTCCATTGGTACCCGTTAGCGTATAACTGGTAGTTGAGGTTGGATTTACGGATATAGTTCCTGTTGTTTGTCCGCCCGGCGACCAGCTATAGCTGGTGGCGGTTCCCCCGTTGAGGGTTATGCTGCTGCCATTACATATAGGACTGTTACCGCTGATGCTCATCGAAGGAGTTGTGGTAACCGTTACAACGGCGGTGGCAGAAGAAGTACAGGTCCCGTTTCCGCCTGTTAATGTGTAGGTGGTGGTACTGGAAGGACTAACCGTTGCAGAGCTTGCGCTGCCGCCTGTTGGCGACCAGGTGTAGCTTGCAGCACTGGACCCGGTGTTAGTTAACACCACACTTGTCCCGGAACAGATGCCATTACCTGCCACGGCAAGCGTGGGAGTGGTTGTAACGTTAACCGTGGCCGTTGTGGTTCCTGTACAGGTTCCGTTCGTGCCCGCTAAAGTATATGTGGTGTTCGAAGTAGGACTTACTGTTGCAGAACCTGCACTTCCGCCGGTTGGCGACCAGGTGTAACTTCCCGCTGTGGTACCTGTGTTGGTTAATACGATGCTGTTGCCCGAGCAGATAGTTCCACCTGCTACTGCCAATGTTGGTGTTGTAGTAACGTTCACCGTGGCGGTTGTTGTTCTTGTACACGATCCATTGGCGGCCGTTAATGTATACACTGTTGTTGATGTTGGTGAAACAGTTGCCGAGTTTGCGCTTCCGCCGGTTGGCGACCATGTGTAACTACCCGACGGTGGGCCCGTATTCGTTAATACGATGCTTGATCCCGAACAAATGCTTCCACCCGCAACACTTACTGTGGGGGTAGCGGTAACCGTTACAGTTGCCGTAGTTGTTCTGGTACAGGAACCGTTAGCCGCCGTTAAGGTATAAACCGTAGTTGATGTTGGTGAAACCGTTGCCGAGTTAGCGCTTCCGCCGGTTGGCGACCAGGTATAACCCGCGGCGGCAGAACCTGTATTCGTTAATACAATACTGTTACCTGAACAAATGGAGCCACCCGCTACAGTAAGTGTTGGGGTTGCTGTAACACTTACGGTTGCTGTTGTGCTTGCCGTACAGGTACCATTGGCTCCGGTTAAAGTATACGTTGTATTTCCTGTTGGACTCACCGTGGCCGAACCGGCACTTCCACCGGATGGTGACCACGTATAACTACCCGCTGAAGAACCTGTATTGGTCAATACGATGCTGTTACCGGAACAAATTGATCCTCCGGCTACACTTAAAGTTGGTGTACTTGCAACAGTAACAGTGGCCGTGGTAGTTCTTGTACATGAACCATTGGCTGCCGTTAAAGTATAAACCGTAGTTGATGTTGGTGACACTGTTGCCGAGTTAGCGCTTCCGCCTGTTGGCGACCAGGTATAACTACTTGCGGCAGAACCTGTGTTGGTTAACACGATGCTGTTTCCGGTACAAATTGTACCTCCCGCCACACTCAATGTAGGCGTTGCTGTTACGTTCACAGTGGCTGTTGTTGTTCCGGTACATGAGCCATTGGCTCCTGTTAAAGTGTACGTTGTATTTCCTGTAGGGCTAACTGTTGCAGAACCTGCACTTCCACCGCTAGGTGACCAGGTGTAGCTTCCTGCGGCAGTTCCTGTATTCGTTAACACGATACTGTTTCCGGAACAGATAGATCCTCCTGCCACCGCAAGTGTCGGTGTTGTTGTTACGTTAACTGTAGCGGTTGTTGTTCCGGTACATGAACCTGTAGCGCCGCTTAATGTATAGGTTGTAGTGCTGGTTGGACTAACAGTTGCAGAACCCGCGCTTCCTCCGGATGGAGACCAGGTATAACTGCTAGCCGCGGTTCCGGTGTTGGTCAATACGATGCTTGAACCTGAACAGATAGAACCTCCTGCAACGGCAAGTGTAGGTGTAGCAGTTACGTTTACCGATACTGTAGCCGTGCGCGGGCAAATACCGCCATTGGTAGAAGTTACAGTATAGATCTGTGTTGAGGTTGGGCTTACACTGATCGAACTGGAAGTTGCGCCACCGGGGCTCCAGCTGTATGTTGTTGCGCTTGATGCGTTGGCGTTCAAAGTTGTGCTGCCACCCGTACAGATCGTTGCAGGCGACGCTGTTGGATTTAAGGTAGGTGTTGCAGTTACGTTTACCGTGATCACTTCACTGTCTACACAGGATCCGTTAGAACCATTCAGTGTATACGAAGTTGTGGAAGAGGGATTGACACTGATAGATGTGCCATTTAAACCGGAAGGAACCCATGTATAAGAACTTGCGCCGCTACCGGTTAGTGTAGTGCTTGCGCCCGAACAAATGTTGGTGGTACCCGAAATATTTACTGTAGGACTTGCCGTTACCGTAACAGGAACCGTAGCAGAGGCCGGGCATACGCCACCGTTTGTAACTGTAACTGTATAAACAGTTGTACCCACACCAGGACTCACCACTACAGAACTTGAAGTAGATCCTCCGGGAAGCCAGCTATAAGAAGTAGCGTTGGTAGCATTCGCATTAAGAGTAGTACTATTGCCGGAACATAATGACGCCGGCGAAGCGGTTGGCGAAACACTTGGAGTAGTAACAAAATTCACGGTTTGAGTAAGGGTATAAGAACAAGCCCCGCCCTGTGATGGAGTAACCACACAGGTATACGTTCCGCTGGCGGTTACCACAACCGATTGACCGGTTGTTGAGCCCGAGATGCCGGGGCCGCTCCAGCTATAGCTTCCACCCTGTACCGGCGGAGCTGTTAAAGTTGTTGAAGACCCTGAACAAGGAGCTACGTTCGCGACATCAATATCAGCCGGACCGCAAGTACCGTCAATATACGCCCATGCCGGGTGACCGCCTTGTGTACAGCCAGCCGCTATAAAATATAAAGTAACGGTTTGTCCAATATAATTACTGAGGTTCATACTGTTCGAGGTCCAGCCTTTTGCATAAAGTGCTCCGCCTCCGAATGTATAACCTGTATTAAAAAATCCGGCAGGAGGTACACCCGCGGTTGCCTGCACATAATATTGGGTACAGGTAGAAAGCACAGTTCCGCTTGAATTGGTAACATAGGCGTGGAAATACGGCTGCTGGCCATTGGGGTGACCTCCATCATTAAGGATCACATGATAATCGAATGAAACCAGCGCGTTGGCGGCGGAAACTGTAAACGTTTGTGAAATATATTCACCGTTGGATTGTGTTGCCATCCAGTGATAGCCGAAACAGGTGAAAGCGTTATTCGCAGAAAGATTGATCGCCCTTCCACCGATACGAGAGGACCAAGCTCCGCCGGTAGGGCAAAGTCCTGGCTGTCCGCTGAAAGGGTCATTCCCATAGGCGCTGGATATCATTTGAAGATCCGAGCAATCATCAACGCCCATATTATAATTATAAAACGCTGTGCCCATCGCAGTAATGAAAGCGTTGGAATTGGCGTTATAACCACTGGCTCCTACCCAATTCAGGAAATCACCGTTCTCAAAATCCATGTTCACGCAGGCAGCCGCGGTAGGACCTTTAGGAAGATCGATCCTTTGCGAAGCAAGGTATTTTTCGAAAGGCAATTGAGCAATATGATATTTATGTTTTACGAATTCGGCCTGCTTACGGAACATGAAAACCCGGAACTCGCTGTACATTTTGTTCCCTTCCAGTTCTGCCTGTTGGGAATATTTTTGAAAACTAAACCCCGAAAGTGAATCGCCGCCAAAGAAAGTACATTCTTTGATCACCTGCTCATCCGGAAGAGATGCCCTCATAACCGGTTCAGGGCCATTCTTCAGTTCCGCTATCTTATCCTTCACATGATCGTCATGACCAACAACGCCATTGATCCGGATGCTTCCATCGGGTTGGAAATTAAAAATGGATTGCGTACGATTGACGTCACCACCTGCCGGCGCGATCTGGGCCACAACAGCCGTTGAAAAAACGCATGCGAAGAAAACTGAAAACAGTCGAAAAGTAGATTTGATCATGGGGCGGAAATATTTAACAACAAATATAAAAAAAAATCCACAATTCAAATTTTTTTCGGCCTATTCTTAGATTTCAGTTTATATGTGTAAATCAATTGAATAACCGGTATAACTAGGTGTTTTCACGTAATTTTTTGAGCATGTTTCAACATCCTGCGCCGCAAGCAAAATTAAACTTCGAAAAGTGTAAAAGATCAGCTTATTTTTTGCGCGCTTTTTGGGCTTTTTGAGCGTATTCCCCGGCCTTATCATAACGCCCCGCCATTTTAAACACCTCGGCCACGCGGCTCAGAAGGAAAGGATCCGAGGGCGACAAGGCCGCGGCTTTTTCAAAATGGTCCAACCCTGAACTCGTATCCTGCATGAGAATGAAATCGTTACCTAAATTGAGGTAGGCCTTTACACTTGCTCCGCTCGCTTCCAGCCAGCGTTTATCTGCCGCCAGCGCTTTTTTATACTCACTTTTGGCAAGGTAAAGATCATGTAAGGCCTGGTAGACCATCGCGTACTTTGTTCCATTCTTTATCATCCTTTCATACATCACTATGGCGGTATCGGGCATGTTCTTCAATTGATAACAGTAAATAAGATCAAAACGCGCCGATTCGTTACCCGGATCTTCTTTCAAAACCCTTTCAAGGATAACGATCGCTTCGTCTGCTCTACCTTCGTGTTTCGAATACAATCCCGCCAGTGTAGCCTGTGAGAGAAGATCCTTTTCATGCTCCTTCACTCCTTTTTCGAGAATGCGAGCCGCTTTGCTGAAATGTTTTTTCGATTCAGCCATCACGGACTGTTTGGCAGGCCCACCCGGCATTTGCAAGGACTGTGCATATAGATTGTTGGCCACAAAAGAATGCAGCATATACGAATCATCAAAGTGTTTTACGTCGTTGAGGCTGATGGTAAGAAGGTCCTTCCATTTTTCGTTGCGGGCCACCACCAGCACAGAGAAAAGCAGCAGAACTGATAGAGATATCCTTTTGAGCGGAGGGTTCATGCGCCAAGAAATATTTTTCCCCGCTTCCATTTCCAGACGTGTCAATCTTATCAATAGACAAGCCGCCACCACGCAAAAACCAAAAGAAGAAAAATAAATGAATCGCTCACCCAGTATTCCTACCATTGGAAATAAGAAATTTGCAAAAGGAAGTAATCCCACCAAATAGATCAGCAGCCCGAAGGAAATTACCTCTTTTTTCCGGAAAGTTCTAACAACGTAAACGATCACAGCACCGTGCACCAATACCGAAACCCAAAGCCAGGGAGAGAAAAATCCAGCCATAGGCACCGCCTCGTATCCATAATAAAAACTCAATGGATACGGAAATAACAAAAGACGCGCGTAATAGCCTGTGGTGAACAAAGCCGCTTCAACGCGCGAAGAAAAACCCTTCTGAAAATAAAGCGGGTTTTCGTAAAAGGTGAATTCGCGCAGCTCTTCGCCGGCAGGCAACAATACTTTTTGAGCGAGCAGGTACAGCAGGAATGGCAAGGTAAGAACAAGTCCAAGTGAAACAAACTGCTTCAAATTAAAACGCGTAAAGAAAATTGCCGATAGGAACACCAGGCCCGAAAAAAGCAAGGCGGTTCGTTTGCAGAAAAGCGCCAATAACAAAAAAAGCAGCATTTTTACCAATGGAACGAACCGCTTCTGTTCATCATCCACATACCTGAAAAAGTAGAACAGCGAAATAATACCCAGGAAAAAACCTAAAAGTTCGTCGCGCGATTTTAAATTATCAACCACTTCGGTATGCACAGGGTGCGCAGCAAAAAGAAAAGTGATCAATGCCGGCAACACAAGCGAATATCCTTTCAACATCCTGCAAAGCACAAGAAAAAGGAACATGCAGGTACATGCGTAAATTAGCACGTTGAAAAAATGACTCAGCTGTGGGTTACTGCCAAAGAACTGGTACTCCACCGCGAAAGTGGCCATGGGCAGGGGACGATAATCGAACTTCTGGGTCTCCGTTTCTACATAATGCGTGGAAAATATCTCCGGGATCCCCTGGATGCCTTTTGCCACCCGCGGATTATCAGGGTCCACCGGATTGGTCACCGTCACATAGCGATCGTCCATGCAGTACCCGTTGCGGATACCGTTCCCGTAGATGAGGAACACAAAAACAAAAATGGAAAGCAGGATCTTTTGCTGCAAACTGAAGCTTTTTCCCGCTTTTTCCTTTTTTTTCACGCTCATTTTGCATTAAATACCGCTAGGGGCTAAAGTACTAAAAAAAAGAGGGAGCCTTTCATTCATTTGCCGCACGTTTTCTTAAATTTGCTAAGACCATGAGCTCCTTCATCAAAGCCATTAGCTATTACCTGCCCGAAAAAAGTTATTCGAACGAAGATTTTTTCAGAGACTACCCGCATGCACTGGCGAACAGGGACAACCTTTTAAAAACAGGTGTAATGAACCGTCACCAGGTAGGTCCTGAAGAAACCGCATCGGACCTTGCTGTCAGAGCCGCCGAAAGACTCTTTGAAGAACACAGCATAAAACGCAGTGAGATCGATTTTCTTCTTTTCTGCGCCCAGGAGGCCGATTATTATTCTCCTTCCACAGCTGGCGTGATCCACGAAAAACTGGGTCTCGAAAAAACCTGCGGGTCAATTGATTTTAATGTGGCCTGCAGTGGTTTTGTTTATGGCTTGAGCCTTGCCAAAGGACTCATTGAAAGCTGTGGATTAAAGAATGTACTGCTTTTGACCTCTTCCACCCTCACCAAAAAATTTCATCCCAAGGACAAGAATTCGTTTTTTGTTTTTGGCGACGGAGCGGCGGCTACGCTGCTTTCGGCGAGAGCTGAAACAGGTATTGGCGGTTTTGTTTTTGGCACCGACGGAAAAGGCGTTGATAAGATCATCATAAGGGATGGCGGAGGCAGACATCCACTTACCCCGGCCTCGCTCGTAGAGAGAACCGACGAGTATGGGAATGTTACAAGTCATGCGCATTTTTATATGAATGGGACCAGCACTTTTATTTTCGCGCTCAAAGTTGTTCCGCAGTTGGTACAGGATATACTGGATAAGGAAAAAATGACCTTAAGGGATATCGATCTCTTTGTTTTTCACCAGGCCAATCTTTTCATGCTCGAATCCATCCGGAAAAAAATGGACCTTCCTAAAGAAAAGACCTTTAATTATATGGAGAACACCGGAAATACCGTATCTTCAACCATCCCAATTGCCCTGCACGAGGCGATACGCACAGGCCGGGCAAAAAAAGGAGACACTTTGTTGGTGGCAGGGTTCGGCGCAGGCTTATCCTGGGCAGCCTCCATCCTGAAATTATAGTCTATGGATATAAACGAATTCATAAAGAACCTGGAAGCCGAGATAGATGATCTCCCTCCCGGTACGCTGAAACCGGATACCGATTACCGAAAAGTTCCGCAGTGGAGTTCCATGCATGCCCTCATCGTGATCGCGTTCGTGGATGTCAATTTTGGCATTACACTTAACGGGGCCGACCTGCGCAGCACACATACTATTGCCGACCTGTATAACCTGGTGCAGGAAAAGCTGAAAAATGTTTAGCAGCATAAAAAATATTTCTTTTAAGGGTCTTTCCGCTTGTGTTCCAAAGGACATGCAGCGCACCATCGATTACGACTGGATCAGCGAGGAAGAAAGAAGGATGTTCGCCAAGAACACCGGCGTTGAGGAACGCCGGGTTGCCAACGCACAAACCACTACAGCCGATCTTTGTGAAAGATCAGCTAACGCTCTGCTCGAAAAATTAAAATGGGAGCGCGAGACCATCGATGTGCTTCTTTTTGTTTCCCAATCGCCCGACTTTGTCTTGCCTTGCAGCGCCGCCATTTTACAACATAAGCTTGGCTTTAAAAAAACCTGTATCGCCTTTGATATCACGCTGGGCTGCAGCGGGTATGTGTATGGACTTTATGTATTGTCGAACCTGCTGACCTCTGGCGCCTGCAAACGTGGGTTACTTTTGGCAGGCGATAAATCCACCTTATCTACCAATTTCAAAGACAAAAGTACCTATCCTTTATTTGGGGACGCGGGCACTGCCACCGCTTTGGAATTTGATGAAAAAGCGGATGCTACGTTCTTTAATTTGTTCACGGATGGAAGCGGGTATAGCTCGATCATGATCAGCGATGGGGCCTGCCGCAATCATATTTCAGAGGATACTTTTAAAGTTAAAAAGATCGAGGAAGGCATAGAACGCGCGCCGAGGCATTTGATCCTTGATGGCATCGAGGTCTTTAATTTCGCTTTGCGGGAGGCCGCGCCCAGTATGCAGGATCTTTTTAAAGAAAGCGGCGTGGCCCAGGAGACCGTCGATTATTTCATTTTGCACCAGGCCAACAAACTCATTAACGAAAGTGTAAGAAAGAAAAGCAAGATCGATCCCGCCAAGGTCCCCTACTCCATCCAAAAATACGGCAACACAAGCTCTGCCTCCATACCTATCACTATGCTTCACGCCATAAAGAATGACTTGGAACAAAAACCCTTACATTTACTGCTGAGCGGTTTTGGCGTAGGATACTCCTGGGGAAATTGCCTGATAAGAACAGATCGCATAACTTGCACTGAAATTTTAGAACTGGATTGAAAAAATTTGCATTAGATAATCAACGGATACTCATCACCGGAGCCTCCTCGGGCATCGGCAGGTCATGCGCCATTGAAGCCTCTTCTCTTGGAGCCAATTGCATTTTGGTGGGAAGGAACAAAGCGGAGCTTGAAAAGACGGCGGCTTTATGTAAAGGAAATACCGAAATTCAGGTGGCTGACCTCACCCAGGAAGAAGATATAAAGAACCTGGCGCAAAACGTGCCGGCCCTCAATGGTTTTGTACATTGCGCGGGCATGATCGGTCCGCGTCCCATAAATTTTTTGAAGAAGAAGAACCTGGAAGAGATCTTTGCCATAAATTATTTTGCCGCGGCTTTGCTCAGTGGCGAACTGCTGCAGGCAAAAAAGATGGAGCCGGGCGCTTCCTTTGTTTTTATTTCTTCCATCTCCTCGCGCCATCCGTATTTTGGAGCCGCTGCTTACGCGAGCTCAAAGGCTGCGCTCGAATCTTTCAGTAAAACGCTTGCTCTCGAGGTCGCCCCAAAGAAAATGCGGTCTAATGTTCTTCTACCGGGCCTCGTGCATACCCGCATGTTGCAGGAAACGCGTGAAGCCATGGGCGAAGAGAATTTTAAGAATTACGAGAAAAGCTACCCGCTGGGCTTTGGCGAAGTAGAAGACGTTGCCAACGCGGCCTGCTTTTTTTTAAGTAAAGAATCGCGCTGGATAACCGGCAGTGAATTACAAATGGATGGCGGCCTCCTTTTAAGTGGTTTAAAGTAGATGAATTTCGATTACAGCATAATCATTCCTGTTTACGGCGCCGAGAACGCCCTGGAAAAACTGCACCAAAGCATTTGCGGCTTTTTTGAGGGAAAATATGCCTACGAGATCATTTACGTGGATGACCACAGCAACGATGCCAGCTGGCAAGTGCTCAAAAAGATCAAAACAACACACAACAACACCACCATCATCCGTCTCAGCAAGAACTTTGGCCAGCACTCAGCCACTATTTGCGGCTTCAAACACGCGCGGGGAAATTTCATCGTTACAATCGATGACGATCTCGAAGTGCATCCTGACGAAACGGCAAAACTCATCACGGAACAAAAAAGGAACAACGCCGACGTGGTGTATGGCGAATACCGCAAGCTGAACATCTCTTTTTTAAGAGGCTTGTTCACGGGTATATACAAAAGGCTTTCAAAAGCGGAGGACCAGGGAAAAGGAAAAGGAAGCAGTTTCCGCCTGATCAAAAGTACGTTCACCAAAAAAATAGCCGAAAATCACCGTCACTTTGTTTTCATTGACGAATTACTGCTTTGGTACACAAGGAACATGGCCTTTGTGGATGTGCCCGCCAACCGCAACTACGTGCCCAAAGCGCGCTACAAGATGGGAGGCCTGTTTTCCATGGCCGGCAATGTCATTCTTTTCTCTTCTACCTTCCCGCTCAAATTCGTAACCCGGCTTGGATTCATTCTTTTTTTCGTCAATTTCCTGATCGGTATTTATTTTTTCTTCAAGAAATTCTACATCGAAAATGAAGTTCCCGGTTACACCTCGCTGATCATCAGCATCCTCTTCTCTACCGGCCTCATCATTTTCTGCATCGGCATCCTTGCGCGTTATATCAGTCACTCCATCAAGAACATCAACAACCTTCCCGCCTACCACGAAGACGAGATCATATGCTGATACTGGAGCAATATGGCGTTAAACTCGTTCGTTTGCAGGAAGAGGATATCGAGCTCGTAAGGCACTGGCGTAACCAGAGCGATATTGCCAATTACATGGAATACCGCGTGCAGATAAGCCCGGAAGCGCAGGTAAAATGGTTCCACAGCATCAACAACAAATTCAATTATTATTTTGTCATTGTATTCGAAGGAAAAAAGATCGGCCTCATCAATGCCAAGAATTACGAGCCCAGCCAGGGTTTTGGCGAGGGAGGCATTTTTATCTGGGATAAGGAGTACATCAATTCTTTTGCGGCTGTTTTTGCCACGCTTTGCCTGCTCAATTTTTCTTTTATCACTATTGGATTAAGAAAGTCGCGCGCCCGCATCCTGCGAAATAACGAAAGAGCGATTCATTACAACAAGCTCATTGGTTATAAACTGCTGCCCGGGCAGGAAGATGTAGAGAACCAGCTTTACGAACTTACGCTAGAAGATTATAAGGCGAATTCCACCAAATTGAACGCTGCGGCCGCCGCGTTATGCCCCGGGAATGGCGCGCTTACTTTTTCCGGAACTGTTTGCCCGGAAAACATGGATGAGATCAACCAATTGCTGAGACCAGGTCAACCTAAATAGGCACAACGCCTTTTCCAAAACCTTCCAGCCACTTTTCTTTGGACGCGAGTCCAAGTAAAAAAGCATCGTCGAGCCTTTCCAGTTTATAGCGCGAAATTTCCTTCGCTGTGTATCCCCATAAAGGATTAGGGATATCGAACATGAAGACAACGCGCGGCTGGTCGGTATTGTTCCATGCCTCATGCTCGTAAGAATCGTCAAAAATGAGAAGCTTGCCCTCCTCCCAATGCCGGGTCTCACTGCCAACACGCAGCGCGCATTGGACCTTATCCGGGATGATCAGCGGCAAATGACAACGCAGCTGCATCCTCGAGTATCCCGTATGCGGCAAAATATGCGTGCGTGGTTTCATGTAAGAATAATTGGAGGAAATGATCTCCGGGATCGAGAACACCAGTTCGGCCGTTTTAGGACAGAGCGCCGCGTTGGCCTCGAACTTCATGCAAAAAAGACTGAATGAGAATACCTGCCAGGCCTTATCGGCATCCGACTTCACATATCCCGGAAAGGTATTCAGCCAGTTCTTGTCCAGGCGTTTCTCTTCAAGCGCCAGCAATTCATTCTTAATAACAGCATACTGATCCATAAGCGGTTTCAAAAAAGGAAAATCGCCGGTATCATAAAAACAACGTGGGTTCTTCTCTGTATGAGGAATATCAGGCATAAGTTCAAAAATAACCTTTATTTTAGTAATTTGATAATATGCCCGCGATCTGGTATAGCATTTTCGACCGCAGTTTCAATTATAATGGAACCGAGCCTCCCTTTGCTGATATTTCCGATCTTCCCTGGGCCAGGACCTTTGAAAGCAATTTCGCGGAAGTTAAAAAGGAATTGAGTCAATATCTTGAAAAAAATCAACTCAGGTCTTATTTCAATCCGCGCATGATGAGCAAAAAAGATTCCTGGAAGACCATCTCGATCAAAAGCTGGGATACCGTATTGTACAAAGTGAAAGATCACTTTCCTTTTATCACCTCGGTTCTCGATAAGCACCCGGAGATAGTCTCGGCCTCTTTTAGTTTGCTGGAACCTAAAAGCAGGATCATCCCCCATTGTGGTGATACCAACGCAATCTATCGCTGTCACCTTGGGCTCGATATCCCGGCGGGACTTCCTTCCTGTGGCATTAAAGTAAAAGGCGAGGACAAAGCCTGGGAGAATGGAAAATGGCTGGCCTTTATGGACGCCTATTACCACGAAGCATGGAACGATACGGATAAGGAACGTTACGTGTTCATTGTGGACGTGATGCGACATGAATTCGCGGGAAAAAGAAAAAAGGTATGTGCTACAGTTCGCACTTCGCTCTTCATGCAGAAAAGAATGAAACTTTTAAAGAATTACCACTCGGGGATCTATGTCGTTGCTGCAATACTGCGGCCTTTTATTCAAACAGGGATCTGGCTTGCCAATAAACTAAAGGTCTATTAATGGAAAAAGCAAAGAAATGGTATTCGTTTGCCGAAGGTGAGGTTTTCACCGGCAATGAACCGCCATTCTTTGATGTAAAAGAAAAACCCTGGAAGAAATTACTGGAAGAGAATCATGCTATCATACGGGACGAGTTACAGAAACTGATCGATTCCAAAGAACCCAATATCATTCCTTACTTCAACCAAACCCTGGCCTCTACGCCCACTTCGTGGACGATCTTTCCGCTGCGTTCGTGGAACAAACCCTTTTCGGTGAATTGCAGCAAAGTGCCGGCAACGATGGCAGTCATAGGTCAAATACCCGGAGTAACCTCCTGCGCGTTCTCCATTTTAAAGCCTCGCACCAAAATAAAGCCGCATTTTGGCGATAGCAACGTGATGTATCGTTGTCATCTTACTTTAAAGAGCGCGGGTGCATTGCCAGCCATTGGCATGCAGGTGGCAGATAAGCAAATGGCCTGGGAAACGGGTAAGCTCTTTGCTTTTTGCGACGCGCATAAACATGAAGTGTGGAATGATACTGATGAAGAGAGGTGGGTTTTGATCCTGGATATTCTTCGCGAAGAATTCATTCATGAAGAGAAACAGATCTGCAGGGAAGTGAACGCTACACTCTGGTGGCAATTGAAATTCCAGAAATTCTATTTTATAAAACACATCCCCCGTTTCGGAAGACGCTGGCTGATGAAGTTGTCGGCGTTGTTCTTTTAAAACTTCAATTGCAGTGTAAAATACACATTCATGGGATCAGCAGGAATGATACCCGGCCCGGGATACCCTTCCGCGCGGCGCGTAAAATAAGAAGAATTACCCAGGTTGTTCACTCCCGCGGATACCCCCAGAAATTTCCAGGTATATTGAGCCGAAAGATCTATCACATCATAAGCAGGAATGAGTCCGTAAATAGCCGAAGGTGTAGCATTAGAATTAGTTGCATCGGAAAACTGTTCGCTTGTATACGCATACTGGAGTGTAAGTCCAAAACCCTTATAAGCATAAGTAATGCCCGTACGGATAATATAGTCAGGAACATATTCTACTTTCTTCAGATAATATGCTTTCTGCGCTGCATCCGTATAAATTGCATGAATATATGCCGCATTTATAAAAGTAGACACCTTATGTTTGGCATCGCGCTTGATCACCTTCATCCAATCAACCTCCGCAAAAACCTCAACGCCAACATTTCGGCTGCTGCTTACATTCGTGCGATAACGGATCAACTGGTAACTTGCGCTGTCAAGTGCCAATACCGTTCCGATCCTGTCCTTATAATCGAGGAGAAAACCGCTCATATCAAAATACAGTATATCCTGTATGGTACCTCTTACGCCGCCATCTACTGTATACCCGTTCTCATCTTTTAATTTCGGGTCGACCTGGAAATTAGGATTGGTAATGCGCATATCGTTAAAATTCACAGAGCGGTAATTCTGGCTGAAGTTGGCATAGAACTCAAATACTTTCCCCGGTTTATATTGCGTACCCATGCCAGCCAGCAAAAAACTCCTTGTATTGTTTCGCTGTTCGTACACTTTCCTGTCAAGCAGGATGTTTCCGGCCAGGTCTTTGTTCAGAAGTCTGTAATACCCGTCTGACCGTGTACTTATATATTCAAAGCGAAGCCCTGGCGTAATACTCCACTTGTCTGTAAGTTGAAAGATATTCTCTGCAAAAGCGGCATAATTCAGCGAGGGGAAAACGTACGAAGAGTTCTCCAGGTTATCCGGGTTCAAAAAATCAAAATCAGGCGCCGCGGTCTTGTTGGCATCGCCCTGCTTACGCATCGTTGTTCCCTTATAAAAACGGGTACCTATTAACAAGTTGCAGACCCTCCCCGCCAGGGAATAACGTTGAAGCAATCTTAGCTCTGAACCAAGGTTATTGTAAACATCGCTTAAAAGATTACGATTTGTAGTGGTATCGTCCTTGCGGTCTATGCGGCCCAGGTTGCCAAGCGCGTCTCTTCCCGCCATCAGGCCAAAAACGACCAGGTTCATGCGGGTTTGGCTGCTTAGTTTATAATCCGCTGTTAGCGAGTATAAGTTCCAGTTCACTTTAAACCAGTTGCGGTTGCGGTTACTTTGCGCGGGGTCAGACTGGAATTGCTTATCTGTTAGTCCCCCGGGTTGTTTCGCAAGGTAATTGAGGTATGTGTATTCTCCTTTTACATAAAATTTGTCTGTTACCTGGTATTTAAAAGAACCAAAAAGGTTATGGTGGCTGAGTGCAGAATTTGGTCTCCAACCCTCATACTGTTTATATTGGTAAAATACGTTGTATGACAATTTAGAAACAGTGCCGCATAACTGGTTGAACGAATTCAGAAAACCAAAAGAGCCCGCGGTTTGCCTGAAATTTCCCGAGATCCTTTTGTTCTGAGGACCTTCCCTGAATTTATAATTGATCATCCCGCCAAACTGCGTACCATATTGCAAACTGGCGGCGCCGCGCAAAATTTCGATCCGCTCTATTGCCTCTGTTGGCGGAGTATAATAACTTTCGGGATACCCCAATGCATCGGCAGAAATATCATACCCATTCTGGCGGGTGTTGAAATTAGAAACACGATTTGGATTCAGTCCCCGGCCACCTATGCCGATGGTTGAGCCCGAGCCATCGTTCTCAAAAATATTGATACCTGCCACCTTGGAAAATACCTGGCGGCTATTGTTCGCGGCAAGATTTGCGTTAAGATCTCCAATGTACACAGCTTCCGATTTTTTTCCGGCATAGATAGCAGTGCCTTCCACATTACGGAGGCGCGATATGCCGAAACTATTATCCTTTTCAGCCTGTACCACTATCACATCAAGGCCCACTTCCTCAGGAATCAGGGTTATTGCCAAAGTAGTGTCATTAATGAAATTTATGTTTTGAGAATAGCGCTTATGTCCCAGCTGCCGGATCTTTAAAGCGTAAGCTCTGTTTTTTTTCAGCTCCACCTTAAAATTACCGAGGCTGTCTGTTGTTACACGGGTACTATCATCAAATACCAGGTTAACGCCGCTTAAACGTTTCTCGCCCTGCACAAAGCCCGACACATGCACTGTTTGTGCCCCCAGACGGCAGGAAAAAACAAGCAAGATATAGAAAGCCAGTTTTTTCAATCTTTCGGGTTCCTGATCCAGGATTTATTTTTTAAGAAGGAATTGCTTTGCATACTGAGGTCGATCCGCGGATCAACAAATTCACATGAGCCACACCCATTCAGCGTAACGTAACTTTGCGCTCTTACACTTGGATCTGTAAACCCTTTTTTTAAAAACTCGCCCTTCAGGAACTTTGCGTAATCAACCATCATATCGGGTTGGGTGGCCATCATTTTTTCCTGCATATAGGTGAGGTATTTTTTATTATCTACCTCCACTTCCCTTCCCGAACGCGCGTCGCGCACAAAGAAAAATGCCGTACCTGCCTTTTCCATCAGCATAACCCTCCAGGAAAAACGATAGCCCTGCTCGGTCCAGAATAATTTACCGTCATAAAGCAGGTAACGGAACGGAAGAAGGATCTGCACCATAAAATAGAGGATAAAAAAAATGAAAATGGGTTTACTTACAACAGCGGTCCGGAAAACCGGGGCAGCGGTATCTCTTTTGTAATAAACCAGTTTCCTTAACCGGGCGATCACTTTCTCATGGAATTCCTCCCTGAAAAAAACAATAGTGATCGTCATCATGATGTATGGAAACATGCCTATATTAAAGAACAAGGCTGTGGCTAAATGAAAGAGGATCACAAAAAAATACGCTGTGTTAACGGTGCGCCGGTTAAAAAGCAAAAAGCCTATAGAGAGGTCATACAAACAAGCGAACCAGCAAAAAAAGTAAGCTATCCATTCTTTCTCCATGAAATCGCCAATAACCGGATAATGCGAGAAAGCGGGCAACCATATTTTAAGCGGTTGGGCCTCAAAAAGCCATTCATAATTGAGTTTGGCTATGCCCGCGAAAAAATAGACAATGAACATTTGTCCCTGGATCAATAAAATATAAAAATACGGTACCCGTTCCACTTCCTGCTTTTTGAACCATTTATTATCCAGCGAAAAACTGCCGGAAGCAGGTAGAAAAATACTGATGAAGGCTACAAGGCTTACAAAATAATAATGGTTCAGGTAATTGGTCTTATCAATAAGTTCCACATAGGTGAAAAGCAAAAAGAAAAGCGCGGAAGAAAAACGATAGAAGGCGCCGAAGATAATTCCCAGGCAGGCTATGAGCATCCCTACAAAAACCAAATACATTCCCGCCTCAGGCAATGGTTTTACCCACTCAAAACCATAATATGGAAAATACATTTTGGGCAGAACATACATATTGTTTACCCAGCCCTTAAAAATAAACCGTGAAATAGACAAGAACATCAAAGTTCCGAAAGCGATCCGGAAAATAACCACCGGGGCAATGCTTACCTGACGCTTGCCAATATTATATAGCCTATCAGTCACCATCTCCATCCTGGTACGTTATCATTACACCCAGGTTAGAAGGTAGATCCGTTTTCAACAGTACCAAAAGTTTTACCAATTCCATGTAAGCTTCATCCACAACCGCTGGGCTACTTACTACCTGCACCGATAAAGGATCAGGTATTAAAAGCAATTTACTTTTGGCCAGGGCGAATTGACTTTTAATGGCCCCGTTAAGTGTGCCGCCGTTATACTGAATTCCCAGGTGATCGAGATAGTCATCAAATCCCTGGCCGTCGGTTCCTGACGATCCTTTTCCTGAATACATATTCTCAATAGCCTCCAACGTCTTAACGGCATGAGCAATGGAAAGTGTACGCGCGTAATAGGCTTCGCAGGTGGTTGGTTCCGGTATCCCCAGCGTTTTCTTACCCAGAGGAGTGCCTATCTTGGCGTTCTTTAAATAATCAAGCTCATAATTCATTTGGTTCACCAGGAACCCTATCGAACTCCCTACATCTGTTCCCAGTGAATTGATAAAAGTATTACGATAAGAAGCGTTCCACGACGAAATAACAGAATTTATCTTAGAGGTCATATCATTCAACAGATCGCTCACATACTGGCGTTGCGCGGCACTCGCATTGAACTGGTTCATGCAGCTTAGCTCGGTCTTGTTATTTCCGTAAAAAAGAAAGTCAAGCGCCGGAAAACCTTTCGCATCCAGGTTATTGACCGCGTCAAGAGTATACGATCCCGATGCAATATTTGAATTTATTTGTACCGAATCAGTCGGAAAAACATTCAGATTCATTCGGATGATGACATTTTCCGCCGGCCCAAACTCAAACGGACTGATAAGTTGATACTTGGTATAGGCCGTGATGAATTTTTGTTTTACTACCTGGTAATCGCTTTGCGATCCGGATACCTTAAAAGCATCATAAGCGTGGGTAAGGCTGTCGAGGGAGCTCTTAAAATCGGCATAGCAGGGCAGAATAAGGTTGTCCGCCATATTCATGAGCAAAGCCTGCTTGTCATACGTATCTGCTGGCGTTTGTTCTTCCTTTTTTTCGGTTTTTTTACAACAAACCAAACCAAGGACAAGAAATATAACAAGAAACTTCCCCTTCATTACAGATTACAAAGTGTTAGGATCAAGCGTGAATATAGAAGCCATTAAATTGATGGCGTTGTCCAGGTCGGATATAGTTACAGTATAGAAGTTAGTACCGAGATATGTTACTATTTGCCCAACCTGGGCGTCTGATATTTTTTTGTCGGGATTATACTTGAACGCCTTGATGAGACCAAGCGCTTCTGACAGGTAATGAGAACGCAGGGCATCATCCGTAATATTTGTTTTAGCGCCTTTTACGTAAGTAATGAAACGGGCGGCAGCTACTTTTTCCCAGGTTGCCACTACGATATCACGCGCTGCATTACGGCCCGCGTCATCTTTGTTGCTTATAGCGGCTCGTCCTTTTAGAAAGGCATTCATAATAGTGGCGCTGGATCCGATAGCTACGTTTACAGAATTACAATAACTGCCCCAGTTCTTCAGGCCGGTTGTATTGGTTGGAAAATCAACCTGAACACCAAAATAACCAAAAGCTTCATCCCAGGCGTGCTCTTGCGCTGTGCCCTGCCCGGTAACAATTGTTAGGTTATCATAGGCCGCAATATTTTTAAAACGCGTAATTGCCTGGCTGTAAAGAAGTCCTCCCATGACACCTTTTTCGAAAACCTCTTTGTATTCTACACCATTGGCATCTACAAGGTAAGCCTTGGTACCGGAAACAAGTTTACCGGCAACACCATTCGAAGCTGTGGGAGTTGTTTGAGTAACATTTCCAATATCTGTCAATACAGTGCTTAGCTCAGCCTGCAGGTTATAGGTATTTGAAACCTGATCTTTTATTTGAATTCCGCTGGTATTTAGCGTTGCATCCGTAAACTGGCTATTCAGGTTGGCATACATATCCGTTAATTTAGTTCCGCTGAGAGCCGGAGAAGCAGTAGTTGTATGTGCCGTCTTTATATACGTGGTCATTTCTCCCAACATGTTGATGCGTTGGGTAGAAGATGTGAAATTTGCGTTTGAATACGTATAGGTTGTAGAAACCGTGTAAGAAGGACTTGAAGGAGTTGCTGGTTCAGGACCCGTATCTTTTTTACACGATGAAAGCCCAAGGAGAGTTACAAGTGTCAATGACAATATTACCTTTTGCATATTTAGAACGATTTTAAATTATAGGGCAAAGGTGTTTCTAAAGCCCCTGAAAACCAATACCTCAAAGTAGGTATTTTAATTAGAATGATTTTAAATAAGAATGTAATTAATTGATTATCAAATATAAATATCTATACATTTGATAGGGCTATACAGATCAGTAATTCTTCACCAGGCTATCGATCCTGGCCTTAAAAACCGGCGTCAAACGGGCCTGACCCGCTTTATTTAAATGGTGGCAATCGAAGAACAACTCAGGGCTGCTCTCAAATTGCCTTTCCAGGTCTATAATAGGAATGCTTTGTGCTTTCAAAAGTCTTTCGGATGGACGGTCGACCACACAATCCTCGCCAATATGATTCCTCACTTCATCAAACACCTCGCGCGTTAAAGGATACTTTACAAAAACCGGTTTTATCTTATGCTCTTTACAAAGCGCAAGGATCTTTTCCAGGTATTTCATCGGGATCGAATAAAATAAATTTTCCCGTTTACCCATACATCCCATTTCTGTTTGTATGAAGTGGGCCGCATTCTTCTTTCTTTCTTCAACACTTCTGTCAGAGAATTTTCCCAGTCCTTTCTGTTCGCGCGCGGCCGACCAAATGTTCAACCCATACCTCCACTCGGCATACGGAACAGTTTTAGCCTTCAGGTATTCAAAAGAAGCATACAATGGTCTTTGCTCGAACTCTTTTAATTCTGAAAAAGGAATGAGTGAATAATAAAAGAACTTATTGGTGCGATACGCGTTGAACCCTTTTGAAAAAGTAACGATGTCGCAGGGCAATACTACGTATGAGATCTTCTTCCCACTCTCAATGCAGTATTTTAACCGGTAATAGTTCAGGACATTGTTCTCGCCGTAATAGGCCAGCGAGAACATCTCCGGCATTTGTTTCATGTCCAGCCCCCGCTCGGCATGCGAATCACCCAATATCAATATTTGCGGACTATCCTCCAGCTTTACAAACGCGTTTAATTTTAGCACCAATTCATTTCTATTGGCGCTCAGCGATGCAAAAAAGAAACGGAGCACCATGTGACCCAGCAACAAAAGCAAGAATATATAGCCTAATTTCCTTTTCATCAGAACTGAAAGTATTGAAAGGTTACATCGGGCCTTGAACTGATCAAAATAAGCAGGAACATCATCGCTACATATAAAGATCCACGCACATAGAAATTCCTCACGCGATCAAAACAAGTACCCCTGGCATGCAGCTGGCCAACCTGGAGCAGTTCAAAGAAAATAATGACTGCCGCCAGGAAAAGAACCTGCAGGCGGCTGAGCACCGTCACATCGAAATCAATAAGATGACTCGCCACATAAAAAGAATCTTCCAGGCTGCCGGGCCTGAAAAAGATACAGATGGAAGCTACCATAGCGGTATTGGCCAGGTACGACAACGCGCGCAGGAGCCATTTTTGTTTACGCAGCGGGAAAAAGAGTTTCAGTCGCAGCGACCTCGTAGCCGAATCCAGCAAGACCCACACCAGCGCGGTCATGGCATACAGAAAATAATTCATGCTTGCCCCGTGCCAAAGTCCTACCAGCGCGAATACGATCGTAGCTCTGAACACAATAACAGCTTTGTACTTTCCGCGTCCGGATGGAAAAAGATTATCGTACACATATTCCTTGAACCATTTGTAGAAGGTAATGTGCCAGCGGCGCCAGAAATCAAACAGGTTCCTTGAAAATAAAGGCTTGTTGAAATTGGCCGGCAGATCGATGCCGAAACATTTTGCCGAACCAATGGCAATATCCGAATATCCCGAAAAATCGGTGTAGACCTGGTAAACAAAAGCGAAGAGCGCGATGAGCAGATCAGCGCCGCCGTAATGGCGCGGGTTGGCAAATACCGGGTCTATCACCTGCGCGATGCTATCAGCTATTACCAGTTTTTTGAACAGACCCCATAGGATCAGCTTCGCGCCAGCGCTAAGATCTTCAATACGAAAAGGCACGTTCTTTTTGAATTGCCTCGCGAGTTCATGCGATCGCTCTATGGGACCGGCGATCAACTGTGGAAAAAAACTGACCGAAGCGGCATAATGCACAAAGGATCTCTCGGGCGCGTATTTCCCTTTATACACATCCACGCAATAACCCACCGTTTTAAAAGTATAGAACGAGATGCCCACCGGTATCAGTAATTTCTGCACACCCCAGCCGGGCCAGTTCATCAGGTCCACATCAATGATATGCATGTACTTGAACAGCACAAACACCCCGAGGTCTATCAGCAGCCCGAACCACAAAAAGAAAAGGCGGTTCTCCTTTGAACTTGCTTTGTGACAGGCCAGTGCCGAAACATAAGTAACAGAAGTAGTAAATACCATCAGCGCCACAAAACCCAATCCAAAGAAAGCGTAGAACAGGTAAGAAACCAACAGCAGGAAGACCATGCGCGGTCTACCCAAAGAAAAATACAGGGCTACGCACAGCATCAAAAAAACCAGGTATGGGAAAGAAGCAAAGTTCATGGTTTCTCTTTCAGCAGGGCCAGGCGCCAGGACACCGGCAAACTATAATATATTTTTTGCTTGAGCAGGTATAAACTCATTTTGGTTCGGTAAATGGAACTTGCACGAGCAGGGTTCTTCTCCGTATATCCATATTTCCTGGCGGTGTAACCACATAAACGATCCAGCTCCATAACTTCTTCTCTGCTCAATTCCTTTTCAAAGGCATTCACGCGGTCTGACTTCACGTCCTTTACTATGTTCACATGCATCTCGCCCACCTGTTCACGTTTCAGGCCGGTAAGGTTTTTATTCATGTGCCGCACCATGGTTTCCGCGGTTTCTTTATAATTCAGCATTTCCGCGTGAAAAGGGATCTCCAGGTAAGCGCAAAGTTTCCGCAAACAGTTTTCCGGATCGCTCACCAGGTCTTCGTATCGCAGTATATAAGGTTCTACGCCCATCGCGGCCATATCCTTTTCTATACGCTCGTAATAATAGTTCCACGAAACAGCCAGTTCGGCCAAGGCTGTGGGTTTATACGCGTGCTTTTTGCGTGATAATACATTGTCTTTGTAATTTCTAGTCATCACAATGAATTTCGCGTCGGGAAACAGTTCCTTCAGTTTTGGAGTAAAGAGTGAATACACCGGGTTCTTATCGATGATGCAGGAAACTGTTTCCTTTGGTACTGACAGCGGATTGTTCAGGTAAACGAGTTTGCACACGCTCACAAAATCCTTTTTCTCTAATTGCTCTATATCACCTCTTAATTTTTCGCCGGGCACCCAGATGCTGGGTTCGGTATGGAAATTATAGCGGAACAACTTCAGGAAATCATCTACCACTTTTTTATCTCCAAAATCCTTGTCGCGAAAAGAACGCTCCGCAAATAAAATAAACTCGTTCTCAGGTGTAGACAAGAGGTTAGGATGCGAATTGAGCATATTGGTGAGCAGGGTGGTGCCCGAACGGCCCATGCCAACCAGGAAGGCAATAGCGGGTAATTTATTTCTTTTGAATGTATCCACTATAGGTATAAACTTTTTTCAATCGCGCCAGTTTTATTTTTGGCGACAGATGATAGATCCATCTCTCCTTCCATATTTCCATTTTAGCCGCAAAATACTGTTTCATGTATGGTAATACAGTGCCGATCCTGCCCGAGGGCAGGTATCCGAATTTTTCTCCCGTTGTATGACAGATGCTGTCGCAGATACTGATCTCCTTCGCGCTCAGGCCGGTCTTCCAGGCTTCCAGGCGATCTTTGTTCACCGGTTTGTTCAGGTCACCATATTTTTTTTCGAAGCGACCGTCCTGTCCCTCAGGGAATTTATGACCTTCCTTTTTCAAATTGCTGTACTGGCTCTCATTGCGCACCAGGGCAGGATCCAAACCCAGGAAGGTAAAAGCTCTTTTCATTTCTCTTTCCTTATGCTCCACCAGGTCCTCGTACTTTATCATGATCACCTTAGCCGGATTGTCTTTCATAAAAGTAAGGGCGCGCAGGTTATAGAATTTCCAGAGCCAGGCATTATGTCTTAGTTCAGGCGTACGTAAGTCCGGGCTTTCCTTACGTGAAAGAATATTGGCCCGGTAATCGCGCACAATGTAAATGAATTTGGCCTGTGGAAAGGCTTCGCTGAGCTTGTCGGCAAAGAGCAGGTAAGATGGGTTTTTATCCGCCAAAATGCGCGCGCCGCTCTTATCCATATTATCTACTTTAAAGCCTTCGTAGATGAATGAGCATAAAGCATGAAAGGTCACATCGCGGTCCTTCACAAATTCTTTCATGCTCCTTTTCATTTCCTTTTCGTCAAAGGTCCAGCCAAAGAAAGGATGTGTGTAGGCAAAATATTGTATCTGCTCGAAGATCATGTCGATATCGTTCTCTGAATACCTCGTCTTATTTTTCCAGGCATCCAGGAAAAAGATCAGGAAAACAGCTTCGGGCGTGGCATGTACTTCGGGGTGTTGGTTCAGCAAGGCGCTGAGTAAAGTGGTTCCGGAGCGGCCCATGCCTATGATGAAAGATATTTCCTTTTCACGCCTCATATCAGCGGTTCTTCCTGATAAAATCCACTAATTTTTGCACGCAGGCTTCCACATCTTCTTTATCCGTATCGATCACCAGGTCGGCAGCCGATGGAACTTCAAAAGGATCGTTCACGCCGGTTAAATTACTGACGCGCTCTTTATGTCCTTCGGGGAGCATGGCTTTTTTGTAAAGGCCTTTGGTATCCCGCTTCACCAGTTCGTTCATAGGGCAATTGATGAAGACGGTCTTTACGTTTTCGTAGTTCTTTTTTATCTCTTTTCTTACCTCTTCGTAAGGATTTATGGCGCAGATAATGGCGGTAATATCGTGCGCCGAAAAAGTATGGGCAATAAATGCCAGCCGGCGTATGTTCTCCATACGATCCTGCTTACTGAAACCAAGGTCGCGACAAATAAAGGTACGATACACATCGCCGTCGATTATCTCAACCGGGATGTTCAGTGCTTTGAGCTTTTTTTTAGCTCCCAGTGCCAGGGTGGTCTTGCCCGCGCCCGAGAGCCCGCAAAATTGAATGATCATAGGCTTATCTGGCTACAAGATAAAGAATATCTTTGTATAGCTGTAAGCCCATGACCCAAAAACAGGAGGTAAAAATACGTTTCAATACCAATTACAAGGAGGGCGACCCATCTACCAAAGAATGGCGCGTGCTTATTGACGGAAAAGAACATTTTTGCAACCATGTTAGCGTGAACTGCCCCAGCCAAACCACCCGCGATCTCATTGAGGGAGTGGGCCAAAAATGGCACATCAGCTGCGAGGCCTCGGGCATTGAATTTATAAAGGATACTTCCCGATCTTTCCCTGATAATTTCTTTAAGGAGATCATTATTTCTTAGTATTCTTCCTAGGTATTCCTCTGATTTCTTTGCGCCTCTGCCTGACCCCCTGTATTTCTCCGGCTGTTCTCTGCGTTCTTTGCGCCTCTGCGTGCCCCCTTGTATTTCTCCGGCTGTTCTCTGCGTTCTTTGCGCCTCTGCGTGCCCCCTTGTAT
>CAYLVB010000007.1:112403-294810 GCA_964387075.1 uncultured Flavobacteriaceae bacterium
TGTATTTCTCCGGCTGTTCTCTGCGTTCTTTGCGCCTCTGCGTGCCCCTTGTATTGTTGAAAACCCCCTCCCATTGTTTACTATTTTCGGGTAAATTTGCCCGCCTGAATGACTGAATCAAAAAAAAGCATAAAAACTCAGTCGGGCAGGCCCTCTTAAAACGAATAACACATAACCTATAACGAACAACGCTATGAGCAAAGGCCCAGTTTCTAAATTCATCGAGCACCACTACCGCCACTTTAACGCCGCCGCCCTGATGGACGCGGCCAAAGGCTACGAAACCCACCTTGCCGAAGGGGGCAAAATGATGGTTACCCTGGCCGGGGCCATGAGCACCGCCGAGCTAGGTATTTCTTTAGCCGAAATGATACGACGCGACAAGATCGCCATCATCAGCTGCACGGGCGCCAACCTCGAAGAAGATGTGATGAACCTCGTAGCGCACAGTCACTATAAACGCGTGCCCAATTACCGCGATCTTACGCCCAAGGACGAGTGGGATCTTCTGGAGAACCACTTTAACCGCGTTACGGACACGTGTATCCCGGAAGAAGAAGCTTTTCGCCGCCTGCAAAAGCATTTGGTGAAACAGTGGAAGGATGCCGAGGCTAAAGGCGAAAGATATTTTCCGCATGAGTTTTTGTACAAAACCGTTTTGAGCGGCGATCTGAAACAGTATTATGAAATTGACCCTAAGGACAGCTGGATAGTTGCTGCAGCTGAAAAGAATATTCCTATTGTGTGCCCGGGCTGGGAAGACAGCACCACCGGTAATATTTTTGCCAGTTATGTCATTAAGAACGAGCTGAAGGCAAGCACCGTAAAGAGTGGTATAGAGTATATGGTTTGGCTGGCCGATTGGTACCGTAAGAACTCAGGCGGCAAAGGCGTTGGCTTCTTCCAGATAGGCGGCGGCATTGCCGGCGATTTTCCTATTTGTGTTGTGCCCATGATGTACCAGGATTTAGAATGGCACGATGTACCTTTCTGGAGCTATTTCTGCCAGATATCCGACTCAACAACCAGCTACGGCTCCTACAGCGGCGCGGTGCCCAACGAAAAAATTACCTGGGGCAAGCTGGATATACACACACCCAAATTCATTGTAGAGAGCGATGCCACTATTGTGGCTCCGCTGATCTTTGCGTGGCTTTTGGGTTGGTAAAACAGCCCTGAATGCGACGCCGGACAATATCTTATTTTTAGAAACGGCGCTGTATTGCGTCTGCTTTAGGGATGTTTGCGTGGATATTGGGATGGTAAAGGCTTTAAGAATCTCCACTTAAAATCTATCCAAACAGACAAGCATGAGTGCTTGCCCATTTGGTTAGTTGGATTGTTACTGGCTGTATAATCCTACTAGTTTAAACGCAGAAATTTTTAATTTGTTACAAAAATCTATCGCTTCTAATCATCTAAGTTTTAAACAATTTGTGGAAAGCGCTATTCTTTAATAAAACGCGAACTGCCGATAGATGTTTGCAGAAGGTATAATCCTTTAGGAAGTTGGCTTATATCTAACTGCTCGTTTTTTTGATGGCTTTGGAACTGAAAAACAACTTGACCTATAGAATTCATTATATTTATGTGGTTCAGTTCAGTGCTTCCTTTCAAGTTCAATTTTTCCTCAGCAGGATTTGGATAAAAACTTAACTCGTTCTTACCTTTAATTTCATCAATACCAATCGAGCTTGAACACAACGCCATAAAACTACCCGCACATCCACCAGGGCCGGAAATGGTAATTGAATTATAAGATTGAGACGATGAAAGTGTAATATACGCAGCATTTGCTGGCGGACCATAAGTGTTTGCAGTAAATGTATTCCCGGATTGTATATAAAGGCATGTTGATCCAGATTGTGTAGCTATTAATGTTCCAATATTAACCGAAAAAGTGAATGCTTCGATTTCGGTAGTACAACTGTCGGAAGCATTTAATATGTAGACTATATTGTTTACCGGTATAGAGAATGAAAGTTTCTGTATAAATGCTGTTGGCGAGCCTCCTCCTAAATATGCTTGGCCTGAAGTAACGTTGCAAATAGTGTAGTAGGCCCCTACTGCAACGCTACCAGTGTAAGTTTCTGTCACCGTTACCCCATTTATTGTAGCTGGAAAGAAGCCAACCACGGTACCATTGCATTGCCCCGCCATATTCAGTTTTAATAGCATTATTAGGAGCAAATTAAATATCAGCTTTCTCAATTGCATTTCTTCAATAAAAAACCCTGAGAAATAACTAACGCTACATCTCAGGGATTTAATTATATTTTTTACTTAATAATTACAATTTTGCCTGATTTCAAAATTGCATTATTTTCTATAATTTTATAGAGATAAATTCCCTCACTCAGCCCTTCATTTCTCATCTCCAATTTATGTGCAGATGAACTCAAATTATAGCTATCTACTAAGATACCATTAATATCGTAGATTTCCAAAACTGCTCCTTTGGCTGTTTGACAGGCCATTTTTTTACAGCTGGCATTTGGTTGGTCGGATAATCTTGTTATTTTTGATGCCCCTCGAAGGTAATTTTTATGAAACGTTTTGCAGAGATACTGCTGCTACTGCTTCCGGGCATCCTTTCTCAGGCACAAACGCTGGTGCCCAATCTTCCCGATATTATTTTGGATACAACTACCAACTCCGTAGGTTACATCACCGGCTTTGAACACGACTCAGCTACAAAAAAATTATACATAGCCGGGCAGTTCCAGCGCGTTGGAAATGTGAACAGGCAGGGATTCGCAGTGATCGATATGACGACGGGGGCGGTACTGAACGATCTGAGCTTTATAGCGCTTAGCGATCTTACTGTCAATTACGCAAATGCCAAACTCAAGATCTATAAGAATCGATTGTACATTGGCGGAGCATTCGCTTATGACAGCAGCGGCTTTTATTTCGGGAGCTATCTTTTTTCCATCAATCTTTCCAATCAAAATGTGCGGCACTTGTATAACCTGGCGCCCTTAAGTGATTTCGAGATCTACAATGGCAAGGTATACACTTCCGGCATCTACGAAAATGGATCTCCCGAAGAGTTTGATGTGAATGAAATGGATACGCTCGGAAACATTTCCTGGCAAAGGCCCATCAATTACACGCTCAATGAACATCTTTCCTGCCTGGAAGTGAAGAACAACATACTTTACGTAGGCGGACTTTTTACCGTCTTCGGCGGAGTAAGCGTAAATAACATCGCTAAGGTAGATCTTACAACGCATACTATCCTGAACTGGCAACTCAGTCCGCAGCCGGGACCAAGCGGCAACACAACCTGCTATAACGTGGCAGACATACGCGCGTATTCCAACGATATTGTCGCTTCTATTACCCAGGGTGCTTGCGCAACTCCGCCCAAGAACATCAACGGCTATAACATCGCTACCGGAAATCTGAACCCACAGATAAAGAGCATCCCATACACAGGCGCATCTTCTTTATTCCCGGAAGGCGATACCATGTTTTGGTATTCCAGCAGTTCAGGATTGAATCTTTATGGTTTTAAAAATTACACTTCAATCTGGTCGCCAACGGCCAATAATTTGATCCTTCCCTCCTATCGCAAAGCAGGCTATCTGTTCATTGGTGGCAGGTTCTCACAATTGCAGGCTGCCCCGCACAAGGGCCTGGGTGTATATTGCCTGGCGCCTGAAGCTCCTAAAAGGCTCTCCGTTTTCACCAAAGCCTGCCAGGGGCAGAACATTCCACTTTATATTGTCACCCCTGTAAAATATGCCTCCAGTTATAGCTGGTCCTATACCGGCACGGGCGTCACCATTACCGGTACGGGTAGTACGGTTTCCCTGAATTTTTCTTCTACGGCCACCAGCGGAACTTTCAAGGTCTGCGCCAAAAGTTATTGCGGCACTACAGGTGATACACTATTTATTCCTTTCACCGTATATCCTCCGCCAAACATCAATGCAGGCAGTAATATCCGCTTTACCTGTTCGCACACGATCGATTCGCTCAATGGATCTTCTTCAACCCCGGGCGCAACCTTTTCCTGGTCAGGGCCTTCTTATTTCAGTAACATCGCCGTTAATCAGGTCTTCAATACCATCAGTAGCGGGAATTATTTTTTATATGTCACCGACCCTGTTTCAGGATGCTTCAGCAAGGATACCGTTGTTGTGACGCATGATACACTGGCACCGGTGATCAATCACAATTTACAGGTGGATCTGCTTACCTGCAAAACACAAACCCTAAGTTTAGATGCAGCCCCTTTGTACTCCGTAGGAGATAATTTGCATTGGTCCGGAAATGCTTTTTCACAGAATAATCCGGCCACTATTACGAACCCCGGCAATTATACATTGACCATTACATCAGGAAGCAATGATTGCATCAGCAAAGACACCTTCACGGTATTCCAAAACATTGTTCTACCAACCATAAGCGCGCCGGCAGTGCTGGATACCATCACCTGTTCGCGCGACAGCGTACTGCTGCCCGCCAGTTCAAGCACAACCAACGCGATCCTTTATTGGAAAAATTCGCAGGGCGATTCTTTACTGAATAATTCTTATACAGATTCAAGCGGCAGTTATGTTGCCTATGCCTTAGATACGGTGAATGGGTGCATCAGCGCCCTGATCCGTTCCGTAAGTCAATACACCACGCCGCCTGTAGTAAATGTTCCTGCAGGACCCCTAAGCATCAATTGTTCCTTCAGCTCCGCGACGCTCAATGGTAATTCTCCTAACGTTGGAGCAAGTCTTAACTGGAGCGGTCCCAGTGGTTTTTCCTCCGGAAATCCTGCAACTGTTAACCAGCAGGGCGTGTATTCACTCACCGTAACAAATCCGCAAAACGGTTGCATAGCCACAGATTCAGTTGCTGTTCTTTTACAGAATATTTTGATCTTGACAAGCTGTAATGATACCATCATCTGTAATGGTTCCACTGCAAATTTAAGCGCAGTACCCATTGGTGGAACCCCGGGCTTCTCCTACTCCTGGAGCAACGGTGGAAATTCCCAGAACATTACGGTAGCTCCCGGAGATACCACAAATTATAGTGTTACTATAACCGACAACGCCGGCTGCGTGGGCACAGATACGGTACGCGTGCTTGTTCCTGCCGCGATCTCCGATTCGGTGAAGACATTCCAGCCCTGCGATCCCAATAATGTGAACGGCCAGGTACAAGCCTACGGTATTGGCGGAATTCCTCCTTACCTCTACGCGCTCAATGGCGGCGCACCTCAGTCTTCCAATATTTTTGGCGGACTCAATTTTGGCAATTATGCGGTTACGATCACCGATGCCCTGGGATGTTCGCATGCTTTTTCAACTACAATTGATAATTCCAGCATATTGCCTGCGCCCGACTTCATTCTTTCTACGCAACAGATCAAAGGCGACACCTTTGTATTGGTTGATATCAGCAATCCGCGTCCTGATTCGATCGCCTGGTTACTTCCGGCAAACTGCACAATGATAAACAGCAATGCTTTCGCGCCGCAGATCGTGCATGCTGATACCGGCGCACTGCAGGTGACCATGTATGCCTGGTTCGGCACCTGCCAGATGCAACTGACCAGGAACATTGTGGTGATGCAACCCGACACCAGTTTTGCAACCGATCATAACAACAATGGCATCGCCAGCCTGGTTCTATATCCAAATCCTAACTCCGGGCAGTTTACGGTTGATGTTACTTTCCATAAAAAACAATCTTTCGCCATTTTTATCTTCGACGCTTTAGGAAATGAATTGCAACGTGTTCCTTATTCACAAACAGACTCGGCAAGCGCGGCCATTCAATTGAACAACCCGGCCCCCGGAACCTACCTGCTTAAGATCATTGCCGAGTACGACAGCCGAAACCGTTCCTTCATGATCAGCCAGTAATTTGAAAAAGATCCATCACATATTTTGTTTCTTGCTGGCCTTACCCGCTTTTAGCCAAAACCTCGAAAAGCTGGGCAAAAAAGACATGATCACCGTTGGAGGAGGCTTGAATTACAACGGCATTTTTTACTCATCCAACGGCATTGGCAACAGAAGGCCGCCATACAGCTGGTTCTTTAACGGGAATCTGAACATTTCTATTCTTGATGTGAGCCTTCCCTTTACCTACAGCTATAGCAACCTGAGCAGCTCTTATACCCAGCCTTTTAACATGAGCAGCTGCGCGCCCACTTACAAATGGGTGAGGACCTACATTGGATTTACTTCCATGAGCTTTTCGAATTATACCCTGGCTGGACATACCTTTTTAGGCGGCGGCTTTGATCTTACACCGGGCAATTGGAAAATATCGGGCATGTACGGCCGACTTAAAAAGGCCATTGCTTACAACGCGGTCACGGATTCGGATGAAGCGATGAGTTACAGGCGCATGGGTTATGGAGGAAAAATTGGCTACGAGAAGAATGGGTATGGGTTCAACCTTATTTATTTTTCGGCGAAAGATGACATTAATAGTCTTGCCTACACGCCTTCCAACACCGATGTGTTGCCGCAGGAAAATACAGTGGTGAGCATTGCCGGAAAAACAAGAATAACCAAATTATTTACGCTCGAAGCAGAATATGCGTTATCGGGCTTGACACGCAACCTGAACACGGAAGTTGTTTTGAGCACACCGCAGGCCAATCCCTTGCCCCTTGTATTCTCGCCCAACAGCACATCCCAATTCTTCAGTGCCTATAAAACATCCTTAGGTTTTTCCAAAAACATTTTCTCTATGTCCGCCAACTACGAATACATAGCTCCGAATTACAAAACCCTGGGCGCTTATTACTTTAATAATGACCTTGAGAACTTTACCCTTGCTCCTTCCCTGCGTTTACTGAAAGGAAAACTCAATATCTCGGCCAACGCGGGCTACCAGCACAATAACCTCGACAAAAGCAAGTTCAGCACCAACAAGCGTTTTATCTCTTCCGGAAATATTGCTTTTGTACCCGGCACGAAGTTTTCGCTCACTGCCCTGTATTCCAATTTCACTACCTACACCAATGTGCGGCCTGTCACAGATCCTTATTATCAAAGATCGGCGGCCGATACGCTTAATTTCTACCAGGTATCTCAAAATGCCAGCGCCACTACTACTTTTAATATTCCCGGCACTAGAATTCGAAATTCTTTTGTGCTTACTTCATCCTACCAGGTGAGTAACCAAAAGCAAGGAAACACAGTGCAACCTTCCACCCGCGTGCTCAATGGTAATTTCTGCTACAATCTTTCCTTCGTAAAAAGCCAAATGAACTGCGCTTTCACTTACAATTATAACCGCGTGATGAACCCGATCAATACCACGGTTTACATGGGCCCGGGCATTACGCTTGGAAGATCCTTCGCAAAGAACATGCTGCGGTTTAGCTTGGCCAACGTATTTAACCAGGCCTTTACAGATGAGAAAGTAAGCGCTTTGGTATTGAACGAACGCGCAACGCTTTCCTTCACACCTAAACTCGACAAGAAATTCGGTAAACCTTCTTTTTCTTTAAGTGCTATGTACACCAACAAATTCAAAACCGCTGTACAGAAGAACGCCTTCGAAGAATTTACCGGGATGGTGAATTTGAGCTACAGCTTTTAAGACTTTTACTCTTTTAAAAAGCGTGCACTGCCGATAGATGCTTTCAGAAGATACAATCCTTTAGGAAGTTGGCTTATATCTAACTGCACGCTTTTTTGATGGCTCTGGAACTGAAAAACAACTTGACCTATAGAATTCATGATACTTATGTGATCCAGTTCTGTACTCCCTTCCAAATTCAATTTTTCCTGCGCCGGATTCGGATAAAAATTTATCCCCTTCATTCCGAAAATTCCACTAAAACCAATTGAGTTTTGACATAGCGACATACAACTACCATTGGCACCCCCTGAACCGGATACAGTAACCCCGTTATAAGGCTGTGATGAGATTAGAGTAATATACGTGCCTATTGTATTAGTACTGTTGGCGTAAAAAGTATTGCCATTTTGGACCAATGGACATGACGAACCGCCCTGAACACACGTTAGGCTTCCAGCATCCACAGTAAAAGAAAATGTCTCACAGGCATACGAAGTACTGTCGGGTGCTGTAAGAATATAAACCAAGTTATTTACCGGAGTTGAAAACGCAAGTGCCTGTATAAATGGTGATCCAGCAAGAACAGCATTTCCCAAAGTTGTAGGTCCTGAAGTCACGCCACAATTAGACCAGGTATTTGTTACACCAGCATAAGTAACATCACCTGTGTAGGTTTGAGTAATGGTCACACCATTTACAGTGGCAGGAAAATAACTTACCTGAGATCCCGAACATTGACCCTGAACTTTGCTCCCTGCAGTATTAAAAAAATCAAAAAACAGTACCAAAATCACCAGGGTATGTTTTGAATAAAACTTCATTTTAAGATAATCAGCTTTTGACATTTCAAAGGTTTATTCCGCTCAATCACTCGACAAAAATAAACTCCTTCTTGCAGTTCATCAACCTTTATCATCAATGACTGAACTTCAAGTTTTAGGACTGTTGAGTATACTAAGTTACCATTTACATCTGTGATTTCGAGATTTGCATCAGAAGCGAGAGTGTGATCTAAGCGGATCATACTATTCGAAGGATTTGGGTAAATCATTAACTGGTCCTTATTAGGAAAAGATTCAATTCCTATTGAATTCGCACAAAGCGCCATATAACTTGAGTTATTTCCGCCGTTGCCAGAAATAGTTATGGAATTGTACGGCACTGTTGATGAAAGCGTTATATAAGCGGCATTTCCGTTTCCACCATAAGCATTTGCCCTGAGAACATTAGCAAATTGATTAAATGAACAGGAAGTTGTTTGAATCAAAGACAACGAGCCAACATCAATCGTAAAAGTAAATGTTTCGACATTAGAGGCAGTACTGTCTGATGCACTTAAAATATATATTATATTATTGACAGGAGTTGAAAATGTAAGAATCTGTGTAAATGGCGCACCGTTAAGAGCCCCGGACCCCAGAGCTGTAGGGCCGGCAGTTATACCACAATCTGTCCATGTGCATGTTCCACATACATAGGTTACAGCGCCAGTATAAGTTTGCGTAACTGTTACGCCATTAACGTTAGCTGGAAAAAGGCTGACATGAGGTCCAGAACATTGGGCAATAACTTTTAAACTAGGTAGGAGAAACAGGATGCCTACCAAGTATAAACCAGTTATTGTTTTCCGCGAGAATATTACTTTGCACATCGCCAACACTAAGTTTACCAAAATTAGTTTAAATTTAAGCTACTCTATCGACTTCTTATTAAAGATAGTATACCCAAAGTGGAAGAGGAAGGTCCAGGGTTCTTTTTCTTTGTGGTAGTAATTGGCGCCTATGCTGATGGGGCCCAAGGGCGTATGATAAACCAGGGCGGCCATGCCCACAATGTACTGGTGTAAAAAAGGAGTACTTAACTCGGCGGTAAAGTCGGTGGGGTCGGCTTTCTTTTCAATACTCTGATAAGGCTGGAAGAAATACCCCTCAAAGCGCAGATCCAATTTCCTGACAGGATGAAAGATCATTTTCATGCCGCCAGCGCCGTATTGGTAAGCGCGGAAGTTAGGAAGGAAAAGTGATTTACTCTCGGGCGTAGGCTGAAAGGCGGGAGCGGAAAGCACAGAAGAAGTGTAATTGGCAAATAACTGCTGGGTAGAATAAACTCCCTCTACCAACAAACCGATCTTAAAGAAATTAAAAGGCTTTAAGTAATAATCGATCTTTACCTTGAACATGGTCCAGTCATGCACAATGTTGCTGTCAGGAACCTGCGAGGTAGTGTTGCCCGGGATCAATGTCTCTAAACCATTTACATATTTGGCTTTCACGTTTATGTAAATTCCTTCTGAAGCGTAAAGTTTCCTGTTGAGCGTATTCAGTTCATACTCCAGGTATCCGTGGCCAAAGGTAAACCGGGTTTCATCGGTGGTGTCCTTATTATTAAAGTTATCGGTTTGGTAATACACGTTTACCAGCTGCGCCGCGCCGCCACCGTACATTAGTTTGGCGTGGTTGCCCGCCGAGTGGCCAAACACTACCTCTGCGAAGCGATCGCGCTGCGTTAGATAGGCCGGCTTCTGTAAGCTGTAAAATAGATTACTGCTACGGTAATAATCCCAACGCGAAATGGTAACGTTAGGTTCCAGGTAAAAAGGCACGCGCCCCGGGAAATCAAAACGCACACGACCCGAAAAAGAAGTGTTAAGCCTACCGAAATAACCGTTACCGTAAATGGAAGTGCCTATCCTGCCCAAATGATTATACTGCACCGATGCAAAGGCTTCTGAGATAGGCCGCGAAGAGATGTTGCCTCCCAATTGCAGGTACATATCCTTTTCCTTGCGCACGTTAAGCATCAGCTTGTATTTTTTTGAATCAGGATTATACGTAAGTGTGGGGAAAACGCTGCGTATCTTATCATCGGAAGTAAGACGGTAATAAACAGGCTTAAGGTTCTCCATCGTTAATTCCTTTCTGCCTATCTGCATCATGCGCTTCACATACTGTTGTTGCTTGCGGTTAAGCCCTTCGATCTGTATCTCCTCCACCTCTATCTTTTCGCTCATGCGTTTTCGGAAACTCTCACGCCTTGCAACCACATCTTCTTTCCTTCGTGTGGCCGCTATCTGTCCTTTAATGGAATCCATTTGCCGGATGGCGGCCACATACCCGCTATCGATCAATCGCCTGGCTGCACCAAAATCAAAAGTACCCACGCCGCTCCACGGTTTGATCATGATGCCTTGTGTACCCTGCATATCAAAATTGGGATTATGCACCAGCATGTTGCGTATCTGCCCGTAAATATCCTCTTCTTTGATCTTTGGATTGAGGCCTGTAACTACACTTCCAATAATAAAATCGGGCTTGAAGTCCTTATTCATCACGTTGGCCGGGAAATTATTGTAAAGCCCGCCATCAAAGAGGATCTTTCCATCTACCGAAATAGGATGATAGTAAAAAGGATAGGTCATGCTGGCCCGAACGGCCTGGTTAAGCGGACCCGCACTGAAAACAAAAGCTTTTTTGCTCTCCACATCCGAAGCCACACAACGGAAAGGAATAAAAAGACTGTCGAAATTACCGCAAGTCACCGAAGATTGCTGGGTAAAGAACTCGGCCATGCTAAAATCAACCGGCACCGAGTTCACAAAGTTGGTGGGAATATTGGTGAGGAATAAAGAATCAAAAGAAACCTTTAGCATACCCCAGGAGGCATCGTCGGCATGCTTGAAATAATAATACCGGTATTTTTTTTCGGTCTCGCCTTTTAAGAGATCGCTGAATTTTTCGGAGCTCACAATTTTCTCGATCTCATCGGTGCTGTAGCCTGAAGCATACATTGCTCCTACCAAAGCGCCCACAGAAGTTCCGGTGATGTAATCGATTGGAATGTTGTTTTCTTCAAGTGCCTTCAAAACCCCTACGTGACATGCGCCTCCTGCTCCACCACCACTCAATACAACTCCTACCTTTTGAGAATAGCTCGTAAAAAACAACATGAATCCTATCACGAATAACGCACAACGAATAACCTGTATTTTTCCCACGAAGCTCAAATGGTCCAGGTAGTTAATCCTTGCTGTGTGAATTTAAAAGGTTGCACTTTGCCGCCTAAATTTTCAATGGCCCGCGCCACTTTAATTTTGGTGATGCCCGGACAAAAGAAGAACATGAAGCCGCCACCGCCCGCGCCCGAGATCTTGCCGCCGCTGGCGCCGTTCTTTAATGCTGTCTCATAAATATCGTCTATCAATTTGTTCGAGATGGAATGTGCCATTTGCTTCTTATTGTGCCAGCCAAAGTGTAGTATCTCTCCTATCTTGTTCAGTTCGCCACGCAGTAAACTGTCCTTCATCTGGTGAGCCTGCTCCTTAAGGTTATGCATAGCTTCCACTGACTTCTCATTCTTTTCTTTCACATTTTTCACCTGCTCGTCAATAATGGCCGCTGACATTCTTTGCGTGGCGGTAAAATACAGAAGCAGGTTGAATTCCAACTCGTACAGGACCTCATTCTTTAAATGCAGCGGGTTCACAATGACTTTATCGTTGGCCATGAACTCGATATAGTTAATGCCTCCGAAGGTAGCCGCGTATTGGTCCTGCTTACCGCCCGACATGTTCAGGTCAATGCGTTCTATCTCGTAGGCCAGGTGCGCGATGTCGTATTGTCCCAGCGGTAATTTGAGCCACTCTACAAAAGCGCCCAAAAGAGAAACCACAATGGTGGAGGAAGTTCCCAGGCCCGAGCCTTGTGGGGCTTCGATGTAAGATGTTAAGCGAAAAGAAAGCGCGCCGGTGTTGAATTGCTTCACAACGCGGTTATAAACGCCGATGAATAATTCAAAACCTTCAACCAGCTCAAGTTCCTTAGCCGACTTAAGCGTAACGAATCGGTCGGTACCATCAATGCAGAACTCGATCTTGCCGTTGTCCAATGGTTCCAGTGAGGCGTAGGCATAAAGATCTATCGTGCCGTTCAAAATAGCACCCCCATAGATATCCGAGTAGGGAGAAACATCGGTTCCTCCACCGGCTAATCCTATGCGCAAGGGCGCTTTACTTCTTACTATCATGACTAATTTCTTCGTATAAATTTACAATGTTCCTGGAGAAAATACTCCAATCGTATTTCTTTTTTTCTTCGGCCATGGCCGCGCTCATAGCTGCTTCCCTGCTGTTTTCGAAGTAATCCACTATCGCGTCTGCTATAGCTTTAGGACTTGACTCAACAACATACCCACATTTTCCATGTGGAATTATTTCCGACAGGCCGCCTACGTTCGTAACCAAAGTTGGCTTTTCAAACTGAAAGGCCACCTGCGTTACGCCGCTTTGGGTTGCGCTGCGGTAAGGAAGCGTTAAAAGATCGGCCGCCGAGAAATAATATTTCACTTCTTCATTAGGAATGAATTTATCAAAGAGAATGATGTTGTTTTGCAGACCGTGTTTCTCAATGATATCCGCATAAGGTTTTTTATCTTCGTAGAACTCGCCGGCCACCAGCAATTTCAAATGCATTTGTTTGATGCGGGCATCGGTCATGGCTTCCAGTAAAAGATCCAGGCCCTTGTAGTGACGGATCAATCCGAAGAACAAAAGCGTTTTATCGTAGGCGCCAATATTCAGTTTTTTGCGGGCTTCCTGTTTGTTTACTTTCTCGCCGAAAGCCGTATAGAGCGGGTGCATCAGAAATTTTTTGTGCTTAGAAGCAGTGAATTTACCCAGGTCGGCCAGCACCGCTTTGCTCATGGTAACAAAACCGTGGCAGCGCTTGATGAAATATTTTGTGAACGCCGTATCGCCGGCGCGCTTTTCATGCGGAATAACATTATCGGTGATGGCGATCACTTTCACTCCGGCCTTTGAAATACTTTTACAGATAGTTCCCAAAGCAGGCCCCATGAAAGGGATCCAGTAGCGCACTACTACAAGATCAGGTTTCTCTTTTTTAATGAAGCGCGCCGTTTTGAACCAATTGAAAGGATTGACCGAATTGATAAGCGTGTGAATTTTAATTCCCTCGGGGGCAATACCACTTTGATCGTACTGCGTAGAACCCGGAAAAAGAAAATTGGGATATTGCAGCGAATAGGAAATGATCTGCGCATCGTGCCCTTCTTTGCAAAGGGAACGGCAAAACAATTCATCGAACGTAGCCAGTCCACCCCGCAAAGGATAGGCCGGCCCTATAACGAATATTTTAAGGCGCTTAGACAACCCCATAAAGATACTTGGAATATTTTTTTTATCTTTGGTTTAAATAGCGACTTATGAAACGTTTACTTTTGATAATTAGTGCTTTAACTAGCCTGAATATCAGTGCCCAAACCATCCAGAATAGCTCTTACAGTACCACAGGCCACGTAAAATCAGACGGAACCATACAAAACAGCTCCTATAGCACGGTTGGACACATAAAAGACGACGGAACTATACAAAACGCCAGCTACAGCACCATTGGTCATATTAAATCCGACGGAACCATACAGGATGCATCCTATAGTACTGTTGGACACGTTAAAAGTGATGGAACTGTGCAGAATAGCAGCTATTCAACCATTGGCCACATCAAAGACGATGGCACGGTACAAAACTCTTCGTACTCAACCATTGGCCACGCCGGCGGCATCAAAAAGGAATGGGTTGCCGTTGTGTTCTTCTTTTTTATGTTTGATTGAAGATGCTTTCGGGTATTATTAATAAACAATATCACACTCTTCTTACAACTGAGGATATCCAAAATATCGTTAGACATTATCTTTCGGAAACCGATAATTTGGGAATAAACAAATATACCGGGAGTTTCGATTCAGCCTCTTTTAAATTACACTCTTCAAAAACTAGCATATTAGGGATTATAGAAGAAACCGGAAAAGAACGTATAATGCATACTACGTATAAATCAAGGAACAAACCGGTAATTCTTTTTTTACTGGTAGCTTTATTTCTCTTAGCATTCCTTTTTATACCAAATTTCACTCTTAATGGACGCGAACCAAGTACAATAATCAGAATTTTATTTGTTGCAGGAAGTACCGGGATTGCTTTTTGGATAACCATTGTTCTCTCCTACCAGTCAGTTGACCTTGAAAGACTAAAATTCGAGAAACAACTAAAAATAACCTCAAGCCTGCGTTAGGGATACAAAAGGCCCGAAGGGGTTCTTTGCCGCACCTAGACGTCTTTGCGAGGAGGCTGTTGGCGACAAAGCAATCTCCCGATATAGCAACAGATTGCTTCGCTTTGCTCGCAATGACGTTTGGAAGAGGGTGCGGCAAAAACGGCACCCTTTTGTAGCCCGGGCCGAAGGCAACGCCCACACTTACCCCAGCTTCTCCATCATCTCCATGCTCACGCCGGTGGTGCTGTAACCCCCATCGTGGAAGAGATTCTGCATGGTAACCATTTTGGTGTAATCGCTGAAGAGCGTTAAGCAATAATCCGCGCATTGGTCGGCCGAAGCGTTACCGAGAGCAGATTGCATATCGGCAAGGTCAAAAAATTCGGCAAAACCCTTGATGCCGTTACCGGCCGAAGTTTTGGTGGGCGATTGAGAAACTGAATTTACACGCACCTTATTTTTCTTACCGTAATGATAACCGAAATTGCGCACTATTGATTCGAGCATAGCTTTTGCTTCGCTCATGTCGGTGTAGAAAGGATACACACGTTGCGCGCCGATATAAGTTAAAGCAACTACACTCGCCCATTCGGATAAAGCATCCATTTTATAAGCAACGCTTAACATCTTGTGCAAAGAAAGAGCGGAAATATCCACGCTCTTCATATAAAAATCATAGTTCAGTTCAGTGTAATGAATATTCTTGCGGATGTTGGGACTCATACCGATAGAGTGCAATACAAAATCAATTTTTCCACCTAATGCTTCCTGAGATTTAGTGAAGAGGTTGGTGATCTCTTCCACATTGCTCGCGTCAGCAGGAATGATCTCGCTATTGGTCTTTTCGGCCAGTTGCTTGATGGTTCCTAAACGCATGGCGATGGGCGCGTTGGTAAGTACGATTTTAGCGCCTTGCTCGTGCGCTTTCAAAGCCACTTTCCAGGCAATTGAGTTTTCGTCTAAAGCCCCGGTGATGATACCGCGTTTTCCTTTTAACAGATCGTTCATAGGTTTGATTTTGGTAGACAAAAATAGCATTTATTTTGGGATGTTCGTATCCATAGAAACAGTTGGCAAACAGCCGAAACCCTGAAACAAAACTGCGGTTCAGGGCAAGCCACAGAGAAAACAGCCAAGAGAACAGCCCACAGAGAGCACAAAGAATGCAAGCACTCCCCCCGAAAAGGGGATATTCCGTAGAATGAAAAATGGTATCACTTTTGGTACTATCTTTGCCTAAAATTTCCTGCCATGCGCTCAACCCTTTTGCTCCTGCTGCCATTCACAATTTTCGCGCAGCAACCCGACACCGCCGCCGTTCGCTTCTCTAAATTCGTTACCGCCGAGGGAATGAAAAAGAACCTCAGCGTGCTGGCCTCTGACGAATACGAAGGACGCGAGACCGGGCAAAAAGGACAAAAAATGAGTGGCGAGTACATTAAAAAATATTACCAGGATCTTGGTATCAAACCGCTTAACGATCCCCAGTTAAAAGACGGCTACCAGCAATCGTTCCCGCTGGCGGTCTTCAACCCGCAGGAGGTAAAGATCACCGCCAATAAAAAGACTTACGCAAATAGCACCGATTATTTCAGCTGGGCCAATACCATTGGAGATACAACCATCAAGATAGATAAGATCGCGTTCTGCGGCTATGGGATCAACACTTTGGTGTACAATGATTTTGATAATTTGAACGTGAAAGACAAAGCGGTGATGATCCTGGATGGCGAGCCTTACCGCGCCGATGGCACTTCCATGATCTCCCAAAAGACGGAAGCCAGCCCATGGGGAGGTGGGTTTCGCAGCAAGCAAGCCGAAGCAAAAAAATTAGGAATAAAATATTTGTTCATCGTTGATAAGAACCTGCAGGCGAGTTACACCAAGTTCGAGCACCGCATCAATTCCACAAGGATGAGCATCGACAGTAAGAACGAGCCGAATTATCCACTCATCATTTACATTTCTGAAGAAATGGCCAACGATATGTTAACAGGATCCAAGAACAACACCCGCAAGATAGCGGAGAAAATAAAAAAGACCGGCAAAACAGTACAGTTTGAGATAAAAAAACCATTTACGCTTACTATCTCCCAGAAAAAATTCGGCATCAGCGCCGAGAATGTGATGGCCTATATCGAAGGAAGTGATCTGAAGGATGAAGTGATTGTACTATCAGCGCATTACGATCATTTAGGAATTCATGATGGAAAAGTTTACAATGGAGCGGATGATGACGGTAGCGGTACTGTTGCCGTTATGCAATTAGCGAAAGCCTTCACAGAAGCAAAAAAAGCGGGCAAAGGCCCACGCCGAAGCCTGTTGTTCTTAAATGTATCGGGAGAGGAAAAAGGACTGCTGGGAAGTGAATACTACGCAGAACATCCGATCTTTGGTCTCGATAAAACGGTTTGCGACCTCAACATTGACATGATCGGCCGTTTGGATGAAGACCATGCCAATAACGCAAATTACATTTACCTGATCGGTGCTGATAAGCTTAGCAAGGATCTGCATAACATTTCTGAGCAGGCTAATAAGACCTATACGAACATTGAGTTGGATTACAAATACAACGACGAGAACGAACCGAATCGTTATTATTACCGCAGCGACCATTATAACTTCGCGAAGAACGGCGTTCCGGTAATTTTTTATTTCAACGGCGTGCATGCCGATTATCACCAGGAGACCGACGAGATCAGCAAGATCGATTTCAATAAAATGGAAAAGATCACGAGGTTAGTGTTTTTTACTGCATGGGGAGTTGCCAATCGCGCGGAGCGGATCAAGATCGACGCGAAGAAGTAAGTTCTTCGGAGTTAGATCTTACTCACTCAGGACCACTCCCGATAGCTATCGGGATTCGCTTCGCGAAATTCTCTCCCCTTGGAGGGGAGGATCCTTTGTCCTGCTAAACGCGTTTTCCGAGCTCGATCACTTCCATGTCTTTTATCTCTCTTCCACTAATGACAAAGCGCAGAAGTGTTTTTACATGATGAAAACCATGAACTCCCGCCGCTCCGGGATTCAAATGCAACAGGTCATTGTTCTTATCGTACATCACTTTTAAGATGTGTGAGTGCCCGCAAATAAAGAGCTTTGGCCTTTCCTGCCGGATGAGCTCGCGGGCATGCGGGCTGTATTTACCGGGATAACCGCCAATGTGCGTGATCAGCACCTTCACCTCTTCGCACAGGAAAATTTGATCTTCCGGGTATTCTTTATTTATCTCTGCGCCATCAATATTGCCATGAACGGCGCGCAACGGCTTTAGTTTTTCGATCTGTTTACAAACTTCAAGCGAACCAATATCCCCGGCATGCCATACCTCATCCACACTTTCTATGTATTTGAACACCTTTGGATCCAGGTGCCCATGCGTATCCGATATGAGGAGAATTTTACGCATAAAAAAACCGCGAGGCAGAGCTCGCGGTTTAAATATAGATATTAATTCTATTTATTGATCATCAGTTTGCTGTTCATCTGCTTACCGTCTGACCGGATACTTACTTCATAAGCTCCTGCAGCAACATTACCGAGAGGGATCTCGTTAAGGCCCGCGTTCACTTGTTTCTCAAGTATCACCTGACCGGTAATACTGATCAACTTCAGGGTCCCGCTTTTCGCAATATCCACGGTCAGCTTATCAGTTGCAGGGTTCGGATAGATCGATAAACCGCTTGCGCTGTAATTCTTGATACCAATAGCGCAATTCACTACAACCTGAATACTTTGTTCAGTTTGACAGCCATTCAGGTAAGCGATCACTGTATAAGAATCCGTTGATGTTGGATTAACCGAAACTGTAGAGGTTGTTGCGAATGCCGCGTTACCACTCCACAACCAGGTAGTTCCGCTACCATAAGCTGTAAGCACCGCTCCACTTCCACCGGCACAGATCGTGTCTGCACTGGTAGTTACTGTCAAAGTTGGCAATGGGTTGATCGCTAAAGTGGTTACGATGATGCTGTCGTGTCCGTTCACATCCACCGTATCGCCATAGACGCCGGCCACTGTTTGATAACCGCCACCCAGCATGATACTATCGCCCTGGCAAATGGCCGCGTTGGCATAACCGATGGGGATCAGGTGGATCATACTTGAATCTACATAATAATCGTTGTTGGTGCTGGTTGGAGTAAGCGTATTAATGGTTACTGCCCTTGCGCTGTCCATCCCGTAATTAGGTATATCCACATAGATCTTGTAGCTTCCTAAAGGTACTCCGGTGAAGTTGTAATTACCGCTGGTATCGGTGGTTGTTCTTGCGGCCGGACTTCCACCCGGATTTCTTCCAAGTTTTACGTCAACCCCCTTAAGTGGCGCACCCATTGGGTGGAAACCGCCGTTCCCGTATCGGGCTCCTGTATAAGAAGAATCATAGGTGATCTGTCCGCTGATCTGGCCCGGACCGGCAACAGGTGGTGGCATTTGTAATATCTGTATATTATTTCCGCCCACGTTACCTGCCACGCAGCTAAAGTGCTGTATGACTACAGCAGAATCCCACTGGAACGGGTACGTTTTGTTACTGAAGTAAGTACCAACAGCTGTTGCATATAAAGGATTGCTGGTATCGGCCTCCACTTTGGCAATATAACTTCCGTACAGAACCGATGGGAAATACCAACCTCCCGCACCGCCGGAAGAAAGCGTGAACACTCCTGCTGTATCGCCGGGCTGCGGATTCAATGGATTGAGTTTGAAAAGATATACTTTACCCGCGATGACCGGGTTTAAAAGAGTATCAACCGTTACACCCGATAAAGAGTCGGAAGGGTTCACCCAAACGTAGATGGGCGGAGGAGGATTTCCCACGGTACACATGTTCGCGTCTTTGATATCCACATACATGTAAATGTAAGGAGAGAAAGATGGTACTGTGTAAAGCGTGATCTCGGTAGTATCGCTTCCGGGATAGCTAAGCATCTCTTCCACGTTATGCCAGGTATACGTATAAGGGGCTGTGCCACCTGATGCGCTTACGTAAAACTCGATGGTTTGACCCCGGCAAATAGTATCGTTAGAAACCGTTGCCAGCGAGGAAGAAGGATTTGGATTGATGGTGAATGAACCGGTAATGCTGTCTTTGTACTGGCTCGTGTAAGTTCCGTTGTAAGCCACCATTTTCACGTTGTAAAGGCCCGCGGTTGAAGGATAATACACAGTATCCTGGGCCCAACTGTAATGTGTTCCGTTGATGAACCATTCGTAGGAAGAGCCGTTCTGTGAAGTGTTCACTAAATAAACACCGTTGTTCTCGCAATAGCCTGTTCCGGTAAAAACCGAATCGGTGTAAGAAGCGGTTGGATTGATGGGATAAAAGCTGTAGATATTCCCAAGGTCCATGCTGCTTTGGTTTTGAGCGCCGCCGGCAGCTTTTGAACCCATGCCTGAGTGGCCCGTAGTAAAAAGACGGCTGTTAAAGGAATGCAGGGAATAGTCGGAAGCTATATTGGTAAAGCTCTCAAGCCCCGAATACTCGGAAGAGACCTCAATGGTATCGCGACCCAATGCGTTCCGGTAAACCTCATAAATTCGGGGTATTTGCCCGCTTTGCATAACTACCTGTACCCAAAGTTTGCCATCAGCTACGGCCATATCCTGGAAGCCATCCCACTGTCCCGCTAAGCCGTTCCATCCTGCACTGTCAATATAAGAATCCCATGTTTGGGTAGTGACAAGGCTATCCGCGGTATAAATAAGGCCGATACCACTAGATGCATAGGTTACCCCTGCCATCAAGGTATCGTTATACACAAAAAGTTTACTAAAATTAGCGTTGAACGAATTCACTCCAAGCACAGAACCCATTGAAAGACCGGTTGTGACCGTATCCCAATTCACCCCATCCGCAGTACGAAGGATCATACCGCCATTTGTCATGTTAAATGTGCTGATGTAAAGTTTGTTGTGCCATACTGCAGAACTGTTGATATACTCGACCCTTGAGCCTGGAGAAAAATTGGTTGAATTGACCCATGTAGGATTTGTTTGGTTGGCCGGTGCTTTCCAAACAGAGGCGTAGTGAGGCCAGCCGGGAGAAACGAAAGCGTAAATTGTATCGTTTGACCCGGTAGGCGAATACTGTATAAGATTGCCAATTTTGGGGTAATTCCCTGAGATGATCTTATTCGTATCAGGTGCCGAAAGGTAGTTTATGGTTCCGTGCACGGTATAAGAACTGCCATCGTAACGATATACCTGTGGTTTAATTCCTATAAAACCTCCGGTTGTATCATAATTGGTTTGTGAACCAAAGAACATATAGTTGGCATTGGCTGTGGCACTGGAAAAATAATTTTCATTGCTGGCTTGCAGAAGAGGCGTCAGGCCTGTTTCTTCGGTAAAGGAACCTGGCGCGCCCGTAGCGGATGAATGAAGCGAGATATATCCCATGGAGTCGCCCACCACATACAATTTACCCTGGAATACCTGGCTCCTCCAGAAGCTGATCTGTTGGCCAAAACCGTTAGATTCAATGGGTGCCCAATTATGCTGGGCGTTCGTAAAAAGGCAAGTGGTTAGCGATAAAGCAAGGAATAATTTTTTCATCATCTGCTGGATTTTTTAGCAGGGCTAAGATAGGAAAAACCAATCTTTTTGCAATACGTGTTTAGACGGATTCCATAAAACGGGTTATCAACTCAAAAACCTGTCGATACCGCGTAAGTGGCAGAGTTTCAGCCTTATCATATACATCATGGTAGGCTTTTATGCCGCCCATGGTATAAATAAAGAAGCAAGGCACTCCCTTTTCGGTGAACCAGAAGTGATCGCTGTTCTGCGCCTTACCGCGGGGCTTGACCAGGGTGAGGTATTTCTTCTCATCGTTCAGCCTCTTTAAAAGCTCGAACTGGGGCTTGAATTCTGTAGCATTTACTACCGTTATGCCCTCATCCCCGGTGCCTAAGAGATCGAGGTTCAGTAAGAATTTTATTTTGGTTAAGTCTACGGTGTTTTGCTCCACAAAGTATTGAGAGCCCATCAACCCGGCCTCCTCACCCGCGAAGAACACGAATACGGTTTTGTACTTAGGTGGGGTTTTAGTGTAATGTTTTACAAGGTTGAGCAGCATGCTGCAGCCGCTGGCATTATCGTTGGCGCCGGGGAAATAAGTACTCTTCCCCATGCTGCCCAAATGATCATAGTGCGCGGTAAATAGGATCATCGTATCGTTATTGACCCTGCCGGGAATAAAAGCGCAGATGTTCTTGTTGATGTATTTAGTAAGCAGCTTGTTCTCGATGTTCACTTCCAGGTTCTTGATATCGGGGTAACTACCCTTGTTCAGCAGCTCAATAGAACAATACGGCATTGCCTCATGAGCTACCGAAAAGGTAAGTTTTCGTTGCAGTGTTATCGCTACTACCGCATCCTTTGCACCATCCATTACGTAAGTAACGCTGTCAACCTTTTTCATCTTCGTGCCCCCCTTAAATCCGCTGCTCTCCGGGCTTACAATAAAATCCACGCCGGGCTTCAACTTCTTCCCATTGATCTTCACTTCCATTTTGCCGGGGAAAGTATTCACATTGAAATCAAACCACTGAAAGTATCCCGTACCAAAAAGCGGTTCGGCTTTCCAGCGCTTCAATTCGCCCGCAATGTATTTGGCCGCCTTGTCGAGACCGTTGTTCACGTAACCGCGCCCAAAGAATTCTTTTGAAGTAAGTTTTTTGATGACCTGCCGGGTGTAAAGGGAATCCTGGGCTGAACAGTAGGAAGTAAGCAGTAGGCAGGTGGCAGTAAGAACGGTTGCCGTGGCAGGAAGCAGTTTATACAAATCTTTTCTGTACCAGCGCATAGAAATTCTTTACTAAGGGGTTTTCGTCCTTCCACTTATACACCTGCTTCAAAGACTCGAGATAACGTATTGCCTGGTCGAGGGTATTGATGGAGTTGAGCTGGTTGAAGGCCGCGTTGAATTCCAACTGGTTCTGGTTAAAGAGCTCGTTGGCTATGCGGAACTTATTATTGATACTTAACTCGATCTTGCGAAGGATCACCGCATCCTCCACGGGACTTGGTGTTGTTTCTTCCTTTTTCTCTTCCTTCACCGATTCCACAACCTTCTCTGCGGTAACATTGCTTTCCATCGTTACCGCCTGCATGATCTTCATGTGCACCTGCAGGTCGCCGGTAAGTTCATGGCTTTTTAAAGCATGTGCATAAACGCAAAGATTGCGGTACATCTTTTCCACGTGATCCAGAAGTTCCTGTGCCTCGCTGGCGGTGAGGTGCTGGTCGTTCTCCAGCTGCTGAAGATATTTCTTCGCTTTTTCAGCTTCTTCCTTGATATGTGCCAGTACGGCTTCCTTCTGCATAACGCCTTGCTTTTACTGTTTAAAAATAACGTATTTTTGCTTTGTTTAGTACATCGGTTGAAAAATATTCGCCAGCGCTATGTTTTTAGAAAGTCACAGGCACGAAAGCAATAAAAAAGGCAGCATAGAAGTGATCTGCGGCAGCATGTTCTCGGGCAAGACCGAAGAGCTGATACGCCGCCTCAAACGCGCCCAGTTTGCTAAACAAAAAGTAGAGATCTTCAAGCCCAAAATAGATACAAGGTACCACGAGCAGGATGTGGTTTCTCACGATTCTAACGCCATTCGCAGCACACCCGTTCCCAATAGCTCAAATATCCTCCTCCTGGCAAATGACGTGGACGTAGTTGCCATTGACGAAGCGCAGTTCTTCGATGCGGGCCTTGTGCAGGTTTGTACCAAATTAGCCAATCACGGTGCAAGGGTGATCGTTGCAGGTTTGGACATGGATTTTGCAGGCAATCCATTCGGACCCGTACCTGCGCTGATGGCGGTTGCCGAACATGTAACAAAGGTTCATGCCATTTGCGTAGAATGCGGCGCTATCGCCAATTTCAGTTATAGAAAAACAACCGATCAAACATTGGTGATGCTGGGCGAGGTAGATGCTTACAAACCGCTTTGCCGCGAGTGCTACAACCAAAATTTTTCGAAAGGGTCTTAATATGCAATTCACCGCAGCGCAAACAAGCAAGATACTTTCTGCAAAACAGGGCGGCAACGCTAAAAACTCCTTTTCGGAGGTCATAACCGATAGTCGCAATACCGGCAATGCCTCAAACTCCCTGTTTGTTTGCGTAAAGGGCGACCGACATAACGGGCATGCTTACATCAAAGACCTTTACGAACAGGGTTGCCGCTGTTTTTTGGTGAGTGAGCAACACGCTTATTACGACGAACTGAAAGAAGCGAGCTTTATTCATGTTACCAATACCCTGGAAGGTTTTCAACGACTGGCGGCGCACAAAAGAAGTTTATTTGATCTTCCTGTCACCGGAATTACCGGCAGTAACGGTAAGACCATTGTAAAGGAGTGGCTCTGGCAATTGCTGGAACCCGACTTTATCATTTGCAAAAATCCAAAAAGCTATAATTCTCAGATCGGTGTGCCGCTTTCGGTTTGGGCTTTGAACAATAAGCATAATTTTGCTTTGTTCGAGGCAGGCATTTCCTTACCCGGCGAAATGGAAAAACTCGAGAAGATCATTCAACCTGAAATTGGACTCATCACCAACATCGGCAGCGCGCACGACGAGAATTTTAAGAATAAAAAGGAAAAGACCGAAGAAAAACTCAAGCTCTTTAAGAATTGTAAAACTGTTCTTTACTGCAAAGATTACAAAGAGATAGAAGTTGGTTTAAAGAAAGCGGTAGGCGGTAGAGTAAAGAAAGTCAGCTGGTCGCTCAAGACAACAGCCGATCTGCGCATAAGTTCTGTGAAGGAAAAAAATGGGATTACTTCCCTGAAAGGCAAATACAACAAAAAAGAGATCGTACTCAACGTTCCTTTTTCCGACAAAGCTTCCATAGAGAATTGCATTCACTGCTGGCTCTTCCTCTTACATTTAGGTTACAAGAATGAGGTGATCCAACACCGCATTTCAGAACTGGCACCACTGGGCATGCGCCTGGAAATGAAACAGGGCATCAACAACTGCACCGTCATCAACGATTCGTACAGCAACGACATTCATTCCCTATCGATAGCGCTCGACTTTTTGAAACAGCAAAAACAACACGAGAATAAGGTTGTTATACTAAGCGATATTTTGCAATCGGGCAAAGACAGCAAAGCGCTGTATAAAGAAGTGAACCGCTTGCTGAAGAACAAAAGGGTGACCGAGTTCATTGGTATAGGAAAAGAACTTTCTGAGCATCAGCATCTCATTGAAGGAAAGAAATATTTCTTTTTTACTACCAAGAAATTTCTCGACGCGATAAAACAAAATAAGATCTCATTTGCCAACGCCGATATACTTGTAAAGGGTGCGCGCAGTTTTGAGTTTGAACGGATCCAGAAATTACTGCAGGCCAAGAGTCATGATACGGTTTTAGAGATCAACCTCAACAACCTGGTGAATAACCTCAATTATTATCGCGGCAAGTTAAAGCCCGGCACGGGTATCATGCCTATGGTAAAGGCTTTTTCCTACGGAAGCGGCAGTTTTGAGATAGCGAATGCTTTGCAGCATAACCGGGTGAATTATTTCGCGGTGGCTTATGCCGATGAAGGTGTTGAACTCAGAACGAATGGCATCGCCACGCCGGTGATGGTGATGAACCCTGAATTACAAAGCCTGGATCAACTCGTGCAATACCAATTGGAGCCCGAGATCTTTTCTTTTTCTTTACTGGAACAGTTCGCCAAACACATTTCCGCCAACAAAGCGCAATTGAAAGATGGAGAATTTCCGATCCACATCAAGATCGATACCGGCATGCATCGTTTGGGGTTTGAAGAAAAGGATATCCCCCAACTTATCGAAAAACTAAAGCAATATCCTTTCCTGAAAGTAAAAAGCATTTTCTCGCATTTGGTGGCAAGCGACGATCCTAATTTCGATGAATTTACGCGCGGACAAATATTTTTGTTCAACCGCCTGAGCCATCAAGTAATGGATTCGCTGAATTACCCGGTGCTGCGCCACATTTGCAATTCGGGCGGCATTTCGCGCTTCCCCGAAGCGCATTTTGATCTTGTGCGACTTGGCATTGGTCTTTACGGCGTTGGGGCAAGTGAAGAAGAGCAGAGACATTTACTGAACGTGAGCTCGCTAAAAACAACGATCTCGCAAATAAAACACCTGCAGGAAGGCGATACCGTTGGTTACTCGCGCCGCGGAAAAATAAATAAACCAAGCACGATCGCCACCGTTCCTATTGGTTACGCCGACGGACTGAACCGCAAACTGGGTTTAGGAGCAGGCAGCCTTTACGTGCACGGAAAAGCAGCGCCCATCTTAGGTAGCGTTTGCATGGACATGTGCATGATAGACGTAACAGGAATTAACTGCAAAGAAGGCGACGAAGTGATCGTATTCGATTCCTTCGAAACCCTGAAAAAACTGGCTGATACTTTGGGAACTATTACCTACGAAGTGCTTACTTCGGTTTCCGCGAGGGTAAAGCGGGTTTATTTGCAGGAGTGACCTGAATTTCTGAGAGCGATCAATGTTGGATTATGATCTTTTTTGTGAGAATTCCTTCAGTAGTTTCTACCCGCACAAAATAAACACCAGCGGGAAGATCGCTTAGATCAAAACGAGTTCTTCCTCGTTTCATTTCTTCGCTTCTCCATATTTTTCCCAGAACATCTTCAAAGCATATATCCGCGTCTTTTTGCACGGGGAACCACTCTAAATACAACTCGTTATGGGCAGGATTAGGGTATATGTATAATTCGGTTTTTGCAGATTGCTCCGCAAGGCTAAGTGCTGGACAGGTATCGCAGTATTCCCAGTAATCAAAAGTAGCCGTATTATCGTACCCAGTACCAATATAACCCTTATTTCCAATTGAGAATCCTTCGGCATGCTGCCTGCCTGTCCCTCCAAAATTTAGTTTTTGCATCCAGGTATTACCCGAAGGATCAAATTCCCAAAAATCTTTCATGTTGTTAATCGTAGTGCTATCCAATCCTAATCCGAGATACCCGTTACTACCGATTGAAAATGCCACAGCATTGGATCGCGGACCACCTGGAACATTTGCTTTTTGAAACCAAGAGTTATATGTGGGAGATGCAGTATCTCCATCCCATTCCCAAAAATCATTTTTATAGTTACTTCCGTCCGTGCCAGTTCCTATATATCCTTTTTTTCCACAAGAGAATCCAGTAGCCCATCCTCTAAATCCGCCGGCAAAATCAGCTTTCTGAGTCCATGTATTATAGGTTGCAGAAGCCGTATCTCCATCCCATTCCCAAAAATCTTTGGTATAAGATCCCGTTCCTACATACCCTTTCTTTCCTATAGAAAAGGCGACAGCCACTATTCTAAAGGATCCAGGAAAATCTGTTTTCTTGATCCAAACATTATATGTAGGTGAGGCTGGGTCTCCATCCCACTCCCATAACTCCTTCGTATTCGATCCGCCACCATAGCCCGTAACGACGTACCCCTTCGTTCCGATGGAAAACCCCGCCGCTAGCTGCCTTGCAGCTCCGGGAAAGTTCGCTTTTTGCGACCAAGTATTACTGGTTTGATCCCACTCCCAAAAATCATTGAATTCGTTTAAGCTCATGTCACTTCCTAATCCTATGAATCCTTTCGTGCCAATAGAAAAACTCATCGCATTATACCGTGGCATTCCTGGGAAATTAGCTTTTTGCAGCCATGATTGGGCAACACCGGCATTAAAAATCAAACATAATATTAGAATTGAATTTCTCACTGTGTATACCTTTGGTTCAAGACATTAATTATCGTTGAAGAATTACTCGAAGGTGTTGTAGAAATAGGTGTATAGGACATGGTCTGACCCGTTGGGCATGGCTTTGTGGAAATGATAAGCGCGGTATTGGCCCCGCTAACTTCGAATCCTTCCTGTAAAATCACAAAATCCTGGCCGGCCAAATGATGCGTATTGCTATTAAACACCGCGCTGCCTCCGGACCCTCCTATAGTAAGGTCTTGCCAAAGTGTATCGGCATAGGTCGAAGAACTTGTGTTTAAAAAGGTTTTCGAGATGCAATTATATTTCAACTGGTATGCTTTAATATAATCAATGTCATAATTAAAGGGCTGTTGAGTATTAACAGTATCATACGCAATGCAAAACTGGAAAGAAGGCATGTATACATCCGCAATTATATTCATAGCCGTCATGTCACCCACGTAAGTCAAATTATCCGCGTAACGCCTGAACATATCATTATCGTCATAATAAAAATCCGCGTAATCGGGAGTCCATTCACACCCAGAAACATGCCACGTTCCACCATTATTAGTTGTATTGGCCGGATCGGTAAATGGATCAGAATAAATTTGATTTCCTATGAATGTTGTAGAAGAACTTGTAAGCCGATAGGCTGTATTCGGGCCTTTTTTCCAATCACTTCCTCTCTGCTCATAAATATCAATCTCACTCCAGTAAGTGTTGGCATCATTGGCCCATAACCAGAAATTCGGGCCATAAGAATTGATCGATGAACTGTTAATATTACTAAGTCTATACTTAATCTCGAAATACCCAAATTTAAATTTATACTTACTATATAGCATTGCAGTAGTATATTTAAATTCTTTTGGAATAATGGTATCCGGATTGGCGGAATAATCCCAAATGTACCCTTGTACAGGAGTGGATTCCCTTTTACATTTAAGCGTGTGGTATCCCGTCCCTACTGTGTCGTAACCTCTATTGGCGTTTATGTTAGCTCCATATGGATAATTGAACGCCAGTGGAACAATTGAGTCTGGAAATGTCACGGTACAAGCGGGATACATTCGGTCAGAATTATTAAAAGTTGAAGACCAGGGATATTGAGGAAACCACTGCGTTGTATCAAGACTCAGGGCATCAAACTCATCGAAGAATTTTAATTCGTAAAGAGGATCCTGGGAAAGCTGCTGGGCTCTATGTTGTGTTGCAAGGTGCATGCAAACGATGATCAGTATATAATGCAATTTACGCATAATTTTTTGTTTTAAAAAGTTAAACTCCTACCCTTTTATTCTGTAAGGATCATTTTCTTAGTGTCGATCTCCTGCCCATCGATGATCAGGCTGTAATGGTACATGCCGGCAATCAATTCTTTTGCGTTTATTGTAAGGAACGTTTCGCCTTTTGCGTTTATTGGCATAGTTTTCTTTAAAGCTCCTGTAAGATCAAAGATCAGCAGGCTCGCGGCTCTACTTTGTTCAGGTATATGGCATTTTATGGTGGTCACCTGGTTAAATGGATTGGGAATGTTTTGCCAGAGTTTCGCTCCGGGCACCAGGTTCTCGCTGCCAGATTGAGAAGTGTTTTTCTTATCTTCCGAATTAATACTTCGTTGACCTACACTACAACAAGCACTAAGCTGCTGCCGGAGACTGGCTACCGTATCACATACTTCCTGTAGGGCCTTGATGATAGAGGGTATAAATTCGGAGTAACGCAGGCCATAGAGGCAATTTGAATTTTGAGGCTTATCAACTCCGCTGAAATCGTAATTGAGCGATTGAGCGGCCTGCTCCACTTCCTGGGCAATAAGACCTGAAAAAGTAATTGCTTCCACCGGATAAGTTGCAGGAGCCCCAACGCTATCAACTTGAACGCCCATTATTTGATTTTCTTTTTTTACGTCGTATTTATATGTTACAGGACGCAATTTTTTTATGAAGGAGAGCCCCGGTACATTTTCCTGGATATTTTTCTTGACGCGTTGATCTGAATATGTTGAGAAAGAAACCTGGCCTGCTATTGTTTGAATCGACGTATTACCAATTGCCATGTAGTTTGAAGCCGTGGCCAACGAAAGATAGCCCAGGGCCGTTGAATTGCTGTACGTGGAACCACTTGAAATATTTGCCGAATAACCTATTAAGGTGTTGTTTGAACTTGTAGTGACGTTTATTCCCGCCTGGGTTCCAATTGCAGTATTACCAGTGCCGGAAGTAGTGTTTAGCAATGCCTGGTAACCAACACCTGAATTGTATTGTCCCGTGCTTTTGTTCAACGCCGCGTATCCAACCGCGGTAGAGGCTCCGTTTGAGGTGTTTGCCATCATAGCTTTGCCTCCAAATGCGGTATTATTGTTTCCTGAAGTATTCAAGGTTAAAGCATAAGCCCCGAATGCAGAATTACCAATTCCCGACGTGTTTGCATGCAAAGCGCTATCTCCAAATGCATCATTTAGATATCCGCTTGTGGTACTTTTAAGAGCCTTATACCCGAATGCATTATTGGGAGTTGAAGTTGAAGATGTAACTGTGTAAAGGGCCTGATAACCAAAGGCACTGTTGTGCTTGGCCGTATTACTGTTACCTGCCTCAGGGCCAACGAAAATGCAGTCGCTTTTATTATTTTGCCAAAGTACGTATTTACCATTTATACGATATCCTCTTTTCACGCTATCAACATTGACGTCGCCAGCCTTTACATCGATCTGGTAATTCGGACTTGAACTTGTGCTGCCAAAGGCCATTTTGCCTCCGGGATAGATCTTAGCCTGAGCATTAAGCAGAAAAGTAGCAAGCATAAAGCTCACCGTTAAAGTTAATTTTTTCATATGTATTGATTGTTGGTTTGAGGCAAATGTATAACAATTCTCAACATAGGACGCGAGTCCTACATTATTTTTTTGTAATATCGTCATAATTGTTGTGTGAAATCTTCCGAGAAAGAAGCCGCTCAGCAGTTAGGTAAACGTATTGTTAAATTACGTAACCAAAAAAGCTTTTCTCAGGCGGACCTGGCCTATGAAGCGGATATTGATCTCAGCGCGCTTAGTCGTATTGAAAGAGGCTTGGTGAACGTTACCTTATCAAGCTTACTCAAGATAGCTTTTGCCTTAAAAATTAAACCTAAGGATCTTTTCGATTTTTAGATCAGTACAACAAACTATTATACGGATACCGCTTCATGTGCAGCTCTTTCACTTTATCGTAAAGCATTTTTTTCAGCTCGTCGATGTTGTTCTTTTGGGTGGCGGAAATAAAAACGCTTAGGCCATCCGTTTTGTTCATCCAGGTCAGCTTTAATTCGGAGAGGGTGATGTTTTCTTTGGTGGAAGGCGTGAGATCATCTTCTTCCTTGGGCACAAAACTGTAAGCGTCGATCTTATTGAACACGGTAATGATCAATTTATCGCCTGCACCTATGTCGTGCAGCGTATTGGTTACCGTTTGCATGTGGTCTTCGAACTGCGGGTGAGAAATATCCACCACGTGCACCAACACATCCGCCTCGCGCACTTCGTCGAGAGTAGATTTAAAGGATTCCACCAGTTGCGTAGGAAGCTTCCGGATAAAACCCACAGTATCACTCAAAAGGAAAGGCAGATTCTCGATCACCACTTTTCTAACCGTAGTATCCAGCGTAGCAAACAGTTTATTCTCGGCAAAAACCTCGCTCTTGCTCAGCAAATTCATGATGGTCGACTTACCCACGTTGGTATAACCCACCAGCGCCACGCGTATCATCTCGCCACGGTTCTTGCGCTGCGTGGCCATTTGCCGGTCAATTAGCTCAAGTTCCTTTTTCAGCAAAGAAATTCGGTCGCGAATATTCCTTCGGTCGGTCTCTATCTCCTTCTCTCCCGCTCCACCGCGCGTGCCTGTTCCCCCGCGCTGTCGCTCTAAGTGCGTCCACATGCCGGTTAACCTTGGTAACAAATACTGGTAGCGGGCCAATTCCACCTGTGTGCGCGCATGCGCTGTTCTCGCCCTTCCGGCAAATATCTCTAAAATTAAAACCGTGCGGTCTAAGATCTTTCGCTCCAGCTCTTTCTCCAGGTTGCGCTGTTGCGAAGGGCTCAGTTCATCATCAAACACCAGCACATCAATGTCATTCTCCTTTACGAAGGCTTTTATCTCCTGCACCTTTCCCCTTCCCACAAAGGTGGACTTATCGGGTTTCTCTAAACGCTGCGTGAATTGCTTTACGGGTATCAAACCGTCGGTCTCCACCAAAAAAGAGAGCTCATCCAGGTATTCCTGCGCTTTCTCGGCTTCCTGGCCTTTGGTGATCAATCCTATTAAAATGGCCCGCCGCTGTTTTGGCGCCGTGCTTTCCGGTTTTTTGCCCATTACAAATTACTTCCCCTTGATCTTCTCGTTCACGTATCCTGCCACTTCCTTAGCCTGTTCGGGCGTCAAATTGGTCTTGGGCATAAGATTACGACCATTCAGGATGATACTTGTTATACTATCCACAGAAAGTTGCGTGGCTGACATATCCGATGCGCCCGAAAGTCCCAGCTTGCCATCCTTACCGTGGCAGGTACCGCAATTGTTTACATAAAGCTCTTCGGTATTGGCCCCACCTTTAGCTTCGTTCTTCTTGGCCGACATTTCGGCCAGTCCAAAAGCGGCTGTAAGACAAAGAAATGATAAAAGAGCCAGCATTTTATTGCCTTTCTTAAAGCCGATAATGGCCAAGGGTATAGAAAGGAACACCAATGAGATCTTGATGATGAGCATCATTTTTATCTCGGCCACCTGGGTCATCAGGTAAATACCCGTTCCGAGGAACAGGAAGCTGATGATCATCTCAAATACCTTCAGTTTTTTGCTGATGGATTGCAATTGCTCTTTTTTGTTGGCCAGCAAAAGGATGGTCTTTACAAAATAGATCAGGAAGAAAAGTGTAACTACTACAAAGTGGGTTTTCTTCAATATTTCGAAAGTCGTCATACGTGTATTTTTCCCAAAAATACTTCAAATTATTCAATAATGATTGCTTCCCGGGCCAGGGTTCCAATTGCACGCATATTGTCTTATCTTTGTCGGGCTGAATTTAAGACCCCGTAGCTCAACTGGATAGAGTGTTGGCCTCCGGAGCCAAAGGTTGCGCGTTCGACTCGCGCCGGGGTCACAATTCAACCTACATTTATTTCATTTACAGGCACCATTTCGGGCTTTAGGCAAGCAAAAAAACAATATATTTATGGGGTCTTTTAATACTAAAAAGTATGAACTAACGTTCATTGGACGATGAAAAGAAGCCTCCTCTCATTTCTTCTACTGCTTACCCTCCTTTCAGGGGCCCAAAACGCCCTGAGATCGTATCAATGGCGCGATCACCTTTCTTATAACAAAGCCTACTCCGTAACCACCCAGGGCAATAAGATCTTCGCTGTGGGCAACGAGTGTGCCTTTTCATACAATAAGAACGACAATTCTTACGAACGCCTCAACAAAGTATACGGTTTTTCTGATATCGAACCGTCCCTCATCCGCAACAATCCGTATAATAACGCGCTGGTGATCATTTACAAGAACTCCAACATCGATGTGCTTAAAGATGGCGTTATCACCAACGTGGGGGATCTCTTCCGGAAACAGAATATTGGAGATAAGACCATCAACTCCGTAACTTTTAATGGAGATCTGGCCTACATTGCCTGCGGCTTCGGGATTGTCGTACTTGATACAAAGACCAACGAATTCAAGGATACTTACATTATTGGCCCTAACGGCGTAAACCTTTTTGTTTACCAGGTCGCCTTGTCGAATACGGATATTTACGCGGCTACAAGATCAGGGCTTTTTAAGGCATCGCTAAGTTCACCTAATCTTTCAAGTTATACCAACTGGAGTAAGGTAACCTCAGGGCTTCCAACAGGCGTGTACAATGGTGTAGTTTATTTTGGAGGAGACATCATTACAAGCTACTCCCGCTTCCTCACCACTAATCAAACCATCGACATGCAGGATACCCTGTTCCAGTTCGATGGCACTACCTGGAGCAAATACTTCCCTAATGGTCCTTCTGACGGTATTCGCAAGATCAATGTCTCGCAGGATAAAAAAACATTCATGATCCAGGATAGTTACGGCTTTGTGGCCTACGACACTTTGGGAAATACCACAATACGCTATTGGGGCGATTTTTTCTATACGGGAAGCTGGCATGGAACACTCGACGTGGTGCCCGATGTAACCGAAGCCGGCACTTTCTGGCTCGCTGATCAAAAGGGATTGTACAAAGTAAAAGGAACTCCGCTGGTAGACCCCATATTCAATTATAAGATCAATGGCCCCGAACCCACATTTGCTAGCACCGCATCTGCCAACATGGCCATCCTGGAAAATAAGTTGATCATGGCGCCCGCTTTTCTCGACCTGGGAATGTTCAACTCCTACAACCAGGATAATGTTTTCACCTTTACTGATAATGCGTGGGCCACCACCACAAAAACCAGCTCTACTGCCAACTTTGATATCAATTGCGTGGCCTTTGATATTAACGACAAGAACCATTATTACGCCGGAGCCTGGTGGAACGGTGTAATTGAATATGTAAATGATGTGGAGGTTAACCGATACGATTATGCCAATACAGCAAGCGGTTTGCACGAGACCGATTACTCGGGCAGTACCGTAACACGCGTGGGCGCCCTGGCAACCGACAAAGACAATAACCTTTGGGTTGGAATGGGTGAAACACAGCGCCTTTTAAGCGTAAAACCTGCCGGCACCAATAATTTTATCTCGCTCGACTTTACCAATATCAATATGGTTGGAAGCGTTTCGGGTCCATTGCCGCGTGTAAGCAAAGTGATGATCGATTCAACCAAACAGGTTTGGGCGCTGGCCTATGGGGTAGGTATTTTCGTGTATAAATTCAACGGCAATTTTGACCAGCCTAATTCCTCTAACGCTAAAAAGATCACCAACGCCGTTGACAAGGGCGGGCTTGCCAGCAACGAGGTGATCAGCATCGCCGAAGATAAGAACGGCGACATTTGGGTTGGGACGGATAAAGGCATCTCTGTTTTTTATAATCCCGAAAGCATTTTTGAGCAGGCCAACGGGTGGGACGCGCAACCTATTTATATTGAACAGGACGGAAAAACACAATTGCTTTTACAGACCGAAGAGGTTTCATCCATCGCTGTCGACGGTGCCAACAACAAATGGTGCGGCACCCGCTCCGGAGGTGTTTATTGTTTTTCGGAAGATGGTCAAAAAGAACTTTACCATTTCACCACCGAGAACAGTCCGCTCTTTTCAAACACCATTACAGATATTAAAGTGAACCCAAAAACAGGAGAAGTATTCATTGGCACCGATAAAGGGGTGATCTCCTTTCAGAACATCATTACAGAGGGATACGAGAAATTCACGGATGTATATGCTTATCCAAATCCCGTAAAGCCCAATTACGATGGCCCCATATTGATACACGGCATGGTGAACGGAGCAGTAGTGAAGATCGTGGATGTTACGGGCAATTTTGTTTACGAGACCACCGCGAAGGGCGGCCAGGCGGTTTGGGACGGCAAGGATTTTAAAGGCAGGCGCGCCGCTACGGGCGTTTACATCGTTCTCTGCGCAGTTTCCGATGGATCGGATAAGGTGATGACCAAAATCCTGTTGCTTAACTGATCTCATGCCGCAAAGCACCCAGGGCATCATCCTGCAGCATACCAAATACAGGGATAAAAAAAGTATTCTCAAAATTTACACTTTACAGCATGGCCTGCAAAGCTACGCCGTAAATGTAGGGCACAGCAAGACATCGAAGATACGGGCGGCGCATATTGCGCCCCTTAATCAGATAGAATTCATAGAGCACACCCGGAAGAACCGAGAGATACAGCTGATCACCGAGATCCGGCTGCAATACATCTACCAAAACCTTTTTGCCGACCTAGCCAGGAATTGCCTTGCTTCCTTCATCAATGAAGTATTGATCAAGTGCCTGAAAGAGCATCAGCCCGGCGAGGAGCTTTATTTCTTTGTGGCCATCAAGTTAAAATCTCTGGATACCACAGAGAAGAGCGTTTCTAATTTCCATCTTTTCTTTTTACTGGAACTGGCCGACCACATGGGATTTTATCCCAACAATAACTACACGGACAAGAACTGTCTTTTTGATCTTGAGGGAGGTGTGTTCACCGATAAAGTCCCGATGCACATGTATTATGCGGATAGTGAAACCTCTTTTCACCTGAGCCAATTGATCAAAAGCGCTGAGGAGAAAAAGGAGTTTACCTGCACAGGGCAAATACGATCTGAGCTTTTGAATTTACTCTTACTATTCTACAAATTACACGTACCGGGCTTTGGCGAGGTGAAGTCGCTACCGGTGCTAAAGGAGTTGCTGGCTTAGTTCTGCGCCATATCGCCTTCTTCAAGCTTCAGGCGGGCATCCATTTCGAGCATGGCGGCCAAAACCAATTGGGTGTAGTTCTGCGAAGCCGTTTTAAATCCTTTGGCCTGCGTGCGCCACATGGTATGGATCAGCGGCATACCACCTTCGGTAGGTTTGATGGTTTGAAGTACCGCCCTTACATTTCCGGCGCCGGCGTGGTACACGTGCATTACCAGTAAACGGAACCACAGGTCGGTCTCACTATAAGAAATATGCATGGTATCCAGCATTTGTTTGGTGAGCGGAATACAAATGGTTTTCATCAGTTGGGAAGCCGCGTAAGCCGCACGATCAAAATCCGCGCGCTCATCCATCTTCCGGTTCACTTTTAAGCCAAACATGCGTGCCACAGGTTTCATTAACTGGAAAGGCCCGTATGCGCCTACATTCGATTTTTGCAGGCGGTTTGGGCTTTCTATCAAAAGAATGGCTTGTGCATACCAGGGGTCAACGTTGTTCGTTTGAAAATCCTTAATGCCACGATCGAGGTTCAAATAGGCTTTACTGAAATCATAAAAGAAGCTTTTTCCCTCAACCAGTAAAACACGCTCGCTGTCGCCAATACAAAATTCATTGCGCAGGCTGTCGCGGTAGGTCTCTTTCTGAGCGTCGCTATAGGTCTTCCAGTTCTTCAGTTGCACGCGGTCTATCACGCAGCGGCGGTTCGAGTAGCAGATATAAGCCGAATCTTTTGTGAGGTTCATGATGCCGCGCCAGAACTTCACCTGGGGTAAAGTGTCCACATGCATATCGTACAACTGGCAATCGTGGATGTAATTAAGGGTCTCCCGCTTGCCTTGATCGTAAATGGTAATGACGTCGCGCTTGTGATCAACCGGAACGCTCACTTTTTCCTCTGGTTCGTTCTTAACGGTAAAGGGTTTCTCTTTCGGGTTAATACCCGAGAAGAACAAAGCGCCAAAACAAAGTATCGATACTATCCTCATCATAACCTGCCCACAAGATAATTTGTAGACTCTAATATACGAAAAATATGCCAAAAAGTTTTACACAGGGGCGTATTAATAGACCAATGGTTAAAAAAGGCTGACTTACAGAGGAAAAAAGGCGGCTTTTGGGTACATTTGGAACGATGGAAGATGCGCTGCTAACCGATATCCTGCAATGGGACGTACGCTCCTGGAAGAAGGCCCTTGACCATTGGGAGAGGGGGATAGACTGGAGCAAAGTATCGAGCGCTCTCGAGCTCGGTGGCGAAAAAGGAGGGCTTTCTCTGTGGCTGGCTCAAAAAGGCATTTCGGTGATCTGCTCGAACCTCGAGAACAGCAGGCAAACAGCGGAGCCCCTTCACACAAAATACAAGGTTAACGAACGCATAAAATACCAGGACATTGACGCCACGGATATTCCTTATAAAGATCAATTTGACCTTATCGTTTTCAAATCCATCCTGGGAGGCATCGGGCGTAACGACAATTTTGAGATACAGCGTAAGGTGCTGAGAGAGGTTCACAAGGCATTAAAACCCGGAGGAAGATTATTGTTTGCCGAGAACCTGAAAGCTTCCTCTATTCACCAGAAATTGCGAAAGAAGTTCGTGAAGTGGGGCGATAGCTGGCGTTATGTTTCCTTAGATGAAATGAGAACAGTGCTGCAAGATTTTTCGAGCTTCGAAATAAAGACCACAGGCGTGCTGGGTACTTTTGGTCGCACAGAGAAACAAAGGAGCCTGCTCTCGGCAGGCGATCGCGGGTTTTTAAACGCGCTAAGCCCCGATAAATGGAAATATATTGCATACGGGATAGCTACAAAATGATCAGAAAGGCGTGAACGTAAGCCCGATCATAGCATTGAACTTCTGGGTGGGATACAGGTCCCAACGATAATAACGGAAACTGCCGATATTATTGAAGTTAACGAAAGCTGAGAGCAATTTAGTGTAGCGATACTCAACTCCAAGGTTAATGTCGGTAACTCCTTTTAGCTGCGTGGCCTGATACATAGGCAACGACGGGCTGGCACCTGCATCTTTCTGCAATGCCCACTGGTTACCGATCACGAACACGTCCGCTTTTACAATGATCTTGCTTTTTAAATTATAGTAGGCAGAAAAGGTAAGATCAAAATTAGGCTTGTGCCATGGATAAACCCCGCTGCTATCTAATTTATAACTGTAGAAATTTCCTTTGGCGGCAACCGTAATTTTCTCCTTGTACTGGTATTTCACCTGCCCGTTCACATTGATGAAATTTGTGTTCAGGTAAACCACCTTGTATTTATTGCCAAGCGCGTTCTCCTGATACAAATTGTAGTCGACAAGGTAAAAAGGCATATTCTCATAGCGGCCATACAATGCTTTCACATCATAAGAAGTATTGGCGCTCAGCGCTCCCCGCAAGCCGCCGAACAAATTGTATTTATTATTGGTGTTCTTGTAATCCAGTTCACTCAGCACAAATGGATTGGCTGTTGAAAGCGACCTGAAACTGTTCTTCTCGAGTCCGCCGCTTACACCGGCATAAGGAATGACCAGGTTGTTGTAAATATTGTAATACACATTAAAGCGCGGATAGAAATAATACTTGGTGCCCCGGAGATCAAAGTAATCAGCCACCGCATTTACACCAACATCCACTTTCCATTTTGTTCCATTACCTGCCTCAAAATAAGGGTTCAATCGGATAATAAAATTATTCATTGTATCATTAGCACTGGTCACATTATAATAATCTATGGCTCCCGACACATTTATCTTCGTTTGATCCTTATAAAAAGTAACCAGGCCATCGGCAAACACATTATTCTCAAAGGTCTTGTATTTGTCGCCTAAATTGTAATACGCGAAGTGAATATCATGATTGATGTCCTTGCTCGTATCGGCATAGTGGCTCTGCAACCTGCCTTTTCCTTCAAAGAGCTGGAAACGTTGTTTGTAATCGGCATCACTTACGTTGGGAAAAGCGCTTTCTTTGAACCCGTAATAATGTATCACATTCCTGCTGTAATTAAAATCGCCGCTCAACGTGTGACGTTTCAGGAATTTCTTGCCATAGATACTTGCCTCATTATCGCTGAAATCCGTGGTTCCCAACGAATCGAATTTGGCGTGCGACGATAAATGTTTTACGCGAAGTCCCCAGTTCATCTCTTTTGAGCGCAGGTTGTTGTAGAACACTTCTCCGTAAGGCATTGTGTAATTCCCTACACCGGCCTTGATGAGCATGGAATACAATTTGGAAAGTGGCTCATTGACCATTTTCGCAGGCTCTATCGGAGAAACCGCATAGGAAGTGACAAACTGCTTAGCCGGTGAAGTATATGTGATATTTGTAATGCGTTTTACTGTGTCTACGATCTCAGGCTTATCTGTTTGTTTGGAAGCTTCCTTAATTACAGGATCGTAATTTGCCGCATTGATCACCTCCACGTCGCCAATTCCCTGCGAGAAAACACGCGAGGAAGACAACGCCAGCGTGGCCAGAACAAAATATTTTAAAGCTACTTTCTTCATTTCGGCGCCTTGATATTTAAAGTATCGTTTTGATCGAGTAAAATATCATTTCCCTTATTGCGGAACTGGATCTGCATGTCCTCTTGCTTATTCTCCATTTCTCTCTGCTGCTGTTTGTCCTTGATCTCCTGCAATTTTTGCTTGGCTATATCAATGTATTCTGTCTTTTCCGCGTTCTCAATTACGCTTTGCAGGATCGCTTCGGCATTGGCATACTCCTTTTTCTCTGCATACACGTCCGACATCAATAACATTCCTTTCGTGTTCCAGTCGTTATTGGAATAGGTGTAGCCTACGAGGCTGTTCACGGTCTTCTCTGTCTCTTTCAATTCCTTCTTCTGAAAATGGATCAGCGCCAGGTAATAATAAGCTTCCGCTCCGGCCTCGCTCTTGGCATTCTTCACCAGGTAGTTCAGGTCGGCAATGGCTTCATCCCGGCGATTGAGTTCGTATAAGGAACGCGCCTTCAACTGGTGTGCTTCCACCACCTGGTTGGGGGAAAGTTTTTCGGTGTTCAGTACCTTGTTACATTCGGTAACGCATTCTTCGTACATCTTCACCTGGTATGAGCAACGCATGGCTCCCAATTTTGCCGCGAGCTTGTTCTGCGAGGTTTCGGCCGCCTCCTGCAATTGCATATACAGCGGAAAAGCATCACCGTATTTTTTATCCTTGTACAGGATGTAGGCCGCTTTGGAAAGCGCGATCTCGGTGTGAATGTTCCTTGGTTTGGAAAGAATGAATTTATACGATGGCAGCGAATTCACATAATCTCCTTTGCTGTAAACGCATTCGGCATAACAGAAATGCGCTTCTACTATGTATTTACCATCAGGGAACTTATTGATGTACTTAAGCATTTCAGGAGCGGCAGCATCACAATCCTTTTTATTATAATACAGGTCGGAGGCCTTTTCCCAATAACTTTCATCCAGCTCACTCACGCTTACCGAACTTCCAATGGAATTCATGTAAGTCTCCATCTCATCGGGCTTGTTCTGCTCTTTAAATATCTTCTTGATGGTCTCAATGGCATCCTTCGCCTCCTCCGATTTCGGGTTTTGCTTGACGATCTTATCGAGATACGAGAAAGCCTTATCATATTTGTTCTGGTTATAATACAGGAACCCAACAGTTTTAGTGGCGCGCGTTACGTACGGTGAAGTGGGATAATTATTGATGATCTTGTCGTACCAAACAATTGCGTTGTCAGTCTCATTAGCAAGTTTGTAACTTTCTGCAGTCTCGAAAACGGAAGAAGCCACATAGGGCGAAGAAGGGTATTGCTTCTGCAAAGCCTGTAGGTCGCTGATCTTCTCTTTATAGTTCTTTAAAAGTCCATTACAAAGCGCTTTCTGGTACAACGAATAATCCACATCGATCTTATTGAGAGCAACAGCCGTTTCGTAGTAATCTGCGGCCGAGTTAAAGTTCTTCTGCATGAAATAGCAGTCGGCTGTGCGCACATTGGCGTCGGCTGCTTTCAGCGGATCATCAAGCTTCTTACTCATCAAATACTTCCTGAAAGAAACGCCGGCGTCGTCGTAATTCTTGCTCATGAATTGCGCGTAGCCGATGTTGTAATTGGATAGATCGTATTCCTTTAAACCGAAAGCTCCCGGCATTTGCTGGAAAGTTTCCCATCCATCCATTGCGTTGCTATAGGCCTTTCCCTGGTACGAAAGCTCCGACAACCAGTATTTGCTTAGCGCCGTGATAGGCGGATCAGTATTGAGCCGGAACACCATATTGAAATATTTGCGCGCCGAATCTGCCTGGTTGTTGTTGTAGTGGTTAACCGCTTTGAAGTAGTACAATTGCTGGTACACGCCTTTTAGTTTCGGGTCCTCCGTGTTCATTTTCTCAATGATGCGCAAAGCCGCGTCGTAATTCTTCGTGGAATGGAAACAATTCACCAAATAAGTATAAGCCTCATCCTTATGAATGGATTGGGGATATTCCAGAATATACTGCTGAAAATATTTAATGGCATCGTTAAAAGGACTGAAGCCGGTCTCGTAACACAGTTTCGCGTAATTGAAAAGACTTTCTTCGCGTATCTGCTTATCGATCCTGAGATTATAGGCCGAAAAATAGGCTCCACGGGCTTTGGCCTTATCGCCGGCCTTCATGTGACAATCTGCCAGGTAATAGAAAGCATTTTGCGAAAGTGTATCATTCGTGCTGATGGCCTTTTCAAAATAGGTTCCCGCCGTTTTAAAATCGCTTGTTTTGTAATAGGCGTATCCCATTTGGTAATTATCCTGCGCCGAGCCTACCGGACCTTTCAATAAATACGGAATTGCTTCCGCGTACATCTGTTTGTAGAAGTACGATTGGCCAATGATGCGGTTTATCTCTCCTGCCTTCTGCGCGTGAACGCTGTCGTGCAGCAAAGCAGGCGCCACTTTGATCACATCATCGTATTTTCCCTGTAAAAAATAGATCTGCGCGATGTAATAAGGAACAACCGTTCCAAAAGTTTCATCGTCCAGCAATCGATTGAACCCTTCCAAAGCGGTACTGTAGTTCTTTTCGGTATAGGCAATGTGCGAGTAATAGTAATTGGCCGGGTGCGCGTACTTATTGTCAATATCCTTGATCTCGTAGAGATCGATCTTTGCTTTTTCGATCTGCTTTGCCTCCAGGTAACTGTAGCCTCTCTTAAAACGAAGCTCGTTGGCATCGTCCTTGTCGAGATCGGCCACATCCACTTTTTCGAGGTACTCAATGGTCTCCTTGTATTTTTTCTTTCGGAAATTGGATTTTCCCAAATAGAAGCTTCCCCACTGCACCTTATTGCTCTCGGGATGCGCGTCCATGAATTTCTTCATGCGCCATTCGCCATCCTTATTGAAAAGCTCGATGGCACAGGCAGCCGCGTAATACTCGGCATCTATGCGGGTAAGCGATTTTGAATTTTTGCTGGTCTCGATGACGTTCTGAAAGCTCTTCAAGGCGGAGCCGTACTTCTTTTTATCGAAAAGCTCAACGCCTGTCTTGAACTCGCGGTCGGGCTCGAGGTATATGGTGGTCTTCTGCGCCGGGGACACCGAACACAGGAGGCATACGAAACATGCCAGAGAGAAACTCCTCATTTTCCACACCATAATCGCCAGTAAAGTTAGAGAGGAGCCTTGCTTGATACTTTATACCTTTCTTAAGTTATTAACCCGAAGGTGTTAAAACACATAAGCGCGCGTTTTATTGCAAGAACTTATTGTATTTACATTAGCGGAAATTATGCAGGGAGATACGGTCATACAACTCAACAACGCCAGCATCAGCCAATCGTCGGGCGTGGTGGTCTCCAACCTTTCGCTAAGTGTTAAAAAAGGTGAATTTGTTTATCTTTTAGGGAAGACCGGCAGCGGAAAAAGCTCTGTGATGAAATGTTTGTACGCCGAAGTCCCATTGGAATCGGGCACCGGCAGTGTTGCAGGTTTCCAGTTGCATGATCTGAAAAGGAAAGACATCCCCTTCCTGCGCCGCAAACTGGGCATCATCTTCCAGGATTTCCAACTGCTGGGCGACCGGAGCATTTTTGAGAACCTGCGTTTTGTGATGAAGGCCACGGGCTGGAGAGAGGAAGAACAGATCAAAAAGCAGATCAACGATGTTTTGGAAAAAGTGGGCCTTTTTGGCAAAGGAAATAAAATGCCGCATGAAGTGTCGGGCGGTGAGCAGCAGCGTGTTGCTATTGCAAGAGCTTTATTGAACCATCCCGAGATCATACTGGCCGACGAGCCAACCGGCAACCTCGATCCCGAAACATCGGCCGAGATCATGAAACTGCTCCAGGACATCAGCAAGACCGGCACTTCAGTGCTTTTTGCCACGCACGACATGCTTCTTTACAACAAATTCCCGGCCCGCACGCTTACCTGCGCCAACGGCGTGGTGATGGAGACACGCGCTAATTAGATCGATTTTTTCTTACCCGAAAATACCGCGCCTATCAATTGGCGGGTCTTATGATCGTTATCAAAAATGATCAGGCTCTCTTTGCGTTCTTCCACCATTTCTTTAGTGAATTCTTTTAGAAAGCAGGCATTGATCTCCGTGATCATCTCTTCCGGCGAGTTCTTTACAGAACAGGTGTTATAAAGCGAAGTGCCTTCGAGCATATGATCGTTGCACACACAAAAACGCCCGCTGAAAAGTACATTGATAAGTTTTAACTTTAATCCCGTTGCCTGGTGCGTATATAGACAATGTACCTGCGCGTTCTCCAGCAATTCCTGCATCTGCGGTTCTTTGGGGTCGGGGATTATTTTAATATGGGGCATTTCCTTCACCCGATCGTAGATGTTTTGGGAAGGGTTCAGTCCCGCAATGATCACGGGATGCGTGATCCGTGAAAATACGTGCTTAATAAGGTATTCGGCAGCCTTGCGGTTCTCGGCCACGCCCAGGTTGCCATGGTAAAGCACATATTCGCCTTTTCCGGGTTTACAGTTCACCTTTTCATAAGGATGGAAGCTGGGCAGGTAATCGATCGTTTTTCCGGGAAACTCTTCCTGCAGGTAGCGCTGATCGGAAGTGGAAACAACCAGCATTTGATCGGCATGAAGTAATTGCGACTGGAAAGAAAATAATTTTCGGGCTTCGGTAACAAAGTAAAGCTTCTTGAGGCCGTTCTTCTCCGCGTGGGCCAGGTGATAGTAATAATGATGCTCAATGTTACTTTCGCGATAGATCTTCATCCGGTTCTTTAAGCGCGCATCGTTCAGGTAATAGCAGGTATGAAGCCCCTCGAAAAGGATCGGGTGATTGTCTCTTTCCAGGTTCGTCACCAATTCTTCGGAGGTTCGCGATTTGATGATATAAGGAACCTTGCTGAGTTGTCTTAAGAAAGATGTTTTTCGTTTGTAGTAATATACCTTCTGGCAATATTTCTCCAGTTCCTTCTGCTCTCCCCGTCCATACTCGTAGCAATGCAGGATGATCTTCACCCCCGCCCTATGCAGGTTCACCAGCTTGTAAAACACATCGATGACCCCCCCGTAATTGGCCGGAAATGGCACATCAAATGAGACTATATGCAGGGTTTTGTCCAAAATGCTATCTTTACTCCCAAGGAGTCCCTATGGGACAAAAGTAGCCCAATTTACCAACGAATGCGTTCGGCTTTTATTTTATTTTTTACGTGTTTCCTGTTCATAAACGCATGGGCACAGGATCTGAATGGAAAATTGCAAAACGCTCAGTGCATTGTTTTCAGAAATAACATTTATGTAAGCGGCTACGAGGAAAGCGACAAGGGCATTCAGGTAAGAACAACACGTTATACTTTTAAGCTCGAAAAGCAGAACGAGGTCACGAAAGTACTGGGAAAAGGAAAGCTTACCGATTACTACCCTCCCAATTACGATACCACGCATGGTTTTTTGAGTGTTGTGGTACAAAAGACCAATAATGACAAGACCGCTTCGCTGATCCGTTATAACGAGAACCTGGGAACGGCATCACAAGCCGACAATGCCGAGATCACCCGCATCAATTCTTTCGCGGCCTTTGATAACGAAAAACTCTATTACAGGAAACAACTGTACATCGTTCGCGAGGCGAAAGACAGCGCGGGAAGGTTTTATTTTTATCGTTACGATCTGCGCGATTCATCCGCACTTTTCAATTACAATTTCAAGTGGCAGTTCAATTTCGACCAACACAATTACCATCGCATACACCCGCTCTATGCCAATGATGAACAGGTTTACCTTTATGTGATCAGCTTGGACGGAGACCGGAAAGGACAGTGGATATTGATCCTCAATACAGGAAATGGAGATCTTGTAAAAGCTATTAAATTGAACAAGAATGATAACGAAGTTTGTTTTGTGAGCCGCTTTGAGGTTTATGGTGGCGCCTTGGACATGGCTGTGGCGGGTGTAAAATATTCAGCGGGCGGCGTTGACCTGAAGAATGGGAGTTTTATTGTGAATTATCAAGCCTCGAAATCGATGAACATGTTCTTTTGTCAAATTGATTCGGCGGGTGATATAAAATCACGTTTGGAGAATTTCCCTGCTGTGCCCAATGATATTTTAAAGGAAAAAGAAGTGAAGGACATGATGCTTCGATGTAATAAATTGGAAAAGACAGAAAGCGGCTTTGACCTGAATTATGAGTGCATGTACAAAGGCAAGGATGGCATTTACCGAACCTATGGTTTCCTGCTCACAAAATTGAACCAAACACCTGAGGGAATGTTCAAGCCCGAGAACAATGCTTTCCTTGCCTGCTACCGGAATGACAAAGCTCAGCCAAAGGGAAAAACAGGAAACCCAAATTGCAAGCAAACCGCCAATCAATACGACAATGACAAAGCACGGGATGCCGATCGTTTGTTCTATAAGAATGCTTTTGTAAAGAATTTTACGGAGACTGGAACAGAGATCAATTCGCAAAAGAGATTGGGGTGGCTGATCTCCTATTATCATAATAAGAAGACAGGCAACATGGAGCTGTTCAAATACACCATGAAAAACTACACCTGGGAAACTGACTCACTTAAGAATTTATCGGAATTCTCGCGCAGCAATGTAACGAACCTTGGAACAAATCGCTTTTTGATCTTCAATTCCGCCAAAGATGAAAGTAATTTTATTTTGAGTGTTACCGAGCTTTAGCAACCAATACAGAACCGCAGAGAGAATCTCGAGGCAAAGCTCGCGATGGCGAGTTAACCTCGCCACAGCCAATCCCGATAGCTATCGGAAGGCGCAAAGGTCACGAAGATCGTATTTTATCGATAAGTTCAACCCACACTTTTTTTTCGTTATCCCAATTATTCTCTTCGGCGGCTTTTTTAGTATTTGCCTTCCATGTTGGGTATTGGGGAGAGCTAAGCATTTCGTTCATACGGGAAGCAATGTGTTTGGGATCATGGTTTTCTATCCAAAGCCCGATCTTATACTGATCCACAAAAGACTTGATCTCGGTAAGCGGACTCACCAAAACCGGAACGCCGGCATGCGCGTAGTCAAATACTTTGTTGGGAAGGCTGTAGCGGTAATTGATGTTCGTGTCTTTATCCAAAGAAAGTCCGATGTCGGCATTGCAGGTGTAATGAAATAATTCAGTCGGTTTCATTTTCGGAAGAAAAACAACCCTGCCCTCCAATTCTGACTTTTGACTTCTTACTTTTAACTTTTCCAGGGCGTCTCCCGAACCGATGATCAAAAGAATGGCATTTTCCACCCATTGCATTGCATCTATCGCCTCCTCCGCTCCACGTTCGATGTTTATTCCAGCGCCCTGCAGTAAAATGATCTTTTTGTCGGTCGGTAACTTTAATTCCTCTCGTGTTTTTATTCTGCCAACATTGATCTTGTCGGGAATATTTCTCACCACTTTGAAGTCGGTACCGTATTTGGTATTGAACCAGCTGGCAATGCTCTGATTGACGGTGATGCAGTACTTTAATTGGGGAACTATGTCTTTCTCTAATTTTTCCCAGATCTTTTTCTTCGTGGGACTGTGTTGCAATTCAGGAACCTCGCAAAATATTTCGTGGCTGTCGTAAATAAGCGGAATATTTCTTTTTTTGGCCAATTGGTAATTGGGTCGCAAAGTGTCGAGGTCGTTAGCTACCAAAAGTGCGGGTTCATGCTTTTTGAGAAAATTAGATAAGCGCAGCATGAACTCAGCATAGAAAGCCGGTCCTTTTCTGAACTGCAGTTTCATGCGGTGCGTGCGGTATGGACGCTCGTCCATCTCCAAAGAATCCGGGAGAACCCTGCCCACCAACAAAACATCATATCCCTGCTCATGCAAGACCATGCAGCTTTTGTGCACACGACGGTCGGTTACCAGGTCGTTTATTACGGAAACTATTGCAAGGGGTTTTGGCATAACTTAATCCAAAAAAGAAACAAATGCCTCATGAGACATTTATACTTTGAATTTCCTGGAAATTGCCTTTTGCAATTTCTTTTTGTAAGAAAAACGTTTAGGCAGTTGAATTACTCCCATTAGTTTCAGTACCTCCGGAGATATCTTTTCTTTATTCTGAGTTGATTTCATTTAAGCAAAGATAAAAAAATAGATCAAATCAAAATCAGCATATTAGGCCCAACTATTTCAGCTCATACTCCGCCCCGGGCAATCTGCCTAGCTCGTGCATCAGCTCGGTGCTTATGCCTACTTTTTTGGTCTTGGAGTACATCTTTACCGACATGTTCTCGTTCTTGTCCTCCACCTGTATCTCAAAACTGCATTTGCCCGGGTACGTTGAAATGATGCTCTCGATACGATCGATCAATTCCGCGCTCACATCCGCCGCCGCCAGTTTTACTTTCACAGAGTTAAAGGCTTTTTCCTTTAACTCAGAAAGCAGGTCTATTTTAAGAATTTTAAACTCCAGGTTGCCCGGTTGGTTAAAGCGCATCTGCACGCGACCTTTCACCAAAAGGAAGAACTGTGTCATGAGGTAATTGCGGAACTTGATATAATCCTCTCCAAACAACACAAACTCAAAAGAACCCATGTAATCCTCTAAAGAGAAAATACCAAAAGGCTTTCCTGTCTTAGAAGTACGATGCTGTACATCCGTAACAATTCCGGCAACAGTGATCTCCTTTCCTTCCAGGACTTTCAGATCAGCCAATTCGGGCAAAGTATGGCGGCACAAATGCTGTATCTCTAATTTATATTCGTCAAGCGGGTGACCGGAGATATAGAAACCAACCACTTCCTTCTCTTTCGCCAATTGCTCTAATTGTCCCCAAGGCTCTACTTTAGGCAATGGCGGCTCCATGATCTCGGCGTCTTCGCTTCCTTCACCAAATAAACTGGCCTGATTTGTTTCGCTGCCGCTGTTAAAGCTGTTTCCGTAACGAATTATCTTCTCGGTAAGTGTAGATCCATCTTTATCTACCGCGAAGAACATAGAACGCGTTAATCCTTCAAAAGAATCGAGAGCGCCTGCCATGCTTAAGGCCTCCAAACTTTTTTTATTGATGGATTTGCTGTCTAATCTTTTTGCAAGGTCAAATATACTTGTGAATTTTCCGCCTTCTGTTCTTTGGGCAACAATAGCTTCTACTACGTTACTTCCAACTCCTTTAATGGCCGCCATACCAAAACGGATCTCTCCATTGGCATTTGGAGAAAAGTCACCTATACTCTCATTCACATCCGGCCCAAGCACTTTAATGCCCATGCGCTTGCACTCTTCCATAAAGAAGGTAACATTCTTAATATCGCCCATGGTGTGCGTTAACACAGAGGCCATGAACTCGGCAGGATAATTTGCTTTTAAATAGGCTGTCTGGAACGCCAAATACGCGTAGCAGGTAGAGTGTGATTTGTTGAATGCGTAACTCGCGAAAGCTTCCCAGTCAACCCAAACCTTCTCACAGATCTTCAGATCATGGTTATTGGCTTTGCAACCTTCCAAAAATTTGCCCTTCATTTTATCGAGGACATCCTTCTGCTTTTTTCCCATGGCCTTACGCAGTACGTCGGCATCACCTTTACTGAAGTTGGCCAGCTTTTGTGAGAGTCTCATTACCTGCTCCTGGTACACGGTGATACCGTATGTTTCCTGCAGGAATTCGTCCATACCCGGCAGATCGTATACTATCGGTTCGCGACCATGTTTACGCGCGATGTAATTCGGGATATATGCAATAGGACCCGGACGATACAGCGCGTTCATGGCAATGAGATCGGTAAAGGAGTCCGGTTTCAGCTCCTTCATGTACTTCTGCATGCCGGCACTTTCAAACTGGAATATACCGTTGGTCTCACCTCGTTGAAAAAGTTCGTATGTCTTTTTATCGTCGAGAGGTATCGCGTCAATATCTAATTTAATGTTGTGCCTTGCTTCAATATGCTTAACCGCGTCTTTGATGATGGTAAGCGTACGCAAACCCAGGAAGTCCATCTTCAACAGCCCCGCGTTCTCCGCAACCGAGTTGTCGAACTGCGTTACCAGCATGTCGCTGTCCTTGGCTTTACAAACCGGAACGAACTTGCTCATCTCGTCGGGCGTGATGATCACTCCGCAAGCGTGAATCCCGGTATTGCGTACACAACCTTCCAGCTCGTAGGCCTGGCGAAGTACATCGCTCTGCAGATTTTTTACATCCAGCAGTTTGCGGAAGTTGTGCGACTGATCAACGAACTCGCGACGATCCTTGATCTCTTCTAAGTATTTCTTGTCAATTCCTTCAGGAGCCAAAAGCGCTTTCAAAGAAGCGGCCAAAGAATCGGGATAGGATTTGGTGAGTTCGTTTGCTTCAGGTAAAGAAAGATTCAGTACGCGAGCCGCATCACGAATGGCGGATTTACCGCCCATAGTTCCGTAGGTAATGATCTGGGCCACCTGGCTGCTTCCGTATTTTTTAATAACGTAATCAATTACCTTATCGCGACCTTGATCATCAAAGTCTATGTCTATATCCGGCATCGAGATACGATCGGGATTAAGGAAACGCTCGAAGAGGAGATCGTACTTTATCGGATCGATACCCGTAATTCCCAAACAGTACGCAACCGCAGAACCCGCGGCGCTACCACGACCAGGTCCAACGCTTACACCAAGGCGGCGCGCTTCAGTAGTAAAATCAGAAACAATTAAGAAATAGCCCGGGAAACCCATGCGCTCCATAACGCTTAACTCGAAATCAAGACGTTCCTTGATCTCGGGCGTCATGTCCGGGTAGCGGGTCTTAGCTCCCTCGTAGGTGAGATGTCTTAAATAGGCGTTCTCGCCGCGATTTCCTTTTCCTTCGTCATTGGGATCCAGGTCGCGCGGATCTTTGAACTCTTCCGGAATGCTGAATTTGGGAAGCAGTACATCCCTTCCTAGTTTGAAAGATTCTATCTTATTTACAATTTCATTGGTATTCTCCAGCGCCTCGGGCATATCGGCAAAGAGCTTTTGCATCTCGGCCGGAGTTTTAAAATAAAACTCGTCGTTGGGGAAACCAAAACGCAGGCCGCGGCCCTTCCCTACCGCTGTTTCTTTTAGCTGACCATCCTTCACGCATAACAAAACATCATGCGATGTGGCATGCTTGCGTTCGAGATAATAATTATTATTGGCCGCGAAATATTTTACATTGTATTTTTCCGCGAAACGGAGCAATACTTCATTCACCACCTTTTCTTCGGGCAATAAGTGGTTGTTGAGCTCCACATAAAAATCCTCGCCAAACTGCTCCTTCCACCAAACAAAGGCTTCTTCGGCCTGGGTTTCGCCCACATTCAAAATTAAGTTAGGTATCTCTCCGGTAAGAGATCCCGTAGTAGCTATTAATCCTTCCTTGTGGCGCGATAATGCCTCGCGGTCAATACGCGGCACATAATAAAAACCTTCGGTAAAGCCAATGGAACTTAACTTGGAAAGGTTCTGGTAACCGGTTTTATTCTTAGCCAAAAAAACCTGGGTAAAGCCGTTGTCCTGCTTGGTTTTTTCGGTGCGGTCCTTACACACATAAAGTTCGCATCCAATGATGGCTTTCAGTTCCTGCTTTTTCTCTCCTTGTTTTTCTCCTTTATCAATGGCCTCGTTGTGGGCCTTGATGCCTTTGTTCTGTTTTTCCACACTTTGCCAGAAGAGGAAAGCGCCGTACATATTGCCCAGGTCGGTGATGGCGAGCGCGGGCGAGCCGTAGGAGATGGCGCGCTTTACCATATCATCAATATCGCTGGTGGCTTGGAGTACCGAATACTGAGTATGATTGTGCAGATGAGAGAACTTTACATTTACCTGTGTTATCGTCTCTAAGGTACGAGGTTCGAGGTTGGAGGGACGAGGTTCGAGGTTGGAGGGACGAGATTCTTTGGAAGAGGTTTTGAGAGCTTTTTCATTAGCTAAAAGTTCGCTAAGATCAGGGGCAGTATAATTTAAAGTAGAAAGTTCCGCGGCCGGCAGCTCCGCCACTTTTAATACGCTTCGCTTTAAAAGTTCAAAGAAACACCGGGTGGTTGCTTCTACGTCAAATGCCGCGTTGTGCGCCTCTGCGAAGCCGGTGTTAAATAATTTTTTATAAAGCTCTTCTAGTTTCGGCCATTTGAACTTGCCGCCCTTGCCACCGGGAATCGCACAGAACGCGGTAACCTGGTCGTTCTTGGTATCAATAACGGGTTTACCTTCAAAATAATTCTCTAAGCCAAGACGGTAGAATTCAGCTCCTACAATACTGAGATCAAATTCGATGTTGTGGCCGCAGAGGTATTTGGTCTTTTTAACCGCCTCTACAAAACGGTTCATGGCATCATTGAGATCTATACCCTCCGCCAAAGCGCGCTCGGTACTGATACCGTGCACCTGCTGTGCCATGAAGGGAATTGTAAAACCATCGGGCTTAACGATGATGCTGCTTGCATCCAGCAAATTTCCTTTGGTATCATGCAATTGCCAGGCAATTTGCACCACGCGGGGCCAGTTATCGCTATCACTTAAGGGAGCGTTATAACTGCGGGGAAGACCTGTGGTCTCGGTATCAAATATGAGGAACATCTAAGGATTTACGATATGAGGATTTATGATTTACGATTTTGGGCAAGATTTTAACCCTTAAAATTACGAAAATGCGTCCTTTTTTAGGGGCGATGTTGATAAATGGGGAAAGGTGTTAAGTGGTTGGGATTCAAAGGATATAAAGGTGATCCAGAATAAGATCTTTTGGCCTTTACCCCTGCCCTAACCATTCAGGACAAGGTTAGAGTGAGGTCTGCGGACACAATTGACCGAAATGGCATTCTAACAGGACTTTTTTGAGATCTAAAGTATTGCAATTACAAAAACTTTTTAGCTTTACCCCTTCATTTTTATGAGGCGGGTCTCTGCACTATATTTTATACTGCAATTCTTTGCGCTGGACCTTTATTGCCAAAACTCACAAGACCTTTACGGAGAAACGATGGCAACCGTTGCCAAAGTTGAGCAGACCAACAATATAGCGGGCAATTTCAATCCCGATTCGGCTTCCAAACTTCCTTTTGGCATTATTAAAGAAATAGGAATTACGCGCTACGTGATCGCCATCGACAGCGCTATGTTTGCCAATGGAAAATCGAATTTCAATGCCTTTATGGCGCTTGAGTTCCCGGGTAGCCCGGATCGTATCGCATTTGCGGCAAAGAAAGTGGCGTTCAACCCTAAAGGAGTTATCCCGGGGAACAATACACGTTTGGTTTTAGTAAGCGAACAGGTTATCCGCATGGGACCTCATATGAATTTGGTTTTGCCCGAAAACGGCGGCAGTTATGTAGAGTGGGATTGCAATGGTTTTAAAGGCGTAAAGCTGACAGGCTATTTTGAGTTCAGCAACGGCTTGCTCATACCAGACACAACCTCCACGCAAAGTCATGTGGTGAAAGCAAGTTTTGACGTGTACACCAACGACATTCACAATTTCATGGCGCAGGTGAGCATCACTCCCTTTCGCATCAAGGGACTCGATGACGTTTCTTTTTCTGTTAGCGACGCGGTGGTTGATATGAGCGAATTCGTGAATTACAGCGGCATGGTATTCCCACCGGGTTATGATGCCAACGCTTATGGCGGACAAACCTCGATGTGGACAGGTTTTTACATGCGCCAATTAAAAATAAAACTTCCCAAAGAGCTTGCAAAGAATGATAAAGCGTTAGAGATCGCGGCCACCAACTTTCTCATCGACAAAAGCGGTTTGAGCGGGAATTTCTCTGTGAGCAACATTGTGAATATGGGCGAAGGAAAAATGGGCAACTGGCCTTTGTCGGTAGACCTGATCGGCATGAGTTTCATCTCGAACAATCTGGTGGGAGGAACTTTGGGCGGGAAGATCATTCTGCCGACACATGAGACCGCCAGCCTTGCTTATATGGCAACTATTTTTCAGAACCAGCTAACGAAAAGAACAGATTATGTGTTTACACTTTCGCCGGCAACGAATTATACAGCCAGTGTGCTTAGTGCCAAATTGGATATTTACCCAACCTCAAAACTAATTGTACAAAAAATTAATGGCGCTTTTCTCCCGAGCGTTGAACTGAACGGAAAAATAACATTCGGGCACGACCATCTTAAAACAGCCGCGCTTGAAATGCAACATGTATGCATCAAGGATTCTCCGCCCTATCTAACCAGCGGCATTTTTAGTTTTACGGATAGTTTAGGAAAGGATCCCTCGAAACTGGCGGGCTTCCGGATCTCGATCAGCAGCATCACTTTATTCAACTCGCAGACCGCGCCGGTGATCGGTTTCGGGGTGGGCATAAACTTCACCCAAAAGAATGACCTTGCTTTTGGCGCGCAGGCCAGTTTTTCTGTAGCAACAAAAGTTGAACCCATTGTTGGGGGAAGCGGGAGCAATTCAACAAGCAACAATAAAAAATGGAAGTTCGATAAAATAGCTATCAACGACATAGGCGTGAGCATGCACACCTGCGCATTTCAATTTGATGGCTTGTTGAAGTTCAGGCACGATAACCCGCAATATGGGAATGGGTTCGCGGCCAGTTTAACTTTGGGTATAGATAAATTGATGCCGAACCCCGTTTCCGCAAGCGCCTGGTTTGGGAGCATACATGATTTTAACTACTATTATTTTGATATGGCTGTTCCTGTAACTGTCGTTTTGATCCCGCCCGGAACTTCGCCGCAAGGTCTTGCCATGTACCGCTTCATGGGCGGCCTTTGCTATCACATGCGGCCCAACGTGAACAACCAGGCTTCACTGCTCTATGGATCGGCGTTCGGAAAGGCGCAGGATTATGTTCCCGACAGCACTCATAGCCTTGGGATAAAAGCGGGAGTTACACTCGGCACTTATCCGAAGAACGAGGTTTTCAACGGCGATGTGGCGGCGGAAATGCTCTTTACACAGAGCGGCGGTCTGAGCAATCTGAAGTTCAGTGGCAGCGCCTTCATGTTCACCAAAATAAATGACCGTGTGCCCACGCTTAAAACAACTCCGCCGGTAAGAGTTACCTTCTCGCTACTGTATGATCATCAGAACGAGATGACCCACGCCTTGTTGAACGCCAAGTTCAATTTACCCAAGGTGAGCGGTATGGGACAAGCCGAGTTCCATATTGATCCCACAAAATGGTATGCGCATTTAGGAAAACCAAATAACCGTGTGTTGGTGAATTTTGCCAGCCTCAGCTCTGTGAACGCTTATTTTATGGCTGGAAATGTTTTAGAACCTATCCCTTCACCTCCCAACCAGGTGGCGCAAATATTCGGTCATGGCTTTCCGGATAGCCGCGATGTGCTGAAAGTTGGTACCGGACAAGGGCTTGTGTTAGGTGCTGAAATGGGCGCGGGCAGCAGTGGCGGCTTTGACCTGGGCGACTTCAGTGTGTACTATAACCTGGGCATGGTGGCCGGCCTCGATGTAATGGCGATCGATTATGGAAACAACGCCCATTGCAACGGAAGTTCGGAAAGAGCGGGACTCAACGGCTGGTTCGCGCAGGGAAATGTGTACGCAGCGCTATGGGGAGAAGTGGGCGCCAGGGGTAAGTTTTTGCGTTCTGAGTTTGACATACAACTCTTGTCCGTATCGGCAGCCGCGCTGTTAGGTGGAAAATTCCCGAACCCGAGTTCTGTACAGGGAAACATGACCGTGCATTATGATTTTCTTTCGGTCTTCCACGGGCAATTTGATTTCTCTTTCCAGGCCGGCACGGCCTGCTCTATTGCTAACTGATCATGAAAAAGAGTACTTTATTTTTCATACTGATCCTTCTTACAGCCTGCCTAAAAGCGCAGGTCACAGAGATCGCCGCGGCTGCACAGGTGAAAAAAGGAAAGGTGATCTTACGCTGGGCCGCAAACTCAACGACGTGGAAGGAGGCAAACCTGAAAGGATACAAGATCGAAAGGATAAGTCAATCGAAGCATGCAGAGAACAGTCCTGACTCTATTAAATTCAAAAATTCAACTTTAGCTTTTTGTTCCCCCTGGTCGCAAGACGATGAAAGATGGACATCCCTGCTTGAGCGAAATAAGAGCGCGGCTTTCCTTCACGGCACGCTTTATTCTCGAAAAAAGAACGAATCCAATGAAGGAATGGCACACGGCCTCCTGATGAAATCCTGCGACCTTTATAAAGACCTGGCTCTTGCAGCCGGACTTTATTACATTGACAGTACAATACATGAAAATGAAACCTATGTATACCGCATCTCAACCGGAACGAGGAAGGTCATTGTGCAGGTAAACACCAAACAGGTGAGCGAAATAACAAAATTAGAACCGATCAGCGCACTTTTTAGTGACAGGAAGGCCGTTCTTCGATTTGTAAGCAAAGACAGGAAGGATCTTTCGGGTTATTGGATAGAGCGCTCGGAAGACAGCACAAACTTTAAAGCGGTAAATCGTTCTCCGTTCATTCACACGGTGAATCCTAAAGAAAAGGAAAGTAAAGAATCGTTGTTTGCAGACAGCTTACCGGAAAACAACAAAATGTATTACTATAGAATAGCAGGCATCTCACTTTTTGGAGAGACATCGGTTTACTCGAATGTTGTAAGTGGAATGGGAAAGACCGCATTTAAAGAATACCCCTTGATTGACAGCACAGAAGTAATAAAGAACAGTTCCGTGTTGATCAAGTTCGGTATGCCCGGAGGATTCGATAGTAAGTTACTGAAAGGATTTGCAGTTTTGAGAAGCGAAAAGACGGAGGGTCCATTTTTATCACTTACAAGTACATTAACACCAAATACAAATTCTTTTCGGGACAAAAAACCTTTGGAAACGAATTACTACAAGATCTGCGCCATCAGTATTTATAATGACTCTTCTTTCTCCCTCACCACTTACGCTTCTCTTGTTGACGAAACGCCGCCTGCAACTCCTACAGGATTAATAGGAGCGATCGACAGCAGCGGCGCCGTAAAAATATCCTGGTCGCCCAACACCGAAAAAGATCTTTTGGGTTACAGGGTTTACAGAAGCAATAGTTTATACGAGCAGCCTTTTGAATTGACAAAGAAGCTCCTTACCACAACCACATTCACGGATAACGTAAGCTTGAACACCCTTACACGCGAAGTTTATTACACCTTAAGAGCCGTAGATAAGAACCATAACAATTCGGATTACGCTATTTATTGCAAATTGATACGGCCGGATAAGATCGCCCCTATAGCTATTACTTTCAGCCTGGTGAGTCCGAATGATTCTGCGATCGTTTTGAGATGGAATAACAGCAATAGTAATGATGTTAAGAAGTACAAGCTGTGGAGAAAAGAGAACAATGCTGCGTGGAAATTAATGAGAGAATGGGCTTTTTCGGAAAAGAGAAATTCAATCAGTGATACCGTTTTATTGGCAGGAAATACTTACCAGTACAAGATCGAAGTGGTTGATGAATCCGGGAACATTTCCTTTACCGAGTCGCACGCAGTATTGTATAAACCCACTTTTGTGGCGGCGATCAAAACCTTTAAAGCCAAGGTAGATCTTGCTAAAAGAATTATAGAGCTCAATTGGTCTTATGATAATTCCAATGTTTATAATTACACCATTTATAAAGCCAAAGCCGGGGAAGCATTGAGGATCTACAAAACTGTAAATGGCTCCCTTAACAGTTTTACAGACAAAGAGCTTTACCCCGGAAATAAATACACTTACGCGATCAGAGCCTCTTTACAATCGGGCAGCGAAACGAAGTTGAGCGGGGTAATAACAGTGGAATTTTAGAAAAAATTATCGGTATCTTTGTGGATGCTTAAAAAAATACTTATTCCCACGTTTACCCTCTTGTATGCGACAGGCTTCGCCCAGCTCATCAACCAGAACAACCTAAAAAAAGACATAGACTTTTTGGCCAGTGATCTGTTAAAAGGCCGGGGCACGGGCAGCGCCGAAGAAACCGTGGCTGCCAATTACATTGCCGCCACCTTTAAAAAACTGAAGCTTACACCCAAAGGAAATAACGGTTACTTATACGATTTTACCTTTAAAACCCCGGCTCATCCGCACGATACCGTTGGTACCGGCGAGGAGCGTAAGAGCAAGGATGTAGTGGCCTTTTTAAACAATAAGGCGCCTTATACCATAGTTATTGGCGCGCACTACGATCACCTTGGCATGGGGCACGATCATAACAGTTTAGATGCCAACCCCGAAAATAAAATTCATAACGGCGCCGATGATAACGCCAGCGGAACCGCCGGCGTGTTGGAGTTGGCGCGCTATTTTGCCACTAACGGGAAGAAGGAGAAATACAATTTCCTTTTCATCTGTTTCTCCGGCGAAGAGCTTGGCCTGATAGGTTCAAAAAAATGGTGTGAGAAGCCCACCCTACCCTTAGACAGCATCAATTACATGATAAACATGGATATGATAGGCCGCCTGAACGACAGCACGCAAAAGATCATTATCTACGGCGTAGGCACCTCCCCTACCTGGGTACCGCTGGTAGATAAAATAAACACTGTACTTTCTATCAAAAAAGACAGCAGCGGCATTGGCCCCAGCGATCAAACCTCTTTTTATTTAAAGAACATCCCGGTACTGCATTTCTTTACCGGTCAGCATAAGGATTACCACAAACCCGGCGACGATGCCAATAAGATCAATTACAAAGGAGAGAGCAAGGTATTGGAATACATCATTAAACTGGTTGCAGAAACCGATGAAATGCCCAAGCTCACTTTCTTAAAGACCAAAGCACCTGATAACAAGAACACGGGCTTTAAGGTTACCATGGGCGTGATGCCCGATTACGCCTTTGAAGGAAAAGGCATGCGCATTGACGGTGTTACCGATGGCAAACCCGCAGCCAAAGCAGGCATCAAACAAGGCGACATCGTATTAAAGCTCGGCGACGACGAAGTAAGCGACGTGATGAGCTACATGAAAGCGCTGAACAAATTCAATAAAGGTGATACTGCCCAGGTGAAAGTGATGAGAGGGAAAGAGGAATTGGAACTGAATATAACCTTTTGATCCTGTATTCGCGTTAGGATGCAAAAGGCCAGAAGGGGTTCTTTTTGAGGCGCACTGTATGTGCGCCTCAAAAAAACGGCACCCTTTTGCAGCCCGCCGCGAGTGCGTAAGTTCTTCTTTGAAATAAAATGCTGCCGCACCTCGCGGAACGCCCAAAAACAAGATCTACTTACTGACAGGAAAATAAATAGGATGCGCGGCGTTGAACTTACGCACGTACATCATCATCATTTCGCGGCGTTTCTTTTTCTTTAACTGCATGAACTCTTCATACAACTTAAGATCGCGGCTAACCAATAATTCTACATTGGATAAAGTGTAATCCATGATCTCGCCGCTGTAAAAATCAAAGATGAACTGGCGCATCTCTCTTTGCTTTACGGGCATATTCATTCCGTAACCACCACCAATGCCGTACATGCCACCATACATGCCCCCGTTATTGTAATTATAGACCTCGATGGTCCCTAAAAAATGACTGATATTGCCAAACACCGGCACACGGTAAAATTTCCCTTCGTAATTGAGGTAGAGTGTATTGTTCTGGCTGTAACCCCAGATCTTTTCACTCTCCAGTTTATGCACTACGCCGTTATGCATCACCGCCACCTCTTTATTGGCAGCCAGGGTCTTCCCGATAAAATCTAATTGCGTTTTGTCTTCTTTCGATTCAATGGCATCCTTGGGCACCGGGTGATTCTTTCTAAAATCGGTATATGACATGTAAACGCCTTCGTTCAATACAAAATCTGTACTGTAGGCAACAGAATCACTTTGCGCCAAGGCTTGCGCCGAAAACAAAAGAGAAAAAAAAAGTATGCTTAATAAATTGTTCACCTGGTCAATACAGAATTGAGGAATGCATAGGAAATAAGATTGGCGCCCATTTTAAGTGCTTTTTGGCGGGTCTCTTCGCTGTCTTTATGCACCTCGTAACTTTCCCAGCCATCGCCCAGGTCGCACTCAAAATCATAAAAACAAACCAGGCGGCCTTTGTAAATGAGTCCGTACCCTTTAGGCGATTGATTCTCGTGCTCGTGTACTTTGGGAAGCCCTTTGGCAAAATCAAATTTCTGATGATACACGGGATGATCGAAAGGCAGCTCAACGAGCTCCAGTTCGGGAAACACTTTTTTAAGTTGCGGACGTAAGAATTTATCCAATCCATAATTATCAGACACGTGCAAAAAGCCGCCTGCCAGCAAATAGTTACGCAAATTCTGTGCCTCGGCATCGCTGAAGATAATATTACCGTGCCCGGTGATGTGCAGGAAGGGGTAATTGAAGATGTCGTTGCTGCCCACCTCAACAATAGCCTGCTCGGGGTTGATGGTGGTCTTGAGGTTCTCGTTGCAGAATTTGATCAGGTTGGGAAGAGAGGTTTCCAGGTTAGCGTACCAATCGCCTCCCCCGTTGTATTTCAGTAAAGCGATCTGGCAGGAGTAATTCTGAGAAAAAACCGAACAAGCAAAAAACAGGAGGAATATTGTGGTGATCTTCTTCATTCTTTTTCCATCTCGTACCTCAAATTTCGTACCTCGTACCTACCATTTGGCAGAGGGATGCATGCGGGGTAAATGCTGCATTTCCGCCAAAATATATCCTAAATGCTCGGTGTGTATGCCTTTGCGGCTGCCGGTCTGCATGAAACTCGCTTCCGGTAATTTTAAATTGGCCTTTTCAAAAAGCGCTGAAACATTTTTCTGCCACTGCTGTTTTAAAGCCGTGAGGTCGACGGCGATGCCTGCCTTTAAAAGCGTTTCATCCACCTCGTTCATTTCAAACAATTCGTCGCTGAAGCGCCACAGCTCGTTAAGGGCCTTTTGCGAACGCGCATGGCTCTCTTCTGTTCCATTACCGAAACGATCGATCCAGGAAGAAGAATGGCGGAGGTGATAGGTAATTTCTTTTATTGATTTTGCAGCGATAGCAGCGAGTGTTTCGTCCTTGCTTTTGGTTAAAGCTGTATAGAACAACATATCGAAATGGTCGATCATGGCCTGGCGCACCATGGTGTTGGCGTAATCGCCATTGGGTTGCTCTGTTAAAAGTGTATTGAAGAACTCTCTCTCGTTACGGAAAAAAGCAAGATCGTCAGCGGTACGGCCGTTTCCTTCCACCTTAGCGGCATATTCTAAAAGTGAATTGGCCTGCCCCATGATATCCAGGGCAATATTGGTAAGCGCCAGATCCTCCTCTAAAAAAGGTCCTTTCGAGGTCCATTCCGCCAAACGTTGCGACAGGATGAGACTGGTATCGGCTAAACGGAGCGTGTAATTAAATAATGCCTCTTGTGTTGTCATTGACTTTTAACTTCTGACTTTTAACTTAAATATATTTTACTCCCTCAGGAATTAGATAGAACGTAGGATGACGATACACTTTTTCATTGGCCGGATCGAAGAAAGGACCGATATCCTCAGGGCTGCTGGATACAATAGCCGAAGAAGGAACTACCCACAGCGCCATTCCTTCGCTGCGGCGCGTGTAGAGATCGCGTGCGTTCTGCAGCGCCATTTCCTTATCGTACGCGTGTAAACTGCCGCAGTGCACAAAAGGCTGACCTGCTTTTTTCTGAACAAATACTTCCCACAAAGGGCCTTGAGAATCTTTTGACATCTTGAATTGGCGATTTTTTGATTTACAATTTTTCTATTTTATGCAGCAATATTCTCCTTTTTCTTTTCCGCATAGGCCATAGCCGCTTCGCGCACCCAGGCTCCGTCGGCATGCGCCTTGTTGCGCGCTTCCAAACGTTCTTTGTTACAGGGGCCGTTGCCTTTTATTACGTTGTAGAACTCCGTCCAATCGGGCTCCGAAAAATCGTAACCCTTTTTACTTTCGTTCCATTTTAAATTCTTGTCAGGGATGGTCAAACCTAAATACTCGGCCTGCTCAACGGTGCGGTCCACAAATTTCTGGCGCAGTTCATCATTTGTTTCGCGTTTGATACGCCATTTCAAAGCCTGCGCGCTGTTCGGAGATTCTTTATCGGGTGGGCCAAACATCATCATGGTGGGGAACCACCAGCGGTTCAACGCATCCTGCGCCATTTGTTTTTGCCCGGGCGTGCCAAAAGATAAATGACACATGATTTCGTAACCCTGGCGCTGGTGAAAGCTCTCTTCTTTACAAATTCTTACCATGGCGCGTGCGTAAGGCCCGTAAGAGGTTCTTTGCAGCATCACCTGGTTCATGATGGCGGCTCCGTCAACCAACCAACCCACCGCGCCTATATCGGCCCAGGTAAGTGTTGGGTAATTGAAGATGGAAGAATATTTTGCTTTTCCTGTATGCAATGCATCCAATAATTCATCGCGGCTCGCGCCCAAAGTTTCAGCGGCGGTATAGAGGTATAATCCGTGGCCGCCTTCATCCTGGACCTTAGCCAGCAATACGATCTTGGCACGCATGCTAGGCGCGCGGGTGATCCAGTTACCCTCAGGCAACATACCGATTATCTCGCTATGCGCATGCTGCGAGATCTGGCGGATCAGGTGCTTGCGGTAATTATCGGGCATCCAATCCTTGGGCTCGATGAAGTCGTTCGAACCCAGTTTGGAGTCAAATATCTTTTCGTGTGCTGCAGTATCCATTTTCGGCAATTTAATCCTTACAAATATAGCATTTGCGGGCCTTTTTCAGCATAATCAAGGACAATTTTTGAGAGCATAACCAATTGGCTCCTAGTTATACTGACAAAGGTCATTCCTAGTTGAAGCGAACACCGAAACTAAACGTAAGGTATATAGTGGAATTATGCAGTTTGGTAGCTTTTACCAGGTTGGGGTTATAGAGATAATAATCTTCGTCCCATACCGTGTAGATCACCCCCATATCAAAATAGGTATTCTTCTTACCCTTAAATCCTAGTCCGCCGCTATAGGTACTGCGGGAGAACTTACCGCCCAGATCGCCAAACGGACTTCCGTACAAAGCATAACCCGCGCGTATCACTACCGGGTTCAGATTCAGTTCGGCACCAGCGCGGATGTTGATGCCGGCGCCGTATTTTTTTTGTATGGTGAGGTTAACCGGGTTCAAAAAACCATCATCGTCTTTAAATCGCGCGGCCGAATAAGCAACGTATTCCACATCAACATTGGTGGCCAGGAGTTTTTTATGGATGTAAGCAATACTTCCGCCCAGGCGCGCCGGCGTATACATCCGGTATTTGAAAAAACCGTCGTAGGAGGCGTTGTATTTATCGCCCAGCGAGGTAATGGCCGAGTCATACAGGGCCTGCATCTTGTATTCGTAATTATCTGTGAGTTTGATGATGGAAGGGGTATGCGCATAGGCTCCTAACCGAACGCTTCCCATGCGATAAATGATACCTGCTTTCAGATTATACCCATTTCCTGAAGTGACCAATTGTTCTTCGTACTTCATCGACTTGAACGGATAGATTGAATTCTTGTGATCATACTCGGTATATTCCGAACTGCGTGTGTATTTTATCATCGGGATCCCCAGGGTTGCGCCCACGTACAGTTTGTCGTCGAAGGCATGCGCAAAAGAAAAAGCCAGCTCGCCTGTCCTTCCTTTTTGCGTCATTGTTTTGGTTTGGCGCAAGTGCGTATTTGGCAAATTCATGCCCCAGTAATGCGAAGTATCCGTACTACTTTCAGGATTGATCAGGTAGGTTTGGTAGGCCAGCCACTCGTATGTACCACTCAGCTGCGATGGGTAAAACCCATTGGCCGATAGCACAAAATCATCGATCATGCTGCTGTCGCCCGGATTGACGCCTGAAATATTGGTACTGAAATTATAATCGCTTAGCCTGTTCCAGCTTATGCCAAAAGCGTTGCGCTGGTTCCATTCGGAATACAATTTGCTGCTTGCGGGGTATGGGTTCTTTTGATCCCAGGCGCTTACAAAACCCACGTTCGAAAAATTCAGCTTGGTAGAAAAATCCGTATCGGTGCTGTCGTAATGCATGGCTTTCGTATTCTGGATACGTATACCGGGGGTGATTGAAAATTCGCCGCTGCGATACACGGCTATCCCCGCCGGGTTGAAGTTCATGCAGGATAGATTTGCTCCCAGTGCGCCGAAGGCTCCTCCCATGCTCATAAAACGAGAATCGCCGTAGAACGAATTCTGAGAATAGCGCAGGGCGTCAATGTCATCCTGCGCCAGTGCCTGTTTGCCGCAAAGGATCGGTAGAATTATTAAGAAACGCTTGATCATAGATTAAAAAAAGCCCTTCCGGGTAAGAAGGGCTCCTGTAGATTATAGAATATTATTTGCGGGGTCTTGCAACTCCGCCCCCTGTATTGCTTCCACCGTTGTAGATGCCCCCTCCGTTGGTTCCGCCCGTGTTGCCGCCACCATTGATCTGGATGACGCTGCCTCCACGCGTGCCGCCGCCGGTATTGCCGCCGCCCGTATTACCACCACCTGTATTGCCTCCGTTGTCCCCACCGCCCGTGCTCAACCATTTTTTTGGACGGCCTTCGTTTACCGGTGTTCCGGTGTTGGTGTTTCCGGGCGTTGTAGTGTTGTTATACGTGCCGCCGTTGTACACGTTACCGCCATTGTTACCTTTTGTAGCGCCGCTATTGTACATGGGCCTGCCATCCGACGGCTGGTTGTTCATAGGGCTGTTGATCGCGTTGTTCACAGGATTCTTTGCTTCAACCACTTTTGTATAATGATCTTTCGATAAAGCAACCTTGCTGAAACGCTCTGTATTGTAAGGCGAAGTGCCGGGAGGGCCTTCAATTGTAGGTTTATTAACTACCATATGACCCGGACCGGTTACCGGTGATGTAACATGACTGTTGCCGCCGGTGTGCGAACCACGCGGACCATAATTCGAGTAGCTGCTGCTGTTGAAATCGTAGCTATTGTAGTAGCCGCCGTAGGGATTATAATTACCATAAGGGCTGTAACCATAACCGCCGCCAAAACCGTATGGAGAATAGCCGTAAGGATTATATCCTCCATAACCCATTCCCATACCCCACGGACCGTTTCCGTAACCGTAACTCATGCCCATGTTAAAGCCATTGTTAAAGCCGGCATTGTATCCGTTACCAAATCCATTGTAATAAGGATTGTAATAGGAGTTCCAGAAACTGGCGGAAGGCGAGTAATAACCCCAACCGCTGTTGTAATTGTTGTAGCCACCGTAACCCATGTTGTAGCTGCTGTAAATACTGTTTCCATAACACGAAGGATTACCATTGTAGAAATACGAATTGGTATTGTACGTATCGTAGTAACCTGTTCCGTAGATGGGGTTATTGAAACGGCGTATGCGCGCGGCATAGGCGTTATCGTAATAATCGTCGTAATTAAAATTCGGGTCCTGGTAATACGGGTTGTTCTTATCCGCTTCAGTAGCGGCAATTTTGCCCGCGTTGGGATCTACAGCTTGTTTTGCCGCGTACTGCTCAGTTTGCGGAGCCACATTGGGCTTGCGGTCGGTAGCGGGATTATAATACACATCATTTGCACTGGCCAAACCATCGGTTTGGGTCTTACAACTCATAAGCGCCATTAAAGCACCCATAAATATTATCACTAATTTTTTCATTGTCTTGTTCTTTAAATCTTAATTTTGCGGACAATTAACTCCCCCTTAGAGCAGGGGTCTAAGATCTACCATAAAGGTACAAAAAGTATTCCAAAGATTAAACCCTGATTTAACATAAGTTATGAGCAAAGAAATAGGTACAAGAGCGGCTGATTTCAGCAAATGGTACAACGAATTGGTTGTGAAGGCCGACCTGGCCGAGCACAGCGCGGTTCGGGGCTGTATGGTGATAAAACCGTATGGCTATGCTATTTGGGAAAAGATGCAGCAGGCCCTGGATAAGATGTTCAAGGATACCGGCCACGTGAATGCCTATTTCCCGCTTTTCATCCCTAAAAGTTTCTTTACCAAGGAGGCCAGCCACGTGGAAGGTTTTGCCAAGGAATGCGCCGTGGTTACCCACTATCGTTTAAAGAACTCAGAGAACGGAATTATCGTAGACCCGGACGCCAAACTGGAAGAAGAACTTATTGTGCGCCCCACTTCAGAGACCATTATCTGGCATACCTACAAAGGATGGATACAGTCGTACCGCGACCTTCCTTTATTGATCAATCAATGGGCCAACGTAGTGCGTTGGGAAATGCGCACGCGTTTGTTTTTGCGCACGGCAGAATTCCTTTGGCAGGAAGGACATACCGCGCACGCCACCGAAAAAGAAGCGGTTGAAGAGACTGAAAGAATGTTGGGCGTTTACGCGGATTTCGTTGAGAATTTCATGGCCGTTCCGGTCATCAAAGGAGTAAAAACCCCTAACGAACGTTTTGCCGGCGCACTCGAGACCTACTGCATTGAAGCCATGCTGCAGGATGGCAAAGCATTGCAGGCCGGAACTTCACACTTTCTGGGGCAGAATTTTGCGAAGGCTTTTGATGTGAAGTTCGCTACCAAAGAAGGAGGCCTCGAACACGTATGGGCTACTTCGTGGGGAGTTTCCACACGCTTGATGGGTGCCCTGGTGATGAGTCATAGTGATGATAACGGACTTGTCCTTCCTCCTAAATTAGCGCCTATTCAAGTGGTGATCGTTCCTATTTATAAAGGCGAAGAAGGGCTTGCAAAGATTACGGAAGCGATCACACCCATAAAAAAAGCATTGGAAGCAAAAGGCATTTCTGTGAAATACGATAACCGCGATACGCAGCGCCCCGGATGGAAATTTGCCGAGTATGAACTGAAAGGTGTGCCGGTTCGTGTAGCCATCGGTGAGCGTGATCTTGCGAACGGAACCGTGGAGGTGGCCCGTCGTGATACCTTAAGCAAGGAAGTTCTTCCCATTGCCGGCATCGAAGAGAAAATTGAAAAACTGCTGCTCGATATCCAGGAAAATCTGTACACACTCGCGAAAAAACGTCGCGAAGAAAGCAATCATGTTGTAAATACCATGGATGAATTTAAAGCTGCGCTTGAAAAAGGAGGCTTTATTTACGCGCATTGGGACGGCACCGCCGAGACCGAGCAAAAGATCAAAGAAGAAACGAAAGCCACCATTCGCTGCATCCCACTTGACAATAAAAAAGAAAGCGGAAAATGCGTGTACAGCGGCAAACCTTCCGGGCAAAGAGCGCTCTTTGCCATCGCGTATTAAAACAACTGTCAGTTCGAGTCCCGATAGCTATCGGGATCGAGAACCTTGCACAAATCTCATTTCCTGTATTCCTTTTCAGGATTTTCGGGATTAGTTTTCATTTCGTACCTTTAGCCTTCTAATGGCCGAATCACAAAGGGAAAATATCATCCACATGCTGCGCGAGAAATCGGTGATGAAGCAGGATGTGTACCGCAACACCCATGACACTTTCGCTCTCCTGAAAGATGTGGTCAAAGACATTGTTGACGACCTTCGTTCAGAAGCCCTCAAAATCGATCGCCGCATTAGCGTAGATTACCGTTTTCCAAGCGATCACGAGATAGAACTGAAAGTGGCCGGCGATATGCTTGTTTTTTACATGCACAGCAACGTATTTGAGTTTGACACCAGTCACTCGATGTTCAAAACGGGTTACATTAAAAAGAACCCGCTGAACTCGTATTGCGGGATCATCTATGTATACAATTTCCTGGCGGATAGCTTTAAATACAACCGCCTGCAAGACCTGGGCTACCTCATTGCACGCATGTTTGTGAACCGCGAGAGCCACTTTTTTGTAGAATCCAAGCCCCCAATGGGTTATAAATACACCAATTTCTCTGAAGATCCCGTTTCCAAGGAGGCCTTACAGGAAATTGTGTACGACCTCATCCATTATGCCATCAGTTTCGACCTTTACACCCCACCTACCGATGCGGTCCGCGAGATCTCCCTCAACGAGATACTGGAACGCGTGCAGAGCGATAAGTTGAAAACGGGCAAACGCCTGGGTTTCAACAGCCAATCTGACGCAAATTTTAACGACGAAATGAACTGGTAGGGTATTTGGAATTAAAAAAAATAGTACATTTGCACTCCATTTTAACAAAATGGCCCGTTCGTCTAGGGGTTAGGACGCGTCCCTTTCACGGATGAAACACGAGTTCGATTCTCGTACGGGCTACGAATAAAAGCAGAGATCCCGCCGTATGGCGGGATTTTTGTTTTTAGGCGGGCGAAAACGAGCTTGCTCGTTTTCGATCGGATAAAAACAAAAATCAAGCGCAGCTTGATCTCTGCTTTTTCAAAGCGACACCCAAGAGAACTGGCGAAGCCGAATCCCGTACGCTACATTTTAGCAGAAAGGCTTGAAGATCTTCCTGGCCTTTTGCATTTTACGGCCTTTCGGCTCAGGGACGGTCCAGGGATTATTTTTAATCATCTTCGCGTCATGAGAAAAGTCATTTCCCTTAAGTTTTTTTTATTGCGAAAAAAGCGGACTTTTACGGTGCAATTATGAAAACCATCCTGCTCATAGAAGACAACGACATGGTTCGCGAGAACACCGCGGAGATACTGGAACTTGCCAATTACAAAGTATTGCAGGCTGAGCAAGGCAAGGCTGGCGTGGAAATGGCGCAGCAACACAAACCCGACCTCATCATTTGCGACATCATGATGCCGGTGCTTGACGGCTATGGCGTGATCCATCTTTTAAGCAAGAACCTGGAAACGGCCAGCATTCCCTTTATCTTTCTCACCGCTAAGAACGAACGCAGCGATTTCCGCAAAGGAATGGAAATGGGCGCCGACGATTATATCGTAAAACCTTTTGATGATATTGAATTATTAAGAGCGGTGGAAAGTCGACTGAAGCGCAGCGAGATGTTGCGGGCTGAATTCTCTAAGAACGTAGAAGGTTTGAATAAGTTCTTTGATGAGATCAAAGATATTGACCAATTAAAAGAACTTTCGGCCGAGCGCAGGATCAAAACATTCAAAAAGAAAGAGATCATTTTCAGTGAAGGTAATTCTCCCAACTTCCTCTATTTCCTCTCGAAAGGAAAAGTAAAGACCTTTAAGGCGCACGAATACGGCAAAGAACTGATCACCACGCTTTACAAAGAAGGCGATTTCTTTGGTTATCTCGCCCTTCTGGAAGAAGGCCCGTATACGGATACTACCGAAGCCCTCGAAGATTCGGAGGTTTGCATGATACCCAAAGAGGATTTTTTCTCACTCATCTACAACAACATCACCGTGATGAAGAAGTTCATTAAAATGCTCTCGGATAATATTCTGGAGAAAGAAGAGCAACTGGTGAATCTGGCTTACAGTTCGGTAAGAAAACGAGTTGCCGAAGCTTTGGTATTGCTGCAATCCCGTTACGATAAAAGTCCGGAGCAAAACTTCAGCATCTCCCTTTCGCGCGAGGACCTCGCCAATATCGTGGGCACCGCTACCGAATCATTGATACGCACGCTGAGTGATTTCAAAGAAGAAGGACTTATCGAGATAAAAGCCGGAAAGATCACGATCGTGAACCTCGAAAAGCTTATAAAACTTAGGGCTTAAGCCTATTAAAAAAGGGCATTTTTGTCCCGAATAAAAATGTTACGCTTTTTGGTCTCCCATTGGAGAAAACCCGATTGACCGCAAGGGCCTTATTTTATCTAAACCTGTTTTAGGCGTATTAGTTCGAAGGGTGTTTTGACCTATTGGTCGAAATGTTAGTATTTGCAGGCCTTTGTTTAAAGCCCCTTCCTGCCACTCGTCGTAAATTTATATGATCTAAACCTTGCCAAATGAAGAATTACTTTAAAGCAGTGCTGTTCACAGTTATTTTACTCTTTGCAAAAACAGCGCTGCCTGCGCAAAACAAAACGCTTGCAAACAGTTTTGTTCTTGTAAACAACAAATTCCCCGAAAAGACAGCGTTCTTTACCACGTCGATCTCGAAAGCGGACATGGAGCAATACCGCCTGCGTGAAAAACGCGTGCGCGTGGAATTTGAGAACGGTTTTGAACTGGAGCTGCTTTCTGCCAAAGAACTTTTTGTGAACGGGCAGAACATCAACATCAACAATTATCCTTCCGAACATGGAAAAGGGCAATTGCCTGTCTTCAGCGTATTGCAAAATGGTTATCTCTCCGCCAAAGTATTCAACGAACAAAAAAAATAAGCGCCGCACCCGATGAAACATTTTTTTACGATCCTGGGTCTTTTCATTTCCTCCATCCTTCTTGCACAGCCCGCCAACGATAATTGCTCAACCGCGCAAGCCATCGGCTCGCTGCCAACGCCCGCGGCATGCCCCAGCGGGGTCGGAGCTTCAACGAACGTAGCCGGCACTTTGAACGGTGCCACGGCTGCCAATCCTTACACCTACCAGGGAACCGGTTGCACCGGGAGCAGCACCACCATGGCCGCGCCGGCCATTGATGTTTGGTACACGTTTGTGGCCACAGGCTACCAATTGAACATGAGTATTGCCGGAACTGTAGCCAATCCAAACATCGCCGTGTACTCCGGAACCTGCGGCGCTCTCGGTGGTGGTGTAGGTGGATGCGCTGTAGGGAATGGCGCGGGCAATGCCACACTCACCGTTTTTCAAATGGTCATCGGGCAAACCTATTATGTACAGGTATCCGGCAACTCAGCGACTGCTACAGGAAACTTCACACTTACACTCAACAACTCCATCGATTGCAATAACTGCCTTGGCGGATCTAACCTTACCGTAAACCCCTTGCCAACCAATGGTGCCTATCCTCCCGGAACAACCGTGAACTTTTGTTTTAAAGTGAACAGCTACACGCAGGTAAATACCAATTGGCTGCACGGCGTGCAACTCACTTTTGGTTCCGGATGGAATCTTGGTTCATTAACAACCACCCCGCCACCCGCTTGCCAGGGAACAGGATCGTGGGCTTATTATCCCGCAGGGATCACCGATAATTCCGGGCAAGCCTGGCCCGCCGGTTTTTATTTTGAAACTACCGCCGGAGCAACCAACCCCGGAAATAACTTCGGCGACAATTGCCAGGGTAACATCAACGCCGCCAACTGGAATTTCTGTTTCAGCATCACCACGGCCGCCGCGTGCACGCCGGGATCTGATCTCAGCGTAGTGATAAATACTTCCGGTGATGGAGAATCGGGTTCCTGGACCAGCTTAGGATGTTCGGGAGATCCTGCCACTAACTTTAGCGCCATCGGCGCTTGCTGTCCGCCAACCATGTCCTCTACTCCCGTTTCCTGCTTTGGCGGAAGCGACGGAACCGCTACTGCCACACCGGTTGGAACACAGAATCCATACATTTATACGTGGACCAATTCAAGCGGAACGGTTGTGAGCACTACTTCTGGCGTTCCGGGAGCAAATACGGCAACGGGGCTTCCTGCGGGGATATATACCGTATCCGTCAGCGATAATGATAACTGCGTTGCCACCAATACGGTCAACGTAACACAGCCCACACAGGTAACACTTACTTTAACTCCAACCAACGCCACCTGCGGAAGTTCTAACGGAAGCATCTCTGCCGGCGCAGGAGGCGGAACTCCGGGATACAATTACCAGATCAATGGCGGAGGTTATGCAGGAACTTCCAACTTCCCGGGCCTCGGTGCCGGAACTTATACGGTAGACGTACAGGATAACAAAGGCTGTACCGTCACTGCCACTGTATCTATCACTTCTCCTTCCAACCCCACCGTGAACGTAAACTCCGGAACCATTTGCAACAGCGGCTCGATCACGCTCACCGCAACCGGCGCTACAACTTATTCCTGGAGTCCGGGCACCGGGCTTAGCGGAACAACCGGCGCAAGCGTTACCGCGAATCCAGGTGCAACAACCGTTTATACAGTTACAGGAACAACCGGCGGATGCGCAGGAACCGCCACTTCAACCGTAACCGTTGTTTCAACGCCAACCGTTGTGGTGAATTCGGCAACGATCTGTAACGGACAACAAACCGCAACGCTCACCGCCAGCGGGGCAACAACCTATTCGTGGACACCGGCAGCGGGCTTGAGCGCTACTACAGGCACAACTGTGAACGCCACGCCAACGGTAACCACAACTTACACGATCACCGGAACTGCGGGAACCTGCACGGATGTTGCTACTTCGGTTGTAACAGTTAATCCCTTGCCAACTGTGGCGGTGAACAATGCTTCTATCTGCCTGGGACAACAAACCGCCACGCTTACAGCAACCGGCGCAACAACCTATACATGGAGCCCGGCAAGCGGACTCAGCTCTACGAACGGAACGCCTGTGACTGCGACTCCAACGGTAAGCACATTTTATTCGGTTACCGGAACAGACGGAAACGGATGTACAGGAACCGCGACCTCCAATGTGGTTGTGAATCCATTGCCTACGGTTAGCGTGAACAACGGAATTATTTGTAACGGCGGGTCTATTGCCCTGAACGCGGGCGGAGCCTCCACCTATTCATGGTCGCCGGGAACCGGGTTAAGCGCAACAACAGGAGCCAGTGTGAACGCCAACCCGGCAACAACTACACAATACACCGTTACCGGAACTGATATCAACGGATGTATCAATGATGATACCACTACAGTAACCGTAGTAAGCAATCCTACCGTTACAGTTACTTCAGGAACCATTTGTGCGGGACAAACAACCGCAACTTTGACGGCGAACGGAGCTTCCACTTACGTTTGGTCGCCGGGAACAGGATTGAGTGCAACAACGGGAAGTGTTGTCACAGCAAATCCCGGGGCTACTACAACTTACACCATCACCGGAACGGTTGGAACCTGTACAGCAGCGGGAACATCCACAGTAACTGTAAATAATCCACCGGTTATCGCTGTGAACAGTGGAACTATTTGCGTAGGACAAGGAAATGCCACGCTTACTGCCAATGGTGCTGTAACCTATACCTGGATGCCGGGCACAGGGTTGAGCGCTACCACAGGCGCCAGCGTCACCGCGAATCCAACCGTAACTACAACCTATACGATTGGCGGGGTAGATGCGAATGGATGCGTGAATGCAACGACAGCGAACGTACTTGTGCATCCATTGCCTAACGTAACTGTGAACGGAGGATTGATCTGCGCGGGGGGATCGATGACGCTTACGGCCAACGGCGCCACCACTTACAGCTGGACACCCGGAACAGGATTAAGCGCCACAACCGGCGCAAGTGTTACAGCCAATCCTGCAACCACTACGCAATATACTGTGATCGGTGTAGACGCGAACGGCTGCGTGAATGGAGATTCCGCAACCGTAACTGTGGTGAACAATCCTACCGTTACAGCAACTTCCGGAACAATTTGCGTGGGACAAGGAACCACAACGCTTACCGCTAGCGGAGCAACAACCTATACATGGAGTCCTGCAACCGGATTAAGTTCAACAACAGGTTCCGCTGTACTGGCCAATCCGAATGCGACCACAGTTTATACGATCACCGGAACGGTTGGAACCTGCACCGCGAGCGGCACAACCACCGTAACAGTAAATTCATTACCCACTATCACGGCAGGAAGTAACAGTCCGGTATGCGTCAACCAAACTTTAAACCTTAGTTCTTCTAATGGGATCAGTTATGGCTGGAGCGGCCCGAATAGTTTTTCAACCACTACGCAAAATCCTTCCATCACAGGTGTCTCTGTGGCCGCGATGGGAACTTACACTGTAATTGGTGTGGATGCCAATGGATGTATAAATACAAATACCGTGGCGGTTGTCATTAACCCGCTTCCTGTGGTTACCGCAACAGGCGCTACGGTATGCTTGAATGCCACCATTAACTTAAGTTGCACTCCTAATGGCGCAACAGGATATTCCTGGAGCGGGCCCGGATATTCTTCCAATAGCCAGAATCCGTCCATACCGGGCGCAACAACAGGCATGGCGGGAAATTATGTTGTAACAGTAACTGATGGGAACGGTTGCGTGAACGCGAACGTGGCCACGGTAGCCATCAATTCTTTGCCAATTGTAAGCGCTACCACCGGAACGATCTGCGCGGGACAAACAACTGCCACGATCAACGCGAGTGGAGCAAACACTTACGCATGGAGTCCCGCAACGGGTTTAAATACAACTACGGGAGCAAGCGTGGTGGCCAATCCAAATACTACAACGGTTTATTCGGTAACAGGAACGGACATCAACGGTTGCCAAGGTTCGGCAACAACTACTGTTAGTGTTAATCCTGTTCCTGCTGTAAGCGTAACGCCTCAAAACAGTTCGGGTTGCGCGCCGGTGTGTACCACCTTCAGCAACACCGCATCCTCCAGTGGAAATTACAGCTGGAGCTTTGGCGATGGCAGCACGAGCCAGTCGGCAGTACCTTATCACTGTTTCACCGTGCAGGGCAATTACAATGTAACGTTGACCCTCACCGATAATAACGGTTGTGTAAATTCAGCGGGGGCTACTGTAAACGTGTATCCTGTTCCCAAAGCTGATTTTACCATGAACCCGCAGCCTACCAGCATTCTTGAACCTTCCATACAGTTCTATGATGGTTCGTACGGAGCCAACCTTGTAACCTGGAATTGGACCTTTGGTGATTATTCAAACAACAATTCCTCTTCGTTGCAAAATCCGGCGCACCAGTACGGCGATACAGGCAGTTACGTGGCGCAGCTTGTAGTGGTTTCTGATTATGGCTGCAAGGACTCAACCATCAGGATCGTTCGCATTGAGGATGATTACGCACTTTATATTCCCAACGCTTTCTCACCCAACAGCGATGGCACCAACGATGTGTTCAAAGCAGTAGGATCGGGCGTGAAGGAGTTCAAGCTCTTTATCTTCGACCGCTGGGGCAACCAGGTGTTCTTCTCCGACAAATTGGAGAAAGGATGGGATGGCCGCTACCAGGCCAAGGGAGAGGATATCGTGCAGGAAGATGTGTATGTTTGGAAGATCGAGGCCAAAACCACGAAGAACGAGAAAAAACAACTGGCCGGGGTGGTAAGCCTGCTGAAATAAGGCCAAGCGAATTTTTTCTTAATTTTAGTGCGTGATCAAGTACAACCCCAGAGATTGGTTCTCATTTGTTTTCCGCTTTCATAAGGCGGATACCTTTCGCAAGCTATTGCCTTTGATCCTGATGAATTGCGCGTACGCCGCCGGTGTGGCTTACCTGGAACTGGGAGTGCTGCACATTAAAAAGGAAAGCCACCTGGTGAATCTCACCATGCTGCACACTTTGCTGGGCCTGGTGATCTCTTTGCTTTTGGTATTCCGCACCAACACCGCATACGAGCGCTGGTGGGAGGGAAGAAAATTATGGGGCAGCCTGGTGAACTCGAGCCGCAACATGGCCATTAAACTGGCGGCATTCCTGCCCGCAACCGAAAAGAACGAGCGTGAATATTTTAAGAGAATGATTCCCGACTTCGCGGTGGCGCTCAAGAACCATTTGCGGAACGAGCACCTGCCTGAAGAATGGGAAACGCGCCAAATGATCGATGGCACACCCGAAGAAGGCGTGCATATACCCAATAAATTCGCGGCAACTTTGGTAACAGAATTACAGGAACTGGTCAAAAAAGGAAAACTGACCGAGAACCAAATGCTGCAGCTTAATCCCGAGATACAGAACTTTGCCGACGTATGCGGCGCCTGTGAACGCATCAAGAACACGCCCATACCTTTTTCTTACAGCGTGTTCCTCAAAAAATTCATTTTCTTTTACGTGATGACGCTACCCATCAGTTATTCCTTCAATCTCGGATATTGGGTAGTGCCTATAGTTGGATTGTTCTTCTATGTATTGGCAAGTCTTGAACTTATTGCCGAAGAGATCGAAGACCCTTTTGGTACGGATGCGAATGACCTGCCTGTTGACGAGATCTGCAAGGGGATCAGGAAGTCGGTGCAGGAGATCCTATAAGGATCTACTTCTTGGTATTCCGGGCAACCTCTTTCCACATGGCCAGGTGTTTCTCCAGTGCAGGAAGTTTATCGGCAGCCCATTTTTTCACATCCGCGTCGCTTCCCTCCTTCGCTTCCCTTTTGAATAGCTTGATGGCCTTCTCATGATCCTTCACCATACACTTCGGATATTTTTTATCGAACTTATCACTCTTCATTTTCGTGATCGCGTCGCATTTCTTTTGTCGATCATTATCAAGCATAGCGGGCAAGGAAACATTCTTTTTGGCCGCCAGCGCCTTTAATTCCTGATAGGCCGCGGAATGATCTTCCACCATTTGTGCCGCATGACTTTTTACTTGAGGTCTTAGCGCGCGGGTTGCCGCCAGTTTACCCAACATCACTTCCGAGATATTATCCTCGGCCGCCTTTTTCATGAATTTTTTATCTTTCTCGCTCACTTGCGAAAAACACGGACAAACAACAAACACTAAAATTGAAAGTATGAGTTTTTTCATTTTTCGGGAATTTGGACCCTGAAATTAGTTCAAGTATGCACAGGCTATTTTCACTTTCGGCCAACTCCCCTTTTCCATAGCCACAAAAGCAAACGGCAAAGCCGGAAACCTTGCGGATCCGGTTTGCTTTTAAATTCTATTAGATCCTATAATTTAACTTTCTTAAAGCTTGTAGGGTTCGTGCTGATATTTCCTTCCTTATCCACGTACTCCCCTTCCTTCAAAACATGAAGCGTACCATCCTTCTTAATGACCGTACCATCTGTTTTGATCTGTGTTCCGTCGGGCAGCATGATGTTCACCCGGATGGGTTCCTCCTGGAACACCACACGCATCATCCCGTCCTTCATTTTGGCGCAATACCTCTCGCCCTGTTTCCGCCCCCCGTCATCCGCATACACGTGGTATGCAAAGACGACGGAGAGCAAACCAACAACCAACTTTCTCATTTAACCCAATTATTTTTTATCCGGAACGATAGGGGCATCGTTCTTCTCGTTGTCTTTCGGAGTCTCGTTCCAGGGATCGATATTTCCCTCCACGTTCACACACTGACCTTCTTTCAAAACCGTTACGGTTCCGTCCTTTTTATGCACGGTGGCGTCGGTATGAATAATGGTACCGTTATCCAGTTTCACGTCTTCGGTCATCCTGGTTCCGTTATGTGTTACATATAACAGCCCGTCTTTGAACTCGGCACAATATTTATCGGGGTCTACACCCTTTCTCTCGTCGTTTCCTGACATACCTGTAAATGCAAGACCTGCAATTGCCAGTGCTAAAAACATCTTTTTCATAATTCTCATTTTTTAATTTCTACTTCCGGAATCACCCGGTTATGCTTTTCTGTTACAAAATTAGCCCCGCAAAAGGCCTGTTTTCTCTCAAAATCGTTAATGAGGCATCCCGGTTGTCTTAATAAGAAAAGAAAATAGCCGGTTGGGGCGCCCTTAATTTCTTATATTTGTGTAACCCGCCATTTGTATTGAATGTTCACGCGAAAGGTCATCCTGCTTTCATTTTTGTGCCTTACGCTTTTCGCTGTGGCGCAATCGCCCGATTCGCTTTTACGTGAATTGAAAAAGGCATCCACAGATACCGGGCGCATACGCCAGCTTAACCAACTCACCGATCTTTACATTGGCGATAAGAACGACTCGGCAAAATATTTCAACCATCAGGCGCTGGAGATCTCCACCAAAAAACATCTCGAAAAATACAGTTTCGACGTGCATTACTTCAAAGCGCAGTTAGAAAAGCTTGATGGAAAGTTCGACCGGGCTCATGCAACCCTGCTCTTTGCCTCACGCATCGCGCGCCTCAACGGCAACGATACCCAGGAAGCCAAAACACTGCGCCTGGCCGGCAGCATTTACGACGCGCAGAACCTGGAAAAAGAAGCCATTGAAAGTTATTTGAAGGCGCTGCAGATGTGTACCGTGAACAAAAATAAAAAAGGCATCCTGGCTTCGAACGTGGCGCTGGGTCTTTACTTCAAAAAACACAACGAAGCCACAAACGGGTTGAAATATTTCCTGGCTGCCAACAAACTGGCCGAAGAGATGCGCGATTCCTCCAACCTTTTCACCTGCATCATTAACCTGGGCACGCTCTATGAAGTTACAAACGACAAGATCAAGGCGCTGAACCTATACCGGAAAGCCCTGTTGATAAACGAAAATGACAATGACGATAACGGCAAAGCCATCAGCACTTTCAAGATCGGCCGGCTGTATTACGCTTTGGGTAAAAAAGACAGCGCCCGATACTTCCTGAACCAGACCCTTGCGCTTCACCTGAAGAACAAGCAGGAGCGCGGGCTGATATTTGATTATGCTTACCTGGGCACTACCTACGAAGAGGAAGGTGATTTGCAAAAGGCCTACGAGAACTGGAACATGGCGCTGATGCTTGGAAGAAAATACAGCGACTCGGGGCGCGTGCACATGGTTTATTCCTACATGGCCGCCGCAGAGCAAAAAAGAGAGAAATTTCAGAAAGCGCTTGAGCTTTACCGCCTGAGCGTTGATTGGGCCCCGATGACCATTTCCAACGAAACCATGGTGGTGCTCTATAAAAAAATGGCTACTGCCTCTGAGAAATTGGGGCAATACAAACAGGCTTATGAATATATGTGCCTGTGTAAGATCTTCTCGGATTCTTCGCGCAACGTAAGCGAGATCAAGAAACAGACCGAGATGAAAATGAGCTACGAGTTCGACGAGGTACAGAAAAAACTGATGGCGGAGGCGGAGGCTAAAGAGAAAGAGAACCTGGAAAAACACGAAAAGCAACGACAACAAAGAAATCTTTTGATAACCGGGCTTGTGATCATTAGCCTGTTCTTTGGTCTTGCTGTTCGCAGCTACCGCATGAAACGCAAGGCCAATACTTTGCTTGAACTACAGAAACAGGAGATAGAGCGCCAGCGCAAAATAATGGAGGAAAAGAACGACGAGATCCTCGACAGTATACGCTACGCCAAAAAGATCCAACAATCGCTGTTACCGACCGAGAAATACATAAGTAAATTCCTGAAGCGGCGATAGGGAGGATCCATCAACCCTTCACTATCTTGCGAACCTCTTTCCAGGCTTGCAAATGCTCTTTAAGCGTACTAACGTGCGCCGCAGCCCACGCTCTTAGCTCCGCGTCGCGTCCGCTCTTTGCCTCTTTGTTGAACAGGCGGATATAGTTTTCAAGCAGCAGGATCATATAGCTCACATATTTTTTGTCGAACTTCCGTTCGGCCAAATAAGAAAGCTTATCGTATTTACTTTGTTTTCTTTCACCAAGGGCGATTGGGAGTACAATGTTCTTTTTACGTGCCAGCAATTGCAGCGTGTCAACCACCCGGCTGTGGTATTTCGCCGTTTCGGTGCCGCCGGTCACCACGGCTGGCGTTGTTGTGTTTGCCATCGATAAAAGTCCGAGTTTAACTTCCATGAGGCTGGTCTCGGCGGCTTCGCGGGCAAATTTCCGGTCTCTTTTGGCCGGTGTTTGCGCATTTGACATGCAACAGCATCCCAGCGCAATCAGTAGTAGCCATATCGATCTCATGTGCTTCCTTTTTTTAGTCAATACCCTAAGCGGCAGGCGGTAGTTCCTGGTTGCACGCATCGTCCGGGAGCGCCTCTTCTGCACCATCGCCTATGCGGGGATCTTTTTCGGCTTTCTTCTTAAAGTTCGGGGTCCTTCTAACGCCATCGGCGTTGCCCGGCATGCGAGAGAATACGCAGCGGCCATCTTCCAACATCACCAAAAATATCTTGCTCATATTTTTCCTTTCATTGTTACGATAAAATTACAACCTCCCGGAGCGTGTTTGCCTGCTTCTTCGTTAACGACAGGCCTTAGAGCCTCAATGGCTCATATAGAATAGACCAAATCGGCGCGGGGGTTTTCAGCCCCCCTAAAACCCGTCCTGCGGTCAAAAGAACACCTTACATCCATCATCCTCATTTGCGGACTCTGATATTCAGCGATTTGGATCCTTCGTTCGCGAAACAATACATTGACAGCGCCTTCTAAAGGAAAATGAAAGGCCCGAACGAATCGAATATCGCCCGGGCCCTTCTTATCACAATAATCTACATGGTCCTTTAACCAGACAATAGATCTCAAATCGCGCATCGAAAAACAACGCTTCTTTCTTACTTAGTGGTTACAGGCTCTTCTTTAGTACCTTCCAGATTGCCATCTACGTTTATACATTGGTCGGGTTTCATAACAATGAACCTGTCCTTTGTCTCTATTACCGCGTCGGTATGAATTACGTTCCCGTTGCCGAGTTTAACGTCCTTTTCCATTTTTACTCCGTCGTGCAGCACATACAGTACGCCGTTCTTGAACTCAGCGCAATATTTACCCGGCTCGGCGTTCTCTTTATGCACATTTTCCTGTGCAAAGCCTCCCATACTAAAAGCTGAGATGGCTATGATCCAAAAAATCTTTTTCATGTTTTCTTATTTTTTTAATGGAAGTCTTGGGATGGCCCTTCCGTTCTTAATTCTTACACAAAGTTACCGCCACACGCAGGGGTCTTATAGTTTTATTCGTTAATGACCCCGCTATCTTGCCCGAAACAAGCCCCGGGATAGCCGTACCGAACTCCCTTTCATGTAGCTGATTTTCAATTGAATTTTTGGGGCTAAATGCTTGGAAATAAATATGGTTTTATTTGTAAAAAATACTATTTTTAGACCTTTGCAGATTAGACCGACTTAAAGAGAAATTATGAAGCCTACAGACTTTAAAAACCCCGAGTATTACCACAAAGTTGTTGACTGCCAGCACGCCTGCCCGGCGCACACACCCGTGCCCGAGTACATTCGCCTGATAGCCGCCGGTGAATATACCGCCGCTTATATGATCAACTGGGACAGCAACGTGTTCCCGGGAGTTCTTGGCCGTACCTGCGATCGCCCCTGCGAACCGGCCTGCCGACGTGGACGTGTGGAAGAAGAACCCGTAGCCATTTGCCGACTGAAACGTGTTGCCGCAGATAATAAGAACATTGATGATGTAAAAGCACTGATGCCTAAGGGCCCTTTTAAACCCAACGGTAAAAAAATTGCATTGGTAGGCGCCGGCCCCGCTTCTTTAACTGTGGCGCGCGACTTAGCTCCTATTGGTTACGAGATACATTTATTTGACGAATTAGCGAAAGGCGGCGGATTCATGCGCAGCCAGATTCCTTCGTTCCGCTTGCCCGAGCAGGTGTTGAACGACGAGGTGAACTATATTTTAGACCTGGGTATCAAACAGCACTTCAATCACTACGTAAAAAGTTTAAAGGAACTTCTTGCACAGGATTACGACGCCGTGTTCGTTGGCTCCGGCGCTCCTTTGGGCCGCGATCTTCCGGATCTTCCCGGGCGTAAAGAAGGCGATGCAAATATTCACATCGGTATCAACTGGCTGGCTAGTGTTGCTTTTGAGCATACGACCAGGATCGGTAAAAAAGTTATTGTGCTCGGTGGCGGTAACACTGCTATGGATTGCTGCCGCACTTCACGTCGCTTAGGCGGAGAAGAAGTAAAAGTAATTGTGCGCTCGCCTTTCGCAGAAATGAAAGCTTCTCCATGGGAGAAAGAAGACGCCATTCACGAAGATATTCCAATCATCGATAACCACGTGCCCAAATCTTTTGTTGTTGAGAACGGCAAACTGAAAGGAATGATGTTTGAAAAAGTACAGGCCGTGTACGAGAACGGAAAACGCAAACTCGTTCCCGTGGGCGGACCCGATGTTTTTTATGAAGCAGACGATGTTCTTTGCGCTATCGGGCAGGAAAATGCTTTCCCCTGGATAGAACGCGACATCGATATTCAATTTGATAAATGGAACATGCCCGTGGTGAACGAAACCACGTTCCAGTCGACCAACAAAAAAGTTTTCTTTGGTGGCGACGCCGCATTTGGCCCCAAGAACGTAATTACCGCCGTAGCGCATGGTCACCAGGCCGCTATCTCTATGCATTTACATTGCATGGGAATGGATCTTGTGGCAGATCGCCCGGCCCCGCACGTAAACCTCATTCACATGAAAATGGGCATTCACGAGTGGGCTTACGACAGCGAAGTAGAACCGGATCTGCGTTATGCGGTTCCTCAAGCGGATAAAAAATTAACGCTCAGCAACCGCATGAAAGAAGTGGAGCTTGGTTTTGATCTGCCCACCGCTTTCAAAGAAGCCGAGCGTTGTTTGAATTGCGATGTGCAAACCGTTTTCACCGAAAGTAAATGCATTGAGTGCGATGCCTGCATGGATATTTGTCCCACAGCCTGCATCACCTTCACCGAGAATATTGAGACCGAAGAGGAGATGCGCAAACACTTAAAAGCGCCTGCCACGAATTTAACGCAGGACCTTTTAGTGAGCGACGTGCTTCCCGGAACAAAACGTGTGATGGTGAAGGACGAGAACGTTTGTCTCCATTGCGGTCTGTGCGCCGAGCGTTGCCCTACAAGCGCGTGGGATATGCAGAAATTTTTCTATAACGTAACTAAAGCAGGTAAGATATGTCAGGAACCGGTTCTAAAGTAAACGATTTTGTTGTAAGGCTGGCCAACGTAAACGGAACGGGCTCAGCGAGTGCGAACTTCTTGTTCGCGAAAGCAATTTTCAGGAGTGGCGTTTTTATGACGCCCAAGAATATTTTCCCGTCAAACATCCAGGGTTTGCCTACGTGGTACGAGATCCGCGTGAGTGAGAAAGGCTATTTGGGAAGAAGAGAAGGCATTGACCTGATGGTGGCCATGAACCCGCAGAGCATGCTGCAGGATGTAAAGAATGTTCGCCCCGGCGGATATTTTTTCTACGACAGCACCAAGCCCCTGCACCCGCAGTTCAAGCGCGATGATATTCATTATATCGGCGTGCCGCTGATGCAGATGTGTAACGAGAATTATACAGACGCGCGCCAGAGACAGCTTTTTAAGAATATCATTTACGTGGGCGCTTTCTCGGCCTTGCTGAACATCGATATGCAGATCATGATCGATCTGCTTGCCGAGCAGTTCAAAGGAAAAGAAAAATTAATTGAACCGAACGTCAAGGCCCTGAATATGGGTGCTGACTACATCAAAGCCAATTACAAATACCCGCTCGAGTTCCACGTAGAGAAACGCGATCTTGTGAAAGACATGATCGTGGTGGAAGGAAACAACGCTTGTGGATTAGGCGCTGTGTATGCAGGAGCAACAGTTCTTGCCTGGTATCCAATTACACCTTCAACTTCTGTGGCTGAAGCTTTCGCGGATTGGTGTCACCAGTTTCGTGTAGACAAGGACGGAAAAAATAATTTTGCCATTGTGCAGGCCGAAGATGAATTGGCCGCAATCGGAATGGTGCTTGGGGCGAACTGGAACGGCGCGCGCGCCTTTACTTCTACCAGTGGTCCGGGCGTAAGTTTGATGAACGAATTTTTGGGTCTCGCTTATTACGCGGAGATCCCCGCCGTGTTAATTGATGTGCAGCGTACAGGTCCTTCAACCGGAATGCCCACGCGCACCCAACAATCGGATGTGATGGAAGCCGCTTATGCGGGACATGGAGATACCAAACATATTTTGTTGTTCCCAAGCACGCCGAAAGAGTGTTTTGAAATGACCGCTGAGTCTTTTGACCTGGCCGAAGAATTTCAAACACCGGTTATTTTAATGACCGACCTGGATCTTGGAATGAACGATCACGTATCAGAGCCCTTTGTTTGGGATGATAAACGTAAGTTCAAACGCGGAAAAGTGTTGACTGCCGAGCAATTGGAGAAAATGGAGAAATTTGGTCGCTACCTCGATGTGGATGGCGATGGAGTTACGTACCGTACCATTCCCGGCACGCACCCCACCAAAGGAAGTTATTTTACCCGCGGAAGTTCTCGCGATGAGTATGCCGTTTATACAGAGGACAGCGCCGCTTACAAACGCAACGTAGATCGTTTGAACAAGAAATTCGATACGGCGAAGGAAAGAGTTCCGGCCCCGCAGATCTATAATGCCAAGAACACTTCTAAGAATGCCCTTTTGTTCTTTGGTACTTCTACCTATTCTGCAGTAGAGGCCGCCGACCTGATGAAAGAAGAAGGCATCGCGCTGGATCTTATCCGCATCAAGTCCTTCCCTTTCAGCAAAGAAGTGCATGATTTCATTAATAGTCACGATAAAGTATTTGTGATCGAGCAGAACCGCGACGCGCAGTTGCGCAGTTGTTTGATGATAGAATTAGGAATTAGTCCGGATAAATTAATTTCTATTTTGAACTACGATGGATTGCCGATAACAGCGGATTTTATTCAACGCAGTGTAAAAAAAGTTTTGGCTCCGGGGAAAGCCGTTGCTGCTAACTAACAGCCAAAGGAAAATTGAAAAAGTAAAATTGAACATTTAAAAAGGAAAGATAATGACATACGTTAGGCCGAAATTTCGTCATCCTGAATTACCAAAGAATAAATTAGGTTATACCTTAAGTTATTACGAAGGAGCTTTATCTACGCTTTGCGCGGGCTGCGGGCATGATTCTATCAGCGCGGCCATTGTGCAATCGTGTTACGAAATGGACATACAGCCGCACCGCGTGGCTAAACTGAGCGGTATTGGTTGCTCTTCTAAAACGCCGGCTTATTTCTTAAGCAACTCGCACGGGTTTAACTCGGTACACGGGCGTATGCCTTCTGTGGCCACAGGAGCTTACATGGCCAACCGCGACCTTATTTATTTTGGTGTGAGCGGCGATGGAGATACGGCCTCTATTGGTATGGGACAATTTGTACATGCCGTGCGCCGTAATTTGAAAATGGTTTACGTGGTGATGAATAACGGTTGTTATGGCTTAACCAAAGGCCAGGATAGCGCCACCGCCGACTTCGGCTCTAAAAGCAAAGCAGGAAGTGTAAATCCTTTTGAAGGCATTGATCTTTGCGGTTTAGCATTGGAACTCGGCGCTAATTTTGTGGCGCAAAGTTTTAGCGGAGATAAGCACCAGTTAACTCCATTGATTAAAGCGGCTATTAACCACAACGGTTTTGCGCTCATCAACGTGATCTCTCCCTGCGTTACCTTCAATAACAACCCGGGCTCTACCAAAAGCTACGATTACGTGCGCCAGCACATACAAACCACCGGCATGGCCGATTTTGTACCCATTGCCGAGACCATCGAGGCCAATTACAACGAAGGCACGCACAAGAAAATACAAATGCACGACGGCTCTTTCCTTACCCTCAACAAACTGGCCCAGGATTGGGACCCCACCGACCGCATGAGTGCCGTTAACGCCCTGCACGCCAGCCGCGCCAAGCACGAAGTGCTCACCGGCCTCATTTACCTGAACCCCAACGGCAAAGACCTGCACAACGTGCTCAACTCCTCAGCTGTTGGCCTCAATACCCTCAAAGAAGATGTTCTTTGCCCCGGTAACGACAAGCTGAAGGCGATCAATGAGGAGATGAGGTAGATTGCATGTTAATAAAATATAAACAGTGGAAGATTTTGATTCAGTATTCAAAAAATATGGTGGCTACTGCGATCCTAATCGACTAGTTCGACCGGAAATCCTAAATTACGCAGTAGAAGGATGCAAAAATCTTATTGGGCAATTAAGGATGCATAACTCTAAACTTCCTGACGCCCATGTCGCATTTATCAAAAATTCTAGATTAAATGCTATGGTTTCAAAAAAGGCCAATCATTATTATATTGGAATTAATATGGGTGTGCAGTTTCTTTTAAACGACATTTTCTTTCGCATGCTCTCTAACAAATTTGTTCTAAAAGAATTTGGAGATATTTCTGAAGAATCAGAGGTAAAAACAATTTATAATCCTCAAATAACGGATACAAACGTACTCTTCATATCTAAAGAACCATCTGAAAAAATTGCTCCCAAGAATAAAGAAAGATTTCATCTTGCCCAACTTCTTACCTCTCATGCCATTAACTTTCTAGGAATGCATGAATATGCTCATATTAATTTTGGTCACTTAGATTACATAATAAACTCAACGAACAAATTGGATTGGTCAGAAACTATTCATTACAATTCAGAGAAAGAAAAAAGCATTGATCCAGTAATCTCTCAGACCCTCGAAATGGATGCAGATTGTTTCGCGGTTTCAATTGGGTTAAGAACCATCATATCTGCAAATAAAAATATTGATAAGGTAAAACCTGAACTTATTCCATTTTATAAAGACCTGTTTTCAGCTCTAAAATTATGGTTATTTAGTATCTACACGTTGTTCAGATTGTTTGGCCACTCAATTCCAAAAATGGCAGATATAAAAACTCTATCCCATCCTCCCGCAAGCATAAGGCAGCACATGGTTTTTAGCACTGCATGTACTTTTTTTATAGAAAATAAAGCGGAATTTATTGATAAACTTAAAGAAGTCATACCTGCAACAATAAGTGAAGTTGAAAATGCTTTTAAAATAATCTCTATAACAAAACAAGATCATAGTTTTTTTTCCTTCGGACACACCACGGAGGCTTCTAATCATATAATTTTTCTAATGAGAAATTGGAATAAAGTGAGACCCCTTTTAGAACCTTATACTTTTGGTAATTTAGCCCCATTAGACGCAAGCAAATAAACTAAACCCGCTCGCAGATTTGTAATCCGCGCTGATTAAACATAATTTTACGGGGTTAATACATGTACTCTACCGAAGTTCCCAAAAGATCCAGTCGTTATAGCCATCAATTGCCAATTGAGTCGGGTTATCATTCTAATTTGTGGGTGCGCCCGCTTATTATCTGGGGCATTGGAGCCGTTATTATTATGTGTGCCTGCTCGCCGGCTAATAAATGGGATCATTATCATTTTGATAGTTGTCTTTTCTGGCTGTTTGGGCTTACGGTATTTATTTTGCTGACAGGCCTCATGAACGCGGCAGGTACCCGGCGCATTTACATTGATGAGGAGAAACTGGTGTTCCTGGACATGAGCGGCAAGGCCAAAGAAACGTACCTCCTAAAGAACATCCGCAACTTCCGGTGGAGCAACCAGCCCCGGGTAACTCGCACGCGTTACGGCGGACAAATGACAGCAAAGAATGAGGTCATTGAATTGACCTTCGATTCGGGCTCATTCTCCCTCTCCTTCGACGATTATGGAAATTTCGGCGAGATCAAATGCTACTTGTATGACTATTGCCTGGATCATGGGATAGTAAAAATGCGGACGCTAAAGAAACGAAAGCAGTTGTTTGGTAACTACTAGAAAAGTATTATTTTTGGTATACAATCTATATTTTATGTTTAGGGATTTGATCTGGTTAGTGCTCATCGCGGCTTTTTGTCTTTTTTCCTGCAAACGAGAAAAGACACCTCCTCCAAAAAAATACTATGAAGCAACTACCCAGGAAAAATTGCTTTTTGGCAATTGGCAACATAAAATGACACAGATATACAAGATCACACATCTTGGAGGAGACACAGTAGTAGAAACTTTAACAGGATCTACTTATTATAATACACCAAGCGTCTACTTCATGAACCTGACTTCGGATCCCTGGTATGGGACCAATAGTTATATACCCATTGGCTATTTTGGAAATGGTTCTATAGGGGGTAATGATTCATTAGGTTTATTTGACTGGTATGCACCTGAAGGAGCTAATAAATTAGTAGCATACAGCCGTACTTCTACCTATAACATATTACATCTTTCTCCTGACTCACTGGTACTTCGAGGCCAGGTATATGCTACATGGAATGGAGACTCAGCAAGAAGGGTGCTCTTCTATAATAAAAACCATTAGAAGAAATACCGCTATTGGCACCCGTTCGTTCAGATTTGTAATCCGCGCTTCAAGCCCTATCTTTGAGTATGCGTATGTTTATTTTCCTTGCCGGGCTTTTGCTCTTCGCTTCCTGCGAGTGGTTTGCGAGGAAAGCGTGCGGAGAACCCACGGAGCGCCAGCAGGCATTCCTGGATTCGGTAAATGTGGCTTTGGAGGATAGCCTGGAGATCACGGATATACTTTGCTCGCGTGGCTTCCTGGAGATGCGTTTAAACAAGGATATAGATTCGCTGCGCATCGAGGGCATCTGGCAAGCCGCAAAAAAACAGGGTTTCACCGATCTGTATATTTTTGATAAGAAGCATCACCTCCTGAGAGAAGTTTCTGCCCGGCCTGCGGCCATCATCAGCCTCACCAACAAGGTCTTCATCACCAGCGCCGGGATGGATTCTGCCTGCCGGTTTAAAGAGCTCCCCACCGATTTTTACCAGGAGCTGGTGTTTGTAAACGACAGCGAGTTCGTGCGCACCGTACACACCTGCTGCGGGGGCCCGGGCGAAGATCTTGTAAGCGAAGTCTATTATTCCGGAAACTATAAAGTAGATAAAGACTTCCTCATACTTACTTTCAATACCACCTCCGTAACCAGCATAGACCACTCCGAAGGAGACAGCACCATTTCCCGCCTCGGATCACAAAAAGCCAATTTCCCGCCCTTAAAATTCGAGTCGCTTCGTTGCGGCTGGGAAATCTATTTCCGGCAAATAGGCGAGGATTTCGCGGGTGGCTTTGTTTCTCCTAAAGAGTCGGCGGCGGGGTACATCAAATATTTTAAGGAAGAGGGCATCTGGGAGATGGTGTTTCCGGCCAAATAGACAACCCACCCCCTCGTCAATATTCTGCTTCGCAGAATTGTTATAACGGTCCCCCTTCAAGGGTGACCGTAGTCACAAGCGAAGCGTATGTGACGTAGAGGGGGTGGGTTGCTTTTTGTAGCTTACTGCCTCACCAGCTTAATTCTTTGGTTACCTACCTCCAGGTAATAGATGCCGGGCGCTAAATGCTCGAGGTGAAGTGTATTGGCTCCCTTTTGCAGTTCGAACGCGTCGATAATAGCGCCAAGGGTATTATAGAGAATGGCTTTGGCCTTGATCGTACTGTTTACCGTTATCATTCCTCCAAAAGGATTAGGAATAACCGTGATCTGCGCGCTGCCGAAGAAATTAGTCAGACCCGTACAACCATTTACTGTAACAACAGTTGTAGCGGTATTACCACAGCCGTTCATATCACTGTAATAATAACTGAGCGTAAAAGTTCCCACACCGCTCATCGCCGGATCAAAAGTGCTGCCGTTTACTCCTGTTCCGCTGTAAGAACCGCCGGAAGGGCTTCCTGTTAAACTGATCGGCGTGTTGCTCACACAAAGTGTATTGGTGGTTGCGCTTAAGCTAACGGTTGGAGTAGTTCCTACAGTTACGGAAAATACTTTTGATACAGTACAGGTACCGCTGTTACCGGTGAGTGTATACGTTGCTGATGAACCCGGGTTCACGGAAATTGTATTTGTGGTTACACCACCCGCGCTCCAGGTAAAAGAAGTAGCGCCAACGGCTGTAAGGGTAACAGGGTTGCCGTTGCAAATTGTTTTGCAGCCCAATACGCTCAACATCTCGGGACCGCATTTAGAGATCCTGCGTATACGATGCGATGCGTGATCGGGAAGCAGCACATTATCATCCTTATCAATAGCTATCTGCGAACGACAACCGATCTGCGCGTTCACCGCGGGCCCGCCATCACCACTGAAGTTTATTGTTCCGTCGCCGGCTGTATGATAAATATAGTTCGCGGTATCGATCTGCCGAATGGTATAGTAATCGGCCAGGTAAATATTTCCTTTAGAATCAGTAGCTCCGCCCAATATCCAGATGGTCAGTGCCTGCGAGATAGGTCCGCCATTACCGGCGAAAGAGCAATTCGTTCCGTTGCCAATGATCCGGTTGATCATGCCCGATGAATTTACCTTATTCAACTCGCAACAATTGGCCGAGCTGATCAGCAGGTTCTTGTGCTTATCAAAAACAATAGCATTCGGATCCAGCGAATGAGAAAGAGCAGGCCAGGTTCCGCTGCCCACGCAACCCTGCGCTCCATTGCCGACAACCGTTGAAATAATTCCTGTAGCGGCATCTACTTTTCGTATTCTGAAATTGCGCACATCCGAGATATATAAATTTCCCGCACTGTCCAAAACAATATCACGCGGCCAGTAAAGCTGCGCCGTGTTTGCGGGAATTCCGTCGCCGTTAAATCCTATCACTCCGGTGCCCGCATAAGTTGAAACGATACCGGCCGGGTTCACCTTTCTTATCACATCGTTACCCTGGTCTACAATAAAAACATTTCCAGTGTCATCCACTTGCACAGCCATTGGTCCCGCAAAACGTGCCGCGGTAGCAGGACCTCCATCACCGGTATAAGAAAAGAAAGATCCCGGGATGCCCGCTATGGTGTTGATGATCCCGCAGGTATCGATCTTGCGGACGCAATTCGCGCTTAGATCGGCAATGTAAATATTTCCTTTCTTGTCAACCGCGATCCCGGTAGGATTGTTGAATTGCGCTTCCGAAGCCTGGCCTCCGTCTCCCGCGTAACCCGAAACACCGGTACCGAAAATAGTATGGATCAAAGGCTGTGGCTGTACATGCAAAGTAAAATAACTTGTATCTTTGCAAACGCTGCTCGCATAAGCCACATAATACGTAGCGGTAAGCGCCGGCCAGAGATTTACTGTATCTATAAGTAAAGTGTTTGTTTTTCCGCCGGCATTAGCGCTCCATGTATGGGTGATCGGTCCCGAGGCCGCAAGATTTACTGTAAGAACAGACTTACGCAAAGGTTCAATGCTGTCGATAGCGGTTATAGTAACCGTTGGATTTGGGACAACCGTTACGGTAAAGGTTTTTTGCCGCAGAGAAAAATTATCTGAGGAATACGCGAGCGTATATACGGTTGTTGTGTTGGGATTGACTGAAAGTGTATTTGTATTGACATTACCCGGCATCCAGGTATAGCTGTTCGCCCCGGCGGCGGTTAGCAAAGTGGTTTCTCCATTACAAATTGTAGCTGTACCCGTAATGCTTACGAGATCGATCTTCTTAATGTGGTTATCGTAATCGGCAATGAAAAGATCGCCCGACGCATCGAAAGCAATTCCTGTAGGTTGATGGATGTAGGCAGACAAGGCAGGAGTACCATCGGCAGTTCCCGCTCCACCGCCCGCGAAAGTGGTGATGATCCCGAAAGTATCGATCCTGCGGATGCGGTTACTATAAAAATCGGAAATGTACATATTACCCGTCTCGTCGAAGGCCATTGCTTCCGGATCGTTCAATTGAGCTGCAGTGGCAAGACCCCCATCTCCATTGAAGCCATTCGTTGTTCCTGCAAACTTGGTAATGATACCCGTTGTCATATCAACTTTACGGATACGGCTTCCTCCTCCTCCATTGCTGATGTAAAGGTTACCTTTCTTATCAAATACAAGTCCAACAGGAATGCTTAATTCCGCTGCAGTGGCCAACCCGCCATCGCCAAGATTACCCGAAGCACCGGTACCCGCAATAGTGGTGATGATCCCTGTTGCCATATTCACTTTGCGCACACGATGATTATTCATGTCGGCGATGAACATATTGCCCGCGGTATCAAACACCATGCAAGCGGGGCGATTCATATCGGCAAAAATTGCCTGCCCGTTATCACCGCCATAAGTTCCGGCGCCGGTTCCGGCTACTGTGTACATAGTATCATTATGCACCATACGTATAACGTGGTTGCGCAGGTCGGCTATGTACAGTTTGCCTTTATAATAGGTGGTTTTGAAAGGATAGTACATAGCAGCCTGTAATGCAGGTCCACCATCACCGAAATAAGCGCCCGATAAAGGAGCGTTAAAGCCATTCCCCGCAATTGTGGTAATTATTTTCGTGGCCGCATCTACTTTACGGATCCGGTCGTTGGCCATATCTGCAATGATCATGTTGTTGACGCTATCGAACATCACGCCTCTAGCTCCGTTAATGCTCGAAAGAATGGCCTGGCCGCCATCGCCGGCAAAACCCGGGGAGCCCGTTCCTACCACGGTAGAGACAAGATTCTGCGCATTGAGCTTCGTGAAAGACAGCACCACAAGAAGCATCAGGTAAGAAAGGCGATTAAGCATATTTAAAGGTAATAATTTAGCATGAATTAACAATCCTACAGGGCAGATTTGGTTACATTTGGTATAATGAATTCACTTAAGATCTCTTTTTTAGCGTTTCTTATTTCTGTTGGAAGCTGCGCCCAACCCAAGCAAGGAGTTAAAACCGGCATTGCCACGAGTACAAAAACAGCGGGCTCGGGGCAAGTGTATGATATCCTATACAAGGGCAACCATAAGATCAAATTCACCACCACAAGGCCCGACCAAAAAGATACTTCTGTGCTGCTTTGCATAGCCGCGGCTTTTACAAGTCTCGATAACGGTAAAGTAGACGGCGCCTACGCGGTTGACGGAGTAGTAAAACAGGAGGTCCCCAACATGCGCCTGGGCGGAGGCATTATGATAAACAACAAAACCTGCGATATATTTCCCTACCACGCCTTTCCCCCGCCCTCGGGCATCATCAAAGACCCAGCGCTGAGCAAGGAAATGCAGAAGAAGATCAAAGACGGCAAATACTCTTTCTTCCAGCAGATACAAATGATCGTGAACGGCAACGCCGAACGTTTCTTCGATGAAAAACTTTTCCAGCGCCGCGCCATCGTTATTTTTAAGGATAAGAAGGTCGCCATCATAGAATCCCAGCAAGCCATCACCCTCGCCACCTTCGCCAAAGACCTCGTAGAGTTGGGCGCATACAACGCGCTCTACACCGATATGGGCAGTTGGGATGAGGGTTGGTATCGCGATAACACAGGCAAACTGCACGTGATCGGGACTTCCAGGAGTCAGACGGATAAGCAGAGTAATTGGGTTTACTTCCAGAGGTAGCCAACAGCCGTCCTCCCCCTGTTTCGCAAGCGAAACTGCCCCCTCCGGCGGGGGACAAGCTGCAGAACAGCCGACCACCCCTCCCGATAGCTATCGGGATTTCTCTCCTGCGGAGCTGAAAAGCCCCTCCTTTGAAAGGAGGCGAATTTAACAGCCTTGTCCCCCTTTGGAGGGGGTGTCCGCCGTGGCGGACGGGGGAGGACGGGAAAACCCCTATACGAGGTCATAATACCAATGACAAACGAATTTTCTTTAACTACAAATTTCTCGTTCTTCCTTCTATTTCCGGCGGCCTGTGCTTGCCGTTACTTTGTGGTATAAATTTAAAAACCCACAAAATGAAAAATACAACAATTAAGAACATGTTTATTCCCTTCCTGCTGGTAGCTCCGGTGTGGTTATCGGGATACACCCCTAAAAAAGAAAAAGCGCCCGCCACCCGACTCGAGCTCAGCGGGCAGGTATGTAAAACAGAAAAATTCACGCAGAAGAACATACGCGTGTACCTGATCGAAGAGAACCACGTGATCGACTCACTGGTGACCGAGACCGGGAAGACCTTTAAATTTAGCCTGCAAAAGGACAAATGGTATTCGGTACGCGTGCTGCAGCCCGGTCATGTGACCCGTTTGGTGAGCATTTCCACGCATATTCCTAAAGACATAAAAGCTAACCCGCTCTATAAGTTCCATTTCGACCTATTCCAGGTAATGCAGGAAGAGAACGACAAAGATCTGAACGATGTACTCGATTTCCCGGTAGCGTTGATCAAATATGACGAAATAAAAGGCTATTTTGATTACAACGCTTTCTATACTTCGCAGATCAAGAACATATACAATAAGCTAAAGAAGGGCAACAAGACCTTTTTCGCTTCGGCTAATTAGATCTTTGTGGGAAGCTTCCGCCTCGTTTACTCGTAAGGTTTTCGGGGCGGCTGTTTTAATCCTGAAACTGTATTAAAAAATTCTCGCCCTTTAAGGGGGAGACCGGTGAAAGCGATTTCCGTAGGAAATGCTCACCAGAGGGGGTCAGAGAAGTACAATTTTTAGTAGTTTCACCGCCATGAGCCGCCTTGTCAATAACAGAAAAGAGCTTTACGATGTACGAAAAGATCTTCGCAATTTTTCTACAGCGGCAGAAGCTACATTATGGAAATTAATTAAAGGAAGACAACTACAAGGAAGAAAATTCAGAAGACAGTTCAGTGTAGATAGTTATGTTCTTGATTTTTATTGTCCGGAAGAAAAACTTGCAGTGGAGTTAGACGGAGCGCACCATTTCACACCGGAAGGTTTACAACACGATGAGAAAAGAGATGCCTTTCTTAAAAGACGAGGAATTACTGTGCTACGGATCGAGAATGAGAAGGTGTTTAAGAATACCGGACAGGTTCTTGACTATATACAGTCTCATTTCAAAGCTCAACAACAGCCGACCCCCTCGCCAACGTCGAGCAAGCTCGACTGTTAAGACGATCCCCCTTGAAGGGCGATAATCTAGCAGCCAATACAAAACAGCCTTACAAAATTCCATAGTTTTTGTAGTTGTAACAATGACAGCCCACTTATACGTAACTACGACAAATGTCAAATCCCAACTATTATTTTACCCCTTTCACCGAATTACCTTTGTATCATAATATCAGAAAGCATGGCAAGGAAGAAGAAGCAACCCGGAATACAAGCACCAATGACGCAACCTATAGCTGGTCCCGCCCACGGGTTGCCGGTAGGGAGATGACCCCATTCTTTCGCTTCGCGAAATTCTCTCCCCTTGAATGGGAGGATCGGTTTAACCTCTAAACTAGCTTATTTCCAGTGTTATATGCTTTTTAGTATATTTGACTAATAAGCCATTATGGCGCTGAAAGACAAACTCCCTGTTAGTTATTTGCTCTTTACCAAAAGAGGGCGTATCAACCGTCTCACTTACTGGACCGCTTCTGTGTTTATCTGGTGCAGTTTTTATGTGCTGTTCAATTTATTAGAGCTCATTTCCTATCGCGCCACCCTTTTCATTTACCCGCTTTTGTTCTGGGCCTTGTTTTGTACGGCGGTAAAACGTCTGCACGACACTAACCGAAGCGGACACTGGCTCTGGCTGATGGGAGTTCCGGTACTTGGGCCTTTCTTTTTGTTTTGGTTGATGGGTTTTAGACGAGGCAATGCTTTATCGAACCGCTATGGTGCGGTGCCCGGATCGGCCCCCGATTATTTCCGGAACCCGAAGGTGGATAAGGTCGTGGATGATGTCACACAGATCAATCCTGTGGAAGTAGAAAGGGTGGTTGCTCCTGAAAGTATTGAGGAATTACAAAATATCATTAAAAGTTCAGATGCAGTTTCCATTGGAGGCGGGCGCTTTAGCATGGGCGGACAAACAGCAAGTGCAAAAAGCGTGCACATGGACCTGCGCGGTTTAAACAAGATCCTGAATTTTTCGGCAGAGAACAAAACCATTAAGGTACAGGCCGGCACCCGATGGTGCGATATACAGAAACATATTGATCCGCACGGCTTGAGCGTAAAGATCATGCAAACCTACGCCAATTTTACGGTGGGTGGTTCTTTGAGCGTGAATTGTCACGGCCGATACATTGGATTGGGTCCGCTAATTCTTTCCGTAAGATCTTTAGAAATAATTATGGCTGACGGAGAATTGGTGCATTGCTCGCCCATAGAAAGACCGGAATTATTTTACGCCTGCGTAGGTTGTTACAATGCCATAGCCGTTATCGCCACGGTTACTCTGGAACTGGAAGCGAACGTAGCCGTGAGTCGCTCCCACAAAAAAATGAAGCGTGGAGAATACAAAAATTTCTTCCTCACAACAGTGCGCGACAATAAAGATGTGGTTTTTCATAATGGGGATATTTATCCCCCACATTACGGGACCGTGCGGGGTGTAAGCTGGACCAAAACGGAGAAGAAACCAACTGTAAAAACCAGGATGATGCCTTTGGCTGCGGCTTATCCAATAGAACGCTATTTCATTGGGGCTTTCAGTAAGAGCAATTTCGGGAAATGGAGAAGAGAGCATTTGATAGATCCGATCCTTTATTCTGCTAAGAAAATACATTGGCGTAATTACGAAGCGGGATATGATGTTTTGGAACTGGAACCCGAATCAAGGAAGGACCACACTTACGTTTTGCAGGAATATTTTTGTCCCGTGAACCTTTTTGATGCCTTCGCGGAGAAAATGGCCGAGATATTTAGGCGCCATAATGTGAACATCATTAATATCTCCATTCGCCATGCCCTGCCCGACAGCGGTTCTTTGCTTGCCTGGGCCAAAGAAGAGGTTTTTGCTTTCGTGGTTTGGTACAAACAGGGAACTTCCGCTGCCGACAAAGGAAAAGTAGCGGTATGGACAAGAGAAATGATAGACGCGGCACTTTCTGTTGGAGGAGCTTACTACCTGCCCTACCAGCCGCATGCCACAGAAGAGCAATTTCACCAGGCTTATCCGAAAGCGAAACAATTATTTGAGTTGAAAAAGAAATTAGATCCCAATTATAAGTTCCGCAATGTATTGTGGGATAAATATTATATAAATAAACCATGAGTTCAGAATTCAAAGCAGTTTTTTCAAACACCAAATGGAGCGATGATTTTTACCGCTTCCTGCAGGTGATCTTTCATTTGTACCCGGAAGATAAGTTCCACCACCTGATAGCGGAAACTACCAAAGCGAAGAACAGCGATGAGGAGATCTACAAAGCTGTACAGGCCGGTCTGCCGAAAATAAAACCTTTTCTTTCCGAACTTACCTACGCCCTGCCCGCTCTCAAAAAACAAAAGAAAGAAATGGCGCAGCAGGTATTGCAATTGCTCGGAAACAAAAAGAGCATCAACGGCTATTTAGAGATAGGCTCCACGGGCCGCTATATCAGCGAACTGAGAAAACACATTAACCTTAGTGGAAGAATTTACATCACTAACGACATGGCGCCCAATAATTCCTTAGCCGAGATCTTCGAGCGCGGGCAGATAAGGAAGTTGGGAGAATTCATTCCCCTAAACGACTATAAGCCTCTGGATAAAATTCCGGCTGAGAGCGTAGGCCTGGTTACCTGCCACATCGGTTTGCATCATTGTCCGCATAATTTACTGGAAGGATATATTAGATCGATTCACAAAATGTTACGCAAAGGCGGGCTCTTCATTATGCGCGATCATGATGTGAAAAGCCCGGAGATGGCCACTTTTGTCTCTTTGGTGCATTCTGTATTTAATTTAGGCCTGGGAATAAGCTGGGAGACCGATCATTCGGAGTTCAAATCATTTAAACCCATTGAAGAGTGGTGCAAAATACTTTCCGGGTACGGATTTAAAGATTCAGGCGCGCGTATTTTGCAGGATAAGGATCCATCGTTGAACACCCTGGTAGCATTAGAAAAATTGTAAATGAAAAGGCTTTACATACTCAGTTTGTTCTCCATGCTCCTCGCGGGAAGCATTTTCTTTTTGAAGAAGAGAAAGCTAACGACATTGGCCGCGGCCGAAGGATTGATTGTGCCCAAAGAATGGTTAAAAGCCAATGTAAAACCTTTAACTCCGGCGCAAAACTCTCGTCCCGGCGACCAGACCTTCCTCACTTTTCCTGAATGGTATTTGGTGTTTAGTCCGGATGAGCAGGCGCAGTACTTCAAGCATACAACGGCGAGCACTTTTCCTTTTATGGCGCACACGGCGCAGATCTGGCAGAGCTATAGGATCATGAACGACCAGATAAAGGATAATTTCCCGGTGAACAAAGGGTATCATTTTATGATCTGGGTAATTGGAACAAGCGCCAGTGCCGAATATTCCATAAAAGCCGGCTACGAGACGCTGATCGGAAGACTGACCGACACCCACGAAGTTTTAACCGATGAAGATAAGTTCAACGGTAAATTCACGCAGGATTATGTCACATTCATTAAAGACCGTCCCTGGTACGAGTTTGATTTTAAAACGCAGCTGAAAGATCTCTGGAATACGGATATTTTTGGAAGTAATGCTATAAGGAAGCTGGAGCGGAGATACATTCTCACCTCTGAGCTCTTCGTGAAATACGTTTACGGAAAACTGATCGGCATGGGCACACAAAGCATGTACGGCGCTGCTTTGCCGACCACAGCGGTTATTCTTGATACAATTCCCGCCGGCGCTGAACTGAAAGCCGAAAAAACCTTCCCGGATGGTTCTGTGATGGTATTTCTTCCGCGCTACGATAAATTTAATCCCGCAGTTTGTTCTCTTGCTGAGCAGAACGTCAACTTCAAAGAGATCGCCGGGAACCATTCGGCCATCGTACTTTCCGTACTGGCCCCGACAGGAATGAACAAAGAATTTGAAGGATGTAAGACCATTTTTACTCAACCTTTCGCCTCTGATCCAAAAGTACAACGGATCGTCATTGCGGTTCCTGTCACTGAACTTTCTTACGCTCTCCGACAGATGCGCTCAGCCGGAATGACCATAGAACACGTCTTTGATTTTTAAGACGTATATTTGTGTATGCGCATTGCCCTGCTTACCGACGGAATATGGCCCTACCGCATTGGCGGCATGCAAAAACATTCGTATTACCTGGTCAAATATTTCACCCGAAACGGCATCGATGTTGACCTTTATCACCTGAACGACAGCCAATACGACATCAGCAAACTTGAATTTTTCAGCGCAGAAGAAAAAAAACACATCCGTTCCTTCCTCTTTCCTTTTCCAAAACATTTCCGCTGGCCTGATCATTATATCAATGAGTCGGACGAACACTCCCAAATGATGTTCGAGCATTATCTTACACAGCCCCCGGTTGATTTTATTTATGCCAAAGGTTACGCCGGGCTCCATTTTGTAAAAAGAAAACAGGTGGCGTTGATCGAGAAAGGAAATACGCTGAACATCCCTCCTATTGGGCTGCGCTTACACGGCTACGAGATCTTCCAGGGCACCGATCACTGGCGCGATGTGTACAATCGATTTATCTATATGCCCCTGGTGCGATACCTGAACAATTGTTCGGATTACGTTTATTCCTACGGCGGTGGTATTACCGATATCATTAAAAAGAACTTCCGTAACATTGATAAACGCATCATCGAAATTCCAACCGGCATTGAGAGCGAATGGGTCTATGAAAAGAATGTGACTTGCGGAAAACCCTTTCGCCTAGCCTTCCTGGGTCGCAACGAAAAAAGAAAAGGCTTATCCGAACTGAATACTGCACTAAAGAATTTAGTAAAGCACCACGACTTTGAATTCCATTTCATCGGCCCCATCCCCAAAGACCTTCAAATAGACTCTCCTAAAATAAAATATCACGGAGTACTGGGAGAAGCCGACAAGATACAGTCGGTTTTAAGGAATACAGACGTTTTTGTATTACCTAGTCATTCGGAAGGCATGCCCAACGTGGTGATGGAAGCCATGGCCAGCGGCTGCGCTGTTTTAGCTACGGACGTAGGTGCCGTACGTTTGATGGTGGGAGAAGAGAATGGCTGGTTGATGGAACCGAGAGACCCTAAATTACTCGAGCAAAAGATCGTTCAGGTATTGATGAGCAAAACGGAAGACATTGAACAGAAAAAGATAGCTTCGGTAAAGAAAGTAAAAGACAATTTCCTGTGGGAGAAGGTCATTCTCCGTGAAATAGACGCCATCCGCCGCGTTACCGGCAAATAAACACTATTTAGAACCTGTCTTTACGGGAGCTCCTCCCGGGTTCAACATTTCTTCGCTAACCAATATCTGTATCATAACCTTCTTTTTAGAACATGTAGGGCAAAGTATTTCCATTAAGGACAATAGTTTCCTTTTGATGTTGGCGGGAATGTTTTGGTTTGATTTGTGAAATGCGGGGCCTAAAAACGGTATCAATGAAAAAAACCTTACCTTTTTAGATTATATACCTCGGCCCCGCTTTCACGTCTCTGCAATACAAAGTAACAACCATTTTAATCGTTTTGTTTACCCCACTAGGGGGGATTTTGATAGAAAAATACAGGAAGATGTTAAAAAACAGCAAGGAATATGCCAATTACCTGATATATCAAGTAATTAAGGTCTATTACTTCCTCTGGTAGTGAATGACCCAGTTCGCCTGCCAGGTCTTACCCTCATCCCTGGTAAGATCCCAGCTCCAATCGAAACTTTGAGGGGTTATGTTGTGGTATACCATCCGGTATTGAATCTTATTTCCCTTAGGGCCCGTAGTTGGTTCGGTAAAAAGCACCATTTTACCATCGTTGAACGCGCCGGTAAGTACAATATAGCCACCCTGGTTATCCACCCAGGTTTGCTGCCACTTTTTTGTTTGGGCATTATATACCGACCAGCTATTACCATTCATTCTAGAAAATGGGTCCTTAAAATGCTCGTGGATCACGCAGCCATCAAGATCCTTCGTAACCTCATTGGAAGCATGCAGCGAATCGTTATAAGTAAGCCCCCAATTACCTACCCAAAAATCAAACTGACTGCTTTCCGGGGCCGAGCAGGGCTTGGGCTGATTTTGACTGAAAAGATTTGCAGAGAAGAGTAAACAAAGTGCGATCAGTGTACTTCTCATATATATTTATTGTTCTTGGCTTCTTTGATGGCATCCTCACGCGAGTGCACATTGAGCTTCACGTAGATGTTCTTGATATGAGATTTTACCGTTTCCAGGTCGATGAACATCTCTTTGGCGATCTTGCTGCGGCTTTTTCCGTTGGCCACCTGTTCCAGGATCTCTGTTTCTCTTTTGGTTAGCGGCGAGTTCTGATTCTTATGAAAGGATTTGATCACGATCTTGGCCACGTTCATGCTCATAGGCGCGCCGCCGTCAACCACTTCCTGGATGGCATCGATGATCTTTTCTGTATTGCTGTTCTTGGTAAGATAACCCGAGGCACCCTTCGTAAGTGCCACAAAAACCGCTTCTTCGTTATCATAAACGGTAAGCATTAAAATAAAGGTCTTAGGAACAACAGCCTTTATTTTAGGGATACCATCCGTACCTTTCATTCCGGGCAATTCAATATCCAGCAGGATCACATCCGGTTTGTCGGCCGCCAAATTGGGCAGGGCGCTCTCTACGCTTGAATAAGCGTTCACCACCGAATAATTAGGGGCGGCATTTATCAAATAAGTAAACCCTTCGCGAATGGTCTCGTCATCCTCTATCAATACTACACGAATTTGCTTTTTCTCTGTCATACGAATATGTTTTTAAGTACGATGTTGATCTCTGTTCCTTCTCCCGGCTTTGATACGAACTCGCAGGTGCCGTTCATGCGTTTCACGCGGTTACTGATGTTCTTCAGGCCATTCCCCTTCAGTTCCCCGTTCAGGTAAAACCCGCGCCCATTGTCCTTCACCTGTATCATCAGCTCCGACTCGGCCGTAAAGTTAAAATTAACATCCACCCGCTGCGCACCCGAGTGCTTCAGGATGTTATTATAGATCTCCTTGAAAGCCATGATCAGGTTACGGCTGTAATCCAGCTTTAACTTACGATTACGTTCCATAGAAAGATTGTGACCGAAATTCAATTCAACAGCAGTATCGTTGAAAAGCGCCGTGCCAATATCGCGGATATGCTCGGTGATCTCGAAAATTCCATCATTTTGAGGGTTGAGCGACCAGATGATATCGCGTGAACCCGCATAAAGTGCATTGGTATTCTCCTTGATCTGGCTCACGATCTTGACGGTCTCCACTTCCGGTCCGCCAATTTTAGCTTTTAGAATGTCGGCCAATACAGAGATACGGGTAAGCTTGTTCCCTACTTCATCGTGGAAATCCTCTGCCGTACGGTGACGCAGTTTCATGAATTCCTCTTCACGTATCTTCTCCAAAATCGCCTTCTGCTTTTGTTTGCGGCGCGACATGACGAACACCACCAGGGCTCCGGATGAGATCAACAGCAGCACGATCATTACCTGGAACCAGCTCGTTTGATAAAAGGCTTTTTCTATCTCAAAAGGATACTCGATCACGTTATCGGAGGTTCTTCCGCTCTTGGTAACCCCGATCACCTTCAACGTGTATTTTCCGGGAGGAAGAGAAGCGAAGATGATCACGGGGTTGGCGCTGGTGACATAATCGTTATCAATTCCTTCCAGCTTGTACTTGTATTGCACCGCGTCGGGATTCGTAAAATAGATACTGCCCACCTCAAAAGTAACGTGATTCTGCCCGGCTTTAAATTTCAGATCCTTGGGTGTATGAAACCAATTATCATAGCCCTTGCACAAAGTAGTGTCTGTGATCTCGGAAGAAAATAATTTCACGGATTTCAATACAACATAAGGGCCTACCTTGGTATCGTGCTTGGCAAAAGGGTTAAAATGAAACAATCCTTTGGTAGTACCGAACCACAAACCCGAATCGGAAGCCATCAGCACCGCGTTGTGATTACACTCCATCCCCAAAAGGCCCTCCGCCCTTCCGTAATTCTTCACAGAAGAAACTTCGCCCTTATCGTTAATATAAAGATTGCTGATGCCGAAGCCGGTTCCGGTCCACACAGTCTGCTTATCGGAAACGTAAAGGCTGTAAATAAAGTTGCTGGGCAAACCGGAAGTTGTGTTGTAGTTGGTGATCTTCCCGCTCCGCACATCCCAGTTCAGAAGTCCTCGATCGGTGGTTCCCATCCACACATGGTTTCCCTTTACATCCAGGCAAAGAATGGAAGCATTCTTAAGCTCAGGCTTATCCACTCGTTTCAGGTTATAGGCCTTATCCACCATATAAAGTCCGTTGGTAGTTGCCAAAACGATGGTGTTACTATCCAGCAATTTCAACGCGTTGACGAGTGCCGGAGAATTTTTTATCTTATCTACTTTTCCGGTTTTATCATAAACAAAAAGTCCCTGCACATTCCCAATAAGCATATTACCATTCATATCCCGCAGGAAACAGGTACCGCCACGCAGCATCACACCGGGTACATTACTTTCGATCTTTTGCAAGGCTCCCTTCTTATCGTACTTCCAGGCGCCGCGGCCTAAAGTACCGATCCAGATATTATCATCGGTGTCAGCATACAACGAACTGATCTTGGTGTCTTTTAAAGGTGTATTATCCAGCTTCACGGGAACGATCTCCTTTTTTTCATTAATAGTAAAGAGTCCGCCGCCGTAACCCGCGAGGTAAATGTTCTTATCCGCGCTTTCTACAATACCCATTACGATAGGATTGCCCATACCACTTGACTTATCATAATAAGTAAAGGTATTTTCCCGGAAATTAAAAATTCCATCCGCGTCAGTAGCGAACCAGAGATTATTCTCTACATCCTTGTAAATATTGTAAACCGTATTATCGGTAAAACCCTTTTTGCTGTCGAAATGCAAATAACCATCGCGACTGATCCGGTAAGCTCCATTATCGGTTCCCAGCCACAAATTGCGGCGCGCATCCTCGGTAATAGAAAGGATCGAGAGGCCCGGCGGGACTTCCACACTGGTTTGCGGCACAATGTTCTTGTTCTTGATGGAGAAAAGTCCTAACGCAGAGCCCAACAAGGTGTCTCCGTAATGCGTGATGTAAATGGCCCGGAAGAATTTTCCTTTTTCTTCGCCATCGAGTTTCGCGACCAAACGCCAGGTATTGTTCTTAAAGGAGTACACGCCTTTACCATACACATTAGCGAGCAGATCGCCGGTATTGGTCTTATAGATGGTCGAAATATCTTCGGCCGAATCTCCGCTCAATACAACTCGCTGCGCGATGCCATCTTTTACAGCGTATAATTTATAGCTGTTAGTGGCGTAGATCTTTCCATCAGCTCCCTGTACTACAGATCCTACAGTGTTCACCGTGTGCCTTCCTAAAGGAATGTGTTTGAAAGCTTTTCCATTGAATACCGACAAACCAAATTCACTGCCCGCCCAGATATTTCCTTCAGTATCGCAGGTAATATCACCCACGCGGTTAGAACTGAAACCATCCTGCACCGAATAGCCGGTGAATTTCTTTCCGTCGAATTTGCTCAACCCTCCCTCCGTAGAGATCCACAACTGACGGTTCTTGTCCTGGCAGATGTGCATGGCCTGCGACTGGATGAGGCCGTCCTCCACCGAATAGTTCACGAAATTGTACTTCTGCGAAAAACCCGCGAAAGAGGATGCAAGGAACAAATATGGTAACAGGCCGCGCATGGAGAATTGAACCTTCTAATTTATGAAATTAATGCCAAGGCCGGATCTTGCCTCTTTACAAATTTAAGCTTTTGAGAGGGGGAGATATTCCCTCTAAAAGGGGGATTTGCCCTAGGGGATAGGGTTAAGTAAGAGAAAAAGCTCTCCAGAAAGCGGGTCGCGGAGCTGTTTTTTCACCAGGGCAGTGATGTTGTGATCGGGCGTAATTCCGGGCGAAACCACGAGGAAACGGATGTTATGCGCCTTCATAAAATCCAAACGGCTCTCGCTGAGACCCTTGAAAGTTGCCCGGCTTACCTGCTCTAATACAAAACGGTGAAAAGGTGCATTCTGCACAAACCTTTTCTGAATGGCGGCGATCTCCTTGTCAGGGGCCCACTGATCAATTTCAAATACGTTCAGGTCGACGGCAGGAAGAAAATTCGGCATGAAAGAGAGATACAATACATTGGCGCCGCTTTTATCGCTATTATACAGATCCGGAACCTGGTTTTGGTTGTAAAGAATGGCCACCCGCTCTTTTTTGTCAAGCCCCTTGTGCATTTTGTTCACCGCGCTAAGGTATCCATCCGAATACAACTCGGTAAAAACGCGGCTGTCGCGATAAGCCATTACGGAGAAATAAGCCTGAACCAACAAAAGACAAATAACAATACCGGCGAACATGTTCTTTACGTGCCTTGCGAGCACATCCGAAGACAGAAAAACGATCATGCCCATGGCGAGAAATACATTGAGCAACGGCAGGTTATTGGTATAGAACTGCGGCCCGTCGAGCAATTTGTAAAAAAATCCGAATGTTACGAGGGAAACAAAATAGATGCAGGAAACCAGCAGGAAAGCGCCACGGAGTTGTTTGTTCCCTCTCATGACGATGAGGGCAAAAATCAAATAAGGCAAGTGTATCAACAAGGTATGCCACGGATAATGCATCACCCGAACAAATAACTCGATGCAGGTAACCTTGATACTTTGAAAGCTAAAGCCTTTCATGTCGGTATAGGTCAGCATTCCGTTCTTTAAGTAAGGATTCGAGCCTGGATCACCTGTGATCTTGTAAAAGAGAAAGATAAAAGAGGAAAGGAGCATGAGATAAAGCAGGTGACGAAGCATTTCTAGGGAACTGATCATTTTTCCAATTCGCGCAAGCAGCAGGAACAGGAACAAGCCTCCGGCCACGCCCGGAAAACTACCGATGGCCAAAAGCGGGAAGAGAAGAAAGGAGGCAAGCGTGGGCAGCAACCTTCCTTCAAGCAGAAGCCGAAAGGAGAAAATAGCAAAGACATAGATGACGCCCAGTTTTTCTGATTTGAACTCCAACAGCGTTTCACTGAAATTCTGCGCCCACTTGATCTGCGGATCAACACGAACCAGGTAAAGACCCCGCACAAATAATAAAAGTACGGCCAGCACAATGTATAGCGGCTTCACCTTTCCGAAACGTTCAAAAACAGAAAGTAACCCGGCAACCGCCAATAACCCGCATAGTGGCAGACAGATCAGCGACATAACAAGTACGGGCGGCGTTCCTGTAACAAAAGAAACAAGGGCGTTAAGCCAGACGTCGAAATAATGATAGGGCTCATTAGCGGTAAGGTTATTATAATACGCATTCACGCCCACGCGGTTCTCATGACCGGTCTCCAGGAGCATGGAAGAAACCGTGGCATAATACCCCTTATCGATATGAGGCATAAAGTACCCCCATTCACTTCCGGGCTTTATTGTAAAAAAGGCAAACCACCCGTAAATAAATAGGGAAAGAAGCAAAAGCGGGATAAAACTTTTGAGAGAATGATACTCTTTCGGAGATACGTTACCAGATCTTTGCTGCCTGTCGCGTTTAAATTCGTAGATAAGAAAAAACAATACAAGAAGATAACCCAACTGAACGGTAACAAAAGAAGTGATCGCAATGGAGAATACCAGTACTACAGCTGTGAGTCCCGCCAGGCTTTTATCAAAAAAGGAGCGGTAAAACCCGGCTTCGCGGTATCCAAAAGATCGAAGCAGGAAATGCCCTATGCCATAGAATACAGAAGCAAATAGCAGAAGTAAAACGTAGGAAAGAATACATTCAAAGGCCGGGTGCCGCATTTGTTTCAAATATATTCAAAAGACGGCAAACCCTGTTAAAATGAAGCGAAATTTGGTTTTGTTGGAAGATTGCCTCTATATTTGAAACATGCAAAACAACCCACTGAAACAGCTCTTTTTGATAGATCCCTCGGTGACCTATCTCGGTTTTGGCTCGTTCGGCGCTTGTCCACGCCCCATTTTCGAAGAATATCAACGAATTCAGTTAGAACTGGAAACCGAACCCGTGCAGTTCATCGCCACCAATGGACCGGCTAATCTTAAGAGGTCGAGAGAGGCCCTGGCCGCTTATATAAATTGTGCTGCCGACGACCTGGTGTACACCACCAATCCTTCCTACGCCATAAATATCATTGCCAAAGGTTTCAAACTGAACCCGGGCGATGAGATCTTAAGTACGAACCTGGAATATGGCGCACTGGACCGTACCTGGAATTATTACTGCAAAAAGGCGGGAGCTAAGTTCGTAAGACAGAAAATATCACTTCCGCTTGTTTCCAAAGAAAAGTTCATAGAAGAATTCTTCTCGGGTTTAAGTGCAAAGACCAAAGCCATCTTCATCAGCCAGATCACCAGCAGCACAGCATTGCGATTCCCGGTGAAAGAAATTTGCGAGATAGCCAAACAAAAAGGTTTGTTCACCATTGTAGACGGGGCGCATGTGCCCGGTCATGTTGAGCTTGACCTGCAGCAATTGAAAGCGGATGTTTATACAGGAGCCTGCCACAAATGGATGATGACGCCCAAGGGTTGCTCCTTTCTCTACGTAAAAAAAGAGTTTCAGCATTTATTCGATCCACTTCTCGTAAGCTGGGGTTACGAGTCGGCATTTCCTTCCAACTCGCAGTTCATTGATTATCACCAGATGCAGGGAACGCGCGATTTCTCGGCCTTTCTAACAGTTGAGAAGGCGATAGCATTTATGAAGCAATATAACTGGAAAGAAGTCTCGGCTCAATGCAAAGCGCTGGCAAGGAACAACTACGAACGCTTTTGTAAATTACTGGGCACGCAACCGCTTTGTCCCATCAGTGAGGAATTCCTCGGGCAAATGTGCAGCATGCAGGTTCACACCAGGGAGCCTGAAAAACTCCAGCGCCACCTTTTTGATACATACAAAATTGAGATCCCGGTAATGCGCCACGAAGAACATATGTTCATCCGCTATTCGATACAGGGCTTCAATTCGCAGGAAGATCTGGATATTTTGTATAAAGCTTTAGAAGAAATAATAAACACAAGCGACCTTATTCAGGTAAAAGAAAAAACAACCGTATAAAATCAAGTATGAGTAAAAAAGTAATTACTTCGGCCAACGCGCCCTCCCCTATCGGGCCTTATAGTCACGCCAACCTGGCAACGCCTGGGCAAATGCTTTTTGTTTCGGGCCAAGTAGCCAAAGACGCGAAAACCGGTGAGCTCACCTTAACGGACACAAAAAGTGAAACGCGCAAAGTGATGCAGAACATCCAGGCCATTCTTTCCGAGGCGGGAATGGATCTCAGCCACGTAGTGAAAACAACGATCTTTTTAAAGAGCATGGATCTCTTCGCGGATGTGAACGAGGTGTACGGTTCTTTCTTCACCGGTGATTTTCCCGCGCGTGAGACCGTAGCGGTAGCCGGCCTTCCCTTGAACGTGAACGTTGAGATTTCAGTAACAGCCATCAAGTAAAAAGGCTTCCCCATCACCAGGAAGCCTCTTTACCGATCAGCAAGGGTTTATTTTCCTCATTCTTTGATCAGCCGCATGCTGCTATGCTGCACGCGGAGTATGTATACACCCGCTTTGAGATCAGCCAGGTTTAGTTTTGTTTCTGTCTCCTTCGTAGTAACGGCCATAACTTTTTCTCCGATAGCATTGTAGACCAGTACAGTTCCAAGGCTATGATCTGAAACTACATTTATTTCATTCGTGAATGGATTCGGATAAACTTTCAATTGCGTTTTGTTCAGGGCCGTTAAGCCTGTGGTGCAGTTGTCCACAATCACAGTGATGGTATCCGTACCCTGGCAACCGTTGTTGTCGGTACCGGTAACAGTATAGTTTTGTGTAGCGGAAGGGGTGTAATACATTCCGTCATTCACTCCGTTAGACCAAGCGTATGTGCTCGCTCCGCCACCGCTCAGGATCACAGAGTCACCCAAGCATACGGTGGTTGCCGAAGCATTGGCGTTAACCGATGGAAGCGAGTTCACGGTTACGGTAACCATCGCTGTGTTCGAACAGTTATTATTATCGGTACCGGTAACAGTATACGTCTGAGTAGAAGAAGGGGGGAAAGAAACACCGTCACTAACGCCACTGCTCCATGTATATGTATTCGCGCCTCCGCCTGTCAATGTAACCGAACCTCCGTTACAAACCGACGTCTGTGAGGCGTTGGCCGTTACATTCGGGTTTTGATTCACGTTGACGGTGGCCACCGCATCCGCAGAACATCCATTGCTGGTTCCGGTAACCGTATACGAAATGGTTGATGTTGGGTTCACGTTCTCTGTTGCAGAACTTCCGCCGCTCGACCAGGAATAGTTTGTTGCGCCGTTAGCGGTAAGGGTTGCAGTTTGCCCGGAACAGATCGTAGCGTTGTTCACAGACACACTCGGATTTTGATTTACCGTAACTGTGGCGATCGCGTCGGCCGAACATCCATTGCTGGTTCCGGTAACCGTATACGATGTGGTTGAAGTTGGGTTCACGTTCTCTGTTGCAGAACTTCCGCCACTCGACCAGGAATAGTTTGTTGCACCATTAGCGGTTAGCGTAGCCGTTTGACCGGAACAGATCGTGGGGTTATTCACCGTTACGTTCGGGATCTGATTCACTGTAACCGTAGCGATGGCGTTGGCTGAACAGCCATTGTCGGTTCCGGTTACTGTATAAGAAGTTGTATTAGTGGGGTTCACGGTTTCAACGGCACTGTTTCCGCCGCTCGACCATGAAAAGCTTGTTGCTCCGGTAGCGGTAAGCGTCGCTGTTTGTCCGGCGCATATCGTTGCATTGTTCACTGTAACGGTTGGATTTGGAGTTACAGTTACGCTCACTGTTCCCATGCCGCTGGTACAGCCGTTCTGTGTAACGGTTAAACTATACGTTCCCGCATCTGCAGAAGTTACCGTTGGTAAAGACGGATTTTGTTGCGTTGAACTGAATCCGTTCGGGCCGGTCCATACATAAGTAACACCACTAACGTTCGAAGACAGATTTAACGCGGCGCCATCGCAAACCGGACCATTACTTGATGGAGCAGGTGTTGAAGGCGTAGCGTTGATGGTGATATAACCTGTTTTTGTTACGGAGTTTGAACCGTAGTTGTTCGTAGCCTGCAGCGTAACCGTGTAAGTTCCGGCCGCGGTGTAAGTAACAACAGGATTTTGGATCGTAGATGATCCGGGGTTTCCACCGTTAAAGGTCCAGTTCCACGAAGTTGGATTATAGAGTGAAGTATCGTTGAATTGGATCGAAGCTCCCGCGCATGCGCTGGTTGTGTTAGCCAGGAAGCCGGCTGTTGGCGGGGTGTTATCATAGATCGCGAAAGCTGAGAATGCAGTTACTCCGGGAACGGTTACGCTGGTTGCGTTATTGGTTTGCCCTGTGAGCGCGGCATCCCAGGAAGTACCGTTCCATTTCTGCACTTTCGGAGTAATGATAGAAGAAGGCATTTCGGTTGAAGCGAAAGAGAAAGTTAAAGTGGCGGTACGTGCTACTCCCGTAGAAGCATCCACTTGCCAGAAACGGTCAACTACCGCATTAGAGGCATCTGTTGCGCCCTGTTGATCGATACCTGTAACGGCAACCGGCAAGGTAGGTAAGGGAGTATTGGCAGCGGAAGTGGCGTAGGTTGAAACGGTAATGTTACTGGCATTGCCGCTCGTTAAATTAAAGGTAAAAGGTATATAGTCGGCGAGGGTTTTACCGAAAGGGAAAACGTGCGCGCCGGTGGTAGTGCCGATATTCCATTGTACCTTACCCAGGTTGGAAGTATTCTCACTTAAGATAACGCCATTTGTTCTTAGCATAGCTCCGGTTGCCGCGTTGGCAACGATGAGCGTTTGAGCGTTCAGGTTCAGGTAACCGTTCATCATGTTCACCACGCCATTCACTGTGGTATTAGCGCCCAAAGCAAGGCCATCAGTTAAATTTGTACCGCTGTTATTGATCGAGAAATTATTGAAAGGATAGGTGGTGCTTCCCAAGCCGCCGGTAAGTGATTGTGTTGCTGTTCCGTTAAATTCTACCGTGCTGCCTGTTACTGTGTACGCGTTGGTACCCGAAGCAAAATTTGTTTGCACGCCAATGGTGCCGGATGAAGCCAAAGTTCTCGCCCCGGTTGACGTGCTGGTAAGGTTACCGTAATTATGCGCTGCAATGGTTTGAGCACCGTTAGAGGAATAAATTACATAACTGGCAGGGGCAAGATTTACAGTAGTAAACCCGGTTGGAAAAGTGGGCGTAGTTCCCGAAATATCCAGTATCCCTGGGTTGCTTACAGAAATTGTTTTGGTGGTGCTACCTGTAATAGTGAAACTGTTTGTGGCCAGGGTCCCTGCCAGCACCGATAGATTTCCCTTTAAATTGGTTGTTGTTAAATTGGCGCCCAGGCTGGCAACACCCGCCGTTTTGTTCACCGAGAGGTTATTGTAGGGAAAATCGATCACCGTTTGCGCCCCGGTTCCGTTATACACAATTGTAGAACCTGTGTTGACAATTGCGCCGGTTGAGAATACGGTTGTGTTTGCCAAGGCTCCGGCCACACCAATAAGCATGGGTGCCGCAAGGGTAACATTGTTGGAAGTGCGGTTGCCACTAAGCGTTAAATTAAAATAATTGAAGGAAGTTACTGTTTGCGCCCCGGATGCGTTATAATCGATGGTTCCGGTATTGTTAGCAAAAGAAGAACTGGTAGCGGTGAAGGTACCTGCAACACCCGCGGTTCCGCTTAAGGTAATATTGGTTCCTGCATTGGTAACCGACAAATTGTGGTAATTAAAAGGAGAAATGGTTTGGGGGGCGGTGCCGTTGTATTCAATGGTGCTGCCTGCGATGGTATAATTGATAGTACCGGCGTTAGGCGTAAATGCTCCGGCTACTTTTATGTTACCGCTCGAGGCCAGGGTACGTGTACCTGCCGCGCCAGAACAGATCAGGTTACCATACTGGTAGGCTACCACGGTTTGCGCGCCTACCGAGGAGTACTCCAGGTCGCTGTTATCGTTAAGGATCACATTGAACCAGGACGTGGGAAAGCTGGATGGGAAAGCCGATGTTCCAAGCAGGTTCAACCGCGCACCGTTCTTTACCTCTAGTATACTGGATCCCGCGTTGCCGGAAAAAGTATATTCAGCTATCTGACCTACCACGGTTCCACCCGTTCCAACAGAAAGAATCCCGGAGTACACGGTACAGTTTCCGCTGATACTCACGTTATTGTTGTTAACCGTGCTGGCAGTTGTGCCTGCCGTTTTTGTAACATTTAAATTATAATAAGGAAAAGTGATAATGGTTTGAGCAGCGCCGCCGGTAAAATTGATGGTGCTACCGGTTGTTACAAGCGCACCGGTTGAATAGGTACTTGAATTGGCTAGCGCCCCCGCGATGTTAACTGTTCCGGTACTTGATACCGTTACGTTATTGGTGGTATGCGCCCCGCTGATGGTAAGATTATTATAATTGAACGCGGGAACTGTTTGTGCTCCCGTTCCATTGAAATTAATGGTGCTGCCGGTGTTCGTATAAGAATTGGTTCCTATGGTAAAGGTCCTTCCTACCCCGATGGTACCGGTATTCGCGAGGATACGTGCACCACTTCCGGTAGAAGTAAGATTGTAATAATTGAGCGCGGCTATTGTTTGTGAGCCATTACTTTGATAAGTAACTGTGCTGTTTCCCGCGTTAAAGGTTCCCGCGTTACTAATGCTCCCGCTAAGATTCACGTTGGCCGAGCCACTTCCTAAGGTTAAGGTACCATTAGCCGCTACGTTCAGCGCACTGGAAGTCCCGTTCATATTGATCACTCCGGCAAAAGTTCCTAGGTCGGTGATACTATATGCATTCAGTGAAACTATGGAGTTCGCTCCGTTCATATTGATAGTACCCGCGCCCGTAAAAGTAATATTGGCTGTTTGGGTAGTACTAAATCCTACAGCAAGAATGTTTCCGCCAATACTTGTGGAGCCGGCTCCCTGGTCGAAATACCCATACCCCCATTGTGAGCTATTGGAAGCGTCTACAGTTAGATTGGTTCCGATCATCAAAGTACCATTATTCGTAAGCCGCGCGTTAAAATAAGGCGAAGTACCCGAAGTTCCCGGTTGAATAATGATACCTCCGGTAACTGTAAGTGTGTTTCCGGCGGCAATAGTTAAACGCGAAGTTCCGCTACCCGCGGCTAAGCCAAGAATGGTTAACGAATTGCAGGAAGCATTGGCGTTTACAGTAACCAGAAAATTACCGGATATGGTCACGTTATCGCCGGCACCTGGAACAACACCACCTACCCAGGTGGCTCCCGCGTTCCAGTTTCCTGTTGCGGCGCAACTGATGTTTGCAGCCTGTATTTTAATGGCTACGGATAGAATAAGGAATAACCAAAAGATCCCTTTACGTTTTAAGGTGATGTTAATGAACGTAGTGTTTTTCATGATTTGTTTTTTAATTGTGTGATGTAAAATTCATCTTTTGACCCAGCACAGGCAAAGCATAATCTTGTCAAAGTTCCATGCCCTTTTCTACCTAAAGGCTTTTAGATATACTACAATATATTGATTTTCAACTATTTATTTTTTTCCTAAAATGGTTCTATTTCTAATCCCAGCCCCTAAAAAACTTTTTTTAACCCTTTAAATAATTTGAAATTGTTGCACGAATCCCACTTTGGAACAGCCAAAAAACTGTAAACCAGGGCTCTAATCCTTCAAAACTGCTCAAAAGGATCTGGTGGGTTTGATATAATAAACATATTGTGATTTGAGATCCCTCTACGCTAGCCCTAGCTTTGTTATATAAATCCCTGTCATGAAAAAAGTTTACTTCGATTCACGTATAAACAGTCCCGAAACACTGGAAACGGGATTTAATACGGTTTGGAAAACCAATACCGAAACACTGGAAAAACTGCACACAGCAGTTCGCAGAATACTCTCCGGTAACCTTCAACTTGACAGCCTCCGCTCGAAGGGTGATCTTAAAAATATGAACTCCACTGATCGCAACGCCATCGAGGAGGTCCTTAACTCCCTTTCATTCAAGGTTTTTGAGTTCAGGTATTTTCAAAGCCACAACCGCGACCTGGATCTGGGTGATCTCATCAGCTTCTTCTGCACGCAATACTATTACGAAAAATAAAAAAATTGGCTGCTACGCTTCTTAGTTCTTAAGGATCTTGAACTCCGTACGGCGATTCATCTGCCTGCCCTCTTCCGTATCATTACTGGCAACCGGCATAGCTTCTCCATACCCTACCGCCACCAACCTTGTCTTTGCAATACCATTAGTGATCAGGTAATTTACCACCGACTGCGCGCGTGCCTGCGATAACTTCCGGTTGTACTCGTCGGCTCCTTTGCTGTCGGTAAAGCTCGAAAGTTCAATTTTCATATTGGGATTATCCTTTAGCAGGCTAACCAACTGGTCCAGTTCGGGCATAGATTCCGGCCGAACCGTTGATTTATTGAAGTCGTAGAAGATATTCTGCAGCACGATCTTTTTTCCAACCGTAAGTTTTTTGAGCAGAACGTTCTTTTCCACCTCACGGTAAGCGGAAGTGTCGGGGATCACAAACACCTCTGTGTAATACAAAAAACCTTCTGCCTTCACATTCAGCCCGTAATTCTTTCCCGAAGGAAGTGACACCAGAAATTTACCGGTACTGCTGTTTGAGTTAAGCGTAGTGATCAATTCGTTCTTGTCTTTATCAACAACTTCGAGTATGGCGCCAATAGGAAGCTGCTTCTCCTCATCCAATACGTGTCCTTTTAACAGCGTTAGTCTCGGGCCTGCCGGCTTCACTTCTTTTATGATGGGAATAAAACTTACCTTGTAAATATCCTTGTCTCCGCTTCCTCCTTCCATGGAAGAAGAATAATAACCGGTTCTTCCGTTCGCTTCCATCACAAAGAAAACATCATCCCCGGGCGTGTTGAGTGGCGCACCCATGTTATGCGGGGATGTCCAAACGCCGCCCTTGAACTCGGTTTTAAAAATATCAAAGCCGCCCAGGCCCTCATGGCCTTTTGAACTGAAGTAAATTGTTTTTCCATCAGGATGAATAAAAATTCCTTCTTCATCCTTATCCGTATTGAGGGGATAGCCGATATTCTGTGCGGGGCCCCATTTGCCGGCCGGGTCTTTGGCACAGTACCAGATATCGCGTCCGCCCTCTCCTCCCGGGCGATCGCTCACAAAATACATTGTTTTTCCATCGGGAGAAATACTTGCAGAAGATTCATGGAAGCGGCTGTTCACGGGTTCAGGTATGCGCACCGGATCCGACCACAAGGTTCCCTTTAGCTTTGATTCGTAGATATCGCCATTTCCATTAAAATCATCATGGTAGATCAACATGGTTTGTCCGTCGTTCGACAATGCGATCGCAGAATTATTCCTTCCACGGGTGTTCACGGGTTCAGGCAGCAGCGCAGAAGGGTTCCAATTGCCTGCGCTCGCACTGAGGTCAGAACTGAAGATGCGCTCTATATCTGTGCTCTTCTTTTTTAATTCTTTTTCGGTTACCGGCCGTTTGGAAGTAAAGATCATCACGGCTCCATCAGCCGAAGTTACCGGAGCGAAATCCGCGTAAGGCGAGTTCACTTCTTTTCCGAGGTTCTCTATCTTCACCTGGATCGAATCGTGTTGGGCCAACATGGATACAGGTAAGCCAAACACAAGCAAAGTTGAAAGTATGCGCATATTCTTTTTTGAATTATAATCTTCCGTGACCTTTATACAAGAATGGATTTGGATTTACATAACGGATCGAGATCTCAAAACCGCCACGCATGTTGCTGGCAACACGCAGCGCAGATGTGTTCACATCGTAGCTAAACCCAATGGCGTAGCTCGAATATTCGAACAACATGGCTGCAATAAAGGCGTCGCGCGCCCGCATATATCCCCCTATGGAGAGCGCGGCGCCCTTTTGCAAACCGGTGTACTTAGAATCCTGGTTCAGTTTATAACGTATCATGCCGCCGGCAAAGATCTCCTGGAGATTTCCCTGGCGGTAATACATGAAACCGGGATTATAAGCCACATTCGAATTCTTTTTGCTCCATAAGGCGCCGCCATGCGCCACGTATTTGATGTTGAGCTTATCCTTCGTATCGTAAAAAGAATAGTTGGGCCGGGTAAGATGAAATGCCGACACGCCAAAATGCGCTTTCAGTTCGTGGTTGTCTGTCACATTCCTTTCACCGGCGGTATTATTATAATTATAAAGCAAGCCTCCGCCAAAATCGGCGAATGTTTTAAGAATAGTGCCATTCGTTTCACCACTCAAAACAGTGGGGTCATATTTCTGCCCGTTATACTGGCTGGCCCATTGGTAAGCCGAGGCATTGATGCTTCTTTGAACAAAACCAACCTGCGGGCCCATTCCTAATGTACTGTAGCGCGAAAGACGCACATGATAAGCAACCGAGGCATTACCCTGCATGGTCTTCATTTTTCCGTCGCCCGCTTCATCATTAAAAAGATTAACGCCCGCCGCCCAGAAACCTTTATTCGGTCTTTTCTTTCCCAGGCGAAAATCAAATGATCCGGACATTGTTTTATACGGCGCAGAAATACTTTGCCACTGTGTCTTATAGTTCAGGATCACCTGGTAATCGTGATTGTAACCTGCCATGGCCGGGTTCTGAGTTAAAGGCGCCATGTAGAACTGCGAGAAATGTATGTCCTGCGCTAACATTCCTGCCGGACAAAGAAGTCCGAACACATAAGCCATTTTTATAATTGCATGCTTCATTTTCTGTTTTTTAAATTTTAGCGGATCAAACTGATGTTCCCTTTTTTCGTGACAACCTTTCCGTTGGTCAAGGTGGCCTGGAGGTAGTACGCGAATACCGCCGTATTGAGTTTCTCACCTTTATAGGTTCCATCCCAACCCTCTTTGGCATTGCTTGCCTCGAAAATCTTTTCGCCCCAGCGATCGTAAATATAGAACTGCATCTGAGAAATACAGCCGCCCATTACAAAAAGCTTGTCGTTATTAAGATCTCCGTTGGGCGAGAAGGCGTTCGGCACAAAGGTCTCCCCGCACTGTGCATCAACCGTTACGGTAACACAGGCGCTGTCGGTACATCCGCCAGAGTCTCTTACCTTCACGCAAAAGGTTGTAGTAACACTTGGGTTTGCCACCGGATTTGTACAATTCACGCAGCTTAGATCCGCGGCCGGGCTCCAGGTATACGTTGCTCCGCCACTCGCGTTCAAAGTTGTGCTCGAGCCAAAAGCAATGCTCACATCCGTTCCCGCGCTGGCGTTTGGCACCACGATATTTGCCTGCGGTGATACTGTCGCCGTGTTCACACAGCCGTTGGCAGGATCGGTAACGGTTACCGTATAAGTTCCCTGTGTACTCACTACTTCGTTTTGGTTTGAAGAAGTAAATCCTCCGGGACCGCTCCAGGCATACGTAGCACCTGTTGTAGTTGAAGTTCCGCCTATCGTTACCGTGTTATTTGAACAGGTTAGCGTTCCGGTGGTATTAGCCCCCGCGTTCGGTGCAGTTGTATTGGTTGGAATGGTAACCGTAACTACGTTCGTACAGCTATTGCCCGGATCGGTAACTGTTAATGTGTACACGCCTGCTCCATTGGTTGTTGGATTTTGCGAAGTAGAAGTAAATCCACCCGGCCCGCTCCACGAATAAGTCACCCCGCTTGTTGTTGAATTTCCATTAAGTACTACCGATGTATTTGAACAGGTAACCGTGCTGCCTGAAGAAGCGCTTGCATCGGGAACTCCGGCGCTGGTATTGACAGTGGCTGTAGCCGTATTCGTACAACCATTATTTGGATCTGTAACTGTTACCGTATAAACTCCAGCGGTATTTACCGTGGCAGTTGCGCTTGTAGAGGTAAATCCTCCGGGCCCGCTCCATGAATAAGTTGCTCCACTGGTTGTGGAAGTGGCATCCACCGTTGCCGAACCGCCGCCGCAGCCAATGGTTCCATTGGAGGAAGCCGAAGCATTGGGTTGAGCAGTATCTGTTGTAACTGTAGTGACCGAAGTATTGGTACAACCGTTCGCCGGATCGGTAACGGTTACCGTATAGGTTCCGGAAGCATTTACGGTGGCAGAAGAAGTTGCTCCTCCCGAAACAATTCCGGGTCCGCTCCAGTTGAAAGTAGCTCCGGGGGTTGTTGAACTTCCATCTACAGTTGCGCTGTTATTCGCGCAGGTGAGTGTTCCTGTTGTTGTGGCTCCGGCATCCGGTGGCGTTGTATTGGTATTAACAACGGTAACCGTAGTACTGATACATCCGTTGGATGGATCGGTTACTGTTAATGTATATGAACCCGCGGTATTCGCGGTTGGGCTTTGTGAAGTTGAACTAAATCCTCCGGGGCCGCTCCAGCTGTAGGTAACGCCGCTGGTTGTAGAGTTTCCGTTCAACGTAACCAGATTATTGGTGCAGGTGATCGATCCGGTGGTACTTGCGCTTGCATCCGGAACACCGGTGCTGGCTGCTACATTGGTAACCGCTGTGTTGGTGCACCCATTTGCGGGATCTGTAATGGTTACGGTATAATTTCCGGCCATGTTCACTGTTGCAGAAGCGGTGCTTCCACCCGATACAATTCCGGGACCGCTCCAGCTGTAAGTAACGCCGCTTGTTGTTGAGCTTCCGTTCACTGTGGCTGATCCTCCGCTGCAGCTGATCGTTCCGGTTGTGCTGGCCGAAGCATCGGGGGGCGTTGTATTTGTAATTACAGAAGTGGTTGCTGTGTTCACGCAGCCATTGACAGGATCGGTAACCGTTACTGTGTAGGTTCCACTCACACCAACGGTTGGCGTAGCGCTGGTTGAAGTGAATCCGCCGGGTCCGTTCCACGAATAGCTTACGCCGCTTGTTGTTGAACTTCCGTTCAGCGCTGCGCTTGTGTTAGCACAAGTGATCGTTCCTGTTGTACCGGCTGAAGCGCTTGGCGCATTTTGATCGGTTGTTACTGTTGTTGTTGCTGTAGTGCTGCAGCCATTTCCCGGATCTGTAACCGTAACCGTATAAACTCCGGCCGCGTTAACAGTTGCCGTGGCCGCGCTTCCTCCGGAAACAATTCCGGGACCAGACCAGTTATACGTTACGCCTCCTGTAGTTGAGCTCCCGTCAACGGTTACCGTATTGCTTGTGCAGGTGATGGTTCCGGTAGTGCTTGCCGAAGCATCCGGCAAACTGCCGTTGGTTGTGACGGTTGTGGTTGTGCTGTTCGTACAATTATTGTTTGGATCTGTAACCGTAACTGTGTAGACACCTGCGGTGCTCACAGTATTGGTTTGCGCAGTAGAGGAAAACCCACCGGGGCCGCTCCAGCTATACGATACACCGGAAGTAGATGAACTTCCGCCAATGGTGACCGTTGTAGAAGAACAGGTTAGGGTACCCGTAGTTGAAGCCCCCACGGTGGGTTGTGTGGTATTTGTAGTAACGGTAGTAAGCGCAACGTTGGTGCAGCCGCTACCGGGGTCTGTTACTGTGAAGGTATATGTACCTGCTACAGTTACAGTATTGCTCAGTGAAGTCGACGAGAATGCCGAAGGACCGGTCCACTGAATATTGACGCCGCCGGTGGTTGAGTTACCTGTGATGACGGCTGAGTTATTGGTACAGGTTAAGGTTCCGGTTGTTGAAGCTGTTGCGTTAGGTACAGCGGTACTAGTGGTGACACTGGTTGTAGCGGTATTTGTACATCCGGTTGCCGGGTCTGTTACCGTTACGGTGTAAGTACCTTGTAAATTCGCGGTTGCATTCGCCGTATTTCCGCCGCTTGCCACGCCGGGACCGCTCCAACTGAATGTTGCGCCGGGTGTTGTAGATGTAGCGTCGATATTAGCGCTAGCGCCGCCGCAGCCCACTACGCCGGTGGTTGATGCAGCCGCGTCAGGAAGCGCGTTAACAGTAACGGAAACGGTATTTGTATTGGAACATCCCGAATTGGTTCCGGTAACTGTATAAACCGTTGTTCCGGTTGAAGGATTTACTGTTACCGTGCTTGTGGTCGCGCTGCCCGCGTTCGCGCTCCAGGTATAATTGGTAGCGCCATTCCCGGTTAATGTGGTGCTTTGCCCGGCACATATTGTTGGAGATGCCGCACTGACGGTTACTGTTGGAGTAGCTGTTACCGTAACAGAAACGGTATTTGTATTCGAACAGCCCGCTGTAGTTCCCGTAACGGTATAAATTGTTATTCCAGCGGCGGGTGTTACCGAAGCTGTACTTGTGGTAACACTTCCCGCGTTAGCGCTCCAGGTGTACGTTGTGGCGCCATTACCCGTTAACGTGGTACTTTGCCCGGAACATAATGTTGGGGATGCCGCGCTGGCGGTTACGGTTGGCATGGGATTAACTGTTACGGCAACTGTATTTGTGCTTGTGCAACCAGAGGTAGCGCCGGTAACAGTATACGTGGTTGTTCCGCTTGCCGGAGAAACAGAAACTGTACTTGTTGTGGCACTTCCCGCGTTGGCGCTCCAGGTATAACTGGTGGCGCCATTACCGGTTAAAGTGGTACTTTGCCCGGCGCAAATTGTAGCTGAGCCGGCTGAAGCGGTAACATTCGGAACAGCATTAATTGAAATAGTTGCAGTTGCAGAAACAGCCGCGCATCCGCCACTTGCCGGAATTGTATTTGTAACAGTATAAATTCCGGGCGTACTGCCCGATAGATTTACCTCGCCGGTGGATGTGCTTACAAAAACCAATCCTGCCGAAGAGCTGAATGTTCCCGCTACACCGCCGCCTGAAAATGTCGGCACCGGATTAGCGGCATTCTGGCAATAGGGCGTTGCCGGGTAATTAAAGGTGGCAACAGGAGGCGGGGTAGAAACTACGGTAACCGTAGTTTCTGCTGATGTACAATTAGAAAGATCCATCACAACAACCGTATAGGTTCCGGGCGCTAAACCGGTTGCGGTTTGTGTGGTTTGTCCGCCCGGGCTCCAGGAATACGTGTAAGCAGGCGTTCCGCCGGTTACTGTTGCTGTGGCAGCGCCATTGCTTCCACCACAAGTTGCAGTTGAAGATGCCGTTACAGCTAAGGGCGCACATCCGGCAATATTAAGCGCTGCAACAAAATTATTGCCACAAGCTATTACATCGCCGTTGCTATTGATTATAATATCATATACGGCCCCTGCGGTAGCGGCCGTGCCCGTTTGTGTGAGACTGGGGTTATACTTGATCACGGATGTTTGAGTTCCTACATAAACATTTCCGCAGGCGTCCGTTGCTATACCAGAATTGTTTTCTAATGCTCCTCCAGCCACCGCCGTTGGTAATCCCACGGAGGCGCCACTTGCAGCATTAAATTTATAGATGGTTGCTCCATTAAATAAAAATAGATTGCCACAAAAACCGGCAAGTGCGTTTTGACCTGAAACGGGCCAGGTAGGATAGCTGTTGGTATAATTAGGCCCGGGATTATAACTTGCGGCGTAGGTTGTGCTGGTACCCCATAGTTGCGTTAAGGCCGGAGAAATTCCGGCAACCGATGTAACGGTAGCAATCAGGGCGTGAAAGTTGCCGTTGGGATTTGCGCACAGGGCCCGAAGATCGCCTCCGATATCCTGAACGTTCATAAGGGCTCCCGTATTAAAATCAACATAGGCCAGATTTCCGGTACTCCCATTCATGAAGGCGCCTGCCACCAGCAAAGTGGTATAATTGTAGTTAAACGCCAGGCGCCACATTTCAAGCGCTGCCGTGGCATTCGAAAAAAGCAATGTTCCGGCAGGATCAAGCTTAATGATAAAGCACGATGCGTTCCCTCCCTTTGTGCAATAAGTATTTCCCGCAGGATCGGTAGCGATATCTCCGGCACCGTCGCTGTTGGCTGTATTAAAGGTCCATACAGCCGCGCCGGCCGCGGTGTACTTTCTTACTTTGTAGGGGTTTTGACTGCCATACACGTATATATTTCCAGCCGCGTCGTGCTGCACATCCAGAACTTTATTGTCGCCTCCCGCAAAAGCCGGGGCTACTGTCCATGGATCGATAATAATACTCTGGGCATGGTCATATTCGGCGAGTTGAAAGCTGACCACGCTCTTTTTAATTCCAAAAGAAGACAAGATGGAGGAGTTATCAGAAGCATAAAAGGTTTGAGGAGCATGATCGATGATGTCGCCGGCTAAAGAGGTTATGTGCATATTACCCTGTTCATCCAGGAAAAGTTTATCATGCCCTTCATATTCCATCTTGATTTGCGTGGGGTCTGCCCCGGGGTGAATGATCAGTGAATACTTAATGCCTTCCACAGGATGAAAGATGTATTCTGCATCTATGCCGGGATAGAGGTCCTGGTAAGTTAATTTTTTGTACCCCCTCGCGTGATAAATGCTTTTTTCCATTGCATTTTCTTCCGCCATATAATTAAAATATTCCGGAACCTCCTCCTGCACAAGCACGCGTACTTCCGGGTTGGCATTCAGCCAGGTTACATGAACCACCGAAGAAATGTGCTTCGTCTTTCTCCTCCTTTCCTCGATCTCCCTTTTTTCTCTCTCGTATTCGTCCTTATTTCCACCCTTACCAAACGCAAACCTTTCTTCGTCGATCTTTCCTGTGATCTCGGTTTTATCAGTTCGGAAGGTTAAACCGGTTTTCGTAAAATAGATCTGTAGGCCGAGGTTCTCCACGCCATAAAGAACAGATGAACCCGGTAATTTGTTCTTTCCATCATATTGCCCTTTGTTTTCAATGAACACCTTTTGTTCATTTGGATTTATCGCCCACTTTGCATCCGTAGCAGCCGGTTGCGCGTACCCACCGCAAATTCCGGACAGAGCAAAGACAAGCCAGCTAACTGAAAACAAACGGGGGAATCGGCGTTCTAATTTTTTCATTTGTGTCCTACAATATTTACTTAATTTTTAATGACCTTCTTTATCTGCGAGCCTGATTTTGTTTTCACGCAGAGAAAATAAACTCCATCCGGTAATGTGCTCGCGCTTACCTCTTTTTTGTAAAGTCCGGTTAAGGTGTGTTCTTCTATCACCAGAACTGTTTGCCCAAGCGCGTTCTTCAATTCCAAACGAGTATCTTCCGAAAAATTCGCGTTGATCACAAAATTTCCGTTGGTTGGGTTCGGATAAACAGAGAAGGCGTTAACATGTATTGAATTAACACCGGTGCAGTTATTTACAGTTACTGTAACAGTATCCGAGTCCATGCAACCGTTCATGTCGGTGGCCGCAACGGTGTATTGGGTTGTTACAGTTGGACTGGCAGTTACGTTTGGCCCGCTGGTTGAACTGAGATCTGTGGGAGGCGACCAGGTGTAGGTGTTTGCTCCGCTTGCGGTTAAGCCTGCCGATCCGGGGGCGCAATAAGAAGCGGAGGCCGGATTGATGCTTACGGTTGGCGATGGGTTTACTGTTACAATGAAGCTGTTGCTTGTGTCGGCACATCCGTTGGCATCGGTACCCAGTACGCGCACTGTATCGTTATTGTTTAATGTTGAACTGCTGAAGGTATTAGAAGTCGTATTTTGCGCAGAGTCGCCATTTACCTGGAAGTCGTAAGGAGAAAACCCGGTTGAAGCGGTAAAACTTGTAGCAGTACCCTGGCAAAATGTTGTGCTCCCTGCATTTAAAACCACGTGTGGTAAAAAAACATAGGTAGGTTCGTTAGATACATAAGTTCCCTGGTAGGTAGTACCAGGAGATCCGGGAAGACCATTAAAAGTATTCACATTATTTACTGATTGTCCGCCCAGTCCGGGACTCACGTCCTGCACAGCTGTGTTTGCAATTGCATTATCATAAAATATTTTGATCCTGCCGCCGCCGCCGCCGCCGCCGCCCCAGGTGTACCACAAAATTGAATTTGGATCCTGGCCGCCTTTGCCACCCCGGGCGTAAATAGTTCCTGCGATGGTAACCCGATGTGCTTTAATTAGCAAACCACCTCCCGAGCCGCCACCGCCGCCATAAGATCCGGAGTTAGAAACAATGATGCCGGTATCGCCATCAAGGTTGATCACGCCGTTCATATCAAGAACGGCAGCGTTCAGCGTAACTGATCCTCCGCCATTACCTCCATTGCCCTTATTGCCCCCGCCGCCGCCAGAGCCCATGGCTATATCTTGTGCGTTGTTTGTTCCATATACTATTCCGCCATTGCCTCCGGATGGAGGAGGGTTACCATCGCCTTTTCCTCCGGCACCACCGTATGCTCCGCCGCCGCCCGAGTTTGCTCCGACTCCCCCTCCTGCTCCATTTCCACTAAGTAAAACACCTCCGCCGAGTTCGCCTGCGGCTCTTCCGTTAATGGTTCCATTCTGAATGATCCTGCGCGCGTTGATCACTAAAGGTGAGTTAGGACTTACATTTACTCCTGCCCCGGCTTTGATCTCGAACCAGCTATAGGTATTAGTACCGCTCAATGTCACGGTTCCGGAAGGAACGATGAGCTGGGTTGATAATGGAAACGCGCTGTTGAAATCTGAGCCGGCAGTTGCCGTTGCATTGCCATACCACATATATAAGCCGTAATCGCCGTTAGCTTTTAAAGTGTCCAGCATCACCCAGATCTGCGTGTTGGCAGTATTGATGCCCGACTCAATAAAATAACTAAGTAAAGTAGCGCCCGCGCAATCTTTAGAGAAGCGGATATCTTCGCCGCCCGCCTGCATTTTATTGGCGCTTATTAAAGCGGCGGTATTGATATTTAATAGCACCTGGTAATTGAGCTGCTGTGTGCCTGTATGCTCGGTCACTTTTATTCCGTCCTTATACATCCAGCCGGATAATTGCGCATTCGACCTGTTATTAAATGCAAGGAAAAAAAGGACGACTAAAAGTAAACCTGATAATTTCAGGGTTGCTTTTTCATGTTGGATCAGGTAACTTTTCTTCATGGTGTTTGTTTTTGTAATTGTTTTTTGGTGTTGTGAATTGTAATTGTTTAATAAAATTATTGTCTAAGCCCGGCATGCGAAAAGCAAAATTCGGCCAGGATATGATTCCTAAACCCATTTAATTTGCCTTATTTATCATATAAACATCTCATAATAAGCCTGTTATCTTTTCCAGATTTGCCGCTTTTTTCGAAAAAGAAGGCCTTAAAATTTTGTTGAAACTCTCTCTTTTGCATGATCTTTACTCGCATGAGCTCGCTTTTTTCAAACCGTTCTTGCCCAGGTGGCACTCGTTCAGGCATACCATGTTATCCCCTTCTTCGCTCAGGTTCGTAAAACAATGCGGGCAAAGCCACTCGGTAAGCCCCAGGAACTCGGCGGATGAAAACCGGTAATACCTGTCGCGAATACATGACGTGCCCAATATATGAGGCACGCCATCAATTTTTGTAACTCCTTCCATGACACTTTCTATTAAGAGTACATCCTTTGTAAAGCGCATGTTGTGAATACAAAAACTCTCACGCTGGCACTTTTTAATTTGATGTTCCTCGATTTTTTCTTAAATTTATGACATGAAAGAGGGCTTTTGAAAAGCATAATTTCTCTAAACTCATCATCTCATCAAGCGGTTTTATGGCGCATTTTTGATATAATGAATTGATTTAGAAAAAATTACTTTTTTTGAAACTGCGCTTATTACCAAACCTATGGACGAACTCGCCAAGCTGATAAGTTCCCTGACCAAGTCGGAAAAGCGTTATTTCAAGATGTTCAGCGCTATGCAGAGCGGTGAGAAAGGCTACCTGAAACTATTCGAGGCCATAGAAAAGCTTGGCGAATGCGACGATGAGGCTATTCGTAAAATGTTTGACAGCGAGGATTTCATCAAGCGCCTACCGGCGGTGAAGAATTACCTGTATGCGCAGATATTAAAGAGCCTACGCATCATTCATTCGGGCGAAACGGTTGATTCGCAATTAAAGGAACTTATGGAGGAGATCTCGGTACTCTATGAAAAGAGGTTGTACCGCCAGTGCATCAAACTGCTGGATAAAGCCGAAGAACTGGCGGCCAAGAACGAACTGGTCCTGCAACAGATCGAGATCAATATCTGGAAAGAAAAGATCGCGGTGGAGACCGTAAGCCCGGATATATTGGAGAAAAAACTCTCGGCCAGCGTCGAAAAGGAAACCTACCTCATTGGCCTTCAAAAGAACAACCTCGCTTTTCGCAACCTCCATAACCAGATCCTGCTTCTCAACAAAAAGATCAAGGAGGCCCGTACCGAAGAGGAGCTCGCGCAATTCCGTGATATCATCAGTCACCCGATGCTGCAATCGGCCTACAACGCATTGAGCTTCGATGCGCGGCATTATTTTTACCAAGCGCACCTCATCTACAATCACGCCAAAGGTGATAATGAAAAATGCCTGGAGATAGCCGAAGAACTTTTGAAATTACTTGAAGAATTCCCGGATAAGATCCGCGAAAAACCCAAAATGTACATATCGGCCCTGCACAACGTGCTTCTTTCCATGCTGCAGCTGCACAGCTACGATCATTTCCCGGAAACATTGACCAAACTGAAAGAGTTCCAGGTGAAATCGCTGAACACCGAGGTGAACCGCTTTGTGAGCGCGAGCCTGTTTGAAATGGCCATGTATCTCGACTCAGGCAAGTTCACCGAAAGTACGGCGCTTCGCGATCCCATCATCGAAGGCATGAAGAAGTACGCCGACAAGATCAATGCTATTGAAGAGATCACACTGCTTTATAATTTGTTCTATTCGTATTTCGGCACGGCCGAATACCAGAAGGCGCTGGGCATCATCAACCAATTACTGAATGAGTACCAGAAAGAATTACGATACGACGTGCAGAGTGCCGCGCGCATCCTTAACCTCATCCTGCATTACGAATTGAAGAATACCATGCTGCTGGAGTACAACGCGGTGTCTACCTACCGTTTCCTGTATAAAAGTAAAAGGCTGTATAAGCTCGAGACCATCATTCTCAACTTTATTAAAAGAAAGATGCCGGATATCTACACGCCGAAAGACGAGGTGGAAGCTTTTATTGAATTGCGTAAGGAGTTCCAGGAAATAGCCGAACACCCTTTTGAGAAGAAAGCCTTCGAATATTTTGATTATATCTCCTGGCTCGATTCTAAAATAGAAAGACTGAGCTTCGAGGAAGTAGTACAGCGGAAGTTCCTGGAAAAAACAGGTGCCCGAGCTACCAAGTAAGCGCTTATTTTTCGAAAATGATCTTCCCCTCTTTGATCACGGAACGATCTGCACCATAGATCTTATAGAAATACAAGCCGGGTGTGATCTGCATAGCGCCCAGGTTGATCTCCACTTTGGGATCCGCTTTTTCGAGGATCGTTCTTCCCAATGCATCCACCAATGAGAAATGTGAAATAGTTGCCGCATCGAAGGACGCCTCGGTAAGGATGCGAACCTTATCGTTGGTAGGGTTAGGAAACAGACCTATTTGTTCACCCGGATGTAATTGGATCCCGGAAATAAATTGCGACGATGCCGGCATCCATTGGGCAACGAAAAGAGCGAGGTCATGATCTACCATAGTAAACGCACCGCCTGCATATAAAACATTGTTGATTGTTTCGAGATCGTAAACAATACTGTTGGCACCACTTCCCATAGGCTGCCAGTCGATACCGTTCCATCGGCCAATGTTCCTGCTCAGCGTAACACCGAGTGAGTCGAAGAATCCACCGGCAATCAGGTCGCCATTGAAAACTTCCAGCGCGCTCACCGAGATAGCGCCGGTATAATTCGATCCGCCGCCCACATCATCCCAATTAACGCCATCCCATTTAGCAATATTTCTTACCGCTGTTGTGCCTGCTGTATTAAATACTCCACCCACATACAAGCCTCCCGAATAAACCTGCAGCGCGCTCACAGAGATCGCGCCTGTATAACTTACTCCGCCACCCACATCGTCCCAGTTGACACCGTCCCAGCGCGCAATATTATTTACGGGAACTCCACCCGCATCGGTGAATGTTCCGCCCGCGTATAAACGACCATTATAAACGCAAAGCGAATTCACAATGCCGTTCGTTCCGCCGCCTACCGACTGCCAGTTGTTCCCGTCCCACCTGGCGATATAATTCAATTGCGTTGAACCCGACCTGGTGAAGAAACCGCCGGCGTACAGATCATTGTTGTAAAAGCAAAGTGCTTTAACTACAGCGATCCCTCCGTTGGTATCAAGTCCGGCGCCCAGGGGTGACCAATTCGAACCATTCCATTGTGCAATATTTTTTGATACGATTCCGTCAATATTTGTAAATGTGCCGCCAGCGTAAAGAACGCCATTGCTGTACAGCAGGGAAGATACCCCGGTTCCCGACATAGTGCCTTGACCAAGTGCTGAGTAATTTGTTCCATCCCATTTTGCAATACCAACGCTTGGCGCTGATCCGGCTTGTGTAAATAATCCGCCCATGTAGAGCACATGGTTGGCCTGGTCGGCTGCAAGCGACTGCACAACAGAATTGGTTCCAAGTCCCACGTTGTTCCAGGCATATTGCGCGTATGATGGAGAATTGAAGACCAGGTAAAAAAGTGCGATATGTAGAGTTTTCTTCATGGCGGAGGTATTTTAATCAAAGTTAGTTCAGATTCGCACCATATTAATAACAAACTTCCTTGATTATACTAATCCCAACAATAAAAATAGTCTATTTTTACAAGCTATATATCTATATTACAGATATTTAACTTTTTTAATGCAGCTATTCCCAGAGACTTCGAAAAATTGCTGCAAATCGGGGAAAACTAAACCCTTTTAACTTTTGAGAAGAATTGCCCGCTGGATTTGAAAAGTGGATCGATCCGGTTAATCCATGAACATGATCTTTCCTTGCTTTAAAACCCGGTTCTCAGCATCGCTGATCTTGTAGAAATAAAGTCCGGCGGCAATGTTCTTTCGATCAAAAATGATCTCGTTATTTAGATTCTCTTTTTTGAAGATCTCTTTTCCGGGACCATCATATAAAGTAAAGCGCAGCGAACGCACATCACCGATCAGGAATATTTTATCCTGTACGGGGTTTGGATAGAAGCCGGGCTGCCCGTCCTTTACCATCAGTTCCGAGACGGCCGAAGCCTGCGAAGGTTGCCATTGCGAAACGAACAAGGAAATATTAGAATCGGCAAGTGTAAATAAGCCACCGGCATATAAGGTATCACGCAACGCTTTTAAACTGTTCACTGCTCCGTTCATGCCAAATCCCATAGTCGACCAATTGGCGCCGTTCCATTTTCCAACGTAATAGGCGGATCCGCTGCCCAGCGAATCGAACATTCCGCCGGCAACAAGGTCTCCCTTGAACACTTCCAGCGCGCTGATCGAGATCGCGCCGGTGTAATTAGCTCCGCCGCCAACATCACTCCAGGTAAGTCCATCCCATTTGGCAATATGATTCACCGGCGTAGAGCCTGCTGTTGTAAAAGAACCTCCCGCATAAAGACCGCCGGTATACACCTCTAACGCACTCACCGAGATAGCGCCTGTATAACTTACACCGCCACCCACATCGCTCCAGTTGACACCATCGTATTTGGCAATATTGTTAACGGTTACGCCGCCTGCCGAAGTAAAGGTTCCGCCTACATACAATTCATTATTAAAAACACAAAGTGAAGAGACCGTTCCGTTTGTACCAAGGCCAACAGGCTGCCAATTGGCTCCGTCCCACTTGGCGATGTTGTTCATAGTAACAGAGGCCGAATTATCAAAGATGCCGCCGGCATACAATTCATTGTTATAAACGCAAAGCGCTTTTACTATGGCCGTGCCGGTTGTTATTTCCAGCCCGCTGCTCAGCGGCGCCCAATTGGTGCCATTCCACTCAGAGATATTATTAGAAAGTACGCCGCCAATATCTGTGAAAGTGCCTCCGGCAATTAAATTACCATTACGCATTAAAAGAGAAGAAACTCCAACTCCTGTTAAAGCGCCGGAACCTACAGCGCTGTAATTGGCGCCATCCCACTTAGCAATACCGATAGCGGGCACGCTGCCAACCTGGGCGAAAATGCCACCGAGATAAAGGACATTGTTATTGGTATCCGCCTCCAGCGCCTGTACATCCAGATCGGCCCCTGCACCCACCGGATTCCAGCTGTATTGCGCCTGCATACTGCTGCCTAGGCAAAATACAAGGATCAGGGCAAGGAGTAGTTTTTGTTTCATGGCTTGTAAAGGTACTATCTTATGAAATGACCCGCAGTGAATTCGTCGAAAATCTCCTATATATTTATACAGAATTTGTAGACAAAGGTTACAACCGAAAGTTGTGGGATTATTGCTCATTTCGGGCCAAAAAATTTACACATCAGCCTAAAACCATTATATTTGTGCCCTGTTCTTTAATTCACGGGGGATTAGCTCAGCTGGCTAGAGCGCTTGCATGGCATGCAAGAGGTCGTCGGTTCGACTCCGATATTCTCCACAGAAAGCCTCAACACATTGGTTGAGGCTTTTTTATTTAAGAGGGTCAAACTTGCTCTTTTAAAAAAATTTAAGTAATTTTATTATACCAACCAATATAACATGAAAAAACTTCTACTTACCGCATGCGCCTTATTTATTGGAATACTCAACGCGCAGAACGACCGACTTTTTGTAAAAGAAGGGTTTGATAACGAGAAAGCCTTACAGGAAGCGAAGGCAAAAGGACTTGATCCTGTTGACCACGCCGGTTATGTAAAAAAACAATACAATGCCTGGCTGAAACAAAACGGCGAACTTGCCATTGAGCCAAAGAAAACACAAGCTGTTTTAAAGAAAACCCCGAACGCGATCACTGCTGGGGTGAATATTGATTTTGAGAATGGCGACTATACCGGATGGTCAACCCTGGCTGGCGAGAATATGATCAGCTCCAATGGTCCTTTGCAAAACCTGCACCCGGTAAACGCGGCTGGAATTGACAGCCTGCCAACTTCCTGTGATCTTTCTGACACCACCGTGAGACATGGTTTGATGACGGGAGTGTTCAGTGATCCTGTTTGCGGCTTTCCGATCACTTCACCTTTTGGAGGCAACTATGTGGCACGTCTCAACCGCTATTGCACGAGTTATGAAGGAGCGCAATTGGTACAATCATTTGCAGTAACACCGGGCGCCACCGTACTTAATTATGCTTATGCAGTTGTCCTGGAAGACGGTACGCATGCGTGGGGTGAACAAACTTATTTTAAGGTCCTTGTAAAAGATGTAATGGGCGGTTTGATAGATTCTGTTTACATGCAGGCCGCTAATGGAACTACACCCGGATTCTATCCTGTTCTTGGAGGTAATGGGTATACCTATTACAAACCCTGGACACCTGTTAGTGTAAACCTTGCGCCTTATATAGGGCAAACCGTTTCTGTAGAGGTTACCGCGGCAGCCTGCATTTATTCAGGGCATAGTGGCTACGCATATTTCGATGCACGCTTAGATAGCACATCTCTCATGCCAAATGTTTGGCCGGGTGATGCGAACTATGATCTAACGGCCGACATGAACGATCTTTTTTATCTGGGATGGGCATATGGTTCGACCGGAACATTACGTACTTCAGGAACTAACAACTGGCAGGCAGAGCCTTCGGCAGACTGGGGGCAAAGCACTGCCTATGGAACAGAGTTCAAACACGCCGATTGCAATGGAGATGGTACCATTAACGATGATGACACAACCGCCATCCTGTTGAATTACGGACAGGGGCATGCGTTCAAAATGGCCCATTCACACCAAATTGCTTCGCTGAGTAATTACCGGAATATTGGTATCACACCTTCTTCAGGCACAATAGGAACTAACCAGGCACTCGCGCTTAACCTCAGCCTTCCGATCAGCATGTCAAGCCCGAATGACCTGATGGGAATAGCTTTCAGGCTACACGTTCCTGCCGGGTTCATTGCCTCATTAACTTCAAGCGATTTCAGTAATTCATTCGTTGGAACGAAAGGAAGTACCCTGATGACCATAAGTAAAGCTGTGCTCGCACAGGATCATATCGATATTTGCCTGGTACGCAAGGACCAACAGAATACAACCGCCGGCGGCACACTTGCCGACATCAATTTACTTACTTCTAACTTTGGAAGCAGCGGAACCGGTGTTTTCAGCATCAGCCATATCCGTGCTGTAACTTACCAGGGAGCTTATCTTCCAGTTGGTGCCGGTACTGCCAGTGTGAACTTTGTTGCGGCAACCGGGATCCAGAAAATAAATACAGAGCTTATCAAGGTTGGGCCCAATCCTGCTAATGATAAGATCATGATAGATGGGCTTACGGAAAGAACTTCCTTCGAGATCCTGAACGTGATCGGGCAGCCTGTTTTAAAAGCCACCTGCGATAATAAAAAGTTCATTGACGTTGCTGCTCTTGAAAAAGGAGCTTACTTCATCAAGCTGAACACGGCGCAGGGGGTTGTAACCCGAAAATTCATCAAGGATTAACTCTTATTCACTCTAAAATCAAACGCTATGAAAAAAATCTACGCACTTGCCATTTCTTTTGGCCTTTTTGTTAGCGGATCAGCGCAAACAATTCCATGTGCCAACCTCGAAACCTGGGTGAACAGCAACGAGAGCGGCGCCACCTACCTCGTACCCCAGAACTGGGTTACAGTTGATCAATTGCAGAACGCATTTACCCCAACCTACACCGGAACCTCTACTGTGCGCAGTACTTCGTCGCACACCGGACAGTACGCTTTACTGATGCAAACCACCCTCAATGGCTCAGATACCGTGAGCGGTGGGGCCATTTCTACGCCTTCCATCAACGAAGTCTTTAACGCAGTTTTTGGCGGCGGCGGCACCTTTGGTTTTCCTTACACAATGCGCTCGGCCAGCCTGCAGGGATGGTTCAAGTTCACAAAAGTTGGGGGCGATACGGGCAAGATCAGCGTTGTACTGACGAAATGGAACACCGGCCTTCAGACCCGCGATACACTGGCCATGGTTTCCGAATACGTTTTTGGTAACAATACGGCAGTCTATACGCAGTTCACCATTCCGATAACCTATTCGCTAAACTTATTTCCGGATACCTGCAGTATCATCACTGCCCTCGATGGGCCCAATGGCGGCGAATCACATATCGGCAGCCAGTTCTTTATTGACGACCTTGCCTTTGTAGGAACTGTGCCTGTTGGCATACAGGAAAATGGAACACTGAGCGACCTCATTCGTATTTATCCGAACCCCTTTGCAAACTCAGCAACGCTCGAGCTGGCCACTTCGTTAAGCCTTAACCGCGCCGAAGTGGTATTGTTCGATGCCTTAGGAAATGAAGTGCGACGCATCAGCAAACTCAGCAACTACATGGTGGACCTTGATCGCGGCGAATTGCGGGGCGGGATCTATTTTTACCGCCTTGTGAACGAGAACGGTATTCTTGCCGGCGGTAAGTTCATTATAGAATAGCGCTACAGCTCTTTCATAAGTACCTCATACAACGCAAGCATGGATGCGATGTCATGCTTATGTACTTTTTCATCCGGGGTATGCACGTTGTCTTCGGGCGCGCCCACAAAACACCAGTCCCAGGGATACTCGGCCATTTGCAATTCCTTGGCGTCGCTTCCACCGCTGCCTTCTACTTCCAGCTGAAAAGGTATCTTACTTTTTCTGGCGATGGAAATAATCCTTTGCACGTAGGCTCTTCTTGGAATTAAACTATCACGCATGCTGATGGCAACGCCTTTTCCGTGCCGCACACCTTCGGTTACCCAGGTAATATCGGAGATGAGGGCCTGTTTTATTTTGTATTTGCGCCGCAGGAATTTCTGGAGAAAAGAAACAGTCCCTCCCCCATGTTCTTCGTAACAGGAAAAAACAATCGCTCCGTCCTGCAAGGTCTCCGCGAGTTTCAGCGCGTTCAAAACTCCGAGGCGGTTGTCCATGTAACAACACTGCACATGGTCTTTTGTTTCGCGCCAGTTGGGTTTAAAAGTAAGTTCATCGCCGGTGGCGAAACGGGATGCAGACTTATAACTTAACTCAACATAGCCACTCTTTTTATTTTCGGCCACCTGCAGTTCGGCCTCTTTTCCTTTTTCGTTCACCAGTTTAAAGCCGTTCACAGTGCGTGGCCCGCCTATTTTTACCAGCTGTTTGTTATACCGAACAGTAAAACCAATGCTATCGAGATGCGCGAAAACGGCCGTACGCGGCTTACCGAAAACAAGAATGATGCAGTCCTGGAATTTTTCGCCCGCGTAAATTTTGGGTTGTCCTTTCCACTTACTTTTTTCTTTTTGGATATAGGATAGTACAAAGTCGCGCATGGGGCCTTCATTTCCGGAAGGAGCGTGAATGGCGCACATGGTTTTGAGTAAAGAGAATTCGTTATTCTTTTTTTTAGAAGCCGGCATATCTTGTTTTATAGGTCAAAAGAAATGAATTTTTGCGAAACAGTGTCTTACAAAGTTATTAAAACGATGGCCGCCACGCTTAGCGCGATGCCCAACCAGTTGACGAGTGATAGTTTTTCGGAAAAGAAAAGGAAAGCGCACAAGGTTGAGCCCAGCACCACGCCCACGTTCACCACCGGGTACAATACGGAGCTTTCCAACACATTATCGGTAATGGCCCGCATCACCAGGTAGATGCTGAAAAAATTGGGAGTACCCAGGATAATGCCGGCCAGAACGATCCTGCCGTAGCGAAGTTCCTTTTTGTTGCGGTAAAAAAGAAGGAAAGCGATGAGGCCAAAGATCCCCGCAGCATAAAAGAACAGGCCTGTGAGGCAGGCGGTCTCATCGTTGTTCTGCACGATACGTTTCTGCGCATAGTTCACAATAGCATCAATAATGCCGGTGCCCAGGAAAACGGCGACGGGTAAAAGCCAATTACTTTTTTCAGCGGTATCTTCCTTTTTCCGTTTAGAAACAAAGACCACCGAAGCCAGGGCCAGCAAAATACCCAGGATCTTTATCCAGGTGATCGCATCTTTAAACAGTACAAAGGCAAGGGCCACCGGGATCACTACGCTCATCTTATTGGCCACCGAGGCTACCGAGACACCCATTTTTTCTGTGGTGAGCGAAATGAGGTAAAAGACCGATACGAAAAGGATACCCAGGATGAGGGCAGGAACCCGCAAATGGGTGGCCTCTACAAACACAGCGCGCGAAGACATAAAAGCCAGTGAAAAGGAGGCTGCCACAAAATAATTAGCCACAATGGCGGGAAAAGCCGGTATTTTAAACTTTTTAAAGGACCTTATGATGAGTAAAAGGGCTACATTACAGGCAATTCCGCTTATTAAAAACCACATAGGCTGTAAAATTAACAATTAGCCTAACACCCTCTAATACAAATATTTGTTAAAATATTGCCGGTTTTTGGGCTTATTTTTTTATATTTGCGCAACAATTTAAACCAATAAAAAATGAAGAAAATTTACGCAATTATTGCCCTCAGCTCAATGATCTTTTCTGCTAACGCACAGCAAGGTGCCAGGAAAGCGAGCAAAACCCTTACAGCAAGCCAAACAACCGCTGCTGTAGCAAAACACGGCCATGACAATATCTCTGTTGTGGTATGTGACACTGTTTCCCCGATCATGGGTTCTGACAGCCTTTTATTATACACGGTAGGTACTGCCCAGGGAGGTGGATATGTTACCGGTAACAACGGTTATGGCGACATCAAGAAGGCCACTTTTATTCCCGGTTCAATGGTTCCTCCTGCATCTACTGTTACTGCTGTTTACTGCCTGTTCTACAAGAATGCAAATGGAAATGGAACAAAAGGTACAGGTGCTGTTAGCTTCCAGGTATTTAATGGTGATACCACTACCGGCCCTAGCGGCGCTGCCTTATCTACTTCTGGTACTACAATGGCTGCTATCATTAGCGGTGGAACCCAGGTTGGTAACGTCCTGGTGTCTTCAACTGCTTTGAGCTCTCCTGTAGTTGCTCCAACTGCCGGTTTCTTCATTTCTTTCACTTTACCTACTACAACCGGCGATACTGCCGCGTTCTACATCGCAAGGGATATGTCGCAAACATGGCATAGCTATGCATGGGAAGAGTGGAGCGGAGGCGGAGGATGGTATTCTTTCGTAAATCCTTCAAACTGGGATATCCCGGGTGCTTCTTTAACCATGTTGCCTGTATTATGCTATGATAACGCAACCGGTATCCAGAACAATGTCCTGACAAATAACATTGCTATGTTCCCTAACCCAAGCAACGGTCAGTTCAATTTCATTCTGTCTTTACCTGAGGCTACTAACCTTACTATAAACGTGGTGAACACGTTGGGCCAGGTTGTATTTACAAAGACTGAAAACAACTTCAAAGCCGGTATCCAGAACTACGACCTTACTTCTTTAGGTAAAGGCGTTTATTTTGTGAACGTTACCGACAGCGACAACAACAAGGTTGTTAAGAAGATCGTTATCGAATAATCTCAATAAGCTATTTCACAAAAAACCCGCCTTTTCGAGGCGGGTTTTTTATTCCATAAATTTTAGTGTTTCCCTGCATTGAACTATATTTGTTAAACCTTTAAAAAACAACATATGATGAAAAAACTACTTTTTGCGGCAGTATTTACGTGCACAGCTTCGCGGTTCTGCTGGAAACCAAGAACGTTCCTCTTGTTGGCGTATTACCGGGTGTGGTCAACACGGGACCTATCACCCTGTCGGGCGGTGGATCTCCTATCCTGGGATACCAGGCCTATTCTTCGCAGCCCACTGATTATACATTCTACTGTATCCTAAACCTCCAGGCGGGCGACAGCGCCTTCTCGCAGGCCCTCTTTACCGTATGGAACACAGGCCTTAACAAGCGTGATACACTGGGATATGGCGGGGTTTTATTAACTTCCAATATGGCTACGTATACACAGGTTACGGTTCCCATTAACTGGATGATCGTGGGCGTTCCGGACTCTATCCAGCTTACCTTCGCGACGTCTATAAAAGGAAGCGCCGCTCCTGTAGGAACCCAATTCTACGTAGATGATGTGGATATGATCACCAGCACAGGTGTTCAATCACTGAGCGCGAACGGAACTTTCGTGAATGTTTATCCTAATCCAACTACCAGCTACGTCACCTTCGGTTTGAATGATGAGAAAGCAAAATACGCCGACATCTACGACCTCACCGGAAAAAAACTGGCCAGCGTTGAACTCACCGGCAAAGTGACCAAAGTGGATGTTTCTTCTTACGATAACGGAATGTATATCTACGTGATCACCGACGCTCAACATAACAAACTGAGCACCTCCAAATTCAATGTAGCTAAGTAATTTTCTGTCCATACAAAAAAGCCCGCCTCAAAAAGGCGGGCTTTTTTATTTTCTAGATGTTCGACAGCTTCATCATGTTGGTGCGGCCCTTCTCTTTCATGGGCATGCTGGCAATGTTGATCACCAGGTCGTCCGGCCTTACCAATCCCTCCGTCTTAATATAATCCTTCAGGTCGGTGATGGTTTGATCGGTGCTCTCGTACTTATTGTAGTAGAAACCACGCACGCCCCAAACAAGACTGAGCGCTGTGAGCAAGGTTTTATTATCGGTAAATATGAAGATCTGCGCTTTTGGGCGGTGACTCGCTAACTTATAAGCAGTATACCCGCTATGCGTCATAGAAATGATGGCGCGCACCCCGGCCTGCCTGGCCAGTTTGCAGGCATTATAACAAATGCTGTCGGTAATAAATGTGTTCGTTTTTAGTTCCGGCTCGTGGTCACGATAGTAAATACTGTCCTGGTACTCTACCTGGCTAATGATGCGACGCATGTATTCGATCACTTTCACGGGATATTTTCCTACCGAGGTCTCCGCGCTTAGCATCACCGCGTCGGCCCCGTCCATTACCGCGTTGGCCACATCATTCACTTCGGCGCGGGTAGGCGTGTAACTGGTGATCATGCTCTCCATCATCTGGGTGGCTATGATCACGGGTTTGCCGGAATTGATGCATTTGGTAACGATCATCTTTTGCAGCATAGGCACTTCTTCCATCGGTAATTCCACACCAAGATCGCCGCGCGCGACCATGATCCCGTCGGTAACCTTCAATATCTTGTCTATCTCGCGCACAGCCTCGGGCTTTTCTATCTTGGCTATCACGCGCGCCTTCTTCCCTTTTTTCTGTATGATCTCCTTGAGCTCAATGATATCGTTTACGTTACGGACAAAAGAAAGCGCTATCCAGTCGAAATCATTCTCCAAAGCAAAATCCAGGTCACGCAGGTCTTTTGGTGTTAAACACGGCAACGAGATCCTGGTGTTTGGAAGGTTCACTCCTTTTTTAGAGGATAAATGTCCGCCGGAGATCACCTTACACAGCACTTCGTCGGTACCATTGGTCTGCATCACCTGCAGGTGAATTTTCCCGTCATCGATCAGCACCAACTCGCCTGTCTTCACATCCTGCGGAAATTGAGCGTAGGTAATGTAAAGGCGCTCCTTGGTTCCCAGGCATTCCTGCGTGGTGATCACCAGGTGTTCTCCTTCTACCAGTTCGGCGGCATTATCTTTTACTTCGCCTATGCGCAACTTCGGGCCCTGCAGGTCGCCGAGTATGCCCACGTGCGTATTGTGCTTCTTATTGATAGTGCGGATGTGTTCCACATTCTCTTTCACCGCGTCGTAATTCCCATGCGAGAAATTGATGCGGCAAATATCAAGCCCGGCCTCAAACATTTCGGCAAGTACTTTAGGATCGGCCGTAGCGGGGCCCATCGTGGCCACTATCTTGGTGCGGTTAAATATTGGGTTCATATAAGCAGGTTCTTTTTTGAGTGAAGCGTCTCGGGGTCGATATTCTGTACCGAGCTCACAAAGTTTATGTTTTTTAGCTTAGGTTGTACACTTTGTGCCAAAGTTTCGTGGCCCTCTCCTTTCAAAAGCAGGAAGAAGTCGTATTGCATCAGTTCAGGCACCAAAAAACCTTTCATATCCGCGGGCGATTCTTCGTCGAAAAGCGAGGGTGCGGCCTTTACCTTGCCCGGCGCTTCCACCGAATTGCTGCTGCGGTTGGAGATAAGAATGTATTGGTTGTAATCTTCCTCCTCTTCGAAGGAAAAACAGGAGAATGTGAGTGTGGTTTTCATGGCCTTTGAGCTGAGATCGACCGCCGTGGCGCGCATAAGGTCTATTCCCAGAACACGGTTCAGCTGGATGCAGAGCTTGTAATCGGGTTCGGAAGAGGAAATAGCTAAAAGAGAAAAATCAAAATCATACACATTCTCTAATACGTATTTCGCCATAGGCTAAGGATAATAAAAATCGGGAGTGGTTACATCATTGCTGCGATGATGGGCCCGGTCGTAAATGTAGAATATGTAACGGAAATACTTTTTGTTGCTGGCGGGCCTGAAACCGGCCAGTTTAATGATCACTTCGCCATTCAGTTCCTTGTCCTTTGATTTGTTATCGATATAGGGAATGCGGTACACGATCTTGCCGCTGTCGATGATGTTGGCGATTGGGTCTACCCACACCGAATCTACGTAAACGCCGGCGCTGTTCTTGAACTGGAACCGCATGTGGAAATCGTTGTGGTAGGGTGAGCCGGTACCGAAAGCCCCGCTGGTATCCTCGCTTTTAAGACCCAGGTCTCCATCGGGGTCGGTGAAGGTGAAATGGAAATAGGCCTCGGTCTCGCTCACGATATCGAAGCTTTTGAACTTGATCACGGGCGGGCCGGGCTCAGGATTGGTGATCTTCTTGCAGGAAAGCACCACGAGCGCCAGGAAGGCCGAAAAAAATATCTGCGATAATTTGCGCATCTGTTTGTAGAGATAAAATTAAGAATAATTTTGCTAAGTGAATGATATAACGCAAATAAATTACGATTATTTAACCGGGAGCGTTTTTTCTCTGAAACCCGGTGATACAGCGGGCTTTGAGCGACTGGCCTTACAGGTATTTGCGGTACAATATGAGAAGAGTACGCTTTACAAAGCTTTTTGCGACAGTTTGGGGAGGAACCCCGAAAAGGTAAGAGCCTTACAGGATATTCCCTTCCTGCCCATTGAGTTCTTCAAGACCCAAAAGGTCATCACCAATTTGTATAAGCATGAGGTTCCTAAAGTTTTTACCAGCAGCGGCACTTCGCAAACAAGCATCTCAAAACATTATGTAAGCGACCTGGCGCTTTATGAAACCAGTTTTTTAAAAGGCTTTGAGATGTTCTACGGGAAACCCTCCGACCATTGTATTTTGGCTTTGCTTCCCTCCTACCTCGAGCGCGAAGGGTCTTCGTTGGTGTACATGGCGCAGAAATTAATTGAATGGAGTGGCGATGCGCAAAGCGGTTTTTACCTCAGCAATTACGATGAGCTTATCAAAACCATAGGATCTTTGAAAGCAAGAAAAAAGAAAACCTTGTTGCTTGGCGTAAGCTACGCCCTGCTCGACCTGGCCGAAAAAGGAATTTTACTGAACGAGAACTTTATCGTCATGGAGACCGGCGGCATGAAAGGCAAACGCGAAGAAATGCTGAAGAACCAACTGCATCAAACTTTAAAGAACGCTTTTGGCATAGACACCATTCACAGTGAATACGGGATGACCGAACTTTTAAGCCAGGCTTACTCAAAGAAAGACGGTCTGTTTGAAAGTCCGCCCTGGATGCAAATTCTGATACGCGATACCAACGACCCTTTTTGCTATCTTTGGCCGCCACAAGGTGGTCCCTATGGGAGAAGAACGGGCGGCATAAACGTGATAGACCTGGCCAACCTCAACTCCTGCGCCTTCATCGCCACGCAGGACCTTGGAAAAAAACACGAGGATGGAAAGTTTGAACTGATGGGCCGATTTGATAATAGCGATTTAAGGGGTTGTAATTTAATGATTGAATAATGCTTCGTCACCCTGAACTTGTTTCAGGGTCGCTTGAGGGGTAGAACATGGATCAAACAACTGAAAGATGCTGAAACAAGTTCAGCATGACGGAAAAAGGTATAACAAAATGAAAAAGCAAGAAGAAAAACCCGCCTATAAAAAAGATTACCTCTACATGGCCTACCGCGGCAAGGAATACCTGTGGCTGACCTTTGCCGTCATCTCCGTGATCATGACCATTTACGAGATCGTTACCCGCAAAGAAGGAGAAGGCAACGAGGGCGCCTTGTATTTTGTGGGTTTAACTTTTTTATCGGGACTTTTTTATTCCTTCAATCGCTACCGGAGAATTAAATTTGAGAAACGGGAAGAGGAAAAGAACAAGAATTAATCCCTCTCAAACAAACCCCACTCATCCTCTATTCCTTCATCTTCCAGGTCCTTGAAGGTTTTAACCCAGGCTTTAAAAAGTTTACGGAACTCTTCCATCTCGCGGCGTAAAACCTTTACGTATTCTTCGGGCACGCCGCTCATTTCGTGCAGCATAGATGTGGAAGTGTGCAAATATTGTGCGTGGTAACGCATAATAGCGGCGTTCTGCATGCTTACCGTCCAGCTCTCGCTGGCCATAGCGCCGGCAAACTTGGGGGCTAGCATCATGGCAGATTCAAGCAAGGTGCGCATGTGCATCTCGCGCTCTTCCTCGTCGAGCGTTTCGCTCATGGTGTGTACGGTGTGAAAGATCTCATCCGCTTTCAGGTACAGCGGGTGATTGTGTATCATTTCGTTTCTTTCGTTTATCTCTCTCGAGATGCGCTCGCTCTCCTCCGGCGACATCTCCTCGTCGCCAAAGTTGAAATCATTATCATCGTCGTCCCAACCCATGTTAGTTATGTGGTTTTAACTGTTTCAGGAATTCAGAGGCGTATACAAAATCCAAAAGTTCTTTGTTAGTGGTGGTCAACACACCTTTGTTATCCCCTTCCCACCATTTTTTTCCGCCATACAAGAACATCACCTTCTGCCCTATCTGCATCACCGAGTTCATGTCGTGCGTAATAACCACTGTGGTCATGTTAAAATCGGTGGTCAATTCCAAAATAAGATCGTCGATCACCAGCGAGGTTTTAGGGTCCAGGCCGGAGTTGGGCTCATCGCAAAAAAGATATTTGGGATTGCTGGCAATGGCGCGTGCTAATGAGGCGCGTTTTTTCATACCACCGCTCAGTTCAGCGGGATATAATTGGTTACGGTTCTCCAGTTTTACTTTCGCCAAACAAAACTCAACACGCTCCTTTATTTCGGCCGGTTTAAAATCAGAGAACATGCGCAGCGGGAAAGCCACGTTGTCTTCCACGGTCATAGAATCGAACAAAGCGCCGCCCTGGAAGAGCATGCCTATCTCTTTGCGCACTTCCTGCTGCTGGCGTTCTATCATTTCAGAAAATATGCGTCCATCGTAAATAACCTGCCCGGTGTCGGGTGCCAGCAGTCCCACCATCATTTTTAAAATGGTGGTCTTGCCCGATCCGCTTTCGCCGATGATAAGATTGGTCTTTCCTGTTTCAAATATGAAAGAGACATCGCTCGCTACGGTGCGGTCGCCAAAAGTTTTCGATATGCCTTTTATCTCGATCAATGGGTGAATACAATTTGTGTGATGAGAAGATTTGCCAATAAAATTAAAATGCTGCTCCAAACCACCGCGCGTGTGCTGGCCTTACCAACTTCCAATGCTCCGCCTTTGGCGTAATAGCCGTTATAAGCGGCGATGGAAGTGATGAGGAATGCGAACACAGCGGTTTTAAATAAAGCATACCAGATCTTCCAGGGCATGAAGAAGGCCTGTATGCCGAACACATATTCGTAAGGCGTGCAGGCGCCGGTGGCAACGCCCATCACGTAACCTCCGAAAAGTCCGAGGAACATCGAGATGGCGATTAAGAATGGATTGATAAAAACTGCTGCGAGAATTTTAGGCATAATGAGGAAAGAAGCGGAGTTTACGCCCATGATCTCGAGCGCGTCGATCTGTTCGCTGATGCGCATGGAGCCGATCTCGGAAGCGATGTTGCTGCCTACCTTACCGGCCAATATCAAACTTACTATAGTAGGAGAGAATTCAAGAATGATCGATTCGCGCGTGGTAAAACCAACCGCGTACAGGGGGATCCAGGCGCTGGTAAAGCCAAAAGCGGCCTGCGTGGTAACCACGCCGCCCATAAATACCGAAATGATGGAAATGATGCCGAGCGAAGAGATCCCGAGATTGTTCACCTCGAAGAAGAACTGCTTGCGATATACCTTGAAGCGCTCGGGTTTCGAGAACGCCCGCTTCAAAAGCAGGAAATAGCGCCCTATGTGAAACATAAAGTTCATACCGCTCACGAAGATACGCAATTTTTGTCCCCTTATAGGGCCGCTTTTGACCCGCTTTTACGAAGTTCAGGCAGGCCATAAACTACATTGAGCGAATTGCCTTGCGAGGCTACCAAATTTCCCTACATTTGGCGCATGGAAAAACAAAAATTCTTCACCGCCGAATTCCCCACCCTCATCAAAAAACTGAAAGGGAATGAAAAACCGCAATGGGGCGTATTATCGGCCCAGGGTATGATCGAGCACATGACCGATTCTGTGGGTGTGGCCTGGGGACGCGTAAAGCAGCCCATGGTAACGCCGCCCGAACACCTGGAGAAGGCGAAGAGTTTTTTAATGAGCGATAAGGAGTTCAAGCCCAATACAAAGAATAGTTTGATGAGCGAAACCCCTGCGCCTTTGCGCCATAAGAACATTGAGGACGCGGCTACGGAACTGGAGAACGAGGTATTTCTTTTTCTTTCGTATTACGATTTTAACCCAGACGCGGTGGTTACAAATCCCTTCTACGGCGACCTGAATTACAACGAGTGGCTGCAACTGCTGCACAAGCACGCTACCCATCATTTAAAGCAATTCGCGGTAATTAACTAAATTTACCGGGTGAGCACAGAGAATTTTATTTTCGGCATACGCGCCGTCATCGAAGCCATTGAGGCGGGGAAGGAAATTGAAAAGATCCTTATCCAACGCGGCATAGCGGGCGAATTGTTCAACCAATTGCGCAAGGTCTTAAAGGGCACCGACATTCCTTTTCAAATGGTGCCCCCCGAAAAGATCAAGCGGCTTACGAGCAAAAATCACCAGGGCGTTATCGCCTTTGTATCGGAAGTGACCTATTACCGCAGCGAGGATCTTTTACCACGCGTTTTCGAAGAAGGCAAGACACCTTTGGTGCTTTTGCTCGATCGGGTTACCGATGTGCGTAATTTCGGGGCCATTGCACGAAGCGCTGAATGCGCGGGGGTGGATTTTATCATCATTCCATCACGTGGGGCGGCGCAGATCAATGCCGATGCCATTAAGACATCTGCAGGTGCTTTGCATCGCATCCCGGTTTGCAGAGAGAACAACTTAAAGGATACCCTCAATTATCTTAAGGAATACGGCTTACAGGTGTTTGCGTGCCACGAGAAGACCGATCACTTAATTTACAGCGCTAACCTCAAGGGGCCAACAGCTATTGTTATGGGATCGGAAGAGAACGGCATTTCGGCCGAGTACCTGAAGTTATGCGACGGGGCAATAAAGATACCGATGCCGGGCAATACGGCATCCCTGAACGTCTCTGTTGCGACGGGAATTGTTCTTTTTGAGGTTATAAGGCAAAGATCCGCTTAAGCAGCCCTCTTTTTGGTGGCGGCCACCTTTCGCATCTGTTCCAGGTGCTTCTCACGCTCTTTCTTATCGTGTTTCGATTTCCAGACAATGAACACGGTCAATGCAACTACGAATAAGAGCCCTACACCGATCTCGCCGTATAGCGTGGCGGCATCACTTTCTGCCTTCAATTCCGCGGCCGTTTTGGCCTGTAAGCTTACCGTTGAAAATAAGATCACCAGCACAAGGCATTTGGTGAAAAGCTTACGTTTAATAGTATCCATGGGAGTATATTTTGGTATTTGATTTCATAGTAAAAATATAGAAAATTATCGGGATAAACCAAGCTTTCATCGTAAAAAAATTAACATTTGGCCTTTAATAAAAAAGATGTATATTTGTACCCTGAAATATGTTAATAACCGTGAGGGGACCACTAAAAAGTCCCCTCACTTATTTAACGGGCATGATAGAAGAAAAGTATATAAAGACCCTGGCCGAGCAAAAGATAGGCGGAACCGAGCTTTTCCTGGTTGATATTAGGATCCGCCCGGTAAATAAGATCGAGGTTTTTGTCGATTCTCCCTCTCATGTTACTGTAGATGAGTGCGTTACACTAAGCAGGCATATTGAGGCCGGCTTGAACCGGGATGTGGAGGATTTTGAACTTACAGTTTCTTCACCCGGCATCGACCAGCCCTTCAAGGTAAGGAACCAGTACCAAAAGTACCTGGGCCGCGAAGCAAGTGTGTTAAGAAAAGACGGCGTAAAGGTTATAGGAAAATTAATAACTGTAAATGATGTAAACGTGGAGGTTGAAACCAAAAGGACCGAACGTAAGGAAAAAGGGAAAGGACGTCACACGATCATAGAAAATGTAACAATTGAATTAGAACAGATCAAAGAAACCAAGTTAATTTTACCATTTTAAAATAAAAAAACAAATACCATGCACAGTGTAAATCTAATCGAATCGTTCTCCGAGTTCAAGGATATCAAGAATATCGACCGGGTAACGCTTATGAGCATCATCGAAGAAGTGTTCCGCAGTATGATCGTAAAGAAATACGGAACCGACAAGAACTTCGACATCATCGTGAACCCTGATAAAGGAGACGTTGAGATGTATAAGAACCGCACCGTTGTTGAAGACGAGTTCGCGGAAGATTCCTTTGAATACGACGAGAACCGTCACATCAGTTTAAGCGACGCCAAGAAGATCGATGAAGATTTTGGTTTGGGCGACGAGGTTACTGAACCTGTTACCATGGAAGAGTTCGGCCGCCGTTCGGTATTATCACTTCGCCAGAACTTAGTGCAGAAAGTATTGGAACTCGAGAAGACCGAGATCTACAACAAATACAAAGAGCGCGTAGGAGAGATCATCACCGCCGAAGTATACCAGGTGTGGAAGAAAGAAATTCTTTTACTGGATGACGAAAGCAACGAATTGATATTACCGCGTACCGAGCAGATCCCTACCGATTTCTTCAAGAAAGGCGATACGGTGAAAGCTGTGGTATTGAAAGTGGAAATGAAGAACGCTACACCGATGATCGTGTTATCACGCACATCGCCTGTGTTCCTGGAGCGCCTGTTTGAAACAGAGGTTCCCGAGATCGCAGACGGACTCATCACCATCAAGAAAATTGTGCGCGAACCCGGAGAACGTGCCAAAGTAGCCGTTGAAAGCTACGACGAGCGTATCGATCCGGTGGGAGCCTGTGTAGGTATGAAAGGAAGTCGCATCCACGGTATCGTGCGCGAGTTGAAGAACGAGAACATCGACGTGATCAACTTCACCGCCAACCCGCAACTCCTCATCCAGCGTGCTTTGAGCCCTGCTAAGATCACCAGCATTAAATTAGACGACGAGACCAGCCACGCGCACGTGTACCTGAAGCCCGATCAAATTTCATTAGCTATAGGTAAAGGTGGATTCAACATCAAACTGGCCGGCAAATTAACCGGTTACGAGATCGACGTGTTCCGTGAAGTAGAAGAAGAAGTGGAAGAGGACGTTGACCTGGAAGAGTTCTCAGACGAGATCGAGAGCAACGTGATCGACGAGTTGAAATCCATCGGTTGCGATACTGCCAAAGATGTGCTCAAACTCACTACCGAAGAACTGGTACGCCGCACCAAATTAGAAGAAAGCGTAATCGAAAGCGCGCGTAAGGTACTGGCTTCGGAATTTGAAGAAGAAGCATCGTAAAGTATAAGCACCGAATATGGGTGCTTCACTTCACGATCATAAAGAAGAAATAGGAAACCGGTGGCGGAACGAACCGTCAAAGGTGTAAATGAATAATATGTCAGAAACCAAATCATACAGGCTCATCAAGGTTGCCGTCGAGTTCAATATCTCGAAAGACACCCTGGCTGAGTTTTTAACCTCTAAAGGCTACAAGGTAGACGCCAAGAACCCGAACGCGAAGATCGGGGACGCGGAGTACGGTATCCTCATGAAGGAATTCCAGGGAGAAAAGATCGCCAAAGAAGAGGCCAAACACGTGGCCCAGATCACCAAGGAGAAAAAAGAGACCATCGTGCTGGATGAAAGCAAAAAGACCGCCAGGAAGAAGGATGACGCCGATGATGAGATCGTGATCAAAGACCTGTCGCAGTCGCCCACCTCCAAAGCCCTCGAGCAATTACGCGTAGAGAGCAAACAACGTATTGCCGACGACGGCAAAAAGAAAGCCGTGGCAAAAGAAACTACCGTTAAAAAAGAAGAGGTAGTGAAAAAGACCGAGGTGAAGCTCGATCAGCCTAAAGTACTTTCTAAAATTGACCTGGCTTCCATTAATACCAAGACCAAGCCCGACAAAAAATCGAAGAAGGACGAAGAAGAAGGATCTAAAAAAGGAAAGAAAAAAGAAGAGCCGGTTGCCGAACAGAAAGTGGTTACTGAGGTTCCTCCTGTTTCTACCGAACCCAAAGAAGATTTCCTGGAGACCAAGTTCACCAAACTGGACGGACCGAAGATCCTGGGAAGTATTGAATTGCCTGTTGAGAAAAAACCAAGCTCGGATGATTTCGGCTACGAAAAGAAAAAACGTAAGCGTATTTCGAAAACAGGCAGTCTGAGCCAGGAAGAGATCAAAAAAGTAGGTACCGAGCAGGCGCAAATTGCCCGCCAGCGTTTTAAAGACCGTGGCACCACGCCGGCCCAGAAACGCGACAGCAAGCCGGCACTGACCGATGAAGAGATCCAGGCACAAATTAAAGAGACCCTTGCGCGCTTAAGCCAACAGGGACAAAAATCAAAGACCGCCAAATACCGCCGCGAAAAACGTTCCGAGATCCGCGAGCGTATGGCCGAAGAGCAGGAACAGATACAGGCTGAAAAAAGCGTGTTGAAAGTGACCGAGTTCGTATCGGCTAACGAGTTGGCGCAGATGATGAGCATTAACGTAACGCAGGTTATAGCAACCTGTATGCAGTTAGGTTTATTCGTTTCCATCAACCAGCGTTTGGATGCAGAAACGATCGCTATTGTTGCCGAAGAGTTTGGTTATAAAATTGAATTCGTATCCGCTGAAGAACAGGAAGAGCTCAGCGAATCTACAGATAACCCCGAAGACCTCGTGCCGCGTCCTCCCGTTATTACGGTGATGGGTCACGTTGACCACGGTAAGACCTCCTTGCTGGATTATATTCGTAAAGCCAACGTAGTTGCCGGCGAGGCGGGTGGTATCACCCAACACATCGGTGCCTACAAGGTAAAACTGCACGACGATAAAAAAATTACTTTCTTAGATACACCGGGGCACGAAGCGTTTACCGCCATGCGTGCACGTGGTTCTAAACTAGCCGACGTAGCCATCATCGTGGTTGCCGCCGACGACAGCGTGATGCCTCAAACAAAAGAGGCTATCAACCACGCGCAGGCAGCCAACGTACCGATGGTATTTGCCATCAACAAAATTGACAAGCCCGGGGCTAACCCCGATAAGATCCGCGAAGCCCTTTCACTCATGAACATTTTGGTGGAAGAGTGGGGCGGTAAGTTCCAGTGCCAGGAGATCTCTGCCAAACAAGGTAAGAACATCGACCTGCTTTTGGAAAAAGTGATCCTGGAAGCGGACATGCTTCATTTAAATGCCAATCCCAATAAATTAGCGATGGGCGCCGTGATCGAGGCAACCATGGAAGAAGGCCGCGGTTACGTAGCCAACATCCTGGTGCAGGGCGGAACGCTTCGCGTAGGAGATGTGTTGTTAGCCGGTTGCCATAGCGGCCGTGTGCGGGCGATGTTCAACGAGCGCGGGCAAAAAGTTACGGAGGCGGGTCCTTCAACGCCTATCAAAATGTTAGGTTTGAGCGGTGCTCCGCAGGCCGGCGATAAATTTGTGGTAATGGCCGACGAGCGCGAGGCAAGAGAAATTGCCAACAGGCGCCTTCAATTGCAACGCGAGCAAGGTATGCGTACCAAGAAACACATCACGCTGGATGAGATCGGTCGCCGTTTGGCTATAGGCGACTTCAAAGAACTGAACATCATTGTAAAAGGTGACGTGGATGGTTCTATCGAAGCCTTAGCCGATTCTTTATTGAAATTATCTACACAAAAAGTACAGGTAAATATCATTCACAAATCAGTAGGTGCTATCAGCGAGAGCGATGTAATGTTGGCTTCAGCTTCTAACGCCATTATCGTGGGGTTCCAGGTACGTCCTACCGGCAGCGCGCGTAAACTGGCGGAAGACGAACAGATCGATGTGCGTTTGTACTCGATCATTTACGACGCCATCAACGAGGTGAAAGCCGCGATGGAAGGTATGTTAGCGCCTGAGTTCGTTGAGAAGATCACCTGTAACATCGAGATCCGCGAAGTGTTCAACATCACCAAGGTGGGAACGATCGCAGGTTGTTATGTATTGGATGGCCGTGTGAACCGCAACACCAAAGTGCGTATCATCCGCGACGGTATCGTTATACACAGCGGAAGCTTAGGCTCACTGAAACGTTTCAAAGACGATGTGAAAGAAGTGGTATCCGGTTACGAGTGCGGACTGAACATCGAAGGCTTCAACGACATCAAGGCCGGCGACATCATCGAAGGATACGAGATGGTGGAGGTGAAGGCAAAACTTTAATTCTAAAATCACTCCATAAAAAAAGCCCTGAAGTCAACTTGTACTTCAGGGCTTTTTATTTAAAAGGAGTTCAATTACTTATTGATCTTCTTAGCCAGGTCAGTTCCTGCTTTGAACTTCACCACTTTCTTAGCGGCGATCTTAATTTCTTTTCCTGTTTGAGGATTACGGCCGGTGCGGGCGGCGCGTTTAGAGATCGTGAAGGAACCGAATCCTACCAAGGCGATACGATCGCCTTTCTTTAAAGATCTTTCAATGGCTCCAACGGTAGCGTCGAGGGCGCGTGTTGCGTCGGCCTTGCTCATTTTTGTTTCGGCTGAGATAGCATCAACCAATTCTGCTTTGTTCATGTTTTTTAGTTTATAGGGTTAAACGTTGTATGGTTCCCGTGGTCGGGACGGCAAATGTAAGTTATTTAGCGGCCCTCTAATAAAAGGTTTTCCTCAATGTTGAAAAAATAGACTTTTGTTGATAAAGAAGGCCCGAAACACCCGCCAATCAAGGCTTTTGAGAGCAAGACCTAAAATTGCATCATGCAAAAGCTGCACCTGCCGGAAAGGAAAATCCGCGCAGAAAGTCTTCGGTACCCATTTTCTTTTTTCCTTCCATTTGTAATTCAGTGATATGCAGATACCCGCCTAAGCAAGCTACTTTCAATTGCTTTCCGTCGCAAAAAATAGTTCCGGGTCTTACATTATTTTGTCCCTGCACGAATTGCGACCTGTAAATTTTAAAAGTGATGTCCTTTTCTGCAAGTTTCGTCGAGGTCCATGCGCAGGGATAAGGCGAGAGACCGCGAACGAGGTTATGGATCTGTTCTCCTCCCCTGCTCCAATCTATCTTGCAGTTGCCCTTGAATAATTTTGGGGCGTGTTTGGGTTCTTCTCCGGATCTCAATAAGTCGTTCTGTTCTTTCAGCTGCGCATTTCCCTTTACAATTTCCTTCACCGAGCGCAGCAACAGATCAGCCCCCACAACCATTAATGTATCATGCAGTTCGCCGGCGTTCATATCCGGAGTGATAATCACTTTCTCCTGCAGTAGAATACTTCCTGTATCTATCTCGTGTTTTAATTTAAAAGTTGTCACGCCACTTTCTTTTTCCCCGTTGATGATGGCCCAATTGATGGGCGCGGCTCCGCGGTAATTGGGTAACAAGGATGCATGCACATTATAGGTACCCATCGGCGGCATGTTCCAGACCCTTTCAGGCAGCATACGAAATGCCACCACAATTTGCAGATCGGCCTGCAGCGCTTTTAATTCATTATAGAAACCATCATCCTTTAAATTGGTCGGCTGCAGCACATTTAAATGATGCTGTACCGCGAACTGCTTCACCGCGCTTTGCTGTACCTGTTGGCCGCGCCCCGCGGGCTTATCGGGAGCCGTAACAACGCCCACAATATTGTAGCCGTTCCTAACCAATATTTCTAATGAAGCCACCGCGAAATCGGGCGTGCCCATGAAGATGATGCGCATGGGGCAAAAGTAGTAAAAATACAAGTTGGGGCTTACCGGCTGTTAACTGCTACTCTACCTTAGAAGTAGGATTAGCCAGGTTAGTGGCAGAGGTAATATCCATCTTCACAGAACCAAACATGATCTTGGCCTGCGCGCGTAAAGGAACGTGGTTCTTATCATCCGTGATCCACACGTTCAGGTCTTCTTCTTTCTTGAAGATACGCCCGGTTTGGATAATAGGACGGAACTTTAAGCAGCGGAACTTACCAAGATCGGTCTTGATGGTCTCTTTACCCACGTATTTGATCTTGAGCGACCAGATCTCTTTATCCACGAAACTTGGGATCGTAAAGACATCGCCTTCCTTCGCGTTTGTAAAATCGATGTTACGCGCGTAGTAGAAAGAAGAAAGCATGTCCTGTATGCCGGTGGGCACATCCACGGTCTTACCTTCTCCAATATCCACTTTCTTGGTGTAGTGATTGAAAAGGTAGTCCTGGTTAATGATATAACCTCCCTCGTTACAACGACGCACGAAATACCAGGGCACTAAAGCATCCTGGTCAAGGTAAGTTTCGTAGCGATCCTTGACTTTAAAGAACCAATCAAAACTTCCTTTGGAATATCCATCGCCCACAATGTGGTACACTTTGCGGCCACCGATCTCCTTCACTTCAGGCAATACTGTAAGTATGGCCACGCCGGCATCCATAAAGCCGTAGTGCAGGCGGTAGCTTAAAGACTCGCCGGTCTTAAAAGCTTCGTTGGTCCTTTCAGGAAGATCGACGATCTGTCCGTGAAGGTTCTTAGGCTCGGGTAATTGATAAAGGTTGGTCTTGTCAACGGTAAAAAAACAGAAAGCAGAGGCCGCCAGAAAGATGGCCCCTATCATAGATATACGGTATAAACGGTTTTTCATACCCAAAATATTGCAAATTAAATGCCAGAAAAATTAGGCAAAATTCCCAATATAATCAAGGATTTTGCCTCTTTGTTCCAAAAGCGATTTAACCAGCGACGGATCTTTCTTTTTAAGGCCCGAAAAGCGTATAGCGCCCAGCATTTTTTTCCGGAAGGGGGAATAGTTCAAACCTATCCATCCGCAGCTCACCTTTATGGCAGTGTAAATGAGCAGGCAATACCATTTTTGGCATATCAGTCCCACGATGGCCAATTCCACCAAAAAGAGTACCAAAAGAAAGATCGAGCCCACCCCAAAAGTTATAGAAGCCCTGAACTCGATGTTCTTTACTTTTTTGCGTGCAATACTTTGCCCGAAATAATAAGGAAGAAAGTTCAATAGCTTTCCCAAAAGATAAACAGGGAATCCAAAAATGAAAAGCAGCCAATTACCCAAGTTCAACATGCTTTCACCCTTTGCTTCCCGGTAGACCAAATGATCACGCAGTTTCCAAAGGTGAATTTCCTTATGATATAGGTCTGTTTCCTTCCTGAGTCCTTCTACCAGTCCCGGTTTTTCTTCCGTCAAACTGTTCAGGCGGGCGATGATGAACTCCCAATATTTCTGCTGGTGCTCCGGATCCTGGTAATTCAGATCATTATCGGCGATGAACTGCCTTTTTAAAATGAATTGCAATTGCTCGATCAATACATCGTTCTCCCTATGCTTCAGTGACGGAACCAAAGGTTTCATGCTTTCCTCTATAAGCGCGGTCAATTTCAGGATGGCTTTGGCGGGTTCCATTTTGTAATCTTCGTAAAAATCCTTCACCGCAATGGGCTCACCGATCCGGAAATATACATAGGGACGAAATTTCTCGGGCTCCGAATAATTAATTCCCACAGGCAATATTTTCAGATCCATGCTACCACCCTGCTCTAAATAGCCAAACGACATCTTCGCGGTGCCCTTCTGGATCGGGCGCAGCCTTCTTTCCTGCACGCTCAGGCCCTCGGCAAACACCATGATCTTTTTGCCTTTATCGAGCAAGCCATAGGCGGTCTTAAAGGATTCCAGGTTCTTCTTTACGTTCTCATAACCCCCGTCGCGCAAACGGTAAATGGGCACAATGCCCATCGACTCAAGCATGAGGGTGGCAACTCCTTTCTTAAAAGCATCGCCGCGCGCCATGTAATAGGTACGGGGGTAAAACAAAAAAGTAGCGAAAGAGATCGGGTCCATGAATGCGTTAGGATGGTTCATGGCCACGAACATGGGTCCTCTTTGCCGTATATGTTTAGTACCTCCTACCTTAGCCCGCTTAAAATAGAGATGAAAGCAGAAGTAAAGCGTATTTCGTAAAAAGTACCAGAACATAAAGGAATTACGATTTGTGGATCTTTGATTTAGGAATTAAACAGCCACAGAATTGTTTTGGAGGGCGATCTCGATCTTCCTCATCACTTCATCCGTCATACGAGCTACCACATCCATCGATTTCAAATTATCGCCCAATTGTTCCGTGCGTGAAGCTCCTAAAATAGCCGTGCTCACATGCGGGTTCTTTAAAACCCAGGCAATGGCCAGGCGGTTCAAAGGAACTCCCATTTCATCAGCTATCTTTTTCAGGCGCTTTACTTTTTCATGGTCGGCCTTTGCCTCCGGGCCGGTGATCTTCTCTTTCAGCCACTCCATGCCCGGGCGAAAAAGACGTGTATCGAGCGGCGTGGCGTTCATGTATTTGCCGGTTAGCATACCCGAAGCAAGCGGCGACCAAATAGTGGTGCCCAGTCCCTTTGCATACACGGGTTTATATTCTTCTTCAAAGCGCTGGCGGTGCAGCATATTGTATTGCGGCTGCTCCATGGTGGGAGGTGTTAAACTGAATTTCTCGGCAACCCGGTAAGCCTCCAGGATCTGGTCGGCACTCCACTCACTCGTTCCCCAGTAAAAAACCTTTCCCTGCTGAATAAGGGTATGCATGGCACGCACAGTTTCTTCGATGGGCGTATTGGGATCGGGGCGGTGACAAAAATAAAGATCGAGATACTCTAACTGCAAACGTTTCAAAGCGGCATCGCAGGCTTCCATCACGTGCTTACGACTTAAACCCAGTTGATTGGGCAATTTGCCTCCCCAGAAAACCTTGCTTGAAATAACATACGAACTTCGGGGCCATTGTACACGCTTCAAAATATTCCCCATCACGATCTCGGACTTCCCGCTAGCGTAAGCCTCAGCGTTATCAAAAAAATTGATGCCGTTGTCATAAGCTAAGCGCATGCATTGCTCAGCCACACCATCATCTACCTGTGCCCCAAAGGTCACCCAACTGCCAAACGACAGGGCGCTGACCTGCAAACCCGAACTTCCTAACCTGCGATATTCCATAGTATGGCAAAGATACGATTTTACCTTCGAACCAGCAGACTCACCCCCTCTCTGCCGGCAGAGAGGGGAACAGCCAATACATCCTTCAATTGCATGTTGTGAAAAACGGAACAATAATTGCAACCAGTCCATAGATATTTTACGTAATTTAACCTCCCAAATAGTACTTATGAGGCGCTTTCTTCTGACTTTTAACTTATTACTTTTAACTTTTAACTTATTCCCGCAGGGAAGCCTGCCCCCGGGCACCTATACCTCTACCAATAAAAAGGCCATCAAGAACTTTGAAGAAGGCAAAAAGAACTACGAGGTACGCAAAGACGATGAAGCCGAAAAATACCTGTTGAAAGCGATCGCCGAAGACAAGACCTTCGTGGAACCGCACATTGCCCTGGGATATCTCTACATGGAGCAGAACAAAAAAATGGACGCCATCAGCCACCTGAAAACGGCTACCGAGTTAAATGCCAAATTCTTTCCGCGTTGCTTTTTCGACCTGGCGCTGGCGCAATTGATGGTGGGGCAATACGAGGAAGCCAAAAAAAGCCTGGAGGCCTACCTGAAATTCGAACGCATCAATCCTGCCACTAAAGAACAGGCCCAGCAGTTCTTAAAGTCGGCCACCTTCGCGGCGCAGGCAGTTAAGAACCCGAAACCCATTAAACCTGTTAACCTCGGTGAAGCGATCAACTCGCCCGATTACGAATATTTCCCTTCTATCACTGCTGATGGCAACACGCTTTTGTTCACGCGCAATTTCCGCAAGGAAGGAAAAGACGCCCAGGAAGATTTTTACATCAGCCAGAAAGTAAAAGGCGTTTGGCAAGGCGCCGTTCCTATTGACGAAATTAATAGTCCGGGCAACGAAGGCGCCCCTACTCTTGCAGCCGACGGACAGTATATGTTCTACGCCAGTTGCGTCAATATGTTTGGTCATTACGGTGATGAAACGCGCAAAGGTTACGGAAGCTGCGACATCTTTTTCGCACAGCAATCGGGCGGCAAATGGACCAAACCCAGGAATATTGGTCCTCCGGTGAACACAGCCAATTGGGAAACGCAGCCTTCTTTTTCTTCGGACGGTAAATCGCTTTATTTCATTCGCGGGATCGTTACTAAGGAGGGAATTAAAGACCAGGACATTTACCTGAGCGAGATCGGCGAGGATGGAAAATTTGGCGTGCCCGTGAAAATGAGCGATAACATTAATACCAAAGGCATTGAAGAATCGGTTTACATTCACCCGGATAACCAAACTTTGTATTTCACTTCGGATGGTCACCCCGAAAGTATGGGTGGGCTGGATATTTATATGAGTAAAAGACAGGCTGACGGAAGCTGGGGCCCGGCTATCAATTTGGGTTATCCTATCAATACGTATAATGATGAGAGTGGATTGTTGGTGGATCCCTCCGGAGAGATCGCTTATTTCTTCAGTGACCGGGAAGGTGGTTTTGGAGGCTTGGACCTTTACAAATTTGAAATGCCCGCGGATGTTAGACCAACGCCTATCACGTATATCAAAGGAAAAGTGTTCGACATCAAAACAAAAGACCCGCTTGGCGCAAGTGTAGAAGTGATAGACCTGGAAACGCAAAAGACCGTGGTGAGAGCTTTCTCAAACACCAAAGGAGAATTCTTAACCGTGTTAACTGCAGGCAAGAATTATTTGGTGAATGTAGACAAGGAGAAATATCTTTTCTATTCGGATAACTTCAGCTTGAAGAATGTGAAGGCCGATTTCAACAAGCCTTTTTTGCTGGAAATTCCCCTGCAACCCATTGACACCGGAATTTTTATTGAGTTGAAGAACGTTTTCTTTGACGTAGATAAGTTCGATCTGAAGCCTGAATCAAAAGCAGAGTGCCAGAAGCTCGTGAATTTCTTAAAAGCTAATCCAAAATTACGTGTTGAAATTGGCGGTCACACAGACAGCGACGGCAACAAGAAAGCCAATCAATTGCTTTCACAAAACCGCGCAAAGGCTGTGTTTGACTTTTGCGTGAACGGAGGCATTATTCCGCTGCGCTTAGCTTTTAAAGGCTACGGCGACACCAAGCCCAAAGTGCCCAACACCTCGCCTGAGAACAAAGCAAAGAACCGTAGGACGGAGATCAAAATTATCGGGAAGTAGGCATTATTTGACCAGTTATGGGGAAAAAACCGCCATTTACCAAACGGGAACTATATCCAGGGTGGTTTTGATTATATTTATCTTATGAAAAATCTGTTTCTTTCCATTGGATTTCTGATTCTAACCATTTGTAAAGGGCAAAGTTCTTTTGAAAATGGGTCTAAACTCGGCTGGGGGTTTGGTTGTGGTGTGTCTGTATTGGGAATAAATACTCCTCAGCTCAATTATTCAGGCGGCCCTATGATCTCGTATTTAGATACAATTGTTACTTCTACCTCAACCATAGGAACCCAATGCACTAATGGCATTGATAATTATGGGGGATTCTCTATTGTTTCTCCGGATGGTGGCACTTCCTCATTATTACTCAATAATAATTTGGCCGGAGGGAAAACCCAAATTGGTTCCTATTATATGCCAGTTACTCCTGGTAATTCCAGTTTTACATGTCGCTTCGCGGCAGTACTGCAACGCGGAGGTCATAGTGATAGTACTAAACCTTATTTCGCAATTCAGATTCGTGGATATAGTATGACCGGCATGTTTATTACCGAACTCTATGATACAAGTTCATTACTACCCAATTGGCAAAAAAGTACCCTTGATACTACCATCGAATTTTTGAACTGGACTGAATCGACAATAGATCTTAGCGCATATCTTGGGTACACTGTGGGGATAAACTATTGCCTCAATGATTGCTCAGACGGCCAGCATTTTGGCTACGCATATATTGATGGTGGAATAAATACTTACCATATTAATTCTTCTGCGGCAATTTGCAATATGGGAGATAGTACAATTTTAACTGGTCCTCCGGGAATGCTCAGTTATAATTGGAATGGTTTTATAACAGGCAACACGCAAAGCATAACCACAACAATTCCCGGAACCTATACATTATCCACAACTTCCTTCTTTGATTATCCCCAATATACTACCCCATTGACATATCACGTAATGATGGATACAGTCATTGCGGCATTTGGCACATATTGGTATTGTAATTCTGATTCTATTGAATTTACAGATTCTACAATAGGAAATCCAGTAAATTGGCAATGGGATTTTGGAGATGGCTCACCTATTTCATACGCACCGAATCCTAAACACCTTTACTTAATACCCGGTATTTATAATGCCACTCTTATCGTTAGTAATACATGCGGATTTTCTGACACAACTTCCCGGACGGTAACTATAAATCCAGCGCCCTCTGTAAGTTTCAGCTTAGTTAAAGACACAACCCAGAATAATCTATGGATAGCTTATGTCAATTATTCACCTGAAATTTCTGACGCTATATGGGACTGGGGAGATGGCAATTCTTCCTACGGGTTATATGGAGGGCACGCCTATGCTACTCCCGGAAATTACAATATTTGTGTAACAGCATTCACAATTTGCGGGGATTCAATTACCTTTTGTATCTCGGATAGTCTTTATAGATCGGCGCAAAACACGATCGTTTCAGTAAACGTTTTTCCTACCATCACCGGAATTACTTCCCACAACAAGAAAGAAAGTAAATTATTAATCTATCCTAATCCTGCAGATAATGACCTAAAGATCGAGTCGGATGAAGAATTAGGCTTAATTTCTATTTTTAATTGCTTAGGAGAGCTTTGTCTTTCTAAACAGTGTCATGCCAAAATTGAGACTTTGCCGATAAAAGACTTACCAAAAGGTGCTTACACAATTTTCGCTAATCGACAATACTTAAAGCTGATCAAACTATGAGCCTTCCCTGTTTAGAGGTATTCCGTAACAATTAATGCTGCACCACGATCTTTTTCGTGATCGCCCCACCCGAAGTTTTAACCTGTACAAAATAAACGCCATTAGGCAAATTACCCGTTTCCAGGCTTCCTTTTCCGTTGGCTATTTTGTTTCCGAGAATATCAGATAAATAAAATTCTTCGGCCACGCCGTTCAACTCCACATTTATTTTATCATTGGCGGGGCTGGGGAATACATTCAGTCTTTTTCCGATCATTTGGCTGATAGACGTAGTGCCCGGCGCGATGCAGCAATTGCCTCCCGCAGAAACACTGTAGGTAGCGACTGGTGTCCAGCAATTGTATTGGGTATGGTGATATAAAAGCGTTCCATTGAAAGCGGTGGTAAAATAATATACTACCTGATCGGGTGTGTTACAACCGCCCTGGTTGGTGGTTGAACTGCAGGAATAATTACAAAGTATATTCGGCCATCCATTAGGATTGCTGTAGCCCGCCGGTGGGTAAATGATGATCGTATCGAGGTTGGCCGCCACTCCGGCGATAGAGGTGTTGCTAACACCCTGGCTGCAGTTGTCGTTGGTGCCGTTGTAACCCGCGTACCGCACTTCTGTTACGTTACCCACAAAGGCTCCGCCGATCACCACTTTAACGGCTTCATAGGTAGTGATCCCTATCTTCAGGTTAGGTATGTTCTGGTCTACATCAATGTTCAATGTGCCTCCATCGTAGTTAGAATAAATAATTACGTTGGCGTTTGGGTTGCAGGTTGTTTGCGATTTAGAGGCAACACCGGCAATAAGTATGGAAATAAAAAAGTAGATTTTTTTCATAGTGTATTTGTTTTAACTAAAATACGACAATTTTTGGGAAAAGCAAACGATTCCTTCGAAAACTTATTTCCGCTCGATCTGCGCGCCCAAAGCCTGCAGCCTGGTATCGATCTTCTGGTAGCCACGGTCTATCTGGTTGATGTTGAACATCACGCTCTTTCCTTTGGCGCTCAAAGCCGCAATTAAAAGAGAAACGCCCGCGCGTATATCCGGCGATGCCATCTGTATACCACGTAATTGCGTTTTGCGGTCGAGGCCCATCACCACCGCCCTGTGCGGATCGCACAAAATAATTTGCGCGCCCATGTCAATGAGCTTATCTACGAAGAATAAGCGGCTCTCAAACATCTTCTGGTGTATCAAAACATTTCCACGTGCTTGAGTCGCTGTTACCAATGCAATACTAATCAGATCCGGAGTAAAACCCGGCCACGGCGCATCAGAAACAGTTAAAATGCTCCCGTCAATAAACGTATCGATCTCGTAATGCTCCTGCGCCGGAATGTGAAGATCGTCTCCTCTCAATTCCATCTTAATTCCCAAACGCTCGAACACGCCCGGTATGCAACCCAAACGCGGGTAAGCCACATTCTTAATGGTAATATCACTTTGCGTAACCGCCGCCATGCCAATGAAAGAACCGATCTCGATCATATCCGGCAACAAACGATGTTTGGTTCCTCCCAATTTCTTCACACCTTCAATGGTCAGCATATTAGAACCGATGCCGCTGATCTTCGCGCCCATTCTGTTCAGCATCTCGCATAACTGTTGCAGGTAGGGCTCACAAGCGGCGTTGTAGATCGTAGTAACTCCTTCCGCCATCACTGCGGCCATCACAATATTGGCGGTACCCGTTACCGATGCTTCGTCCAGCATCATGTAACCACCGCGTAAATTTTTTCCTTCCACTTTAAAAATTTCGTTCACTTCATCATAAATGAACTCCGCCCCTAATTTCTCAAATCCCAAAAAGTGGGTATCTACCCGGCGGCGACCAATTTTATCTCCCCCCGGCTTGGGCATATACGCTTTTCCGTAACGGGCCAGCATGGGACCAACAATCATCACCGATCCGCGAAGGCTTCCTCCCTTCTTCTTGAACTCGGGCGATACAATAAAATCCACATTCACATCATCAGCCTGGAAAGTATATTCTTCATGACCGGTCTTCTCCACTTTAACTCCAAGATCCTTCAAAAGATCAATGAGCTTCATGATATCAATGATTTCGGGAATGTTACCGATGGTGACTTTTTCGGAGGTCAACAGAACCGCGCAGATAACCTGCAAGGCCTCGTTCTTCGCGCCCTGCGGAATGATCTCTCCTTTGAGTCTTTTTCCGCCAATAACTTCAAATACAGACATAGAATTTTGTTTGAAAATCAGTGCTAAACTAATAAACAAACAGCCTCGGTTCAGGTTGACCCGAATGGCTTACTAACAGAGTTTTTAACCGATGTGGTTTAACCCTTGCGCTTAAAGTTCTTGTGGTGCTTTTTGTGGTGCTTTTTGTGTCCGCCGCCATGGGCATGACCGCCGCCCGGGTTCACATTGCGTTTTACCAGGTCGTTGGAGTCGATGAGCTTCTGCCCTTCTTCCATCTTTATCTTCCCCTCGCTCAATTCAAGCAGGTGGGCAAAGATCACGTCGTCCTGCACCGCGTCCTTGTTCCAGGTGAGGTATGCTTTTTTCAATTGTGTGGCCACAATGCGCTTCAAATATTCTTTTTCTTCCCCTTCTTCAAATCCCTTGGCTTTCTGTATAATTTCTTCGATCAGCTTTCCGTAGTGGCGGTATTTTATCTTCCCGCTGGGGTAACTTACCCGGTCGGGTTTGGTAACAAAGGTTTCTGCGCTTGGTTTGGGGTAAGGGCTATCCACATCCAGTTTGAAGTTGGAAATGATGAAAAGGTGGTCCCACAGTTTATGCGTAAAATCGGGCACATCCCTCAGGTGGGGGTTCAACTGGCCCATGATCTGTATGATGGCGCGGGCGCATTTGTTGCGCTCTTCTTTGTTCTCGATCGTACACGCGTAGTCAACCATGCCCTGCACGTTGCGGCCATACTCGGATATGATCAGGTGGGGTAATTGGGTATTGTAGCTAAGTCCTTCTAACATAGGGGTAAAAGTACGCTTTTTTTGGGGTATAAGCAACGGCCGTTTCGGGTTATTTATTTCAGGTTTCGGGTTGAATATTAGGTATTTCGGGGGTTGATTGGTCTTTAAACTTCCTGGTTGCTAACCCATCTAAGAGCCACATGATACATCTAAAGGATCAACTCGAAATAAACCACACTAAACCCGAAACGGCTGTTGTTAACCCGAAATAGCAAACATCAAAATCGTAACTTTGCCCCATGCAAAAGATCCTCTTCGTTTGTCTCGGTAACATCTGCCGCTCGCCGGTGGCCGAGGGTATTATGTTGCATCTTATCGATACGCACAAACTGCATCAAAAACTGTATGTAGATTCGGCCGGCACGGCAGGATATCACATCGGCGAAGCGCCCGATCAGCGCACGCAGCAAAACGCTAAAAAGAACGGGGTTAACCTGGGCAAACTGCGCGCAAGGAAATTTGAAAGCAAGGATTTTGACGCCTTCGATAAGATCTATGTGATGGACGAAAGCAATTTTGCGAATGTTGCGCGCATGACCAAAAAGAAAGAACACCACGCCAAGATCGAACACCTGCTCAATGTCACCCACCCGGGACAAAACCTGCCTGTGCCCGATCCCTATTACGGAGGCGAGCAGGGATTTGAGGATGTTTTTCATTTGGTGTACAAGGCCTGCGAGAAGCTCATTGAACCGCATTTGAAATAAATATCCTATTTTTAAGAAGTGAAACAAACCGCGCTCCTTTTTCTTTTTCTTCTTACGCCGTTTGCGGATCAAGATCTCTTTGCCCAACATACGAAGACAGATTCTCTTATAGACGTTTACCAAAAACTGCCCAACGACACCGCTAAGATCAGTACCGGGCTTTTATTGAGTCGCTCGCTTTTAAAACAAAGTAAGAATGCCGAGGCCCTCAATTATTGCAAGGAGCTGCAAAAACAATGCGAAACAGCCATTAAGACAGCAGGTGCCGACAAATTGAATTTCTACAAGAAGAATTACGCCGCCACCTTTAACCTCGAAGGCAATGTGTATTATTACAACAGCGATTTTCAAAAAGCCACCGAATGCTACACTCTGGCTTTGAAGTTGTATGAAGAGATAGGCGACGACAAAGGAATAGCCAATTCGGTGAACAACCTGGGCCTCATGGCCAGCACACAGGCCAATTATCCCAAAGCCTACGACTATTACATGAAAGCGTTAAAGATCCGCGAGCGCATCAAGGATGAGAACGGCATGGCTTCTTCCTATAACAACATTGCCATCATCCTCGAGCACCAGGGAAATTACTCTTCGGCACTGGAGTTCCACTTCAAGGGGCTTGCTTTGAATGAGAAACGAGGCGATAAGTACGGCATTTCCACTTCGCTCATTAATATCGGCGCGGTCTATTCCAATCAAAAGAATTACAAAAAAGCCGAGGAATATTACTTACGCTCCCTCCCTATCCTCACTGAGATCGGCAACAAACACGGGCTGGCCAACATTTACAATAACCTGGGCATTGTGTATCTCGATGAGCAGCGTTTTAAAGATGCCATCGCTTATCACCAGAAAGCCCTGGAGGTACGCCAGCAAATAGGCGATCAATACGGTGTTGGTTTTTCGTACATGAACCTCGGCTCTATTTACATGGCACAGAAAAATTATGCGGCGGCCCTGCAATACGCGTTGAAAGCACTGGAGATCAGGAAGGAGATAAAGGACAGCCTGGGCATTGCTTTGGCCTATAACGGCATGGGGCAAAACCATTTTCATTTAAAACAGTACGACGAAGCACTGAAATACTCTAAGCTGGCTTACGATTTTGCTACCAAGACCGGAGAAAAAGAAGCCATTAAGGAAGCCGCTAAGGTGCTCAGCGATATTTACGCGGCCACCCACAATTTTGAGAAGGCTTACGAATACCATACGCTTTACCTCAGCGTACGCGACAGTTTACAGAGTGAAGAGAATTTGAAAGAAGGCGTGCGTGCCGAGATGAATTACCAATACGCCAAAAAAGAGGCCATTGAAAAGGCCGAGCGCAGTAAACAGGAGGCACTCGACGACGCGCATGAACGGCGCCAGCAGCTTATTATCTGGGGCGTGAGTGGGATACTCGTGCTTGTTCTTATTTTCGGGGTGTTCGCTTACCGCAGTTACCTCCGCAAACAGAAAGACCACGCCGAAATGGCCCGTCAAAAACACATCATCGAAGAGAAACAACATGAGATCCTAAGCAGCATTCATTACGCCAAGCGCATACAAAAAGTACTGCTGCCGCAGGACAGATACATCGAGAAAACGATCACCCGTTTAAAAAACTAAAGGGGAGGACGGCTGTTATACTTTGGTCTCCCCCATCGCCAGTATCTTCTCAAACTCCTTTTCAGAAACTTTAGATACCGATAAACGGGAAATACGCACCAGTTCCATCGTTTTAAGAGCAGGTTCCTTTTTGATATCGGCGAGCGCGACAGGTTTTTTCATGGGCTTGAGCGCCGCGAAATCAACTCCGCTCCAATCGCCTTCTTTCGCGGTAGCGTCCGGATAGGCTTCTTTCACTACTTTAGCTATGCCCACAATGCTGGTTCCTTCGTTGCTGTGATAGAAGAAAGCGAGATCGCCTTTCTTCATAGCACGCAGATTATTTCTCGCCGCGTAATTACGCACGCCGCTCCAGAAAGTTTGCTTGTCTTTTACCAATTCTTCCCAGCTGTATGCCGAGGGTTCTGATTTGATTAGCCAGTAATGCATTGATGATTTATAATTGACGAGTTGATACGATCATTCTTTAAGAATGGTACAGGAAAATATCTTGCTTGTTTTTGCTCTTAAATGGTATAAGCCATTGTCCAAACGGGTTACATCAACCTGCCATTTATTCTCATCAATCCGCATTAATTCAAATTTGAATTCCCTTCCCAAAATATCGGTCAAGCAGAGGTCATCAACATCCTTAACCCCCTCTATAAAAAGATAAGAATTAACGGGATTAGGATACACTATAAAGTCTGGCTTATTAACATCGCCAATGCCAAAGGTCATGGGGTTACCACATCCACTCCCTAAGGCTGCATTATAATAGTACTTCAATACAATACTTTGCGGCACATTTGGGGGGCCGTATGCCGAAAAATCCTGGAACGGATAGTCTCCCAAACCCTGGTCATAATGTGTCTTCGACCAAACCGGCTCAAAAACATTTTTGTAGCAGGTGTCATAATAATAATAGCTATCCCAATACTGTCGAACCACGCTATATCCTGCACCACAAGTTCTGTATGGAGCGAAATACATCGAATAAGGATAATAGAGTGAATCGCGGTAAGCTTGGTCTGGCATTCCGTCAAAAACGTAACTATTCAGATTATTGTAATTCCAGGTCACTGTATAGGTTGCAACACTTGATTGATACGGTGGGTTCCCGCCGGTAAACGTGTAAGTTAGAACGACATCATTTACCTGGTAGGAAACACTATTTGCGCCTTGTGTTTTTGTAAGAATAGTATATTTATGCTCTGGTGGTGGACCGCTAGACCCAGAAATTGTAGTGTGAAACTGATCTCCGACGTTAAAATCATAAATATCATTACGAGTCAGGCGTTTGGCAGGCTCGATAGTATAAGCCACTGTATCATTAGGAAATTCCACCAGGTTCAAACACTTGAACCAGCCCTTGCTTCTGGAAAGCTGCAAGGTCACACCATTCACTGCATGAGTGATCGGTACATTAGAAATATCATAAGCCTGTAGTACGATATTCTTTATAGTATCGCTTATGCTGTTGACGGATGCGTATTGCTTGCTGAAAACGCTCGCCCGTATATAATCGCCCGTAGCAAACTTGTACATTATCCAGCTTTGTCCTACCGGACAAGCCGCATCAACAAAAATGCTGTCGTTCCTAAGATTAAAGAAGACATGCTTCCCCGAAGGTTTAATGATAGTCTTTACACCTTGCCATGAAGGATAATCAAAGACAAGTCCATCAATACATTCACCCCAGTTTACAGGCGTGCTTGTATCCGCCATTACCCTATAGTGATACAATACGGTATCTGCACCCATCACAGTAACAGAATCAGGTTTGATACCGGTTATCTCGATCCTGAAAGCTACATTGTGGTTATAGAAAGATTCGGTATTCGCATATACAGGTTGATAGGTTTGCGCTTCGCAAAAGCTCCATGTAAGCCATAAAAGAAATAACAAGCCTTTCTTCATAAAAGCTAAATTACGATAAAAAATCACGAAAACAAAAGATGGGTTAATGCAGTATTTTAAATACCAATTCTTTCAGCAGCTCCCCATCTTCCGTACTAACATTGTCAACACCTTTAGAGCGCACATCGCATTCTCTTAAATATGAAATAATGCTCTTCAGTTTGCCGGTGTTATAATTACGTGCGGCCGTTTCGTAACCCGAAACAAAGAAAGGATTCACCCCGAGTGCGGCCGCAATAGCATTACGACTTTTATCAGGGGTAAAATGGTAAAGGAGAATTTTGTGAAAATAGCCGTAGAGCGAAGCCGTAGTCAAAACCAAAGGGTTGTCCTTAGGATTAGCGGCAAAATACTGAACGATGCGGTTAGCGCGTAACACGTCTTTCTTCGCCAGCGCGTCCTGCAACTCAAAAACATTAAAATCCTTGCTGATGCCGATGTTCTGCTGGATGTGATCCGGGATGATCTCCGTTCCCTCGGGCAGGCTCACAAACAGCTTTCCTAACTCATTTACGATCTTGGAAAGATCATTTCCCAAATGCTGGGCCAGCAAAGCCGCGGCCTGCGGTGTAATACTGTATTTGCGATCCTTTAAATAAGAGGTGATCCAGTTCGGCAGTTTGTCGTCATACATCTTCTTCGACTCAAACAAGACCGCCTGTTTGGCGATCAGCTTCGCCAAAGAAGTACGCGAATCTATTTTCTTGTACTTATGACAAAAAACCAAAATGCTGCTCGGCTGTGGATTCTCCAGGTAAGCCGCCAATGGGCTTTTCGCCGCGTCCTTTTTGCTTTCCTTTTCTTCCGAACCGCCGTCCTCCGCACTCTTACGTGCAAATTCTTTCAACGTCTGTGCTTCCTTCACAATAATGACCTGCCTCTCCCCCATCATCGGGAACCCCTTGGCAATGCCAATGATACTGCTCAGGTCGCTGTCTTTTCCATAAACAATTGTTTGGTTAAATCCTTTATCAGCCTCATCCAAAACGTTCTTCTCAATATAATCACTGATCTCGTCAATAAAATAGGGCTCTTCTCCGTGCAGAAAGTACACAGGCTTGTAAAGCTTGCGTTTAAGATCTAATAATATGTCGTTGAATTCTGCCATTATTCTGTATTTCTATCCCCTTTAGGGGAGATGTCGCTTGCGACAGAGGGGTCCTTAAGGTTATTTCCCCAGTAATCTCTTGATCTCGTTCAGTTTCAAAAGCGCCTCAACGGGCGTCAGTGTATTAATATCTGTATTCAGTATCTCTTCTTTTAATTGCTGCAGGGCCGGGTCATCCAGCGAGAACACCTGCATGTTGAACTCGGCTTTCTCCCCGCTTTTCTTGTGCATTAATCTTCCTTCGGCATCCACAACGGCTTCCGTAGGCTCCAGTTCGTGTTCCTTCTCCAGTTTTTTCAGGATCTCTCCCGCCCTTTCCACCACGTCTTTGGGCATGCCGGCCATTTTGGCTACGTGTATCCCAAAACTGTGTTCGCTTCCTCCCTCGGCGAGCTTGCGCATAAAGATCACTTTATTGCTCAGCTCTTTTATGGTAACGTGGTAATTCTTCACCCTGGGAAAGAATTGCTGCATCTCGTTCAGCTCATGGTAATGCGTAGCAAACAGGGTCTTCGCTTTGAAAGGATTCTGATGTAGATATTCCGCAATGGCCCACGCAATAGAAATGCCATCGTAAGTAGCCGTTCCTCTCCCTATTTCATCAAGCAGGATCAAACTGCGGTTACTCAAATTATTCAGAATGCTCGCGGTCTCGTTCATTTCCACCATGAAAGTAGATTCGCCGGCCGATAAATTATCCGAAGCCCCCACACGCGTAAAGATCTTGTCAACCAAACCAATTTCCGCGCTCTGCGCCGGTACATAACTTCCTACCTGGGCCAGCAACACGATCAAAGCCACCTGCCGCAATAAAGCAGATTTACCACTCATATTCGGACCCGTGATCATCATGATCTGCTGCGTCTCGGCATCGAGGTAGACCGAATTGCTGATGAACTCCTCGCCCACCGGTAATTGTTTTTCTATTACGGGGTGACGCCCTTCTTTGATATCGATGGCAAAACCTTCGTTCAAAACCGGGCGGTTGTAATTATTGCTCTTGGCCACAATAGACAACCCGAGCAAACAATCCAGCTTCGCGAGTAAGGCGGCATTTTGCTGGATCGGCAACACGTATTCCGTAACATAAGTCACCAGCTCTTCAAATAAGCGCGATTCCAGGGCCATGATCTTTTCTTCGGCGCCCAATATCTTTTCTTCGTATTCCTTCAGCTCAGGAGTAATGTAACGCTCGGCGTTGGTCAGGGTTTGCTTACGCATCCAATCCGCCGGGGCTTTGTCCTTATGCACATTGGTCACTTCCAGGTAATAACCGAACACGTTGTTATAGCCAACTTTCAAAGAAGTAATACCGGTACGCTGTACTTCACGCTGCTGTATCTTCAATAAATGATCTTTTCCGGAATGTGAAAGCGAACGTAATTCATCAAGGTCCGCGTTCACGCCTTCGGCAATTACTTTTCCTTTGGCCAGAGCAACGGGCGCGTCTTCATTCAATTGCTTCAGGTGTTCCTGTAAGGAAGCGCAGGTTTGCAAGCCGTCGGCAATTTCTTTCAGGGTTGGCGAGCTTAGTTTCGACAAATGCTCTTTTATCTTCTCTGTGTTTTGCAAAGAGCGTTTCAGTTGCACCAGTTCGCGCGGGTTCACACGCATGGCGGCGGCTTTACTCACCAAACGCTCCAGGTCGCCCATTTCAGAAAGCGTGCGGTGCAGGTCGTTGGCTTCTTCGGGGTGTTTGCTGAAGAATTCAATTACATCCAAACGTTTGTTGATCTGCCCTACGTTCTTCAGCGGCATGGCCACCCAGCGTTTCAACATGCGCGTACCCATGGGCGTTACGGTGGCGTTGATCACATCAAAGAGCGATTTTCCACCATCGTGCGCAGGATAGATCAGCTCCAGGTTGCGGAAGGTGAACTTATCCAGCCAAACGTATTCGTTCTCGTCGATACGCTTTACCGAGGTAATGTGTTTTAATTTATCGTGGCGCGTTTGATGCAGGTAGAATAATAGGGCGCCGCAAGATGCTACAGCGCTGTTCAGTTCTTCTATACCAAACCCTTTCAAAGAATTCGTTCCAAAATGTTTCAGCAACGATTCCGTACCGTAATCCTGGGTAAACGCCCAGTCGTCGATGCCGTAGATATAATATTTCTCGCCGATCAGGTCTAATACCTGCGCGCGTTTGTTGCGTTCGAAGAGAATTTCGTTGGGAGAGAATTTATGGATGATCTTCTCGATGTAAGAGGCTTTGCCCTGCGCAAGGAAGAACTCGCCGGTAGAAATATCGAGCAAAGAAACGCCAAGCAGTTCCTTATCTATGTAGAGGCTGGCCAAAAAGTTGTTGCTGTGGTGTTCGAGAATCTTCTCGCTGTACGCCAGACCGGGAGTAATTAATTCCGTTACTCCACGCTTTACGATGCCCTTCACCATTTTGGGGTCTTCGAGTTGATCGCAAATGGCCACGCGATAACCGGCGCGCACCAATTTGGGTAAATAGGTTTCTAAAGAATGATGCGGAAAACCGGCCAGCTCAACAAAAGCGGCGCTGCCATTGGCGCGGCGGGTAAGCGTAATGCCGAGCACACCCGCGGCCTTAATGGCATCTTCTCCAAAGGTCTCGTAAAAATCGCCCACCCGAAACAACAAAATAGCATCCGGGAAGGTCTGCTTCACCTGGTTGTATTGCTTCATCAGGGGCGTTTCCTTGGTGGCACTGGGTTTTTCGCCAAAAAGATCGGGGCCTTCGTCTTGTTTTTTAGCCATAATTAGAGCTAGCAAGGTAGCAATAAAGAAGGGGCCTGAAAGGACGGGTTTTTAACAGGAAATGAGCTCAGTGTTGATAGCTTTATGCTGACCAATACTCCTCTTCAGTTATTCCTTCGGCGAAATCTTTGTAATTGAACAAAAGATCATGAAGAAATACTTTCTCAGGGTATTGAGAAGCCACTATCTGCTGCTTTACGCGCTTCCCGCCTACTATCTTAACCTCCTCAAACTCAGTCTCAGAAAGGATACGGAAATAACTAAGCCCGTTCTTATACCGGCGGTATTGAGGGAATTTGGTATTTTCAAGGTCGCTACCCATGGATACAAAGGTGCCCTTTTTTTTAGAATTAACTGCTGAGCATATACATAAAAATTATGCGCGTCAGATGGATTCTTTATTGGTGGTGATACCTAACCGCCGCGGTGCTTTGTACCTTAAAAAACACCTCGGCAATTTAGTGAACGGCTTCGAGTGGGTACCCGAGATCATGGCCGCTGAGAATTTCATTGAGACTTTGTCGGGACTGCCCACGGGCGGCGAGCTCACCTTAACTTTTGATCTTTATGAGGCTTACCGGGAAGTTTTGCAGGGCGATGCCGTTTCCTTTGAGCAGTTCCTGCGCTGGGCCCCGCAGGTGATGCAGGATTTTAATGAAGTAGATCGTTACTTAGTTCCCGCTGAAACTGTTTTCGATAATCTGAAAGATATCAAGGAGATCGAGAACTGGAGCTTGAGCGGAGAGGATCTTAGTCCGATGCAAATAAGTTACCTCAGGTTCATGCAGAACATGGGTAAAGTTTATAAGGAACTTAAAAAAAATGTGCTGGCCAGGAATTACGGCTGGCAGGGACTCTCCTACCGGCTCGCTTATGAGAAATTAAACAGTGAGGGGTACAAATTACCTTACAAGAAAATTATTTTGGCCGGCTTCAATGCCGTGAATTTAGCAGAGGAAAGAATTATCAGCTATTTGGTGAAGCAAAAAATTGCCGAACTGCTGTGGGATGCCGACAATTACTACGTAAAGAACCACGAGCAGGAAGCGGGTATTTTCTTAAGAAAGCATTTAGCGAAATATAAACCGGTGGCCGGCTTTGTGACCGAGAATCTTTCTCAGATGCAGAAAGATGTAGACATAACCGGCGTAGCGGGAAGAATGGCGCAGGTTGCCGCCGCCGCGCAGATCATTGAGGATACCATAGCCGGAAACTCGGCCTTAGAAAAAACGGCGGTGGTACTTTGCGACGAAACATTGCTCCTGCCGATGCTGAGTGTTTTACCGAAAGCTGTGCGATCGGTGAACGTTACTTTAGAATATCCCGCGGCCATCACCCCGCTTTTTGATCTGTATGAGCACTTACTTCAAATGCAGGTTAACAAGAAAGATTCCGCTAAGGAATCAGCCTTTTACTTCAAAGAAGTTCTGGCAGTACTGCACAATCCCTTCTTTGCCGATCTGTGGGATGACCATTCATTCATCAAACAAATAATCCGCAAGCTCAACCGCAGCAACGCGGTGTACATACGAACCGGTTTGCTGAAGTCGTGGTTTGGCGAACATTTTAAAGTTGCCGAAGATCTGTTTGGTGGCTTCCCTTCGGCCTACGAAGCGGTGAAACATTTCTGCAAAGTAAATGAGCGCATCATCGAAAAACTTCACGCAAAAGCCAACCGCTCCATAGAACTGGAAACTGCTTTGGCTTTTATGAAAGAACTCAACACACTACGAAGCGCGCTGGAAAAACACCCGGAGATCAATTTACGTGGATTGAGCGTGTTGTTGCGCCAGGTATTGGCCGGCAGCGGCATTCCTTTTTACGGAGAACCCCTGAGTGGATTGCAGATAATGGGTGTTCTTGAAACCCGTACGCTTGATTTCGATAACGTGATCATGCTCTCGGTGAACGAAGGCGTACTGCCCTCAGGAAAGACAGCCAATTCCTTTATCCCGGATGACCTGAAGCGCCATCTGCACATGCCTTTGCACGGCGAGAAGGACGCGATCTATTCCTATCACTTTTACCGTATTTTGCAAAGGGCCAAAAATATTTCGTTGATCTACAATACAGAAACAGATACTTTCGGTAAAGGCGAGAAAAGCCGTTTCATCACGCAATTGGTGGCTGAATGGAAAAAGAAAAATCCGCTGGTGAATATCTCCGAAAATATTTTATCGCTGCCGGTAACCGCCGCGGGACAGAACTACGGAGTTTCTATAGAGAAGAAAGAGAACGTTTTATCTAAACTGCTTGAGAAGGCGCAATCCGATAAAGGCCTCTCCCCTACTTCCTTCAACACGTTCAAAGAATGTTCTTTAAAATTCTACCTGCGCTTCATCGCAAACGTGCGCGAGGCCGACGAGGTAGAAGAAGACATCGAGGCTTCGGCTATGGGAAATATCATTCACAAAGCGCTGGAAGAACTTTATAAACCGGTTTTAGGAACGAATTTGACCGTTCAGGATCTCGAGGCGATGAAAAAACAGGCGCCGGCCTTCGCTCAAAAATATTTCGAGGAATATTACGAAGAGAGCGCCGACGAGAACGGCAAGAAAGCCCTGGCGCTTCACGTGATCAAAAAATACATCCAGGACATGCTCAACTTCGAGAAGAAAGAAATTGAGAAGTTGGGCAAACAACAAGTATTCGTAAAACATCTGGAAAAAGAACTAAACGCCGAATTGATCTTGCCCGACGGCAAAAAAATAAAGATCCAGGGAAAATCCGACCGCATCGATGATGTGCATGGGGTTTTACGGATCGTAGACTATAAGTCCTCGGTGAATAGCACAAAAGATAAATTCGACATCACTTTACTCGACGAAGTATTTACCAATGTAAAATTCAGCAAGGCCCTGCAACTCCTAACCTACGCCTGGCTGGCCTGGAAAGAAAAATTAGCCCCTGCCGAAAAAATAAGACCCTGCATCATCGCTTTCCGGGCCGAGAAAAAATTGTATTCGCTGGTACAAGGCAAGAATGAATTGAACTTCACCGATAGTTATTTCCTTGAATTCGAAGAAAAGCTAAAGAACTTCGTTGCCGGTTTTTTCGATCCTTCTAAAAAGTTTGAGCCGACCTCTGATACGGATATGTGTGAGTTTTGTGGGTATAAAATGATCTGTAATCGGTCCTGATAAGCGCCGGCTAGATCTTCACCCCGATCACCAGGATGTCATCCAACTGCTGATGCTTCCCGCCCATCCATTCATCCATAGTAGCAGAAAGTATTTTCTTCTGCTCGGCCATAGACTTTTGCCAGTTCTCGGCGAGGATCTTCTTAAGTGCCTTGTAACGGAACTTCTTCCCCTGCACGCCGCCAAACTGATCAGCGTAGCCGTCGGTGAAGGAATAAATGATGTCGCCGCTTTGTAATTGGTAATCTACACGACTGAAAGGTTTGGTCTCGAAATAAAAACCGCAGGGTTGCTTGTCGGGCTTGATCTCGATCAGTTCGCCGTTGCGGCAAATATAGATGGGGTTATTGGCTCCCGTGTAGGAGAGCATTTTTGTCTTCGTGTTGTAACTGCATACCGCTATATCCATGCCGTCCTTATTCTCACCCGCGTCGCCGCTCTGTTTTAAGGTACTGACGATGCGGTCGCGGAGTTTATTGACGATCATATCGGTATGCATCTCGCCCTTTACCTCAACGATCTCGTCGAGAAAGGAGAGCCCGAGCATGGTCATGAAGCCGCCGGGCACGCCGTGGCCGGTGCAATCGGCTGTTACGTAAAAAATGTGCTCGTGTTTTCTCGTTATCCAATAAAAATCACCACTCACAATGTCTTTTGGACGGAAATAGACAAAGCTTTCCGGGAAATTTGCGGAAAACACTTTTTCGCTGGGCAACAAAGCGGTTTGAATGCGCTTTGCGTAATTTATACTGTCTTTGATCTCACGCGATTGTTCGATCACGATGTTGTGTTCGTGCTCAAGGATCTCCTTGGAGCGGGCCAGGGCGAGGCGGCTTGTAATTTCTTTGATCGTAAGGCGCTGGCGACCACGAATGAGGAACATAGAGAAAATGGCGACCGTAAAAGTGAGCAGCGCCCCGTTGATGGTAAATTCATCTACGCTAAGGGGGCTGTACAGTTTATAGAAGACAATGTTGGCAATGATGGTAAGAATGACCAGGATGATCGAATAAATGAAGTCCCAAAGCACAAGCATGCCTACACCAATAAAAAGGACCATATAAGCGAAGGCGTGTTTCTGCATGTGCGCCAGGTCCATCACACTCCACATATAGGCGTTCTGTATGGAAATACCGAGCACCAGCCAGAAAACACATTGATAAATGTTTAAGCCGAGCTTGTGTCGGAAAAGGAGTATGAGCAAACTGGAAATAGAAACGGCGAAGCGCCATTCCACAAATTGCTTCCAGTGGTCGGGCAGAACGACATAATCGCTGGCAAACCATACGAGGTTGAGAATGATACCCACCCAGCAGGCTATGATATGGAACTTCTCGGTGTTCTTGTAGAACTCCGATTTAATTAATGCCGGGTCAATTTGTTCTTCGTGTAGAGACAAGGATAATTGCTATTTCCAAGCAAGTTAAACTTATTTTCTTCAACCAGCAAATGTATTCGGTAATGCGGTTCTCATACGCTTTTAAATTATTCCTATGATCGTTGAGGTCATGTTTATTGTATTACAAATTTCAGTCGTTCTACTTTATTACCCAGGTTCAATTCCATGAAGTAAATACCGGCTGCCATAATTCCTTTAGAGATCCTGGTCTCTGAGCGTATAATATGTTCTTCGGAAACAAGTTTGCCGTAAGCATCGTATATCCTGTATTTAGCTCCCCCCGCCGGAATGTTCTCTGAAGGAATAGAGATGGTCATAGACTCTCTAACGGGATTAGGGAATAACAATACAGATGAAGTACCTACCTCAGCTATGCTTGTTGAAGAAGCTGTGCACCCCATATTAAAGGCAAAAGCGTTCATAGAAACCGCTGTGTTAGAAGTGTTGTTATCAGTAACAGTCACACGGATAAAGCAATTCGTTGACACAACAGAAGAAGGAACCGTCCATTGATACGTTCCGTTGTTAGGTTGATTGGTAGCAATACTTGTCCAGGGTCCACCGGGACCTGTGCTTGAATATTCTAAAGCTGCTGTTGAAGCGTTACCGGAAGGAACGGAACTGGTCCAGTTGATGAAACGCACTGCACCGCTGTGGAAGCATTCTCCTCCGCCCGGATATAATACGGTTGCCGCAACCGAAGTTGGATTGGCATTGTCCATCAGCAAACGATATTCATTATAGGTTGTTGGGTTAAAAACTCCACCACCCAAATACGTATAGCAAACTAAAATATCGGGGTAGCCGCTGTGATCGATGTCGGCCACGGCTACATCCTGTACGCCAATAAGCTTGGTCATTTTTATGCCCGCCACCTTGGTCCAGGAAGTTCCTCCGTTACCTTTCCAGATCTGGAACTCATCCAGGATATCGCTAGAGGTAAGCAGATCGGCAAATCCATCCATGTCAATATCCGCTAAGCGTGCCAGGTTGAACATATCCGTTGAGGAAGTGGGTAAACCTGTAGAGGAACTGTTCCATTGCTGGGTGTTGCGATCCCACGTGTATACATACACACCCGCGATACCGGTTGTGTTATTCTTGTAAGTGAAAGCAAACTCATCATCGCCATCGTTGTCGATATCGTACAAACAAACATCACCATAAGGGGTTTGACTTGAGTTAGGCAAAGAAGGAAGGCCGAAGGACCTTAAAGTGAAAGAACCGTTGCCGTTGCCAAAGAAAGTCGCTCCCTGGTAATTGGGTGCCACAAAATCCAGGTTACCATCGCCGTCAATATCGCCAAACTGCAAATACTTGCCGGTGTTTCCGTTCCCGAAATTGTACGACTGGGTCCATGTTCCGTTTGAATTATTCTTATACATGTGAATTCCCTGGCCTGCACCAAACGAGTTCGAACCTATATCCAGCCAACCATCATTGTTGTAATCTCCTATGTCGGTACCGAACATGCCCCAGGATTCTCCATTCGTTGCGAGACCGTCGTCCCAGGGGGTCCAGTTCATTCCTGTTCCATCGCCCAGGGCCGCTTCGATCAATTGATCACCCAGATCGCTGCTCGAATAATCGTGATGCATGCTGTACGCTATATCCTGTTTGCCATCGTTGTTCAGATCCCCTATGGCGCACCCGCCATAACCAAAATCACCGGTCTGGTAAAGTTGCCAGCCGGTTCCTGTTCCATTTCCAAAGAAAACGGAAATACCATGCTGGTTGGTGTTCACATACGGGCTTCCGTGATCGCCGATCGAAACAATGTCGAGGTCTCCGTCCTTATCAATGTCGGCCAGGCGAACCTGGGTCATGCCTCCCTCGAGGTTAAGCGCGTTGAATGAAGTGGAGTCCATATTATACGTGAAGGGCAGTTGTGCCTGCGCTTTTCCAAAGAAGAACGCGGCGATGATGAATAGATAGTTCTTGTTCATGGCGGATTTGTTTAGAGCTAAATTCCTGCAAAAAGGAATTTTTTTCAAACAAATCGCTCGATACATTTAGATGTCAGATATCATAATATTTATATAATTTATTATATACATAAGTTATTTACGATTAGATGTCTGAATCTATTTAACAACACTTACGGTCCCGGTAGGATTGTAGTGTTTTCCGTCTTTACCGGTGGCATTTACCACCCAAACGAACACATCTTCCTGCACAGAATCACCTTTATAGGTGCCATCCCAGCCACCCTCTTTATCGTTCCATGTATACACCAGGCTACCCCAGCGATCATAAATACTGGCTTCGAATTCTGTGATGTTGTAGGAGACTATCTTAAAGATCTCGTTCATGCCGTCTCCGTTTGGTGTGAAGGCGTTGGGAGCGTAAATGCTTGAAGTTGGTTTTACTTCAATGGTAACATTCGTTGAATCTTTGCAGCCATCGGCATTGCTGACATTCAGCTGCACCGTGTAATTACCTTCCTGTTCATAGGTGTAGGAGAAGTTATGCGCGTAGGTAGCATATTGCGGAGCGTACATGGTAAAAAGCGATGAAGTGGCTCCGATGCTTTGATCATAAAAATTCACTTTCATTGGAGCCGTGCCCTCTTCGGTGTCGCTTGTGGTAGCAATGATCGCCTTAGGAGGTTTCACCACAACTACAGTGATGTAACCTGTAGAGGTACATTGTCCGTTGCTGGCAATTACCGTATAGATCGTTGTGGCAGCCGGAGAAACAACCGGGCTTGAGATATAAGGGCTGCTTATGCCAATGGAAGGTGACCAGGAATAAGTAAGCCCACCGTTGGCGCTGATCTGCACGGATCTTCCCTCGCAAATGCGGGCGTTAGGGCCTTCAATAGTTGGCGCGGGAAGAATGGTTACTGTTACAAAGCCCGTATCCGTACAATTTCCGGAATAGGCCACAACTGTGTAATTAGTTGTAACCGCGGGAGCAGCAATAACAGTTGGAGAAGTTGTGCTGCTTAAACCTGTACCGGGATACCAGTTATAAGTAGATCCTCCGCCAGCAGTGAGTTGCGCGGTATTTTTGGGACACATGGCAACACCCGGAGAAACCACGATAGTTGGATCAGGACTTAAATTTACCTTAACTGTTGCGCTGTCTTCACACTGTCCATTGGAAACGATCACTGTATAAGTTGTGCTTACCTGTGGAGAAGCGATAGGGTTGGCGATATTGGGGTTACTGAGTCCAGCAGCAGGCTTCCATGTATAAATAGTTCCTCCGCCCGCATTCAACTGGGCGCTTCCGCTCTTGCAGATAATTGCATTGGGAGAAATTGTTGGGGTGATCTGGCAGCCCGTGATGCATTCGCGGAAAGAAAAATCATCGAAACCGAAGTCATTTCCGTTGAAGAAAGCGTTCTGGTTTAAAATACTGATGTCGGCCGACGTAGCGTTACCGGAATTCCATACCACGCAATTTTGTATCCACAGGCAACTGGCACCCGGCGCTTTCAACATAGAGCCCAAGGCTACACCGTTGATGGAGAACTGCACTTGCCCGGGAGGACAAGAGATAGAATCGCCATTTACGTTCGCCATCCAGAAAGAGAACACATAATTAGTATTAGGTTGCACTGGAAGTATCTCTTGCCAGATAGGCATGTTCTGATTGCTGGAAGAAGCATCCGCCCACATGTAATTGCCGCCGCCGGTATGATCGCCGCAGCTTATCCACGACCCGGGATTCGGATTCACGCTACTGCTGGCGATGCCATAATAATCGGGCCATGCCCAGGTTGAAAAAGTATAGGTGGTTTGAAAACCCACGTTACCCTGACTGAAATCACCATTCACAACCAACTCGGGCCCCATGCTGTTGCATGAACAGGAAGTTTGCGCAGGCGCGGTAAGTGCTATGGCGGCTAAAAAAAGGAAGGTAAGGATATGCTTCATGGCTTTGGTTTTGTTAGAGCTAATTTCGCCCCAAACCAGCCAGGAAGCAATCCATTCTATACCATGATGTTAGGTGTCTATAGTAAATAATAACCTACAATTATTAACATTGACAATATCCAAATATGTAGATTTTACAATAAACATATGCCAATTTTATTAAATATTGCCAATAATCATGCATTTTTCGTCATTTTAAGTCACTTTTTGCGAAAATCAACAAACAGCCATACTATCATTTTTTTGTTAGCTATCTAATAATGCTTTTTTTCGCTATTTAGGGCCCATATTGATGCGTTCTACCCCATTACCGGGTTAGTGAGATCTTTTGGTTTATCACTCCCTTTGTGCCAATAACGCGTATAGTATACATTCCGGCCGGCCAAGAGCTGCAATCAATACCTGTTTCCGCTTCTATCTTTTTCGATAACATGAAGGTTCCCTGCAGATCATACACACGAAGTTCCTGGTCTTCGCCGCAACTTGCTTTCAGAACAAAGTTATCCTTGGCCGGGTTTGGGAACACTAAAATTCCGTTGCCCGCGTCTTCGATATCACTTGTTGAAGTAGTGTTGGAGTACGCAAAAAGACTGATCCCATTCACGCCGATCGTTGCGATATTCATGCCCGTTAATTCCCAACCCATGTTCATACCGCCTATTTTATAATCCGTAAAATCCGTCGATTCATTTATGAACCCGTTTGCCCAGGCCGTATCCAATGCCGCTTTTGCATAAGGCAGGAGATCCACCCGGGCCTGTATCCAGTTTCCGCTGTGCATGCTGGTAGTGGATATAGCACTGTATGGAATATTGTTGATCAGCGTTTGCGTTCCCACGTCGTACGACATATTACCGGGAAGCATGGGCGTACGATCATCATACAGCGGTACTCCCAACCAAACATATTTACCATAACCGGATGAACCCTGATTCAAATTCTGTACCGTGAAGAAGATCAGGAACTGGGCCGCATGCATCGTTGAATCATACCCCGCGTTCTTTATTGTTTGATTATACAGCAACTGTGCGTCAATTTGAAAAACCAAAGAATCCATAAGCGATAGCGGCGGACATCCCGGCCCCTGACCCGGAAAATCAAAGGGCGCGCTCAATCTTTGCTCTACCAGCAAATGCGGCCAGGGTTGTCCGGGTAAGCGATACACGTTGTTATACTCGCTCTGCGAATTAACACCGAAATACAGGGAATAGGGCTCAGCGCCGATCGGTCCAAAACGAAAGTCTTTATTATTATCGGCCCACTGACACATGCCATTGCCAAGCGTGACCGGCGTAATAGAAGACACCGTAGTTTGACTGCTCCACTCTGCCACATTCCATACCGGTTGGGCTACGGTATTATCGCAGCGTATAGGCGAGGGAAGCACTGTGCCATTGAAACGATCACGCACGAAAAAACCTTGCTGAAAGTCACGATCCTGGATCAGTTCCTGCGCGTAGGCACAAAACACGTTCAGAAAGCAGGCAAGGATATTTAGTCTGGGCAGTATTTTCATTTTTATCTTATTAACGATACAACGCCGCTCAATTCCTTCCTAAGTCCTTTAGAGGTCTTGAGGTTGATCTTCCAAACATACACATCCTGCTGCACATCCTCGCCATGCACCGTTCCATCCCACCCCTTATACAGGTCGTTCGCGACAAATATTTTATTTCCCCAGCGATCAAAGAGCATCAGTTCAAATTCCGCTATCCCTACTCCTTTGGCCATAAAGATATCATTGGTTCCATCGGCGTTAGGCGTAAAAGCATTGGGAACGAAGATCTCAAAATCATCTTCAATGTTAATTATTTTTATCACTGTATCCACACATCCGTGGTTAGAGGTAACGATCAATTGGGTCGTATAGGATCCTGCTTCACCGTATATATGTGAAGGATCTTGCTGGTTACTGCCCTGCTGATCCCCAAAGGTCCAATTGTATGAAACGATCACGGCACCCGAACTGGCATTGGAAAAGTGTATTTCCGGATCAAGTATCGTGGTTGGTTGCGGCGTGGCGTTAAAATCGGCGTGTGGAACAGGATAAACGATAATAGTAGAAACGGATGTTCCCTTACAGCCGTTCTTGTCGGTTAAAGTGAACACCGCGTTGAAAGTTCCTTCTCCTTTAAAACAATGTACAGGATCGCAATCGGTCGATGTGGTTCCGTCGCCGAAGTTCCAGCTGCAGGTTCCGCTCACGGTAGATGTATTGGCAAAATTCACGCACACCGGCGCGCAACCGGAAGCAGAAAGTGGAGAGACGGAGGTTGGAAGTGGATTGATCACTACCGTTGTTGTCGCTATGCCCGAACAACCACCCGGAATTGTAACCGTAACCGAATAAATTCCGGCGGCGGCTGGCTGCGTAGTATTGATGACCGGATTTTGCTGATTAGAAGTAAAATTATTCGGGCCCAACCAACTCACAACTCCCGCGGTGTTACAAGTCAAATTAAGCACTGAGCCTTCGCACACAGGGCCATTATTCCCGGCAAGAACAACCGGCGGAGGATTAATGGTTACCTGCGCTATGGCCGCGTTCACGCAACCATTATTATCTGTTGCTGTTACCACATAGGCGCCCGCCGTATTGAGACCTGCATTGCTTATAGTAGGATTTTGCTGGCCGGATGTAAAACCATTCGGGCCGCTCCAGGAATAATTCACGCCGCCGTTTGCGCTCAAGTTGATAGTTCCATTAGAACAAACAATCACATCACTTGCAGTAACTGTTGGCAACGCATACACGGTAACAGAAGTAGTGCCGGTAGCCTGGCAATTGTTGCCGTTAGAAACTGTTACGGTGTAAATACCGGTCGCGCCGCTATTCACAGGATTTACGACCGGGTTTTGCAGCGCGGATGAAAAACCGCCGGGACCGCTCCACGAATAAGTTGTACCACCGGAAGCGTTCAGGCTGAGTGTTTGGTTGGCGCAGAGAGGCCCGTTATTACCCGCCACAGGAACCGGTAGCGGGCTAATAACAACAGTCGTTGTCGCAGTGGCCTGGCAACCGTTTGCATCCGTAACCTGCACAGTATAGGTTCCCGACATATTTATTTGCGTGTTGCTAAGAACCGGGTTTTGTACATTGGAAGTATAGCTGTTTGGTCCGACCCAGTTCCAGCTAACGCCGGTATTGCAGGAAAGATTCAGGTTAGTGCCCACGCAGAGTGGTCCGGTGTTGGCAGCGTTTATGATCAAGGCGGAACTTGCTGCCACGTTGGCGCTTCCGGAAACAATACATCCGTTGGCATCTGTAACGGTAGCTGAGTAATTTCCGGAAGAAAGATTGCTGATACCCGGTGTTGTATACCCGGAAGAACTCCAGGAATACGAATAAGGACTGGTGCCACCCGAAGCGGAAACAGAGGCAGAACCGTTCATAGCGCCGCAAGTGGTAGGACTAGCGCTTAACGTGGCGGTGAGCGCCGCGGGCTGCGTGATGCTTACGGTTTGTGTTCCGCTGCAGCCGCCGGCGTCGGTAATTGTAACCGAATAAATTCCCGCCGTAAGGTTGACTGCGGTTTGCGAAGTTTGTCCGCCCGGGCTCCAGGAATAGGTAAAGGGTGCTGTGCCGCCCGAAGGAACCGCGTTGGCCGCCCCTGTGTTTCCACCGTTGCAAAGTACATTGGTTGGCGTTGCAACGGCAGCCAGTAAAGAACCTGAAGGTATGGTCACAACTGCTGTATCGATCTCGTTGCAAGATCCTGCTCCGGTTACAATTACCGTGTAAGTTCCCCCCGCGAGGCCGGTTGCTGTTTGCGTTGTTTGAACAGGATTTGTGCTCCATGCATACGAATAAGGGGCCGCGCAAAAGATCGGTAATGCGGTTGCGGTTCCAATGTTGGAAGCACCGCAAGAGTTGGGAGTAAAAGTTGTGGTGATGGGCGTGCAAAGGGTTGACATCGAAAACTGCGCCACAAAACCGGAGTTAGTTCCCGAAACAAGACTTCCGCCACAGGCGTAAAAGATCCCGTTGTTTCCAATTACAATATCAAGAACAGGTTTGGGCGTGGTAAAAGAAGTGAGCAAGGATAAATTCGGGTCGTAAACATAAACCCCGTTAGAAGAGCCTACGTACACATTTCCGCATTTGTCTACAGCTGTACCTGAATTCGCGTGTTGCACACCACCTGGAACAGTTATGCTTGAAAGTAAAGCGCCTGTATTAAGATCTCTTTTTTGAAGCGATGCGCCCAAACACACGTAGAGGTAATTACATCCCGCTGCAATTCCGTTAAAGCCATACGTTTTATATGCCGTATTGAAACCATCCACAAAAGCCGCGTTCACCGGAAAACTGTTATTGAACACAGTGGAGAAGCCAGAGGATGGATCCAGGCAGGTAAGGTGAGGATTAGGGCTGGCGTCTTTTACCGAGATCAAATACAATTTCCCATTCTTTCCATACGAAGTGGTTACAATATCGCCTACCGAGGGAGGAGAGAACATACCCGACTCAGCACCGGTTGCCGTGTTGATGATATCGCCCTGGCCAATGCCACAGCAGGTAGCGCCAACACCAATCTGTAATAACTGCGAATAATCGCAATTGAAATTGATGCGCCAATTCTCGTAAAGTACCGGACTGATGAAATTGTATTGCATAGCTCCCGAAGGATCCAATTTAGCATGCGCGCAATCGGCAAAGAAATAACCTATGGAATAGAATCCGCTGGTGATGAAGGAATTGCCTTGTGGGTCAACAGCAAGATCACCGGTTGCTTCAATGAACTTCATGGCGCTGGTAAAATTGAATGTCCACTGCAGCACGCCCGCAGCATTGTATTTTTGAATGTAATGTCCAAGTGGACTGCTGTTGTTTCCGGGGGTTCCTGTAAAACCATAGATAAAAACGTTATTTGCCGCATCGGCGCTGATCTCAACTACGGTGCAGACAGGAACAAGACTGCTGTTCATCCAGGGATCAATGATCACGGTTTTGGTTTTGTCGTAATGGCTCAGGTTAAAAGTTACCACATTCTTTTTGAGCTCGAAATTTGAAACGATAGGTGCATTTCCTTCTTCGTAAAAAGTTTCGGGAGCGCTGTCGGTGATATTACCTGCTTTGGTGGTGTAACACACGCTTCCGGTTTTGTCAATAAAAATTTTTCCCGCGCCGGTATATCGCATTTGAATAAGAGAAGCGTCCGCGCCGGGGTGCACCACAAAAGCGTATTTCAATCCCTTTTCGGGGTGAAAAGTATAAACCACATCAATGCCCGGGTAAAGACCTTTATAGATCATTTTTTTATAGCCGGCCGCGCCTTCGATACTTTTGGTACGATCTAAAGGATTAAGGAAGTTGGTGTATTCATTTACCTTTTCTTCAGTCACAATTTGCACACCGGGATTCGCCCCTACCCATTCCATAGTAACATCATAATTATGCGGAAGTTTTTTCTCTCTTTCGTGCTCTTCTTCTTCCTCTTCACGGTGACCTTTAACGCTTTTCATGGCTTTTTCAAAAGCTTCTTCCTCTTCGTGGCTCATCGATTCCATTTGGCTCATGCGGCAAATGAACCCGGTTGGAGTAAAATAGATCTTGTGGCCGATATCGGCAGAGAACAGGATATTCTCCTTGCCCTTTTCACTTAGCATGAACTGGCCTTTGTTCTCTATGAAAACCTTTTGCGCAAAAGGGTCGCTTTTTGCCCAATTCATCATATCCTTACCTTGAATGGGCCCCTGGGCAAAACCAAGTATGGTTTGGGTGGTGAGCAGGAGGGTGAGAAGAAGCTTGTTCATAGTCTGTGTTTTGTTACAGCTAATTTCGCCCATAAGGGAGGGGTATCCAATACGTAATTTGAAATTCGTTAGGCATCTGAAATTGGTTTATTTCCCTTATTTGTCTATATTAGCTGTATAATTCTAATTGTAACTGTTAGGTGTCTGATAACGAAGATCATCTCTTTAAACTGGTCAAATCCCTGACCGCCAGCGAGAAACGCTACTTCTCGCTCTATGCTTCGCGTCATACCATGGGCGAAAAGAACAACAGCTTGATCATGTTCCAGAAGCTTGAGGCCCTGACGAACTATGACGAGAAAAAGTTCCGCAAAAAGCATAAGAAAAAGGCCTTTGCAAAACATTATCGCTTCAACAAGCATTTTCTATACAAGCTCATCCTCCAGGCACTGCGCAGTTTTCACGCGGGCAAGACCGCCGAGGCCGAGATCCGGGAACACATTCATTACATCGATATTCTTGTTGAAAAAGGATTATTTATCCAGGCCCTTGAAATGATCGAGTCAATAAAGGTCAAGGCTATGCGCTACCAGTTCTTTGAACTGTACTTTGAATTGCTGCACAAAGAGCTTTCCCTGCACCGCGACCACGGCTTTGCCGATGCCGATGAAGAAAAGATCGCCGCCATCTTTACGGAAATGGAAACATCCCTGAAAGACATGCATGCGCTCCTGGAACTGGAGAAAGTAAGCGTGCGCATCTCGCAACGACTGGCGAGGGGAGGATTCCCGAGAAATAAAAAGAACCTCGATGATATATTCGGCATCGATGTTATCGATAAATTAAAAAAAGCGCCCACCCAATTTTCGGCGGCCTGGAATTTCTACACCTCCAAGCTGGCCATCAGTTTTATGAAGCGCGACTACCAAAAGGCGCTCGACGGGATCAATGCCCTCATCGAACT
>CAYLVB010000008.1:0-86910 GCA_964387075.1 uncultured Flavobacteriaceae bacterium
GATGCTCTAACCGACTGAGCTATAGGAGCGGTTAATTTTCCTTTTGCTTTACCTTCCAATAACCGTGGCAAGGTATAATTTTTTCTTTTCCCTTCCGTGGCTCGAACCAATGCCGATAGCTATCGGCACTCAGATTATGCCCCGATAGCTATCGGGGGATGCTCTAACCGACTGAGCTATAGGAGCTGATTAGGGGAGGCAAAAATACGTTTTAGAGCTTAATTATTCAAAATTATCTTAGGGAGTAAAAACGCGAAAAACAGCGTCTTTGGTTCAGAACTGGTGTAATTCTCCACCGGAATTTTCCACCTTCCCGGCGCTTCCATGAAAATACACGCGGGCTCCCTTTTTGATGATGAGTTTCTGCCTGATCGTACCAAACAAACGTGTCGTAATGTTCTCTTCAACAGTAACGTTATCGGCATCGAGGTGATTGTATTGTGAGTTGGCGGATACCAAAATGTCTCCGCGTATTTTTGATTCTATTATCTTGTGTTCAGACATGAGCCCGGTGTGCATATTAGAAATGAAAGATTATTCCAACAAAAATAAGCGCGAGGTGCTTACAGTGAGTTTTGGGGTTACCTGTAAAATCTAAAAAACAAAACAAAAACTAATGAATTCTGTAAAGTTTCATCCTTGTAAATCCAGCCTTTATCTACTGAAAGAATTTAGTAATGTTTTTGTCTTACGGAAAAGACTGTTTATCAGTAGGGGAGAAAATCGTATTGTTTTTAACTACTTGTGGAAAACAAGCTAGAAGAATTTTTTAGGGCCCTCCGGCTTTTCCGGATTTTTGGTAATTATTGTAAAGGGAATTTTGTGCAGCCCCTTTAATTCCAGTCCCAATTGCTCAATATCCTCGTCATCGGGTCTTATGATCCAGGTAACAGAAACTTTTTTCCCCGCACCGAACAGCTCGTCCATTTTCTTCAATACATCATTGATGAATTTGATCGACGTGGAGTTCACGTACAGGAAGGCGAATTCCAGTTTTGTTTCTTCGTTGGGGTCCTTACAATATTCCTTGAACCAGTCGATGACACTTGCGTAAAAAACATAGGGAGTGTCGGGGAAAGAAAATCCTTCGATACGAAATTGTCCCTTTTCCTTATCTAAAACTACATGAGGCGTTTGTTCGCCGGGCTGGATCTCAATCCTTTTTATAGAAGCCATAAGTTTCACAAAGCTAATAAATCGATCTTCAAAATAAAAGCATAAGCCCGGGAACCTGTAGTCCCAAAAGCAGAATTTTGTGTATTTTAGAAGCCTATGTGGAGGATACTGGCCCGATGGATATTACGTTATCGTGTATGGATGCTGCTGGCCGTGGCCGGGATCACGGCTTTTTTCACATACAAGGCCAAGGATATTGAGATCACGTACCAATTTGCCAAATTATTGCCCGATAGCGATTCGGCCAGCATTGATTATGAGTACTACAAGAGCAAGTTCGGGCAGGATGGGGCTGCGCTCCTGATAGGAAGCGACATCACTCCGCTTAAACAACTAAAGGCTTTTAACGCCTGGTGCGATCTTGGGGACAGGCTTAAGAACATCGGAGGGATCGAAGCGGTTGCTTCGGTCGGAAGGCTGAAAGAACTTGTATTGAACGACAGCCTCAATAAATTTGAACTTAAGCCCGTATTCACCGATCAGCCAAAAACCCAGGAGGAGCTTGACGCGCTTTGGGAGAAGATAGAGAAATTGAAAGTGTATGACGGGATCCTTTACACCATAAAGAACAACGCAACCATTACCATTGTTACGTTTGGGAAAAAGGATCTGAATACCAAGAACCGCCTGGCCATTACCGACAGCATTAAAAAATACGGCGATGCTTTTGCGGCTGCGGCAGGCGTTGAGGTGCATTATTCGGGCATGCCCTATATCCGCACCAATGTGGCCCGTAAGATCCAGAGCGAGATGGCTTTCTTTATGGGCCTTGCCCTTTTAGTTACCGGCGTTGTACTTTTTATATTCTTTCGTAATCTCTTGCCTGTTATTTTTTCGCTGCTGGTGGTTTGCTGCGGGGTGGCATTTTGCATTGGATTGATGGTATTGTTAGGATTTAAGCTTACTGTGCTCAGTGGGCTCATTCCGCCCCTGATCATCGTTATTGGAGTACCTAACTGCGTGCTTATCCTCAACAAATACCATACGGAGTACGCTATACACGGAAATAAAGTAAAGGCGCTTCACACGGCTATCGAGCGTACCAGCATTTCTTTGTTCTTTGCTAACTTCACAACAGCCATTGGCTTTGCGGTGTTCTGCGCCATTAAGAACCAGATCCTGTATGAATTTGGATTGATAGCTTCTTTAAGTGTTGTGGCCACTTATCTGTTCTCGCTGATGGTGGTGCCCTCCATCTTCAGTTATTTACCCAGCCCCAAGGGAAAACATATCAAGCACATTGACGGAAAGTTATTGCGCAACATCCTGAACTGGGTAGACCGCTTAACGGTGAATAAGCGTCCGGCTGTGTATATCACGGCGATCATTCTCGCGGTTGTTGGCGGTTTAGGGTTCACTAAAATAAAAGCGGTAGGTTACGTGGTAGATGATCTTCCGAAGAATGACCCGGTGCTTACCGACCTTCATTATTTTGAGGATCGTTTTGGCGGCGTACTTCCTTTTGAGATCGTGATCGATACCAAGCGAGAACGAGGTGTTTTCATAAACAGTGCGCGGGCCATTTACCGCATCAATAAGGTGCAGAAGATACTGGCCCAATACCCCGAGTTCTCCAGGCCTATCTCGGTAGCCGAAGGAGTGAAGTTCTTTTACCAGGCCTTTAAGAACGGCGACCCCAAATACTACCGTTTGCCCGCGGTTACCGAATTGAAAAGAGTGGCCGAGATCGCGCAGCAGGACAGTGGCTCTAACAGCAAACAATTGAGCTCTTATATTGATTCTACACAAAAGGTAACGCATATCACTGCCTATATCAAGGATATCGGCTCTACACGCATCAATAAACTGGTAAAAGAACTGAAACCGCGCATCGATAGCGCCTTCAACTACGATTATGAGGTTAACAAATGGATGCAGGAGAACGAACGTTATGATATCCGACTGACAGGAAATTGCGTAATGTTCTTAAAGGGTAATGAGTTCCTGGTAAGCAACCTGGTTGACAGTGTGGGGTTGGCGGTGATACTGATCGCGGCTTTAATGCTGACCCTTTTCTCTTCACCGCGTATGATCCTCATTTCTATTGTGCCAAGCCTTGTGGCACTTTTGGTTACAGCGGGCATCATGGGCATTTGTCAGGTACCTTTAAAGCCCAGCACCATTCTTGTTTTCAGTATCGCTTTCGGCATCTCGAGTGACGGCACGCTTTATTTTCTTACTAAATACAGGCATGAGATCAAAAGGAATAAGCTGAGCATGTCTCAGGCCGTTTCGCTTACTATTCGCGAAACAGGCGTGAGCATGGTATACACCGCGCTTATTCTCACTTTTGGTTTTGGCATGTTTGGTTTTTCCAGTTTCGGCGGCACCGCCAGCTTGGGCATACTCTTGTCACTCACGCTACTTATTGCTTACGCCAGCAATCTTATCCTGCTTCCTTGCTTCCTTTTAACGCTTGAGAAAAGTATCCTGCGCAAGGAGATCCTCAACGTGCCCATCATCGATATTGATGAGGAGGACGAAGAAGAAGAGCGTGTGGAAAGGGATAAATAGGACCTTTTTTAGCATTTCGCGGGAAAATCGTAATTTAAAGAAATTTTTCAGCGGTATATGCGCAACCATTTCCTATTATTTATCGGGATCCTGGCTTTGCCTTTTTTTGCCTACGCGCAATTAAACAAACAGGGGAAACTCGACTCATTGAGGCAAAAATGGTATGCCGACTCAGCCCGGATGCAAGTGCCCAATAAGTTCGGTATGCTGGCAGGTTTAGACAGGCGAAACTCTTTCGTTAGCTCCAGCAAAAAGATAAGTGTGAAGGTAAGTGGTGCTAAGGCTGGGCTCACGATCAATGGAAAACATGCCATCGCGGTAGGTTATTATGATGTGCTGAACCTACCCGAAAAAAAGATCACCGATGAGAGCGATAGCATCTATCTTCTTAAACTTAACATGAATTATCTCACCTTGTTCTATGAATATCACTTTTTTCAAAACCGCTGGTGGGACCTTGGAGCTTTCGGGGAAGTGGGTGGAGGCAGCTATCGTACCACAGCCACCGATACAGCGGGGTTGAAGTATAAAAAATTCACCGACACTTTAAGTACCGGGATATCTATGTTCGGAGCGGGAGTTGACCTTAGTTTTAAGATCTTTAAATGGCTAGGCTTCAATGCTACTACAGGGTATCGTTTTGTGGGTGGAAAAGAACCGGACGGCATCAATTTTAACGGAATGTTCTACTCGGTAGGTTTCGAGATCTATTTTGGCCGTTTATATAAAATGACCAAATTTGCGTGGCGCCGTCGCAATTATCGTAATAATGTCAAAAAAACAGTGTTAATGCCAGATTAGTATGAAGGGAATTATTTTAGCCGGAGGCTCCGGCACACGCTTACACCCACTTACGCTTGCCATGAGCAAGCAAATGATGCCGGTGTACGATAAACCCATGATCTATTACCCGCTCTCTATTTTATTAATGGCGGGAATAAAAGAAGTGCTTATCATCTCAACCCCGGCCGATCTCCCGAATTTCGAAAGATTGCTGGGCGATGGTTCGCGCGTTGGCTGTAAGTTCTCTTACGCGGTGCAGGAAGTACCCAACGGACTTGCGCAGGCATTCGTTATTGGCGAAAAATTCATTGGAAAAGATCCTTGCGCGTTAGTGTTGGGAGATAATATTTTTTACGGGCAGGGATTGGGCCGCCAATTGCAAACCTGCAAAAAGCCGGATGGAGGAATTGTATTTGCTTATCACGTAAGTGATCCGGAACGTTACGGGGTTGTTGATTTTGATAACAACAACAAAGTGCTTTCTATTGAAGAAAAACCCGCTAAGCCCAAATCTAATTACGCTGTGCCCGGATTGTACTTTTACGATAACTCAGTGGTTGAGATCGCAAAAAATTTAAAGCCCAGCGCCCGTGGCGAATATGAAATTACCGATGTAAATAAAAAGTATCTCGAAGCAGGGAAACTACAGGTAAGGATACTTGATCGCGGAACCGCCTGGTTGGATACAGGAACTTTCGCTTCTTTAACGCAGGCCGGACAATTTGTGCAGGTGATAGAAGAACGCCAGGGATTGAAAATAGGATGTATTGAAGAGATCGCTTATAAGATGGGATACATTGATAAAGCGCAATTGAAAAAGATAGCCGAACCGCTTACCAAGAGTGGTTATGGCAATTATTTACTGAAACTCTGTGAGCAATAATTACAAAGAACTAGCGGGTGCTTTCGAAGAATATTTTTCTTCGGTAAAAAAGTTGTTTCCGCAACAGCCTGCCAATCTTTACGAACCCGTTAATTATTTTTTGAATCTCGATGGGAAGCGGGTTCGTCCGCTTTTGGTTTTGATAGCAGCCGATTGCTTCAAAGGAGATATTAAAAAAGCGCTGCCTGCCGCGGCGGCAGTTGAACTATTCCATAATTTTTCTTTGATACATGATGATATCATGGATAAAGCTCCATTGCGCAGGGGAAAAACCACGGTCCACGAGAAATGGAACAACAACATTGCTATCCTGAGCGGCGATGTTCTACTGGTGAAAGCGTATCAACAAGTGGCGCAATGCGAAAGAAAAGAAGTTGAGGAAATATTTTCCCGTACAGCCATACAGGTTTGCGAGGGACAGCAATGGGACATGGATTTTGAAAGCCGGGATAATGTAACGCTGGCTGATTACCTGGAAATGATCCGCCTGAAAACGGCGGTGCTGCTCGCAGCCAGTTTGCAAATGGGTATGTTGTGCGCCGGAGCGGGAAATAAGGAATCTGCCATGTTCTATACCGCGGGAGAGAATTTGGGAATGGCATTTCAATTGACAGATGACTTCCTGGATGTTTTTGGTGACGCCGGAAAGACCGGTAAACAGGAGGGAGGCGATATCATTGCCAATAAAAAGACGTGGCTTTTACTCAAGGCTTTTGAGTTGGCTAATGAAAATCAAAGGTCCGAATTGAATAAATTGATCTCCGGAAATTCAAACCCAGCTGAAAAAGTGCAAGTCGTGAAGAAGTTATTTATAGAATTAGGCGTGAACACACAATTAGAAAAGCAAATAGATTCTTATTACAATACGGCATTCACAGATCTTCGTGTGGCTTGCCCGAACGCCGACAAGGTGGAGGCGTTCATAGGGTTCATCAAAACTTTAATGAAGCGTGAAAAGTAAACCTTAAAATGTCCTCCCTTGGGGGAGGTGCCCGAAGGGCGGAGGGGGAATAAAGGATGCCCAAAAAATCAAAGAAAAAAGTAACTCATAGCTCTACACCTGAGGATTTCTTTGAGATGGTGTACCAGGTGGCGCGGCTTATTCCGAGAGGAAGAGTTACTTCTTACGGTGCTATTGCCAGGTACCTGGGTGCCGCGGGCTCTGCACGGATCGTTGGTTATGCCATGAATGGAGCGGGGAAGAAGAAACCTAAAGTGCCGGCTCATCGAGTGCTAAATCGTAATGGAGAATTGACTGGAAAATTTCATTTCGACAATCCTTATCAAATGCAGGAATTACTGGAGAAGGAGAAGATAAAGGTTGTTAAGGACAAAGTCGTTGATCTCCAAAAGCACTACTGGGATCCGCAGAAGGAACTGTCGGTCTGATAAGACCTAGCAAGTATGAAGGATATTGACCAAATTTCAAACAGCTCAAGACAATACGAGCCAGATATCCTCTTCGTACGTTGCGCCGGACATAAAATACTATTTTGCAATGATCATTTTTCTGCTGGCTTTCACCTTGCCGTCTTCTAAGAGAGACACAAAATATACCCCATTCCTTAGATCTGTGCAGTCCAGATCAATTGATTGTGCTTTAGTTTCTGTAACAAATTGTTTAACCATTTGTCCAAACATATTTGTAACCAGGATCTGAGCCTTTTTACTGTTGTCAATCAAACTATAAATAATAGAAACCTGACCTGCATTAGGATTAGGGATAAGATCTAGAGAAAGATCTTCTAAAACATTCTGAGCCTGCGTTGACCTGGCACCTGAAACACAACTTCCATCCGCTAAAGCTGCGGCCGCCGTGGCATTCATGCCAAGACCGGTTGTTAATGTGAATGGACTAGAGGGATCGGTGTAATAGATCATAGTATTGCCATTATGCGAAAACTTATTATTCACCAATAAAGATCCATTAGTGAATTTGTTGCCGGCGCCCGATGTCGCAGTTCCCTGGTTCTTTAAAGTGCAATTGACCGTTTTTAACGCATAAGCAGAATAGCTGTAGAATTCATTACACAAAATATCTAATTGAGAATGATCGCTGTTTAAAGAATTAATTCCGGTTCCCACATCCAAAAAATAGTTGCCAGTTATTGATGAAATTCCGTTGCCGGTATTGGAAAGACTGATCGCAGTTGCATAACCACCAAATAAATTATCAGTTATCGTAAACGAATTAATGTTATTTAATAAGAGAGCGGTAACCCCATCATCGAACGTGCTATTCGTTACTGAAACATTCCCTCCGTTACTTTGTAAGGGGATAGACGCGCCGGAAATAGAAACGGAATCGAGGGTTACCTGCACTGTACCGCCTATACCGTTCGCACGAATACCAGCCCAATGCTGTCCGTTGCAACCCGCGAGTGTTGAATTGATAATTATCAGGCGGCCCTGGGGTAATCCATCCTCTCCTTGTTGCACCTCTATACCCGCTCCCGCCACAAAGCCAATAACTGCGTTTTGTATGGTTAGCGTTACGCCGGCTGGAACGATAAATCCATTAATATTTGTGGAATCCACTATAACTGTATCCCCTTGAAGAACGTAAGGAGTAATTGTAATGGAAGTATTAACCGGACATCGTGATGTAACAGGAGTAATATCTGGCCGCACCGGACAATATTGTCTGGTATTAACAAAAACAGTAGTTGTGCTTGAATTAGTACAACCACCCTGACCCGCTGGTGAAGTCACCTCTACTCTATAGGTTGAAGTGTTAAATGGCGCGAAGGATGTAGTAAAATTAGTACTAAAAGGTACAGTAGAGTTACCTTTAAACCACTTGTACGTATAACCGTAAGATTGGAGATTTGGGCTCGCCGTCAATGTAACCCGGCAATTCCTATTGACCGTTTGGTTGGCCCCTGCATAAACTGTGGGCGGATTGCCCACATTTTGAATATCTACATGTAAAACCTTCATGCTCGGATAACCTGTGCAGTTAACGGAAACGGCATGAGGGCCGGGTGAAAGCTGGGTGGCTACCTGGGTGGTCTCGCCATTATCCCAATGATATTGGTAGGCCATGGGACTAGGGCCACAACCGCCTGCACAAACCGTTGCCTGGCCATTATTTTGACCGCAGGCTGCAGGAGAGCCCGCACAGATGTATGCATACAAACCAGACCCATTACCAATGGGTGCGCCGCTGTTAACAATATCTACATTCTGAGTTGTAATACAGCCATTAGAACCTGTTGCTATAAATGTGTAGGTATCTACCCCCTGAAAATTTGGGTTATTACATGTTAATTTAACATCATCACCGTTAGCGGAAGGATTTACAATTTCAACTCCTTTGCTGTACATCCAATTATAGTATTGCGCGCCCGTTAGCTGGATCTCTACCTGCTGCCCTTGTTGCGGGTTGCTGCAATTGTTAAGGCAATTAAGGCCCACCGAGGGTATAGGAGAAGTGCCGCCCGAATTATACGTTGGAGCATTGCCATTGGAAGCATCGCTGGCATTATATACCCACGTGCCTTCCCACGCGCCATTGCAATCGAAGATGATGAAGTGCGTTTCCTGCGGGTTGATCGATCCGGCGTGTGAAAAACTACTTAGGGTCGATCCCATCGCGAAAGTAATTTTTACCGGGGTATTCAGGCCGCTTCCCGTTCCGGTGCCATTCAGCATAATATTATAATCATATTTTGTGTTGGCGTTTCCGTAGTTCATTAACACCACAACACTCTGCTTTTGACCGCTCACGTTTGCGCCAAAACAAACGAAGTCCGCTACATCATTATTCCCTCCATCTTTATCGATGCCCTCGAAAAGTACATTCGTAAATCCGGCCCCCGATTTGAAATAGTTGGCCATGAGTGTTTCATGCCAATAGGTTGAGCGTGCCACATAATTTCCGGGGTTGTTAGTAACAAATCCGTGATCTCCGCTTCCGGTTCCTTCTGCCATACTCCAGGGAACCATGTAGGAAACATTATTTTTTAATCCATTCGCGAACATGGAAGCTATGAACTGGCCCGCAACAAACGAAGTATTGTCTAATGCCGTGTTAGTTGGATTGCTACTGTTTAGATTACACTCGGTAAGGGCAACTTTAAGATTCGGGTTCTTATTGTTTGCATGGCTCAGATAAGTTTGAAGCTGCGTAAGTTGCGTTTGAAAAAACCCTGAGGGAACATTTATCACACCTGAAGGCGTCGGTGCAATGCCTCCTTGACTAAAAGGATACAAGTGAAAAGACACAATGTCCAAGTAATGATCTGTGGAGTTAGGATACGTCCCATCCTCATCTTTAATAAATCCTGTAATATTAGGGCTACTAAAGTTATTACCGGTGTTGGAAGTTGTTAGTAGGTCCCTCATTATCGTATTACTTACGGGTTCCGCAGGGTCGAAATCGGCAAGTTCAGGACCAATAATTTTAATGCTATAACTGGGCACATGATTATAAGCGTGTTTTTTTAATGCCAATGCATAAGACTTAAAATAATTAGCTGAAATATCAGAAGCAGTATACTTTGTGGCAGAAACGCCTGGAAAAGTATGATAAAGATCCGGCTCGTTACCAAGGATCCAATAATACACAGGAGTGCCGCGGCTTTCTAAGTGCGACATCAAATTTACAATATCAGTGGTGCCGTAGCCGGAGTAATAACTCGCGCCAACAGAGGTATAAGAACTTAGCTTCGTAGCAAGAAAGGAAACCTGGATAGCGGGAGTTGCGCCTAAAGCGAGGCACTCATCGACGAAGGCGTCGTATTGACTATAGTCAGGAATATTGATGTCGGCCGTGGTACCACCAAAACGGATAAACCTTATCGGAGCGGAAGAGATCACCGAAGTATTAAGGGCAATATCATCAAAATTGCCTCCCGGATTAGATGTAACGTTGATGGTTGCGTTATTACCGGGACTCACATGAGTTGTATTATTCTCACCTTGCGCGGGAGGCATCCATCCGTTCATACCCCAATAACCTACCGGTATATTTTGCGGGTAAATGTCGCAAATAAAAAAAAGGAAAGATCCTGCAAGAATTGCGCATGTTTTTGTTTTCATGTTAATCTTTGGTTATTGTTTCTTTGGGTCAAGAATAAATATAAAAGAGAATTTGCAATTACATATGTTTTTGGTCTTTTGGGCTATTAAAAATGAGAGAGTGCCGAATAATAAGTGGATGCCGGGGTAGAAGAAAGTAAATTTACGTATGAAAAAACTGACTACCCTCGCTACATTGTTGTTGTCTTTCATAAGCTCCGCGCAGCAATTCGAATGGATGCGGTATTCTATGGGAAACTCTGCCAACACGGGCGCTCACATTGCGGTTGATAGAGCTAAGAACAGTTACGTAACAGGACTATTAAGAGATACGACCACTTTTGGAGCAACTACTTTAATCGAAATTGGAAATCGTAGCGATATCTATTTAGCTAAATACGATTCTTCCGGCAATTTTGTATGGGTACAGCAAATTAAAACCCTTGGAAGCGATGAGGCGGATGGCCTTGTCGTAGATTCAGTGGGTAATTGCTATTTAACAGGATTTACAGGTTGGACTGCCACATTCGGAAGCGGTTCGGATACAGTTACCATTCCTACTAAAGGAGGCTTTGATATTTTTATTGCAAAATACAATACAAATGGCAAACTACTTTGGGTAAAAAGTCCAGGCAGTAAAAAGGACGATGTCAGCAAAGGTATTTCGATAGATGGCGCTGGAAATATATTCATTACCGGAGGTGTTAGTGATACTATTCTGTTTGGGGAAGGTCCAAATGCTAAAGTGCTGAACGTTGCAAGGAGCGCCATGATCACGGCAAAATATGATAGTAGTGGCAATTTTAAATGGGTTCAGATGGCGAAACCTGATATCGATGATCGTTACATTGCCACTGCGGGAATTGGCGGTTATGGTATTGGAGCAGATAAATATGGTAATGCTTATATAGCGGGCCAAAACATCGGTGACTGCACATTCATAGATTCAAACCCTGTCAGTTTATCAAGTCCCTTAAACGGCGATCCTTTTATTGCAAAGTATTCTGCCGCCGGCAAATTACAATGGGTAAAAAAGGGGATTAATGGGAATCAATTGTTTACGCTCACTGGATTGAATACCGATGAAAACGGAAAAAGTTATATGTCTGGTTATTTTGACGGCACTATAACGTTTGATGCTATTACGATAAATTCCAATGATGGACATATACTTCTTGCAAAGTTCGATTCATCAGGAAATTGCTTATGGGCAAAGGCGGAGGGAAAGGCAAATGGCGGCGCCTGGGAAGTTTTAGCAAAAAACAACGGACATTGTTATGTTACAGGTTCGGTTGCGGTTCCGGCAGTCTTTGGTACCGGGGCATACCAACAGTCGCTCACCGCGAATACTGCCGGTTCAAGTTTTGTAGCTGAATATGACCCTTCGGGAAACTTGCTGGACCTACTCTCTTTTCAGGATCTCGATAGCTATGATATCGATGTAGACGAAACAGGTAATAAATACCTGGTAGGAGATGGATTGATATACAATGTTAACAGAGGCAATATGGCGGTTGGAAGAATCAAGGGCAATATTTCTTCTATCGGTTCTAATGTTCTTGAAACGCAGGTAAGGTCTTTAGAAATTTATCCAAACCCTACAGACAATTGTGTTAACATAAGCTTCAAGGCCGACAAAGCGCCGACAGAGTTGCGGCTGGAAATAAAAAATATTATGGGTCAAACGATCTATAGCAAAAGCTACCAGGAGCTGACAGGCGAACTAAATGAAAAGATCATTTTGGGAGATCGGTCAAAAGGAATTTATTTTATCGAAATAATCACTGATAAAAGCAAGCTTGTGCGAAAAATTATCCTGGAGTAAATGAGGCAAACCGTTTCTTTATGAAAGCATTTTCACCGCCTTCTCCAGAGCGGTAATGAACACATCTATTTCTTGTTTGGTATTGTAGAAAGCGAAGGAAGCGCGTATGGTTCCCGGTATACAGAAAAATTCCATTAAAGGTTGTGTACAATGGTGGCCTGTTCTTACCGCCACAGCTTGTTTATCCAGGATAGTTCCAATATCAAAAGGATGAATATTGTTCACGTTAAAAGAAATGACCGCGGCTTTATTTTGTACATCGCCGAAAATTTTCAACCCTGGGAGCTTTTTCAATTTTTCGGTAGCGTAGGAGAGAAGCTCGTGCTCATAAGCCGAAATATTTTCCAGCCCAATGGCATTGATATAATCCAGCGCGGCTGCAAGACCTATGGCTCCTTCAATATTCGGTGTGCCTGCTTCAAATCTCAAGGGACCTTCCGCATATTCGGTTTTAGCGAATGAAACTGTTTTAATGGTTCCGCCACCAACCTGGTAAGGAGAAAGTTTATCGACCCATTGTTTTTTAGCATACAAAACCCCAATGCCTGTGGGAGCAAATGCTTTGTGGCCGCTGAAGCAATAAAAATCGCAATCAAGATCCTGGACATTTACGGCCATATGCGGAATAGCCTGGGCACCGTCTAAAAGAACGGGAATTTTTTTGGCATGCGCCGCGTTAATGATCTTTTTTACATCCATCACTACACCCGTTGTGTTTGAAACATGGGTAATGGCAATGAGCTTTGTTTTGGCCGAAAGAAATTTTTCAAACTCCGTGTAATTCAGTTCTCCGCTCTGATTTACGGGAATAACTTTTAAAACAGCTTTTTTCTCCTCGCAAAGCAGTTGCCAAGGCAAGATATTCGAGTGATGCTCGGTCTGCGAAGTAATGATCTCATCTCCTGCGTTGATCCATTTTGCAAATGAATGTGCAACGAGGTTAACACTTTCAGTAGTCCCGCGGGTAAAGATTATCTCCTGAGAAGAACCGGCATTAATATGCTTCTGAACCGTAGTTCTTGCTCTTTCGTAATGTTCGGTGGCTTTCTGGCTCAGGGTATGAACGCCACGGTGAATATTGCTGTTCTCTTCCGAATAGTATTTTACAATAGCATCAATTACAGCTTTCGGTTTTTGGGAAGTAGCTCCATTGTCAAAATAAACCAAAGGCTTGCCATTTACCTGCTGTGTAAGAATAGGGAATTCCTTGCGGATCTTCTCTACATCTAATTTGCTATGCGATAAAACAGGGCTCATGGCCGGGGTTTAATTTAAACTCTGTTCAAAAAGATGCTCCACATACCAGCGTGTATCGGTATCGGCAATTTTTCCAATTACTTCGTGGGCAAAAGCGTGTAAAAGGAGTTTGCGGGCTTTTTCCTCACCAATACCTCGCGCTTTCAAATAGAATAAAGCGTTCTCGTCTACCTTACCGGTTGATGTTCCGTGCGAACATTTTACATCACTGGCGTAGATCTCAAGTTCAGGCTTGGCATTTACAGTGGCGTTGTCGCTCAACAAAATATTCTTACTGCTTTGGTAAGCGTTGGTCTTCTGTGCATCTTTCTCTACAAAGATCTGTCCGTTAAAAGTAAGCGTTGACTTACCATCGGCAATTCCTTTGTAAAGTTCGTTGCTCTGACAATTGGGTTTTTGATGATCTACCAGGGTATGGTTGTCTACGATCTGCTGGTGCTTCCCGGGAGTTAAGCCATACAAATGACACTCTGAAAATTCTTCGTTGAGCGAAATGGTTAAGTTATTCCTCACCAAAGCTCCGCTGAAGGTAAACACCGAGTGTACATAATTACTGTAGCGGTTCTGTGCTACAGAAGTGGTATCCACTCCATAAAAATCTTTACCTGAATTCTGTACCCGGCAATGCTGTACCTGGGCATGTTCGCCGGTAAACACTTCGGTCAATGTATTGCAGAAATTCTTTCCGCTAGCCGGGTAAAACGCCTCGGTAATTTTAACCTGCGCGTTCTTTTCAATAACGAAAAGATTACGCACGTTGTAAAAGAAAGTATCAGAAGACCTGACAATGTTGTGAATGACAATGGTCTTTTCCACAATTTTTCCTGAAGGAACCTTAATAAATAACCCTCTGTCGGCATAAGCCACATTTAAGGCTACAAACGGATCGCTGTCGCTTTTTACGTTAGCCGACAAATGATCGCTTAATTCTTCAGCGCGAACCGAATCGATGTTATTTATGATACCTTCCTCGGGAATTTCAGAGCTTTCCATATCCAGATGCCCGTTCACTACATAAAGATTGTAGGCGCCGTTCACATAATAACTTTGTTTGAGGTTCTTCGCAGAAAGTTCTTTTCCGTTAAGCGCTTTGAACTCTTTACGGATGATAGCTTCGGTATTACAATACTTATAAGCTTCCTGTTTGTTGTTAGGGATGCCCTTTTCTTCAAGGTATTGCAACGCTTTGCCAATTTCAGCAACAGGCATAAACGTTGCCTTTCCCGAAATGCGGGCCAGTTCTTCAGATAATTGGTGTGTAACTGTGAGTTTATCGGTTACCATTATGCTTCAGCGATGTCGTACCTCTTCCTGATCTCGTCGTAACCTGTTTCCTCCAGCTCAAGCGCCAGTTCTTTGCCGCCGCTTTTCACGATCCTTCCCTGATAAAGAATATGCACAAAATCAGGAACGATATGATCCAGCAGGCGCTGGTAGTGTGTGATCACAATGGTGGCGTTGTTCTTGCTTTTTAACTTATTTACTCCGTTTGCAACGATGCGCAGCGCGTCGATGTCCAGGCCGCTGTCGGTCTCATCCAAAATAGCAAGCTTGGGATCCAAGACAGCCATCTGGAAGATCTCGTTACGTTTTTTCTCACCACCGCTAAAACCTTCGTTCACGCTGCGGCCGGCAAGCTTGGCATCAAGTTCCACCAATTGTTGTTTTTCTTTTATGAGCGCTAAGAATTCTTTGGCCTCCATATTGGGCTGACCATGATAGGCTCGGATCTCGTTCACGGCTGTGCGCAAAAAGTTAACGTTGCTTACCCCGGGAATCTCTACCGGGTATTGAAAAGCCAGGAACAATCCCTCGCGCGCGCGATCTTCGGGGGCAAGCTCTAAAAGATCTTTCCCATTGAATGTAACTTCGCCGCCGGTAACATCGTAATCTTCGCGCCCCGCCAGCACCGCGGATAAAGTACTTTTGCCTGAGCCGTTAGGGCCCATGATAGCGTGTACTTCTCCGGCTTTTACTTCAAGGTTGATCCCGTTCAGAATTTTCTTCCCGTTTATCTCTGCCTGTAAATTCTTAACTGATAACATGTTTGTATTTAGAAATTAGAAACGGGAGAGTTGGTATAATCTGTATTCCCGAAATTATCTGACTGAATGGAATTTCCATCCACATCTTTACGCTGGCTAAAGGGCTTGCGTATTTTGCCCTTTTTTGCGTCTTCCTTGTATTGAATTAACCCGGAAACCAATTTGTCGGTATGATCTACCAAAGGAATGATCTCGATGCTCTGCATTTCGGCTACCATACCCAGGTCGACAGAAATGGCCAAAGCGGTCTTGAACTCAAATATGCTTTCGCGCGCTTCGTATAGATTCTCTAATGATTGAATGCGCTGTTTCACCCCGTAACTGCGGGCAATGCTGTAAGGCACTTCTAATACGGACGACAGCATTTTTTCCTTGAGGATGGCATCGGTGTTGGTTGCGCTGAGGGTCTTGTAGGCAATAACGGCTAATTCTTTAGCTTTTTGCCAGGCCACCAGGTCTTCGATGTTACCTTTTTTCTCCGGGGAGATCGTGTTTGTGATTTCCATAATTTGTGTTTGTGTTTGTTCCTGCAAATTAATTTGAAAAATCCGGTAATTCCTAAACTTATTTCGTTAAATATTATCCTACGCTTCCCTCGAGACTTACGGCCAAAAGCTTCTGGGCTTCCACCGCGAATTCCATGGGCAATTGCTTCAAAACTTCCTTGCAATAACCGTTCACAATAAGGCCTACTGCTTTTTCTGTGTCTAATCCACGTTGTTTACAGTAGAATATCTGGTCTTCGCCTATCTTGCTGGTAGTGGCTTCGTGTTCCACGATTCCCGATTTATCTTTGATCTCAATATAGGGGAAGGTATGTGCCCCGCATTTGTCGCCCATCAATAAACTATCACACTGAGAGAAATTACGTGAACCTGTAGCTCCTTTGTTAATGCGCACAAGTCCGCGATACGAGTTATTGCTGAAGCCGGCTGAGATACCTTTGGAGATGATGGTTGACCTGGTATTCTTACCAATGTGGATCATCTTGGTTCCGGTATCGGCCTGCTGGTAATTATTGGTAACGGCAACCGAGTAGAACTCGCCCACCGAATTATTTCCCTTAAGGATCACCGAAGGATATTTCCAGGTAATGGCCGAACCGGTCTCTACCTGAGTCCAGCTGATCTTTGAATTATCTTCCAGGCAAATACCACGTTTGGTAACGAAGTTGAAGATCCCGCCTTTTCCTTCTTTGTCGCCGGGGTACCAGTTCTGCACGGTGCTGTATTTCACTTCGGCGTTCCTGTGCGCAATGATCTCAACAATGGCCGCGTGCAACTGGTTCTCGTCGCGCTGTGGGGCTGTACAGCCTTCCAGGTAAGAAACATAAGAATCCTCCTCGGCCACGATCAAAGTGCGCTCAAACTGACCTGTGCCCGCTGAGTTGATGCGGAAATAAGTAGAAAGCTCCATAGGGCATCGAACCCCTTTTGGAATATAACAGAACGAACCGTCGCTGAAAACAGCGCTGTTCAACGCGGCATAAAAATTATCGGTGTAGGGCACCACCATGCCCATGTATTTCTTGATCAGCTCGGGATGTTCTTGTACCGCTTCGCTGAATGAACAGAAGATAACCCCCTTCTCGGCCAACGTTTCCTTAAATGTTGTTTTTACAGAAACGCTGTCGATCACAGCGTCGATGGCAATATTGCTTTGCACCCCGCTCAGGCGTTTCTGTTCTTCTAAAGAGATACCGAGTTTTTCGAATGTCTTTAATAGTTCAGGATCAACTTCATCTAGACTGTTAAGCGCCTTCTTTTGTTTGGGGGCGGAATAATATATGATCTCGTTGAACTTTGGCTCCGCGTAATGCACATGCGCCCATTTAGGTTCTTCTAAGGTGGTCCAGTGACGATAAGCTTTTAAACGGAAATCTAGCATCCATTGCGGCTCATTCTTTTTCTTGGAGATGAAACGAACGATCTCTTCGCTGAGACCGGGAGGCGCGTTGTCTGATTCAAAATCCGAAACAAACCCGTACTTATAATCGCTGCTGATATGTTCTTCTAGGATGTCGCCCACGGCTTATGAAAGAGATAAAAAGGTATGTTAATATTATACGGAAAAGCTCTCGCCGCATCCGCAGGTGCGCGAGGCATTGGGGTTCTTAAAAATAAATCCTTTACCGTTAAGGCCACCGGTATAATCCAGCTCGGTGCCTACCAGGTATAAAAAGCTTTTGCGATCAACCACGATCTTAATGCCTTTGTCTTCGAACGACTGGTCATCTGACTTTAATTCGTGGTCAAAAATGAGGTTATAGCTTAGGCCGGAGCAACCGCCGCCGCTTACACCCACACGTATAAAGGTTCCCTCGGGCCTGTTCTCTTCTTTTATGAGTTGAATGGCGTGTTCCTTAGCCGCTTCTGATACTGTTATCATCTTGTTTAGATTGATTCTAAATTCCACTACAAATATACCACAAAAGCGGTATTATTTAAAGAAAAAGGGGAAAATTTAGACGAATGAAGAAGGAGGGGCTAAGTGGCTATTTCTTAACGAATTCGCCCATTTTATTGTCGTAGTTCAGGAAGTAGCCACCCTTAGGAAGGTTGCTGCAATCTATCTTGCTTCCAAAACCGCGTTTTACGATGTTTCCGTACTGATCGTAGATCTCGTACATGGTCTCGGCAGGTTTGCCTGAACACTCGAAATTGATGTCTTTAGACACCTTTTGAGGGGTAAAGCTAACTTCGCAGGAAGTGCTGTTAAAATCAGTCGGTTTAGACAAGCGTGGCTGGCCACTGTAATCTGTTTGTTTTACACGGAACTGGTTCTTGCCCGAGTGAGGTGCTACCTTATACTCGTAATCATTGGTTGTGGCCGTTCCTTTGCCATCGGTCTCACCGATCTTTACCCACTTGTTCCAGCGAAATTGCTCGACAACATAGGCCAGTTTACCGCTTTCACCTTTGGTGCTCCATTTCAGGTTGCCGTCGCCGGTAACGCTCATAGAGATAACCTCGAAAGTACTTTTTGGCTTCAGAACCTCAGGATTCAACACTTTTGGACGGCAATCGTCTTTGTGTTTTACCTTGATCTCTACTTTATCGCCGATATTGAGTTTATGGGGCTTGAAATCTACCTCAAATGCGCTGCTTTGGGTCTCGTCGGTGGTCAGGTTACCGTTCACGTATACCTCGGTAACGCAAAAACCAACACCGCCGCTGGCAAATGGGTTCTGTACGTATAAGTTCTTACCCTGGTAATTCCCTTCGATAATGATAACACCACCCTGGGAATAGGCCCAGGCCGCTTGAATGAACAGGAGAAAAACAATACCGTATCTTTTCATATTAAATAAAGGTCGCAAAATTGTTCGCAATAATAATTCGAAATATCGGAATAACCAAAATAAATGCAGGCATTTTTTTACTTTGTTTATCTAGAATTTTATTATTATAGGCAGGTAAATAAGGGCCTAAAAACCACATACTTCGTTTTAAATTGCCTTATTGTTATCTTTACGGGCTTGAAATACCTTCTCCTGATATTATTGTTTGGTCTCAGTTCCTTCGTCAGGGCCCAGCAATACCCTTTTTGGACTCAGTACCGAAGCAACCATTTTATGCTCAACCCGGCCGTAGCAGGCAGCCGCCAGATCTATGATGCCCGCCTTAGCTACCGCAACCAATGGGTAGGGTTTGACGGTGCACCTAAGACCATGGGGGCCAGCTACCACCGCAAGATCTATAAGAACAAAATGGGGGTAGGTGCCTTTGTATTTCAAGACCAGATAGGACCTTTTAAGACCCTTACGGGGGCTTTGGCCTATTCTTTCAGGATCAAATTTGACGATTTTGCACTTTCTTTTGGTTTGAATGGCAGTTATAACATGCAAAGCGTGAATGCCGCTTCGATGACCTACCAGAATAGCCAGGACGCGGCCATCTCGCACATGCTTACCACCCATAAAACGAAGAACTACAACGGGGCGGCGGGTATTTTGCTCTATAATGATCGCTTTTACTTAGGCGCCGCCATGAACAACCTTTTGGGAAGCACCTTCACTTACGATAAGACCAAAGCTCAGAACAAAAAAGGAGAGATAAAAACAGTGCCGCACATGTGCGTTTCCTTAGGTTATAACTATGCGCAGAACCTTGATTATGTATGGGAGAACACCACCGCGGTGATCTTCGTTGCAGGAAGTCCGATCCTTTTTGACTATAATCTTAGGTTGCACATTAAGAAGGCGATGTTGGTGGGAGCAGGCATACGCCTGGGCACTGCTTTGGTTGCCCAGGTGGGCTGGACCTTTACCGACTGGGCGCAGGTAAGTTATTCTTACGATTACAATACAAATCGTTTACGCCCAACCAATAGCGGAAGCCACGAGATCAAGATCGTGTTCTTCCACAGCCGGCAGCATTTAGATCATCACAAGGGAGGCAAAGAGTTCCAGAAACAAAAGTTCCAATACCTCATTTAATGGCCGGCAATTCATTCGGACATATTTTCAGGCTTAGCACATTTGGCGAATCGCACGGCGAAGCCATAGGAGGAATTATCGATGGCTGTCCTGCAGGCCTGCAGATCGATCTCGCTTTTGTACAAAGTGAATTGGACAGGAGAAAGCCCGGGCAATCGCATATCGTTACGCAAAGAAAAGAAGGAGATGCCGTGAAGTTCCTCTCCGGAATTTTTGAAGGGGTGACCACCGGCGCGCCCATCGGTTTTGTGATCTATAACGAGAATCAAAAGAGTAAAGATTACGATCATGTGAAAGACGCATTTCGCCCTTCGCACGCGGATTACACGTACGAAAAGAAATATGGTTTAAGGGATCATCGCGGTGGCGGCAGATCTTCCGCGCGCGAGACTGCCAGTCGTGTGGTGGCGGGGGCTGTTGCTAAATTGCTGTTGCAACAGTATGGCATTAAAATATTCGCTTACGTTTCGCAGGTGCAGCACATCAGGCTTGAGAGATCTTACCTGGAAATAGATCCCGCAAATATCGAGAAGAACATTGTTCGTTGTCCTGATGAAAAAACAGCGCAGCAGATGATAGAGCTTATTGAAGCTGTGCGCAAGCAAGGGGATACCGTTGGAGGAATTGTGACCTGTGCCGCGCAGAAAGTACCTGCCGGTTTAGGCGAGCCCGCGTTTGATAAACTGCATGCCGACTTGGGAAAAGCGATGTTGAGCATTAACGCCGTGAAAGGATTTGAGTACGGGGCCGGGTTTAGTTCTATAAACTCAAAGGGGTCTGAATTGAACGATCTTTTCGTCCCGGGTTCAAGGGATCCCTTCGGGGAAAACCGAAACGGCATACGTACGAAGACCAATAACAGTGGAGGCATCCAGGGAGGGATCAGCAATGGCGAAGACATTTACTTCAATGTGGCTTTTAAACCCGTGGCTACCATCATGCAAAAACAAAAGACCGTGAACCGCAGCGGCGAAGAAATTATTCTTGAAGGTAAAGGGCGCCACGACCCCTGTGTATTGCCCCGCGCAGTACCCATCGTGGAAGCAATGTGCGCGCTGGTACTTGCGGATCATCTATTGCTGAACAAAACTTCCAGAATTTCTTAAGCGCGGCATGGTTATTTCTGTCAAAGAGGCAACCATACATGACGCGGAGACCATCAGCCGCCTGGCCACCGAAACTTTTTACGAAACCTATTCGTGGTACAACACGGCAGAGAACATGAAGGAGTATACCGATACGCATTTCAACCTTGCCCAAACAAAAAAGGAATTGCAACAGGAAGGAACGTATTTTTTCCTGGCCTCTGCAGGAGCTGAGGTGATCGGTTACGCTAAATTGCGACGTGTTGACGAACCTCCGGAATTAAAGGGCCTTAAACATATTGAAATAGAAAGGATCTACGTGCAAAAGCAACACCAGGATAAAAAGGCGGGATACGCGTTGATACAAAAATGCATTGAGAAAGGACGCGAAATAAAATTAGACACGATCTGGCTGGGAGTTTGGGAAAAGAACACGAAAGCATTCGCTTTTTACGAAAAAGTGGGGTTCAAAAAATTCGGGACGCACAATTTTCAATTAGGAGATGACGCACAGAACGACCACCTTGTAAAATACGATCTTACATGAAAGCGGTACTGAAAAATATCCTGCGCTCTCCCTACACCGTTTTGCTGCTGGCGGTGCTGGCCGCCAATTGGCAGCTCGTTTTCCTGCAGCGTGGAATGGAGTGGGACATGATGAACTTCTGGATGCCTTGGCGGTATTACATGAGCGAGTGCTATACTAACGGCATCGTTCCGATGTGGGATCCTTATACGCAAAGCGGCTACCCGGTTCATGGCGACCTGCAAGGGCCGGCATATAGTCCAGAAGCGTTGCTTGTTTCTTTTTTGTTCGGGCAGAACATTTACATCCTCAATTACTGTTTTGTATTTTATCTTTTTGTGGCTTCGGTGGGCATGTTTAAACTGGCACACCTCTTCACAAGAAAAAAAGAGGTTTCGGTATTGGCGGGTATCATTTACGCTTTATCCGGTTTCAACATCGCGCACGGCCATTACTTTTACATTGTGGTGAGTGTCGCACTCATTCCATTTATATTCTACTATTTCTTTAAGCTGCTGGATGTGGGCACTTATTCGGATGTGATCAAATTTTCCCTGATCATTTTCTGGCACATCACAACGGGCAATCCTTCTTTCCTGATCGTTTCGGGATATTTAATGGCGTTTGTTTTTCTCGCTTTCGTTATCTGGAAGATCAGGGACAGGCAGGTGCATGACATCCTGGCTTCGTTAAAAATGCTTTCCATGGTTTTGGGTTTAAGTCTGCTGATGGCCTTGCCGGTCATTTACAACGCCCTGCAGATCATCCCGCTTACCACGCGCAAGGACGGGCTTGATCTTGCTTATGCCGGCGACGAGAGTTTTTATTACCAGAACTTTATCGCATTTGTTGTACCGCTGATCACCATCACCAATGTGGACCTTACCGGATACGAGCAGGAATTGTGGAGTCCTTATGTAGGCGCTTTTACCATTTTCTTTTTTCTCTGCGGCATCTTTTCCAGGAAGGATTTTTATGAAAGGGCCCTGATCTTTGTGGGCCTTGCCGGGCTTGTTATCGCACTAGGACTTCAGTGGCCTGTGTATCCTTTCCTGCACAAATATCTACCTATGTTCAATGTATTCCGCATGCCGAATCTTTCTTTGCTTTTCTTTTTGATGCTGGTGATATTGGTTGCGGCCAAATTCATGGCAAAGGAAGAAAATGCGCAAATGCTTTTTTCGCGCAAGATCACCTGGTACTTTGCCGGTCTTTGGTTCCTTTTGATCGTTTTCATGCATTTTACCGCGGTTAAAACAGGAGGAGAGGACCCCTCGCTTTTCTCCAACTACGAGAACCTGCGTCAATGGCTTTATGACGCGGATCCCGCCAAGATCACCTTGTTCCATCTTCTTCTTTTTGGAATTACCATTGTTGTATTGCTGGTCACAACCCTTTCCCTGAAAAATAAGCTACGCGTATTGCTCATCACCTGTTTCTTCGATGTGTTCATCAACTACCAATTGGGTGGCGTAGCGCGTATTTTCAGCGTTGAGAGGGCGAAGGACATGAACGAATACTTTTCGCATTTCCCCAAAGGTATTCCCGATCCCTCAAATGTGGCCATGGAGCGTGTTTCGGGTATTAGTACAGGCTGGCCCGGGTATTGGTTGAACACGAGTGTGTTTTTAAAACAACCTGATTTTCCCAATAGCAATAATTTCGAGCTCATCAACTACCTCGACCTGCTTCTAAAGAAACCGCGATTGTCAAAAAATATCTTTAAGAACAGTTACGCGTTCTTTGCCGACAGCCTCTGCGCCGAAGAAGGATTTGCCGACAGTCTTTTGCGCAGCGACCGCAGCGTGATCACAATGCACTCGGCTAACCTGGATAAATTTGGCGCGAAAGTCTTTTCAAACATTTCCAATACGTATAGCTGTAAGCGCTGGCATCCCAATGGGTATTCTTTTGATGTTAAAAATGTCGCGCCCACGGTTTTCGTGGTGAACCAGAATTATTGTCCGCTTTGGAATTTCAAAGTGAATGGCAGGGCCTATAAACCGTTTTACTCCTGCAGCAGTTCTTTTCCGGCCTTTGTGCTGCCTGCCGGCAATTGGAATATTGAGGCAGATTACAAGCTGGCCGGATTCGGGGCCGTGCTTTTCTTTTCCCTCGCTTTGTTTGTTCTTTTACTTTTAGTGCTGGTCTATCTCTCGCCGGTAACGAAGAAGACGAAGGCGGCGTGTATCAGCTGTATACTGATCCTGTTCGGGTATTGCGGGTTAAAATTTGCTACGGCCGATCTTGATAGCAGGAATGAGCGGGTGGTGGAAGAACTGGCGTCCTGCGTGAAAGGCACTGTAATAAACAATACTTCTTTCGACATTCCCGGTGTCGCTCTCAAAACGGATCTTGTGCGGAACGAGGATATTGCCCGCATGGCTGATCTGCTTGACACAATGAGGCAAAACGAATTGGTTGTACTGAACTACGACCGGTATTGTTCGCCGGAAACCGGGAAGCTGATCGAATTGGCCTATGGAAAAAGAAGCGGCACTGTAAAATTCATCGGAGCAACCTGCGCACGCTACACCAGGCACCAAACTCCGAAGATAATACTGGATACGTTGAATAGCGCGGAGGCTACTGTGAGCAAAAGGAATGAATTTGGCTTAGGCCTGGTTGTAGATAGCGTCCGGGCCTCTGCATTTAAAGCGGGCGACCTCATACTTCTTACATCAAACCTCGACGCTTCTTGTTTTGATTTTCCGGGCCTGGCGCTCGAGCTGCATTTTAAGGACAGAAGCAAAGCGCCCCTGTATAGGTACGCCAATGTTTCCACCATAAAAGGTCAGGGGAACACGCGTGCCGCATTGGTTTACGAGCTGCCGGAAGGAAGCGGAGAACTTTTAAAAATTGTGGTATCTGTCTGGAACCCTTCCGCCTGCGAAGCCCGTGTTGGTAGGCTGAAATTAAGGGTTTATCGACCTTAAAATTATTTTTAAAAAGCCAATAAAATTTCAGATATTTACAGGGCACAAACCAGCATTTTATGCAAGACCTTTTAGACATTTTAAAGATACTTATCCCGGCCGGGGCAGTGTTCGCTGCCACGTTCTTTATCGTTCGCAGCTTCCTAAACAATGAGAACAAGAAGCGCGACTATGAATTGCGTAAATCGCAGATGAGCCTTACCACACCCATTCGCCTGCAGGCCTATGAGCGCATCATCATTTTCCTGGAACGCATAGAGCCCACCAACCTTGTATTACGGGTCAATAAAGCCGGCATGAATTCGGCCCAGCTGCACAACGACCTCCTGCGCACTATCAAGAGTGAGTATGAACACAATATCTCGCAGCAGATCTATATCAGTGTGGGCGCCTGGCAATTGGTGAAGACGGCCAAAGAAGAAACATTGAAGCTCATCAATATCTCTGTGACCAAGATCCCCGATAACTCAAAAGGACAGGATCTCGCGCAGATCGTTCTGCAGATCGCTTCGGGTGTTGAGAAGACCCCGACCCAGATCGCCACCGAATATTTGAAGAAAGAAGTAGGGCAGCATTTTTAAGCGGCGTAAATTATTCGCATAATGGAAAAGTTGTTTTCGGAGTTCGGTCCTGCAAATGCTTCAGACTGGAAACAGCAGATCATCAAAGACCTTAAGGGTGCACCGTTCGAGATACTGTTTTGGGATAATCCCAATGGTTTTCGCGTAAAGCCTTTTTATACTTCGGAAGATCTAAACGAGACCCGTGAAACACTATTCTCTCATGTTCGTTGGGAAGTTTGCGAGGAGATCCACGTAATTGAAGAAAAACAGGCCAATGCCAGAGCGCTGAAAGCCTTGAACACGGGAGCTACATCTTTGCATTTTGTGCTTTACCGAAAAACAGACCTCTCCATTTTATTGAAAGACATTCTTGTTCAGTACATAGAGCTTTGCTTTATTGTTAAATATTCCGGCGAAGATCTAATTCCCGCTTTTCATTCTTATCTCGATGCACAGAGCATACCCGACGAAAAACCGCGCGGCAGTATCTGTCACGATGGGATCTCTCACCTGGCACAAAGTGGCAGCTGGATAGTTTCAGAAGAAGTGGATATGCGCAATGGAAATTCCTGGATAGATGCAACGGCTTATCAAAATGCCGGCGCCACCCAGGTTTTTGAGCTTGCATGCGCTATAGCGCATGCGCACGAGTATTTGATGCGTGGCGACATGAAACGCGGCTTTCGCTTTTCAATGGCGGTTAGCGGCGATTTTTTCGGGGAGATCGCTAAATTACGCGCCTTGCGCAAACTATGGCCTTTGATCGCCAATGAATATGGCGCGCCAAGCGATTTGCTGCTGCATGTACGTACTTCGCAAATGAACAAGGCCACGCTCGATGCTTATAACAACATGTTGCGCAGTACCACAGAAGGAATGAGCGCAGTTATTGGAGGATGCAACTCACTCACGCTCGACTCTTACGATAAAACCTACGAAATGAATGGTGAGTCTGGTCAGCGCATTGCTCGTAACCAGCAGCTCGTTCTAAAAGAAGAAAGCTATTTCGGGAAGGTGAGCGATATGGGCGCGGGATCTTATTATATCGAATCGCTTACTGATGAGCTAGCGCAAAAGGCCTGGGAAGAATTCAAAAAAATTGAAAGCAAAGGAGGGTTTATAGCCTGCCTGCGGTCAAATTACATACAGGATACAATTACAAAGCAAGCACGTGAGCTCATTGAAAAGTTCCGTGAGCAAAAGATCATTTTGGTGGGGGTCAACAAATTTCAAAACAAGTCGGAAAGCCCAAAGACAGGCCTGCATGAGCATACGCATGTTACAAAAATGGAGATAGAGCCTATCAAGCCCCTGTACCTGGAAAAACACTTCGTGAAAGAAAATGCGTAAGGATCTTTCACATATCAAGTATAAAAGTCGCTCTCCAAAAAGGAACGATTCGCTGATACCCTGGCCGAGCGCTTTCATGACCGCTGAAAAAATAGGATTGAAAAGATCTTTTGAAGCAGGAGATATTCATGGCGCTGAACATTTGCATTTCGCTGCGGGTATCGCGCCTTTCCTGCGCGGTCCGTACGGCAGCATGTACGTTCAAAATCCTTGGACCATACGCCAGTATGCAGGATTCAGTACAGCCGAAGAAAGTAACGCGTTCTATAGGAGAAATTTGGCCGGCGGACAAAAAGGATTGTCGGTTGCATTCGACCTCGCTACACATCGTGGTTACGACAGTGATCATGAGCGCGTGGTGGGAGATGTTGGAAAAGCGGGAGTGGCCATCGATTCCATTCTTGATATGAAAATTCTGTTCGACCAGATACCGCTCGATCAAATGTCGGTTTCCATGACGATGAATGGAGCTGTGTTGCCTATCCTTTCTTTTTATATCGTGGCGGCCGAAGAGCAGGGCGTGAGCATGGATAAATTGAGCGGCACTATTCAGAATGATATTTTGAAGGAGTTCATGGTGCGTAACACCTACATTTACCCGCCAAGTCACTCCATGAGGATCGTGGCTGATATTTTCGAGTTCGCCTCTAAGAACATGCCCAAGTTCAATTCTATTTCCATCAGCGGGTACCACATGCAGGAAGCCGGCGCTACCGCTGACATTGAACTGGCCTATACGTTAGCTGACGGATTGGAATACATACGCACCGGGATAAAAGCCGGACTGAACATTGATGATTTTGCTCCGCGACTTTCTTTTTTCTGGGCCATTGGCATGAACCATTTCATGGAGATCGCCAAGATGCGAGCTGCCCGTATGCTTTGGGCAAAAATTGTTAAACAGTTCGACCCGAAGAATACAAAATCCATGGCGCTGCGCACCCATTGCCAAACCAGTGGATGGAGTTTAACCGAACAGGATCCTTACAATAATGTGGCACGTACCTGTATTGAGGCGATGGCAGCCGCAATGGGCGGTACGCAAAGTTTACACACCAATGCTTTGGATGAAGCGATCGCTTTACCAACAGATTTTTCGGCACGCATTGCGCGCAACACGCAAATTTACCTGCAGCAGGAAACAAATATTTGCAAAGTAGTGGATCCCTGGGGTGGTTCTTATTATGTAGAGTATCTTACCGATCAGCTTGCAAAGAAAGCCTGGGCTTTGATTGAAGAAGTGGAGAAATTAGGCGGCATGACCAAAGCGATTGAAGCCGGTATCCCCAAGATGCGCATTGAAGAAGCGGCGGCACGCAAGCAAGCCCGCATAGACGGAGGAAAGGATATTATTGTTGGAGTGAACGCCTATCAAACCGACGAAAAAACGCAGATCGATATTTTAGATGTTGATAATGCCAAAGTGCGTACGCAGCAACTGGAACGATTAAAACAGCTGAAGACAAGCCGCGATCAAACTAAAGTAGATGAAGCCCTCGAAGCTCTGACAGAAGCAGCCAAAAACGGAAAAGGAAATTTACTGGAGCTGAGTATTCACGCGGCAAGAGTAAGGGCCAGTCTCGGAGAAATATCCTACGCGCTCGAAAAAGTATGCGGTCGCTACCAGGCTACCAGCCGCTCAATTGCCGGAGTTTATTCAAATGAAATTTCCATGGATAAAGATTTTACCAAAGCCCGCGAACTCGCCGATACATTCGCTAAGCTCGATGGTCGCCGCCCGCGCATCATGGTAGCCAAAATGGGCCAGGATGGTCACGACCGCGGAGCAAAAGTGATAGCCACCAGTTTTGCCGACCTTGGGTTTGATGTGGATATTGGTCCCTTGTTCCAAACACCCGCCGAAGCGGCCAAACAGGCAGTAGAGAATGATGTGCACATCATTGGCGTAAGCAGCCTGGCCGCAGGACACAAAACGCTTGTCCCACAATTGGTTGAAGAACTGAAAAAATACAAACGCGGAGATATTTTGGTTGTTGTAGGCGGAGTTATTCCGCAGCAGGATTACGAATTTCTCTATAGGGCCGGCGCTTTGGCAGTCTTTGGCCCGGGTACGGTTATTGCCAAAGCAGCACAGGATATTTTAAACACACTCATTAAGAAATCACAACAATGATCACTGAACAGCAAATAGTAGACGCGCTCAGGTACGTGGATGATCCCGACCTGAAAAAAGATATAGTAACACTTGGCATGGTAAAAGATGTGAAGGTAGATGGAAAGAATGTCTTTTTTACCGTAGTGCTTACTACACCGGCCTGCCCAATGAAGGACATGATACATAAAGCCTGCGTAAATGCTGTAACGCATTATGTGGACAAGGAAGCGGTAGTAAAAGTGAACATGACCGCGCAGGTAAAACAATCGGCCCAAACCGGAAAGCAAATGTTGCCCGGCATCAAAAATATTATTGCTATTGCCTCGGGTAAAGGTGGCGTCGGTAAATCAACTGTTGCCAGTAACCTGGCCGCCGCTTTGGCAAAACAGGGCGCGAAAGTAGGGTTGCTTGATGCGGATATTTACGGACCATCGATCCCTATGATGTTCGACGTAATGAACGAGAAGCCGCAAATGCGGAAAGTGGGCGACAAGAACCTGATGCTTCCGGTGGAAAGTTATGGTGTTAAAATATTATCGATAGGATTTTTCTCGCCGCCTTCGCAAGCCATCATCTGGCGGGGACCCATGGCCTCTAAAGCGCTTAATCAATTGATCTTCGACGCGGATTGGGGCGAACTTGATTATCTATTCATTGATCTTCCTCCCGGCACAGGAGATATTCATATGTCATTGGTAGGCGCGGTTCCTGTTACCGGCGCTATCATGGTCACAACTCCGCAGCAGGTTGCTATAGCCGATGCTCGTAAAGGAGCGGCCATGTTCAAGCATGAGCATATTAAAGTTCCGCTTTTAGGCGTGATCGAAAATATGTCGTGGTTCACACCCGCCGAATTGCCGGAAAATAAGTACTTCATCTACGGTAAAGGCGGAGGCGAGCAATTGGCAGCAGAATTCGATATCCCGCTTTTAGCGCAAATTCCTATCATACAAAGTATAGCTGAGTCGGGTGATGCCGGAAGACCGGTTGTTTTCCAAGAAGGAACCCCGCAGGCAAACGCCTTCTTATTGGCGGCAGGAAGAGTTGCGCAGGCTTTGGCGGTACGGAATGCGCATGAAATGGTAACGGTTTAGAATTGAAAATTTCGAATTGCAAATTACAGATTGCGGCCACAATACACCAATATCAAACCATCATTAAAATTTTGAATCTGTAATCTTCAATCCCTACTCACTTCGCATCCACGATCTTCATTTCTACGCGGCGGTTCTTCTGCTTGCCTTCGTCTGTAGCATTATCGGCAACCGGCATTGTTTTGCCGTATCCCTTCGCCTTCAACTGCTTTTTGTTGATGCCTTTTTTTACAAGGTAGTTCACTACCGATACAGCCCTGTCTTGCGAAAGTTTCATGTTGACCTTGTCGTTACCCGCATTATCGGTGTGCCCCGAGATCTCCATTACAAGTCCGGGTTGTTCTTTCAGTAATTTGTAAACGGTTTCCATTTCCACCATCGATTGCTTGCGTAAGATGGCCTTATTCTTATCAAAAAAGATATTGTTCAGGGTCATTTTAGCCCCCACCTGGATGCGTTCCAGTTTGATGCTTTTGATGATCTCCACGTGACCCTGGTCAGGTTTGTCGGCCACCTCCACGTTCTGTGATTGGAACAAATATCCGGGAGCTTCAAAGCTTACGTTGTAATTTTTGCCTTTATCCAATACAATGTAGTAATAACCAACATCGCTGCTTGTAGTAAGTGTATTCAAAAGCTGCCCCGTGTTATTATCCTTGATCACGATCTTCACATCCACAATTGACTCAAGGTCTTCGTTCGTGATCAAACCGCCCATAGAGATCGTTGTGCGCGACCTGCTTTCCATGTTCCAGAAGGGGAGTTCAGTTTCAGTGCGTGTTACACTAAAGGCCATGCTTGGTAATACGTCAAAACTTTGTTCGGAGGGAGGGAATCCATCCGCCTCGTATTTGAAAAGATATTTTTTTCCGAGCACACCGGGATCAAGTACGATCAGGTACTTGCCACTGTTCGAATCGGGTTTACAACGCCCTACCAGTGCGTTGGTGGAAGCATCGAATACCTGCACCAAGGCGCTATGCGGCCTTTCGTGCTTTCCGTCAAAGGTCACGATCCCGTATAACAATACAGCTGCGTCTTTCCTTATCGCTTTGGGTAATTCTGAAATATAGAGGTCCTGGTCGCCATGTCCTCCTTCGCGGGCTGAAGAAAAATAAGCATGGATGCCATTCGTCGTAGGAACATAGAACACATCATCATCCGGTGTGTTCATGGGTACTCCCATACTAGTGGGTTTCGAGATGCTGAAATTCCCCATGCTGTCGAGTGAAACCAGGGAGTAGAAAATATCCAGTCCGCCTACGCTATTATGCCCTTCAGAAGAAAAATAAAAGAACTTCCCTTCGGGATGTATGTATGGCGATTCTTCATCGTATTTAGTATTGATCGTTGGCCCCAGGTTGTAAGCGGCACTCCATTGCCCATTCCACATTTTTACGCAGCGGTAAATATCTTTTCCGCCCATCCCGCCCGGGCGGTCGCTTACAAAATACAACACGCTGTCGTCAGGCGTGAACGTGATGTGTGATTCAAAGTTGGGGGAATTCACCTCGGGGCCAAAGGGCACCAGTGCCGACCAGGCTCCTTCCGTGAGTGTGCTGAAGAACAGATCTTCGTCGCGGTAGAAATACGCTTTTTGTCCATTAGCCGACAGGCCGATGACCGCCTCGTTGGAGCTGGTATTAACGAGAGAAAAAAGTTTATTGGCGGTGCACCAGGACCCGTCGGGATTTCTTTTGCTGGTAAAAATATCTTCGTAATAAGCGCCGTCAAGACCACGTTCCATACCGGGGCGGCGTGAGGTAAAAAGCATCACGGTTTCGTCGGCATTGGAAACCGGGCCGTAATCGGGATATTCGCTGTTCACAGAATCGCCCAGGTTGGTAATGATGATGTGTTCAGGTTCTTTGCTCAATGCTATAGCGTTCTGGCACATCTCCATGAGTCTTTGGGTTTCCTCCATACGTTCAACATCTTTTTTCTTGAGCATTCGCTTGAATTTGTCAAACTCTTCAAGGGCCTCCGTGAAGCGGCTGGCGTAATGGAGCGCTTTGCCGTGGTAAAATATAGCGTCGTATGGGGCGCTTTTTACGGATGGTTCGTCCTCATCATAACTCCTGGTGATATCCTTTACTGCTCTATCCAGGTAGGGTAGCGCCTTTTTCTTTTTGCCCGGTATATTGAGGTAGCATACCCCCATTTTGTAATTGATATTGGCATTCGAAGAATCAATGGCATAAGCAAGTTCGTACTGTTGAATGGCCATGAGGTAGTTCCTCTCCAGGAAAAGGTAATTTCCTTCGGTGATCTTCTGGTTATAATCATGCCGCTGGCTGAACAGCTGCAGATTGAGAAGACATAACAGGCATATAAGTAACCGTGCTCTCATAAAGGCTTGTAACACACAACCAAATGTAAGTAAATATTCCTTATTTCGGAATTAAGGAAGGTAGAAGAGGACCTGTATCGTTTTAAGCGGCCAGATCACTTGGCGTCCAGGATCTTCATCTCTACCCGGCGGTTCAGCTGCATGCCGGCAGGGTCTGGCTTACCATTGGGGAGGGTATTGGGTGCAATGGGTTGCGCTTTTCCATAGCCTTTGGCCACCAACTGCTTCTTACCGATGCCTTTTTTTGTGAGGAAATTTACAACAGTTTGTGCCCGGTCCTGCGACAGTTTTTGGTTGAGTTTGTCATTACCCGCGTTGTCGGTATGCCCGCTGATCTCGATTACCACGGTTGGATTTTCCTTAATGAGCTTATAAACGGTCTCGAGCTCCACCATGGATTGTTTACGCAAAGTGGCTTTGTTCTTATCAAAGAAGATATTGTTCATCACCATTTTGGCGCCCTCTTTGATCTTCTCAAGCACCACGTTCTTCTTCATTTCCAGATAGTCGCTCTTCTTCGGTATATCGATGTTATGCGACTGGAAAAGATAGCCGGTGGCTTCAAAGCTCACGTTGTAGTTCTTGCCGCGTTCGATCACAAAATAATAGAAACCGCTATCGCTGCTGGTTGTGTAGGTATGAATTAATTTACCGGTGTTATTGTCCTTTACATTGATCTGCACGCCGGGAATGAAGATCCCTTTCTCGTTCTTGATGGTTCCGCTCAGGGAAATGGTTCCGGCGGTCTTACTCTCCATGTTGATGAAATCGAAATCGATCTCATGCTCCACAACCCGGTAGGCCGATCCGGGCGCCACATCGATGCTGTGCATCACCGGCTGGAAACCGGTAGCCTCGTAATTCACTTTGTATCTTTTTCCATGCGGACCCGGATTCAGAATAAGCAGGAATTTACCGGTCATGAAATTGGGCGTTGCAGTGGCAACCAGTTCGCCGGTCTCACCGTCAAAGACCGAAATGGTAACCTTGTCGGGATGGGTGTGCTCTCCGTTGAACTCAACAGTTCCTTTGAGAAGTACCAATGGGTCAACCGTAAGGCCTTTTGGCAGGTCTGCAATGTAAATATCGTGATCGCCGAACCCGCCTTCTTCGCGGGCCGAAGAGAAATAAGCATGTTTTCCATCAACTGTTGGCGCATAGAATTCATCATCATCCGGTGTGTTTATCGGAACTCCGAGGTTAGTGGGTGTAGACCAGGTCATATTCTCATTCTCATCCACCCCGATCTCGGAGTACATGATATCTAAGCCGCCCATGCTGTTATGTCCTTCTGAAGCAAAGAATAATTTTTTTCCGTCCGGGTGCAGGTAAGGAGCGTCTTCGTCGTATTTGGAATTGATCTTCGGCCCCAGGTTCAGCGGTTTGCTCCATTTTCCATTGGGTAGTTTCACGCATCGGTAAATATCTTTTCCGCCCATCCCGCCGGGCCTGTCGCTCACAAAGAACAAACTATTTCCGTCTGATGAAACAGTGATATGCGTTTCCCAATCCTTCGAGTTGATCTCGTCGTTAAACGGCGTAAGTCCGGCCCAGGTTTCCCCGGTTAGCGTACTGTAATAAAGATCGCCTCCATTGCTGTCCTTGTAGATGTACACTTTTTGTCCATCGGGAGAAAGTCCTATCGTAGCCTCGTTCGAGCTGGTATTGATCAGTGAAAAAAGTCTTTGCGCCGCGCCCCAGGTTCCATCAGGTTTGCGGTGGCTGGCATAAATGTCCTCGTAATAACTTCCATCAACGCCGCGCTCACCACCGGTGCTTCCCGGGCGGCGTGACGTGAACAGCATCAAAGTTTGATCGGCATTCACCACCGGGCTGTAATCCGGGGATTCCGAATTGATGGAATCTCCCAGGTTCTTAATGGTGATATCTGCGGGGTTTTTAGAGAATTCGATGGCGTTCTTACATTCTTCAATGTCTTTGAGAATGGCCTCTGAGCGTTCCTGGCTTCGGGTACCTACAATACGGGAAAATTTCTCAAACTCATTAATGGCATCCTGGTACTGCCCGTTGAAATGAAGGGCCCTGGCATACTGGTAGATCGCATCGATCGGCGCCTGTTTTACGCCCGGCTCATCCTCGTCATAGTTCCGGGTAACCTGGAGTGAAGCCTTGTCCATATAAGGCAAAGCTTTTTTCTTTTTAGAAGCCAGGTTGAGGTAACACATCCCTATTTTATAGTTGATGTTTGCATTTGTAGAATCTATCTTGTAGGCCTGCTCAAAGCTCTGCAGGGCCATGAGATAGTTCTTTTCCATGAACAATAAATTTCCCTCTTCAAAACTTTTCAGATAGAGTTTTTTTTGTGGGAATAGTTTCACCGAAACCACAAAAAACAAGGCAGCGAACAATAACTTTTTCATATTGGGATCCAGCAGAAAACAAATATAAGGCTTTTATTAAAAAAGCAAAGGCAAAGCAGGTATATTACAAGACGAGAAGGCTTATTTGGAGCCGCAGATCTTCACATACTGGAATTTTGCGTATTTCTGGGTGTTGGTATAATCAGCCGCGTAGGCAGGACCCGAAACAAAAGATTTGTTGGACAGGATAACGATGTCGCTTTCTGCAATACCTTTTTGTTTGAGGCTGTTCGTGATCTTGACCATGGCGGCTTTTGACCGGAAGGCAGCCAGCTCGCTGTTATCTTTGTATTTCCGGGAAGGAACTGTAGAGGCACTGGCATTGATCTTCAGTTTGATCTTTCCATCGCCGCCTTTCATGGAAACGAGGTGATCAATGAATTTGATATACTCAGGCGCGCTTTCATCCAGTTCGTTCATGTTGTACCGGAAATAGAAGGTAAAGCAGTCCCCCGCCAATTCGCTGTTGTCGGGCACCTCGGTAACTCCACCTTTCAGGTAAAGCACTTTATCTAATGTTTTAGACTTCCTTAAACCTTCGGTAGATACAAGGCCTTTTGAGGTTACCCCATCCTTTTCCACGTCGATCTCGTAATTGGTATTTGCTCTTAGCTCAATGCCGAGTGCTTTGCCTTTTTCATCGGTCACCGCATCCACACTGCTGCCATCGGTTCCTTTTACGGTTACTTTTGCACCGCCTACCGCTTTGCTCTTTGATTTGTTGCTATATACAGTAATGTTCAACAGCAATTTAATGTCTTCGGTTGTTTTCTCGAGGTAAATGGTCTTCTCATACACGTGGTTCTCCTTGGCCCCAAATGTGTTCAGGCCGGTCAAAGAAGATTTCTTATCGGCGGTTGAAGCGCTCAGTTCGTAGCTTTGCTCGCGGGATAATTTTATGTCCATAACACGTCCTGAGGCGTCTGTCTTAAACACCTGGTCTTTTGCGTTCCTGTGGTGAAGTTTCACATCGGCACCGCTCACAGGTTTGTTCTCTTTGTTATTGTTAAGCACCAGCACGTTCAAAGAAAGGTTCTTTTGCGCAGTGTCTTCGTTCAGCACCATGCCCGGGCAGATCTTGAGTGGTTTAAGGTTAATGGCCTTTTGTATCTCTTCGTAACTGATGTCTTGTGGTACAAAGATCTCATCGGTGTACAATTCCACTCCTCCCTGCATGTAGGCAAAACTGTATTTGCTGCCGGGCGGAATGATCACGCTGAAAGTTCCGGTCCGGTGATTGGGTCGATACGTTCCCACTATTTCACCCGTTGTAACCGAGCTCACTAAGATCGTAATGTCTTCCGGTAAACTGTCGCAGGGCCCGGGTACGAATTTTCCCCGAAACAAAGCGAGTGGGTTTTCCTTGATGGCATCTACTTTACCCATGTAAATATCCTTCTCTCCAAAACCCTTTTCGTGCTCGCCGCTGTTCTTGATCTCCTCATGCGAGGAGGAAAGGTAGAAACGTTTGTTATCCGGGGTGGCTATATAAAAAACATCATTATCGGTAGTATTGATCGGGTATGCCATGTTCATCGGATCAGAGAACTTTCCATTCTCATCAATGTAAGAGAACATGATGTCGAAACCACCCATGGATTTATCGCCGGTAGAAGCAAAATAAAAAGTAATTCCATCGGCACCCAGAAAAGGTGCGTCCTCGTCGTAGGGTGTGTTGATGGGTGCGCCCACATTCTGACAGAGACTCCATTGCCCATTGGGCAGTTTCACAGATTTGTAAATATCGCGTCCGCCCAAACCCTCCGGCCTGTCGCTGGTAAAGTAAAGCGTGTTACCATCACGGCTCATCGCGGCGTGCGTTTCCCAGAATTCCGTGTTGATGTTAGATCCGAATTTTTGCGGGATGGACCAATCTTTTCCGTCAAAAGAAGAATAATAAAGATCTCCATTGCCTACATCTCCGCGGTAAATGATGAGTGTTTGTCCGTCGGGAGTAAGGTTGATCGTAGCTTCATTCGAAGCGGTATTGATATACGGGCTGATGGAAACGGGCTTGCTCCATTTTCCTTTATCGTCCTTATAGGAAACAACGATATCTTCATAATACATGGCGTCGGCCTCTGATTTTTCTCCGCCGGTGGTTGTTGGGCGGCGCGTGGTATAATAAAGCACCTGTTCGTCTGCGGTGATCACCGGCGAATACTCGGGCCATTCACTGTTCACACTATCGCCCAGGTTTGTGATCTTTACGTTGATCGGAGCCGCCATCATTTGGCGGGCGTTCTGTACTTGTTTCTTATAATGCTCAACCAGGTCGAGGTCTTCCTTATCCAGTTTTTTCTTCGGATCCAGGTAAGACTCGTAGGTATCGTACATTTTTGTGGCTTCGTCCAACCGGCCATCGAGGTGGTAGGATTGCCCCAGGAAGAAATACGCCATGATAGAGGCCCGTTTTTCTTTCGGTTCATCATCGATGTATTTCTTACTTACATTCTGTATGGCTTTCTCTAAATAGCTCTCGGCAAGGTGTTTTTGGGTAGGATGCTGGAGGTAACACTGGCCTATTTTGTAATTGATATTGGCGTTGGTAGAGTCGTATTTGTAGGCAAACATGAAATAGCGAAGCGCTTCCATGTACTCAAAGTCCAAAAGGTTCAGGTTCCCTTCGGTAAAATTCCTGCCATAGGATCCTTTGTCTTTGGAAGTGATCGGAACCTGTGAAAAAACGGACATCCCGATCGATAAAAAAATGAGACAGAACTGAAGGTATCTTTTCATATGTGCCATAGGCGGTTTAAAATTCACACAAATGTAACAAAATCGGCCACTTTACCTTGCAAAAGGGATTAAAAAGGACGGTTAATATCGAAGTTCTCCATATAGTCGGCAACCCTTCTGAGGAAGCTTCCGCCCAATGATCCATCCACTACACGATGATCGTAGGAAAGTGACAGGAACATCATATGCCGGATACCGATAAGATCTCCCTGCGGGGTTTCGATAACGGCCGGTTTTTTCTTGATGGTACCGGTGGCGAGAATGGCTACCTGCGGCTGGTTGATGATGGGCGTTCCCATCACATTGCCAAAACCACCCACGTTGGTGAGTGTAAATGTTCCGCCCTGTATGTCATCGGGCTGCAATTTGTTGGCGCGCGCGCGACTGGCCAGGTCGTTCACCGCTTTAGTAAGCCCAACCAGGTTTCTCTCGTCAGCATTTTTTATTACGGGAACAATTAGGTTTCCGCTGGGTAGTGCCGCGGCTAATCCAATATTGATGTTCTTGCGTTTAATGATGTTATGGCCATCCACCGATACATTGATCATCGGGTAATCTTTGATGGCTTTGGTAACCGCTTCAATGAAAAGAGGCGTGAAGGTCATCTTTTCTCCTTCGCGTTTTTCAAAGGCCGATTTTACCTTATCGCGCCAGATCACCATATTGGTCACATCCGCTTCTACAAATGAAGTTACGTGTGGCGAAACATGCTTGCTCATCACCATGTGATCGGCGATCAGTTTACGCATGCGGTCCATCTCAATGATCTCGTCGCCGCCGCCAATAGAAACCGCGGGTTTCTGAATATTTATCTGCGTAGTTCCATTTCCGTTGGAACTATGTTGCGTTGACTTTTCAATAACCGTAGTTCCGCCTTTGCCGCGGTTAGGTAGATAATTGAGAAGATCGGTCTTGGTTACGCGTCCGTCCTTGCCCGAGCCTTTCACGCTTTCCAATTCAGCCAGCGCTATACCTTCCTGTTTGGCGATGTTCTTCACCAGGGGAGAGTAAAAGCGATTGGCCTGCGAATAATCCTGTTTTACATGCGATGTAACAGCAACTTCTTTCACAACGGTTTCTTGTTTTACCGACGCAGTTTCCTGTTTTACAGGAGCCACGATTTTAGGCGTTTCAACAGCCGCCCCTACATCGGAAGAGATCAACGCGATGGCTTTTCCAACCTGCACTACGTCACCTTCCTTAAAAAGTTTTTTTACAAGAACTCCTTCAAAAGGCGATGGGATCTCGCTGTCCACTTTATCGGTAGCGATCTCTAAAACCGTTTCATCGATCTTGATCTTATCTCCCTCGTTCTTTACCCATTTGATGATGGTGGCTTCCGCCACACTTTCGCCCATTTTGGGCATGATCAGTTCCTGTTGTGCCATTGCTTTTCCTAAGAGTGGCAAATATAAGGGATTTGATGCGGTTTGCAAAGTACCACAAATAGTATAAAATGCTCATAACGTGCTGTTTATACTAATTCAAGAGCCGTTACATGCCAATTAAAATCCGTAACTTTGCATCAATGAAAAGGACGTTTGCCATATTCTTCGCCGTACTTTATTTTTATTCGGCTTCGGGCATTTGTATCAACCTGCATTATTGTGGCGGTAAAGTAGAAAGTATTTCGCTTTTTCAAACAGATGAAGAAGGATGTTGTCCTGATGAGGAGAAAATGAATTGCTGCAAGGAGCGTACGGCTTTCGTAAAAATTGAGGACAGCCAGGTAAATGCTTCTTCTTTACAGGTTCCTGCTTCCAAATGCATTGTTTCAGATAATTTACTTGCCGCTACCTTCACACAACTTTTAAGCGCGATCCAAACCACAAACCTTGTTTATAAGGATGTGCCGCCCGATTCCTACAAGGCACCGCCCTATTTAAAGAATCGCGTGCTCCTGATCTGATCTTCTTTTTACATCGCCGTCTTCATCAGTCGATGAAGCCATTTTTTATTTGTTATTTAAAAATTTAAGATCATGAAAAGGATATTATTGATAATGCTTGTCGCTGTTATTTCAAGCGTGCAGGCCCAGGAGAAAAAAAAGGAAGTACTTACCGCAACCATCAAGGTTCTCGGAAATTGCGATCAATGCAAGAACCGCATTGAAAATGCCGCGGATATAAAAGGAGTAAAAACAAGTACCTGGAACGAAGAAACACAAACGCTGACGGTTGTGTACCGTGCCGACAAAGTTTCGGAACAGCAGATCAAAGAAGCTGTTTTGAGAGCGGGGCATGATGTGGAAGACAAAAAGGCTCCCGACAATGTCTACAAAAAGTTACCTGAGTGCTGTAAGTTTCGCGATAAAAAATGTGAGGAAAAAAAATGAGACAGAAATTAGTAGCCTGTTTTTTTCTTTTTCTCGCAACCTACAGTTATTCGCAGAATAAAATTAGCGGAATGGTTTTGCAGGTAAATGAAAAAGGAGACACCTCGGCCTTGCCCGGGGCCACCCTGCATTGGCTTAAGACCATGCAGGCCACAAGCACAGACGCCGAAGGAAAATATGAATTAAAAAAGAGCGCGGCCACCAACCTGCTGGTCATTTCTTATGTTGGGTACGAGAATGATACCGCGCTCATCGATACGATGCGCTATTACGCGGATTTCATTTTGTCGAACGCGAAAACATTACAGGCAGTGGAGGTGATCTATCACGCGGCGTCTTCTTCGTATTCATTCATGAGCGCCATAAAGACCGAAACACTCGGGCAAAAGGAGCTCACGCGCGCCGCGTGTTGCAATCTCTCTGAGAGTTTTGAAACAAACCCGTCGGTGGATGTAAGTTTTGCCGACGCGGTTACGGGTACCAAACAAATTCAAATGCTGGGTTTGTCGGGCCAATACTCCCTGATAACAAAGGAGAACATGCCTTACCTGCGTGGATTGGCGGGAATTTACGGATTGAGCTTCATTCCCGGAACATGGATCCATTCCATACAATTAAGTAAAGGCGCGGGAAGCGTGATCAATGGGTATGAGAGTTTCACGGGGCAGATCAATACCGAATTGCAAAGGCCCGAGAGCAGTGAGAAACTTTTCTTCAATGCTTATGTGAACGCCAACGCGCGTAATGAGTACAACTTAAACCTGTCCAGGAAATTAACCGATGTATGGAGCACTGCTGTGTTCTCGCATTACAGTGTGAATCCCATGATGCAGGATATGAACCGCGACGGTTTTTTGGATATACCCACGGGTGCCCAATACAATTTCATGAGTAAATGTAGCTATCAAACACGAAAAGGTTTTGAGGGACAATTTGGAGGAGGGTTTGTGAAGGACGAACGAAAAGGCGGACAAATGGATTTTTATGAGCCGATGGACCACCAAACCATGAAACCCCACTATGGAATTGGCATAGTTTCAGAAAAATGGGAAGCCTTCGCCAAGAATGGTTTTGTGTTTAAGAAACCGGAAACAAGCATGGGATTGCAATTGAGTTTCCTGGATCATAAGCAGGGTAATTTTTATGGAGTGAATACCTACGCCGGAAGACAACAAACCTTTTACGCCAATTATATTTTCCAGGGAATTATCGGGAACACGAACCACAAATTCAAAACGGGCGCGAGTTATTTGTGGGATAATTTATCGGAGCAGTATAGAGCTTACGATTTTAAACGGATAGAGTCTGTTCCCGGTGTTTTTGCAGAGTACGCCTATAATTATCTCACCAAATTTAATTTGGTAGCGGGCCTTCGCGCCGACCAACACAATTATTACGGATTATTCTTTACACCGCGTTTGCATATGCGCTACGCGTTCAATAAGGACCATACCGTATTTCGCGCCTCGGCGGGCCGGGCACTGAAAACAGCGAACGTATTTGCCGAGAATTCATTTTTAATGGCCTCTTCACGCGATATCGTTATACTTCCTTCCGATACAAATTTGCCATTTGGCCTGAGACCCGAAATAGCCTGGAACTACGGGTTGAACCTTTTGCACAAATTCAAACTGGATTACCGGGACGCGCAACTATCTCTGGATGTTTACCGAACCGACTTCACCGATCAGGTGGTGGTGGATGTGGACCATGATCCGCAACAGGTTTTGATCTATAATCTTTTCGGAGCTTCGTTCTCTAATACTTTGCAAACCGAATTCAGCTGGGAAGTGCGCAAGCGACTGGATGTACGTATTGCTTATCGGTATGTTGACACGAAGACACAATTCATGAACGGGCTTTTACAAAAATCGCTGGTATCTAAAGACCGCGCCTTCATCAATTTGGCTTATGAAACAAAGAACGGGCATTGGCAATTCGACCTTACCACATCCTGGAACGGACCGAAACGTTTGCCTGGTACTAAAAGTAATCCTGTTGAGCATCAAAGAGATGATTATTCGCCGGCCTACTACAATCTCAACGCACAGATCACCTGGAAGACCGGGGTTAAGAAAAGTTTTGACATTTACATTGGCGGAGAGAACCTATTGCATGTAAGGCAAGGCAATCCTATAGTTGCTGCAAATGACCCGTTTGGAAAATATTTCGATGCTTCTATGGTGTGGGGGCCTATTTATGGCCGGATGTTGTATGGCGGAATCCGCTTCAAAATAAAATAAGGAAGAGCAGCAAGGAATTATTTCTTTGCCTTGGCCTTTTTAACTGTTTTTTTGGCGGTGACTTTCGCGGGAGGAGCGACCTCTGTTCCCACGATCTTGAATTCTACGCGGCGGCTCTCCTGGAAAACCTTTTCGAGGCATGCGGGATCTCCTTTGCATGCTTTTTCATTGGCTTCTTCTTCTCCCAAAGCCAATACGGCCAGGATCCGTTTTCGTTTGATGCCGCTTTTCTCAAGCGCGCTTACAACCGAATTGGCGCGTTTTTGTGAGAGTTTGAGGTTATACTCCTTACTGGCGCGTGGATCGGCAAGCGCGGTGAGCTTCACAACAATGGTGGCATCCACTTTCATTTTATTGATGTTCCGCTTAATGGCTTCCTTAGCATCTTTCCTGAGATCGAACTTATTGGTGTTAAAGAAAACGGGTTCCAATTTGATGCTCAGTAGCGCAGTTTTGGTAGTATCTATTTTCAGGCTTCCGATGTCCATGGTCCCTTGAATAGCCATTTTCTCTTCATTGGCTTTTACAAGGGGTTCAAAAAAATCGTGTACCGCGTTGGGGCTAAAGACATGCAGTTCTTTGGTAATGCAATAATCCTTTCTTTTTTCCTCGGAAACCACGTAAATAGCCGCTTCCAGCGTGATCTTATAATTGCCAACGCGGGGGTATTTTGCGGTAAAGATCGAAGTATCGGCAACCAACATGGTATCATTCACGCTCCAGAAATAACGATAGATCCTTCCGCTACTGCTTACCGAGGCCACGGCGTCGCATTTTACCACATCATTTACAAACACGGAATCGGGAAAGCTGATGTTCAAATAGGTTTCATCTCCCGGCTTCGAATTTGTAAGCGGATCACATTTGGCGGGCTTATCGAAACAAAGTACGTGGTAAATATCCAGGTCGCCCATACCGCCCTTTCTGGAAGAGGCGAGGTAACCTTCGGTTTCTTCTTTGTTTATCCTGAAATAAATATCATCGGCGGGAGAGTTGAAAGGCAATCCCATATTCATGGTCTTCGAAAGTTCCCTGCCAAACAAATAGGCGCGGTAAACATCATAGCCGCCATAACCATCCAATCCTTTCGAAGAAAAGTAAAAGTCATTCTCTTCATAGTTCAAGGCGGGACCATCCTCATCTTCACTGGTGTTGATCTTTTCCCCCAGGTTTTCAGCCTCTCCCCAAACGCCGTCTTTGGAAAGTTCAGAACGGTAAATATCCTTACCTCCGTAACCGCCGGCTTTATCGGAGCTGAAATAAATGGTCTTACCGTTATTACTGATGCAGGCACCGCCGTCAAATTTTATAGATACATTAATGGTTGCAGGAAGTTTTACAGGCTCGCTCCACTTGTCAGCTTTCAGGTCAGAAATATAAAGCTGGTCTTCGCGATCTATCAATACATGTTCTCCGTTGGTTGAGATCGCGATCAGGTCGTCGAGCTCTTTGGTTTGCTGGAGAAAGGAAACGTTGTAATTTGGTTTAAAGAAAGGGAGTCCGCTCTCAAATTTTCCGGTTGTATGGGTTGCGATGAACATTTCGCCATGCGATTTATCCTCGGGGCCATCTTTTTTATCTCCCAAAACGATATTTCTTCTGGCCGTGTAAAGAAGTACTGAATTATCGGGCGCGGCCTGGGGAATGAATTCAGGGTAAGCGGTATTGATACCTCCACCAACATTCTTGAGTACATATTTCATGCTCTTCTTTGTAGGCGGATTTTTTATACCGTAATAACAATTTTGTATCCAGGTTGCCACCTGCACTTTTAAACGCTCGCCTTCCGGCCTGCCAACCAGCGTAGGTGGTATCTTGTCGTAATATTCTATCGCGCTCTTGTATTGGCTATCGAAATGCAATGCCTGCGCGTAGCCCAGGTACAGTTCTGTGAGCAAATTCTTCTTTTTGGCAATACGAATGGCGCGGTCAATATATTTCAGAGCTTCTTCTTTGTTATCGTAGTATTGGATCAATAAAAGCCCTAGTTCCTGGTTAGCGCCGAAGTTCATACTGTCTTTGGCAAGCACCTTCTCGTAATAGCTTTTGGCGCCGTCAAAATCACCATTCAATACAAGGTGGGCGGCCATGGGGAATTGCGCTTTTAAAATGGAGGTTACCATCAAAAAACCCCAGATCAGAATATGTAGAAATGTCCTTTTCACTTGATTTTGAGAGAGCTATATTAGCAAAAATATTTGATTTAGCTCTTCTTCTGGGCGATCAGGCCCATTTTATAAAGTTCATCAAGATATACGCGCTTGCCTTTGTAGACGGCAGTAATGAACACATCCGGCTGTCCGGCCTTTTTTACTTTGTCGCGATGGAACTGGGCTTTGGGCAAAGTAAAGAAGTCGCCCCCAATGGTAAAGCGGTAAATGCCGTCGTTCAAATAAAGCTTTTCGATTTTCCCCAGGTTTTTTAAATGCTTGCCCGTATAGTTCTGAGGCTGGCGATACGCCGCGATCTGTACGCGGAAATATAATCCTTCCACTTTCTCATCGGGTTTAAAATTCTCTTCGCCGGTTGCTGACGCGGGTGTGGTTACAGCGACAGAAGGGGTCGTGGTCACAGTGGGTGTATTTACCGCTACAGTGGGTATGGCGGTTGCCAGGGTATCAAAAGCTACATCGATAACGCGCTCTGTATAAGTAGTGATCTTGGTTGCATCTATATCAAATGTTTTGGGCGGCAGGCTGCCCCATTTAAAAACCAATTTATAATTGTTCCCCGCGGTTAAGTTCACCAGGTAATTTCCTTTTTCGGCATTCGACCTCGCCTGCGTATACATTGCATTTTTACCGGGCACTTCAACGATAAGGTCGGCCTGTGTGGGTTTTCCATTTACGGTAACGGTTCCCTTTACCAAGGCCAGCGCGGGCTCAAAGCCTGGCATGCCGGGCGTTACCATGTAGATATCCTGCAATCCTTCTCCGTCTTCTTTCCCCGAAGCGTAATATCCATGTTTCCCATCTGCAGATAACACATAATAACTGTCGCGGTCTGGCGAGTTGATAGGATAGCCCAGGTTCTCAGGCGCTCCCCAGCTTGAATCAGAAAGGTTAAGTTTTGTTCTGAAAATATCGTAGCTGCCCATGCTGTTGTGCCCACAGGAAGAATAGATAAGCGTTCTTCCATCCGGGTGAATGAAAGGGGCGTCATCATCGTATTGGGTATTGATCTTCTCCCCTAAATTCTGCACATTGCCCCAACTGCCATCGGCCTGCAGGGTGGCTTTGTAAATATCTCTTCCGCCATAACCACCTTTCTTATCACTCACAAAAAATAAAGTGCGTCTGTCGGCCGACATCGAGCAGCTTCCTTCCCAGGAAGTCAATTGATTTACATCGCCGCGCACGGCTTCGGCAACAGACCAGGTATTTCCTTCGAGGTGACTCACATAAAGATCACCTCCATTGGAACGGTTATCTTTATAAATGAAAAGTGTTTGCCCGTCGGCAGAAAGCGAAACAGCCGCATCGTGATCCTTTGTGTTGATGGTAGGACCTATATCGCGACCTTTTAGCCATTGCCCGTTCTTTTTGTGTGTAATGCGTACATCTTCGTAGAACATGCCGTATCTATCGGGCTCGTTGAAATAATTCTGCCTTCCGCCAACGGAAGAATCGCCGGCATAGGTATAAACCATGGTTTCTTCGTCGGAAGAAATGATGGGCACATACTCAGAACCCTCGGTGTTAAGGGGCTTGCCTATGTTCTGGATCTGGGCCGGCAGCGGATTTGCCATTAGGGTTTTTCCGTTGTTGCAGTAGTCAACCAAAAGTTTAGCCTGTTCCAGTTGCTTGGGCGTTAATTTTTTGTTTTTGGTCTTGTAGATCTCAACCTGCGCGATGGCCTCGTCAAACTTATAGTTAAGATGGTAGGCCCGCGCTATATCATAATCCACCTCTTTTATTTTTTTATTCTTTTCATAGGCTTTGAGAAGAAGTTCTAACGCAAGCGGGTGCACATCACTTCTTTCTAGCGCGCAGAGGCCTGTAATGAATTGCAGGTAGGCCTCAGTAGGGTGGTTCTGTTGCAGGTTCAGGAAGATCGGAAGCGCTAATAATTTAAGGTTATCGTCATAAAAAGCCTGGGCTCTTTCCATCGAGTCGCGCTCGCTCTTGCGCCACTTCTTAGTATTGAGGTTTTGGGCGAATGATCCGCAGAAACCGCTTAGTAAGATGATAAAAAGGACTTTACGCATAGGGGTAAGGCGGGCAAATATAAGAAACAGCTATTAATATAAGCTCAATATTCTATTAAAATAGTAATTTTGCCCTCCGGAAGTTACTCGTTACAGGTTATAGGTTTTCGTGCAAAATCCAGCGACGAAAGCCAGCAAACAAACCTTATAACGCATAACCCCATAACGCATAACCCATAACGCATACACCAAATGAGCATTTTAGTCATCTTCAGGCACGGCCAATCGGTATGGAACCTCGAAAACAAATTTACCGGTTGGGTAGACGTGGATCTAACGCCTAAAGGAATAGAGGAAGCCAAAACGGCCGGCGAAAAATTAAGGCCGTATAAGTTTGATGAAGGCTATACTTCGGGACTAAAACGCGCCCAGGATACACTGCGCCTGGCACTGGAAGTAAGCGGACAGGGCTTATTGAACGTGACCCGTGATCCGGCGCTGAACGAACGTATGTATGGCGACCTGCAGGGTTTGAACAAGGCCGAGACCGCTCAGAAGTTCGGAGAAGAACAGGTGAAGATCTGGAGAAGAAGTTTCGATATTGCTCCTCCCAACGGGGAAAGCCTGAAAGACACGGCCGAACGCGTTATCCCGTATTTTGAAAAAGAGATCGCACCGAAATTGAAAGCCGGAAAAAATATTGTTGTTGCCGCTCATGGTAACAGTCTGCGTGCTTTGATCATGCATTTAGAAAAAATGACTCCCGCGCAAATCTTGGAATTTGAGATCGGTACAGCGCAACCCCGCGTCTACGAACTTGAAAGCGACCTGTCTATTAAAAAAGTTTATAACTTGTAGCCATGAAGCAGGAACTCATCTCAAACAGATCTATGACCATCGCTGTTGATTTCGACGGCACGATCGTAGAGCATGCGTATCCCCGGATAGGCAAGGAGATGCTTTTCGCTTTTGATACATTAAAAGCGCTGCAGAAAAAAGGACACAAGCTAATTCTGTGGACCTTCCGCGACGGACAAACTTTAATTGACGCGGTTCAATACTGCAAAGACAATGGGGTTGAATTTTACGCCGTGAACAAAAGTTATCCCGAAGAGCAATTCGATCTTTCTATCAGTCGTAAAATAAATGCCGATCTTTTTATTGATGATCGTAACGTGGGCGGTTTTCCGGGCTGGAGCAATATCTGGCAGATGCTGCACCCCGAAGGCGGCGATTTTAGTCACCAATTGAAGGATCCCGACGCGCATACCAATTACAAGAAGAACCAATCACTCTTTAAAAAGCTGTTCGGGAAATGATCTATTTAAAAACAGCGGAGGAAATTGAACTTATGCGGCAATCGGCGCAATTAGTGTCTCAGACATTAGGACTTGTTGGCGCAGCAATAAAGGAAGGTGTTACTTTAAAGCAACTCGATAAAATTGCCGAAGAATTCATTCGCGACAACAAAGCGGTTCCTGTTTTTAAAGGCTATAATGGTTTTCCTGCATCACTCTGTTTATCAATGAACGAAGCGGTGGTGCACGGAATTCCGAACGAAACTGTCTTAAAAAGCGGAGATATCATTTCTGTGGATTGCGGCGTGAAGAAAGATGGTTTTGTGGGCGACCACGCCTTTACTTTTTGCTGCGGAGAAATTTCCGAGGAAGTAAAAAAACTAGTGAAGGTAACGAAGGAATGTTTGTACCTGGGGATTGAACAAGCTAAAGTGGGCAACCGCGTGGGTGATATCAGTTTTGCGATACAAAATCACGCCGAGAAGAACGGTTATGGTGTAGTGCGCGAATTGGTAGGACACGGCCTGGGAAGAAACCTCCATGAAAAACCCGAAGTTCCTAATTACGGAAGAAGAGGAAGCGGCGCGAAGATCGCAAACGGCCTGACCATTGCTATTGAGCCTATGATCAACCTTGGCAAAAAGGAAGTTACCCAACTAAACGATGGCTGGACCATTGTTACCACCGACAGAAAACCAAGCGCGCATTTTGAACATGATATTGCTGTTGTGAACGGCAAGGCCGATATACTCAGCACATTTGCTTTCGCTGAGGAGGCCATGAACAAGAATGATTTTTTGGCGAAGATCTAATCCTTCTCAACCACCACCTCGGCAAACTTCCTTCCTTCAATTTTAGCGGTCAACCAGGAAATGAGATCAAAGAACTCAAGCGGTCGCGCATCGTAAGGGTCTTTTTTGATCTTGATGAGGTGTTTGCGTAGTTCTTCAAAAGCTTTGATCATTTGCTCTTCGTTCTTTACACGTATCAAACGCTTGCGGATGAAATCAAGGATAATGTTCTCGAACTTGTGCAGGCCTTTGCGCTTGCTCAATCTTCTATAGGCAGAACGCACCAAGGCTTTCATGAAGGTGCGGTTGGCGCCGCGCTCGTAGTGCACGATAATGTAGAAAATGCGCAATCCGCCGTCCATGTCGGCGCGCGAATCGAGTACGGGTTCATCCACCACGCGGTTGAGCAGGGCAAGACATTCGCGGTATTTTTCGTTCAGGAAGTGCATCAAAGAAAGGTTGAGTATCAAACCTGTTCTTTCCAGTGAAGAAAGCGCCCCGGCATTCTCGTCCATTTCTTTTTCTATCTGCTTGGCGGCGGCAAAACCATCCTGCAATTTCCCGCTGATGATGTAATAATCCAATTCGTGGTAAGAGAGAAGGATCGCGGAACCTACGTGGCTCTTGGTAAAAAACTTTTTAGAATCACGGAACCGTTTAATGAAACCGATCATTTCGTCGTAACGTTTTAAAGAAGAACAACAGAACAAAAGCGCATTCAGCGCATTTAAATAGATCTGCGGATGTAATTGTATCTGTTCTTTTTTATCAAAGAAAGTTTCTGCACTCTTCAGGCAATGCTCATAACCATTCGCGTGGTCGCCTTTCATGTAATGATAGATGAAGCGTGCGTAATAATAGTAACGTTTGGCCTTTAAACTATATGCGGTTGTATCATTTTTCCAGAGTGGGTTCTTTGTTATATGAACGATCTTCTCTTCATCCTTTTTATTTCTGAAAAAACCTGTGCTGTGGTGCAAAGCGTATACCTTATTCAAAATATTTTTATACTCAATAGCATTAGAGAATAATTTGTGGGTTTCAGCAATTTCTTTCGCGATCTCCCCCTGCTTCACAGAATCAGTGAGCTTAATGGCATTGAACTCTTCAAACCGCAATATCTCCAGCAGCAAAGGAAAATTCTCGTTAACCGTAGCCATGGTCTTTGCCTTGGCCAGTATTTTCAACGATTGCCTGTAAAGCGTTTTTTCATACAGTATCTCCGCACGGTGCATCAGGCTATAGATCTCGCTGTCCGGACTTTTATGGTACACCTCTAAGGCGGTAAGTATCGTATCATACAAATGATGCTTGCGCCAGGCCAGGTTATTTAAAAAGGCGCTTCCCTTATGTTTTGCCGTAAACCCCTTCTCGTCATACTCCTTTTCATGGTCCATGGCATCAAAAAGATCGAGGTAACTTTTCTCGCCTTCCTGTAGGCCCGAGAATAGCCGGAAATACCTTCTTTCGTTCTTGGAGAGCGATCTAATGAGGATAAAGAGGTCGTCTGTACGCTTAGTGGGAGTCAAAGCAAGATCAATTATTGTTCAATAATAGGCCAATTATACCTATAAAACAAGGAAAATCTGCCATAATTACGCTTTTTGGGAATCAAATGGAATTGAATCAAAACCCTCCTTTTGCTTGGTCTGCGCAAGTGCTTAGCATACTTTTGGATCAATAAACACATGAATTAATAAAAACCCCCTAACCATGAACTTCAAAATAGCTACCCTTGTTTTGCTCGCGGCCTTAGGCTACCACGCAAACGCCCAGCTAACGTACACGCAGGCCACTTCCGGGCTTTCGGCAGTGACCTTTGAAATAGGATTTACCGAACTTGAAAGCGCCGACATGAACGGCGACGGTAAAATAGACCTTATTACTATAGGTGATCACGGCAGCCCTAATTTCTCAGCCACCGAAGGTGGCGTAATGGTATTTCAGAATAACGGCACCGGCACCTCCTGGACCCTGAAGAAGACCGGCGCTTTCGGATATGGCGGCATTGCCACCGGTGATGTGAACAATGATGGAAAAATGGATATAGGCATGGGCATGCATCACAATTATTCGGGCGTTGACTTTGGCGATCAGCTTATAGAAGTAGCGCTGGGCAATAATACCAACCAAAATTGGGCGCCTTATGATGATCAGTTGGCCACCAACGGAGAAACCTACGGCATGTTCGGTGTTGATTTCGCGGATGTGAACAACGATGGACTTTTGGATATTGGTTCAACTTCTTTTGGTTGCTGTGCCGGGATACACGTATACAAGAACAATGGCGATGGAACCTGGACGCAAACCGACGGTGCTACCGGTGGCAACGCGCACAACTGGTTCAAGTTCGGTGATTTTGATAATGATGGTCACGTAGATATTATGTCGGCATGGGACGCGGGACAGGTTTGGAAGAATGATGGAACAGGTTTCTTTAACGCGATGCAGAACGGAATTCCGAATTACTACTGGATCGAGTATGACCTGGCGGATGTAAATAAGGATGGCGGAAAAGATATAGGCATGGTGGATATGAACGGGAATTTGAAAGTGTATACGTATAACAAGAACCTTAATCAGTGGCAGAGCATCTCTAATGGGTTGCCTCAAACAGGCAATTTGCTGGGCGTGGCTTTAGAAGATATGGACATGGATGGTTTTGTGGATGTGGTAGGATGGGCTGCCAACACCATCACTATCTACAAAGGCAACGGCGGAACTTCGTGGACGGCTAACGGAACTGTTTCTATTAACGAAACACAATTGGCGAGTTTGACCACCGGTGATTTCGATCACGACGGTTACAGTGATATCGCTTATATGGCCCGCGCGAATACCGGCGACAATTACCTGCGTGTTTATTTACATACCGTAGGCACCGTGAAACTTGGAATCCTTCCCGGGTTTCCTAACGGACAAGAGTGTTTCATGCCCGGCTCGGTACAGTTCTTAACGTGGAACAGCAGTGTTGTGCCGGGAGCGACAGCAACTGTGAAGATCGAATTTTCTCAAAACGGAAATAGCGGCCCCTGGACCACTGTTGTAAACAACGCTCCTAACTCTGGAAGTTATCAATGGAATATGCCCAGCGTTTCTTCCAGCAATTGTTACTTACGTTATACCATCAGCGATGGAACGTCAACCGATGTATCAATGACCGCCGCATCTTTCGGTGTTGGAAGTTGTATACAGTCAACCGGCGTGGCGAGTGGTTTTGCCGCAGCTACTTTAAAAGCCGAGATCTATCCGAACCCGGCCACAACAGAAGCGAACCTGCACCTGAATCTCAGCAAAGAGAGTTTGGTGAATGTATCGATCACTAACCTCCTGGGCGAAGAATTGAACGTGCTTACCCAAAAGAATTTAACTGCCGGCTTTCAGAACATTGCTTTGCCGGTAACTGAATTGAAACAAGGAATTTATTTTTGCAATATTACTCTAGCCAACACCAAACAAACAATAAAGTTTGTGGTGGCTCGGTGATGCTAAAAAGCAAAGCACGGCATCATGTAGAGCAAAATAGACCAGGTCTCAATTTGAAAAGGATATTTTGCCTCTGCATAAAAGCACTTTTTGCAATAGCAAGAGGTAAAGGGGTAGATAAAGGTCCCGCTCGGCAAGGGCGGGACTTTTTTACTTCACTTCGATTGAGAAGAGTTTGTTCTTATCAACCTTGGTAACTGCTACGTTGTGATAAAGCATTTTACTGATAGCTCCGTATGGCGAGCTGATCACTTCATCTTTCTCATTCAATCCTTCCGTCACCTGGATGAACTCATTATCCTGTATGCCGGTCTTGATGAAAACGATCTTCGCTTTTCCGTCGCGCAGCACAAAAATGCAAGGACGGGGTTTTTTGTCTTTCTCTTCTTCCTTCTTATCCTTTTTATCATCCTTCACCTCCACCTTCACGCCCTCTTCATCGTCTTCTGACATTTCCACCACGCTGCCAACAGGCTTTTGCAGGGAATCAGTTCGGGTTGTTACAGCCTGGATAGCAATGGAAAGCACATTTTTTTCCTTGCGGGTCAATATTTCAACCGACGCGCTCATGCCCGGACGAAAAGCAACCGGGTTTTTCTCTGATACAAGATCAGCGTAAGATTCGCGTAATACGCGGATCTTTACGGTGTAGTTCGTTACCTGGTCGGCATTCATGCCGGTTGTATTGGCCGAGTTTGCAACTTCGGTAACAATGCCCTTGAACTTACGATCGTGGTAGGCATCTACCTCAATTAACGAAGTGTCTTTTAAATGCACGCGGATGATATCGTTTTCGTTCACATCCACGTTCACTTCCATCTCGTTGAGGTCGGCCAGGCGCATGATCTCGGTTCCTTCCATGGTAATGGCACCCACCACGCGCTCTCCGCGTTTTTTATTGAGCTTGGAAACTGTTGCATCAACCGGCGCGTAGATATAGGTTTTCGAAAGGTTCGTATTCGCTTCCTTTAAAGAGGCCTGTACACTGTTGATGTTGTATTCGGCGCCTTTCACACTTTCTTCCAACGCTTTTACGCTGGCCTTGGCGCCTTCGTACTGGGCTTTTGCCGCTTCGAAATCCTGTTGCGAGATTACCTGCTGGTCGAACAGTTTTTTGCTGCGGTTGAAATTCGCTTCGGCGTTCACAAGATTCGCTTTGCCCTGCTCAAGCTGCGCGATCATATTCTGCATCCCGGCTTTGGTGCTATTAACCGTAGCGTTTGCGCGATCCAGAGCCGATTCGTAAATATCCGGTTTGATGCGACAAAGCAGGTCGCCTTTCTTTACACGGTCACCTTCTTTCACAAAAAGTTCAACGATCTCGCCCGAAACATCCGAGCTGATCTTCACCTCGGTCTCCGGTTGTACTTTTCCGTTGGCGCTAACGATCTCAGTAATGTTACGCAGCTTGGGCATCTCCGTGCTCACTTCAATGCCGTCATCGCCCGAACAGGTCTTCATCGACACGATGATAATTACCAGCAATACAGCCCCAATGATGATCCAGACAAATCGTTTCATGTTTATTTACAATTTTTGTATTTACGATCTATTTATTCTGATACTTTTTAATTTTAAAATCGTAAATAATTAAATCGTCAATTTTATAATTAAAGTGTTAAGGGTTTCCCCTGGTAGAAATCAAGTACCTTCAGCTTAAAGACAAAATCATATTTCGCGTTCAAAAGATCGGCCTGCGATCTTAAAACGCGATTCTTGGCGTTATTATAATCAAAGGCGCTCACGCTGCCCGCGTTGAACTTCTGTTCGGTAAAGGTGAATGACTGTTGTGCAGCTTCCAGTGCGGTTCTGGCAGAAGCATATTTGTTCAGGGCTCCGGTAGCATCTGCGTGAGCCTGTGCAATGGTCTTGAACAATTGCTGGCGCGTGATGTCGTAGGAATACTTGCTGTTAAGCACCTGTAATTTGGCGGTTTTAATGCTGGCGTAATTGGATAAGCCATTGAATAAAGGAATGTTTAAAGTAAATCCAACACTTTTATTCACGTTGTTCTTGAACTGTTTGCTCCACGAAGTAGGCTGCGTTTGAAAATCATAGACAGGAGTAAATACTGTATCGTAATTGCTCGTGTAGCCCGAAGGAACGAACTTCACCGAGGTTCCGATAATATCTTTGGCCAATCCCGAATAACCGGTACCAATGGTGCCATTCATGCTAAAGGTCGGACTGACACGCCCGCGCGCCACAGAAAGGTTCTTTTCTGAACTGAGCAAGGAGTATTCAGAACTTTTTATGTTGTGCTGGGTCTTCAGGGCGGTTTGGTAAATATCCTGCACGTTATACGCGGCAAGATCGGAAGCGATCACGTCTATCACCGGCTTCTCAATAGTAAATGTGTTAAGTGAGTCAAGATAAAGCAGCTGTTTCAGCGATAACATCGCCAGGATGTAATTGTTATGCGCGGTTGTGTAAGTATATTCATCATTGGCCAACTGGGCTTTTATGTCAAATACATTGCTTTGTGCCAATGATCCGGCCTCGGCCAGTTTTTGGGTGCGCTCCACTTGCAGTTTACTGATATTGACCTGCTGCTGCGCCACGCTTGCCAGCTCGTTGGTGTAAATGACCTGCAAAAAAGCGGTAGCCACGTTCAAGGCCAGGTCGTTCTTCAATTGCTCCTGGTTTTCTTTGGCGGCCAGGTAAGCATATTGGTTCTTTTTAATGTTATTGTATTGGGCAAGGCCGCTCCACAAAGTGATCTGTGCCTGCGCGTAGAAGTTCTCGGATAGAACCGTGCTGTTTGCAAAGGTATTGGTGTAACGGTCAATGGTTCGCCCGATGTTATAGGTGTGATTGGCCCCTGCGTTCAGGGACGGTAATACATTAGCCTTGCTTTGCAGCACATTCACCTCGTTGATCTCGGTGTTGATCTCGCTTTGCTTCAGGTTCAGGTTATATTTCCAGGCATGATCAATACATTGCTGGAGGTTCCAGCCTGTTTGGGCAAACGCTGACGACAGGAAGAAAGGCAACAAAAACAGGATCTTTTTCATGTGCAGGTAAATTGTTCTGTAAGGTCACATGGAATAGCCAGGGTCCCCTGATATCTATGGATTGCGTTTGTGGCCATGGCTTATTTCATAACGTTTTAACGAAACGCAAATTTACACAGTAAATCGATACAAAACATCCTTTTTGAGAGGCGGAAAAATTAAGGGTTCAGAGGTTACAAACTATGTTTACAAGTTTTTAAATCACAATATAATAGCTAAGTATCCCGTTTTACTTTTGTAGTCAATGAAAGCACCTCTTTTAATACTCTTTTTGTCATTTTTTAACATCCTTTTAGTGGCCCAGCCTAAGTACGAATACTGGGATGCCGATAAAAAGCAGGTAAGAAGTGAGGATAATTACCGCAAGGGCATTGCCCATGGCAAAAGCGCCATGTGGTACAAGAACGGCAAACCCCAAAAGATAGGCTGGTACAAGAACGGCAAGCAGGACAGCACCTGGAAGTTCTTTTATGAGGACGGCAGCCCTAAAGCGGTTGAGAACTACAAAATGGGCTGGCAACAGGGCCACAACATGTATTATTACAGCAATGGCAAGCTATCGGCCGAAACTGTTTTTAATAACGACCGGCCGGATAGTACCTGGATCTCATATTGGAATGATGGAACGCTGAAGGGGCTTGAGAAATTTGAACAGGGCAAACCCAACGGAGAATGGAAATATTTCTATAAGAACGGAAAACCGGAGAGTGTTGGAAATTTTGAGAATGGCAGAAAGCAGGGAACGCTCACCAATTATTACGAAAGCAATGGCGCTGTAAGGTCGGTTGAGCGTTACTGTAAAGACGTGCCCTGCGGGAAGTGGAGCGAGTTCTACGAGAATGGAAAGCCCAAATGGAACAAGGAATTCAAGGATAGTATTGAGTACCTGATGGACCTGTGGAACGCGGAAGGAAAGCAGTCGATCATCAACGGAACGGGCTATTTGATCATAGCAGGCGAAGACGGAAGATCCAGGGCGCAGGGACCTTATGAGAATGGATTACGGAACGGTGTATGGAAGTTCTACTATGAGAACGGAAGAATGGAATATTCAACTACGTATAAAGACGGGAAAGTAAGCGGACCTTACAAGGCCTGGTACGAAGACGGGAAGATCAAATCGGAAGGAATTTATCGGGATGGAAAGAAGGACAGCCTTTGGGTGTTTTATTTGCCGGATGCCGGGGGAAAGGAAATGGAAGGCACTTTTAAGAGCGGGTTGCGTGAGGGAACCTGGACCTATTATTTTGAAGGCGGTAAAAAAGAGAGTGAAGGAAATTTCAGCAATGATAAACAAAATGGAACATGGAAGTACTGGTATAAAACCGGTGAGCTGTGGAAGCAGGGCAATTTTGAGAATGATATAAGAACAGGGACATGGACAACCTGGTATGAGAACGGCAAAAAAACGCAGGAAGGAAATTATGTGAAGGGAGAGCCCGATGGCTTGTGGCAATCGTGGTGGGATACCGGGGCGCCAAAGGATAAGGGCTCATATAAAAACGGTAAAATGGTTGGTTTATGGGAAGGATATTTTAGAAACGGCAAACCCAATTACCTGGGCAATTATGAAGATGACAAGAAGAACGGGCATTGGCAATACTGGTTTGAAAAAACGGGTAAGCTTAAAGAGGATATGAACTATGTGTTGGGTATCAAACACGGAAAATACATTCTGTATACCGAACATGGCTTCACTGATTCAAAAGGAAAATACCGCCGCGGTAAGCAGAACGGGAAATGGGAATATTATCTTGAGACCGGCGGACTTAACCGTATTCAGAATTTCAAGAACGGGCGTTTATCCGGCGAAAGTAAGATCTGGCAACCGAATGGAAAGTTGCAGGCTGTTATGAACTACAAGATAATCACCGATAAGCGTAAAGGGCACGAACAAAGCGTTCCGCACGGAACCTGGATCACCTACGATAAGAATGGAGTGGAAATGAGCCGCGTTCACTATACTAACGGAGTGAAAGATTAATACTTCTCGAACTCGTCTAATTTTCTAAGATCGATCGTTACTTTATTGCCACGCTGGGTGCGTTCCAGGGGTTTGAACTTCGCGTTCTCCACGATCTCATGTCCTTTATAAGAACTGCGCGAGTAAACCGTTTGAGAATACGTATCGTTAATCGCTTTGAAAAGGATCAGGAATTCGGCATCCGCTTTCATAAGATCTTCGCGGGTCATTTTGTACATGGGGCTCTTATCATCGATTGGATGCACGATGGTCCAGCTCAGGGCCATGAAGCTTATCTTTTCGATCTCGAGGGTTAAGGGCAGGAATTCACGCTGGTTGGTGCTTAGGTTATTTTTTACCAGGATCACTTTCACTTCTGTTTCTATCAACTCGTTCTGTGTTGTGTTTGCCACACGGAACATGAAGCCTGTTATGCCTTCATAAGGAGCGATGAGGCAATTTTCGGTATAGCGGATATGCGCGCGGGGCCGCGAGAATCGGCCGTATAAAATACCGGTGGCCAGGGCAAAGCCCAGTAATCCGCACATCGATTCAATGGCGGCAATGCTGCTGGCGGCTGTACTTTTGGGATACACATACCCATAACCAACGGTGGTTAAGGTTTGTGCGCTGAAAAAGAAGAGTTCCAAAAAATCACGAGGCTCATCGGTATGCGTCAGGTTTCCAAAGCTGTCTGTACCCAGCATGTAATACAACGTAGCAAAGAACACGTTGATCAAAAAATAACTTAATAAGACCAACAGTATAATGCGTTTCCAGCTCATGCTGATGAGGGAGTGGAAAATATCTATCCTGCCGAACCAATCGCCATCCAGCCGGCGTATGTTCACGCTGCCATCTTTATTTAAAAAGCGGGTGTGTTCCTGGTAATCCTTGGTTCCAAAACCAAAGCCGGCCTCGTCCTTCTTATTTTTTTCTTTAGCCACTAAAAGATCTCCTTGGCAACGCGACGCGTGGTTTCGGATGTGCCCATCGTATAGAAATGCAGGCATGGGACTTTAGCCTTGATCAGCTCTTTGCATTGCTGGATAGCCCATTCGATACCCACTTCTTTCACCTGTTTATCATCTTTGCATTTGTCCACTTCCTTGTAAAGTTCAATAGGAATGTCCATGTGGAATATCTTAGGAAGGCCGGTAAGCTGTTTTTTCTGGGTGATCATTTTCAGGCCCGGGATGATGGGCACCTTTATATCATTATCCTGGCAGTGCTTCACGTATTCGAAATACTTCTTGTTGTCGAAGAACATCTGGGTAACCACGTATTCTGCGCCGGATTCCACCTTCGATTTCAAATGTTTCAGGTCGCTGTACATATTGGGGGCTTCGAAATGTTTTTCGGGATAACCGGCCACGCCTATGCAAAAATTGGTGGGTTCGGCATCTTTCATTTCTTCATCCATGTATTTGCCAATGTTCATGTCATTGACCTGTCTCACCAGGTCCAGGGCGTAGTGATGTCCGCCTGGCTCAGGAACAAAAGCCGGTTCAGTCTTAATAGAATCTCCACGCAGGGCCAATACATTATCAACACCTAAGAACTGAAGGTCAATTAAGGCATTCTCTGTTTCTTCTTTGGTAAAGCCTCCGCAAATGATGTGCGGCACGGCGTCAACATTGTATTTGTTCATGATCGCGGCGCAAATACCAACGGTACCTGGACGTTTACGAATAGAAACTTTCTCCAGGAAACCGCCTTCGCGTTTTTTGTAAACGTATTCTTCGCGGTGGTAAGTAACATCCACAAAAGCAGGCTTGAACTCCATCAAAGGATCGATCGAATCGTAGATCGACTGGATGCTCTTCCCTTTTAAGGGCGGCAGGATCTCAATGGAAAATAAGGTCCCTTTACTTTGCTTCAGTTTTTCGGTGAGCTTCATAATAAATAAATAGAGTGCGAAGGTACGAACTAAGTTTTAAAGCCAAAAAAGGCCTAAAAACGCAGGTTGGCCTGCACAATAAAGGTGCGCGGAGGCTCTAAATAGCCCGGCCGCGACATGAACTCGGTGTTCAGCACATTATTGATGAGGAAAGAAAGTTTGAAATGCTTGCTGAAATCATAACCCATGCGTAGGTCATTGGTCCAATTACCTTTGTTGTGCGTGGCGCGGTATTCTTTGAGGCCGGGCAGGATATAGAGGAAATCGCTGTAGTAAAAGCTGGTGTTTGGGTTAAGAATATCGTAGATCAGCGGCTTTTCAAAACGATTATCTATATTGGCCATGAAACTGCTGTAGCGTATGCTCCAGCCTATGGAAAACCCTTTATAACCCAGCTGAATATCGCTTTTGTAAAGTATTTTATTGCGGTAGCGCAAAAGGCCGGTCATTACCGTTCCGTTCGTGTCAACTGCCGGGTTGAAATCCGGGTTCACGGGATTGGTATAGGTATAGCCCGTAAGCAAAGCAACCTGTATAGGGCCGATCTTCCCGGCTCCATTCAAAGAAACATCGATGCCGGTGATGTTCGCTCTTCCCACGTTACGTGATCGGAAACCTACGTGCTTTAAAAGTTCGGCTACTACATTATCAGCCGCGTAGATATCCCTTTTTTTGCCGATCGTGTCGTATTCAAAAATGAAATCGATCATGTTGTAGTAATGGGTCACGAATCCAGCTACGTCAATGAACCCCTGGAAGTTGGCGATCTTGAAGCCGTGTTTGATGCCTATCTCGGCGCTCCAGCCTCTTTCGGGTTGCAGGGATGGGTTAGGGAAGATGTTCAAGCCGCTTCCGCTCACCGAAGTGGAAATATATTTCTCTGCCACAGAAGGGAATCGATAACCCTGCCCGAACGAACTGCGAAGGAAAGTATATTCCAGCAATTGATAATTCAATCCCGCCCTGAATACGGGTTGCACGGGGAGATTATTGCTTTTAATATCATTCAAAAAGAAGAACCCGCCTTTTGTTTGCGAGGTATCCACTTTAAAGTACTCAGCCCGCGCTCCTACAGAAGCTGTTAAGCGATTAAAGAATTTTTTATCTGCCTGCAGGTAGACGGCGATGTTCTGCCCCGAATGTGTGCCGTATAACGAATCGGCCAGTACTTTTTGTCGCATTTCTACCGCGCCGGCAGTTAAGGTAATTCCCGTGAAACGTTTTTGCCATTGCAGTTCTTTGTAATTTAAAATGGCAACCGAATTCTGGTGTTTATCATTATCGTTATCGGTCAAAAAGGTGCGGGAGCGAAAACTGATACGCCCGGTTTTTTCATTGGTGTAAACAATATAGGGATCGAGATTTGCGCGAAAGTTATTGTAGCCCTGTATGGTGCTGTCTCGCGGCTCAATGGGGGTAGAATCGTTCTTCCAGATGAAGAATAGTCCGCCGGTGGTGCGCATCATGGTTCCATTCACACCCACTGAAAGACCCCGCACCTTTTTAAAATTATAGCGCAGGTTCATGTTTCCACGCACCCGTTGTTCATCGGCACTCTTACGAAAACTCTCGTCATTGAACAATTGCCCACCCAAAACAAGGTCAAATTGCCCAAGTTTTTGCGCGTGCGAAAAAGTAGTGGCCTGGTAGCCGGGATTTGACTTATTGCTCTTTTTCCACCAGTTCCAATTGGGGTTTCTCGGATTACCGTAAATACCTGTGTAAGTGATGATCTGGGTCTCGGGCTTGTCGCGCGCGTACTTGGTGCGCATATTTATTACGCCGTTGAGCGCGGATGAGCCGAAGAGGGCAGAGGAAGCACCTTTGATGATCTCCACCTGCTCCATGTTCTCAATGGGAACATAATTCCATTTGATGTCGGCCGCGTCGGCGCTGATCATGGGCATTTCGTCAACCAGCATAATAACGCGGCTGCCGGCCCCGTAACTGTATCCGCTGCCTCCGCGAATGCTCACTTGGCTGTCGGTGATATACACGCTGGGCACCTGGTTCATGATCTGGTCGAGCTGTGCCACGCATTTGTTCTGGATGAGATCCGGTTTAATGACCTCCATGGAAACCGTTACGTCCGACAGTTTTTGCTCGTATTTTCCGGCCGATACTACTACTTCGTCCAGTACCTGGTTAGAAGGCTCAAGGTCAATGTTTAGGAATAAAGTGTCTTTCTCTACTAATTCAACTTCCTTCTTAAAGGTTTTGTAACCGGCAAGGTTGGCTATAAGGGTGTGTTTGCCGCCGGTGGCTGTGAGGATAAAATTACCGTCTACATCGGTGAGGGTGTTCATATTGCCTGCGGCCACGATCACGCCGGGCATGGTCTCTTTATTGTCCTTATCGCTTACTTTTCCTTTAACGAAACTTTGGGCGGATAAGATATGTGTACAAAAAAAACAGGAAGAGAAGAGCAGGAAATGTTTCACCATGTAAATTCTTGGTTATTTTTGTAGGCACAATATAAGAATTTTTCATTTGCACGCCGAGCTTATATATCAAATTGCTTTAACGCAGATACCCAATGTGGGCGATGTGATAGCCAAGAACTTATTGGCCTATTGCGGCAGCGCCGGCGCGGTCTTTAAGGCCAAAGGAAAGGACCTGCTGAAGATCCCGCAGGTGGGCGAATTTGTGGCGGGACATATTTTAAAGCACCAGGATGATACCGCCTTATTTAAGCGGGCCGAGAAGGAAATAAAATTCATTGAGCAAAAGAAGATCAGGCCTTTGTTCTTTACGGATACCGATTATCCAAATAAACTGAAGCATTGTGCCGATGCGCCTATTTTACTTTTTTACAAGGGTACGGCCGATCTTAACAAGCAAAAGATAGTGGGCATCGTAGGAACCAGAACGCCAACCGAGTATGGTCGTTCGCAAACCGAACAACTGGTAGAGCAATTAAAGGACTTGAACGTGCTTATTGTGAGCGGTCTTGCCTATGGCATTGATACCTACGCCCATCGAGCGGCTATAGCCAATGAAATGGAAACTGTTGGCGTGCTGGCGCATGGCCTGGATGATCTGTATCCGGGAGCCAATGCAACATTGGCCAAAAAAATGCTGAAGCAGGGTGGATTGCTTACGGAATTCATTACGGAGACCAATCCGGATAAGGAAAATTTTCCGAAGAGAAACCGCATTGTAGCCGGTATGTGCGACGCTATTGTGGTCATGGAATCTAAAAAGAGTGGCGGCGCTTTGATCACGGCGGATATCGCGGCCGGGTATAGCCGCGATGTGTTCGCTTTTCCGGGAAGGAGTGGTGACGAATGTTCCGAAGGCTGTAACCGCATCATCAAACAAAATAAGGCTGCGCTTATTGAGAATGCGGGCGACCTGATCTATGCCATGTGCTGGGAACAGAAAGAAAAAGGCAAGCGGAAAAAACAATTGGCTCTTCCTGTCAACCTTTCGGGCGAGGAGCACCAGATCGTTGATCTTCTGAAAGACATCCCATCCATGCATGTGGACGAGATCTGCAGCAAGCTCCATTTAACACCCGGAAAAGCATCAGGACTGCTTTTGCAGTTAGAATTTAGTAATATTGTACGCTCGCTGCCGGGCAAACTATATACCATCGGTTAAATGCCTATCGACACCAATATAAAAGAGAATGTAAAGGAACAGGTAACTGTTCTTGAGCAGTATTCACAGAAGGCGTATGAACTGGCTGTAGAATACACGCCAAAGATCATCATTGGCACCCTGGTTCTTATTATTGGTTTCTGGGTGATCAAGAAGCTGGCGAAGATCTCAGAACGTTCTATGAAAGGAAGGGGTGTTGACGTTTCGTTGAGTACCTTCCTTAAAAGTCTTATCGCCATTGGCCTGAAGGTGATCCTGCTTATTACCGTGGCGGGCATGGTGGGCATACAAACCACTTCGCTCGTTACTATTTTGGGAGCCGCAGGTTTGGCCATTGGACTTGCACTGCAGGGAAGTTTGTCAAACTTCGCCGGCGGAGTTTTGGTTTTGGTGTTCAAACCGTATAAAGTCGGGGATACGATCGAAGTGATGGGACAAAAAGGTGAGGTGCGCGAGATACAGATCTTCAACACCATCATGGTTACGGGGGATAACCGCACGGTTATTTTACCGAATGGTACCGTTTCCAACAGCCTCATCATTAACCAAAGCAAGCAGGGAACTTTGCGCGGCGTTTTTGATATCAGTATCAGTAATGAACATGACGCTGATCGTGTGCGAAAGATCGTACTCGACATCATTAACCAGGATAAACGCGTGGTAAATGTTCCGGCTGAAGCCACCGTTGTTATCACGAGCCTGATCCCTTCGGGATATACTTTACAGGTTCGCTTTTTCACACGCGAGCCGGATAATTCGGTGATCCTGGCCGAACTGATAGAAGCGATCAACAAAGATCTTTTGAAGCGCGGCATTTCGGGCCCAACGCCCAAGATGATCGTGTACAAGGATTAATTCGTATATTTGCCCTGTCATGTATCACAAAAGCCATATCATTTTTTTCCCGGCTAGCCCGCCCCGCCTGGGGTAATGATGCATTTTATCCGCCATGAGCGGGCCCTTTTTTCGAAGTATCTCATTTAATTTATTAAAAACATTAAAAATGAAAATTACCATCATTGGCTGTGGCAACATGGGCCTTATCTATGCCCGCGCCTTTTTAAAATACAATATAGTCACCAAAAGCAATTTGCTTTTGGTAGAGAAGAACGAAAAGCGTAAAGACGAACTCACCAAACTCGATATTGGCAGGGTGGTGGTCCCGGTTGACGGTATCATTAAACAAAGCGATGTGATCATACTTGCCGTAAAACCGCAAGACCTATCCGAATTAACGAACGATCTTAAAACAGTATTGAGTAAGGAAACCATTTTGATAAGCATCATGGCCGGTATAAGTATTTCTTTTTTGCAGGAGAAACTGCAGCATGATCGCATCATTCGCGCGATGCCTAATTCTCCGGTTGAAATTGGAATGGGAATTACGGCGTATTGCCTGAGTAGCGGTGTGAGTACCGACCAGGCGCGCAAAGCCGAGAATCTTCTTTCTACGACAGGACGTACTTTGTACATGGAAGATGAGAACTTAATGGACGCCGTAACCGCGATAAGTGGCAGCGGTCCCGCGTATTTCTTTTATTTCGCACAGCAAATGATACAGGCGGGAATGAAAATGGGATTTGATGAAAGTACAGCAAGTTTGTTGGTGAAACAGACCATGCTTGGGTCTTTTCATTTGCTCAATAGTGCCGGCAAACCTTTGAATGAATTGATCAAGGCAGTTGCATCGAAGGGTGGAACTACAGAAGCGGCGCTCACCACTTTTGAGAAGCACAAAGTAGGAGAGCATTTGCAGGAAGGTTGGCTGAACGCGAGGAAGAGAGGAAAGGAATTGGCGGAGATGGCTAATTCTTAGTGAATTTTCCGGCGAAATAGCGCCCCTTGACATCCGTCACTCTCAGAAAATAAATTCCATTTGCCAGTGATGAAACATCCAGGGTCCCTGATGCGCGGTCTATACGAGGCAGTTCTAATCGTTGCCCAAGCTCGTTGAAAAGGTCTATGATAGAACTCTCAGTAATTTTCATATTCACGTGCATAGTATTTTGCGCCGGATTTGGAAAGAACTGTAGCGCTTCGTTACCAACTGCTCCAATCCCTGTGGTATTAGGTTTGCTCACAAATAAACTGTCCTGGATCAAAATCCCCGAATCATAAGCCTGGTCTCCGGCGTCGGCAATAGCTATTTTCATGTGATAAATGCTGTCCGCGTAGATCGGAGCTATGGATGTGATCAAAACAGTGTAGCCATCAAAAACCACATCATTGTTAGGGCTGGTAGTGTTGTCATAATAAAAAGCAGGATTCGCGCCGGTATTAACATTATTGATAGAAACCGGGGTGCCATTAGGTAATGAGCCTATATTGGTGCCGCTATAATATCCTCCTGCAGGATTTGGTCCGGTAAGGAAAAAACCAAAAGCGTCATTAAAGCTTGAACCTACGTACTCCGGATACTCTTCCGATCCGAAAATAAAATTGACGTTGATATTGGCATACATGGCAATCACATCACACTCGAGCATACAGACATCGTTGGTGGCCTGAGGCTCAATTGCCATAAGATCCGGATCTGAAAATGTATTCCCATTATTTACACTTATAAATGTTCCGCCGGAGTTAGCAATATCTGTGGCGTGCCCCGTAGAGAGAATGATCCCTTTGGAGATCGCTATACTGCTCCCGGTATAATCAAAAGTTCCTGCGGCATTCGGCCCGCAGTTTAAACTTGCATTGAAAACGGTAAGCCCGTTCCCGGCTATTTTTTGAGCCAACAAATTGGCATTGCTATCCGGGGTAATGGTAAACTGTGCAATCGTTGACAGGCTACTGAATAAACATAAGGTGAGCAGTATTCTCATAGAACTAAATTAAACAAAAAAGCGGGATAAATCAAAATAGCTTCACAAAACCTTGCCGCATTTGGCAACTGGCAGGCTTTAATGTATAAGTGGTTACATCATCCCCGGGGGCAGCATGCCGCCGGCCACTTTTTTCATTTCGCCTTCGTTCAGCTTGTCGGCCTCTTCAACGGCTTTGTTCAGGGTTTCGGTCAATTGTCTTTCCAGCTCGGCCTTATCGCCGTGCTGCAGGGCGGGCTCTATACTCAATTTCTGAATTTTGCGGTTGCCGTTGATTGTGATCTTTACATCGCCCGAAGCGCCCTCTACGTCTACAAACGTAGTATCCATTTTTGCCTTTATTTCGGCCATTTTCTGCTTTATTTCCTGCAGTTTGCCTAACATATCACCGAATTTGCCGAACATTATAGTTGAATTTTAGTCCTGCAAAATTCGACATTTTAACCTAAAAATCTTACATTTGGAAGATGATTTTTTGCAAGAATCCCTGCCTATGAAATTCTCAGCCCAGCAAATAGCCGGCCTGCTTGGCGGCACTATTGAAGGCAACCCCGAGGCTGCGGTAAGCAACCTGTCAAAAATTGAAGAGGGTAAGCCCGGAACACTCTCATTTTTAGCTAATCCCCTATACACACCGCATATTTACGAGACCGATGCCTCAATCGTGATAGTAAACAAGTCGTTGGTGCTCGATAAACCCGTAAAATCAACCTGTACGCTCATCCGCGTGGAAGACGCTTACGGAAGTTTTGCAAAGCTGCTGGAGATGTACGACCAGGTGAAGAAGAACAAAAAGGGAGTTGAGCAGCCTTCTCATATCTCGTCAAACGCGAAAGTGGGAACAGACGGTTATGTTGGGGCCTTTGCTTACATCAGCGATGGAGCTGTGATAGGCAACAATGTGAAGATATACCCGCACGTGTTTGTGGGCGACAATGTAAGGATCGGCGACAACACTACTATTTACTCGGGAGCAAAAATTTATACAGATTGTGTGATCGGAAAGGATTGCACTTTACACGCAGGTTGTGTTGTTGGTGCGGATGGTTTTGGCTTTGCGCCCAACAGCGAGAACAATTATCAAAAGGTGCCGCAGATAGGCAATGTGATCATTGAAGATAATGTAGAGATAGGTGCCAATACAACGATCGACCGCGCCACATTAGGCTCTACCATCATTCGCAAAGGAGCGAAGCTGGATAACCTGGTGCAGATAGCGCATAATGTAGAGATCGGAGAGAACTGTGTATTGGCAGGAGGTTCTTTCGTTGCGGGTTCAACCAAAGTTGGCAAGAACGTGATGATGGGAGGACAGGCCGGCATCATTGGTCATTTGAAAATTGCCGATGGTGTGAAAATTGCCGGGCAGTCGGGAGTAGGACATAGTATTACGGAAGAGGGAAAGATCGTACAGGGATCACCTGCCTTCGCCGTGGGAGATTACCAGCGCAGCTACGTGCTGTTCCGCAGCCTTTCCAAGTTGTACAAACAAGTGAACGAGATCGAGAAAAAATTAAAATAGCATTGTAATGAGCGAAAAACAGTGTACCATTAAAAAAGCGGTTTCCTTAACGGGGGTGGGTTTGCATACCGGGAAGAAGGTGACCATTACCTTCAATCCCGCGCCTGTGAACCACTGGTATAAATTTCAGCGCACCGATATTGAAGGACATCCTATTGTAGAAGCGGATGCGGATCTTGTGGTGGATACTTCGCGCGGAACTACTTTAGAAAAGAATGGCGTTCGCATTTATACCATGGAGCACGTGCTCGCTGCTTTGCGGGGATTGGAAATTGACAATTGTTTGATACAGGTGGATGCTCCGGAGATGCCGATCATGGATGGCAGTTCCATCAAATTCATTGAGGCCTTGGAAGCTGCTGAAAAAGTGGAGCAGGACGCTGACCGTGAGTATTTTGAATTGAAAGAGAATCTTACCTACGAAGATCCTGTAAAGATGGTGGAGATGTTGGCTGTAAAGCAGGATACATTCCGCGCCACCGTGATGGTGGACTATAACAGCGAGGTGCTGGGCACGCAGCATGCCAGCATGTATAGTCTGAAAGAATTTAAGAATGAGATAGCCAAATGCCGCACCTTCGTTTTCCTTCGCGAGCTGGAGATGTTATTGCAGCACAACCTGATCAAAGGCGGAGATCTTGATAACGCCATCGTGTTGGTGGACAGCGAACTTCCGAAGGAAAAACTGGATTACCTGCGCAAAGTGTTCCACAAAGAGAACATGGAAGTGAAAGGCCGTGGCGTTCTCAATAATACCAAATTGCATTATTACAACGAGCCTGCCCGTCACAAGCTCCTCGACATCGTTGGAGACCTTGCCCTTGTTGGAAGACCATTGAAGATACACGTATTGGCAGCGCGTCCCGGTCACGCCGGGAATGTAGAGTTCGCAAAAAAAATAAAGGAACTCATTAAAAAGGAGAAGAAGGAGGGAAATATTCCAAAGATCGATCTTTCCGCTCCTCCCATGTTCAACATCAACGACATCATGAAGATCCTACCGCATCGCCAGCCCATGCTGCTGATCGATAAGATCATGGACCTGGGCCCCGAGCATGTGGTTGGCGTGAAAAATGTTACCTTGAACGAAGAGTTCTTCAAAGGCCATTTCCCCGATGAACCGGTAATGCCGGGTGTAATGCTTATAGAAGCGATGGCGCAAACAGGCGGGATTTTGGTTTTAAAAACTGTGCCCGATCCTGAGAACTATCAAACCTATTTCATGAAAATTGATGGCGTGAAATTCAAACAGAAGGTCGTTCCCGGAGATACGGTTGTTTTTTGCCTTGATCTTCTATCTCCCATCCGTCGTGGACTTTGTCATATGAAAGGAGTTGCTTACGTAAACAATAAACCTGTAATGGAAGCAGAGATGCTGGCGCAGATAGTGAAAGTGAGGAACGTAGATAAAAAAATACCGGAGCCTCAAAACGCATAGTCTTTCGACTTATAACTTATAACTTTTGACTTAATATATGGTTTCCAATCTCGCCTCCGTTCACCCCAAAGCCCAGTTAGGAAATAATGTTACCGTGGAAGCCTTCGTTAGTATTTCGGCGGATGTGATCATTGGCGATAATACCTGGATCGGCCCGAATGCGGTGATCATGGATGGTACGCGTATCGGCAAGAATTGTAAGATATTTCCCGGCGCCGTATTGGGCGGCATTCCACAGGATCTAAAATACAAAGGTGAGAACAGTTTAGCCGAGATCGGCGACAATGTAGTGATACGCGAGTACGTGACGATCAATCGTGGTACAGCAGATCGCATGACCACCAAGGTTGGAAATAATTCCATGGTGATGGCCTATACGCACATTGCGCACGATAGTTTGGTAGGCAACAATGTTATTTTGGCAAGTTATATTGGTATTGTGGGGCACGTTGTAGTGGAGGACCACGCCATTGTTGAAGGATTGAGCGGCACCCAGCAGTTCACGCGTATCGGAGCGCATAGTTTCATTGCCGGCTGTTCGCAGATCCGTAAGAGTGTTCCGCCTTACATACGTGTAGCGCGCGAGCCGCTCCAGTATATTGGTGTGAACATAGTAGGACTAACACGCCGCGGTTTTTCAAAAGAGTCTATCAAGAACATCGAAGATATTTATCGTATCATTTTTGTGCGTGGTTATAACATGACCAAGGCGTTGGAAATGGTAGAGCAGGATTGTCCGGACACGCCTGAGCGCCGCCAGATCGTGGATTTCATCCGAAATGAAAAGGACGGGATTGTAAAGGGGATATGATCCTCGAGTGGCCCCCGATTTCAGTCGGGGGTAGCCAATAACATAAGAAGTATTAACCGGCAAACACCATAGCATATGCCTTACGTTAAAATAATGGTTCACCTCGTGTTCTCTACCAAAAACAGGGTACCGGCCATTACCAAAGAATTAAAGCCTTTATTGTTAGCGCATATTAAGCAAAACGGTGTCTCTAAAGAAATTTTTATAGATAGGCTGAATTGCGTTGAAGATCATATCCATTTGCTAATCTCGTTGGGGGCAGACCAAAGCATTGCACGCGTTGCAATGCTTTTAAAAGGCGAATCTTCTTTTTGGGTGAACAAACAAAATTTAATTTCACAAAAGTTCGAATGGCAGGATGAGTATTATGCGGCTTCTGTTAGTAAGTCGGATATTCACAGAATAAGAGAATATATAGATAACCAGGAGGAACATCACAGGCACAAGACCTTTCAGAGAGAATATGATGAATTTATGATGGAATACTATCAAAAAGCAAATTTTGGCTAAAGCCAGCTATTAAGTAAATTTAGCCCCCCACCTGAAGGTGGGGACGACGCGAGAACGAATGCAGATAAGCATTACACTAAATAAAATAAGTAAGAAGTACATTAATGAATGGATCTTCAAGAACCTCTCTTATACCATAAACCCATTAGATAAATTAGTTATTCTTGGATCCAACGGCTCCGGAAAATCAACTTTACTGCAAACCATCGCTTCTTATCTGATCCCTACGGGAGGCGAAGTGCATTGGCAAAACGGCTCAGAGAAAATTGCCGATGAACACATCTTCCAAAAACTGAGCATGGCCTCTCCGTATATGGAGCTGATCGAAGATTTCACGCTGCGTGAATCCATCGATCACCAAAGAAAGTTCAAGCCTTTCGCCAAAGATCTTTCTACAAAGGAGATCCTGTCTATCCTGGAATTAGAGCACGCTGCCGACAAATTCCTGAAGAATTTCTCTTCAGGCATGCGCCAACGCGTGAAACTGGGCCTCGCTATCCTTGCTGATTGCCCGGTTTTGCTACTGGATGAGCCCTGTACCAATCTGGATGCCAAAGCCATGGCCTGGTACCAAAATATTGTGAAGCAATACGCGTTAGATAAGACCATTGTGGTGTGCAGCAATACGGTGAAGGAAGAATATGCTTTCTGCACCTCTACTTTGGAAGTGGAAAAATTCAAATCATGAGAAATGCATTTCTAAAACTGATCATCCTGTCGGGGGTACTATTTTCTTTTCAAACCGACAACATGATCCCCTTCAAGGATAGTCGTAAACTTACCTGGGATGATTTCCAGGGCCCGCCCGCCGCCAACTCGCCTTTTAAAGCCAAGACTGAAAGCAATCTGTCAATTGAAGTAAGTACGAAGGGACAGGAGGTCACGATCATCATGCAAACCAGTTTCGACACTAAAAAATCGTGGGTGAAGACCAAAACCGATCTTCTTTTAATGCACGAGCGAACTCATTTTGATATTTCTGAGCTTTGGTCGCGCAAGTTCAAACAACGTTTAAAAGGAAAAACATTTCCGGCCAAGAGCTTCCAAAGCACCCTCAATTCCCTGCATGCCGATATTCAAAAGGAGGGCAGGACCATGCAGGCGCTCTACGATAAAGAGACCGAGCATTCTATCAATGAAAAGGCCCAGGAAAAATGGACAAAAAAGATAAGTGCTGATTTAAAATCACTTAGCGAGTTTGTGCCTGCTACCGTAACCTGCAAAATCACCAAATAGGGCTCATTTTTCGGCCTTTTTCCTTCCAAAAGCCCAAACTCTTTTATAACTTTGGGAATTATACTTCCCAATGAAAAAACTTCTTGTATTCGTGTGTTTCCTGATGGCCAACCTGGCCTTTTCGCAAGAGATCAAATTCAACCCACGCACCGGCGATGTTGACATGGACGGATTCCTGAAAGAGGTTAACAACGATGCCTTGAAGGATATCGAAAAATTCAAGAACAATGTTGTTACGAAGTTCAATATCGTGAAAGCGGATGTAGAAAAACTTCTGAAGGATATGGCCCCGGGCGATGTGTACATGTCGGCCCAGGTTTCAAATACCATTGGTAAACCCGTAACCGATGTTTCAGCATCTTACCAGAAGAACAAGGATAAGGGTTGGGGCGCCATTGCAAAAGAAATGGGCATCAAGCCCGGCTCGGCCGAATTTCACAAACTGAAAAAATCAATGAAGAAGGGCGGCGGCTCCGATAAGGAGGAAGGGTCGGGCGAAAGCAAAGGCAATGGTAAGGGAAAAGGAAACGGGAAAGGAAAAAATAAAAACAAATAAAATACAGTTATGGCTTTTGATATTGAAATGATCAGGAAGGTATACAAGGATATGCCTTCGCGCATTGAAGCGGCACGCAAACAATTGGGCCGCCCTTTAACTTTAGCGGAGAAGATCCTTTTCTCGCATTTGCATAAAGACACCGTGTTTGCCAATTTCGAGCGCGGGAAGTCTTACGTGGATTTTGGTCCGGACCGTGTGGCCATGCAGGACGCTACGGCTCAGATGGCGCTTCTGCAGTTCATGCAGGCGGGTCGCCCAAAGGTGGCGGTGCCTTCAACGGTGCATTGCGATCACCTGATCACTGCGAAATCGAATTCTAAGCAAGACTTAGACCGTGCCGTGAGCATCAACAAAGAAGTTTATTCGTTCTTATCCTCTGTTTCCAATAAATACGGCATCGGTTTCTGGAAACCCGGCGCGGGTATCATTCACCAGGTAGTGTTAGAGAACTACGCATTCCCCGGCGGAATGATGATCGGTACAGATTCGCACACGGTAAATGCGGGCGGCTTAGGGATGATCGCTATCGGCGTGGGTGGGGCTGACGCTTGTGATGTGATGGCCGGATTACCTTGGGAACTAAAATGGCCAAAACTCATCGGGATCAAACTAACCGGTAAGCTCAATGGCTGGACCAGCGCGAAAGACGTTATTTTGAAAGTTGCAGGTATCTTAACCGTAAAAGGCGGAACCGATAAAATTGTAGAATATTTTGGCGAAGGGGCAAGGAGCTTAAGCTGTACAGGAAAAGGAACCATTTGTAACATGGGCGCCGAGATCGGTGCAACCACTTCTACTTTTGGTTACGATGCCAGCATGGAACGTTATCTGCGTTCTACGGGTCGCTCGGACGTGGCTGATGCCGCTAACGCGATCCACGAACATTTAAGCGGGGACCCTGAAGTATACGCGGATCCCGCAAAATATTTTGATGAGGTGATTGAGATCAATCTATCAGAACTCGAACCACATTTGAATGGTCCTTTTACCCCGGACTTAGCCACTCCTATTTCAAAAATGAAAGAAGTGCTGGGTAAGAATGGCTGGCCATCTAAAATTGAAGTAGGTTTGATCGGCTCCTGTACCAATTCTTCGTATGAGGATATCGCGCGCGCCGCGTCATTGGCCAAGCAGGCTTCCGAGAAGAACTTAAAAGCTAAAGCAAAATTCACCATCACGCCCGGCTCAGAGCTGGTGCGTTATACCATTGAACGCGATGGCTTCGTGAAAATATTTGAAGACATCAATGCTACCGTTTTCGCCAACGCCTGTGGCCCCTGCATAGGTATGTGGGATCGCGATGGCGCCGATAAGGGCGAGATCAACACCATCGTTCACTCGTTCAACCGTAACTTCAGCAAACGAGCAGATGGTAATCCCAATACGCACGCTTTCGTGGGAAGCCCCGAATTGGTAACGGCCCTTGCTATTGCCGGAGATCTTACTTTCAACCCGATCACCGATGTGCTCATCAATGAAAAAGGGGAGAAAGTAAAATTAGAGCCTCCTACCGGCGATGAATTACCGAAGCAAGGTTTTGCCGTGGAAGATGCCGGTTACCAGGCTCCTGCCGCCGACGGAAGCGCGGTGAAAGTGGATGTTGACGCTAAATCAGATCGCCTGCAATTACTGGATCCATTTACTGCATGGGAAGGCGTTGATCTGAAAGGGTTGAAACTTCTGATCCGCGTAAAAGGAAAATGTACCACCGATCATATCTCTATGGCAGGTCCATGGTTGAAATATCGTGGTCACCTCGATAATATCTCCAACAACATGCTCATCGGCGCGGTTAACTCCTATAACGAGAAAACTAACTCGGTAAAAAATCAATTGGATGGTTCGTATAACGAAGTTCCAAAAGTGCAGCGCGCCTACAAAGCGGCGGGCATCGGTTCTGTTGTGGTTGGTGATGAGAATTATGGAGAAGGTTCCAGCCGTGAACACGCGGCCATGGAGCCCCGTCATTTAGGTGTTCGCGCGGTGCTGGTGAAATCCTTCGCCCGTATACACGAAACAAACCTGAAAAAACAGGGAATGCTTGCGCTTACCTTCGCCAATAAAGATGACTACAACAAGATCCAGGAGAACGACAGTGTAGATATCCTTGGCTTAACAACTTTTGCTCCGGGCAAACAGTTAACGATGGTATTCAACCACGCCGACGGAACCAGCGATACGATCACTGTGAACCATAGCTACAACGCGCAACAGATCGAATGGTTCAAGGCCGGAGGCGCTTTGAACATCATCCGCGCGAGTGTGAAGGCGTAAAAAGACCATGAATCATAAAAAGAAACCCCGCCAGAAGCGGGGTTTTTTGTTTAGTCTTCGTCGCCAACCGCCTGCTGGTGCCAATTAAACAAGGGCGCGTAACCCGGAACTTCCCAATAGAATTTGGTTCTCTTTTTATCGTAATTACCGATCTCGTTAAGGGTTTCGCAATCAAATAAGCGACCGTTCACCATAGTATACTTAACGAACTCGCTGTTGCGAATGTCTTCCAATGGGTTTTTATCCAAAATGATGAGGTCGGCCAGTTTCCCTTTTTCCAAAGAACCAATATCAGAATCCATTCCTAAATACTTTGCCCCGTTCATGGTGGCGCAACGTAGGGCCTGCATATTGCTCATGCCGCCCTGCTGCAGCGACCATAGTTCCCAATGCGCGCCGAGACCTTGCAATTGGCCGTGTGATCCGAGGTTCACACAAACCCCGGCGTCCATTAGTTTTTTGCAGCTTTTAGAAACGAGGATGTGGCCGTTCTCGTATTCTTCGTCGGGCGACATGGTGCGGTGGCGTGCACGCGGGTCGATGATAAAGCGCGGCGTGTATTTTAAGAGGCGGTCTTTTTTCCACACGTCGGTCTTTTGGTACCAGTAATTCTCAGCGTTCATGGCATTGTAGCAAACGATGAGGGTAGGTGTGTAGCCGCTTTTGCTGGCGGCGTGGAGTTTTACGAAATCGTCGTAAAGAGGCGCCACAGGAATATTGTGTTCAATTCCCGTGTGACCATCGAGAATGTGCGTAAGGTTGTACCAGGTGGTAGATCCTCCTTCGGGATACACGTGTATCTTTAATTGAGAAGCGGCTTCGATCACCTGCTGTCTTTGTTCGCGGCGTGGCTGGTTATAGCTTTTTACGGAGAATGCTCCGTAAGCTTTTGTGCGACTCACGGCAGATTTTGCGTCTTCCAAAGAATTGATCACCGCCTTGAAATCTCCCTCGGCGCCATAAAGAATTGTTCCGGTAGAATAAATACGCGGGCCCATCATGTTCCCGGCTTTCACCATTTCACTTTGCGAGAAGACCATTTCTGAATTGGAAGAAGGATCATGCGTGGTAGTTACCCCGTAAGCAAGGTTGGCGCAATATTGCCATTGTTTCTGCGGGCTCAGTCCGCCGCGGAAGGTGCCGAGATGCGCGTGCACATCCACGATGCCGGGCATAATGGTCTTGCCGCTGCAGTCGATCAGTTTGGCGGTCACGGGCAATTCTACGTCGCTGTTCTTGCCTATACTTACTATACGGTTATCTTTTATCAAAATGGTTCCGTCTTCAATCACTTCATCGCCTTTCATGGTGATGATGCGCGCCTTGATGAGGGCGATCCATCCGCCGGGCTTATCCGTATTTAAAACAAGACCAACTTTTATACCCACGGAGTCCATTGGTAAAACTTTAGCGGGGGCGCCCGGAAGAAATGTAAAACGGTTCTTCAGTTCATTGGTAAAGTATTCATCACCCAGCGTCCAGTGTAATTTATTTCCATCGGCGCTCCAGTGAATATTGATGCCCGCGTCTTTGGCGACCTGCGCAACGGGCAGTGATTTCATACCTGCGGAAAGATCAACGGCCTTGCCGCTTTCGGGGAAAGCAGCGATGTACACTTTGAAAAGTTCTTTGTAGGCAACCAATTGTTATCGGGGCTTGGCACAAAATCATTGGTGTATTTGGAGGTGAAATGTGTTCTGACTTCAAGACCTTTTGGGTTGCAGCTTTTGTAAACGGCATTTTCTCCTTCTGAGGATTGATAAAATATGCGGGTGCCTTCTTTATTAAAACGCGGGTTTTCTCCTTCCTTAATTATAAACCAATTATAAGGCAATCCATTCAATCCTTTTTTTGATGGCATGCAATAGATACCGGGATTCACACAAAAATCATTACCCTGCGCGTCGTTACCGCTTTCTTTTTGGTATACGAGCATATTCCCGTCGGGAGAATATCGAGGCGTACGATAAATGCCTTTTTCCGGAGTAAGCTTTTCGACTTTCTTATCAGTGAGGTTCATTTTTAGGATCGCGCCGGAACCTTCATCGCTCCAGGTCACATAAACAATTTCTTTGCCGTCGGGAGAAAAGCATGGCTCGAATTCCAGGTCGGTTCCGTTGGTTAAGCGTTGCGGTGTTCCATTGGGTAATTCTTTTTTCCATAGATAACCGGCGGCGTTGAAGATCACAGTTTTTTCATCCGGAGAAGTTACGGCATGACGAATTGTTTTCACTGTAAATTTATCCGGCGCCACTTCCTGTTTGAATTTTAAAGCCTCGTGGATCTTGTGTTTGCATTTTGCTGTAAATGGAATTTCTGTCGCATTTGAACTTTTTAAATCCACCTTCCAGATCTTGCCCTGCGCCCAGATAACAATGGTATTGTCATTCAACCACTGGAAATTTGGATACACACCAAAGATGGCCCAAGCCTCTTGCTGGTCTTTGGTCAGTTTATCATATACAGGCCACTCTTCTCCTGTTTCCATATTGCGCAGGTACAGAACAGACTTCTCGCGCACCCTTCTCACAAAAGCCAATGTTTTTCCATCTTTAGAGACCTGCGGGCGCTGCGCGCCGCCGCTGCCTCCGGTTACTGTTTCCAACTCACCTTTCTCGGTATTGTAGCGCTTGATAACATATACCTGCGAGTTTGGATCTTTGTTGTATTGAAAGTATCCTCCGGGGTACATATCCTCGCTGAAGTAAATGTATTTTCCATCCGTAGAAGCGCAGGGCTCACCCACATCCTGCTGGTCGTTCTTTCTTTTGGTGAGCTGAATTCCTTCTCCGCCGCTGGTATGATACATCCAGATCTCGCCAGCGCCTAAAGAGCGTGTTGAGGTAAAATGTTTACGGGCTACGATGTAATTCCCATTGGGCATCCACACGGCGTTATTCAACAAACGGAAACTTTCTTTGGTAATTTGTTTGGCATTGCTGCCATCCTTGTTCATCATCCAGATATTATCTCCGCCGCCTGCATCACTCGTAAAAGAGATCTTCGTTCCGTCGGGCGAGTAACGGGGCTGCACTTCCAGCGCCAAACCTCCACGCAATAATTTTGCTTCCCCGCCGCTGATCGGCATCGAGTAAATATCTCCCAAGAGATCAAAAACAATTTCTTTTCCATCCGGCGAAACATCAAGGCTCATCCAGGTGCCTTCATTCACGGTGAATTCGGTCTCGGTATATTTTCCGGGAGGATCATTTACATCCCATCCTTTTTTTTCTTTGCCTTTGTCTTTATCGCCGATACTGGTAAAGGCCATGAGCGCCAAAAGGCATGCAGGAACAAAAAGTTTTTTACGCATCCCTGAAAATTTAAAAGAATGCAATGCGTAGATCTTCGATTTCATGTGTTTTTAGTTGGAACGCCAAATGTAACAAATGTAACGCAAAGCCTTTTCACGCTTCGGAGATTTGTTACCCGAACCAATTTCTTAATTAGCTTTTTTCGAAAATATTCTTATCTTGTCTGCAGCAAAATGAAGCGCTTTTTTACCCTATATTTTATACTGAGTGTCTTTTTTCTTGAGTCACAGACCTACACAGGAACGGGGGGCACCGTACCGGGCAATAACACCTACACGTATTTCAATATCTCCGTAAGCGGGCTAACCCCGGCCAGCATAGATACCGTTTTTGGTCTCTATATGGTAACCATCAACATGGTTCACCCCAACACTTCTGATCTGCGCATACGTCTGTACGCTCCCGATGGTAGCAATTACGTGCTCACCTCGTATAATGGCGCGTCAGGAAACGATTATACCAATACCAATTTTTGCGATACCGCCGTTAATTCCATCACCAACGCATCGGCGCCATTTACCGGGTATTTCAAACCCACCGAATCGCTCAGGCCTTTCAATAATGGCCAGAATGCCAACGGCACATGGACACTTGGCATCAGGGATCTCACAACCACTAATAACGGAAGTTTAACAAATTGGTCCATCACTTTCAATAACTGTCCTGCCGGGGGCTTGTGTAATTATACTTCCTCCAATTTGCCTTTGGTGTTTATCAATACCTTGGGTCAGCAAATTCCTTACAGCAACAAGATCACTGCGGATATGGGGATCGTGTATAACGGGATCGCCAATCGCAATTATCTCACTGATCCGCGCAATCATTACAACGGGAAGATCGGGATTGAGATACACGGACAAACGTCATCAGGTTTTCCGCAACTATCGTATAATATAGAAACGCGCGACGTGGCCGGGAATGATTCTGACGCCACCATCATGGGTATGCCTGCCGAAAGCGATTGGGTGCTCTATGGCCCGTATGACGATAAGACCTTAATGCGCAACGCGCTTACCTATAAATTGTCGCGCGACATGGGGCGCTGGGCGGCGCGTACCAGATTTTGCGAAGTATTTGTGAATGGCAATTACCAGGGAGTTTATGCTTTTATGGAGAAGATCAAGAAGGATTCTAACCGCGTGGATATTGCTACGCTCAGTCCGACCGATGTTACCGGCGACCAGGTTACTGGCGGGTATATATTCAGTATTGATAAAGGAGTTACGCAATGGTCGTCTGTTTACCCTCCTAACGGGGGAAGCGGGCAGACCATCAATTACCAATACAATTATCCGAAGCCGGCCAATATCGTAGCGCAGCAGGCAACTTACCTTCAAACGTACGTAGATAGTTTTGAAACAGCATTGTTCGGGCCTAATTTCCAGGACCCGAATACCGGCTACCGGAAATTCATCAGTGTGAAAAGTTTCGTAGATTTTTTTATCCTGAACGAGATCGGGCGTAACGTGGATGGATACCGGCTAAGTTCTTATTTTCATAAAGACAAATACAGTAAAGGCGGGCAATTGCATGCGGGGCCTGTTTGGGATTTTAACCTGGGATGGTATAATGCCGATTATTGTGATGGAGGGCTGGCTACCGGGTGGGCCTATCAATTCAACAATGTTTGTCCGGGAGATAATTGGCTGGTGCCTTTCTGGTGGGATAGGTTAATGAGCGACAGCGTTTTTCCAAACAAATTGTTTTGCCGATGGCAGGAATTGAGGACCGGTATTTTAGATACAACCAATGTATTCAGGTTGATCGACTCCATGGTTACGAATGTGAGCGAGGCGCAGGTGCGGCATTTTATCAAGTGGCCTATACTGGGGGTGTATACCTGGCCCAATCCTTCGCCCTTGCCCGATGATTTCCCGGAGGAGATCCTGGTGATGAAAAGCTGGATCAGGCAGCGTTTTGCATGGCTTGACCAAAACATGCCGGGCGCCGGACCGTGCGCCCCTTTGAATGGAATTAAGGATAATAAGGATAAGGAAGAGGTGCTTGTTTACCCGAATCCTTCAAATAACTTCATTACTATACGGTCAGGCGCGCCGCTTAAGCGGGTAACCGTCTTCGATGGTTTGGGAAGAGTGGTTTTGAATCTCTCAGGCGCAAACAAGATCGATGTGAGCGCGCTGGCCGAGGGAATTTACCTGGTGAAAGGAGAGACCGTTACTTCGGCCTTCGTACGCAGGATACAGGTCAAACACTGATCATTTCTTAGTAGCAAAGTACTCCTTCATGGGCGTGAAATAGTGCTCTTTCCAGCCGCTTTTATATTGCTTGCCTTGTCCTTTTGGAATATTGGTTTGGGTTAGGGTAATGGTTGTTTTACCGCCGGCTTTTGGGCTAAGCTTTATTTCCAGTGTAGAATCGGGAGCGTTTTTGGGAAATTCTACCGTGCGCCACGCCTGTACGATCATTTTGCCCGGTTTTAGCTCCAGGTTATAGCCGGTTATGTATCTATCCCAGGCCGAAAATCTTCCTTTTACTTTACCCGAGGCGGTTGCCTTGCCCCCGGTAAAGGCACTGTGTTCTTCTCCGTTCAGCCAGGCTTTGTACACCTTTAAGGGAACCACCGGCAGGGTTGCACTTAATTTCAGTTTTTCCATTGCAAATGTTTTAAACAGAGTAAAAGTAAGGCTTTTGTATATGAGTACAAAAATTTTTGATTCACGCAACATATCTTCTGAAAAAAATTTAGAAAAATTTTTCATTCCCCTTGAAACGCTGAATTGGCGCGGATTTCACAGGGTTACTAACAAATTACTAAAAAAAATTCGTCGACCAAAGATGTTAAAAACTGCAACACGAATGTTAATTACAATATTTGTCGCACCCCGTTTTTTCTGCTTGTTTTGTGAAACAGAAGAAATGATGAAAGTGCAGCTGAGATCTTAGTTCTTTACAACATCTAAAAACCAAATTAACCCCGGCAATAATGAACGGCAAACACCGTTCATTTTTTGTCTACAAGATTAACCTATATAATAAGTAAAACATTCTATGGCCAACGAACCCCTGCTTACCGAGAACAAAGACCGCTTCGTTCTGTTCCCCATCAAACACCACGACATCTGGAAAATGTACAAACAAGCCGAAGCCAGTTTCTGGACGGCAGAAGAGATAGACCTTGCCGCTGACCTTACTGACTGGGACAATAAACTGAACGCCGACGAGAAACACTTCATTAAGCACGTACTTGCCTTTTTTGCGGCAAGCGACGGGATCGTGAACGAGAACCTGGCCATCAACTTTCTCAATGAAGTGCAGTATCCTGAGGCACGCTGCTTCTACGGATTCCAGGTAATGATCGAGAACATCCATTCAGAGACCTATTCTTTATTGATCGATACGTATATAAAAGACCCGGTAGAAAAAGACCAGCTTTTGCATGCTATTGACCACGTGCCTTGCGTAAAGAAAAAAGCCGATTGGGCATTACGCTGGATATCAAATGGTTCCTTCGCAGAGCGCTTGATCGCCTTCGCGGCCGTTGAGGGGATCTTCTTTTCCGGCTCTTTCTGCTCTATCTTCTGGCTTAAAAAACGCGGCCTGATGCCCGGCTTAAGCTTCAGTAACGAGTTGATCAGTCGCGACGAAGGCCTGCACTGCGATTTTGCCTGCCTTTTATACAGTCAGCTGAACAACAAACTGCCCATTGAAAAAGTTACCGAAGTAATTACCAATGCCGTAGCGATCGAGAAGGAATTTGTGTCAGATGCCCTGCCCGTAAAACTCATTGGTATGAATTCTGACCTGATGTGTACCTACATCGAGTTCTGTGCCGACCGTTTGTTGGTGGCGCTGGGCTGCCCTAAGTTTTACAATGCAACAAATCCTTTCCCCTTTATGGAAATGATCTCCCTGCAGGGTAAGACCAATTTCTTTGAAAAGCGTGTTGCCGAGTACCAAAAGGCCGGTGTCACGAACAAGAACAAAGAGAACAACAACGTCTTTAAATTAGACGAAGACTTTTAAACCCTTATCATGCCGAAACCCAGATCTGGCGCGGCTTTCGGGCCGGCGAGGGGAATTTCGGCCCTCCCGAAGGGATTCCTTCGGAAAATATGTGCGGGGTAAAGAAATTAAAAAACGATTGTTAATAGAAATCAAATAGGAAATTAAAAAACCGGGGTTGCGGACCTAAATTGCAGGTTACAATTCACGGGGATAAACACTCAAAAAAACCAAGGTATGTTTGTAATTAAAAGAGACGGCACGCGCGAGACAGTAAAGTTCGACAAGATCACAGCCCGCGTGCAGAAATTGTGCTACGGCTTAGAGCCCACCCACGTTGAGCCCATTAAGGTGGCCATGAAAGTTATTGAAGGATTGTTTGATGGAGTAACCACCACCGAACTGGATAACTTAGCCGCAGAGACCGCCGCTTCGCTTACAACCAACCACCCCGATTATGCCATCCTGGCATCGCGCCTTTCAGTATCCAACTTACACAAGAACACAACCAAGTCTTTCTCAAAGACCATACACGACCTTTACAACTATGTAGACCCCAAGACCGGGCAAAGCGCCAAGATGATAGCCGACGATGTGTATGAGATCGTGCAGGCAAACGCCCAACAGTTGGATTCCTCCATCATTTACGATCGCGACTTCGGGTACGATTACTTTGGTTTTAAAACCCTGGAGCGTTCGTATCTCTTGAGAATGAACAATAAAGTGGCTGAGCGTCCGCAGCATATGATTATGCGTGTGGCCGTTGGCATTCACAAAGAAGATATCGCCGCCGCTATAGAGACCTATAACCTGATGAGCGAGCGCTGGTTCACCCACGCCACACCAACCTTGTTCAACGCGGGCACTCCAAAGCCGCAAATGAGCTCCTGCTTCCTTTTACAGATGCAGGACGACAGCATCGATGGCATTTACAACACCCTGAAGCAATGCGCTAAAATTTCGCAGAGCGCCGGCGGTATTGGCATCAATATTCACAACGTACGTGCCACCGGTTCTTACATTAAAGGAACCAACGGAACCAGCAACGGGTTGATACCTATGCTGAAAGTGTTCAACGAAACCGCGCGTTACGTTGACCAGGGCGGTGGAAAACGCAAAGGAAGCATCGCTGTTTACCTTGAGCCATGGCACGCGGATATTTTCAATTTTCTCGACATCCGTAAGAACCACGGGAAGGAAGAAATGCGCGCCCGCGACCTTTTTACCGCTCTTTGGACGCCAGACCTGTTCATGAAGCGCGTAGAAGAAGAAGGCGTGTGGAGCCTGATGTGCCCTAACGAGTGCCCAGGCCTGAGCGATTGCCACGGAGAAGCATTTGAAGCACTTTACACCAAATACGAAGCTGAAGGGAAATATCGAAAGCAAATTCCTGCCCGAGAACTTTGGTCAGCCATCATCGAATCACAAATTGAGACCGGCAACCCATACATGCTCTTCAAAGACGCCGCTAACGGCAAGAGCAACCAGCAGAACTTAGGAACCATCAAATCTTCTAACCTCTGCACAGAGATCATCGAGTACACCTCGTCTGATGAGGTGGCGGTTTGCAACCTGGCCTCTATCGCGCTGCCCCGTTTCGTAGATGAGAAAACAGGTACTTTTGACCACCAGCGTTTATTCGAAGTTACCTACGTGGCTACCAAGAACCTGAACAAGATCATCGACCGCAACTATTACCCGATCCCTGAGGCGCGCAACAGCAACATGCGTCACCGCCCGATCGGTTTGGGAGTACAAGGCTTGGCCGATACATTCATCATGATGCGTTACCCATTCGAAAGCGACGAGGCGCGCAAACTGAATGCTGAGATCTTTGAAACCATTTACTACGCTTCTATGACAGCAAGTAAGGACCTTGCTAAAATAGATGGCCCATACGAAACATTTGCGGGCTCACCTGTATCAAAAGGAATTTTCCAGTTCGATATGTGGGGTGTTACGCCAAGTCCGCGTTGGGAGTGGGATGTGCTGAAAGAAGAAGTAAAAAAACACGGTGTGCGCAACTCGCTGTTGCTCGCTCCAATGCCAACGGCTTCCACTTCACAGATCCTCGGTAACAACGAATGCTTCGAGCCATATACCAGCAACATCTACACCCGTCGTGTATTGAGTGGCGAGTTCGTAGTGGTGAACAAACACTTATTGAAGGACCTGGTGAAACTGGGTGTTTGGAACGATAACCTGAAGAACAAGATCATTGCCGCTAACGGTTCGGTGCAGGATATCGCTGAGGTTCCTGAGAACATCAAAGCCATTTACAAAACCGTTTGGGAAGTAAAACAGCGTACCATCATTGATATGGCTGCCGAGCGCGGCGCTTACATCTGCCAGAGCCAGTCGTTGAACTTATTCATCCAGGATGCCAACTTTGCGAAACTGAGCTCGGCGCATTTCTACAGCTGGAAAAAAGGTTTGAAAACCGGTATGTACTACCTGCGCACCAAAGCCGCTGCAGACGCTATCAAGTTTACTGTTGATCAGGGCGCACTTGACAAAACAGTAACTGTATTAGGCAACGAAGACGCACTGTTAGTTGAACGCGGACAGGCGCATATCTTAAGCGAAGAAGAAAAACAAGCGCAGCTCACCTGTTCTTTGGATAATCCCGAAGGATGCGAAGCCTGCGGGTCTTAATAAATATTCTCTTCAATCAAAAAAGAGCCATTCGGAAACGGATGGCTTTTTCTTTTACCGGCTGTTTTATGGTATTGGCCCCTCGGAGGCGAGACGCTGTTTTTTCTTATTTTATTATAATATCTTTGACTTTCGTCCTCAAAAAGTAACATGGAAGTAGCCGGTATAGCCGAAATAAAAACAGAGCTCAAAGAACTCGACAAAGCCCAATTGCTCGAGCTGCTGCTGGCCATGGCCAAATACAAAAAGGACAACAAAGAATATCTCGGCTATTTACTTTTCGAGGCCCACGACAAACAAAATCTCGCTAAGAGCGTAAAAGAGATCATCGACAGGCAGATGGAGGAGCACAAACAGCAAAGTAATTTGTATTATGTAAAAAAGGGGCTGCGTAAAACCTTGCGCGTCGTAAACAAATACTGCAAATACGCCGCCGATAAAGCCCTGGCCGCTGAACTGCATATTCATTTTTGCAGGAAGCTGAAGGAGTCGGGCATTCCGTATCACCGCAACAAGTTAATTGTAAACCTGTATGCGCAGGAGCTCAAGAAAATAAACGCTTTAGTGAATGCTCTACATGAGGATGTGCAGGCTGATTATCGAGAGAGTATTGAGCGGATATCCTGATCAGCAATACTGTCAATAAAAACCGTAATTTCGCGCCTGCATGCCAACTCCCACAACCATAGAACTTTTTGGGGTAAAAGTGCTGGAACCCATGGCCACGCTCACCGATCTTTTGGTGGCGGGCGTTTGCTTTTACGCTTTTGTGAAACTGCATAAGAGCCGCAGCCGCGAAAAATCGGTACGCTATTTCAAGTACTTCTTTTTGTGTATGGCGGTGAGCACGACCCTGGGCGGACTCGTTGGCCACGCTTTTATTTACGCTTTTGGTTTTGCCTGGAAGCTGCCGGGCTGGGTGATAGGGATGTGTTCGGTGGCCTTTATGGAGCGGGCGGCTATCAAACAGGCGCGGGGTGTAATGCGCATGGGTATCAACGATTTTTTGGCCTGGATGAATATCATAGAACTGGTGGGGTTTATTTTCATCGCTTTTTATACGCTAAATTTCCTTGTTGTGGAAGTACACGCTACGTATGGGCTGCTTGTGGTGTTCTTCTTAGAATGTTTTGTTTAACAGAAGAAGAAGGATCGTGAAAGTCGCTTTATTTTGTTCGGCGTGGCGGCTTCGGCGGTGGCGGCCTTCATACACATCGGTAAAGTATCGCCGCACACCTGGTTCAATTACATCGATCTAAGCCACGTTTTTATGGCTATTGGCTCTTACCTCTTTTACCTGGGGGCAGATAAGAACAGTAAATAGATCATCACGGTTTTTGCAAATACTTAGCAATATAACGCTCGCTGGTAAGTAGGGATCGCTGTATGCGTCGTGCGTAGTAAATGCTGTCGAGAATTTCTTTCTGTTTCTCCTCAATGATCTCCTTTTGTCTGGTGATGCGAATGTTGGCTTTCTTTTTTTGTATAAGGCTACGGTAAGCAAATAGGGCGAATCCTAAGACCAATAAGCCGAAACCCGAAATAGCCAATAGAATAATGCGTTGCCTTTTTTGTTCGGCGGCGGCCAGCACCTCTTTCTTTTCCTGTTCAAGTTTTCCGGCCGCTTCTTTCTTATCAAATTCGTATTGCATTTCCAACTGCACGGTTTTTTTGGTATTAGCCTCGTTATTGAGACTGTCGAGTGCGGCTACGTGTTTTTTGTAATGCTCCAGTGAGGCTTTGTGGCGGCCCGTGGCACCGTATACATCGCTTAGCGTGCGGTTGATATTGGCAACCAGGTCAAGCGCGTTCAGCTGTATGGCAATAGGCAGCCCTTTTAGCGCGTAGGCTTCGGTCTTTGTGTAGTCTCCGAGAGCGAAATATATGGAGCCTATGTTAGACAGGGAAGTTACGAGCCCTTGCTTTTCGCCTATCTCTTCGCGTATGCGCAACGCGAGTTCGCCGTTAGTGAGGCCTTCTTTGAGTAACCGCGTACGTTCTGTGGCATCGGTTTGCTGCGTGCCCTGGCGGTAATACACCTGGCCAATATTGCTGTAGCAATCGGCTATGCCCTGCATGTAGCCTGCTCGTTTTTCAATGGCCAGCGTAAGCGTATAGGCATCAAGCGCCTTTTGGTGCTCGTTGCGTCCTTCATAAATGAGGCCTATGTTCCCATAGCTCATGGCAATGCCGAGGCTGTCGCCTATTTCTTTTTTTACGTCAATCGATCGGAAGAAATATTTTAGCGCCTGCCCGTAATCGTTCATGCCCATATATATATTGCCGATGTTATTGAGCGAACCGGCTATTTCTTTTTTGTCTTTGAGTTCTTCGCGGATCTTCAGGCCCATCAGTTGCATCTGCAGGGCCCTGGGGTAGTTCCCGCGCAGCTCGTACAAATTGCCCAGGTTGTTGTAGCAGGCGGCTATTCCTTTTTTGTCGTTTATCTCCTGGCGTATCTTCAGAGAAGCCAAGTGGCAGGTTTGCGAGGAGTCGTGTTCGCCCTTATCCATATACAGCACGCCGCAAATGGTAAGGGCCTTGCCCACTTGTTTTTTAAAATTGAGTTGTGCGGCCAGCTTTTGGCCTTTTTTAGTGTAGAGCAGCCCCGAATCATATTGACCGCTGTTGCGAAGCTTCCAGCCCAGGTTAATGAGTTCTTTTGCGGTACTGGTGTCTTGCGGGGCGGTACGCAGAACTTGTTTGAGGGAGTCTATCTGCTTGTTTTGGGTAAGCGCTGCAGGCACGTAGAGAAGCACCAAACATATAAATATAGAGCAGGATCTCTTTAGCATGGGGATTTATAAAAGTAATAAAATCCCGGTAAAATAAGCGGCGCCATCCCCGTTTTATGGGATGTCGACGCCGTACTTACTGCTTATCTATAGTATGCCAATGATCATCTTTGTACTAGCTGTGTTTTAAAGCTTCTGCACCTTGCGCGTGATCACCTGCGCGTTGCTTACAACAGAAACCACGTACATGCCGGAAGCAAAAGCACTCATATCAATAGTTGTTTCTATAGCTATGGCTTTTTGTTCGGCGACCTGTTTGCCCATCACGTCAAATAGTTTGATCACGGGGTTGTTGTCTACTGAAGGCAATTGTACGTGTAAAACGTTTGTGGCGGGATTTGGGAATACGTTGATCATTTCTTCGGCGTAAGATCCGTCTATTCCTGTGGTCATGGCGGTGAAGAAGCCGGTGAAGCCGAGGTCAAAATTAGCGGTCTGGCTTTGCAGGGTGTTCCAGTAATTCTGGTTGAACACGGTCATCCATTGCCATTGGCGGGTAGGCGCGGTGTTACTACTTGAATCCATGCCGAAGCCGGCAAAACCAACGGTTTGTACGGCCCCGATGTATACGTCGCCTGATGGGATCACGATATTGCTGGAGGTAAGATCAATGTAAGCGCTTGCCGTTTGATTGGTAGTGCCCGCTGCTGGATTTGCTAGGGCAGTGGGACTGAAATAATAGATCCCACCTCCGCCGTTGCCTGTGCCTGTTTGTTCCACATACACTTTCCATTTAAAGGTTGAGCCGGCCGCCGCGTTGCGAAAGTAACCGCGGATGCCGCGCAAAGTTGCAGGATAGGAGGTAGGCGTGATGCGCACAAAGCAACCAAATTGGTCGTTGGTTGTGCTGGAGCCCCACTGGGTTTCCATAGAAAGATCGTGGTAGTGCACGCTGTCTATCTGCGCGCGACTGCCTGTTGCGAGGCCCAGGAAAAGTGCAAGAACTGCGAAGAAACTGAAGGTAGTTTTTGAATTCATGTTTTTGTTTTAAAGGGTTTTGTGTTTAAATCCAACGCGAAAGTAGATCATAGATAACTCGGCCTCTGAAAAATAAATACTTAAAATGTTATTTATAAAGAATATATAAGTAGTGTAAATAATTGTATATTAACATAATATGCTGTACTTTTGTAACATAATATATAATA
>CAYLVB010000008.1:87010-253825 GCA_964387075.1 uncultured Flavobacteriaceae bacterium
TCCAATATCCAATATCCAATATCCAATATCCAATATCCAATATCCAATATCCAATATCCAATCTGCAATCCGTAATCCGCAATCGTAATGGAAGAATCCGGCCTCTTCGATCTCATTAAAACCCTGGGCAAGACCGAGAAGCGTTACTTTAAAAGATACGCCAAAGACAGCGCACACGCGCTGCAATTGTTCAACGCGCTTGAGCAGCACTCTGTTTTTGATACCATCGTTTTTCATAAAACAAACCGCAACAAACCTTTTTATAAGAACCTGGCTTCTGAAAAGCAGCACCTGCTAAAGGTCCTGTTGCAATGCCTTAATGAATATCACCGCGCCAACAACGCCCGCAAGCAAATTCATTTTCACATAGATTCCTTTGAACTGCTTTTTCAAAAGCGGCAATACCGTCTTTGCGAAAAACAACTGCACAACGCTTTAAAGCTGGCAAAAGAATATCATTACGCAGCTTATTTACCTGAGATCTATAAACTCTACGGAAAACTGTATCAGCACTCGGGCAATTACGTGAAGATGGAAGAGCTGCTCGAGAGGATCGGGAAAGAAGAAAAAGAGCTGTTGGCCGAACTCGAACACGCCTTCCGGTTAAAGCTGATCGAGTTCCGTTCCTTCTCCGTTTCGCGTAAGATCGGGTACCCGCGCTCGCAGAAAGATAAAAAAGCCTATGAGAATCTTTTCGCTTCGGCAAAGCCCCTCGAAAGAAAAGATCCTTCGCTGCCTGAACAATTGAGCCTGCTCACCATCAAAAATTATTACTTCGATGCTTTTCCTGATAAAAAGCCGCTCATGCAGGTAAGAAAGAAATGGCTGGAGTTGGCCGATGAAAACGAAAATTTCAGAAAAGAGAACGCCATGCAATACCTGGTGGGCCTCAACAACCTGGCCAACAGTTACGACGAACTGGGGATGGAAGCTCCCTTGCAGCAAGTGTTACAAAAGATCAACGCGCATCCCCACAAGAACCTCGATGAGCGCATACGTACCTTTATCTACTATTACAACCTCAAACTGGTGGGCGATATCACCGCAGGGCGCTTTAAAGAATGTGTGGCCAATTTCCCGGAGGCCGAAAAAGGACTTACACAGTATGGCCGCTGGTTTCACCCGGAGTATAGGCTTAGCTTCCGCTATCTTTTTGCTTATGGCTATTTTGGCGCCGGCCGGTACAAGGAAGCCCTGAAATGGACCCACGAGATCATAGCCAATTACCCCAAGGAGACCCTGGAAGAGTATTACAATTTTGCCCGCGTATTTATTTTGCTCATTTATTTTGAGCTGGGTCACGACGGGCTTTTGGAATACGAGATGCGATCGGCCAAACGTTATTTTAAAAAGCGGGAGAAACTCTTTACCCTCGAAAAGATCCTTTTGGATTTTATGCGCGGCGCTATAGCTCCCGAAGGCATAAAGGTCAGTAAGGAATCACTGCGCGAATTAAAAAACAACATCGCCAAGGCTAAAGAAAACCCATACGAACAACAGCTCTTCGCGCTTTTCAATTGGGAGGGGTGGGTGGAGAGTAAGGTGAGGGGGATTACGTTTGAGGAGGGGGTGCTCGGATAATTTAAAATTAATTCCAGAATTTATCTTTATCCCAATTCTCAGGAAGCCCCATCGATTTAAGATTTATTTCTTTGTATCCGGCCATGAGGTCCTTTAGTTTTGTTTTAAAAGAAGAGCCAGGATTAATTGATTTTATTAAATAATTAATAGAAGCCAAAACTATTCCTATTTTTTCAGGGTTATATTCAAATCCTTTTCCTATCCAGGTTTGCCCGGTATTATTAGGAATAGTTGGTTTTACGGTAATCGTTCTATTCCATAGTCTTGAATGATGGGCACATATATTTCGCATATAGGATAAGCTTTCCATCCAAGAGGAAAGTACCATGTGATGAATTTTGAAGTGCTTTCCTACGGCTTTTTTTTCTTCTGAGGTTACCAGGTTTTTAAATAGTTTTGACGATTGGCCAAATGAAAGTATTTCCAAGCCCATCCAGGCAGGTGGATGAGATGGGTTAGTATATTTTTCTCTGTAATGTTGAATAAACACTTCCTTCGATTGCCTGAATTCCTCATCAAACTGAGTTAAAAATTTGGCAAAAAGATGAGGCTTATAGAATTGCGCAGCATCCTCATACCAATTGGGGCCTTTTGACATACAGTAATTATAAATGACCTGACAGCGGAATGCCACTTCAATCCTCTCAATCTCGTCAAATATTAATAATCTTAATTGACGATCGAATACATAAAGATTCAAGATACTATCGAAGGTTACCCCGGGCATAAATGTGTGCGCGGGGTCATTATACCTTTGAAATGGCAGCATATATGCGCTTAACCGATAATAACTGATATTAGCCAAATAATGACATGCCTTACTTTCGTCGGGAATTGACAAGCCTCTGGATTTGAGTAGTTCAATTTGCTCCTGGATTGATTTCGCGGGTTTGTTAAACTGCATACCTTTTAAAAACAAAAAACCCGCCCGGGTGCGCATTGTGAAGAGGCGTGGCAGGTATTGTTAATGCAAATATAAATTCATATTCCATACCCACACAATTGTTCATCGAATTTTTCAGCAGTCAAATGTTAATTATTGATAGCAGATGGTGCATGTCAGCATTTTGATGTGTATTTTCTGCCAACATGGCAGATTACCCCCTAAAATCCCTCAATTTAACCCATTCGTTGTGTTTATCCTTGATAAACCAGAAGTGCCAGCCATTGACTCCTTTTTCCTTAACGATCGCTTTGGCGGCGGCGGTCGGTGATGTGTAATTCTTTCCTTTGTATCGGATGTAACCTGTGCGAGTAAGAACCGCTTTATACTCCTTCCCTTTATAATCCTTATAAATGGAAGTCCTCCGGTCTACCAGGCCGGACAACTCCCTCGAGAATGATTCACGTTCCTTTTTCTTCTTTACCTTAAGAGACAATAAAGCCCCCAACTCTTCTTTGTGTCTTTGCTTTATGGATTGTTTCAGCTTATTTCGTAATTCCCGCGAATCTCTGCCTTTAGGTTTTACCGCATTACCTTTGGGATTTGAAATTCTTATGAGCAAAGATTCCATTTCTCCAACGTGTTCGGCTTTCTTGATCAGGTACAAACTAAAATGAGTCCAGCCCGAACTGTGCCTGTCTGTTAAATGTTGCTTAACCCGTGTACGAAGCTCGGTTGCCCGGCCTACATAATATAATTCCGGGCCGTCATATAAAGCATAGACTCCCGATGAACCATCTATGAGCTCGGTGATTTCATTGGAATATTTACTGAAGATCTCTTTAGCGATATGCTCCAGGGATTGCTTTACAATGCCCCTTGGAATTTTTACTTTTTTCATTTTATATGAAGAGTTAGCGTATCTGGTTTAGTGAAGATAAATAAATCCTTATACCGGCTCGATTTTAAAGTAGTTCGTAACTGAATTTGTTTGGCCAGGGTGATATTTCCTTTTCTATCAGGAAACAAACCTCTCTTTTCAATTGCATCCGCGATCTCCATAAAAGTAGCCGACCTTTTTGGTTTCTTAAGTAGAACTACCGCCACTGCTTCATGGAGAGTAAGAAGAATACTTGAGGGAGAGATAGAAACCGGCAAATAAATATGGAATTAAAAACGGAGGTACGAATAAAGGAAAAAGCTCTTCATTTAGATGTATTGCAGCGTGTTTTCCTAAGGAGGATAAGATAATCCTAGACACAATTTATCCGAAGACCGGATCTGATGGCTCGGATAATCTTAAAAAAGAAGCTTACAAAGAAATTGCGAGCAACATTAAGGATGGAATAAAAAAATCTAAGCTTCTGGAATTATGTTTGCAAACTAAGCAATTCAAAAAAGCGGCCTCTTAAAAAAAAATAAAAACCCTCCCGCGCAGTATAGCAGGAGGGCCTTTTCTTATTCAACCAAACAAACTATTTTTCTTTACCCAAACAACACGATCTCTCCTTCGTTCTGTATGCGGCCGTATATGGTGCCATGCAGGAACAGCCTGCCGCCCTTTTTCACAACCACATCCTTCACACGCCCAAAAAGTCGCGCGGTAACATGTTCATCTACGATCACTCTTTCTGCCTCAATCTTATTGTATTGGCAGTCCTCCTGTATCCGTACAACACCTATCACAGGCTCGTCGATCGTCCGTACAGTATTGTAATTATTCATCTTCACTTTACCTTCTCTTTTTCTTAAAAACAAATTTAGTTATACAAACCCCTAGCTTTTTTTAAAATCGGTGAGAGCCCTCTTTTTATGGCCAAAGGGGCCGTGTTCATTGGGGATTTGCTCTAGGCGACCGGTTTTTTTTCGATTTTTCCTTGCATTTTTTTAACAAAAGTTATGGGTTATCAAGAATTCAACAAGATTCAAAAAAATGTAACAAATAGGAAATCTGTAAGGCTTAGAAGAGGGTTGGTTGGCGCGCCGGCGGTGGTGGTTGTCTGCGCCAAAAAATGAGTAGATAAGTTTTGGTGGCGGGATCCCGGTGTAAGCAGCCTACTCTTTCTATCGGGCATTATTTTAAATTATGGGTTTCTTCCTCCGAACCACCCCCTCCCCGCGAGTAGGTAGATCCGGCTTCAGGGTGAAATTTTCGCTCGCGGTACTCCCCCTTGAAAAAAGGGGGAGAATTTAGCAGCCAATACTGCCTGCCTTTCTATTGGACACTGTTCTAACCGAGAGCATTACACAGCGCTGGTCACGCATCGCGGGTCAATCTCCCTTGTGAAGCGAAAGACTCTTAAGCCAGGCTTCGGCCTGCTGCATATCGCTGAAAGCGCGGAAAGGATAAGGAAGAGGACGGATCTTCTCAAAGAAATTGGCGGCCACTTGCATCATGCTGTTACGCACCACCACCGCGGTGCCGCGATGCAGCGGAGCCGCGTTAGGGTCCTGAGCGGTCTTTTTACCTTGCGGCGTGAGGTTCACACCATCGCGCACATCGGAGAGCACTACGTAAGGTTTTTGTCCCGCCAGTTCCTGTGTTACTTCGATCAGTTCCCACACTTCTTTAAAGCCGATATCCCCCTCTGCCTTAAAGGTAATATACACGATGGGCTCCCTGTACTCGAGGGTGGCATATGGTAGTTCGCGCTTTGACATTAATAGCTAACGAATTTACGTATCAAAACGTGTACCCAAAAGTTAAAATACCCTTATTCGTTGAACGGGCATACATCATAGCCCAAAGCACTTTACATTTGATCTATAAGAATTAAATTTGCTGCCAATGCCCTCGGTTTCGTTTACACATTTATTTGTTTTTATATTTTTCATGGCACAATCCCAGGCACAAGCACAGAAAAAGATCCGCTATGTGGCACTGGGAGATTCGTATACCATTGGTACCGGCGCAACTGAGAGTGAGGCATGGCCTGTTTTGCTGGCAAAAGATCTCAATAAGAAGAACATTCACGTAGAGCTTATCGCCAATCCTTCGCGAAACGGTTTTAGCACAGAGAATTTAATTGAAAGAGAGTTGCCGGTGTTCGACACCAGCGACGCGGATTTTGTGACCGTACTGATAGGCGTGAACGATTGGGTGCGGGGAGTGGACAAAAGCACATTCACAAAAAATTTAGTGAAGATACTTGACCACGTACAGAAAAAATTGGAGCAGAAGAAGAACATTCTGCTGGTTACCATTCCTGATTTTGGTGTAACGCCGCAGGGCGCGATCTACAGTAAGGGAAGAGATATTTCAAAAGGTATTGCCGAATTCAACGAGGTGATCAAAGCCGAAGCAAAGAAGCGCGACCTTATGTGCGTGGATGTGTACGCGCGATCGCAGAAGATGCAGAGCGATCCTACGCTGGTGTCTTCCGATGGTTTGCATCCTTCGGCCAAAGAATACGCCGAGTGGGAGAAGCTCATTCTTCCGGCTGCGTTGAAGGTGCTTTCTTCAAAGTGACATTTCCTCCCCCGGCCTTTGGCCACCCCCTCCAGCGGTGGACAATCCTAATGTTTGTTAATTGATACAAAGGACCGATAAAAGCTTTAAATTTGTATTTATGCGCACACTCTCTATATTCATGCTATTCTGGGTAGGCCTTTTAACGGCTCAGCCTGTTATTGCCGAGGTGTGCATGTCCATGCAAAGCGAAGACTGCTGCGCGATGAGCTGTGAAGATGAAAGTACTTGCAGTGAAGACGAAGGCACCTGCGACGAAAGCACACCCTGCGAGGACGAAGACGCACCAAGTAAATGCTGCATGGAAGGCTGCGCGCCCTGCGCCCTGTGCTGCTGTTTTTTTGGAGCAACTGTTGAACATCATGAAATGAACTTCAGTTCGAATGCCGCCGAAAATACTCTGGCGTTCGTTCAAAATAAAAATACCCTTTCCGGGTTTTTATCCTCTCCTTTTCAGCCGCCCGAGGTTAACTCCTAAGGGGGTTCGAACTAACTCCGACCCTTCCGTCAATATTTCGCTTCGCGAAATGATTATGACGTCTCCCCTTAAAGGGGAGAAGCTTGCTCATACAATTATTAATATTAAAAAACTAACAATGAAAAAAATGATCATTGGCGTTACTGCGGCTATAATGCTGGCAAGCGCCTCCGTATACGCTGCTAATACCATCAACAAAACATCTGAGAACACCGAGTGCAAAAGCGAATGCTGCTGCCCGCTGTGCGAAGATTGTTGCGGTAGCAGCTGCTGCTCCAAGTAAGCCTTAGCTTGCAGAAAAAACCCCGCTCAACGAGCGGGGTTTTTTTTATTCTGTATTTGTATTTGATTGTCGCCCTTCAAGGGGGACCGGAGTCGCAAAGCGACGAAGAGGGGGTGGGCTGTTTATGTGTTCGAAGGAAGAAGCCCTTCCTTCTTAAAATATTCTATCACCGCTTTGATCATTAGATTATTCTGCTCGGCGGCTTTTAAATGCGGAATCTCTTCTTTTTGTTTGAAGTGCGGCCAGCCATCTTTATCCCTTCCTTCAAATTCGTAATAACCGTAGGGTTCAAGCACGGTGCAGATGGCAATGTGCAGCACATTCAGCTTCTCGTCTTTCTTAAATTTTTTGTAGCCCATGCCGAGTTCCTGCACGCCAATTAAAAAAAGTACGCTTTGCAGATCGGGTTCCATGCCGAATTTTTCGGTGAGGACGTCAAGCAGGGTTTGCCATTCGGTTTTTTGCACGGAAAGATCAGGGATGTTTCTTTTTGAAACCGGCTATCGCCCCATTAAGCCAATTCTTGAAAACGGCGAGGTCGCGGCCGGTGTCGTAGCCGATGCCGCTGTTGCTCAGAAGGCTTTCGTCGTGATCTACGATCACGTAATAAGGCTGCGAACTTATTTTGTAGCGTGTATCCTGCATGTATCCCCAGCGCAGCCCTTGTGTTTCCAAAACCACTTTATCGCCTTCCCACTCAACTTCTTTTTGTTCTGCCGCAGGTAATTTCTCGCGGTCGTCCACAAAAAGAGAAACGATCACCACGTCGTTGGTCATTATGTTTTTCACTTCCGGGTCGGGCCACACGTAATCTTCCATCTTGCGGCAATTGGCGCAGGCGTGCCCGGTGAAATCGATGAGCAAAGGTTTTTTCACTTCCTTGGCGTACGCGAGAGCGCTTTCGTAATCGTTATGGAATACTTTTATTCCCTGCGGGCCGTCTACCATTTTAGCGGCGAGGGAAGAGCCTCCAGTACCGTTTGTAACCACAACATTGGTTTGCTGTTTCCATTCGGAATACGTAGTGGGCGGAGTAATACCGCTCAGCAAATTAAGCGGCGCGCCCCATAAGCCGGGGATCATGTAAACCGAGAATGCAAATGCGATGATGGCGAAGAACAAACGCGGAATAGAAAGATAAGGCATGGGAGAGTCGTGCGAAAGCTTTATCCAGCCCATCAAATAAACACCGGTAATGGCGAAGAGAATGATCCAGAGAACAAGAAAAACCTCGCGCGTTAAAATGTGCGCCTGGTAAACAAGATCTGCGTTAGACGCGAATTTCAAAGCGAGAGCAAGCTCCAGTAATCCTAATGTAACTTTTATGGTATTGAGCCATCCGCCCGATTTGGGCATGCTGTTGAGCCAGCTCGGTACAATAGCGAATAAGCCGAAAGGCAAGGCAAAACCAAAGCCAAACCCGAGGAAACCAAAGAGTGGTCCCGAGGGACAATCGGTCACTAAGGGAAGAAGCGTGCCTATAAAAATTCCGGTACACGAGAAGGAAACGATAGAGAGCGTGGTTGCCATGAAGAAAATACCAAGCCAGCCTCCTTTATCGCCCTTGGAATCCATTTTGTTTACCCAACTGTTTGGCAGGGTAATTTCAAACGCACCCAGAAAGCTGATACCGAAAATAACCAGGATCAAAAAGAAAATAATGTTGAATGTAGCGCTTGATGCAATGGCATTAAGAGCCGTAACGCCAAATACTGCCGTGATGATAAGGCCAAGCGCAGTAAAGATCCCGGCAATAGAAAGCATGAAGAACATAGACTCTTTAATGGCCGAACTCCGTTTTTTGTTCCGCTTTAAAAAGAAGCTTACGTTCATGGGTATCATTGGAAAAACGCAGGGAGTAAGCAGTGCGCCAAAACCCAGCGCGAAGCCTTTCAGCAATTTCACCCACCAGGGAGTATCACAGGTTATATCGCCGGCATTGGCCGTAACATTTGGTGTTGCAGCAGCGGTTGACTGCGTAACAGAACCCGTATCTTTTTTGGTAGTATTAACTTTGCCTTTTGAAGCCCAGGCTGCCGCTATCGCCGCCGAATCGCAATCACCTGTTGCCGCAGTTGTTTGCGTAGTGGGTGTTTTTCCTATAATTTCAATTGAGAATTTTTTGGAAGGCTGGAACTGTGAACATTTAGAATCCGTACAGAACTGGCAGAAAAATGTACCGGTTATTTTTGTGGTGAACTCTGTTTTTAATTTAATGCGCTGGGTAAAAGTGGCCGTGTGTTCAAAATACAATACATCAATTTCAAAAACCTTGTCAAATTCCTTAACACCTTTACTTTCTTTGGCTTTTCCCACCAATTCGTAATCGGCCGACTTGTTAAAAGTGATCTCGGTAGCGTTAGGACAGGTAAGATCTTTTTTCGGATCATCGCAATCCGGGTTGCGCTCCTGAGAATAGATGTGCCAGCCGTCTTCTATCGTAGTTGTAAACACAATATCATATTCGGTGGCCGAAATTTTCTTCGCTTCGGTCTTTAAAGTAACAGGATACGTTTCCTGGGCAAATACACCCAAAGAAAGAACCATTCCAAATAAACTGAAGAGTGACCTGAAAACAGCTTTTCTCATAAAGACTTGTGGGCCATAAAGGTACGAAATTACCCCGTAAACAGACCTTTTGCCTCTTTTATTATTAGGTTTTGATAAATGCTTTGCCTTTTACTTTGAATTTCGGGTCCTCACGGTTACATTTGCAGGGTTAAGCAACCAAAATTATGAGCAAAGAAAACTTTCTTACATCCTCCATCGGGAAAAAAGTCGTCGTGTCCTTAAGCGGCTTTTTTTTGATCTCTTTCCTGGTGGTGCACGTATCCATTAATTCCCTGATCTTTGTTAATGACGGGGGGTATACCTTTAACATGGCGGCCGGCTTCATGGCCCACAACATTGTGATCCGGATCATGGAAGTAGGCCTTTTCCTCGGTCTTTTACTCCATATCATCCAGGCCTATATGGTTACCGTGCAAAATCAAAAAGCACGCCCGGTCAAATATGCTGTTACCAATGGGGCAGCCAACAGCAAATGGTACAGCCGCAACATGGCCATTCTGGGAAGCCTGCTGCTCATGTTCCTGGTGGTTCACTTAGGAAATTTTTGGGTGCCTACTAAAAAAGCGGTCTTCGCCAATGAAGAACATAACACCTTTGAAAGCATGAAAGTTGTTTTTGCCGAGTGGTATTTTGTGGCCATCTATCTATTGGGAGTTATTTCGCTGGCGTATCACCTAATGCACGGTTTTCCTTCGGCTTTTCAAACGCTGGGCATCAATCATAAAAAATACACTCCCGTAATTAAATTTTTGGGCGCGACCTTCGCGATCCTGGTTCCGCTGGCTTTCGCACTAATGCCCATCGCGATGTTCATGGGCTGGATAAAATAATACTAATAAAGAATCTTTAAACGATATGGCTTCATCTCCAAAATTAAACGCAAGGATCCCCGAAGGACCGATCGACCAGAAATGGACGAAATATCGCTCTACGGTGCATCTCGTAAACCCTGCTAATAAACGCAGTCTCGAAGTGATCGTGGTAGGCTCCGGTCTTGCCGGCGCTTCAGCTGCAGCTTCTTTGGCCGAGATGGGATACAAGGTAAAAGTATTCTGCTTCCAGGATTCTCCGCGCCGCGCGCACTCCATCGCAGCACAGGGAGGTATCAACGCGGCAAAGAATTACCAGAACGACGGTGACAGCGTGTACCGTCTTTTCTACGACACCATTAAAGGCGGCGACTACCGCGCACGCGAAGCAAACGTACATCGCTTATCAGAAGTATCCGGAAGCATCATTGACCAATGCGTGGCGCAAGGCGTTCCCTTTGCCCGCGAATACGGCGGAACATTAAGCAATCGTTCTTTCGGCGGAACACAAGTACAACGCACATTCTACGCGGCAGGACAAACCGGCCAGCAATTATTATTGGGCGCGTACTCAGCTTTGCAACGCCAGGTAGGCATGGGCGCCGTGAAATTATACGCCCGTCACGAAATGTTAGACGTGGTGAACATCGACGGCAAATGCCGCGGTATCATCGCCCGCGACCTGATCAGCGGAAAGCTGGAAAGACATTTTGGGCATGCGGTTCTGCTGTGCACCGGTGGATACGGAAACGTGTTCTATCTCTCTACAAACGCGATGGGAAGTAACGTAACAGCGGCATGGAAAGCACATAAAAAAGGAGCATTCTTCGGAAATCCCTGCTACACACAAATTCACCCAACCTGTATTCCTGTGAGTGGAGATCACCAATCGAAACTCACGTTGATGTCAGAATCACTGCGTAACGATGGTCGCATCTGGGTTCCGAAAAAGAAAGACGATAACCGCCCGGCAAAAGATATTCCGGAAGAAGAAAGAGATTATTACCTGGAGCGCCGTTACCCGGCTTTCGGTAACCTGGTTCCCCGCGACGTAGCCTCGCGCGCTGCCAAAGAGCGTTGCGACGCCGGTTACGGTGTTGGAGCCAGCAAAATGGCTGTGTATCTTGATTTCGCTGCGAATACCGAGCGCTACGGAAAAATTGAGGCAAACAAACAGGGTTTGCATAACGCAAGCAAGGAAGAGATCATCCGTTTAGGAAAAGAAGTGGTGAAAGAGAAATACGGAAACCTGTTCGACATGTATAAACAGATCACCGGCGAGGATCCCTATGAAATTCCAATGCGCATCTATCCTGCTGTGCACTACACGATGGGCGGACTTTGGGTTGATTATAACCTGATGACAACTGTTCCCGGCTTGTACGCTTTAGGAGAAGCAAACTTCTCTGATCACGGTGCGAACCGTTTGGGAGCTTCTGCACTGATGCAAGGCCTGGCCGATGGATATTTTGTGATCCCATACACCATTGGAGATTATTTATCAGAAGAAATTCGCACCAAATCCATTCCAACCGATAACGAAGCCTTTGTAAAAGCGGAAGCGGAAGTACAGGCGCGCCTGGATAAAATGATGAACATCAAAGGAACCAAGTCGGTAGATCATTTCCACAAACGCTTAGGCAAGATCATGTGGGATAAATGCGGCATGGGAAGAAATAAGGAAGGATTGACGCAGGCCATTGCAGAAATTCAAAAACTGCGCGAAGAGTTCTGGAAGGATGTGCGTATTCCCGGCTCACAAAATGAGTTCAATCCTGAGTTAGAGAAGGCAGGCCGCGTGGCGGATTTCATTGAGTTGGGAGAGCTGATGTGTAAAGACGCGTTACATCGTAACGAAAGCTGTGGCGGACATTTCCGTGAAGAGTATCAAACACCGGATGGCGAAGCGATGCGTGACGATGACAATTTCGCTTATGTAGCCGCATGGGAAATGAAGGATGTAGGCGATTGGGAATTGCACAAAGAGGAATTAAAATTCGAGAATATTAAGTTAGCACAACGTAATTACGCGTAGTATATGAGTGGAAACATGAATTTGACCTTAAAGGTCTGGAGACAAAAGAACAAAGACGCGAAAGGCTCTTTGGAAACTCATAACGTAACCGGAATTTCTCCGGACATGTCATTCCTTGAAATGTTTGACGTGTTGAACGAAAAACTGATCAACGAAGGAAAAGAACCGATCGCATTCGATCACGATTGTCGTGAAGGAATTTGCGGCATGTGTTCTATGTTCATCAATGGTCGCCCGCACGGGCCCAAGAGCGCTATCACAACTTGTCAATTGCACATGCGCAGTTTCAAGGATGGGGATACCATTGTTGTGGAGCCCTGGAGAAGTAAAGCTTTCCCGGTGATAAAGGATCTTGCCGTTGATCGTTCTTCTTTCGATCGCATCATCGCCGCCGGCGGGTTCGTTTCTGTAAATACCGGAAATGCGAAAGACGCCAACAATATTTTGATCCCGAAACCGGATGCCGACGATGCTTTCAACGCAGCGGCCTGCATAGGTTGCGGAGCCTGTGTAGCTACCTGCAAAAATGGTTCTGCGATGTTGTTCGTGTCGGCAAAAGTTTCTCAGCTTGCTTTGCTGCCGCAGGGCAAGATTGAGAAGGAAGCACGCGTAATGAACATGGTCTCTCAAATGGATGAAGAAGGATTTGGTAATTGTACCAACACCGGTGCCTGCGAAATAGAATGCCCCAAAGAGATCTCTTTAGAGAACATTGCACGCCTGAACCGAGAGTATATCGGGGCCAAAGCCAAGTCGAAGGAATAATCAAATAAATTTGATTTTCAATAGGTTAAGGGAGGTTTTGCCTCCCTTAATTATTTATACGAATCGGCATATCCCTTAAAAAACCCGTATCTTTGTGCCCGCAATGCAGATAGAAGTTTTAAAGAGCAAGATACACCGGGTAACCATTACCGAGGCCAACATCGATTATATAGGAAGTGTGACCATTGACGAAGATCTGATCGACGCAGCCGACCTGTGCGAGAACGAAAAAGTAGATGTGTACAATTACCGCAACGGCGAGCGTTTTCACACGTATGTGATCAAAGGCCAGCGCGGTTCAGGCATCATTTGTTTAAATGGCCCCGCCTCTCACAAAGTAAGCGTGGGCGATGAAATAATCATAGCCTCTTACGCGTTGATAGACTACAAGAACCGCAAAGAACATAAACCTGTGGTGATCTTCCCCGAGGCGGGCACCAATCGCTTAAAACAATAATTTTTTTGGATAAAAAGCTAAAGTCCATATTGCAGTTCGTAATATTCACCGCAATAGGAGGGGGATTAGTCTGGCTGTCGATACATAACATTCCCGACAAGGATGTAGAGATCACAAAACTATCTTTTAAAAAGGCAGATTATACCATTGTTTTCATTTCTGCCGTTATCAGCATTCTTGCCCACGTTTTCAGGGCCTGGCGATGGAATTCCATGTTACAACCCCTGGGCCACAGCATTACATTTAAAAATTCGTTCGCTGCCGTGATGATCGGGTATGTAGTTAATTTCGCGATCCCGAGGGGCGGAGAATTCAGCCGCTGCGGTGTGGCCGCGCGTTACGAAAAAATTCCATTTGCTACGGCATTGGGAACTGTGGTTACCGAGCGTATAGTAGACACGCTTCTTATGCTTGTTTTGTTCTTTATTACGTTAGCCGTTCAATTTAAGGAATTAACCGGCTTGGCAAACGAATATGTGTGGGCCCCCCTTTCAAAAAAATTTGCCGAATATGGTAACCTGGTCTATGTGGTGGCGATAGGGATGATGTCGTTCGTACTTTTCATCTTTGTTTTCAGGAAAAAAATAAAGGGCTTGCTCACAGGCAAACTGGGCTCTATTGTAAAGGGCTTTGGCGCGGGCATAGGTTCTGTAAAGAATGTAAAGAGCCCGGCGCTGTTCATTTTTCAAAGCTTTCTTATTTGGTTCTGCTATTTTCTTAGTTTGTATGTTTGTTTCTGGTGCTTCGACGAGACGAAGGACCTGGGTGTAAAACCTGCGCTGGTGGTTTTGTTATTGGGCACACTCGGGGTGGCAGTGAGCCCGGGCGGTATAGGACTTTACCAACTCATTTCAACGGGCGTACTCGCTTTTTATGGAGTGAGTAATGGGGTGGATACTTCTTTTCCCTGGATCGTATGGGGAGCTCAGTTTATTGCAATAATAATAATTGGAGGCTTGTGCTTTTTACTATTACCTTTGCTCAACCGCAATGCCGATGGACTACCGCAAAATATTGGAGCAAAAAATAGTTGAAAAACATCTCTTGAAGCAACGCATCAAAGTGTGGCGCGACATGTTCAACAAAAAGATCGTCTTTACCAATGGTTGTTTCGATATTCTGCATAAAGGCCATGTAGATTATTTAAGCGCGGCCCGCTCACTGGGCGATATACTCATCGTGGGTTTGAACACCGATGCTTCCGTAAAACGCCAGGGAAAATCTCCCGAACGTCCCATCAACAATCAACAATCTCGCGGGTTTATTTTAGCCGCCCTGCAGGTAGTTGATACCGTTGTGCTGTTTGATGAAGATACTCCTTACGAGCTGATCAAAATCGTGCAACCGGATGTTTTGGTAAAAGGTTCCGACTATAAACCCGAAAATATTGTGGGCGCGGATATTGTAAAGGCCCGGGGCGGAGAGATCCACACCATTGAACTTACCGAAGGGTTTTCTACTACCGCGCTCTTGGGTAAGATCAAGCAAGCCTAAAAACCTTAGCCTACCGAAAAAAAAGCCCGATGCCTTGTGCATAGGCATGATCTTTTGTGCGATGAACCGTAGCGGGATCAATGACCGTGCTTGAATCGCTAGCTGGACATTGCCTTTGTGTTAAAAAAAGATAAATTTAGGAAGTTCAGCCCGTTTTTAACGTTAAATTTGGGTAATTCATACGTGTGGCAAACCCTCTTAAAAAACTGGCCGGACAAACCGCGATCTATGGGCTAAGTACCATTTTGCCCCGTGTTCTTAACTACGCTCTTGTTCCGCTTTTCACTTATAAGTTCACCAATCCTGCCGACTTCGGTATCAACACCGAGATCTACGCCTATATCTCTTTCCTCAATGTGATCCTTACCTATGGTATGGAGACCGCCTTCTTCAATTTCGTTACCAAAAATGAAAATAAGAACACGGTCTACAGCACCGCGCTGATCTCACTGTTAAGCACCACAGGCATTTTTATTTTGCTTGGATATTTTTCTTCGGGGGCCATTGCAGATAAGCTCGGGTACTCCAGCAATGTCAACTTTATACGCTGGATGATCCTCATCATTGCTACCGATGCTATTATGGCCATTCCTTTTGCGCGTCTGCGTGCAGAGCAAAAGCCGCTACAATTCGCTTTCATAAAGACCGTCAACATTTTCGTGAACATTGGCATCACTGTCTTCTTCATTCACTTTTGCAAGGATGCTTACGAAGAAGACCTGGCCAATAACACAACCTCCACGCTTGGCAGGCTGTACGATCCAAACATTGGTATAGGTTATGCTTTCCTGGCAAACCTGATTGCCAATTTTTTTTCATTGTTGCTTTTGGGGAAGCAATTCATTGGCATCTCCTACACCTTCGATAAAAAACTCTGGGGAGAGATGATCCGATACGCGCTCCCGCTTTTAATTGTCGGGCTCGCAGGTATGATCAACGAGACATTCGATCGCATCATTCTCAAAAAACTGTTGCCCGCCGACGTGGGCATGCACGCGCTGGGTATTTACGGCGCCTGCTACAAGATCTCCATTCTCATGACCATTTTCAGGCAGGCCTTCCAATACGCCGCCGAGCCATTCTTCTTTTCGCATGCCAAACAGGAAGATTCGCGCAAGTTGAATGCGCTGGTGATGAAATATTTTATCATCACCTGTTCTTTCCTTTTCCTTGCAACCATGCTCAATATGCATTGGATAAAATATTTTATCAACAAGAATTACTGGGAAGGATTGGCCGTGGTGCCTGTGCTTTTGCTGGCCAATTTATTTTTGGGTATATATTACAATCTGTCTGTCTGGTACAAACTTACCGGGCAAACCAGGTTCGGGGCAGTGATGACCATTTTTGGTGCGGTGATCACCCTTGCCGTTAACTTCCTGTTCATTCCCAAATTCAGCTACATGGCTTCGGCCTGGGCCACCTTTGCCTCTTATGGGAGCATGATGGTTGTATCGTATTTCCTGTGCCAAAAGTATTATCCAACCAGGTACAACATGCGCAGTTTTGTGTTCTTTTTCGGCTTCGCGCTGGCCTTTTATTTCGCTTCCCTCCTCTGGAAAGGCTCGTTCTCAAACGTATACCTCGAGGTGTCAATTAACAACATTTTATTGCTCATTTATTGCTGGCTGTTTATTAAATTTGAGCTCCCAAATCTGAAAAAGGCCAATGTTGCAGGTACGAATAGTCAATAAAAGCAGGCACCCACTGCCAAATTACGCCACCGATCTTAGCGCGGGTATGGACCTGCGCGCGGAGCTTACAGCCCCCATTGAATTAAAGCCCATGCAGCGCGCTTTGGTACCAACCGGCATCTTTATTCAATTACCACCCAAATTCGAAGCGCAGATCCGCCCCCGCAGTGGCCTGGCTTTCAAGAATGGCATTACCGTGCTTAACTCGCCGGGCACTATAGATGCCGATTATCGCGGAGAAGTAAAGGTGCTTTTGGTGAATCTATCCAATGAAACATTTGTGGTGAATGACGGCGAGCGCATCGCACAAATGGTCATAGCCCGCCACGAGACAGCCGAATGGAAAGTGGTGATGGAGCTCGAAGACAGCGACCGCGGCGCAGGCGGATTTGGAAGTACAGGAAGAAAATAACATGAAAACAGTAGACTCTATAAATTTCTCAGGCAAGCGCGCGGTGATACGCGTGGATTTTAATGTGCCTTTGAACGATAAATTCGAAGTTACCGACGAAACCCGCATCAAAGCAGCTGTGCCTACCATCACGAAAATTTTAAAGGAGGGCGGAAGCGTTGTGTTGATGTCGCATTTGGGAAGACCAAAAGAGGGTCCAACAAACAAATATTCTTTGCAACACATTGTAAAGAATGTTTCTACCGCTATTGGCGCGGAAGTGAAATTTGTGAATGATTGCATCTCTGAAGAAGCATTTGAACTTTCGGGAGCTCTGAAGAGTGGAGAGGTACTGCTACTGGAGAACCTGCGTTTTTACAAAGACGAAGAAAAAGGCGACGAGGCTTTCGCGCAAAAACTGGCGAAGCACGGAAATGTATACGTGAATGATGCTTTTGGTACCGCGCATCGGGCCCATGCTTCTACTACTATTATGGCAAAGTTCTTTGACGAAGCGCATACATGTTTTGGGTATGTGATGGCAGGTGAAGTGGCCAGTATCAGCAAAGTATTGAATAATTCAGAAAAACCTTTTACCGCCATCATCGGTGGAGCGAAGGTTTCAGATAAAATTCTCATCATCGAACAATTGATGAACAAGGCACAGCACATCATCATTGGCGGCGGTATGGCCTTTACATTTGTAAAAGCAATGGGAGGAAAGATCGGGAGATCCCTCTGCGAGGATGATCGCCTGGAAATAGCGAGATCACTCATTGAGAAAGCGAAACAAAAAGGCGTGCATCTGCATTTGCCTTCTGATGCGATCATAGCCGATAATTTCTCGAACGACGCGGCACATAAGCATTCGGCCATCAATACCATTCCCGACGGATGGATGGGATTGGATATTGGCCCTGAAACTTCGAAAAGCTACGCTGACGTGATCAAAGATTCAAAGACCATTTTGTGGAACGGCCCCATGGGCGTTTTTGAAATGAGCAATTTCGAACAAGGCACAAAAGCCGTGGCGGAAAGTATAGTCAGGTCTACCGGTAACGGTGCCTATTCGCTCATTGGCGGAGGAGATTCGGTGGCCGCTATCAACAAATACAATATGGCAAGTAAAGTAAGTTATGTATCAACCGGCGGCGGTGCGCTTTTGGAATATATCGAGCAGGGAAGTCTACCGGGTGTAAAAGCAATTCAAGGAAACTAATATGGTGTTACCGGTTGTTGTATACGGGGATCCCGTGCTGCGAAAAATGGGAGCGGAGATCGACAAAGAATATCCGAATCTCAATGAGCTCATTGCAAATATGTTCGAGACCATGTACAACGCCAATGGCGTAGGTCTCGCCGCCCCGCAAATAGGCAAAGCTATCCGTTTATTTGTAATTGATGCCAGTCCTTTTGCAGAGCGTGATGAAGATGATGAGGAAGAGAGTGAATTAAGCAAGGAAGAACTCGAATACCTGAAGAATTTCAAACGTGTTTTTATCAACGCGCAGATCATCAAAGAAGAAGGCGAGCCATGGAAATTCAATGAAGGCTGCCTGAGCATTCCGAAGATCCGTGAAGACGTGAGTCGCCATGACACCGTAACCGTGGAGTATTGTGATCAGCACTTCAAAAAACACAAGGAAACCTTTACAGGCCTTGCCGCGCGCGTAGTGCAGCACGAGTACGATCATATTGAAGGGAAATTGTTCACAGACCGCATCAGCCCATTGCGTCGCAAACTATTGGCAGGAAAGCTCAATGACATTGCCAAAGGAAAATTCTCTGCCGATTACAAAACGCGTGTCTATAACAAATAAGCCATGAACAAATTTCTTTTCTTTCTTCCTATCATAGCCCTGCTTTCCTGCAATACAGGCACAGAAGAAAAAAAGACCTTACCTGCAACTGACACGGTTGCAGGACCAAAGGAAAAACCTGTGCAGGCTGAAGTTCCGGAAAAAGAAGAACTCCTGTCGCAGATCAAGGACATGGAGAAGGAGCTTTTTTCTGACGAAAAGCTGGACGAAGGAAAGGCTAAAAAGATGGTTTTGATGTACGATCAATATTACCAGCATTATCACCTGGCCTCTGAAACCCCCGATTTCCTGTATAAGGCCGGCGAGATCACCGAGAACATCAACCAACCGTATCGCGCCATTAATTATTACACCCGTTGCTACGAAGAGTATCCCACCTTCAAACTGCGCGCCGAATGCCTTTTTCGCATGGCTAACCTGTACGACTTTAAACTCAGTAATTATATCAAGGCAAAAGCGCTCTACGAAGAAGTGAAAGAGCAATACCCAAAAACGCACTGGGCTACCGATGCCGACGCGGCCATAAAACTAATGTCTAAGTCAGACCAGGACATGATCCGTGAATTTGAAAAGAAGAATGGTGTAAAGAAGTAATTACTTCAGCAGACTTACCACCCCTGCCAGTTGTTTTTTCTCGTTCTTCGTGGTTTTGGCCTCGATCTTCCATACGTACACATCTTCCTGCACGATGTCCTCGCCTTTGGCCTGGAAGCGACCATCCCATCCTTTCTCCAATTTGTCGGAGAAGAACACTTGGTTGCCCCAGCGGTCGAAAATAAAGAGTTTGAAGTCCTTCAGGCCCGATCCTACAGCCTTGAACACATCGTTGATACCATCGCTGTTTGGACTGAATGCGTTGGGAACATACAGCGCGTAATCGTCTTCAATGCGAAGGATACGGATGGTAGAGTCCTTGCAGCCATAATCAGAAACCACTACAAGCTGAACCACAAAACTTCCGGTATCGCCATACACGTGCGATGGGTTTTGCAGCCCGGAAGAATTGGTGGCCGAATAATCACCAAAGGTCCAGCCCCAGGTTACAATATTGGCCCCGTAAGAACCATCGTAGAATTGCGTAGAAGGTTCGAGAATGGTTGTGGGCTGCGGACTCATGCTAAAGTCAGCCTTAGGAACAGGATACACATTTACCGTTGCAGAGGCTGAGTTCACACAACCGTTGTTGTCAGTAAGGGTAAGCGTTACATTGTAATTGCCCTGCACGGTGAAGCAGTGATAAGGTGCCGCCGACTGGCTCGTGCTGCCATCGCCAAAGCTCCAACTGTAATTTCCGCTGGAAGATGTGGTATTACTGAAGGTAGTGCAAACAGGTGCGCAACCCGAACTGTTTTGAGGTGTTAAGCTTACGGCGGGAACGGGATTTACGCTTACCGTGGTGGTTGCAGAACTTTGACATCCGTTGACATCGGTACCTGTAACCGAATAAACGGTTGTGGTATTTGGATTAGCCACCACACTCGCTCCGGAGGTTGTATTCAAACCGCTTGCGGGACTCCAGGAATAGGTGTTTGCCCCGCTCGCGTTGATGGTGGCGCTTGTCTGACCCGCGCAAACCGTTCCGGTAGTAGCGCTTACCACCGGTAAAGAATTGATGGCTACTGTGGCAACGTTCGCGTTCACACATCCGTTAGGGTCAGTTACCGTCACTACATAATTTCCGGCCATGCCCGAGGTGGCCATAGGAATAGCCGGGTTTTGACTGTTGGAGGAATAACCCAAAGGCCCGCTCCACGAATATCCCGTCGCGCCATTGGGCGTACAACTTAAGTTGATCGTTGCGTTAATACATACCGTGGCGCCGGTAGCTGTTACAGTTGGTAAAGGATTGACGGTTACGTTAACGGTTGCGGTGTTTACACACATATTAGCGTCGGTAACAACTAAAGTGTAGACTCCTGCCGCGCTGGCCGTAACACCGGGGATCGTTGGATTTTGAACCGAAGAAGTAAATGTATTAGGTCCGCCCCACACATAGCCTGTTCCACCATTCCCGGTCAGGTTCAGTGCCTGGTTCACACAAGGTGTGTTGCTGGCTGCAACCGGGGCGGGTAAGGGATTTACTGTAACCGTTGTAGTTGCAACGGCTGTGCAGGTTCCTACAGTGCCTGTGATAGTATAGGTTGTTGTAGCCCCGGGATTAGCCGTTACCACAGATCCTGTTGTGGCACTTAAACCTGTTGCCGGCGCCCAGTTGTAAGTTGTTGCTCCATTAGCCGTAAGCGTAGCGGTTCCCTGGCCTAAGCAAATAGTGGCGGTGTTGACAGTAACGGTGGGATTTGTTACGACGGTAACCGTTGAGCTTGCTGAGCTCACACAGTTATTCGCATCGGTTCCTGTAACTGTATAAACTGTTGTCGTTCCGGGATTCGCGCTTACTGTTGCTCCGGTAGTGGCACTCAATCCGCCGGGTGGTGACCAGGCGTAAGTAGCAGCTCCATTCGCGTTCAAATTCATGGAGGTTCCCGCGCATATCAAACCGCTGTTCACCCCCACGTTAGGAAGGGGATTTACAACAATAGAGGTATTTGCGGTGCTCACGCATCCGTTCGCGTCAGTGCCGGTAACCGTATAATTTGTGGTGGCGCCGGGTGTTCCGGTTACGGTTGCTCCCGATGTTCCGCTGAGCCCGGTTGCCGGACTCCACGAATATGTATTTGCTCCATTAGCGGTGAGTGTTGCGGTTCCTTGTCCTAAACAGATCGTTGCCGTATTCACACCAACAACCGGCAAGGGGTTTACCGTTACAGTACTTGTTCCTGAGGCGGTACAGGTTCCTACAGTGCCGTTGATCGTATAAGTTGTAGTTGCGCCGGGGTTCGCTGTAACAACAGAACCTGTTGTTGCGCTTAAACCTGTTGCCGGTGTCCATGAATAAGTTGTGGCTCCGCTCGCGGTAAGCGTCGCGGTTCCTTGTCCTGCACAAATTGTTCCGCTGGAAACAGCAAGCGTGGGATTGGATACTACGGTGATCGTTGATGTTGCGGTGGAAGTACAGGTTCCGTTTGCGCCCGTTATGGTATACACTGTGGTTGTGCCCGGGTTAGCGGTTACTGTACTTCCGGTAGTTGCACTCAGCCCGGTGCCGGGCGCCCAGTTATAAGTAGTTGCCCCGGTAGCAGTAAGCGTGGCGGTGCCTGAATTACATATCGAGGCGCTGTTCACATTCACCGTAGGGGTGGGTGTTACTGTTACGGTGGCTACTGTTGTAGCCGTACAAGCTCCATTCGCGCCCACAATCGTGTACGTAGTAGTTACTGTTGGGCTGGCTGTTACCACACTTCCACTGGTTGAACTTAGACCCGTAGCGGGCGACCAGGTGTATGTAGTACATCCGTTTGCAGTTAATGTGGTATTGTTTCCGTTACAGATCGCCGCCGAGTTTACAGCTATAGTGGCAGACCCGGCGGATAGAACGGTTACTGTTTGTGTAACCGAGCTTGCGCAGAGCGCGTTGGAAACTGTGGCCGTATAAGTACCCGCGCAAATACCGGAAAGCGAAGAGGTGGTTTGCCCGCCTGGCGCCCAGGAATAGGTGTATATACCATCACCGCCGGTAACGGCGGTAACACTGGCAGTGCCGGTACAACCTCCCGAACAACCGGTATTGGTTGCGGTAACCGTTGCTGCCAGTGGAGCCAATAATTGGACGAACTCTGTGTGTGTTGAAGGACATGCGCCACCGATCGTTTCGGTTATCGCGTAAGTTCCGGGGGTAGTGTAGTTGTGGCTGGGAGGATTTCCTCCATTGTAGTTCGCCGATCCATCTCCGTAATCCCACACGGCCGCGCAATCACCGGTCGACATATCGTTGATCACCGCATTAAGACTGGCTCCGCAAACAAGAGCAGGTGCCACGGTAAAGTTGGCGTTCGATCCAATCTGGCAGGTTGAGTTTGTAAATGAGAGATTGAAGCCGGTATTGTTGTTGCTATAGTTCGATATCTGTATAGCGTAAGTTTGCCCGCAGGTAACGTTCATAGCCGGGGAGAATTCCTGTGGATCTGCGCCGAAAGCGTTGTTGCCACAGGCAACGTTTCCTCCCTGGTTCTGCATGCCAAATCCTGCACCCGACCCTGCGGCATAATTATAATTGCAACAAGCCAATGTACCGGGACATCCTGCACTAATATTCCAAAGTGCCCAATCGTATTCGCTGGCGGGCGGGCAAGTTGCGGTCCAGGCAAGCAACCCTGATTGTGTAATGGTGAACTGAACAAAAATATCCTGCTGCGGGGCACTTCCAAAACATGCAGGCGCTTGCCCGGATGAGTTATTAGGAATGGTTGCGCAGTTGTAAGGCTGCGTGCAAATGGGAATGGCCTGCGCGCAGGTATTTCCCGGGCCGGGTAATGGAGGAGTAGAGTTTATACAAAGCTGAAAAGTTCCATCCTGCAAAGTAGTAGAGGCAACGCCTACCCAAACCTGTTGGCCTGCCACCATTCCCCAGGTTGTATTGATGTTATTACCGCCTGTAGCCGTTGTACAATATTCTAATTGCGCGCCGGCACCGGTTGGACAGTTACCGGTATAAATAATGATCTCTGCATTCTGCATGGTGCCGGGATCAACGGTAAACGTGTTGTTTGATCCGTTAGCTACATACGTGTACCAAACTACATTAACGGGAGAGGCATTACAGGTTCCGTACAGGGTATTATCGGTAAGCGCACCTGCATTGGTTCCGTTCACGCAGGCAGAGCCCGAAGACAGGTTTATAGAGGTTGCGGTGGCGCAGTTCATCGACTGGGAAAACAAATTTCCCATACTTAAACCGACAAAAAACAAGAGAATAAAGATCTGTTTCATGTTTTATTTATTGCCGGGTAGATTATTTGATGAATAGTATGCCGTTTGTGGCAGGGGAACAAAGCCCGTCTTCTTGATATCGGCATAAGAAGGAACCATGATCCGAACATTGGGTTTTAACCAGAGATAAACAGTTTCAGTTTGGTGTCTTTTAGACTGGATGGAATCTAAAGAACTCAATGGAAAACCAATTTTTTCGCGCGAATCAATGACCTGTACCTGGTAGGTACCCTCCATTTTTTGGTAAAGCTCCATGAGACGTTTTGATTCGGCTCGGGCTTTTTCCGGGTCGCTTTGCTGGGCACAAAGCGCAAAACTAAACAGGAGGAACAGGTTTAGTAAAAAGAATTTCGTTTTCGTCATTTTAATGCAAGTGTATAATAACATGTTAAGGTAAGAAATATGCCCTTAAAAAACAAGTTATTAAGAAGAAAACACGGCCCAAAATGAGAAAAAAGACAAGGCCGGCACCCGATTAGCCGACCTTCCCTTGTATATACCTTTTATCCTTTGGTGCCCGCGGGAACCTGAACCAGTTCTATGTTACAACTAATGGTCACCTTCTGGCCAATGGCCAGGCCACCCGCTTCCAGGGCGGCATTGTATTTTAAACCAAAATCGTAGCGGTCTATCTCGCCACTTACCCGAATACCGGTACGCGTCATTCCATAAGGATCTTTAATGATACCGGCGAATTTTCCGTTAAGGGTAATGCTACGTGTAACGCCATGCATGGTGAGGTTACCAATTAACTTGTAGTTCTTGTCTTTCAGTTTTTGAAATTGTTTGATCTCGAATTTGATGGTCGGGTATTTTTCGGCGTCAAAGAAATCCGCGCTTTTCAAATGGCCGTCTCGCTTAGCGTCTTTGGTGTCGATGGAGGCAACCTGGAAGGTAAGCTCACCGCTTGCGTCGGTAAGATCGGGCTTGTTGGATTTGATGTTCGCACTGAAATCGTTGAACTGCCCCGTAGTTTCTGATACCATCATATGCTCTACCGAAAAGCCGATGGATGAATGGGATTTGTCGAGATTCCAGGTTGGTTGTTGTGCGTTCACCTTACTAAAGAGCATCGCAGCTGCCAGGAGCGCGAGGCTTAATTTGTTTGTTGTTTTCATACTGTGTGTTTTTGTTTTATAAGAACAAAGGTATGGTCGTAACTACGGCCCGATGAATAATGCAAAACAATAAAAAAGATTAAAGCAGCTTAAAAACTTAAGGCAGATTAAGACTATTTACCTTTTAAGAGATGTTTTTTCAATTTACTCAGGAACTCGGGTGTAATTCCTAAATAAGAAGCAAGATATTTTTGCGGAATGCGGCGATCGAACTGCGGATACTTTTTCTGGAAGGCCACATAGCGTTCTTCAGCCGTGAAACTGTTCGTATTGGTCACCCGCTGGAATTGCGCCGCTAACGCATTCTGGAAAATGATGCGGAAATATTTTTCGAGTTGAGGTATCTGCGCGTAGAGTTTATCCATACCGGCCTTGTCGGTATATAATACTTCCGAATCTTCGAGGGCGTCGATGCTGAAAATAGAGGCCTCGCTGTTACTGAAACTGGAGATATCCCCGGCCCACCAGTCCTCAATAGAAAAGCCGATCACATGTTCTTCACCTTCCTTATCGGTAAAATACATGCGGATACATCCTTCTTTAACGAAATAAATGTATTTGGAGACGTCGCCCGCTTCTAACAGGAACTGCTTGCGCTTTATTTTTTTAGAATGAAAGGTATCCGAAATCAGCTGCGCATCTTTCTCGCTTAAAGGAACGTGACGTCGTATGTTCTTGGTCAGGATCTCCATCGTTTAAAAGTACATATTTATTGCTTACCCCTTGCTTTTTCGCCGGGTTCTATACGTCGCCTGCTTTTGTAATAATAAGTTAGGCCGGCACCAATGAACAGCTGCGCCTTAAAACGGTCGTGGTACTGTTCATCACGGTCCGCGGCCAGGTCATTTATAAGTGGGGCAGAGGCTGCAAAGGTAAAATAGGGGGCAAAACGGCCACTGGTCTTGTATTCAACTTTGCAATTCGCATATAACAAAAGCCCCTGGTAGATCTCGGTGAATACGCGTGTTTCCCAAAAAGCTGTGTCAACCCTGCCTTCTTCCGCTTTATCTACGATGATCTGTATGCAGGGGCTCACATCGAGATCGAAAGTAAGCCTGGGAGAAATGGACCTACGGTAATTGATCCCAAAACCGCCCCAGAAGCGTTTAGAGAAAACGGGCACCGGGTCTTTTAGTAAAAAATGCGTGAAGAACTCGGCGTCACTAAAAAGATAACGCGATGCGGCAGCGCCCAGCGTGATCATAAAATTGATGTTCTTGAGGGGAGTGTAAGTGCTATCGGTGCGGGCCGATTTTAAGCAAAGCGCGGCACCGGGAAAAAAACTTCCGTATTGAGGATATTTTGCGCCCAACAGGGCAAAATGCGAAGCGGAGCACTGAAAAGAAGTAGAACGATACCTCACGGTGTCAGAGTCGTCCTGTCCTACCAATAAAAAACCGGGAAATAAGAACAGGAAGATAAAATATCTAAGAGGTGCGGTAAGCATTACGTAAAGATACTAAATACGCTGTTATGTGTCTTTCAGGGGCCGACCGTGGAGAGCAGCTATATAAAATTGACCATTGAAAAAGTAAAATTTTTAAAGGATACCTTTTTCGATTTTAGACGTGCAATTTTAATTTTTCCTTGTTTAGTCGTTCAGCTTCAGTACAGCCATGAATGCGCTCTGCGGGATCTCTACACTACCCACCTGCTTCATCTTTTTCTTTCCTTCTTTCTGCTTTTCCAACAGTTTGCGTTTACGCGAGATATCACCGCCGTAACATTTCGCGGTCACATCTTTGCGAATGGCACGAATGGTCTCGCGGGCAATGATCTTGGCACCAATAGCTGCCTGGATAGGTATCTCGAACTGCTGGCGGGGAATAAGTTCTTTTAATTTTTCGCAGATCTTCTTTCCGAATTCGTAAGCGTTGCTGCGGTGTATCAAGGCAGAGAGGGCATCAACCGGCTCTGAGTTCAAAAGAATATCCATCTTCACCAGGTCGCTTTGCTTCATGCCTATCGGGTGATAATCGAAAGAAGCGTACCCTTTGGAAATAGATTTCAAACGATCGTAAAAGTCAAATACAATTTCTCCCAAGGGCATTTCAAAGGTCAGCTCCACGCGATCGGCAGTAAGATAATTCTGGTTAACGATCTGCCCGCGTTTTTCTAAGCAAAGGGTCATGATCGGACCAATGAACTCGGATTTGGTGATGATGCTGGCTTTGATGTAAGGTTCTTCAATGTACTCAATGCGTCCGGGGTCGGGCAGATCACTCGGATTATTTACGGTTACCACATCGCCATTGGTTTGATAGGCGGTGTACGACACGTTGGGCACAGTGGTGATCACGGTCATGTTGAACTCGCGCTCTAAACGTTCCTGGATGATCTCCATGTGCAGCATGCCTAAGAATCCGCAGCGAAAACCGAAGCCAAGTGCGGCCGAACTTTCAGGCTCCCAGGTCAAAGAGGCGTCATTCAACTGAAGTTTTTCCATCGAGTAACGCAACTCTTCGTAATCTTCCGTATCTACCGGATAAATTCCCGCAAATACCATAGGTTTTACATCTTCAAAGCCCTGTATGCCTTCTGTGCATGGATTGGCAACTGTGGTGATAGTATCCCCAACCTTTACTTCTTTGGCTTCTTTAATTCCCGAAATAATATATCCTACATCGCCGGTATAAACCGCGTCGCGTGGTTCCTGTTTCAAACGTAAAACACCAATTTCATCGGCGTTATACTCCGCACCGGTATTCACAAATTTTACTTTGTCGCCCTTTTTAATGGATCCGTTGTAGATACGGAAATAAGCAATGATACCACGGAAAGAATTGAAGACCGAATCAAAGATCAAAGCCTGCAACGGAGCGCTCTCACTTCCTTTGGGCGCCGGAATTCTCTCTACGATCTGTTCCAGTATCTCATGAACTCCCGCGCCGGTCTTGCCTGAGGCGGCCATGATCTCTTCACGTTTGCAACCCAAAAGATCCACAATTTGGTCTTTCACCAATTCGGGCTCAGCACTTGGCAGGTCAATTTTATTTAAAATAGGGATGATCGTAAGATCATGCTCTAAAGCGAGGTATAAATTAGAAATGGTTTGCGCTTGTATGCCTTGCGCGGCATCCACAATAAGCAAAGCACCTTCACAAGCCGCGATAGATCGCGAAACCTCGTAACTAAAGTCAACGTGACCCGGAGTATCGATCAGGTTCAAAGAATATTTCTCACCCTTATAGGCATAGTCCATCTTGATCGCGTGACTTTTGATGGTAATACCCCGCTCTTTCTCCAGGTCCATATCATCCAGCACCTGGGCCTGCATCTCGCGTTTGTTAATGGTATTGGTATATTCCAAAAGACGATCGGCCAGGGTAGATTTCCCGTGATCGATGTGAGCGATAATGCAAAAGTTACGGATGTTCTTCATTCTGTAATTAGGGGTGCAAATATAGTCAATTTTTACCCTTTTTCTTAGTTAACGCTTAAACCCAAAAACAGGCTGTTTCCTAACTACTTATAACGCCTAACCCATATCCTTCCCTTCGGTATTTTTGCTATTTTTGTCCTACCAATTGCCATCCCATGGGAAAAGTTGCCGCTCAAACCGATAAGAAGCTCAAATTCACGAAAGAGAACTATTTAACCTGGTACGAAAGCATGCTTTTGATGCGCCGTTTCGAAGAGCGCTGCGGACAGCTCTATACCATGCAAAAAATTAAAGGTTTTTGTCATCTTTATAACGGACAGGAAGCCATTGTGGCCGGAACGGTGAGCGCCACCAAAAAAGGCGATAAACACATTACGGCTTACCGCGATCACGTGCATCCCATTGCTTTAGGGTTACATCCCAAATATGTAATGGCCGAGTTGTTTGCCAAGATCACCGGTTGCTCAAAAGGCAAAGGTGGTTCTATGCACATCTTCAGCAAGGAACATGGATTTGTGGGCGGACACGGAATTGTAGGCGGACAAGTGCCCTTGGGTGCAGGTCTGGCTTTCGCGGAAAAATATAACGGCACCGATAACCTTTGCGTTTGCGCGATGGGCGACGGAGCCGTAAGGCAAGGCGCTTTGCACGAAGCCTTTAACATGGCGATGAACTGGAAATTGCCTGTAATCTTCATTATAGAAAATAATCATTACGCCATGGGTACTTCGGTTGAACGTACCAGTAACGTGCACGATCTCTGGAAAATTGGCTTGGCTTATGATATGCCTGCTAAACCCGTTGACGGAATGACCGTTGAAGCGGTTCATGAAGCAATTGAAGAAGCAGCGGCACGCGCGAGAAGGGGAGATGGTCCAACGCTATTGGAAATGAAAACTTACCGGTACCGAGGCCACAGCATGAGCGATCCGCAGACGTACCGAAGCAAGGAAGAAGTAGAAGAATACAAACACCAGGACCCGATCGATAAAGTAATTGCTACGCTCAAGAAGAATGGTTGGATAGACGACGCGGGCATTGAGATGATGGAGACCAAGGTGAAAGCGCTGGTGGAAGAATCAGTGAAGTTCGCCGAAGAATCTCCTTACCCGGATGTGGAAGAACTGTATCACGATGTGTACGTACAAAAAGATTATCCTTATATAACCGAGTAAGATCGACGATCTAGTCATTGACAGTTTTTGGATTGAACAGCCAAACAGCAATAACAAAATCGCGCCGAAGGCGTTCCTTCGGAATAAATCATAAAATCGTAAATCAAATATGGCAGAAGTAGTTAAAATGCCCAAGTTGAGCGACACCATGACCGAAGGAGTGGTGGCTAAATGGCACAAAAAGGTTGGCGATAAGGTAAAGAACGGCGAGATACTGGCCGATATAGAGACCGATAAGGCTACGATGGAATTTGAATCGTTCTACGACGGGGTGCTGCTTTACATCGGAGCTGAGGCCGGAAAACCGGCGCCTATCGATTCGCTGCTTGCTATTATTGGAAAGGAAGGAGAAGACATTTCTGCGCTTGTGGCTGGCGCGCAGTCGGCAGGAGGCAGTAAGCAGGAGGCAGTAAAACAGCAGGCTGTCAATGGCGCGCAAAAAACAGCAGTTCCCGAATCAGAGAAAAAAGAAACACTTGAATTGGCAAAACCTGAAGTACCTGCAGGGGTGAATATTATCCGCATGCCTAAGTTAAGCGATACCATGACAGATGGTGTGGTGGCCAAGTGGAATAAAAAAGTGGGAGATAAAGTAAAGAACGGCGAACTGCTTGCTGAAATTGAGACCGACAAAGCCACTATGGAATTTGAATCGTTCTACGATGGAGTATTGATGTACATTGGCGCTGAGCAAGGAAAACATGTTCCTATTGATTCGCTTTTAGCTATTATCGGAACAGGTAAGGAAGATATTTCTAAAATTGTTGAATACGAAAAGTCTTTGGGAAGTCAAAAGTCAGAAGTCCAAAGTCAAAAGTCGGAACAGCCGGTTAAAGAAACTGTTGCTGTAAAACAGGAAACCGTTGCACAGCCGGTGAAGGTTTCAACTACAAACGGAAGAATTAAAGCATCTCCTTTGGCTAAAAAAATTGCCAGGGATAAAGGGATCGACCTTTCCGTTGTAAGTGGAAGCGGAGACTTTGGCCGCATCATCAAAAAGGATATTGAATTCTATAGTCCGGGTGGAGCGCGTAAGGCTACATTTGTTGGAATAGAAAGCTTTACGGAAGAACCTGTTTCGCAAATGCGTAAAGTAATTGCAAAGCGTTTGGTGGAAAGTGTTACGAATGCGCCACATTTCTATCTCACGATGGAGATCGACATGGATCATTGCATGGCGTCGCGCGAGGCCATCAATAAAGTACAGAATGTAAAAGTTTCTTACAATGATATTGTAATTAAAGCTTGTGCGGCTGCATTAAAAAAACATCCTAAAGTGAACGGCGCCTGGATGCCCGCCCGTGCCGGTTCGGACGGGGGCGATAAGATACGCTATGCGCAGCATATACACATTGGAATGGCGGTTGCCGTTGATGATGGACTATTGGTTCCCGTAATTCGTTTTGCCGACGGAAAATCACTTCAGGAAATTTCTCTTGAGGCAAAGGACTTTGGCAAACGAGCAAAAGAGAAAAAATTACAGCCAAAGGACTGGGAAGGGAATACTTTTACTGTTTCTAACCTCGGCATGTTCGGTATTGATGAGTTCACTTCGATCATCAATTCGCCTGAAGCCTGTATTCTTGCCGTTGGCGGAATTAAGCAAGTACCCGTTGTAAAGAACGGCGCTATCGTTCCCGGCAATATAATGAAGATCACCCTTAGCTGCGACCACCGTGTGGTTGACGGAGCTACTGGGGCAGCCTTCCTGCAAACACTGAAAGTGTTCTTAGAGAATCCTGTTACCATGTTCGTGTAGGCGAGCCTACTTCTCAATAAGCAGCTTGGTGGTTGTTTCTTTTCCGTTTGCGGTTACCGAAACAAAATACAATCCACGATGGAAGCCTGTTGTACTTAAAGTAAATTTCTCACTGCGCACATCGGCCATATACATCAGCTTTCCCTGCGTATCGTAGATCTGCACCAGGCACTCGTCTTTCGTTCCAGTCTCCAACGTGAAATGATCGGTCGCGGGGTTCGGATACACGCTTAACTTGTTTTTTTCACCGTGGGCATTTTGCATCCCGCTTGTTGGCGCCGGGCCGAAAATGCTGGTTTGCCCCATGTATTCGTTCATGAACAAATAACCTTTGTTGTAATAAAGTTCGGTATTGCCCCAGAGATTATCGAATACGAAATCCGCCCCATGATCATAGATCGCAACTTCCGAGAGATTGGCTTTGCTGAGCGCTTTTAATGAATCAAGCGTGCCGCCTATATAGATCAGGGAATTGTCGCAGGCCATAAAGACCCTGCTCGTTGTGGCCATCGCATGCGTGTTTGCCGTAAGATAAGTAAGTGTTTGCAGGCCCGAATTATAGAAATAGCGCGCAATACCTTCGCCAACATTTTCATAAAAAACGTAAAGGGTATCACCCGACATAGCGAAGGCTTTGAATGGCTGTAGGCCGCCCAGTGGAGGAGAAATGGAAGTAATTGTTGCAAGTGTAGAAGCATTAAGCACCATCAAGGAATCCTGCGCCAGCGCTAAAAGCACGCCTGTAGGATGGAAGAGAAGATCTTCAATATTGTTCTTTTGTCGCGTTGCAATGAGATGCGCCTGGGTGGGAATGCTTACGTCCTCTACTAAAATTTTGTGACTTGCATTGCCCAGTCCGTACTCCTCGATCACCGCCACTTTTCCGTTATGATAACGTGATTTTTTAAAATCAGTTGGCAGAGAAACATTGGGATCACCGGTGGTGTCCTTAACAAAAGCCAGGTTGTTGTTTGCGTCACGCACGCGGAACGCTTTCCCGGTAACGTACCAGCCATAAGCAAGATCGGCCGAATCAGAGATACTTATAGCCCTGCAAAAACCGCGGGTAGTATCGTCAGCCACAAGTGTTGGTTTCTGCATGTTGCTTACATCAAACAAACGCATGCCATAACCTTCAGCCGCTTCCACTAATTTGGTTTTGGCCTGGGCGCTTCCGTGGCACCAGCCGCCGGTATTGGTCCTGCTCACCTGTACTTCGTTATATATATCGGCTATGTCCATCGTCAAAACCCCATACCACTCAGAGGCCACATACATTTTACGTGTGGCGGGATTGATATCACAATCAAAATGATAAAGCCCAGCGTAAAGATCGGTCAGCAAAGAAACCGAGGGCGTTCGCGCGTCAAACACATAGATCTGCCCCCAAAAAGCGCCCGTAAAATTAATAGGTCCGCCACCGTGTGTTGAGATATACAAAGTATCATTGATGTTGGTGCAGTTCATGGGCATGGCAATGCTGCCGAGTAGGGCAAAACCATTGACCGTATAACTATAGACCGACGTTGGGTTGGTAGGTATCGTGTAATCCAGGGCGTAATACCGCCCGTTAAAAATAGTTGATGAAATAGTGCCGCCCATTACATGGAGCAATTTGTTGTTGATGCCGAAATTCACATCCTGCGGATCGCCCTGCGTATCATTATAAAAACTTACCTGCTGCAAACCTTTAATACCATACAAATACACCCCGTCCTGCGAATTACCTGGTGAAAGGCCAACTGTAAAACCAATAAGACTGTCTTTGATATCAATTCCTCTTACGCGGGTGGTGGTGCCTGTAAATGTAGCTACGGTTTGTAAAAAGGTAAAACCGGCGCCATTGTCTCTTAAAAGGTTCACTTTGGTTTTAGCAGCCACTAAAATGCTGTCGCCATAGAATGCAATATCGTAGACAGATTCGTTAATGGAAGCGGGGGCATAATGCGCGACATAGGCCGGCTGGGCGGGATTACTTACGTCGAACTTCCAAAGCCCGTCATGGTTGGCGCATACATACAGGTGATTATTGCGAACCACCATGTAATCGATGTTGGAGATAAAACGAATACTGTCGCTTGCCACACCCGGACTGTTGTTTGGACCGGTTAAGGGGAATGTGATCAGTGTATTGGCAGAACCTGCGTACAGATGGTTATTATAATAACATACTTCGTAGCCTGAGCCTCCTTTGGTGGTAGATAAAAGGTTTAAAGGGTTTTGACCTAAAGCCTGTGTAAAGAAGATCCATGAGGCGATAAATAAACGTGTTTTCATGTATACGGGTTGGTTTACGCGCTTTTGATGAATTAAAAATAGGAAAGTTTAAAGATGACTGCAAATAAAAAACCTTCCCCGTCGGGGAAGGTTTTATAAATAAATAAACGGATATTTATTAGTATTGCGAGAAGCCGGTACGCTCAGAAACCTTGTGCTCGATCAAAAGACCAACGCAGGCGGCGTCTGAGGGTTTGCCTTTTTCTTCCTTCACCTCGCCGGTAGGAACGGTTACTTCAATCACCAGCTGGCGGGTAGAACCGGCAGAGAATTCGAACTGGCGCGTATCCTCGTTCTTCTGGCTATCGAACAAAAGCTCAAGTGTGCGCCCGTCAAAGATCTTGAAGTTCACTTTATCGCCAAGTAATTCTGTCTCCGCGCAAACGGTCATACGGTAGTCCATTCCTTTATAAACCACGCAACGCATTTTAGAGGTAGTTCCCTGTGAGAACAAACCGCTTTTTGATTGCGAGTTATATGCGAAAGCTTTGCGATCAGCTTTAGTACCTTCAATGATACAGTTTGTTTTGTGGTAACCCCCACAATAGCTGCTTTGTGCTACCAGCGCGTTCATTCCTAAACAAACCGCCAGCATTAAAAATAATTTTTTCATACTATTTTTATTTTGATCTTATTTCCCGGTAAATGAATTACGTATAGCCGCTACTTTCTCAGAGATAGCTTTGTATTGCTGTTCGGTCATAGAAAGCTCTTCGCCACCTCCTAAAACAACAGGCTGGTCTTTTTCACCTTTTTTCATTTCCACTTTACCTTTATCGGTAGTGGTAACATCCTGTTCAAAAGCGACTTTCAATTCAGTAAGTTTGCCGATCACCTCTTTCACGGCAGCGTCGCTTTCGTATTTTTTCATGAAGTCGATGATGTTCTCTAAAGTGAACTTCTCGCCAGCGATACGTTCAACCGCGGGGCTGTTCTTTTCGTATTTGATGAGGTTGGTAGCGATGTACAATCCTTCAATATAACCACCGGCTACAACCAGCGCCAGTGTATTGCCTTGCTGACCATTTTGCAGGGTCTCAAAAGAAGAAAAATACATATCGTCAGCGATCTCAACCAAAGAATCGGGATTGCCCATGTTCTTCTCCAAACGCTTTACCATATCTGCTTTGATGCTGGTAGAAACACCGATCTCGTCACCCAATTGCTTCACTACTTTGAAGTATTTGAGCGCTTCTGTACCGATCTCGAAGATCGAGCAATAGGTAAGATCGCAGCTGTAAATACCGAAATTAACGGCCTTTGCCTTTGGTTCCGCGTAATTTTTGGCTCTATCGGGAGGGTTCAATACGTCGGTGCGTTTGTTGTTCTTGCTTCCCACCTGGCGGATGAACTGGAACATTTCTTTGGGAGAAGGTACCTGGTACGACATCTCATTGGAAGGCACGTTGTTGTTGGCAGCAGTAGAATCAACTTTGGTTGAATCGGTCATGTGCTCATCACCGTCGTGTTTTTCGCCACCTCCGCAAGAGGTCAGTAAAAGCGATCCACTTAACAGTAGCAGGGATGCCTTTGATAGAAGATTGTTTTTCATATGAACTTTGATCTGTTTTTGTTTGTCATATGGAACGTCCGTGTTGATTTTCAATGAGCTAAGGCGCCCGGCCGTTTCATAGTTTTAAATGAGTAGCAAATCTATTAATTATTTATCACTTTTTTAACTAAATCAGCAGCTTCCTGCAATTGAATAGCAGAGTAAACCTTTAATCCTGAGGAATCTATGAGTTTTTTGGCTTCCTCGGCATTGGTTCCCTGCAGCCTTACGATAAGGGGTACAGGTATAGAACCCATGTTCTTATAGGCATCTACGATACCCTGGGCCACCCGATCGCAGCGCACAATACCTCCAAATATGTTCACCAAAATAGCTTTCACATTGCTGTCTCTCAAAATGATACGGAAGGCTTTTTCTACCCTTTCCGCATTTGCCGTACCTCCAACATCCAGAAAGTTGGCAGGGTCTCCACCGCTCAGTTTAATGATATCCATCGTGGCCATTGCAAGTCCCGCGCCATTTACCATGCAACCTACGTTCCCGTCCAGTTTCACATAGTTCAGTTCAGCATCCTTTGCCTCTACTTCGGTTGGGTCTTCCTCCGAAAGATCACGCATTTTCTCATAATCCGGGTGACGATACAGTCCGTTGCCGTCAAAGCTCACTTTGCTGTCAACCGCAATGATCTTATCGTCGCTGGTCTTTAGCACGGGGTTTATCTCAAATAAAGAAGCGTCAATGCTGTCGTAAGCTTTATAGAGGCTGGCCACAAATTTGGTCATTTCCTTAAAAGCCCCGCCGTTCAGGCCCAGGTTAAAGGCAATTTTGCGGCATTGAAAATCGCGCAAACCTACTTTAGGGTCGATATGTTCTTTCCAGATCTTATCGGGCGTATGCTCGGCAACAGCTTCGATATCCATACCTCCTTCGGTAGAGTAAATGATCACGTTATGTCCTTTGGCGCGGTCCAGCATCACGCTCATGTAAAATTCTTTGGTTGGGTTGGCACCGGGGTAGTAAACATCCTGCGCTACAAGCACTTTGTTCACCTTTTTACCTTTGGCACCGGTTTGGGGTGTTACCAATTGCATGCCAATTATCGCGGTGCTTTTCTCTTTCACTTCGTCCAGGTTCTTGGCCAGTTTCACCCCGCCTCCTTTTCCGCGCCCGCCGGCGTGTATCTGGGCTTTGATCACCACCCAGTCGCTGTTGTATTTGGTCTTTAATTCTTTTGCAGCGGCAATGGCCTGTTCGGGTGTTTCGGCTACAATTCCTTCCTGCACAGCTACACCGAAGCTTTTCAGTATCTGTTTTCCCTGGTACTCGTGAATGTTCATGGTTCAAAAATATTGATCCTTCAAAAATAGGATTTTTATTGGACCAGCGTCATTTATTTTAGGGAATTTTACAGAGGAAAAAAGAGTTATTTGTAGATCTCTTTTTTAGCCGCTAAAAGTGTGTTCTTGAGAAGCGAAGCGATCGTCATAGGACCCACGCCGCCGGGCACGGGCGTGATGAACGAACACTTTGGAGCAACCTCATCATACTTTACATCACCCACCAGCTTGAAGCCGCTTTTTGTTTGGGTGCTGGCAACACGGTTGATGCCCACATCGATCACAACAGCGCCTTGTTTCACCATATCGGCGGTCACAAAATCGGGGCGACCAATGGCCGCGATGATAATATCAGCCTGCAAGGTGTGTTCCTTCAGGTCGCGCGTTTTGCTGTGGCAGAGTGTTACGGTACAATTAGCGAGAGGTGTATTCTTGGCCATGAGGATGCTCATGGGCGTTCCAACAATATTGCTACGGCCAATGACCACGCAATGTTTTCCCTGCGTTTCTATTTTATAATGTTCAAGAAGGTGCACAATTCCATAGGGCGTAGCGCTGATATAGGTAGGTAAGTTCAAAACGAGTCGTCCTACATTAATAGGATGAAATCCATCTACATCCTTGCTGGGTCTTACAGCCTCAATTACCTTTTGCTCAGAGATGTGTTTGGGAAGTGGTAACTGCACGATATAACCATCCAGGTCATCATCGGCATTCAGCTCGGCAATTTTTTCCAGTAGTTCCTGCTCGCTCACGCTCGCTTCAAAACGTACCAGGCTGGACTTAAAACCCACCTTTTCGCAGGTCTTTATTTTAGAGCTTACGTAGGTTTGGCTGGCCGGGTCATCGCCTACCAAAACAGCCGCCAGGTGCGGTTGTTTTTTGCCGGCGGTCCTAAGTTGTTCAACCTCAGCAGCTATCTCTTGCTGAATTTTTTCGGAAACTTCTTTTCCGTTGATGATGGTATGCGGCATAGGCGGTTCCGTAGGAATCACTAGGTGACAAAAATAGGCTCATTTTGCTTTTTTGAAGAAAAATTTTTATATTTACTTATCAAAAACCCTTAAACCACTTATATGAAAAAATTCTACTTTCTTTTGATTCCCGTTTTTTGCCTTTCCCTGCTCTCAAAAGCGCAGCCCGGACCCGGTATTTGTATGGTAACCGTAGATGATTCGTCAAAGCACAATCTCATTTACTACGACAAATCGCAATTCTCGGTGGCCGACAGTTTTATCCTCTGGCGCGAGACCAATACAGCCGGCACGTACGCCCGTGTTTTGGCCAATCACAAAACGGATAGCAGCATGTTCATAGATATGGATACTGCCGGAGATCCTAACATAAAACTACATCGTTACAAAATGCAGATCTGGGACCAGGTGGGTGGTTACAGCCAGCTGGGGCCTTATCATACTGTATTGTACTGTCTTCAAAACGGCACCAATTACAACTGGAACCTGTATGATATTGAAGGCGTAGGTGGAGGAATGGTTACCTGGTATTATTTATTGCGCGATGATAACGGACTCAATCAATGGCAAAAGATAGACTCCATGACCAACAGCACCATGAGCGCGGTTGATCCGGTTGCTATGTCCTTTCCAAATGGTTTGTGGCGATTGGTTACTAAATGGAGCATCAGCTGCAGCACATCGGCACGTTATGATGGCAACGACGCCACGCAGGCAACCATCGTAAAAACAAAATCGAACATTACCAATAATAAAGTGGCCGGCATCAACAACAGCATAAAAGCTTCGTGGGTGAACTGGTATCCTAACCCGGCAACAGATAAATTAACGTTACGTTTGAATTTCCCGGTCGCCGGTAATTCATCCGTAAAATTGTATAACGCTTTAGGTGTTGAGGTATTCAGTTCGTCGTTGCTCTCTGGCAAAGATGAAATGAATATCCCGGTTAACGATCTAGCAAAAGGTATTTATATGGCGGAACTCGTGAATGGAACACAAAAGATCACGCGCCGCGTTTCCATTCAATAACGCTTTTAAGTTTCAAATAAAAAAACCACCTTTAGGGTGGTTTTTTTATGAAAAAATAGATAGTATGGCGAAAAGTACTGATTGGTCGGCAACAATGAAACCGTTGCTGGCCAAATACAAGAATAAAAAGCACCCGCTGGAATACAAAAACCTCTATCAATTATTGGTGATGGTAGTTCTTTCTGCGCAGGATTCCGATAAACACATCAACCAGGTTGCGCCGCCGCTGTTCGAAGCATACCCCAACATGAAAAGTCTTTCGCGCGCCGATGCCGAGGGTTTGTATCGTTACATCGGTAAGGTGCGCAACTTTGGCAATAAAACAAAGTGGCTGATGGAGCTTTCACAAAAAATAAAAGACGATAAGAACATACCGCTAACGATGGAAGGTCTTACCGAATTGCCGGGCATTGGAAGAAAATCGGCCAACGTGATCATGCGCGAGTCGGGAGTAAAAGCCGAAGGGGTGATCGTAGACCTGCACGTGGTGCGTGTTGCTCCAAGGATTGGAATTGCAAGTGGATCTGATCCTAAAAAGATCGAAAAACAGATCATGGACGTTATTCCTCAAAAGGATTGGGGACAAATAGGCATGGCCATTTCCTTTTTGGGAAGAGAGATCTGTCGTCCAACCGGCCCTAAGCACGCAGAATGCCCGGTAAAGAGGAGCTGCGCATATTTCAAGCAGGGTAAAGTATCCAAATAGAATACCCCGGATTTGCCTGTGGTGGTAATTTACCTTTACCAATATCAAGGTGCCGTTACCTTAGTACTTTCAATCTATAATTTCCCCCTGAGCATGTCCTCGCGCGAATGAAATATAAATTTCGTTCAGGCTCAAATGACCTAAGTTTAAACACGTACGAAAACGATAAGGCATATGCCGTATTTAGTGCCCAAAGGTCCGTATTTTGAAAGAATATAATTGCCGGCCTTGAATTTTATATATTTTTGAAATGAAAACGATCCACTTTATTTCTTAGCGATGAACCAATCAAAATTCCCCAATAAAAAAACAACAAACATGAACCGAGCCGTATGGCGAACACCATGTTACCTTAATTTAAAAACACAAAACATGAAATCAATGATCAAAAAGCACATGAATGCTGTATGTATTACAGTGGCGCTCCTGGTAGGCGGGCTTACTTCAAACGCAAATAACCTGGTTATAACCGGAACTTCGGTAACGGGTTCTGACATCACTTTTAATATCAGTTGGGACAATAGCTGGAATACGAACATTGCACCCGCCAACTGGGATGCCGTTTGGGTATTTGTAAAATACCAGGATTGTTCTACCCGTTTATGGAATCATGCTGGTTTAAGTACTAATGGAGGTGATCATACCGCGGGTTCACCTTTGCAGGTAGATCCTGTATCAGATGGTAAAGGAGTGTTCATCCGCCGAAGCGCTTTGGGAGGCGGAAATATAGGCAGCACTGCCATCTCTTTACGTATGACCATTCCTGCCGGTACCTATAACTATAAAGTATTTGGCATCGAAATGGTGAATATTCCACAGGCGAACTTTGAACTGGGTGATGGAACCAGCGCCTCTACTTTTAACAGCATCACGATCAATGCTGCCTCTCAATCAGGCGGACTTACCGCGGTTACTTTAGGGGGCGGTGCAGTTGCAATCCCTTCTACTTATCCGATGGGCTACAATTCTTTTTACAGCATGAAATACGAGATGACCCAGGAACAATACGTAGAATTTCTGAACACACTTACCTACGACCAGCAGGTAAGCCGTACCGCCGTAGATCCGATCAGCGCGCCCGGCACACTTGTTATCGGAAGTCGTTCTTACTATAATGGAATTGTGATACAAACCTCAGGTAATAATAATATTCTTCCGGCGGTTTACGCCTGCGATCAAACAGCAGGGACTCTTAATAACACGAACGATGCACAGAATAAGGCGTGTAATTATGTTAACTGGGGAGATGTTTCAGCATACCTTGATTGGGCCGCCCTGCGACCCATGACCGAAATGGAATTTGAAAAGATTTGCCGTGGTTCAATGCCCAGGCTCGCCAATGAATATGTATGGGGAAGCACGAATATTAACCATGTTAGCAGCGCAAGCGTTACTAACAACCACACAGTTTCCGAAGGGTCCAGCACAATTACGAATGGGTTATGCAATTATTATCTCAACGTAAATAGCGTAGGTGCACCCATGCGTAACGGGTTCGCTGCTACGGCCACCTCTGGCCGTGAATCTTCCGGAGCCTCTTACTATGGGGCCATGGAAATGGGCGGAAACCTTTTTGAAATGTGCATCACTACCGGAAACGCAACCGGCGCGGCCTTTAACGGAACACTTGGTGATGGGTCGCTAACAAGCGTGGGTAACGCTAATGTTGCCACCTGGCCTTCCAATGCTGGTACGGGCACCTGTGATAGGGGTGGTTGTTGCGCAGTTGGTGCTACCTATTGTAAAACTTCTGACAGGCAGGTAGGTGCCGATGGCACAACTTACAATACCACACGTTATTATTATAATGGAGGAAGAGGCGTAAGGTAATTTTCTGGTTCATAGGTCTAAAAAAACAATTGTTGAAACAGAATAAAATTACATTACATGCCAAAGCAAATTAAATATTACCTGGCTCTTTGCCTGGTTATGTTCCTGGCTCGGGCAGGTCTGTATGCACAATACACGGGCGGCAATGCTGATGGCTTCTCCGCCGACACGTATACGCTAACAACCTGTAGCACGCCGAGCCAGTTCTACGCCTACATGGGCGGGATCGGCGACGGATCAGGCACCCAGACCTATACACTCACTGCTTGCGGAACACCCGCCCAGTTCTACGTATACATGGGAGGTAGCGGGGATGGTTTTTCTTCCCAAACCCATACACTAACCACTTGCGCAACTCCTTCGCAGTTTTTTGCCTATATGGGCGGTAACAGTGATGGGTTTTCTTCACAAAGCTATACTTTAATAAGCTGCGGAACCCCATCACAGTTCTATGCGTATATGGGCGGAACCGGGGATGGTTTCGCACGGGATACCACCAACAAATGCCCAACCGCTCCGCCTGTGGCTAATTTTTCGGCAACGCCAACCACAGTATGTGTAGGACAAACTGTAAACTTTACGGATCTTTCTACTAATAGTCCTGCAGCATGGACCTGGTCGTTCCAGGGAGGAACTCCTACAACCTTCACGGTGCAGAATCCCTCTGTGGTGTATAATACGCCGGGAACATACAGTGTAAGTTTACAAGCTACCAACGGAATGGGTACTGATACATACACCGTAACAAATTATATTACCGTGAACGCAATCCCAACCGCTAACGCAGGAAGTGATGCGTCAATTTGTACCGGATCTTCTACTACGCTTACGGCAACCGGCGGAGGAACTTATAGCTGGACACCATCTACAGGTTTGAGCGCGACCAATATCGCAAACCCTGTGGCAAATCCAACTGTCACTACTACTTACTCGGTTACAGTAACTGTAAGCGGGTGTTCTTCTACAGACGCGATGACTCTTACCGTTAATTCTATTCCAACCGCGAATGCGGGCGGTGATGTGGCCATCTGTTTAGGATCTGCAACCAATCTTTCAGCAAGTGGCGGAACTTCTTATAGCTGGACACCTGCTTCGGGACTGAACTCAACAAGCATTTCAAACCCAACAGCAAATCCAACTGTTACTACAACTTATTCGGTTACTGTTACGACTGCAGGTTGTTCATCTACCGATGATGTTATGGTAACCGTAAATGCTTTGCCAACGCCAAACGCTGGATCGGATGTTGCTGTGTGTAATGGAACTTCAACCAACTTATCAGCCAGCGGCGGCAATACGTATACATGGACACCTGCAACAGGATTAAGTGCCACAAATATTTCAAACCCCGTGGCTACACCTGCTTCAACTACGAATTACACTGTAAGTGTGACCGACCTCAATGGTTGCCAGGCATCCGATGTAATGACGGTGACTGTAAATCCTTTGCCTCCTGCCGATGCGGGAAGCAACGTAACGATCTGTACAGGTAATTCGGCCAACCTTTCGGCTAGTGGCGGAACAACATATACATGGACACCTTCTACCGGATTGAGCGCAACCAATATTTCAAACCCGGTTGCCAGTCCAACAACTACTACAACCTATACAGTTTTAGTCACGGATAATAACAGTTGCCAGGCTTCGGATGTTGTCACCGTAACGGTAAGTGGTTCGCTTGTTGCCAACGCAGGAGTTGATACATCATTTTGTTTTGGCAGTGCCGTAGGATTATCTGCCAGCGGCGGAACTTCCTATACCTGGACACCATCAACAGGTTTGAGCGCAACTAATGTTTCAAATCCGGTTGCCAGTCACACGGCAACGATCACTTATACTGTAACTGCGATATCGGGAGCCTGCTCTGCCACTGATGAAATAACAGTAACCGTGAATCCGCTTCCCACACCAACTGTAACAGCGGGAGGCCCAACCACCTTCTGTATAGGCGACAGCGTGATTTTAACCGCAAGCGCGGCTACTTCTTATACCTGGTCAACCAGCGCTTCTACACAAACCATCAGCGTTTTGAATTCCGGAAGTTTCTATGTTACTGTAAGTAACGCCTTCGGTTGTGTTGCATCATCGAATACAGTAAGTACCACGGCGAATCCTTTAGGAACGGCAAACATTACTCCTAACGGCCCCACCACTTTCTGCCAGGGAGGAAGCGTTCTCTTAACGGCTAATGCAGGCTCAGGATACAGCTGGACCGGCGGCGCAAGTACGCAAACTATCAGTGTTACCAACTCGGGAACCTATACGGTTTCCGTAGATGATCCCAATGGTTGTACTGTTCCTTCGCCAACGGCATCTATCGTTATTACAGTAAATCCAAATCCCGCTACCCCAACCATTACTGTTGCTAACGGGGATTCTGCGCTGTGTATAGGAGACACTGCGATCTTAAAATCCAGTCCTGAAGCAAGTTATTTGTGGAGCACAGGTTCAACCGCTGATTCTATAGTTGTAACCACGGGAGGTTCTTATAGCGTAACGGTAACAAATACTTTAGGTTGTTCTGCCACTTCAGCGGTTATCAATGCCACACTGAACGACCCGCTTACTGATTTTGCAGGAGATACTTTGCTGGTATTTATTCCGAACGCGGTGGTTAATTTTACCGCAACAGTCAATGGCATTCCTCCTTATACTTACCAGTGGGATTTCGGAGATGGAGGAACTTCGGGCGCCGCAGCTCCATCGCACACCTATACAACTATCGGTTACGATACAGTTTCTTTGATACTCACCGACAGTACAGGTTGTTCGAAAAAGATCACCAAGAACGCCTATGTGGAGGTAGAGCAATTATTTCCAAGCACGCCGATGAATACCGGCACTGCCTTAAACCTGGGCGGCGTTCATTTCCAGGACGCGCAAACGGGTATCATAGCTTTACCCGATGGAAACTGTATCCTGAGTGTTGACAGCGGAAATAACTGGACGCCTCTGCCAACTTTACAGGCTAATCCGCTTACCAATGTGCATACGCGGCCCAGCAATTGGTTCGCCTGCGGATCGCTGGGTACTATACTTCAATCTACCAATAATGGAGCGAACTGGACGCCTTTCAGCACGGGTACTACCGAAACCTTCACCGGCATACACTTGTCGTCGGCTACCAGCGGTTTTGCGGTGGGAACTAATGGAGTACTTCATCAATATAACGGAACGAACTGGACGCCGCAAACTTCCGGAACTGTGGAGCAACTTAACAATGTGTTTGATGTGAATGGAACGGTTGCCTTCGCGGCAGGAGATAATCAAACTATCCTTGCTTACAACGGCGTTTCCTGGTCGGCACAAACCTGTCCGCTTACCATGGATGTGAAGGACATCCGTTTCACCACACCGTTGTTCGGTTACGCGGCCGGAACGAATGGTAACATTCTGCAAACCCTGAATGGCGGTAATACCTGGACACCTGTTCTCACAGGAGTTGATATAGACTTTAGCAGTTTAGAGGCTATTGGTCCCGACTCGGCCTGGGCAACAGGTGGTCATGGCATAGTTTATACAACCTCGGATGCCGGGGCTAACTGGATCCGCTGGTCGGTGGGTTATACAGATGATCAAAGCTCGTTGCGCATAACCAGTGGTAAAGGGCATATAGTAGGGCAAGGTGGAAATGGAAGAAATTTCGCGCCAAGCTTCGGAAACTCTATTTTCAATTCGGCTACACCGGCAAACTTCTTTAAGGTGTATCCAAATCCTGCCAAAGATGAATGTGTGATCTCAGGTTACCTGGCTCAAACAGAGAAACTGACCATTGATGTGAAAGACGTACAAGGAAGGTTACTTGAAAAAGTGATTAATTCGAATGTCTTTGGCGCCTTTGAGGCGAAAGTCAACACCTCGGGCTTTGTAGACGGCATTTACTTCTTCCATATACAACAGGGGCAGAAATCCTGGGTACAGAAGATCGTGGTGGCGCATTAAGATAATTCCCCAAAAGATGTGGCCCGTAAGAAATTTCTTGCGGGCCTTTTTTATGTTATTTTTGTAGATATAGCTTTTCCGTTTGAGATCCATACTTAAAATAGCTGTCGTACTCATTCTATTACAGGTCTTTCCGGCTTTTTCGCAGCGGTTAGAAGGAACTCCCTTTATCAGGAATTATACTCCAAAGGAATACAAAGAATCAGCGGATAATTGGGCCATAGCGCAGGATAAACGAGGTGTAATGTATTTTGGAAACGCCAGTTCGGTGCTGGAATATGACGGGGTTAAATGGAGATCAATATATGTTTCAAATAACTCTCTCGTTCGATCAATTGCGATCGACAGCAATGGTGTTGTTTACATAGGTGCTGTGGGAGAGTTTGGATTTTTGGAACCGGATGAGAAGGGAAATATGACCTATCATTCTTTAGTAGACAAACTGCCGGCAGAGGAACGGGAGTTTGCGGATGTGTGGAAGACCTATGCTACCCCGGAAGGGATCTATTTCCAAACATTTTCCAAATTGATCCGGGTGAAGGACGCTTCTGTAAAAATATGGAAGCCCGAAACAAGTTTCCACTTCAGTTATTTTCTGGACAACAAACTTTTTATTATCGAAAGGGAAAGAGGATTGAAGTGTGTACATAAAAATGAACTTAGCATGGTGCATGGTGGCGAAATGTTCTCAGGCCTCCGGATCTATGCCATGCTTCGTGCCGGATCAGAAAATATACTTATTGCCACGAGGGAAAAGGGGCTGTTCTTAATGAACACAAAGGCTAATGCGGATAGCGCGTTTAAACCCCTGGTAGCTGAAATAAACGACCATTTGATAGAAGACCAGGTCTACGGTGGCACCAATATTTCGGGAGGCAAATTCGCGTTCGCAACTTTGAAAAAGGGTGTATTTATAATCGATCAAAAAGGAGATATACTTCAGGTGCTTGATAAAAAGGTAGGCTTGCAGGACGATATTGTGAAATGTGTTGCAACAGACAATCAAAATGATCTTTGGATCGCACTTGGGACAGGTATTTCAAGAGCCGAGATATCCTCACCTTTGAGTACGCTGACGGATGCTCAAGGCCTAAATGGTTTTGTACAAGATATCATTAAACATAACCGGCTTATTTATGTGGCGACCTCTTTAGGACTTTACGTTGGCAACAAAGACCGCTTTGAAGCGGTCTCCGGTATAAATTCTCAAACATGGTCACTGGAGCGTTTTGCTGTAGGGCCAGACACTTTATTGATAGCTTCATCAGACGCGGGTGTTTTTCAAATAGAGAACAAGACGAGTAAACTGCTGCAGGAAGGCATAGGTTATTTTCTTAGCCAGTCGAAAAGCGACCCTGCGCGTTTGTATATAGGTAGGAACGATGGCTTCTCTTCGATTCGTTACAGTAATAAGCATTGGGTTGATGAAGATTATTTCAATGGAATTGACAAAGAGATCAGGAGTATCGCGGAGGATAAGAATGGAGATCTTTGGTTGGGAACCCCTTTCGATGGACTCATTCGTGTCGAGTTTAAAGAAAAAAGATCCGACAAGGATACCTTGATGACCTCCTGGAAAAAATATTATGCCTTAAACCATTACGATACGATCAATGGATTGCCTAATGCGAAGTATAATATCCCTTATTGTTTTGACGGTCAGGTGATTTTCGCTACCATGGAAGGTTTTTACGAATTTAATGGTTCGAATAAAACGTTCAATCCTCTTCATTTCCTGGAGGCGGAATTGAGGGCACACCAGGTGTACCGTTTCGCTTACAGAAATGTTTCAGAGGTTTGGCTGGTTACCGTGGCGCCGGGTGGCAGAAAGGAAACCGGAGTGGCTTATTTGAAAGAGCGTACGTATTCCTGGTTCACGCAGCCCTTTTTGAAGATCTCGGATCGTGAGATACATGCGATCTTCCTGGATGAGAATGACCTTACCTGGTTAGGCGGACCGGATGGTCTATTACATTATGACGCCGCAATTAAAAAGGATTTTTCACAGCCATTTCACGCTTTAGTTCGTACTGTGGTTATAGGTAAAGATTCTATTTTCCAAGGCACATTTTATAGTTTAAGGGACAGTCTGAGGATCCCTGAGCTTACCCAGGCTAACGCAATGATCCCTGAATTGGCATATGGAGAAAATTCCGCAGCCTTTGAATATTCTGCCGCCAATTATGGAGATGAAAAAAACATGCTTTTTAGCATTTATCTTGAAGGAAATGACAAAAAGTGGTCTGACTGGACCACCAAGACCTCGAAAGAATACACAAATTTGGACGAAGGCAGCTACATCTTCCATGTAAAAGCAAAGAACATCTACGGCACAGAAAGTATCGAAGCTACTTATGCCTTTACAATTCTTCCGCCTTGGTATCGCACAACCTGGGCTTATATCATTTATGTAGTAAGTTTTATTGGCTTCGTTTATCTCATCATTCGCTTAAGTATTCGTAGGCTCGTAAAAGCAAAAATAAAATTAGAGGGAATTATAAAAGAGAGAACCGCGGAGGTCGTGGAACAAAAGCATATGATCGAGGAAAAACAGAAAGAGATCATCGACAGTATCAATTACGCCCAGCGTATTCAGCGTGCGCTTTTGGCCAGCGATAAATTGTTGAACGAAAATCTTTCGCAGTATTTCGTTTTCTTCCAACCCAAAGACATCGTAAGCGGCGATTTCTATTGGGCAACCAAATTAACGAACGGACAATTCGCTTTAGTAACTGCTGATAGTACAGGCCATGGTGTGCCGGGCGCCATCATGAGCATGCTCAACATCTCTTGCCTGATCGAAGCGACCACCGGCCAAAAATTGAACGATCCAAACGAAATACTGAATTATGCGCGCGCCAAGATCATCGGTCACCTGGCCAACGATGGAAGCGCCGAGGGAGGAAAAGACGGCATGGACTGCAGCCTGGTGAGCTTTGATTTTACAAACAACAAAATGACCTACGCGGCCGCTAACAACCCGGTGTGGGTAGTACGCAATAACGAGATACTTGAATTCGATCCGGATAAAATGCCGGTGGGTAAGCACGATCGGGATAAAACCTCCTTTACCCAACACGTTGTGGACTTACAGAAAAACGATGTTGTCTATGCATTGACCGACGGCATGCCAGACCAATTTGGCGGCCCAAAAGGTAAGAAGTTCATGTACAAGAAATTAAAGGATCTGTTTGTGAGCGTTTCGAGCTTCCCTATGAATGAACAAAAGGAAAGGATCCGCGCCGCGCTTAACGAATGGAAGGGCGACCTGGAGCAGGTAGACGATGTTTGCATCATTGGCGTAAGGATCTAAGCCAAAAAAGAGGGTTATGGGCTATACAAAAGGGTGTTTCACCTAAATATCCCCAAAAGGCCTCAAAAGCGCTGTAAATTTACTATCAAATTAAGATGTTCTTCTTGGCTTAGCATCAAGATGTCCTTCTTAGCAAGAATACCGTTTGAACTCCAAACGGTATTTTTTGTTTTGTAGGGTTCCGATCTTTACCTGCTTACCAACCGACGCATATTTTTTGCAATATAATGCTCGGAAGTGATCAGTGCTTTCTGTATGCGCTGCGCATAGTGTATACTGTCGATCACTTCCTTGTTCTTCTCGTGTAATTTTTCGTAGGCCTCGTCAACCAGTAATTTTTGCTCTTCGATCACCATCTTTTGCTTTTTTATAACCCGGAAACGGTTGAAGAGCGAGAATGAAAATACCAGCACCAGCAGCAGCACCGCAACAATGGAATAGGTGATGATCCTTTGTTTGGATTTCTCCTCACCGGCAAGCGCATCCTTTTTATCCTGCTCTGCCTTCGCGGTAGCTTCTTTTCTCTCAAATTCAAAGTTCATTTCCTTCCGCGTGATCTCTTTGTCTTTTTCCAGGTTGAAAATGGAATCCTTTAAAAGCGCGGCACTTTTATACGCCTGCAGTGCAAGTTTTTCGCGACCGCTGCGCTCGTACATTTTACTCAGCAATTCCTGCACCTGTCTTTCATCATCCAGCGATTCAATTTCCTTGTCTAAAGCCAAAGCTTCCAGCAAATATTTCTCAGCTTCAGCTATTTTGCCCATGTCAGAATAAACAGAACCTACGTTCGCTTTCCCAACGGCTATGTAATTTTTGTTGCCGGTGGCTTCGCAGATGGCCAGAGATCTTTGATAGCATTCAAGCGCTTTGGTAAGATTTTTTTGATCATAGTACAAAATGCCCATGTTCATGTAATTAATGGCCATTTCATTTTGGTTTCCCAACTCCTCATCCATTTTTAAAGCTTTGGTATAATATTCCATGGCTTTGGTGTATTCTTTTTTGTCGTTGTAAATGATGCCGATGTTGCTGTAGGTGGAAGCCAGGGACTGTTTGGATCCAATTTCTGAGGAGATCTTCGCAGAACGAAAGCAATACTCCAGCGCCTTGTCGAACTCTTTTTGATTGAGATAAACCCTGCCGATGTTGCCAAGAGTATTTCCCTGTAGTTTTTTGTTGCCGGTTTCCTCGGCAATTTTCAGTGCTTTGAAATTGTACTCTAGCGCCTTTACATAATCGCCCTGGTCGCTGTAGATAAGCGCTATGTTTCCAAGATCAGAACCCGTTTCTTTTATTTGCCCTGTTGCTTCTCTTACCCGGATGGCTTTCAGATAAGCTTCAATTGCGTTCGGGTAATCTCCTTTTATATAATGACCAATGCCCAGGTTATGATACGCGTCGCCTTCTCCTCTTTTGAAATTTAACTTCTGTGAAAGTTTAACCGCGTTGTTGGCAAGCAAAATGGTTGAATCGGGATTCACGAAATACAAGGCACTTGAAAGTTGATTGAGCAAATGCACTTTGCTTGTGTCCTGGCCTGCATTTTTTAAAAGATTCAGTAAAGAATCGGGGTTTGATCCACGTGCGCCGGCTTTGACGTTAAGCAAAATGCAAAGGGCCATGCAGAATGGAAGAAGAGGTTTTTTCATAAAAGTGGTTTTGACTTACTAAAGGAAGGAAGTATGGCGCTTCCTGACAAAGAATAATGCATGGATTATTCGAATTCAAAAACAAGAATATTTTCTTATTGTATTGAATTACAATTGTTTGTGTTATGTAATTCACGAAACCCAAAGATGTATAAAAGAAAAACCGCCAATGCGCGATTCTGCTATTTTCAACTGGAGTGCCAAAAACAAAAACTCCCCTTGTGGAGAGATTCTGTTCTTATCTGTAGTCTCGACAGGATCCTGGCTGCGCCTTTCCTTTAAGCCTCGTTCTGAAATAGCAATATCCGGCCTTTGGCCGGTTTTTGTTTCCGTCAGTTCACCCTAACGCAGAATACAAATCCTTTCTTAACTCAGTCCTCCGCTTTTTCAGAATTAAATCTACGTTGTATCGTAGGGTTTTGTTCAATATCTCGCTTTTTTTGCCCGAATCGTTGCTGGCGGAATGCAAATTAAGTGGTGTTCAAATCCATTATCATAGAATTTTAAAAGAATTCATAGAAAATCATTCTAGCTTTGCAGGCAGGACAAGGGTTTCGGAGGGTCTAAAAATCGAAGAGGTGCCCAAAAAGGCACCTCTTCCTTGCAAGTAGTCTCGACAGGAATCGAACCTGTATCAAAAGTTTAGGAAACTTCTATTCTATCCATTGAACTACGAGACCATAAATTAAAGAACTGTATCAAAAGTTTAGGAAACTTCCCCGCCTGAATGACGCAGTCGGGCTGGTGTTCTATCCCCGCCCGAACGACTGTGTTTTATTTATTTCAGCAATCCCATAACGTTCAGTCGGGCGGGCATTGAACTACGAGACCATAAATTAAAGAACTGTATCAAAAGTTTAGGAAACTTCCCCGCCTGAATGACGCAGTCGGGCTGGTGTTCTATCCCCGCCCGAACGACTGTGTTTTATTTATTTCAGCAATCCCATAACGTTCAGTCGGGCGGGCATTGAACTACGGAACCAATTTTGTTTCCAAGAATCTCCTTCCGGCAGCCGATTTAAAATATTTCTCTCTTTTTATGGCTTCTTCCCTGGAATCGAACGATTCAAAATAAACAATTTTAAATGGAATTTTACTTTTTATTGATCTTGTGCCACCCGAATTATGTTGAATCAAGCGCGCATCAATGTTTTCGCAATGCCCTTTATATAGGCTTCCATCTTTTAAGCTGCAAAGAACGTAGGCAAAGTACAACTGACTGATTCAAGGACTATAAAATAAGCATCGCGTCGCCGTACGAATAGAAACGATATTTTTCCTTGATCGCTTCTTTATACGCCTTCATGATCAGGTCATATCCGCCAAACGCGCAGGTCATCATTAACAAAGTAGACTCAGGCATGTGGAAGTTGGTGATCATGCAATTAGCGATACTGAATTCGTAGGGAGGGAAAATGAATTTGTTGGTCCAGCCTGTATATGGATTTAAATGACCGGATACAGAAACCGAAGTTTCAATACCACGCATCACTGTTGTTCCTACAGCGCAAACGCGTTTCTTGCGATCAATGGCTTTATTCACCGCCTCAACCGTTTTTTGCGGAATGATAATTTCTTCCGAATCCATTTTATGTTTGGTAAGATCTTCCACCTCTACGGTGCGGAATGTTCCCAAGCCAACGTGCAATGTAATATAACTGAAGTTAACTCCTTTGATCTCTAAACGTTTCATTAACTCACGGCTAAAGTGCAAACCTGCCGTGGGGGCAGCTACTGCACCTTCGTTCTTGGCGAAAATGGTTTGGTAACGGTCTTTATCGCTGTCTTCAACTTTGCGCTTGATGTATTTTGGCAAGGGGGTTTCTCCCAGTTCGTAAAGTGTCCTGCGAAAATCTTCATACGGGCCATCATATAAAAAACGAAGCGTACGACCACGCGAAGTAGTATTATCAATTACCTCCGCAACTAACGAATCATTTTCGCCGAAGTATAATTTGTTACCAATTCGGATCTTACGCGCCGGGTCTACCAACACATCCCACAAACGACTTTCGGCGTTCAGCTCACGCAGCAGGAATACTTCTATCTTGGCGCCGGTTTTTTCCTTGTTGCCGTACATGCGTGCAGGAAAAACTTTGGTGTCGTTCATGATCATCATGTCACCATCGTCGAAATAGTTAATGATGTCCTTAAATTTTTTGTGCGCGAATTTGCCGGTCTTGCGGTCAATGACCATCAGTTTGCTTTCATCACGGTTCTTGGCGGGGTACTCTGCCAGGCAATCTTTAGGCAGGTTAAATTTGAATGCGGTTAACTTCATAAGGTTTCTCTCTCTCTTCGCTTATCGTAAAACACAGGAAATTACCTTTCGGGGAAATTCTCTAATCTTACGGGATTATTAATAAAGGGTGCAAATATAGTGTTAGAAAGCGCAAAAGTCAAGCCAAATAGACTTTGACATTACATAAAACCTAATTCCAGTTGGGCCACCTCGCTCATCATGTTTTTATCCCAGGGCGGCTCAAAAGTAAGCTCTAACTTAACAGACTTAATATCAGGAAGTTGCTTAAGTTTTCCTTCCAATTCCGCAGGCAAACTTTCGGCGGCCGGACAGTTAGGAGAGGTAAGGGTCATAATCACGGTCAGTTCATTCTCATCATTGATCTTTATCTCGTAAATGAGCCCCAACTCCCAAATATCCACAGGTATCTCAGGGTCGAAACAAGTCTTCACCTCGTCTATGACCCTTTGAGCGAGTTCAGTGTTATTGGATGTAATTATTGCGGCCATTGGGGCAGCAAATTTACGCAATTTAGAACAATTCTAAGTTTAATTTAGATTAGGAAATTGGTCATGATCAGTATTTGGGCGTGTCCCTTTGGGCCGGGCTACAAAAGGGTGCCGTTTTTTTTGGGGCGTGCAAGCCTCGCCCCAAAAAAGAACCCCTTCGGGCCTTTTGTTTCCCTCACGCAAACAACCGTAAATTTTTCTAAGATCTCGAGCTTAATGCCAGGGCATCCAGCTTCATTTGCTTGATCATACTCACTAAACCATTCGCGCGGGTGGGAGAGAGGTGCTCCTTTAAACCGATCTTATCTATAAAAGCAAGTTCGGCATTTACAATATCCTGCGGTTTTTGGTTGGTAAGCACGCGCACCATCAGTGCCACCATTCCTTTTGTAATAATGGCGTCGCTGTCGGCAGTAAAAATAATTTTTCCGTCTTTTAGTTCAGAGTGCATCCAAACCCTGCTTTGACAACCCTTAATTAGTTTATCGTCAGTTTTATTTTCGGGAGAAATGAGCGGGAGTGATTTCCCCAGCTCAATTAAATGCTCGTACTTCTGTTCCCAGTCGTCGCCAAACAATTCAAACTCTTCTACGATCTCGTTCTCGATCTCTGGGATGCTCACAATTACATTCTTTTATAAAGCGCTTTGATAGAATCGATGCTCACTTTTTCTTTCCAGGTATCTCCATAAGCCTGGTGCCACATGTGCGGTAAGTTATAAGCTACTTCTGCCATTTTAGTGATGGTTGTATCGTCCCAGCTTTTTGAAAGTCCCTGAGGTAAAGTGATCTTGTGTTTCGCCAGCATTTGTTTGAACTCTTTCACGCCACTTGTATACACATCATCCAAATGCTGGAAGGCAACACAATTCGCGTAACAGTGACGGTAATCCAGAATTTTTGAAAGCCCGTAACTCAAAGCGTGACAAACCCCAACTTCACTGTAGCTCAAACTCAGTCCGCCCATCAAAGAAGCAACCATCAGTTTATCATCGTTCTCTGCACTTCTACCGCTTTTATCTCCTAAAAAAACTTCGCGACAAAGAAAAAGGGCCTGTTCGGCGTAAGCATGACTGAAAGCGTTGTTCAAAGTTCCGTTCTCCGATTCTATGCAATGGATATAAGTATCCATGCCTGTGTTGAACCACCAGTCGTCGGGAACACTTTTGATTAATTCGGGATCAAGGATCACCTGGTTGAAAACGGTCCACTCGCATTTTAAACCTAATTTTTTTACGGGGCCTGTTAATACAGCTGTGCTGCTGCACTCGGCGCCTGTGCCGCTGATGGTTGGAACGCCCAAATGATAAACGCCCGGTTTTTTAATCAGGTTTAAACCTTGATACAAAGTAGAAGAACCTTCATTGGTTAACATCAGTGCCGCCGCCTTGGCAATATCCATGATGCTTCCGCCACCAATGCCAACTAAACCGCTGGGCAAGCCTTTTTCTTTTAGAATTCTATCACGCAGGTTATCGATCTGTTCGGTAGTGGGTTCGTGCTGATCCACATCCTCAAACAAAACAATATCTTCCGGTTTTGCAGGAATTCGTTTTGCAAGATCTTTTCCCTCAAAATATTTATCTACTACAAATACAAAATAGTTCTTGTTCTCTTTGCGGATCGGAGCGATGATCTCATCCAGCATATTAAATGCTCCGCGCCCGAAAACCACTTTGTCTATGTTCTTGAAATTCTTATGTTGCATAAAGTTTAAGCAGTTACGGGTTTCATAGCCTTGGTAACACACTCCGAAATTTTTGACGCAAGCGTTTTCATGTCCTCCTCTGTCCATTTGAATTTTATACCAAATGAAATTAAGCGGCCAATGACTTCCTGGGTTTTTGGAAGTTGCATATTCTTATAATCCTGCGGCGCGCCCAAAACTTCAATCGGTAATTTGCTCACTGTTTTTAATTCCTTGATATGATCCCATTGATTAATGAAGTGGTACATATTCAGGAACCAATAATCAAATCCCACAACGCCGGCATTCTTCATTTCATTCACCGCGCGTTTGGTAGTTTCGGTATCGGGTAACATAATATTCAGGAAAGTAGCAGAGTCTCCATCCGGATCGGCAAGTTTTGCAAAAGAAATGCCGGGAGTTTTAGAAAGTAGATCCTGCATGAATTTTTTATGGGTGCGGTTCTTTTCTTTGATCATAGGCACCTTACGGGTCTGCGCAACACCAACGGCCGCGTGCAATTCAGAAATTCTATAATTAAATCCTAAATAAGGATGGTTCTCCATCCCGCGCGCGTTGCCAACGTGGTCGTGACCATGATCACTGTACACATCCGCTTTTTTATAAGTGGTTTCGTCGTTCGTTACTAAAACGCCGCCTTCTCCCGCAGTTGCAATTTTAAAGAAATCGAAAGAATAACTTCCCGCGTTCCCGAAAAGCCCGGTGTAAGTTCCTTTATAAGAAGAAGCGAATGCTTGTCCGGCGTCTTCCACCAAAATTAATTTGTGATCATTGATGACCTTCATGATCGGATCCATATCAGCCATGCCGCCGCACATATGTACTAAACAAACGGCTTTGGTTTTAGGAGTAATAGCTTTTTTAATTCCTTCAGCGCTCAGGCAAAGTGTTTCATCAATTTCAGCAAACACGGGAAGTGCCCCCACAAAAAGCACTGCCTCAATAGTTGCCATAAAGGTGAAAGGAGGTACAATAACTTCGTCGCCCGCACCAATGCCACTCGCGGCAAGCGCCGTGGCAATGGCGGTAGAACCGCTGCTCATGGCATGCGCGTACTTCGCGCCGGTGATCTTTCTCACCTCCGCCTCAAAATCTTTCGCTTTCCAATGGTTGTTACGGATGGCCTCCTGGTTGTAACGGAATAAACATCCGGTACTCAACACATCCTCAACTTCTTTGCGCTCCTCGGCGCCAAATAATTCTGTTCCGGGCATGATCTTAATTTTTAAGGTTTATCCCATAGGGATCACTAAGTGGCAAATATACGAATTTACTGTGGCACCTTTCAACTGCGCTATGAACGGCCGCCGGCCTGAAAAATTGCCTGGAAGCATTTCTAATAACTTTAAACCTGTAACTTTAATTTACTTCGACCAAAGGTCCTGCTCGCCACTCTCAAATTTCTCCTTGCTTTTCTTATTCTCATATTCCGCCTCAAAGCCTTTGCTGTTCTCCGTTTTTTCGCGGTTATAAACATTACTTTCCTTTAGGATGTAGGCGCTGAATTTCCTCCCCTCAAATGCCTGCCTGAAGGTGTAAGGATCTTTACTGCCTGTAGGGTTCACCGTTGTATAGGCGTCAAGCACCTCGCAGCATTCGGGATAATACACCCAATACAGCTCTTTGTTCTTATGCGTTCTTTTGTCGTAATACACCGGCGCCAGCCCCACGATCTTTTTTTCCATGAGCACGCTGCGCTTGTTAAAGAACCAATCTTCTTTAACCACAAATCCCAATATCTTATCACTGCTCATCGTATCGGCCCTTAGTTCTTTCACAATGATCTCATTTCCCTCTTCATCAATGCTTCGTTCTTCTATGGTATCCTTTTGTATTCCGAGGCGCTTGAATTCCGGCATGCTTACCGGGACATTTTGACTTGATCCGAAGGTCGCGTTCTTAAAGCATTTGATCTTCCCTTTCACGATCCAGAGATTCAGGACCTCGTAGAGCGGGAAGGTTCTTGGGTTTACATTGTTGTTGTTATAGAGGATCTTGTTGGGCTTTTCTCCGAAATCAATGAAGCTCCACACTTTTTTGTTGAACATGATCTGCTGCTCATTGAGTATCCCGTACTTTTTAAGAATAGAATCCGGAACGATAGAATCCTTTCCTAATACGCCCGTAGTGATCACCTTTTGGGGAGGCGGCCAGGGCAGGCATGGGGCTAATTGCTGCCCGCTGGCACAAAAGCCAAAGCAGATGAGGATGACGGTTATTTTATACAAAAAGCCTATGGGTTATACCTTTTTATTTTATAAATTAATCTAAAACCCAAGGTATAATACCGAGCGAAACGGCAACATACGCCTTGGCCTGAATTATATAGAGCCTCGGTATAAAAATATATATTTGACCCTGTTTGGCAAGTGTTTTAAGACGAAAAAATTGTTTTTGGGGATGGATGTGAATAAAGCTTCTACGGGTATAATGAAAGGCAAACAAAAACGGTTTTTGAAAGAATTCATTTATTCCTCGGGTGATGCTTTTCAATCACATCCTTTAACTGTTTGCGACTGATGTGGGTATAAATTTCGGTGGTGGTAATACTTTCGTGTCCCAGCATTTCCTGCACCGCCCGAAGGTCGGCGCCGTTCTCGATCAGGTGCGTGGCGAAACTGTGACGTAAGGTATGTGGAGAGATCGTTTTCTTTATCCCGGCCTTCTCTACTAATTCCTTCAGGATCAAAAACACCATCACGCGCGATAATTTGCTGCCTCTGCGGTTCAGGAAAACAAAATCTTCATGCCCTTTTTTTATGACGATGTGGCTCCGTACATTTTTTAGGTAAATGTTGATGTGCTTTAAAGCTGTGGCATTTATAGGAACCAGGCGCTGTTTATTTCCTTTGCCTATAATGATGATATATTCCTCCGCGGCATGAATATTACTTATTTGCAGACTAACCGCCTCCGTTACGCGCAACCCGCAACCGTACAGGGTCTCTAAAAGAGCACGGTTGCGTTCTCCGTCGGGCTTACTGCGATCTATGCTTTCCAGGATCGCGTCGATCTCTTTTTCATTGAGAACGTCGGGTAATTTCCGTGTGGTGCGCGGCCATTCCAGCAACAGGGTAGGATCAGATTCTATCTCTTCTTCTGCCTGCATGAATTTAAAAAAAGCGCGTATGCCCGAAAGGATCCTTCCCTGTGTGGTGGCGCTTAAGCCCAGGTCGTTTATTCTTTGAATGTATTTCTGTAAATGCGTTAATTGGGTTTTGGATGGATTTGAAATAGTTTGATCCTCTTCCATGAATTGGGCCAGCCCGCGGATATCTCTCAGGTAGGCTTCTACAGAATGTGTGCTCAGCGATCTTTCGGTGGAAAGATACATCTCAAAGCCTTTGATGTATTGCTGCCAGTTTCCCATTCGCCTCTAAATTACGTCATATATTCCTACCTTTATAACGTGAACTACCTCGCGCATATTTTCCTCTCGGGCCCCATGGACGAAGTAATGGCGGGAAATTTCATGGCCGACTCGGTAAAGGGCAGCATGCTCGACCACTATTCGCCCGGAATACAGGAGGGCATTAAACTGCACCGGGCAATCGATACGTTTACCGACAGAAATGCCACATTCATCAAAACAAAAGAGCGCCTGCGCCATCGTTTCGCAAAATATGCCCCGGTGGTAGCCGACGTGTTCTACGATCATTTCCTGGCAAAATACTGGCACGAATTCTCTGAAATTCCTTTCAGAGAATATACCTTGGAAGCGTACCGACACTTAAAAGAATATTATCCGGTAATGCCCGGGCGAACGCAAAGATTTTACGATTACATGTTGCAATACGACATCCTGTTCTCCTACGCAAAGCCGGAAGGAATAGACAAGGTCATGCACGGCATGGCCCGCAGGGCCAGTTTTGAGTCGGGCATGGAGCATTCGGCAGAAGAACTGCTCTTGAATTATGAGGCATACGAGAACGAATTCCGTGCCTTTTTTCCGCAAATCCGGCAACATATCCAGAGGCTCAAATAAGGGCCTATAGATAAGATGTCAGGGTTCGTGATGAGGCTTTGCTCTTCATCGCGAGTTTTACCTCGCGACTCTGCATAATACCGGGGGATTTAGACAGCTTTTATAGGAAACGGTATTATTAGTACTTTTGCCCCATGCAGATCCTGATCATCAACGGCCCCAACCTCAATTTGCTCGGCAAACGCGAGCCCGAGGTATATGGTAAAATGACCTTCGAGGAATATTTATCCGAACTGCGCAAAAAGCATCTGACCTGCCTCATTGAATATTTCCAGAGCAACGTAGAGGGCGAGATCATCAACGAACTGCACCGCGCCGATAAAAAAGTGGATGGCATCATCCTCAACGCCGGCGCCTATACACATACTTCGCTGGCCATTGCCGATGCTGTTGCCGGCATCTCAACCCCGGTGGTAGAAGTGCACATCAGCAATATCTTCGCCCGCGAGGACTATCGCCATGTTTCTTACCTTGGAAAACACTGTAAAGGTTCTGTTTCTGGTTTTGGCATCAAAGGCTACGAGATAGCCCTGCAGAGTTTCCTGCTCAAATAAACGAGCTTTCGCTAGAATAATTTATCGATAGCGGCTGCGAGGTCGCGGTCCTTTTGTGTGATGGTATTACCCGCGTCGTGCGTGTTTAGTTTTATCTCTACCTTATTGTACACGTTGGTCCAAAGTGGATGATGGTCATTTGCTTCAGCAATAGCGGCCACCTGTATCATGAAAGCGAAGGCTTGCTTGAAATCTTTGAAGACGAACTCCCTTACGAGGTAATTATTTTCTTCGCGCCACATCAATGTTTGGGCTTGTTCCTCCGCAGGTATAGCACCGTGCCGGGTTTAGGATCCTTGTCGCGCAGTTTCATCCCATTCTTCGCGTAGAGGCTTCTAAGATCAATGGCGTAAAGCTGGGCAATGCTCTTCATGGTCTCACCTTCCTCTACAATATGTTTTTTTACCCGCGCCTTCACACGTTTAGGAGCTATAAAGACAACACCTCCATCGTACAATTCAGGCTTCCCGGTATAATCATTGTAAGCCAGCAACGCGCCTACGTTTAACTTAAATTCTTTGGCGATCTTCGCATAAGTATCCCCTTCTTTTACAATAATGAAACTGCTTTTATTGTATTTAATAGGCTCATGCTTATTGATGATATTGGCCTTTGTTTTTTTTGCCGCGTGGATCTCTTTCGCGTTCTTAACGGTGCTGTTGTTCAACCCAAGGTCGGGCGTAGAGATGTAACCGTTCTGGTCGAGTTCGTACAGGCGGTACCTTTCTATTACCGCGATCACTTTTTCTGCATACTCGGGGTGTGTAGCATAACCGGCGCCTTTTAAACCATTGGCCCAGGCACGGTAATCGGTTAACGAAAGATTAAAAAGAAAATCATAGCGCGAACGGGTCTTGATGAACATGGAATGATCGAAATACGAATCGAGCACATGCTCGTACTTTCGAAAACACTCATCCATTTCATCATCGTCGTAGTTATAAGTATCGCCGATCCACTCCTTATGGCATTTAAGCCCGAAGTGGTTATTCGCAAAAACCGCGAGGTCGCTGTTCCCAAAATCACTTTCTACCATTGCCTGTCCCAGTGTAATGCTTGCCGGCACGCCTTGCTCGAACATCTGTTTAAGAGCATCGGCCTTGTAAAGCTCAATATAGTCGTTGGGATTGAAGCGCATAAAAGGCGCGCGGGCCAGGGTGCTTTGGCAGGCGAAGAACAAAATAAAAAGTGCAGTACAAACCCTTAACATAACCGTGAACACAAATGTAAAGAACAGCGCATTTTTGAGGAACTATTAACGCCCCATTTTATCCATGTTTGATGAACAATTTTTGCACATTTTTCGGAATGGGAATGCCCGGGAATATATAAGGGCAAAAGGGCATTATTTGCGAAATAATGACGATTTTTGTCTTGTATTACGTGAAAACGGCCATTTAATACCGGGATGAAAGCCATTCCGGTACATATTTTTTTTGGCGAAGCCGCAGAAAGGATAGGGCGGGGGGAGAATATTGCCCTGAAAGGACTGCATGGCTCAGGCTGGAGCTTTTTATATACAGCATGCGCAGCCGGCGAAGCGAAAAACATTGTTATTATCTGTAAAGATGCCGAAGAGGCTCTTTATACGGTGGGCGACCTCCAGGTATTGCAGGAGAAAAAAGTGCTCTATCTCCCTTACAGTTATCTGAACGCCTATGATTTCGAAAAAACGCAGACCGCGTCGCAGCAACAGCGTATAGAAACGCTGGAAAGGATCTCGAACAGCGATAAAAAACAGATCATCGTTACGTATTGCGAGGCGCTTTTTGAAAAGATACCGAATAAGAATACATTATCAGAAAATACCTTTAGGGTGGCAGTGGGAGAAAAGCTCTCGATCGATTTCCTAGAGGAATTCCTTTTCTCTTACGATTTCGCGCGGGTGGATTTTGTGAGTGAGCCCGGCCAGTTCGCCGTAAGGGGCGGTATCATTGATGTTTTTTCTTTTTCTTCGAACAATCCCTACCGAATGGAATTGTTTGGCGAAGAGATCGAGTCGATCCGCAGCTTCGACGCGGTCACACAGCTTTCTACGGCTAAACACCAGCGCATTGTTATCACACCCAATATTGGCAGCGACAACCTGGGCGCTAACAAGATCTGTTTTCTCAACGCTCTTTTAAATGAAGAAACGATCGTTTTTTGTAAAGACGCGCATTACCTGTTGCAAAAGACAAAGCAACTGTTCGAAAAGGCCAGGGAGACCTACGAAAAATTATCGGAGACTGTGCAAAGCGAACCTTCCGCGCTATTTTGTACGGAGGAAGAGATAAAGGCTGCTTTAATGGAGAAACAATTGGTGGAAGATGCCAATCCCGTATTTGCCAATGAAAAAATAGAGCTGGGCCAGCAGCCACAGCCTTCTTTCAATAAAAATTTCGATCTACTCTTTAAACATTTGCTGGAGAACAAACAAAAAGGCTTTTCCAATTTCCTTTTTACCGATACCGAAAAGCAGGCCGAGCGATTGAAGCAGATACTCACTGATGTTTCACGCACGAATAATGTAGTAGAGAACTTATTTCAGACGATCCATCTCAGTATCCACGAAGGATTTATTGACTATGGAAATAAAGTGGCCTGCTACACCGATCACCAGATCTTCGAACGCTACCATAAATACAAAGCGCCGGCATCATTCACTAAGACCGGGGAAGCACTTACTTTAAAAGAGCTGCAAAGTCTTAATCCCGGAGATTACGTGGTGCATATCGATCATGGTATCGGTCGCTTTGCGGGATTGGAGAAGATAAAGACCGGAGAGAAGATCCAGGAAGCGGTGCGGCTTGTTTACAAGGACAATGATGTAGTATATGTTAGCATCACCTCGCTGCATCGCATCGCAAAATACACAGGAAAGGAAGGCGCAGTGCCGCGTTTGGATAAGTTGGGATCTACGCATTGGCAGACTTTAAAGAACAAGACCAAATCACGCGTGAAGCAGGTTGCTTTCGACCTGATCAAGCTTTACGCGCAGCGAAAAGCTTCAAAGGGACACGCGTTCCCGCCGGATAACTATTTGCAGCATGAATTGGAAGCTTCTTTTATTTACGAGGATACGCCCGATCAGTTGAAGAGTACTAATGATGTGAAGCGCGACATGGAAAAACCTTACCCTATGGATAGGCTCGTTTGCGGGGATGTTGGTTTTGGTAAAACAGAGATAGCCATACGCGCGGCTTTCAAAGCTGCCTGTGATGGAAAGCAAACTGCTGTTCTGGTTCCTACAACAATTCTCGCCATGCAGCACGCCAAGACCTTTGCCGAGAGACTCAGGGATTTTCCGTGCCAGGTGGATTATATCAACCGCTTTAAATCCGCCAAAGAACAAAAGGAGAGCTTGGAGAAAATGGCGGAGGGCAAAACGGACATTATTATCGGAACCCATAAATTATTGGGAGGATCGATAAAATTCAAGAACCTGGGTCTCCTCATCATCGATGAGGAACAGAAATTCGGAGTAGGATCGAAAGATAAATTAAAGCTCCTGAAACAAAATGTAGATACACTTACCTTAACAGCAACTCCTATTCCGCGTACGCTGCAATTCTCTTTGATGGGTGCCAGGGACCTTTCTGTGATCGCCACTCCGCCGCCCAATCGCTATCCTGTGCAAACCGAACTTCATAATTTCAACGAAGAACTGGTTCGCGATGCTTTGCGTTTTGAGATCTCGCGGGGGGGGCAGGCATTCTTCATTCACAATAAAGTACAAAGCATCAATGAAGTGGCCGGAATTATCCAACGTTTGCTCCCTGAAGCGAAAATATCCGTGGGCCACGGGCAAATGGAAGGCGACAAACTGGAAAAGATCATGCTGGATTTTGTAGAGGGAAGAACAGATGTGCTTGTTGCAACAACCATTATTGAATCCGGACTTGATATTTCCAACGCCAATACGATCATCATTAACGACGCGCAGAATTTCGGACTCAGCGACCTGCACCAGATGCGGGGCCGGGTAGGGCGCAGCAACAAAAAAGCCTTTAGTTATTTATTGGTTCCCTCTTTACTTACCTTAACCAATGATGCGAAGAAACGATTGAAAGCGATAACCGAATTCACCGATCTTGGGAGCGGATTCCAGATAGCCATGAGAGATCTTGACATTCGCGGTGCGGGAGATATGCTGGGCGCCGAACAGAGCGGGTTCATTAACGATATGGGTTTTGATACCTATATGAAGATATTGAACGAGGCGGTAGAGGAATTGAAGGAAGAAAGTTGGTACAAGGAACAAACCAAAGATGAAAAACATGCTGATCCAGGCTTTAAGTCCACCTTCTCAAAAGTGTTTGTAAAGGATACGATACTGGAAACCGACTTTGAGCTTTTAATACCGGATACTTACATTGAAAATGTAACCGAAAGATTGAATACATATAAACAACTCGACGAGGCGCATACAGAAGAAGAATTAGGCACCATAGCCCAAAATCTGGCCGATCGTTTCGGTCCGCTGCCCACGCAGGTCTTAAATCTTTTGGAAGCCATCAAAATGCGTCGCCGGGCCATGCAGCTTGGCTTTGAGAAGCTTTTACTGAAGGGCGGAAAAATGCTGGCTTATTTTATCAGCAAGCAGCAAAGCGAATATTACAACACGCCGGTCTTCAAAGGGATCCTTCAGTTCGCTCAAAAACATCCCAGGCAGTGTTTTTTAAAAGAACAGGGCAGCCGCCTTTACATCAGTATACAGAACGTAAAGGAAGTTGCCGATGTAATGACTATATTTGATCGAATGGAAAAGTCAATCCCGTCGCATGCAGAATAAAAGCAAAGGCCCCTGGTTGTTCTACGCGCTCGTAATTTACGTGCTGATGCAGTTCCTGTGGTGGGAGGTGCTGCTGGCAAAGCAGTCGAACCAATTGGCCGAAGAGCGCAAGAAGATCATCGCGCTTAATATTACGGATAGATCACAGCTTGAAGAAAATTTACAACAGATCGATAAAAAGAAGCAACACCAGTTGTGGATGCATCTCGGAGAAGGAACCGTTTTCCTGATCCTGCTTACTTTGGGCGTGCTGAAGATCTACAACACCCGCAAAAGAGAGAACGAGCTCAATAAACTGCAAAGTAATTTTCTTCTTTCGGTGACCCACGAATTGAAATCTCCCCTGGCTTCTGTGAAACTGCAGCTGCAAACCATGCAAAAGCATAAGCTCGACGAAAAAACACAGCATGAACTTCTGCAAAAAGCCATTGCGGATAATGAACGATTATTACGGCTCATCGACAATATACTTTTAGCTTCCCGCAGTAACAATGAGCAGCTTGCGCTCAATAAAAGGAAGATCAACCTGAGCGACCTACTCTATAAGCTGCATGAAGAGGTCTTCAGCAAAGACAAGGCCCGTATACAAATCAGTTCAGAAAGCAATCATTTTATTGAGGCGGACGAGGAAGTGCTTTTTATCATTTTTTCTAATCTCATTGAGAACGCTTTAAAGTATTCACCTGTTGAAACGCATGTGGACATTGTGATAAAACAAATGAACAGCTGCACTGAGATCTATATTAAAGATAATGGTCCCGGCATTCCGGAAGCGGAAAAAGAGAAGGTATTTGAGAAATTCTACCGCTTGGGTAATGAGTCCACGCGCAATGCCAAAGGCACCGGGCTGGGTCTTTATATCGTGAAGAACATGTGTTCGCTGCACGGAATAGAGTTCAGGCTGCGCGACAATAAGCCCAGCGGGGTGATCTTTGAACTTACGATCTAAGGTACTCAGCAGAATCAGGCCCTTTATTGAAGAGCAGGTCGAGGATGCTCAAGTCTGGTTGGAAGCCGTGTTTATCACCAAACACCTGCATATAGGACTTTTGATGCGAATTACCTTTAGGTAAGATAGAGTTGCGATGGTCCTGTTCCACTTCTTTTTCGAACGAGGAAGTAAATTGAATATTCACTTCAATCTTCATGAGGTTTAGAAGCAGTTCGAGGATCTTTGTATTGTGTTCAAAAAGAAACTCACTTCTTTTTTCAAAGAAAACCTTGAGCTCATTTTCGTAATAAATGAAATAGGGCGAGTTTCGATACGCGCTTTCTATACTGCGCCAATGTTGGTTCTGCCAGTTCTCTTTGTATGCGATCTGATTCTCTGTAATAAGGGTTTTCCTGTGTGTGTTCACTAATGGAACGCTCAAGACCTGTACCCCATTGGCACCTAAGATGTGGCAACGATTACGATAGGTCTGTTTCACAAAATGTTCATGTTTCTCCAGCGTAATAGCATCAGAAGAAGCGATCTTTTGAAAATAGCTGATCGGGGGGAAATAAGCGGTGCTGAGCAACATTATTTTGAAACGAAAATGTTCCTGATCCCTTGCCCCGTGTTCCTGAACGAGGCCACATTGAGCGGGAACTCCAGGAAAACGTGAAGGATACTTAAAAAGTAAAGGACGATGAACCCAAGACTGTAATCAAAAAGGTAACATCCAACCGCGAGGGCCCAGAGGAAAAGGATCAGGTACAGGGAACTCTTAGAAACCTCGTGCCATTTGATGACAGTGGTTTTGGAGAACCAGTTCAAATAGTGATAAGTATAGGCAAAAGCAATGAAACGCTGCAAGGCTATAAGCCCGGGCGCTACAAAATAGGATTCCTGGCTGCCGTCGGTACTCACGCCCAGCAGGTTGCCGAGATATTTATTAAGAGCAAGGAAAAACCTTGAAATAGCGCCTTTCTCTGTTACCGTTAGCACTTCAGTATTTGCAGGGTTGATGAAAACAAAGCTCAGGGCGCATAAGATGAATACAAGTAAGGAAAGAAAACCTGTGGCACTCTTGGTTTTTAAAGCGCCCGCCAAAACAAATATCCCGGTGAAAACAAAAACGTGAATGATGGTGGGTAACAAAACAGACAGCACAAGAATAAAAGGACTCAGCCGGTCGATCTTGAAGATAACACCAAGTATAAGAACAAGCACAGCACCTGCTATGGAAACCAACGGTTTTTTTGTGATCGTTATAAAAAGCGTGTAGGCCACCACGCTTAGCATGAGTGTAGTTTGGTAATACATCACAAAGATCTTCGAATCGAACCAGCAAAGAGTGAGCAGGAAAGAGGAAAGTACGTAGGGCCATACCTGTATCTTTTTTTCTACAAAGAAGTTGCGCTTGTTCAACCACGAGATCTCGGTGAGATAGTGCAAAGGGCCCAGGATGGCGTACACGAACAGAAAAAGCTTAAAAGGCAGTATAAAAGCAATAGATGCGCTCAGCACCATCAGCCCCATATTGGTGATGTTGATGCCTTTTTCTGTGCCTAAGGCTTTTTGAAATATGTTCATTGAACAATTTTCATTTCGTTCAGTAAATAACCGGCGCCGGCGTATTTATCGATCACAAATAAAGTGTAATGCACGTCCAGAATAATGTTCCTGCAGATCTCGGGATTGAACATGATATCGCTCATGGTGCCTTCCCAAACGCGGTCGTAATTGGTGCCTATCAATTCTCCTTTGGCGTTGAGCACGGGACTTCCCGAATTGCCACCGGTTGTATGATTACTTGCGATGAACGAAATATGTAGTGAACCATCTTTATCGGCAAAACGACCGTAATCTTTTTTCGCGTGCAATTCTTTCAGTTTAGGAAAAATGATGAAGTCGTCGTTATTGGGATCTTCTTTTTCCATCATCCCATCTAGCGTGGTGAAATAGGTGTACACAACCCCATCACGGGGTTTATAAGGTTTTACTTTGCCGTAAGCCACACGCAGGGTTGAGTTGGCATCAGGGTAGAATTTTTTGTCCTTGTATACTTTTGTCAGTTTGTCGACATATTGCTTATACAGGTCAAGCAGTTTGCTGTCGATAGCAGTGGCCTGCGGTGTTACGTTCGCGGCGTAATAAGTTGAAATACTTTTCCAGAGGCGGTATGCAATGTCGGTTTCCAGGGCTTTTACATCGCCCGTTTTTAGGGCTGTGAGGTAACGCTCTTTGTTCACAAAAATAGATTCGTTGTAGATCTTATCGGTGATGGCGTCGTAATTATCGGTGTGGGCAGCGAACAATGAATCTATGACGGGCACGCGTAATTTCTTTTCTACACCCATGGCGTAAGCTTCGAGCATGGCACGACAAATAGCTTTATCCATCGCTTTATTATAGCCTTTGAAGAACTTCTCGATATCCGGATAATATTTGTTCATTTCCTTGGGAGCACTCTCCACGGGATATTTTTTTACGGTAAAAAGTAATTTTTCTACAGCCCGCGCCGCGGTAAGGGCGTTCACACCCAAAAGACATTCCATCAGGTAATCATTTTGTTTTTGGTAAACCTTCTGTTCGGCATAAAGGGCATGAAATTCATTGAAGACCTTCGAGAATTTTTCCTTTTCTGCTGGATCCGATGAGAGTAGTTCAAGGAATTTCTTCTCAAATTCTTTTTTCCGGTTCACGGCGTCAAATTTCTTGAGGCCCTGCATTTCGCCCATCCATTTCTTCCAGTAATTGGCCACCGAAGCGTAGGTAGAAGCATAAGCAATGCGCGTGGTGTCATTTCCTTTCATGAAACGGTTCATGATGGTCAAACGTTTATCGCGCAAAGCCACACGGTCGGGATCGCTCTGGTTCATCGTCATCTCAACGGCGTCAGAGAATAAATATTCCTGCGTGCGGCCTGGAAATCCATACACCATCGTAAAGTCACCTTCGTTCACGCCCTTTAAAGAAATGGTCAATGACTTTTTTGGTTTGTAGGGAACATTGTCCTTAGAATACTCAGCGGGTTCGTTGCTCTTATCCGCGTAAATACGAAAAACAGAGAAATCTCCTGTATGGCGCGGCCAGACCCAGTTATCGGTATCACCGCCAAATTTTCCAATGAAAGAAGGAGGAGCGCCAACCAAACGAACGTCCTTAAAAGTTTGTGTTACGAATAAAATATATTGATTGCCGTAAAAGAAAGGCTTCACAAAGGCCTCGTATTTGGTTCCTTTGGTAGCAGCGTCGATCAGTATTTTTGAATTTACCTGTTGAATGGAATCGCGAATTTTCTCAGAAAGTTTGTCCGTGATCCCGCCATTGATCTGCGCCGTTACATCTTCGATGCGCACGATCAGGGTAGCGGTCAATCCGGGATTGCTCAATTCTTCACTTTGGTTCATGGCCCAAAAACCATGGGTGAGATAATCTTTGTCGACAGAACTGTGATTGGCAATGGAGGCGTAACCACAGTGGTGGTTGGTAAGCAACAATCCTTTATCCGAAATGATCTCAGCGGTACAACCTCCGCCAAAATGCACGATGGCATCTTTAAGAGAAGCGTTGTTCACGTCATAGATATCTTTAGCGGTCAGTTTGCACCCGTTCTTTTTCATGTCGCTCTCGTTCAACTGCTTCAGCAGGAATGGCAGCCACATGCCTTCGTCGGCGATCAGTTTGAAAAACGAGGCGGATAATGCGAGTGCGAAAAAGAGTTTTTTCATAGCTGAAGAATGAGCTATAAAAGTACGAAAATTATTGAGTTCGGGCTTCCCGCTATTGGGGGTAGAATTACTCGATACGCTTGAGCGGTATCTCCCTGTGCGGGTGTATGATCATCGGGAATTTCTCCACCTTCACCGAGCTGGTATCCAAACCAAAACCGCGCGATTCGGAAAGGCTGAACTTTTTGAGGAAATAGTACATATCCATGATCACGCGCTCGTGCCAGGGCAGGTCGTTGTCTGAAGAAAGATATTTCTCAATGATCACAAATTTAAAATCACCGATCACGTTGTTGCGGTTCAGCGATTCATAGCGGCTGGTGATGTCAACCTCTCCCTGGCGTACCATATCCTGCACCACTTTGCGGAACATGAGATTTATTTTGGGCGCAACCCGGAACCCGAGCTTGAAATCCACCCGTACCACATCGTCTTTTAAGATCTCGTGCACCCGGTATTCCATCCTGTGGGGTTCATCAACCACATCCACGTGTACGAACCAATACAGGTCGGCGCGTTTTGGACGTTTCTGTAGAATGGAATAAATGATCTTGGCCTCGATCTCATCAGAATGATTGGCTCCTGTAAGATACACCAGGTGCGTAGCGTATTTGGGGATGGTGAGATCGCGGCTTAACTCTGCCAGTACCTGGGTATAAGCGCCAAGCTTCACGTACTCGGTGTAGCTGCGGGTGATCTTTTTGGCCAAGTGCCAGATAGCCATTGCCGAAACCAAAACAGCGGCAATGATCAGGGTTACATAACCTCCATTGGGAAATTTCTTAAGATTCGCATACAGGAACGAAAGCTCGATGACCAGGTACACGATCACCACCAGGACCACCAATGGATGATTGTATTTTTTCATCCACATGAAGTAAAATAGCAGGATGGTGGTGGAGATCATGCAAAGGATGATGGATAGACCATAAGCCGCTCCCATATTGGCCGACTCCTCGAATTTTAAAACAACACCGATACATCCTGCCAGCAACAGCCAGTTAATAGACGGTATGTAGAGTTGGCCTTTTAACTGGGTTGGATATTTAATTAAGACCTTCGGCCATAAGTTCAATCGCATGGCCTCGCTGATAAGTGTGTAGGAGCCGCTGATCAAAGCCTGCGAGGCAATGACCGCCGCCGTGGTGGAAACGATAACGCCGATAGGAATGAACCATTCGGGCATGCAGAGATAAAAAGGATTGGTAATATTGGAGGCGGCACCAACCTGCTCAAGTGTTTGCCCGGCATGTTCTATTAAAAAAGCCCCCTGCCCAAAATAATTCAACACAAGCATGCTCTTTACAAATATCCAGCTTATACGGATATTGGCGCGCCCGCAGTGTCCCAGGTCGCTGTACAAAGCTTCGGCCCCTGTGGTACAAAGAAAGACCGCACCCAAAACAAAAAATCCTTCGTGGTGTATAGATAGCAAATGAATGGCGTAGTATGGATTAAGCGCTTTGAGCACCCCAATGTTCCCGCCTAGTTGCATAATGCCTAACACGCCCAGCATGCTGAACCAGATCATCATCATCGGGCCAAAAAAACGGCCGATGAATTTGGTGCCGAATTGCTGGATCATGAAAAGCCCTACCAGGATGCCGATCACAATGGGCACTGTTTTTATTTCGGGATTAAAAAATCGTAAACCTTCTACAGCCGAAGCGATCGAGATAGGCGGAGTTATTATACCATCGGCCAGCAGCGCGCTTCCTCCAATAATAGCGGGCAGCAATAACCACTTTACTTTAAAACGGCGTACGAGTGTATACAGGGCAAATATCCCGCCCTCGCCTTTGTTATCGGCTTTTAGTGTAAGAAGGATGTATTTAATGGTTGTTTGTAAGGTAAGCGTCCAGAAGATACAGGAAATACCACCCAGCACTACGCTGGAGTCAATGGCCTCTTTCCCCATGATCTCGCTCATCACGTACAGGGGCGAGGTGCCGATGTCTCCGTAAATTATTCCGAGTGTAACAAGAAGGCCACCCATAGTAACTTTACTGAAGTGGCCGCTGTGCTGGTTGCTCACGTGTTTGCGATTTGCAGGCTCAAAGGTAAAAAAAGAAGCATAAAGATTTTATAAATAAAGCATAAAATGGAGCAAAACTTGCTGAATTTAGTGGTGGCTTATTTGTATTTTTGGCCTTCTATTTATTTCTATGATAAAGTATAACGGGGTGATTAACTCCAAGTTACCCGCCGTTGGAACCACCATTTTTACGGTGATGAGCAAGCTGGCGGCAGAGAATAATGCCATTAACCTGTCGCAGGGCTTTCCCGACTTCAGCTGTTCTGATAAGCTGGTTGACCTGGTGACCGGGTACATGAAAAAAGGCTTTAACCAGTACCCGCCTATGCAGGGAGCGATGCCTTTGCGGGAAAGAATTGCCGAGATGGTTGAAGGACTTTACGGAACGGCTTATAATCCGGATACTGAAATTAACGTTACTGCCGGCGCCACGCAGGCGATCTATACTGCTATCTCTGCTTTTGCACGTGAAGGCGATGAAGTGATCGTTTTTGAACCCGCTTACGATTGTTATGTGCCCGCGATAGAGATGAATGGCGGAAAACCAATATACGTGAAACTTCAGCAACCTGATTTTTCGATCGACTGGCAAATGGTGAAGAAACTGGTGAACCATCATACGCGGATGATCATTATTAATACGCCGCATAACCCTAGTGGCGCCATTTTTAAAGAGAAAGATCTGAAGGAACTGGAGAAGCTGACGAGAGATACGGACATTATTGTTTTGAGCGATGAGGTGTACGAGCACATGTTCTTTAATGAAGCGAAGCACTGGAGTGTGGCAAGGAATAAAGCGCTGGCCGAGAGAAGTATCCTGGTTTCTTCTTTTGGAAAAACAGTGCATACCACGGGTTGGAAGATCGGCTACGTGGCTGCGCCTGCTAATTTGATGGTGGAGTTTAGAAAAGTGCACCAGTTTTTGGTATTCACCTGCAACCACCCCATACAATTGGCGCTGGCCGATTTTTTAAAGGAAAAGGAAAATTACAGCGAGGTCAAGAATTTCTATAGACAAAAGCGCGACCTCTTTGCTAAATTAATTAAAGGTTCGCGTTTTACTTTCGAGCCCGCCGCCGGAACGTATTTTCAATTACTGAATTACAAATCCATCAGCGACGAAAAAGATACTGATTTTGCTATACGCTTGACCAAAGAGCACAAAATTGCTTCGGTGCCGCTCTCTGTCTTCTATCATCTACCCGAAGACAATAAACTATTGCGCTTCTGCTTCGCTAAGAAAGATGAGACGCTGGAGAAGGCGGCGGAGATACTTTGTAAGTTGTAATTTATAAAATTGTTGTACCTTTGTATAGGGAAAAAATAAGGAAAAATGCGTGTTACGATAGATGTAAAAGATAATAAGGCAGCTTTTTTAATGGAGCTTCTAAAAAGTCTTAAATATGTGAAGGTGAAAGAGGAAAAAGACTGGGCGGATGACCTGGATTCTTTCCAGAAAAAATTTATAGAGCAAGGGCTTGATGATCTTAAAAAAAAGCGCGTTGTTTCCTATGATGAAGTAAAGCGCAAAGCCTTGAAAATGATCGTTGCCAAAACCAAATGAATATAATTTGGTCTGCCACAGCAGAAAAAACCTACCTGCTGGTTATTGAACAAATCCTGGAGAAGTGGACTGTAAAAGAAGCCCGTCGGTTTATGTCTGATGTGGATCGGTTGCTTTTGCTCTTGAACAAAGATCCTCGAATATGCCCTAAGTCAAAAATTTATAGCCTCCGTAAATGTCTTGTGAATGAGCACATTTCCCTCATTCATAAGAACTACAAGAGCCGCATTGAGCTGGTAACTTTTATCTATAACCGCAGCGGACATGCGTTTTAATCCGTGTCCCCATAAGGCTGGACGAAAATGCGGGGTATTGTTGGCTGCTTATTGCGTTCTAAGGATCTTGTGCGTCTTGTTGTCGAGAGATGTTCTTAAGAAGTACACACCACTTGTAAGATTTTGCAGGTTAATAACAGACTCTCCTGCAGGCAACTTGCCGCTTAAGATATTCCTTCCAAGCTGATCGGTAATTACGTAAGGGGTTTCTTCCCTAGAGAAGACCGTTAGACTGCCTTGAGTAGGATTGGGGTAGAGGTTTATTTCCTTTCTGAATGTACCTATGGCAGAAGTTGTGTTGCCCACGAATATATCCTGGACTTCCGAAGCGCTTAGCGCTCGGTCCCAAATACCAATATCATCTATATTGCCTTTAAATTGCGCACCTCCTGAAGGTAGATTGTTCTCCGCGCCAAAACGCAAAGTACAATTTGTTGGAATTGTGTTTAAGGAAGAAGTATATGTAAGAACCGACACTCCGTCCTGATAGATGGTCCAGTTGGTAGCGCTTCTAGTCCATATAGTATTATGCCAACTTGTAAAACCTGAAGGTATTTGAACGAGAGCGGTGTCTGGGCTAACGATACTCCAGCTGCCTGGGATGCCATCCCCCAGCCCGAAGTGCAGGTCATAGGACGGTCCCATGTTTGAATTAAACACTAATACTTCGGTAGGATGCGGGTTAGTGTTAAATAATTCCTGAGTCATTTTGGTTGAATCTGTAGTTTGCCACCAGATTGATAAAGTATGCGGAGTGCTAGGGTCATAAAAATTGGTATTGGTTTCGATCCAGTCATCAACGCCGTCTAAATAGTAGGCATTGTTTGCTGCACTGAACCTGTCTTGCGTGAGAGCGGCCCCATTAATAGCAGAACTATGATTATTATTTCCACTTTCGTCGTTCGAATTTCCGCAAAAAGGATAAGAAGCTACTAAACCAGTTAATAAAGAACCAGTGAATGGATTACAATTTGAAGCAACTGTTTCACTAAAGATTTGAGTGATTTCAGTTTGCGACAATGCCCTATTCCAAATTCCAATATCATCAAGCGTACCGCTCCAAGACCAATTTGGTGTAAATGTTGGACGATGTGTTCCAAGACATAGATTGTCAGTACTAGTCCCAATAGAATTAAAAGCAACACTTATAGTTGTATCGAGCAAACCGTTGGTATAAAGACTAATTGTTTGGGAACTTGAATCAAAAACTGAAACAACATGAACCCAGCTGAGTGTTGGAACTAAATATCCGTAATCTGAGTTTAAGAAATTAAGGTCGGAAGGCACATAAGGTCCTGCAACCAACTGGTAGGCATCGTCTACTGGAGGTAGTGCTGACTTCGATACAATACCTCTTGTATCATTAAAATCAGAAGCAAAAAGCCAAGCGCTTATAGTAATTGAACCGGTAATATTCAACGACGCTGCATTACCACAATCAATATAGTCGCCGATCCCATCAAAAGCGTAAGCTGAATTCAAATTTCCTAATCTGTCAGTGGTCAAAACTGTACCGCCGACTAAAGTTCCATTGTTACCATTCCCACTCTCATCATTAGCATTTCCGTTAAACGGCCACCAACCAACCAATCCATTGGTAGGAATATAAGATGGCGGTTGTGCTAAGAGAGGCGTTGAGCAAAGCGCCAGCAGGATGAGGATTAATTGTTTTTTCATAGTGATTTGTTTATTGATGTTTTGATTTTCGCGCAAAATAACTGTCAGCATTTCGGTTATTCCGAATGTTTCAGTTTCATTTTGGTTTGTAACCGGTTTCGCAGTTGACTATCAGGCTATTGAAACGGTCAAACAATCCTTGTTGATCTTATAAATGAATCTTCTTTTGTCGTTTTTGTCCTTTTCCCGCACGATAAGCCCGGGGTGATCTTTCTCGAGGGCACTCAATAAACGATGCCGGCGAAGCTTACGGCTGTCAAGTTCCAAATGACCTATTTCAAGCAACTCATCCAGTTCTTCCGTGTTCAAAACAGTTTTCGGGTGCGCACAGATAGTATTGCATAGATCAGATTGCTCCGGATTGTTTAGCGGTAGATCATCCATAATTTCCGGCACTTGTTTTTTTCGTCGCCTGAGCCAATATAAAGACCCCGCCAGGGTAATAATAAATCCGCCTGCCAGAAACGCATAGTTTTTATAAGGAATATTGGCAGACTTTTGTTCCGGTAATAATTCAAATACTCGGGCTTGGACAACGTTCTTTTTCCAGAGTTCCGCCATATCAAGCGTATCATAAACTTCGCCCACGCTGGAAGTGGTTAGAGATCTCCTGAGCATTTTATCCCGGTCAATAGACGTGATCTGCGTAGTGGCAACAAATCCTGCCTCTTCATTTTTGATAATTACATAGCTCTTTGTGGTGGGATTCACCAGCAAGGAGTAAAGATTTCCTTTTTGGAAACAGAAATTCTCCAGGTAGAAAGTTGTTCCCGCTATCCTGGCCGCTGTATCGGCAAACCTGCTTTTCTCCCAGCTCATCGTTCGCAGATCTAACCTATAGAGAAAAGTATCCTTTATATCAGGAGCTACAGAGTTACCTCCTTTCACATTATTGAGACTATAAACAAAGTGTCCGGTTTTAAACGCTATGCCACGGATAAAAGATGGGCCAGGACCTTCGGTAGGTTTAAAGGACCATTCTTTGAGATGCAAATTGAAATATTCCAGGTTGTTGTTGGTGCTGAACATTCCATACCCTCCGAGATTACACAGGCTTCCTTGCCACTCAAATAAATAACTGTCGAAGTTTGCGCCATGCCATACACTTTGGTCAATCCGCTCAGCGCTATCACCATTCAATTTAAACAGGAAATGGAATCCATCAGGGTTAAATAGTGTGTCATTATTAACTATACAGAAATTCGCTTTTCCAAGCTGCAGCGGGACGGTCTTGCTCATTTCTCCAAATTGAGAAGTAATCACCTTTATGATATATTCTTCCTGTTTGGGTTTGAGTTGTTGTGCTATACTTTGACGCCAGGCTATAAGAGCCAGGAAAATTAACAGGATATTTTTGGGTTTCGTTCGGAAATTCACCACAAACACTTTGGAAATGAAGCAAATATATCAAAAATTATCAAAAAGCAAATTAAATTGGCATTTAGGCAATTCAAATAATTGGTACTTGCACTGTAAAATTTACCATGCACGCAGGCAAGAAGATAAAGATGTTGAGGGCCTTAAAAGGGTTCAAGCAGGAAGACCTGGCCGGCAAGATAAACAAAACCCGTGCGCTCGTTTCTCATATAGAACAAACCGGTAAAGTAAATAACTACACACTGAATTCTATTTTAAAAGCGCTTGGTATCTCAAACGAAGAATTTGAGAAGTTCGATGGCAAGGATGCCATAAAACCATATCGCTCACAGGAAGAGGATGAAGTAAAAATGCTCAAAGAGCGTTTGGAGAGTTATCAAAAAGAAAACAGGGCGCTCAAAGAGTTAATTCAATCGCAAAAGAAACTCATTGCGGTTCTGGAGAAGAAGAAAGGCTAGTTTTCTATTCAACAGCCTCAAAAATGTATTTTGTATCGTATTCAACCCGGTAACTTTCCAGGAAATCAATATACTCCTGCGTAAAGGTCTTTTTGGCGTGATGTTCTTCCTGAAGGTCAATATAATTTATAACCTTATCCAATTGTGATTCGGAAACCGAAAAGGCCCCGAATCCCTCCTGCCACCTGAAGGTCCCTTTGATAAACCCTTTCGAATTGATCCATTTCGATGAATTTGCTTTAATGTCTTTCATGAGGTCTGATAACGAAACGTCTGGTTTTATGCTTAGCAAAATGTGGATATGGTCCGGCATGCCGTTGATGGCATAAACCTTTTGTTTATTCCCATTTACGATCCCACAAATGTATTTGTACAACTCCTCTTTCCAGGTTTTGCTAATGATGTTTTCTCTTCCTTTTACGGCGAATACCGCGTGGATGTATATTTTGCTGTATGTGTTTGGCATGATGATGTCGCCCCTACGGGGTTTGAATTTTGTGATTATTGTTTCTATTGAGATATTTCCCCTACGGGGAGGAAAAATAAAATTATTTTTTGAAAATGAACCGCTCGGCGAATACGGCGTGGATGTATATTTTGCTGTATGTGTTTGGCATGATGATGTCACCCCTACGGGGTTTGAATTTTGTGATTATTGTTTCTATTGAGATATTTCCCCTACGGGGAGGAAAAATAAAATTATTTTTTGAAAATGAACCGCTCGGCGAATACCGCGTGGATGTATATTTTGCTGTATGTGTTTGGCATGATGATGTCGCCCCTACGGGGTTTGAATTTTGTGATTATTGTTTCTATTGAGATATTTCCCCTACGGGGAACAAAAATAAAATTATTTTTTGAAAATGAACCGCTCGGCGAATACGGCGTGGATGTATATTTTGCTGTATGTGTTTGGCATGATGATGTCACCCCTACGGGGTTTGAATTTTGTGATTATTGTTTCTATTGAGATATTTCCCCTACGGGGAACAAAAATAAAACAATTTTGTGATGACAATAATTTTGCGTGAAAAATGTATTTGACTCCGTAGGAGTCCCATCCCAATAGAAAAATAAAAAGAGAATAAATGAAACCCCGTAGGGGTGATATATTAATAGCCCCGTAGGGGCGATGTTATTTACACACCACCATCCGGCTGTTATTCACCACCGCGATGGCTTTGCCGGTGAATTTTGTTCCTAAGAAAGGCGTGTTCTTGCTTTTGGAGGCAATTTGTTTTTCGCTGAATTCCCATTCTAATTTTGGGTTGAAGATGGTGAGGTTGGCTTTTTCTCCTTCTTTGATCACCGGTATTTCGAGGCCGAGAATTTTTCTGGGGTTGATGCTGAGCTTTTCTACTATTTGCATCGTCTCCGCCTTGTCGTGCAGCGCGGTGTTGGCGGCGGCGTAGGCAGTTTCCAGTGCTATTATCCCGAAGGCGGCGTGATCGAACTCTACATCTTTGTTCTCTATGTCTTCCGGACAATGATCGCTCACGATCACGTCGATGGAGTCGTTCACCACCGCGCGCTTCAGCGCTTCTGTTTCACTCTTGTCGCGCAGCGGCGGATTGGTTTTTAAATTCGTATCAAACTCCTCGAGACTTTCGTCATTCAGCAGGAGTTGGTGCGCGGCTATTCCTGCGCTTATCTGCAATCCTTTGCTCTTCGCTTGCTTCACGCTATCCGCGCCGTGTTTCGTAGAGATCGTTGGTATGTGCATCCTTCCGCCGGCATAGCTCAGCAGGTTGATGTTTCTCTGTACCATCAGCTCTTCGGCAAGCGCGGGCATTCCTTTCAATCCCATGTGCGTGGAGACCTCTCCTTCGTTCATTTGTCCGCCGGCCGTTAAACTTTGTTCTTCGCAGTGTGTGATCACCACCGTTCCTGTGTCCTGCGAGTATTGCAGCAGTCGCACCAGTAGCCCCGAATCCCTGATCGAATTCTTATAGTCGCTGAAGGCGATCGCGCCGGCCTGTTTCATGTCGTACATCTCGGTCATCTCTTTTCCTTCGCTGCTTTGCGTGAGGCATCCCGCAGGGTAAACATCCACTACGTTGTTGCGGCAGGAGTTCACCACGTATTCTATCTGCGATTTAGTGTGCAGCGGTGGGTTTGTGGCCGGCATCACACATACACCGGTAAATCCTCCCTGGGCCGCGGCTCTCATGCCGCTTTGCAGATCTTCTTTGTATTCGTGCCCGGGATCGCAGAAGTTGGCCTGCATATCAAACCAGCCCGGCGAAGCGTGCAGGTTCTCCTGCTCCAGCACCCGCGCGTTCTTATCCGCTTTCAGGTTGGCGCCTATCCCGGTGATCACTCCGCCTTCGATCAGTATGTCGACCGTTTTTTTGTTGTGTGGCGAGTTGGGGTCGACCACTTTTACATTTTTAATTAAATAGCTCATCGCATCAATTTAATTAGCGCTGTTTCCGCAAGCAGGAACAGCAGGGTTAAGAGTACAAAGAGTTTCCAGAGTTTGGTTCCCCCGCTGATGTCGGCCAGCGAGGTTTTAAATCCTCCCGCGTTGGTCTCTATCACCACGGTGTTCTTCCAGTTATTGGCTTTCACAAGATCTTCCAGTTCGGTTTTTGTGTAGCAGCTGAGATCACTTTCTTGTCTTTTGTAATTGAAGGCAAGCCCCTCCAGATTTTTTGTTTCGTGAACAAGATTGTAATTGCCGGCGGTGTTCGGTTGTCCGTGTGTAAGCACAAAGCGACTTGTTTCCGTAGTTTTTACTTCAGGAATGAAGTCTGTTCTGTTTGTTGCGCCAATGTGTAGTGGTTTTTCGCCGGTAATGTTTACGAGGCTCACATCCACCGCTTCGTTACTTCCCGAGTAGTAGTAGAGTGGAGGAGAAGGCCGGCTTAATATCGCGATCTTGATCAATGTTGGTACAAAGAGTGCATGTTTGGCGAAGCTGCTGCTTTTTTCGTCGAGGGGCGATGCGCAAACATAGAGCTTTCCTTTTCCTTTGGTGTAAACACTGAGGAAGGATTGCCCATTGATCAGTTTCAGCAGCACTTCTTCGCCGCTTCTTGTAGTGCCTTGATAGTTGTAACGGTAGTTCACCACTGGCATGTCCATGTTCTCCGGAATTTTTTCGAAAACTCCTTCGTATAGATTTTTAGGCAGGTTTTTGCTGTCGAGTTTTGTGCGACCGGTATCCGCCGAAATCATCGTGGCGGCGTTGAACTGCGCGAAGAAGCTGTTGTAAGAATCTTTGTCGGCATCTTTTCCCGGGAAAACAAGCGCGCTACCGCCGGAGAGAATGAACTTTTTAAGTTCAGCCGATAAACCGCTGCTGATGTTTTGTAAACCATTCACCACCACCAAATTGCTTTTAGCGAAGGCGGCGTAGTCGATGGCCTGGTCGTTTTGTTCTTTGTAAGCGAAGAGCGAGTCGTTGCTAAAAAGTCTTTGCAGAAAAGTTCCTGACCTTTCTTCTTTCTTGTTGATCACGAGGCAGGGCATGCGGTTGTTGATGCGAAAGGAAAAGTAAAGTGTATCGTCGAAGGTGACCGGAAAATCCTCGATGACCAAAACTCCCTGTTGTATTCCTGTGTCTTTGCAAGTGAAACTTAAAAGTGCGTCGGCTGCCCCATTCGGAGAAACTTTAAAGCTGAGCGGCGTTACCTGTTTGTTGTTGAGGAAGAATTTCAATGAGCCGTTCTCAATTTCTTTGTCGGAAAGATTTTTAATTTTCACATGCAGCTTTTGAGAAGAGCCAAGCTGAAAGTAGGGACTCTCCACGTAGGCTGAATCAATGAAAACATTTTGTGCCGCTGGATTTTCCAGGAAGATGAGATTGGTTTCTGAGAGACTGTCGGGTTTTAATTCGGTGGCGTTGAAAGTGCTTTTCTGAAAATCGCTGAGCAAAAAGAATTCGGCGCCTTTTTCATCTTCTTTTAAATTGCTGCGCATTCTCGCGTAAACCTCGCTTACATTTTTTACAGAAGGCGTAAGTTGGATCTTATCGAGGGCGTCGAGCGCCTGTTCTTTGCTTTGTGTAAGTTGCGAAGAATTGAAATCGTTGGTAAGCAGTTGAAATTTATCTCCGGCCGCGGCGGCCTGCACGATCTCGCGGGCTTTGCGTTTGGCGTCTTCCAGCAGGTTGCCGCTTTTGTTCACCGCCTGCATGCTAAAGGAATTATCTATGTACAAGCTCAGTAGCCTTGCACCTTTTTTCACGCTGTGTTCGCCCGGAAGATAAGGCTGCGCAAAGGCCATTACCAGGCAGCTTAAAGCCAGCAGGCGGGAAGCCAGGATCAGGTATCTTTTTAAGGTCGATTTGGCCTTGCTTTCCTGTTGCACCTCCTTTAAGAACTTTACATTGGTGAAATACACCCTCTTATAGCGCCTGAAGTTGAAGAGGTGTACTATAATAGGAATGGAGAGGGCAGTAAGGGCAAGAAGAAATGAGGGATATAGAAAGCTCATTAAAGCGCTAAGATAGGTAAAATTAACAGTTTTTATAGGGGTCGCAGACAAATAATTGCCTATTTTTGCTTCACATAAAATTCTAAACCAATACACAATGAAAAAATTATTGTTAACAGTAGCCCTTCTTTCTTTTGTAGGCGGCGCTACTATGTCTGCTCACGGTGATGACAAAGACAAAAAGAACTGCAAAGACAAAAAAGAGTGCTGCAAAAAAGACTCTAAGTCTTGCTGCAAAAAAGGCGAGAAAAAAGAAGAAGCAAAGCCAGCTGAAGAGAAGAAATAATCCTCTTTTTCTAAAAAATAAGAGCCTCGCAAAAGCGGGGCTTTTTTATTGGTTATTGTTTATTTGGAGTTTCGGGTTGATCGTGGATCATCTGGTATAAATCCATAATAACCAACACGAAACAACCAACACGAAATACATGACAGCCTTGCCAGATCACCCCAAATGTCCTATCTTAGCCCCAATGCAGAACCTGCAACATACTCGTCCCTCGGCCATGGCCATGTGGAGTAGGAAATTTTAGAATTGTTGAGTTGTTGAATTTTAGATTTAACAACCAACAGCCTCTCAATTCAATAAATCTAAAAATCAAAAATTCTAAAATTAGCAACATGTCAAAACCAGTAATAAAAAACGTTGAATACGGCCTCGATAAAATATTTGAGGGCGCGCAGGATTTCTTGCCTTTATTAGGAACGGATTACGTAGAATTCTACGTAGGTAACGCCAAACAATCGGCTCATTTCTATAAAACAGCATTCGGCTTTCAGTCGCATTCGTACTCTGGCTTAGAAACCGGAAATAAAGAAAGCACTTCTTACGTGCTGAAGCAGGATAAGATCCGTATTGTATTAACTACCGCCTTAAAAAGCGATTCTCCTATTGGTGAGCATGTAAAAAAGCATGGCGATGGAGTGAAAGTGATCGCACTTTGGGTGGAAGACGCGCGCAAAGCTTTTGAAGAAACAACCAAACGCGGCGCGAAACCGTTCATGCAACCAACGGTTGAGAAAGATGAGCACGGGGAAGTGGTTCGCGCGGGTATCTATACCTATGGAGAGACCGTGCACATGTTCGTAGAACGCAAAAATTACAAAGGCTCCTTCCTTCCCGGTTTTGTGGAGTGGAAGAGCGATTATAATCCTGCACCGGTTGGTTTGAAATTCATCGACCACATGGTGGGTAATGTTGGATGGAACCAGATGAACGCCACTGTAAAATGGTACGAGGATGTAATGGGCTTTGTAAACTTTTTATCGTTCGACGACAAGCAGATCACTACCGAGTATTCGGCTTTGATGAGCAAAGTAATGAGCAATGGCAACGGCAGGATCAAGTTCCCGATCAATGAGCCCGCCGAGGGAAAGAAAAAGTCACAGATAGAAGAGTATATTGATTTTTATGAAGGCGCGGGCGTGCAGCATTTGGCCTTAGCTACCGATGATATCATTAAAACAGTGGGCGAATTAAAAGCGCGCGGCGTTGAATTTTTACCGCCACCGCCTCAGGCTTATTACGATGATATTCCCAGAAGGTTAGGTGTACACATGGAGATCATGAAAGAAGACATCAAAGAACTTCAGAGATTATCGATCCTGGTGGATGCCGACGAAGAAGGATATCTATTACAGATCTTTACCAAGCCGGTTGAAGATCGTCCTACTTTATTTTACGAGGTAATTCAGCGTATGGGTGCTCGCGGCTTCGGGGCCGGGAACTTCAAGGCTTTGTTCGAATCTATTGAAAGAGAGCAGGCGAAGCGCGGAACGCTTTAAAAGAAGCCCTCTTATTTATAAAAGCCCCCGACGCAAGTCGGGGGCTTTTTTTACGGGAAAAAATCATATATTTACAGTTTACTATTTACTGTAAACTATAAATAATTCAAATAATTGAAAAACAAAGAGATAATTATAAAATATCTTGAAAAAAATGGCCAATCCCGTATCCCGGAGCTATTGACCGTATTGGGCATTAGCCGCCAAATGGCACATCGTATTTTGCTTCAGCTTACTGAAGACGGCAAAATAATAAAAACGGGTAAGGCGCCCCGCACTTATTACTCGCTGGTAGAGGAAACGCCACCCGTATATTCGGCCACAAAACAAGTTGCCGGGGAGAATGAAGAATTCCTTCAACAACATTTTCTTTTGATCACTGAACTGGGTAAAAGACTGGAAGGCATCGAAGCCATGAAATTCTGGTGCGCCCGCCAAAAACTTCCTTTCGAAAAAACGATGGATGAGTTTATCGCAACCCGCAAAAAATACCTCAGCTATTTCGACAAGAACCAATTCATCCCGGGAATAGAAAAACTGAGAACCACAAAGGGCTTTACGGCCGTTGGTCCGGATGATCTTTACTACCTGGATTTTTACGCCATCGAGCGTTTCGGAAAAACAAAGCTTGGCACGCTGCTGCATTTTGCCAAGCAGGGACAGAACAAAAAACTGATGACCGAGCTCTGCGCGGAAATAAAACCGAAAATAGAAGAATTGTTGAAGCAAAAAAAGATAGACAGCATAGGATACATTCCTCCAACGATAAAACGCGAAGTGCAATTGATGGGTTTCCTGGAGAAGAACCTGAACTTCCCGCTGCCGCATTTTAAAATTGTGAAGGTGAACGGCGAAATAATTGTCCCTCAGAAAGCGCTTTCAAGAATTGAAGACCGCATCGCAAACGCCAAAGCGGGAATGGTGCCACAAGATAACCGATCATTCGAACATCTTCTCTTGATCGACGACGCGGTGGGCTCGGGTGCTACCATCAATGAAACAGCTTTGAAAATAAAACACCGCAACCCCAAAATTAATATTACCGGGCTGGCAATAACAGGAAGCTACAAAGGTTTTGAGGTGATACAGGAAGTGTGATCAGAGTTTGACCACCTTATAGGTTTTCCCAAGTAAACTGATTGAATAAGCTCCCGGTGGTAGAGTGCGAAGATCTATTTCTCCACTATGTCCGGAAGTCTTAACTTGCAACACTATCTCTCCAAGAATATTCCGCAGGTCAATTTTCCCTATTTCCTCTTCCAACTCAATAATAAGTATATCCGACACGGGATTAGGAAACAAACGGATATAATTAGGTTTGCTTTGATAATTCGCTACATCCGAAACAAGTAAAGGACATGACGTTGAACCGGCAGGATAGAGATCATTGTTATGGCTATAGCAAATTAAATGTAGAGTTTGCTCAAGCGAGTAGGGCATATTTCCTTCTAATAAACCCGAGGTTGATCCAACTCCCTCGATCATAGAACTGAAAGAGACATTGTTATCTGTAAATCGCTTATGATATTTGTTGCCCACCAAAACTGAGTCGATAACACTCACTACAAACGAATAACCAACATCATTTCCATAGAAACCGGAACAATCGGCCAATTTAAGAGTATCACCAACCTGGACGTTAAAATTATAGATCAAAGTATCGGTATTTCCCGGCCTTAAGAAATAAACCTTTTTGCTAACTGTATCCTGCCTCAGGCCGCCCCAATATGTGCCATAAAAAGGACTGCAAACAGTATATCCTGATCGGTAAATCTTTTGATAAGCGGTGGAGTTAATTGTCGTGTCACCACCTATGGTGTATTGAAAAGACGAGTGGAAATTAAACATATCAACGCACATGCCGGTTGTGCCCGAATACCAATCGATCCTCCATACAGCGTTGGTATCTGCAAATGGATGATAAACGTTGGTTTGGGCATCGCATTTACAAGAGAGCACAAAAAACACAACTGAAATAACAAATCCTTTAAAAAGACGCATGATCAAATTTAGGTAAAGTAACATACTTTACCAAGGATGGATTAAGCCTCCACCAACTTCTGTACCCCCACCTTTTTCATATTTGCAACAAACTCGTCAAAGAGGTAGCGGCTATCGTGCGGACCGGGGCAGGCCTCGGGGTGGTATTGTACTGAGAAAACAGGTTTGCCTGTGAGGCGAATTCCTTCAATGGTTTCGTCGTTGAGGTTCACGTGGCTGATCTCAACGCCTTTTACTTTGGCGATGTCTTCCACGTTGATGCTGAAGCCGTGGTTCTGCGAAGTGATCTCGCATTTGCCTGTGAGCAAATTCTTAACCGGGTGGTTGATGCCTCGGTGACCGCGATGCAGTTTGTAGGTTGAAATACCCTGAGATAAAGCTAAAAGCTGATGGCCTAAGCAGATGCCGAAAACAGGTTTGCCGGTAATTACAATTTGTTTCACGAGTTCGATCTCATCTTTCATCACACCGGGATCGCCGGGACCGTTGCTCAACATATAGCCGTGCGGTTTGAAAGCTTCCATTTCAGAAAGAGAGGTTTTCATCGGGAACACCTTCACAAAACAGCCGCGCTCGGCGAGGCTGCGAACAATATTTTTCTTCACCCCAAAATCGATCAAAGCCACGCGGTGATCCGCATCGGGTTTGCCTACTTCATAAGCTTTTTTAGTGGTTACTTTAGAAGAAAGCTCCAAACCTTCCATGCTCGGAACCTTTTTGAGAATTGCTTTCAGTTTTTCGATATCGTATTCAGAAGAAGAGATCACACAGTTCATGGCGCCTTTATCGCGGATATAGCGCACAATGGCGCGGGTATCCACATCGCTGATGGATACAATTTTATCCTTCAGAAAATAATCTTCCAAAGAACTGTTAGCCGAACCATAACGTGAAAAACCTGTGTTGAATTTCTTGCAGATCATGCCCGAGATCTTGATGCTTTCGCTTTCTATCTCGGTCTCGTTCACCCCGTAATTGCCCACGTGCACATTGTTCATCACAATGATCTGTCCGTAGTAAGAGGGGTCGGTAAAGATCTCCTGGTAGCCCGTCATGCCCGTGTTAAAGCAGATCTCGCCGGTAGTAATGCCTATGGCCCCGGCGGCCTTTCCTTCAAAAACTTTCCCATCTTCCAGCAGGAGGATGGCTTTGGGCTTGTTTTGGTACTTCAGGTGCATTTTTAGCTACAATTTAAACCGTGCAAATTTCGGGAATTTTAAGTCATTTTAGGCAAAATGTTTAAACAAAATGCTCAACTTTGTGAAGAAATTAAAAAGCCCATGCCCCACATCAAAATAGCCATTAACGGTTTTGGCCGTATTGGCCGTGTTTTCCTGAGAATTGCCATCCTGAAACCCAATCTGGAGATCGTGGCCATCAACGATCTTACGGATAGCAAGACCCTTGCCCACCTGTTAAAATACGACTCGGTGCACGGACGCTTTAACGGTACCGTTACCCATGAAAAGGATGCCCTGATCGTTAACGGAAAAAGGATAAAGATCACTTGCGCCAAAGACCCGGCCGAACTCCCCTGGAAAGAGCTTGGTGTGGATGTGGTGGTTGAAAGCACCGGGCATTTTTTAAGCAAGGCCGCCGCCCAAAAGCACATCGATGCAGGGGCTAAAAAAGTACTGCTTTCTGCCCCGCCAACCGATAGCGACATCAAGACCATTGTAATGGGTGTGAACGACCATATACTCACAAAAGAGGATGTGATCGTTTCCAATGCTTCCTGCACCACCAATTGCGCGGCCCCCATGATCAAAGTGCTCGAAAAATGGGGTATACAGGATGCGTATATCACCACGGTTCACTCCTATACCGGCGACCAGCGCCTGCATGATGCCCCGCACAAGGACCTGCGCCGCGCCCGTGCGGCCGCTTTGAACATAGTGCCGACATCAACCGGGGCTGCCAAGGCCATAACCAAGATCTTTCCTGATCTGGAAGGCAAGATCGGTGGCTGCGGCATGCGCGTTCCGGTGCCCGATGGCTCCCTCACAGACATTACCTGCCTTTTGAGCGCTCCTCATACCGAAGCAGAGATCAATGCCGAGTTCAAAAGAGCGGCCCAAAACGAGCTGAAAGGCATCCTCGAATACACCGAAGACCCCATCGTTTCGGTAGATATCGTGGGAAACCCGCATTCCTGCGTTTTCGATGCCGAGTTCACGGCCATTGTGGGCAATATGATCAAGATCATCGGCTGGTACGACAACGAGGCCGGCTACAGCAACCGCCTCGCCGACGTGATCACGAAGTGGTTTTCGCTCTAAAAGCCCTTTTCTAAGACGGGTTTTGGGCTTCTGTAGATGAAAGCCTTCTAAACCAGTTCAATTAACAATGCAGTATTGAAAAAAGAGGTAGGGTGGCGTAACCTTTCCCTGTATTGTGCCGTAAACTTGTATAAGCAAACCTGCAACCATGAGCCTCGAGTTAGTACAAAGCTGTTTACAAGGCGACCCCGGCGCGCGCAAACAGCTTATCGAGCAACATTACAGCCCTTTCATGGCTATGGCCAGGCGTTATGCCAAGAACAGCGAGCAGGCCAATACTTTTTTTCACAACGCTTTCATTCACGTCTTCACAAAGCTCAACGAGTTCAAGATGGACGATGATTTCGATCCCTGGATGAAAGAACATTTCCTCGAAAGCCTCATCACGCAATTGAAAAATTGCAAAGCTGAATATTATGTGACCACCACCACACGCGTGAGCGAAAATAAAAAGGCCGACAGCGATCTTTTCCACCAGAACGAGGAAGATGATGTGAACGACCTGCAGGCCGAAGATTATATCAAAGCGCTCCAGCAACTGCCCGCTTCTTTCCGCACGGTCTACAACATGAGCGTGATCGAACAATTTTCTTTTGAGCGGATCTCGAAATTAATGGAGGTAAGCGAATCGTCTGCCCAAAATACTTTAGAGCGCGCCAAGAACCAGTTTGCCAAGAACCTTCAAATGCGCCAGCACGGTTATGCCTGATAAAATGCCTACATATCGTGTGAATGAAGAGCTGCTCCGCAGCAAACTGCTGGGCTATGAAGTTGAGGTGGACGCAGCCCGCTGCGAAGCTATTGAACAGGAAGTGGCCAACCTGCGTTTCAAAAAACCCATCAATCTTCCTAAAGTAAATCTAAAGATCGTGGTGCCCGCGCTCATCCTGATTGCACTCACTACAGTTATCTGCTTCAACCTCGAAACTATCAAGGATATTTTTACTCCCGCACCGGATACCAAAGCCATAGAGAATAAAGTTACGCCTCCGGTTTCTAAACCAACCCTTACTGTAAGTACTGAAAGCGTAGCCGTGAGCCCCGTGCCCACACCAACGCAGGTGGCTGTTCAGTCACCTGTACAAAATGCAACTATTAGCAAGGTTGACAGCGCAGCCATCAAGAAAACGGATACAGCGAAACAGGAAACCTCCAAAAAACCTAATCCTGTAATGGCCCAGCCGCCCAGCGACAGTGCCGCTAAGGTGAATAATGCTTCTAAACAAGATACGGCTGTTCAAAACTCCGATCCTCCTGTAAAAAAGAAAAAGAAGCGCCGTCGCCGCAACGCCAACCTGGATGAGCTTAAGAAGTCCACCCTCGAATCGAACGGGTCGGATGATGATGTGGTTGTTCCCAACTAGGCAATTCTGTTCAAAACTCCCCCAGCTTTTTTAACGGTCAAAAGGTATTTTTGTGGTTTAGCCACCCAATGTGGTTCAAATAGCCATTATGACCGACACACAGATCTATTTCAAAGTTTCCGATAATTTAAAGATCGATACCAAACAGGTTGTAGCCACAGCGCGCCTGCTGGACGAGGGCGGAACCATACCTTTTATTGCCCGTTACCGCAAGGAAGCCACCGGCAGCCTGGATGAGGTGGCAATAGGACAAATTCGCGATGAGGTAGAAAGACTGCGCGAGTTGGAAAAACGCCGCGAGGCCATTTTGAAATCTATAGAAGCGCAAGGTAAACTGACCGAAGAATTAAAGGAAAGGATACTGGATGCGGAAACCATTAGCAATTTAGAGGATCTGTATCTTCCCTATAAACCAAAACGTCGCACCAAGGCAACCATTGCCCGCGAAAAAGGCCTGGAGCCCCTGGCGCAATTCATTTTACAGCAAACAGGTTCGCCGGATGCTGAAGCGGAGAAATTCATTTCTTTGGAAAAGGAAGTTACCTCTATTGATGAGGCCTTACATGGAGCCCGCGATATCATAGCCGAGATCATCAGCGAGGATGCCATTGCCCGCGAGCATACCCGTAATTTATTCAAACAAAAGGCAACGATCAAAAGTCGCGTAGTGCGTGGAAAGGAAGAGGAAGGAGCGAAGTACGCCGATTATTTTGAGTGGGAAGAATCATTGGCAAATTGTCCATCACACCGTTTGCTGGCCATGCGCCGTGGCGAAAAAGAGGATTTCCTTTTCTTGGATATCAAGCCGCCCGCTGAAGAGGCTATCGATAACCTGAACAGAATTTTTGTGAAGAGCAAAGGAGCTTGTGCCGATCAAATTAAGCTCGCTATTGAAGATGGCTATGCGCGTTTGCTGCAGCCCTCCATCGAGGCTGAAACACGCGCTTCTACCAAAGAATTAGCCGATGAGAAAGCCATTGAAGTATTTGCGCAGAATGTGAGAGAGCTTCTGCTGGCTTCCCCGCTCGGACAAAAAGCTATACTCGCCATCGATCCGGGGATCCGTACCGGTTGTAAAACCGTAGCGCTCGACAAACAGGGAAAATTGCTGGAAGACACCGTGATCTATCCGCAAATGAAAAAACTGGAAGCTGAGAATATCGTGTTGGCCTTCTGCGCCAAACACAATATTGAAGCAATAGCTATTGGAAATGGAACAGCAGGTCGAGAAACTGAAGCGTTCATTCGTGGAATTGATGTATTGCCGAAGGAGATTCCCGTAATAATGGTGAACGAGAGCGGGGCTTCCATTTACTCAGCCTCTGAAGTAGCTCGAGATGAATTTCCCGACAAGGATATTACAGTGCGAGGTGCGGTTTCTATCGGAAGAAGGTTAGCCGACCCGCTTTCAGAATTGGTAAAACTTGATCCAAAATCCATCGGCGTTGGCCAATACCAGCACGATGTGAACCAGGAAAAACTCAAAAGCAAACTGGATGAGGTGGTGAGCAGTTGCGTGAACGCGGTGGGAGTAGAATTAAATACGGCCAGCAAGCAATTACTCACGTATGTCTCCGGATTGAATAGTCGCCTGGCGCAGAACATTGTTGAGCACCGTAATAAGAACGGGGCTTTCAAGAACCGCAAGCAACTGAAAGAAATTTCCGGGATGGGAGAGAAGACCTTTGAACAGTGCGCCGGTTTCTTACGCATCGCAAAAGGAGAGAATCCACTCGATAAAAGCGCGGTGCATCCTGAAAGTTATACGGTGGTAGAAAAAATGGCCGCCGACCTGAATGCATCCATTAACGATCTCCTTTCAAAGCCTGAATTGCGCAAGCAGATCAAGATCACCAATTACGTTACCGAAACGATAGGGCTTCCCACATTAAAGGATATTGTGAACGAGCTTGATAAGCCCGGTCGCGACCCGCGTAAATCGTTCGAGATATTCTCTTTCGCCGAAGGAGTTGAAAGACCCGAAGACCTCAAACAAGGCATGCAATTACCGGGCATCGTTACCAACGTGACCAATTTCGGAGCTTTCGTGGATATTGGTGTGCACCAGGATGGATTGGTACACATCTCGCATTTGGCCGATACCTTTGTGGACGATCCCAACAAAATTGTGAAGGTGAGTCAACAAGTGACGGTTACAGTCCTTGAAGTTGATCTCAAACGCAACCGCATTTCACTTTCTATGAAAGGAAACGGCAATAAACCCGCTTCTAAACTGGCCCAGCAGCGCAAAGAAGAGTTCTCCTACGATGCGAACGATATGACCTCGGCCCTGGCTGCCCTAAAGAACAAATTTGGCAAGTAGTATTAGCGCTAAGGCGCTGAGACGCAAAGTTTTCGCTTATCCTTCGCGCCTTTGTGCCTTTGCGGTTTAAGGCTGTTTTTTTAGAATAAACCTGTACCTTTGCACGCATGAGTAAAAAGATCGTTAAAGTCGGAAATATTGAGTGCGGGAGCAAGGAGCTCTTCCTTATTTCCGGTCCCTGTGTTATTGAAGAAGAAAGTATTATGATGAAGACCGCCGAGAAACTGAAAGAGGTTTCGGAGCGCATGAAGATCAAGATCATTTATAAATCTTCTTTCCAGAAAGACAATCGCAGCAGCTTGAAATATTACGATGGCCCCGGGCTTTCTAAAGGCGTGGCGCTTTTGGCAAAAGTAAAAGAGCAATTTGGGTTTCCGGTTCTAACAGATATTCACTACCCGGACCAGGCTGCAGCTGCAGGCGAAGTTTGCGATGTGCTTCAGATCCCGGCTTACCTCTGTATGCAATCGACCTTATTGGTTGCCGCGGCAAAAACAGGTAAGGTGGTGAACATTAAGCACGGTCAGTTTTTGGCGCCCGATAACATGAAACACCCGCTGCAGAAATGTATTGATAACGGAAACGACAAAGTAATTCTTACAGAGCGGGGATACACTTTCGGATATAACGACCTGATCGTAGACCCCAGAAGTTTCTTTCACTTGAATAACCTGGGCTACCCGGTTGTGTTCGACATCACACACTGTGTTCGCAAATATGGAATTCCGAGTTCCGATGCAAAAGGCGGGATGCGTGAATTCCTGCCGGTGCTTTCGCGTGCCGGAGTAGCCAGTGGCGTTGACGGAGTTTTTATTGAAACACATCCCGAGCCGGAGAAAGCCCTTTGCGACGCGGCCTCGCAGCTTTGTGTGTATGACCTCGAGGAATTCTTAAAGCCATTGGTAGATATTCATAATTTAGAAGTTAAATACAGAGGATAATTTTATGTTAGACAAGAACGGTATAGCCAAACGCATTGCCCGAGAGGTAAAGGACGGAATGTTTGTGAACCTGGGGATTGGAATTCCAACCCTGGTGGCCAATTATATTCCGGATGGAATTAACGTGGAACTGCAAAGCGAGAATGGAATTTTGGGAATGGGACCTTTTCCCTATGAAGGAGAAGAGGATGCCGACCTGATCAATGCCGGTAAGCAAACAGTAACTCTATTGAAGGGCGCCAGTATTTTCGACAGCGCCATGAGCTTTGGCATGATACGCGCACAGAAAGTGGATCTGACCATTTTAGGAGCGATGGAAGTGAGTGAGAACGGCGACATTGCCAACTGGAAAATTCCGGGTAAAATGGTGAAAGGAATGGGAGGCGCGATGGACTTAGTTGCTTCCGCGAAAAATATTATCGTTGCCATGCAGCAGGTGAACAAGGCCGGCGAATCTAAATTACTTCCTAAATGCGAATTGCCTCTAACCGGTATTCGTTGTATCAAGAAAGTGGTGACCGAAATGGGCGTTTACGAAATTGTAAAAGGCGGCGGCTTTAAATTACTGGAGCGCGCCCCGGGTGTTTCCGTAGAACAAATTAAAAATGCCGTAGCCGGCAAACTGATCATTGAGGGCGATGTGCCCGAGATGGCGCTCTAAACTTTCTCTTTTGGACAAGGCATACGAAGAAAAATACCACGACATGGAGGAGTGGAACTGGTGGTTCGTTTCACGACGAAAAACTATTCTTTCCCTTTTAAGTGAGACCGATAAGAAAGCGAAGATCCTGGATATTGGATGCGCCGGTGGCCCTTTGTTGAATGATCTGAAGAAGGCAGGTTTTGTAAATGCAGTTGGTGCCGATTTTAGTCCGGAAGCGGTTGCCAAATGTGCGGCCCGTGGTTTGAAAGCGTATGAAGCGGATGCGCACAATTTACCTTTTGAACCGAACTCCTATGATCTTTTGATAGCTTCCGATTCGCTGGAGCATTTGGAGTTTGATGAGAAGGCTTTGGCCAATTGGTTCAGCATTTTAAAACCCGGGGGCAGGATACTTATTTTTGTTCCGGCCTACATGTTCCTCTGGAGCGAGCAGGACGTGGTTAATTTTCATTTCAGGCGATATACCCGGTCTAACCTGGCAGCTAAAATGCAGAAAGCGGGTTTTGAGGTAACCCGTAAAGGTTACTGGAACTTCGGCGTGTTCTTTCCAACAGCCATTTTTCGTGTGCTGCAGCGTATGAAGAACAAGATCTCTCCCTCTAAAGAAGCAAAGGACCAACTTTCAGGTTTTAGTCCCACAACCAATAAGATGTTGATCAGCTGGATGAACTTTGAGAACAAAATGTTCAAAGGAATGCCTTTTCCCTGTGGGGTAAGTGTTTTTGCAGAGGCGACTAAACCTACAAAATAAGCACCTCGGTAGCGCCTAATCCGTACTTCTTGTATTCCCCATCGTAATACCTCACTTCTTTCGTGTAGCCCGCAAGTATGTTCAGGATCTCCTGTTTTAATCGCCCGTTTCCTACACCATGAATGAAGACTATTTTGTGGTAGCGGTTATTGATGGCCTCGTCGAGATGTTTTTGAAAATGACGCAGCTGTAATTGCAGCATATCGTGGTTGCTCATGCCTTTGTATGAGTCTGTAAGGTTTTCAATGTGTAGGTCTACCTCTTTATCAATAAGGAATGCGGGATTGTTATGTGGGATGGAAACTTTTTCCTGTTTTTTCAATTCCTTTAAAGTACGAAGACGTTCTACGTCGTAATCGGTAAGTGTTTGCGTGATCTTTTTGGCTTCGGTGAAATTGTCTTTTAAGGTGTAGGCCCAAACGGGAAACTTAAAATCGTGATGCGGGATGAAATTCTGCGGATTTAAAATGCTTTCACTAAGATGAATGATCTCGGCCGCCGGTATCTGCGAGGCGTAATGTGTTTTTTTGAAAAAAAGTATCTCCACCTTGTGATAGGCAAATTCCTTCAATTGGTGTTTCTGAATTTTCTTCAGTAAGATCTTTTGGAAAGCTCCCAACTCGCCTTGTTTGGTGGTTTGATATTGGCTGCCGTCGCGGATGCTGTAAGTAAAGAGCAAATTGAAGGACGAAGAGTTTAGGAGATAGAAACCATACTCATTCTGCAAAAGAGGCATCTCATGATCGGGTTCAACCACAAAGAACACGCATTCGTGCTTTATTTCTTCGGTATGTTTCTCCTTGTTCGAAAAAATGATCTCTGTATCCACGATCACCAGTTCAGAAACGCGATAAGGAATTTCAAAACCATCCACCTCCACAAAAACGTGGGATTTGTCTTTGATGCGGGTAACCACGCCTTCGCCTTTTTCGTTCAAAAAGCGAACCTTATTGCCAATGCGGATGCTCATTTGTGTGTCGAGGTAAGCTCGCCATCGCGAGCCGGGCCTCGAGACAAAGATACAACAAAGGCGCCCTTATCCTGCGTAAAATAAGCGCTGTCGAAACAGCCTTCTTTTTTGTAGTGTTTTCCCGTGATGATAAGATCTTCCTTGTCGCATAAATGCGCTCTTTGTTTTTTACGCTTTACTCCTTTGGCCGGCAGCCAGGTTTTATCCGGATCAACCAGTTTTATTATGTTTTCAGATAGTAAAGAGCCATCTTTGCAGTAGAGTATTTTTTTATTTCCGGCCAAAATAAGCGAAACATTACTTAAACGAATTTCTTTTTGGGCGATGATATCGTTGGCGACCTTATTCTCCCTTAAAGTGCTTGCCAATCGGTTGTCGGGAGTTGTATCCGTTAGTAAAGTATAATTCGTTCCGTCGAAAATACCCAGGGCGGCTGTTTCGTTAGAATTGTAGATGACCACTTCGTTTTTGTCTTTCGCAGCTAGATCATAAAAAAAGGAAATGCCAAACATCAGAAAGGAAAGCACGAAGGAACTTACCAGGAAACGGTAAGAACGGTATTCAATGGCGGCAAAGATGAGAACGATCAAAACATACATCAAAAGCATATTGGGCAATGTAAGATGAATATTATCGATAACGCAAAAGGGTAATTGATCGAAGAATAGGGCGGAGGCATTCATGAATTTGATGCAGAGGCCGGTCAGCCATACGAGTCCTTTGCTAATGAAGGCGATCTTTGAGAAGGCGAGAATTAATATTCCGCCATACATAACGACGGTAGAGACAGGAATAAGGATGAGATTGGTAATGAGAAACAGGAATGGGAATTGATGGAAATAATAAAGCGTGATGGGAAGCGTGGCTATCTGCGCCGCAATGCTCACCGAACAAAGCGCCCATATTTTATCTAAAATGCCGGACGAGAAATGCAACTTGTTGTAGAAATAGGGATAGAGATAAATGATCCCGAGCACCGCTACATAGGAAAGCTGGAAGCCCACATCCGCCAGCCAAAAGGGATTATATAATAAACTCACGAATGCCGACACCAGCACGATGTTTGAGGTCTCTACATTTTCAAAAAGCGTTTTTCCCACCAAAATAAGACTGAACATCAAAGCGGCCCGCACGGCCGGGGCCGAAAACCCCGACAGTAAAACGAAGAACCATAGCACCGAAAGGATCAGAAATACCTTGAGCCAAAGTAATTTTTTGTTCTTATTCATAAAAGCGAAGAGGTAGCCAAGCATCAGGTAAATAACTCCAACATGCAGCCCGGAAACAGAAAGTACATGCAAAGTGCCGGTGTGCGAATAAGCATTCATCAAAGGCTGATCGATCGCGTCGTCGTAGCCCAGCACCAAAGCCGCCACCATCGCAAATTCGCTTTCCTGCAGGCCACTTTCCTTATATGTATCGAGCAGGTATTTCCGTATTTTTTGCGACCAGCCGTAAAAAGAGAATTGTTCCCGCCCGGGTACTGAGCTCCAGGCCCCGTCTTTTAAATAAGCTGTGTAAAAAATATTCTTGCGCTCCAAGTAACTCTTGTAATCAAACTCATTGGGGTTAAGGGGAGGTTGTACTTCCTTTAACGCGGACGAAAAAACAATTTTATCCCCTGCCTCAATGCCCTGCGCCAATCCACTTTTCTGGAAATACACAATGATCTTGCCCGTAACACCTTTCCATGCGCCGTTTATTTTTGCCTCCTGTAAAACCACTTCCGCTTTTACACTTTTAGCCTTCTCTGCCGGAAGATCGCTGATATATCCCGCGTAATATTCGGGCTCGCTACTCAGGTAATTGCTGTAATGGCCCGGTTCTTCTTTCTGAAAATGGTATTGGCAAATTCCCCAACCCGTTATAAGTAGAAAGACCTGGCTCAAAAACCCGAATAAAACTTTTGTGAACTTATGCGACCGTTTGACCATCAACAACCAAACAAGCAAGCATCCGGCGTAAAGACAGGAAATAAAAACGAGTTGAGAGGAACCGGAATAGCCGGCCAGCCAAAAACCAATACCCAGCATAAAAGGCAGGAGCACGCGCAGGAAGGGATTTTGGTTGAGGAAATTCACGAGGATAAAAATAATATTTTCCCCGAAAAAGCTACTCCCTAAAAAAATTCAGGTCCTTGAGGTCGATCAGGTGCACGTTGCGGAAGTAATAGTTCAGCACATCCTTGTAATTATAGCCGTTCTTGGTCATGCGCATGGCGCCTTCCTGGCACATGCCTATGCCGTGACCAAAACCACGGCCCGCGAAGATCAAAGTGTCACCCACAGGCTCTATAGAGAAGAAAGTAGATTTCAATTGAAAATCGGTACGCACATTTTTTAGCGGAACTTTGATGTGGGCAAACTCTAAATGCACCTTGCGCGATTCCTGTTTGAAATGCGTGGCCACAAAACGGGCACTGCTGTCATCGATCGGGTAATTGTGTTTCAGTTTCAAATAATCTAGCCAGTCAGACATGGCTATTTTGCGAGTCCAGCGCGCGTTGGGCATTTTGTAGCTGAAGGTATCGGGCACCGAGCGCAGGTAGGAGGTAGAGGTTCCCCACACGTCTTCCGAATTCGCGGTTTGCCCGCCGCTGTTGGAGTGGAAGGCCGCTACAATTAAATTCATGTCGTCATCTACCACTACTTTCCCGCGAGTAGCATTTACCGCCTGCACGATCTTGGCTTCGTGCGATTTTCCGTGAAATGCCTGGCAATGCACCTGGTCGCAGAGGTTGAAACCTTCGGCCTGGTGCTTGGTGATGTGTGTGAGCGCGTAGGTACGGGCAAGGATGGCCTGCACTTTGTAATATTCAATGGGCGAATACAGGCCCGATTCCGCCTCAGAAACACCTGCAATATAATTGTCGATCACCGATTCGTTCAGAAGCCGCAGGAGGCCGCCTTCTACAGAAACATTCAGGTTATCATCAAAGAAACGGTGCTTTCTCTCGGGGTTCAGGCATTTCAGTTTGAAGGACTTCTCGGCATCAGTAGAAACAAGTCTTACAAACGCAAATTTCCCCCAGTTCTTTTCAAAAGATTTCACTTCCAGGGAATCATTGATAACGGAGATCTTCAGGGCATTTTGAGCATCCAATGTTAAAAGACTCTTTCCATCCGCCAATACCTGGTAATTACCCGTTTCGGGGGCAAAAACCACCTCTTTGACCTTGGTAAGGCTCATGATCTTAATGGTAACGATCTCGCTGGCGGTAAAACGGTTCCAATCGGGCGTTTTGGGGTTGCTAAGCTTGGTCTTTTTAACGGGAGTTTTACCCAATTTCTTGCCGGGCGGGTTAATGCCGGTGGCCGCTGCCAGTATCAGCAGGATCAAAAACAGGGGGAATATCTTTCTAGGCCTTCTCATTTTGCAGGCGGCGGTGTATTTCACCTGCAATTTTAGCCGAAACATTGCCTGCATGCAATAGGCCCCTCAAAATGTTATACTCAGCCAGTAGTTGATTTCTTTTGGGACCTTCCAATAGGGCTTTTAGCTCTTCAACCAGGGTATTTTCGTTCATTTCTTCCTGTATGATCTCCCGAACCACCTCCCGGTTCAGGATCAGGTTGGGAAGGCCTATCCATTTCACCTTAACCACCCAACGGGTTATCTGCACCGAAATGGCACTTCCTTTATAAACCAGGGCCTGGGGCATATTGAGCAGGGCCGCCTCCAGCACCGAGGTTCCCGACTTTACCAGTCCGGCCCGGGAATGGTGCATCAGGGCATAGGTGTCATTCTCCACAATTTTAACATTGTGCCCAACCACCATTTCAGAAAAATTGTCTTTAAATGCAGCCGAAGCAGCAATGGCGAATTGATGATCCGGAAAATGTTTAATGACCTTCAGCATCTCGGGCAATTTGTACCGCACCTCCTGGTTGCGGCTGCCGGGCATGAGGGTGATGATGGGTTTGTCGGGAAGCCCGTGTTTTTTCAAAAACTCTTCGCGCGAAGGCATGTTCGCCTCGGCGGCTTCAATGATATCGGCCAGCGGATGACCAAAGTAATCGACTTCGCAATTGTGTTTGGCGTAAAACGGTTTTTCGAAAGGAAGGATCACGAACATGCGTTCTACGCTTTCCTTCACAATGTTCACCCGGCTTTCCTGCCAGCCCCATACGGTGGGAGAGATATAATAGAAAACGCGGATGCCTTGCTGTTTGGCCCATTTGGCAATACGCAGATTGAAGCCGGGATAATCAACCAAAATGAGCGCGTCGGGCCTGTGCTTTAAAATGTCTTCTTTGCAAAAAGCGATGTTCTTAAAAATGGTGCGCAGGTTTGCCGCCACTTCAATGAAACCCATGAAAGCAAGTTCTTTGTAGTGTTTTACGATCTCTCCTCCCTGTGCCTGCATCAGGTCGCCGCCCCAGCATCGGAATTTAGCAGCCGGATCAACTTTTTTTAATTCGCGTAAGAGATTGGAGGCGTGCAGATCGCCCGAGGGTTCGCCGGCTATAACGTAATAATTCATTTACGATTTTGCGATTTACAATTAAAACAGCCATTTACGCCCCCGAGATTTAAATAATCTTGTATTTGATTATTTAAGCTGTGTGCTATAATTCTTAATTCTTTCTGCATTCAAATAAGTAGATCGTAAATTCCAAAATCGTCAATCCTTTCTGCATTCAAATATAAAAACCGTCAATCAACAAATCGTCAATCACTCAATCCTCCCAGCTGTGTTCTACCCAGATCTTCAGGTAGACAATAATAAAACCGTAGATCAGCATGGTTAAAATAAAGCCGCGACAGGTCTTCCAGCGCTCCTTGTTCAAAAACAAAAAGAAGGCACCGAGATTAGGAATAAGACAAAGACTCAGTACCGCCGAAAGCACGCCACCATTCATTAAGAACTTAAAGAACTGCGGGTAAAAAAGCATGTACTTAAAGCTCCACAGCCAGTAGCACAGGATCGACAAAACAGGCAGGACCATACCTATGGTAAAACCTAACCAGAACGTGTTCCAATTGATCTTCTTCAGCATATTATTCAAAGATAGTCTTAAACGTTTTTACCTGCGTATGATTGGTCATGTCAAAATGAACCGGCACTATGGTAACGTAACCTTCCTTATTAAGATACAGGTCGGTCTCGGTATTTCCTTCCTCAAGATTCACAAATTTCCCGGTGAGCCAATAATAAGGACGGCCAAATGGATCCACGCGCTCATCAAATTCTTCTATCCAGTTGCCAATGGCGCCGCGGCAAACTTTCACGCCTTTTATTTCGTCGGACTTGAGCTTGGGAATATTTACATTGAGGCAATATGGTTCGGTAATTTTTTGCGACAGTGTTTTCCAGATGATCTCGCGGATCACCTCTCCGCAATGCGAAAAATCGGCATCAATAGAAAAATCACTTAAAGAAAAACCGATGGAGGGAATTCCCTCGATAGCCCCTTCAATGGCCGCGCTCATGGTGCCCGAATAAATTACATTGATGGAAAGATTGGAACCGTGGTTGATGCCCGAAAGCACCAGGTCGGGCCTGCGGGGCAGGAATTTGTTCACGGCCATTTTCACGCAGTCTACCGGTGTGCCGCTGCAACTATACTCGGCCATCACTTTATGTAAATTGCCTTTTTCAATGCGCAAAGTCGAGTTCAAAGTAATGGCGTTGCTCATGCCCGATTGCGGTTTATCCGGCGCTATCACGCAAACATCGCCGAATTGTTTGGCCAGGTTACTTAAAAAAAGGATGCCGGGCGCGGTAATGCCGTCGTCGTTGGTAATGAGAATGAGTTTTTTGTCGGACACGAGGACAAAGATAGGTATTAGAAGTTAAAAGTTATAAGTTAAAAGTCAAAAGGGAGCGGCCGGTTCGCTATATTTGCTTTGATGGACCTGGAAAAGTTATTGGGCGAAACCGTAAAGATCGTTGAAGGAGTTGGAGCTTATATAGCTGCCGAAAGAAAGACCTTTTCTGAGAAAGATATATTGAGCAAGGACAAAAACGATTTGGTAAGCCATGTCGATAAGGAATCTGAGAAATTACTTATTGATGAGTTGAAGAAATTGGTTCCTGAGGCTGGATTTATTGCAGAGGAAAGCAGTCCTGACAGGAACACAAAAGAATTGAACTGGATCATTGATCCACTGGATGGAACCACAAATTTCATTCATAATATGCCAACATATGCCATCAGCGTGGCTTTGGCAAAAGGAAATGAGATCTTGCTGGGAGTAGTTTTTAATATTCCTTCAAATGAGATGTTCAGCGCGCATAAGGAAGGTAGCGCATTTTTGAATGGGAAGGAGCTACAGGTTTCTAAAAGCGAAAGACTGGAAGATTGCCTGGTGGGGACGGGGTTTCCTGTAAAGAATTTCGACCGTTTGGAAGGGTTTCAGAAAACAACAGAATACTTCATGAAAAATACAAGAGGAATACGCAGAATTGGTGCCGCGGCTGTTGATCTTTGCTATGTTGCCTGCGGACGATTTGATGGTTTTTTCGAGTACAACTTAAATGCCTGGGATGTTGCTGCCGGCGCTTTGATCGCGCAAAGAGCGGGAGGGAAGGTGAGTGATTTTTCTGGCGGGAACGACTATTTATTCGGGAAGGAGATCATCGCCACCAACGGAAAAATATATAGGGAATTTCAGCGGGTTGTAAGCCACAACTTTATTGCTAAAAAACCTTAAAAGGCACTATTTCGGCCTAAATTTCGTACCTTTATAGGAAGAATTTCGTGAAAAAAGCACTATTCATAACCTTACTTTTTTTGATCGGCCTCAAAGGCTTCTCTTCGCAGATATTGATCCCCATGGACAATACCCAGAAGAACCATTTGAAGGCCTACGGTATTGCTTATTGGGTACTGAAACACGACATAGAACTTTATTGGCTTTTAAATTACCGTGGCGGCAGTTTTATGTTTCGCAGCGATAAAGTATTTACCGACGAGTGTAATATTCGTGGGATCACTTATGAGGTGATACCTGATGCGAAAAGCACGGCCATTCTCCAGGAAATTTCAAACCCGGAGGCCAACCAGGATGCAGTGAAGCTTGAGAAAGCTCCTCGGATCGCGGTGTATTCTCCTAAGGGAAAACAACCCTGGGACGATGCGGTTACCCTGGTTTTGAATTACGCGGAAATTCCCTACGACATTGTATACGATGAAGAAGTAATTAACGGTAAACTGGCTGAGTACGATTGGATGCACCTGCATCATGAAGATTTCACCGGCCAGTACGGAAGGTTCTGGTCGCAATCGCGCAACGCGGCCTGGTACCAGAATGAAGTAAAGGAGAACGAAGCCATGGCGAAAAAGCTTGGGTTTAGTAAAGTTTCTTTAATGAAACTGGCCGTAGCAAAAAAAGTGCGCGATTTCGTTTCAGGCGGAGGATTCATGTTCGCCATGTGTTCGGCCACCGATAGCTACGATATAGCTCTGGCTGTGGAAGGAATGGACATTTGCGATCATATGTTTGACGGAGATCCTTCCGACAAGGAAATGAATAAAAAAGTGGATTACAGCAAAGGCTTCGCCTTTGAGAATTACCAGTTAAGCACCAATCCCTACGAATACGAATTCTCAACCATCGATACGTACAATACGCGCTCGCAAAAGCACGGGGTGACCAAAGAGAACGATTATTTTTCCTTATTCGATTTCTCGGCAAAATGGGACCCTGTTCCAACCATGCTGTGCCAAAGCCACGAGCAATTGATAAAAGGTTTTTGGGGACAAACAGTTGCTTTTGATAAAAGCTACGTGAAAAAGAATGTGCTGGTGATGGGCGAGAACAAAGCTGCAAACGAGGCGCGCTACATTCACGGAGAGTTTGGAAAAGGTACCTGGACATTTTATGGCGGTCACGACCCCGAAGATTATCAACATAGGGTGGAAGATCCTCCAACCGACCTAAGTTTACATCCAAACTCTGCGGGCTACCGCTTGATCCTGAACAACGTATTGTTTCCGGCCGCTAAAAAGAAAAAGCAGAAGACCTAAAGGTATTTTTCTTCGAGCGCTTTTATTTTCTCTTGTAAGCCTATTCTAAACTTTTGATGCGCTTCGGTGTTTTCATTGATGGGGCGATGCTGTAGTCCTTTTAAGACCGGCTCGTATTCTTCCAGGAATTTTTGCGTTCCTTCATCGCAACAGGTGGAAACAAATTTGTCCCAAACATAATTTATCGCCAGCTGATTCGGGTGTACAAGATCTTCTTTATAGAAACGATGATCGCGCAGCACATCTATCACAATTTCGTAGGCAGGAAAATATAAGCAATTGGCGTGTTGTTCTGTCAAAGTGTGCACGGTGTCCAAAAGAATTCCTTTGCTTCGGTTGTTCTCCACCAGGCCATCGCGCACATAACGCACGGGGCTAACCGTAAATAAAATATTGATCTGTGGATTGAATTTGCGCAGCGCTTCTATTTGTATTTTCCAGTCGGCTACGATTTGCTCTTTCCCTAAAAGTACTTTTTCAAATTCAGCCGCCGGTAATTTATGACAATTGCCCACAAAGCGATCGGAGTTTTTGTGTTTGTAAACGAATGCGCTACCGAAGGTGATGATGAGCCACTGCGCTTTTTTCAACTGCTCATGGGCTTTTGTTATCTCCCCGTTGATATGCTGCAGGCATTTTGTTTCTGAAACATTCGAAAAACGGCCGTGATGCGAAAAGCTGTACCAGAGCTCATTGTTCTTATGGAGGTCTTTCCCGGAGTATTGCTTAGCGGATAAACAATCTTTTAAAGAGACGCCGAGGCTTATAGGATCGTATAGGATGCCGTGAGGATTGGTGATGGTATCAAAACGTCTTTCGTCCATTTTAGCACCTATCTCTTCGGCAAAGCAGGACCCAATCATCAAAACGGGCTGTTTCAGGCCTATTTGCCGGGCCGGTCTTTTAGGCGAAAAAGGTAGAATTAGCTCCATAATTTCCCGGCTAAAATACGCCATAAAGGCTTTCCTTGCGTATCTTTGGCTGCGATTTCTGTGATCAAGAACAATCCCCATAAAGCTGTAATTTATTGGTTGCTTACAGGCTGCGTTATGGTTTATGTAATGGTTGTTGTGGGTTGTATTACCCGCTTAACCCATTCCGGACTTTCAATAACCGACTGGAGTGTGATGGGTACCATGCCTCCTTTGAACGATGCAAGCTGGAGCGCGCATTTCAGCAAATACCGGGAGAGCCCGGAGTATAAGATCATCAACAATGGAATGAGCCTGCTGGAATTCAAAAGTATTTTCTGGTGGGAGTGGACGCATCGGTTTATCGGGCGTATGATCGGGCTCGTTTTTTTCGGGGGGTTTGCCTGGTTCCTCATTCGTAAAAAGCTGGATAGAAAATTATTGATCAAATGCGTCATCCTGATGTGTGTTGGCGCTTTGCAGGGCCTTGTTGGCTGGTGGATGGTAAAGAGCGGGCTTGTAAAAGATCCACACGTGAGTCATTATAGATTGGCTATACATTTCATGACGGCCTTAACGGCATTCTCTTTCACTTTCTGGTTCGCGCTTGAGTTGATCTATGAGAACGACAAGCACTATCATCTTCCTAACGAAGGAGGGAAGTTATTCAAAACAGGTTTGTTCGCCTTTGTAGCTTTGATCATTCAATTGATTTACGGGGCATTTGTAGCCGGTTTGAAAGCCGGATCCTTCTATCCTACCTGGCCCAAAATGGGTGATGAATGGTTTCCGGGCGAAACGATATTAAGCAGCGATTCCATCATCAAAGATTTTACGGAGAACGGAGCGGGTGTGCAATTCATTCACCGCACGTTCGCCTGGGTGGTGGTTTCTTTCATCCTGTACATCTGGTACCGATCCAACAAACTCAAATTAAGCACCTGGCAACACAAGGGAGTTACCTGGCTTATTTATCTTACCACGCTGCAAGTCATTTTGGGCATATTCACATTACTGTACAGCGTGCCTGTTGTGCTTGGTGTGCTGCACCAGAGCGTAGCCTTCTTTTTGTTCGCCACATTCCTATACGTTTTGTTCCACTTTCGCGTTAAGCAAAAAAGCACCGTATGAGAACGCTGAAAAATATTCTTATTCTTTTGATCACGCTCTCGCTGTTCTCTTGTATCAGCGAGTTCAAGGAGCTGTCGGTCTCAAGCATAGACGATTTTAAGGTAACAAAGATCACGAAGGACGGAATTGAAGGCGAGATCCAGGTTAGTATCAAGAACCCAAATAACATGTCGTTCAAAGTTTTCCGTTCCAAAGCCGATATTATTTATGGCGGTATGAAATTGGGTAAGGCGAAAATTGTAAAGAAAGTAAGGATCCCGGCCAATTCAAGCGCTACGCATACTTTTTACCTGAAGGGAAATACCAAGGATATGTCGATTGCCGAATTACCCGGCCTGCTTGCGGGCAAGAACAAGCAGATGGAGATCAAAGGCTATATCAAGGCCGGTAAGTTCTTTTACCGAAAAAAATTTCCCATCGACGAGAAGCAAAGACTAAAAGGACTAGACTTTAAAGGCGGCATACCCGGATTTTGATGAGGACATTCCTGCATAAGATAAAAGAGACACTGGTTCGCTACGAGGGACTTATTTTTTTCATCGTTGCAGTCATCAATCTTTTTCCGCTTTTTTCCAGGCAGTTCTTTCCTTTCATGGATGCTCCGGCGCATTTGTATAATGCCAAATTGATCAACCAGATGGTCTTTGGCCATAATGAGTTCTTAAGAGAATATTTTGCTTTTAATCCTGTCATTGTTCCTAATTGGATGTCGCATATCATTATGTCGCCCCTGCATGGCTTTTTTGAGCCGGGTAATGTTGAGAAGATCTACCTCATTTCTTATTTTTTCTTATTCCCCTATGCTTTGCGTTATTGTGTAATGGGCATGAACCGGGAAAACAAATACATCGCTTACCTGGGTTTTCCACTCGCTTATAACACACTGGCCATGTATTCTTTTTTCAATTTTTCGTATGGCCTCGTGTTCTTCCTGTTGTGTGTGGGCTATTTTTACCGGCATCATGCCTTTGGAAAGGCTACCTGGAAACATTACCTGGGCCTTTTCATTTTATTACTCTGTGTTTACCTCTGCCATTTAGTGGTGTTGATGATCACTCTTTTATGTATGGCCTTCATGTTTCTCAACGCTTTGTGGCTGGACCGCCCTTCCTTTTTTAAGAAATTATTTTCCGTAAGGACCGCCCTGCTTATAGTGGTTTCTCTTCCATCCCTTGTGCTGTTGCTGCTTTACCTGAAGGCGTTTCATACGAGTGCGGGTACGTACGAGTTTCTTGAAAAAAGGGAACTGCTGGAATACCTTCTGAACGGAAGACATTTCATTTCGTTCGGGTTTGCCGAAAATTATAATTCGGGGCTTCTGGCCTTCTTGATCTTTTGCCTTTTTTTGCCGGCTTTGTATTTTGTTCTGTGCGAAGCGAAACAACATTTTTTCGCCTCTTCCCGGCTTTTCTTAGGGGCTATCCTGGTGGCGGTGCTCGGGTTGTATTTTTATCTGCCTAACTCTGATGGTGTGGGAGGGTATGTTTCAATTCGATTGTGCATTCTCATTTTTATTATTGTAGTACTTTTCAGTTCGGCATTCAGGCACAACCGGGTCTTCCTGGGTTGTGTGCTGTTCATTTCACTGTATATACAGCATAACCGGTTGAAATTGTATAATGAGATCATCGTTTCAAGGAACCGGGCGGTAACGGAGATAAGGGACCAGGCGGTGTTCGTTGAGCCAAATTCATTTCTGTTCTCATTTAAGATAGACGACGATTGGCTTAGCGGGCACCAATATAATTATTTGTGCCTCGACAAGCCTGTGGTTGCGGTGCAGGACTATGAATGCATGACCGGATATTTTCCGCTGGTATGGAAGAGCAACATGCTTTTTGCCACGCTTAATGAAGACCTGCATACTTTCAGTAATTTTGAAAGAGTAAAAGAAGTTACCCATAACCGTCCTATATACTATTGGGTACTGGGTAGTTTAGAACAGCAAACAGAGCCGGTTAAAGCGTTAAAAATAAACCTCGAAAAACATTGTATTCTCCTAAATTCCAATAACTTTGCAAGCCTTTATAAATTGAGATAGATGTCCCAAAAAGTAGCTGTTATTGGTGCCGGACCTGCGGGAATTACGGCGGCATATGAGCTTGCTAAACAAGGAGTTGCGGTAGATGTATACGAAGCTTCCGATTCTGTGGGTGGGATGTCCAAATCCATCGAATTATGGAACCAGACCGTAGATATTGGTCCGCACCGCTTTTTCAGTAACGATACCCGTATCAATAAAATATGGCTGGAAGTGGCTGGGCGCGATTACCGCATGGTGAACCGTCTTACCCGCGTGTACTACAAACGTAAATTCTTCTATTACCCGGTAAAATTATTTGACGCGCTTAAGAACTTGGGAATTGGCGAGGCGATGAAGAGTGCTTTCAGCTTCATGAAAGAAAAAATTGTTCCAACCAAAGATAAAGGCACTTTCGAATCGTGGGTTACGCAGCGTTTTGGGAAGCGCCTGTACGAGATCTTCTTCAAAGAATACACCGAGAAGCTCTGGGGAATAAAATGTACGGATCTCGATTCTGATTTTGCGGCGCAGCGCATTAAAAAATTATCGCTTTGGGAGGCTTTCAAGGGTGCTATCTTCAAAGGTTCTTCCAAAAAGCATAAAACGCTGGTGGATGTATTTGCATATCCTACGGGCGGCACAGGAATGATCTATGTGCGCATGGCCGAGTTCGTAAAACAAAAGGGCGGCAACGTATTCCTGAAAACCCCCATCGAAAAGATCATCACCGACAACAAAACGGCCAAAGGCGTTACGCTTACCGACGGAACCTCAAAGGAATATGACGTGGTTATTTCTTCCATGCCTTTAACACTCATGGTAAGTCGCCTTGCTGAAACGCCACAGAACATCATTGACAATTGTAAGAATCTAAAATACCGCAACACCATCATCGTGTACCTGCACGTTGACGGTAAGGATCTTTTCCCCGACAACTGGCTTTACATCAACTCAAACGACGTAAAGACCGGGCGTATCACTAATTTCCGCAACTGGGTTCCTCAATTATACGGCAAGGAAAATTCAAGCATCCTCGCTTTGGAATACTGGTGCTACGACGAAGACACGATCTGGAAAGAAGACAACGACAAGCTCATCGAGCTTGCCACAAAAGAAATTGAAGTTACAGGCTTAACCAAAGGGGCAAAAGTAATGGGTGGGCACGTTTACCGCATACCCCGTTGCTATCCTGTGTATTCTACGGGCTATAAAGAGCAATTACAGCCTGTTGAGGATTTCCTGAAAACGTATAAGAACCTGATCCCTATAGGCCGCTACGGGGCTTTTAAATATAACAACCAGGATCATTCTATACTCATGGGATTTCTTGCGGCGGAAAATGTTGCGAAAAATGCCGGCCACGATCTCTGGGTGATCAATACCGATTACGAAAGCTACCAGGAGCAGTCACTAATTACGGAAACAGGATTACAGGAAAAAAAGGCCGAAGCTTAATCGCGCTTCTCGCCGTTCTGGTATTTTTCGGTCTTGGTCATTTTACCGCTCTCGTCATAAGCCTTCCACTCACCGTCCTTCACGTAGTCCATTTTATCGGCGCTGTAGCGTAAAGTTCCTTCTTCTTTGATCTTGCCGGTCTCAAAAAATTCCTTGTGCATGTAGATCTTCTTGCGCTTGTCGGTCAATTCAAAGATCACCTCAGCGAAACCGTTCTCAAAAAAGGTGTTTCGTTTGATGAGATAATCATTATCGCCATGACTTTCTTCGTAGAGATCCATGTTGCCATTGGGATAATAATCGATCTCTTTATTGGGCACGCGGTTGTAGTAATGCACTTCTGATTTTATCTTTCCATCAGGGTAATAGATGAACACCTCGCAATGTTTGGAATCCTGTATGCGATACACACGTTCGATCTGTCCGTTCTCCCAGTAATTTTTGTAAGCCCGCAGCTGGCCATCCACATAAAATCCTTTGTGCAGCAATTTTCCACTCTTGTAAAAATCATCCCACCAGCCCTGGATGTTGTACCCTTTTTTATCATAACGTACAGAGTCGCCACCCATCATCGGGGTCATTTTTTCGTACATGGTGATGCCGTAAGTGGAATCAACTACTTCGGCCGGATCGAAACGGCGAAGCTGTGGCACCTGGTCGGTAAAATCCTGCGCCATTTGAGAAAATGAGTAAAAAAAGAAAAGGGAGAAAAAGGCAAGGAGTATTCTTTTCATTTTGGTATTAATGTATTCCGGCTTCGGCCAGGTAGCGCTCAGCGTCGAGGGCGCCCATGCACCCGCTGCCTGCCGCTGTTACCGCCTGCCTGTATATCTTATCCTGCGCGTCGCCCACCGCGAACACGCCTTTTATCTTTGTTTTACTGGTACCGGGAACGGTGATGATATATCCGCTCTCATCCATGTCTAACCAGCCTTTAAAAATATCCGTATTGGGTTTGTGCCCTATAGCCACAAAGAATCCGGTAACATCAAGTTTGCGTTCCTGCCCCGTTTTGTGATTGATGATCAAAGCGCCGTTCACTGTTTTTTCGCCAAGAATTTCTTTGGTTTCGCTGTCCCACAGGATCTCAATATTGGGCGTATTCATCACGCGCTGTTGCATCGCTTTGGAAGCGCGCATCTCGCTTCGGCGAACGATCATGTATACCTTTTTACAAAGCTTGGCAAGATAGGTGGCTTCTTCGGCGGCAGTATCTCCGGCGCCTACAATGGCCACATCCTGGCCCTTAAAAAAGAAACCGTCGCACACGGCGCAAGCAGAAACACCGAAACCATTTAGTTTTTCTTCGCTGGGCAATCCTAACCATTTGGCCGAAGCGCCGGTGGCAATGATAACCGTGTTGGCATGTATCTCGGTGGTCTCATCGATCCAGACCTTGTGCACAGGCCCAGTGAGATCAACTTTGCTGGCGTAACCAAAACGCACATCGGTACCAAAACGCTCGGCCTGCGCTTTAAAATCTTCCATCATCTCGGGGCCTTGTATGCCTTTTGGATAACCCGGGTAGTTCTCTACCTCGGTGGTTATGGTAAGTTGTCCCCCGGGTTGTAAACCTGTGTACATGAGGGGTTTCAGTGCGGCGCGTGCGGCGTAAATAGCGGCGGTGTATCCGGCGGGTCCCGATCCGATGATCAGGCAGTTGACTTTTTCAATGGCAGTACTCATACATTCACTCTCAAATAGTATACAAAAATACCATAAAAGCCCTTTTTAATAGCTTAATCTGGATTACTTTTGAACATAAAAACTAACACAATTTAGCTTTCAAAAAGTGTGCAAAAAAGTAGCCTGCAAAGCCTAAAAATGGACTTAAATGGCAGGCATTTTGCAATAGAAAGCCGCCTTTATGGAAATAGCCGCGCATATAGAGACCATACTTAAAACGCTGCCCGATAAGCCCGGGGTATATCGTTATTACGATGCAGAGGAAAATATCCTCTATGTGGGGAAGGCCAAGAACCTGAAAAAGCGTGTAAGTTCCTATTTCACAAAAGAGCACGAGAACTCACGTTTGCGCATGTTGGTGCGCAAGATCGCGGATATAAGAACCCTGGTAGTAAGCACCGAATATGATGCCTTGCTTCTGGAGAACAATCTCATTAAAGAACATCAACCCAAATACAATGTAAGTTTAAAGGACGATAAGACCTATCCCTGGATCTGCCTGAAAAGGGAGCCGTACCCCCGACTTTTTTATACCCGTAAAAAGATCAAGGATGGATCGGAGTATTTTGGTCCTTACGCTTCGGTTACTTCTGTAAAAACGCTGCTGGGATTCATCAAAGAAAATTTTCACCTGCGCACCTGTTCGCTCGACCTTTCCGAAAAAAAGATCGCAGAGAAAAAATATCGCCCTTGTCTCGATTACCACCTGGGCACCTGCAAAGCGCCTTGTGTTTCTTTGCAAACGATGGAAGATTACGATGCAAGTATACGGCAAATAAAGAACATCATTCGCGGCAGGACCGGTTCGGTGATACGCGAACTAAAAGCGCAGATGCAGGATCATTCCGAAAAAATGGAATTTGAGAAAGCGCAGGAAGTGAAAGAGAAAATAGAGGCGCTCGAAAAGTACCAGGCCAAATCAACCGTGGTGAGCAATACCATAGAAGACCTGGATGTAGCGGGAATGGTGAAGGAGAACGATACCTATTTCGTAACCTATTTTCGGGTGGCCAATGGCGCCATCATTGCTTCGCAATCTGTGGAAGTGAAGAAAAAACTGGATGAGACCGACAGCGACATTCTGCTTTACGCCATTTACGACCTACGTACCGAGCTGCAGAGCACGTCCAGGGAAATTGTAGTACCGTTCTATCCCGGGAGCGAATTTCCGGATGCGAAATTCTTTGTGCCTAAGGCCGGCGATAAAAAACTGTTGCTCGACCTCTGTGAAAGGAACGCGGAACAACATCGTGTAGACAAGAACAGCCAGTTGGCCATCATGGACCCGGAAGAGCATACCAAGCGGATCCTCGCGCAAATGAAAAAGGATCTGCGCATGAAAGAAGAGCCGGTGCGCATCGATTGTTTTGATAACTCCAACATACAGGGCCATCACGCGGTAAGCGCCATGACCGTTTTCATAAACGCGAAGCCGGCTAAAAAAGAATATCGCCACTTTAATGTGAAAACTGTTGAGGGTCCGGATGATTTTGCGACGATGGAAGAAGTGATCTATCGCCGCTATTCACGCGTGCTGGAAGAGGGACAGGGCATGCCTCAATTGATAGTGATAGATGGCGGAAAAGGGCAACTGGGCGCGGCCTGTAACAGTTTGCAGAAATTAGGTTTGCTGGGAAAGGTAACCATCATTGGTATTGCCAAACGACTGGAGGAGATCTTTTATCCCGGCGACCCCATCCCGCTTTACCTCGATAAAAGATCGGAAACGCTCCGCATCATCCAGCACATACGCGACGAGGCGCATCGTTTTGGCATTACCCATCACCGGAAAAGAAGAAGCAAGAGCACGATCACGACAGAGCTTAACCGGATAAAAGGCATCAGCGATTCTACGGCGCAAAAATTATTGTCAGAATTCAAGTCTGTAAAAAAGATAAAGGAAACTCCTTTGGAAGAATTAGAGAAAGTTGCCGGCAAGGCAAAAGCAAAGCTGGTTTACGACTATTTTCAGAAGGCTTAAGCGCCTACCAGGGCTTTGTACGCAGCAACATCCAATAATGCGCTCACGTCTGCTGCATTGTCAACCGTACATTTGATCATCCAGCCGTCTCCATAAGGATCGTTGTTCACCAGTTCGGGATTCGCGTCGATCTTGGTGTTCACTTCCAGTACTTTCCCGGTCAAAGGCATGAAGAGGTCAGACACTGTTTTTACAGCCTCTACAGTTCCGAACACCGCTTCCTTAGCAACTGTTTCACCAACGGTACTTACGTCCACGTAAACAATATCGCCCAATTCTTTCTGTGCGAAATCCGTGATGCCGATATAAGCTTCTTTGCCTTCTACACGCACCCACTCGTGGTCTTTGGTGTATTTTAAGTTGTCAGGAAAATTCATATTGTATCTGGTTTTATTGTTAAGATGAGCGCTCTATGAGCTGCTTCATTTGAGGAGCCCCATAGGGATGGCTTCGCCACAAATGTACTAATTATGTTGAAAATCCGGCCGCAAAGCAAAAAATTTTATATCCCTATTGTATCACAAAACGAAGGCTCACCCCGGCATTAGTGGTTTGGGTTGGGAAGGAGGTAGAGATGACCGGCTTGTTGATGGTACGGTCGTAGAAGATACGGATATTGATGTTCTGGCTGAGCGTATAAGTGAATGAGGTCTTGATGGCGATCACGTTCTGCCCGTTGGTGGGCTGGCTGTACTGGTATTCTCCTTTGGTAATAGGATCGACATTGATCTTGTGCAGGGCAGTTTCATTACGACGCATCGAGAACGTAACGTTCATCTGCAGGTCGCTCTTCAAAGGTTTGCCCTGTATCTTCAGTTTCTTGATCTCGAGATTCGGGAAAGTGTATGAGCTTCCAATGTTCAATTCGTTCCCTTTCATTTCCATCACCTGCGGTACGTTGGAAGAAAGCGTAATGGTGCGGTCGCGTTTCAATTCCACGTTAGCGCCCAGCCCTTTCAGCTTTCCTTTGTCCACGAAGTTCATGTTGAGCTTCACCAACGGGGAGAAAGATTCAGTGATGCTCACCGTATTGAGCACGTACTTCGCAACAAAATCGTTGTTCGGGTTACGCGAGGCAGAGAAGAAATTATCATCGCTGATGGGGCCACTAAAGGCCTGGTTATTGGTAAAGTTACCAAGGCTCATGGTAGAACGATATCCGTGCGAGATGATCACGCTCTTGAAGATCTTTTTCACCGCGTCTATCTTACCCAAACCGTCGTAGTTCACGTTCCAGTTTGGCATCGGGATCCTTGGGAATAAAGAAGCTTTGTTGAGATTGTTAGAACTCTTTCCGGCATACGCGTCAATAAAAGAAAGCACAACAACATCCTGCTGGTTCAGGCTATATCCATCATGATTGGCCTTGGTAGAATTTGGATTAAGGCTTGCCAGTTTGATCGCGTAATCACCGCGCTTGGCAATGAAGAGGTCGAACAGCTCACTGTTGTGCGTATACTTATCGTCCTTAGAGAAGGCAGAGTTAATGGTGATCACCGAAATACTGAACTGTCCCGTACGCGTTTGTGTAAGCGGTTTGTAATTGGTGCCGTCCCAGCCAATGAAGAATCCATCGTTTGCGCCTTCCGTTCGCGTGCCGGTAAGGTCTATCTTAAAGCTCTTAACGGGTTCCAGCTTGGCCTGGAAGCTGATCGTTCGCTGAAGCGTGTGTGCATAGGGATTGGAGAAGTTCTGTTTTTGTACAAGCAGTTTATTCCTGGGGTCGAATACACTTTCCAGGATCTTGTTCTGCTGGCCAAATACAAAACCCAATCCAGGGGCAAAGCCGTTACTTGGGTTGGTCCCCAGGATAAATGTAGAATCCTGGTAGCCCGGCAAGGTGGTTCCCTGTGTTTCATTGAAAGTGAAGGAAGCCTGCTTCAGCGTCATCAGCAAACGCGCTAAGTATTCAAAGATCTCAGGCGGATCTTTCTTGGTAGTATCCTTGGGCGCATTCGGTCCTTTCGGCGCTGTATTCTTAGGCTGATCCTTTTTCAATTGGCCGGTATTGATCCGCTTAAAGTACGGCACTTTGTTGTACAGGCTCGTCATGTTCAGTGTCATGTTGATGTTCTGCTGCCTGTTGTTGTTAATGGTATTACCTATAGAATCGTTGGCGAATGGCCTGCGCTGCCACTGGTAGCTGCTGGTATATTTGTAAGTAGTGGCCGAAATGAAATCAAAGATCGGGATCTTGTTCAGCGGAATGTTCACGGTCACGTTCGCGTTATGACGGTAAGCGGTGGTCAAACCTCCTTTCAACAGGCGCTCGCGCACATCTTCCCGTTTATTACCGGGTTTAGAGTAATCAGCGTCAAAGGGTTCGAGGATACGACCGTCGTTATTGGCGGCAATATCAGCCTTGATATTCTTACTGATGTCCCAGCGTACCGCGTACACACGACTGATGTTAAAGGTTTTATTGTAAAGCGTACTGGTAAAATCATAACCCGGCGCGGCGGTGATGTCTCGATTACGTACCTCAATGTAATTTCTTGTTACGTTGGTGCTGAAGTTAAATTGATTCGGCATCGGGGTAAAATTGAAATCCTTGATCAAGGCGAACCAGGGGTTTTGCAGGAATTTTGCTGTGGATTTCTTGAACGGCTCTATAGCTTTTACCTGCTTGTTGAAATTGTAATTGAGTGAAGCGTTGTATTGCCGGTTAAAGCTCCAGGCGGTTGTGATGTTGTGCTTATACTGCTCATTGAAAGCGTAGGTGGCCGAGAAGTTCTCGATGTCCCAGAAATGCTGGTTCTTCTTGTTCTTGCCTTTTTGTTTGCTTACGTTGGTAAAGTTCATGCCCCTTCGTCGCGTATAATCGATGGCCCTGTTGCGGATCTTGTCTATCTCTTCCTGCGAAAAATTATTCTCCTTGTTGATGTCACTCATCAAAACATCCGGGTTGCTTGGGTCGAATTGCGGAATAATGAATTGCTCGGCGTAGTTCAGGTACATAGGAATGTTCACTTTCCATTCTTTTGGCAGGAACTTGCCCATTTGCAGCGTGGTGGCAACGTCATACTGTTCTGTCAACTCACGGTTACGCTCACTGGGTTTTTTCTCAATACTTCCGTACCAGGGAGTAGAGACAGCGCCCGATAAAGAAAGCTGTCCGAAATCTGCAAGCTTGGCCGTGATACGCGAATTGGCTGCCCAGCCGCCCTGCTGATTGAAATCCGTTAAACGCAATTCGTTGATCCAAACCTCCACGCATTTATCGCTTGGATCACTCAAGGTAACAGGGTTTCGTACACCCACCATGATATTGGTGAGGGTAGCAATATTCGGGTTACCTACCACGCGTATCATATGCCCGTTGGAAAGGGTTTCTATAGCAGATGAGCCTGTAACACTCACGCCACGTTTTAATTTCTGCGCGGTAAGCTGGCCAAAATCAATATCAATGCTGTTCGCCTCCATCCACACACGGGCGCGGTCGCTTTCGCTATCGTTCGAGTAATTGCCCGGGGCGGTAAGTTTCAGCGGAACAATGTACTCGTAATAGTTATTGGTGAAATCGGTACCGAGTCGAACGAAAACCTGGGTCTCATCGTCGTTCAGGGGTTGGTTGTTCAGTTTCTCGGCATGCAAGAACATTTTTAAGTTCTTGTAAGAACGCACGTCGTAGTTCACGTTCTTGTAAATGGCACGGGCGTCGCCGTCTTTCAGCCCGCACACACGCATAGAAAGCGCCTGCTCATTCAGCAGCACCAGGTTGGTGGTCTGTACGTTCTGCTGCTGGTTGATACCGGGAGGCAACACATACGCAACGGGAGAGCGTGTTCCATTCTCCTGGTAACTCACCGCCGATACATCAAAGGCGGTTGTCTCATCCGTTCCTAATTGGTTGGTTGGATCGTTCAGTGATTGCTGGTAAGTACGCCAGTCGCTACGCACCAACTCTAAACGGGCAAAGCGCATCACAACGGGTTCGGTAAAATTACGCACGAACATACGCATGAAACGGATGGAGTTAAAACCTTCAATGGCCCCGATCTTATTATCGAAAGCCGCTACCGGAATTTTAAACTGGTAGAATTTCACAGTACGCTGCGCGCCGTCGGGTGTGGTTTTCGTAACCGGGATAACGTTCACGATGTAGTTATTGCCGATGTTAGCTTCATTGATATCCTGCGGGGTGATCTTGATCTTGTACTGATAGTAAGCCTCGCTCTGGTTCATCGTGTTATCACGGTTGATATCCTCGATGTTGGGCAACGTGGTGGCAGTGGTTGGATAACCTCCGCCATTTTGACTTTGATATTGTTTCTGCGTGGCCGAATTTCCTTCTACACCATTGTATTTTTTGTAGCGCGCAAGTGTATTCAGGTTCTGGTTATCGTAATCATCACCGCGGTAGAAATGATAATCATCACCGGCCGGATCGCCAAAGACATCCACGTTACCGCTTAGTCCAACGGTTCCGCTCAGGTAGCCCAGGTAGCTGCCGAAGAAGCCCTGCTCATTGCCATTGGTCATGCAATCGTAACCAACGTCCTGCACCGGCCGCGCATCCTCGTTATTATCAAAAGCGTTTGCGAGCGGCGGAACGGTTGGGTAATTACCCCATGCGCTTGTTCCTAATATTCCCTGGTTGGTGTTTTGAAAAGGAACACCGTTCTCGTAGGCCATGTTACCGTCTTTCAGCACGTCTTCCGAAACACTTCCCAGGTTGATGTAAAGCTCACCGCTTGTTGGCGGAGCCACGCCAAAGGTGTTGTACTGCGATTGTGTGGTGTTGTTGTAATCCTCGTTGAAGGGATCCATCATCCAGAACTGGATGTACTCAATGTTGGCGCTCTGGAAATCATTGGTCTCTAAGCGGCGCATGATACCGCCCCAGCGGGCCTCAGGATTATCAAAAATAACTTTTCCTTTGGCGTTCGACTCGTTCTTGTCGATGTGGGTCGAGTCAAAGTTATAAGGTCCGCGCTCGGCAGGATAGAAGGCCAGGTCTAAGGAAGGAAGCAGAACGGGTTGTCCGTTTGGAGGTGTTTTTTTCGGGAACAGATCGCTCTCGAAGAAGGCCTGCATGAAGTGATTCGATTGCACTGTTTTGGTGATACTTGCAGGGGTAAGGTTATTGCTTTGCTGGTAGAATACAGATTGATCGACGGTATACCAGGCCAGGTTAGCGCGGTTCATGCCCGATTTTCTTCCGCCATCATTCGGCGCGTTGGCTTCCGGGAAAAGATCGGATTGTCCTTGTGGAACTGATGCGTGCGCCCAGGCAGATGGACTACGCACGTCGATCAAAGAAACGCTTCCTTCAAAGTCATCCACGTAGGCGTTACCGTTCTTACCAATGGCTTTTGAGTGGCCGGGGAACAGCTGCGCGTACTCACCCGCCATTTGAATGGAAGAAGGTTCTTTGGTATTGATCAAAGGAATTTTATCTACCAGTCGCGTTAGCCAGGGAGCATCGTGACGGTAATTGTAATCTAAACCAACAACGGTATTCGATACAGGTTCATCACCGATATTTACTTTTTGCGTGAGCGGTCTTTCGGTCATGCGCAGTAAAGTGCTTCCCAAAGAAAAATCTTTGTTCACTTTATAATCCAGGCGCATGCCCATCAAACTTTTTTGCTGGATGTTGAAGAGCGAGTTGTTCTCGGCCGAGATCTTGATGGGCTGACCGGAGTTCAGGATACTTTCATTGATGATCTTTACCCGGCCCAGCGTATAATCTACGGTATAATCCACGTTCTCATTGAGCGGAACACCGCCTGCCGTTACACGCACAGATCCCTGTGGAATGTTCATGGAGTTGAGCGAGAACTCGTTGCTGGTTGCCGATTGATAGGTTCCTTTTAGTTTAAATCGGTTCTTCTGCGGCAACTGCTGGGCGATCACGCGGGTTGAGTCGTATAATTCCTGGAACACATAAGATTCGGCTATGGTTGGATCATCCGGGGGCGTAACGAATTTCTTCCGGAGGTCACTGCCGAACGGTTCTATCTCTGTAAAATAGATCCTTCCGTTCTGGGTGTTCACGGTGATGTTTGGAACAAAATCAAAATAGCCATCGGGATGGAGGTCCTGGTTCATGTTGATCTTGTCCAGGTTCATTACGCTGATCAGGTTCCTTCCATCAATGGTTCCGTAAGGAATATAAGGAATATCCACACCTGTTTTGATGTTGTTGTAAAGGATGTTCAATTGAAAATTGTTAGGGCTGAGTGAATATGCGCCAAGCGAGTACACGTTCTTCATCATCAGGTCCCACATCGGTATCTTCGTGTTAAGCTGGGTGCTCTTCAGCATTTTTAAGATGATGAGCTTATCGCCTGTTGGAAATTCATCAGAGAATTCACCTACCTGGTAGACCCGCCCGTTGTAAGTGTACTGGTAGGCCACAGAAAGAACCTCGTCGTAATTGAGCGAGGTATTCAGCGAGATGTATCCTAAACGGCTGTTCAGATTATAATCTGTATTCGGGTTCAGTCGGCGCGCGCGGGTCAGTACCTCGTACTCACGGCCTGGATTGAACACCTGCGATGTTTGCGATTGATTGAGCCAGGTGTATTGAGAGAGTTTTTGTACGGCGGTATTGTAATCGCGTTTAAACAAAGGTCCCTCATCACCCTGGTTGTTTAGTGAATCAACGAGAAAACCATACAAACTGTTCTTTCGGTTGCGCGGCCAGGCACCTACACTGTCGTTGGTAATATCAGCCATCCCATTATGCGTATTCTCGCGGAATATCTTGGAAGTGTCCTCACCAAGATCGGCAAAAGAAGCGATGTTACGGGCCTGGTCAACCTGGTTGGTACGGTTGGTAACATACACCTCGATCTTGGTGATCTGTATCGGCGAACTTACAATGGGAACATTGATCCAGCTGTTGTAATTATCGCGGAAAAAATGCCCCAGGAAGTAGTGACGATTAGCCTCGTAGTTATCCGCGGTAACCATGAAAGGAATGGTCTGCGATCCGCCCTGTACAGTTAATTCTGTTTTCTTGCCGCGCTGTTGCGAGAATAAGGTGGTCATCATTAAGCGGCCGAACTGCAATTGCGTTTTCACACCAAAGAGCGTTTGACTACCGGTGATGAGCGAGTTGTTGAGTGGTAAGCTTACGTTACCCGCTTCCACTTTTTTAATGATCTCGTCTTCCAATCCGTTATATTCGATCTTCATCTGGTTCTCGAAGTCGAAGGAAGCTTCGGTGTTGTAATTCGTTGTTAGTTTTAATTTCTCCCCGATCTTACCCACTAAGTTCAACTGGATCTTCATGTTGAAATCGAAGTTGGTGATCTTACGTTGTTTCACCGGAATGGCGGGGTTCTGGTTACGGTTAGTGATGAAGCCAAAAATTAATTCCGCACTTCCTGTCGGACGAATGTCCACGGTACTACCGCCAAAGATCCTATCGAATAATTCACTGTTCACAGTAAGTTTCGGGATCAAGCCTGTTTTAGCGGGGTTACTTTTTGCATCAGCCTGCACGCGTGATTTCCAATAGCTCTTTACCTGTTGTTTGAACATGTAGTCCTGGTATTCTTCCTGCGTCATGTAAATGGGAGAACGGTAATCCATCTTGCCCATTTTCTGCGTCATGTTGAAGGTGCTGTCGGAAGGATCGTACGTGATCTCGTTCTTGATGTTGGATGGATTGTTAAGCTGCAGCGGCTGGTTGGGATTATACATCGGTTCGCCGGGCTGGTTCTCTTTGATTGGGAAAGGTAGATCCTCGTTCGTCACGTCTGAAGGAGGTGTATCCGTTACCAACGTTTTGATGTATGGATTTACCGCAGCATCATCCTGCTGCTCAGGCAAATTGTTTTTGGGGCCATTGGTGAACATCACCGCGGAAAGAATTCCGGCGGCGGCGCTCGCTAAAAAGGTATGTTTGAGTACAGAATACACTAGACGTTCTTGAGGGCTGATTTAATTAACAATTCAACATTTTCTGTACTCATATTCTGCTGTTTTACAGCCTTTTCGATAGCTTTTTCGGCCACCGGTCTTCCGAAGCCCAGGGCCACGAGAGCCAGTAACGCTTCTTCGCGATTTTTATTGTAGCTGGGTGTCATGATCTGGGAGATGCCCCCTTCATGTTTTCCGAGCTTTCCTTTCAGGTCAACAACAATTCTTTGGGCTGTTTTTTCGCCAATGCCTTTGATGCTTTTCAGTAATGCTACGTTGGCGGTATTTACGGCGCCCGCTATTTCGGCGGCTGAGAGTGATGACAACATCAGCATGGCGCTGGAGCCCCCTACACCCGAGACGGAAATAAGTTTCCGAAAGATATCGCGCTCGTCGTGGTCGGCAAATCCGTAGAAACGCGGATTATCGTCGCGTACAAAAACCTGTTCGCAAAATAATTTAGCTTCAGTACTGTCTGCGAGCTTCGAATACGTGTTCACGGAGATATTCAACCCGTAGCCTATGCCGTTGGCTTCAACCACCGCGAAGGCCGGGTTCTTTTCGATCACTTTCCCTCTGATAAAATCGATCATATGGTCATTTACGATTTTGTGATTTACGATTTATTTTATTTTTTGATCGTGTATCTTAGATCGTCAATCATTAATTAATTCTTAACTCTGGCGGCGATTTATTATTTTAATTCTCAATTCCTAAATCGTAAATAATCAAATCGTCAATCATTTCTTGTTTTGCGCGTCAACAACAGCGATAGTTACCATGTTCACGATCTCGCGAACAGAGCTTCCTAATTGTAACACGTGTACCGGTTTTTTTAATCCCATTAAGATAGGGCCAATGGCTTCGGCCCCTCCCAGCTCCTGCATCAGTTTGTAAGAAACGTTCGCAGCCGCCAGGTTCGGGAAGATCAGGGTGTTTACGTTCTTGTCAACGAGATGCGAGAAAGAAAATTGTTCTTTCAGCAAAGTATTGTTCACCGCAAAATTTGCCTGCAGGTCGCCATCCACGATCAAACCGGGATACGTATTGTGCAGGATCTTTACGGCCTTCTGTACTTTTTTCGGAACCTCGCCATCGCTCGATCCGAAATTGGTGTACGACAACATAGCGATGCGCGGCGTGATATTGAATTGCTTTACGGTCTTTGCGGTGAGCGCGGTGATCTCCACTAATTCTTCGGCAGTAGGATCTACGTTCATGGTACAATCGGCGAAAAAGAAAGGGCCTCGTTTGGTAACGATCATATAAAGACCCGCTACGCGTGAATGATCTTCGGCAACGCCTATGCATTCAAGCGCCGGGACAACCGGCACAGAATATTTCCTGGTAAGACCCGAGATCATTGCGTCGGCGGCTCCTGTTTCCACCATCATGGCGCCGAAATAATTCCGCTCACGCATCAGGCGTTTGCAGTCGTATTCGGTCATGCCTTTGCGGTTACGTTTTTTCCAGAGGCGATCGGCATAATCAAAACGTAGTTCGTCCTGCGCGCTTTCCAACGGATTGATGACAGGAATATCGTGCAGTTCTAAATGGTATTCAGCAATAAGTTTGTCGATCTTTTCTTTGTTGCCCAACAGGATCGGCTTGGCGATGCCTTCATCGCGCACCATTTGCGCGGCTTTTAAGATCTTATAGTTATCGGCCTCGGCGAAAACAACGCGACGCGGGTTTGTTTTGGCTTTATTCACCAAAGAGCGCATCAGCTTGTTGTCTTTTCCTAAGCGGTTGTCTAATTCTGTTTTATAAGCTTCCCAATCGGTGATCTTCAGTTTGGCGATGCCGGATTCCATGGCGGCTTTTGCCACAGCGGGAGAAACGGTTGAGATCAGGCGGCTGTCGATGGGTTTTGGAATGATATAATCCGGGCCAAAACTTAAGTTCTTGGAACCGTAAGCTAAGTTCACGTAATCCGGAACGGGTTCTTTGGCAAGATCGGCAATGGCGCGAACCGCGGCGAGTTTCATCGCTTCATTGATGCCGGTGGCGCGAACATCCAATGCTCCGCGAAAAATGAATGGGAATCCCAAAACGTTGTTCACCTGGTTGGGATTATCGCTGCGCCCGGTGGCAACAATGATATCCTCGCGGGCGGCCATAGCTTCTTCGTAAGAAATTTCGGGTGTGGGATTGGCAAGCGCGAATACGATGCAATTAGGCGCCATGCTTTGTATCATTTCCTTCTTGAGTATATTTCCTTTTGATAATCCCACAAAAACATCGGCACCCTTCAGGGCTTCAGCAAGCGTTTTCACCCCTTTGCGCGCGGTAGCGAAAAATGTTTTGTGCTCATCCAGGTCTGTACGATCAGCGGTGATCACCCCTTTGCTGTCAACCATGGTGATGTTCTCTTTTTTTACGCCAACGGCGATGTAAAGTTTGGAACAGGAAATGGCCGAGGCGCCGGCGCCGTTCACCACCACTTTGATCTCGTCCATTTTTTTCCCCGAAAGTTCTACCGCGTTCAGCAGTCCGGCAGAAGAGATGATGGCGGTGCCGTGCTGGTCGTCGTGCATGAGAGGAATGTCGAGCTCTTCTTTGAGTCTGCGCTCGATCTCAAAACATTCGGGCGATTTGATATCCTCGAGGTTGATGCCGCCGAAAGTGCAGGCAATATTTTTTACAGTATTCACAAACTCATCTACGTTCTTGGTGTCAACTTCAATATCAAACACGTCGATGTCGGCGAATATCTTGAAGAGCAATCCTTTTCCTTCCATCACGGGTTTACCTGCCAGGGCCCCGATATCTCCCAAACCAAGAACGGCTGTTCCGTTCGAGATCACGGCCACCAGGTTTCCTTTGGCGGTGTATTTGTACGCATCTTCCGGGTTCTTTTCAATTTCCAAACAAGGCTCGGCCACTCCGGGCGAGTAGGCCAGGGTAAGATCGCGCTGTGTGGAGTAAGGTTTTGTTGGAATTACTTCGATCTTACCGGGACGACCTTGTGAGTGATAATCAAGGGCGTCTTGTTTGCGAAAATGATCCATAATTGTACAATTTTTTGGGGAAGGCGAATATAGCAAACTATTTAGGAAATTTGGACACTAAAAAGGGGGTATTTTCAGAATGGAAACAGGGGTTAAAAGAACCGCAAAAAAGGGTTTAGGCCTAAGCCTCAATAAGATGTTTTAAGGGGCTTGAAAGAAGACGTATTCTTAGAACGAAAAACCCCCTGTTCTTTTTGTTTGCAGAAAATATAGCCGCCGAGGCAATATAGATTGGTTTTTATGAACAAAAAATGGTCCTTTTTTGTTAAAAATCGCATATTTTATCGGCTTTTTTGTTAAAAACTGGTGAAAAAAGGCAAAAAACCTATTTTCCGTCGCTGAATTTATAACCAACACCTCTTATGGAATGAAAAAAGCGCGGTTCTTTGGGATTTTTTTCAAAGATCTTGCGGAAATTAAGGATGTAGTTATCGATCGTGCGCGCAGACGGATTTTCTTCGGATGACCATAATTTTTCGAGGATCTCGTCGCGTGAAACAACTTCGTTGGCGCGCGCTGTGAGTATTTTCAGGAGCAGGCATTCGCGCTGCGAGAGCGTTTCTATCAATTTCCCATGGGTTTTTATTTCAAAGGAAAGAAAGTTGATCTCGAACCTGTCGAATGAAAAAACATCCGCAACCGGTTCGGGCGCTCTGCGAAGCAGGTTTTTCACTCGCAAAATGAGCTCCTCGAGGTTAAAAGGTTTGGGCAAATAATCATCCGCCAGTTTCAAACCCTGTATGCGGTTAGCGCTGTCGGATAAAGCGGTAAGAAAGAGTACAGGTGTTGAATTATTTTGCTGTTTGATGAGCTTGCAGGCCTCAAATCCATCGAGGCCCGGCAGCATCACATCCAGCAGCACGAGGTCGAAAACATGTTTTTTGGCCAATGCCACGGCATCGGCGCCGTTCTGTACCTCAGTTACTTTATAGCCTTCCAGCTCCAGGTTCAGTTTAACTGAATCGCGGATGTGTTCTTCATCTTCGGCCAAAAGGATATGTCGCATCGGGCCCAAAGATATAAAACCCGCTTCAAATGGCTTTTTTACCGTTTATCCAGACCCAATAATCACACAAAAAAATTGGTCTAAAACCTTGCCCGACGCTTTGCCGGGGACCTTTTTTTAACTAAAATTGCAATAACTATAAACTAAACAACGATCATGAAAAAACACCTACTCACCTTTGGCTGTACGGCTTTGCTGTTTGCGGGTTCTATGGCACAAAATTTCCAGGCTTCGCCTCAGCCGATCATTTCGGCGGGTGATGAGCATCAACAACAACAACCCACCACCGGGTATATCCGTTGTGGGTCCGTAGAACCCGGAGCCGAATGGGATAAAGCGTTCAACGCGTTAGTTGACAAATATAAGGCCGACCTGCAGACCGGGAAAGCCACCGCGGCTAACTACACCATCGCGGTCATCGTGCACGTAATTCACAACAACGAAACGGTGGGAGGTACCAACTCCTATAACCTTTCGCAGGCGCAGATCAATTCGCAGATCACGATCTTAAATAACGATTACGCCGGAACCAATTCGGATATCTCGTTGGTTCCTTCTTCTTTCCAGGGCGTGAAGGCCAACGACTGTAACATCCACTTCTGCATGGCGCAGAAGGATCCTCTGGGTAACACGCTTACTGAACCCGGTATCGAGCGTATCAACAGGAACACCAAAGGATGGAGCGCGCCTCCCTATTCATCGACCTATATTGATGGTACCATTAAGCCAAACTCTATCTGGGATCCTACCAAATACCTGAACATGTGGATCTGTAACCTGGGCAGCGGCTTATTAGGCTATGCTACTTTTCCTACGAACTCCGGACTGGGAGCGAGTATTCCCGGTGGTGGAAATGGAACCACCACTACAGATGGAGTGGTAATGCTGGCTTCGGCCTTCGGTAACATTGGTTTCCAGGCTACCTCGCAATACAATAAAGGAAGAACCACTACACACGAAGTAGGTCACTGGCTGGGTTTACGCCATATCTGGGGTGACGGCAGCGGATGTGCTACCGACTATTGCAATGACACCCCTACTGCCGACGCGGCTCACGGTGGTTGCATCTCTCCTTCTCCTTATCACGTTAACGCTTGTGGCGCAGGTACTTCTCCTAATGGTGAAATGACCATGAACTATATGGATTACACGGATGATGCCTGTATGTACATGTTCACCAACGATCAAAGGACACGCATGCAGACCTGTATGGCTAACGGTAATCTCCGTACACCTTTAACAGGTAACGCGGTTACCATTTGTAACGCTACGGTTTCTACGCCAACTGCAAACTTCACGCACCCAACCACCATGTGTGCCCAGGCGAACATTCCGTTCACTGATGCTTCAAGCGGGCCTCCAACCGGATGGGCATGGAGTGTGGCGCCAACCACAGGGGTAGTAATTACAACTGCTTCTTCTCAGAACCCCACGATCAATTTCCCAGCTGCGGGTAACTATACGGTTACTTTAGTGGCAAGCAACTCGCAAGGTAGCAACTCAACTTCACAGGTGGTAACGATCACCGCTTGTGCTGCTGTTTGCGATACTTTGTCGAACATCAACAACACCGATACGCTTGCTATGTACAACGCGGGTGCCGGTGGATACTGGACCGGAACCAACGCGTATCCATTCACCGATATCGCGGAGTTCTACCAGAAATCACAATTCGCTAGCAACCTTACTAACGTAACGGGCGGTATCATTCTGTTCTATAAGAACGGAGTAAGAGGAACTAAAGGTACGGGTACTGTTACTTTGACCATGAATGCTGGTCCAACCACTCCGGGAGCGGTACTGGCAACCAAAGCATTCACCATCAATACAGCAACGGCAACAACCGCAGTACAGAGCGTACCCTATGCGGGTAATCCAAACCTGCAGTTTGCAAGTCCTATTATCATACCTTATGTAGCCATGTTCACTACTCCGGGTACTTTAAGCGCTGACTTCTTTATGGCCTTAACTGTTCCAACAGGGGGTCCTGATACTGTTGCGGTATTGACAGGCAGAAGGAATCATTCGTACCCAACCAACACCGGCTGGATCAAGTATGGCGGTAACTGGTTAGACCTGAAAACAGCTACCACCGGAACCGCTAACCCGAACGGAAGTACCTATAACATTGGTATCATTCCTATCGCTTGCCCTACCAGCGGTATGCAGGATAACAGCTACCTCGGCCATAACATCAACCTGTTCCCAAATCCAACCAGCGGATACATCAATTTCGCGGTAGCTTTAGGACAGGCAACCGACCTGCAATTCACTATCCTGAACACCCTAGGTCAAACCGTTTCTGTGAAAACAGAGAGCAATTTCACCAACGGAGTACTTACTTACGATCTGTCGCATTTACCGAAAGGAGTTTACTTTGTCCATATAACGGATAAGGAGAACAACAAAACGGTAAAGAAGATACTGATCGAATAATTGGATCAATGATCAAAAAAAGCCCTCCCCGGTACAGCCGTGGGGGGCTTTTTATTTATGTAAGGGGGGTCGTTTTTTTTGTAATGCAGAAAGCCTACATTTGTACCGAAATTCCCCGGAGGGATGCCTTCGGCAAAAAAAACAACTATGAAGAACTTCTTAAAAATGACGATCGTTGCAGGCCTTTTGATGGTTTCGACGATCTTTACATCTTGTAATAACACCGGCGAAAAAGAACCCAACCCGTTGGCCGACAGCCTGGCCGGCGACAACAGCAACCTGAAGGGCCAGTTAAGCGAAAAGGAAGCGGCCGTACAGGAGTTCATCAGCGCGTTTAATGATATCCAGGCTAACCTCGATGAGATCAAAGAAAAAGAGAAGATCGTGAGCTCGAGCGCACAGGGCGGTGATGTAAAAAGCAAGGAAGATCAGATCAAGCAGGATATACAAAGTATCTATGAGTTGATGGCCAAGAACAAGTCGCGCATCTCTTCTTTGAACAAAAAACTTAAAACAGCCAACACCAAGATCGATGGTCTTGAGAAAATGATCGCTACCCTCGAGGCGCAGCTGAACGAGAAGGATGTGCAGATCGGCGAACTTACCAATAAGATCGAGCAACTGAACATCGAACTGAGCAACCTGGTAGTGAACTATGAGAGCCTGGAGCAGGAAAATGAAGTGAAGACCGAAAAACTGAACACCGCTTATTACGTGATAGGCACTTCTAAAGAACTGAAGGAAAAAGGCATCACCACCAAAGAGGGAGGATTTGTAGGCATTGGCAAGACCACGAATCTGAAGAAAGATTTTAACCGCGATTATTTTACCAAGATAGACGGCAGCCAGATCAGCAGCATACCCCTGGGTGCCAAAAAGGTGAAGATCCTGAGCAGTCACCCTAGCTCTTCTTATAAACTGGTAGGTGAGAAACCCGTTGAGAAACTGGAGATCACCAACGCCGAAGAGTTCTGGAGTGTTTCTAAATACCTGGTGATCGTTATCGAATAGCGCCTGTTAACATTAAAAGAAGGTCCTTTCGTTTTGGCGGGAGGACTTTTTTTATTTTTGGAGGAATGAATTCCGCTTCCGCGAAATTTTACGGCACTGCAATTCCGCGCGAGGTCTCTTACCACGCGCCGGTGTTTATTTTGCTGGTGTTGGCCAGCGCAATGCTGCTAATGGTGTATCTTTTGTATTACAAAAAGATGTGGCAATTGGTGCAAGGGGTCTTCAGTTACAGTTCGTCCAGGCAGTTGCAGCGCGAGGGATATTCTTTTTTCAAACTGTTCTCTTTATCGTTGACTGGCGTTTACATCATTTGCGCCGCGGTTTTTTTTAACTACCTGAATGAAAAAATGGGCTGGATCACCTTGAAGAATCCCGATTGGGTGTTACCTTTAAGCCTCTTGTTCCTTTCTGTGATCCTCTTCGCCAAAAAGGTATCCTCAAGGGTATTCTCGCTTTTTTTGCGCAACCAAAAGGCCCTTACCGATTACTTTTTCCAGTACTCTTTCAGTATCAAGACCGAAGGGCTGCTGTTGTTTCCGGTGTGTCTCCTGCTCTATTATTCGGCTGTGCCGCAGGAGTACCTCGTGGGAATAGGTTTGGCGATCCCGGCCCTTGTTTTTGTGGTTCGGGTGGTACGTACTCTGGCCTGGGCGGGGCCCGAATACGGGTTTTCGGTATTTCATATAGTTTTGTATCTTTGCACCGTCGAAATCATACCATTGGCCGTGTTTATTAAGGTATTGGCAGGCGACTGGCTGCGATTCGGCTAATTATACTAAAGACAAGCAATGGCGGTAAAGCGATCAAAGGCTAAGAGCAAAAAACCTGCTTCAAAAGCGAAGCCCAAGAAGGCTAAGTCCATAGCAAAGAAAAAGTCTAAGCCTAAGACCACGAAGGTGGTTAAGAAAAAAGCCAAGCCTGCTCCCAAGAAAGTTTTAAAACCCGCAAAAAAAGCGGTTCCTGCTAAGAAAGTTATTAAAGAAAAACCTGTTGCGGCGCCTAAGCCCGAGCGTGTAAAAGAACCCAAGATCGTTATTCCACCCGCCCCGCCGGCGCTGGTTTACCCGGATGAGAACTCTGTGAAATTGCGCGTGCGCACCATCCTGGTTTCACAACCCAAACCCGAGAACGAAAAATCGCCCTATTTAGAACTGGCCCGCCGCTCGAATGTGAAGATCGACTTCCGCCATTTCATTAAGGTGGAAGGCATGACCACCAAGGAATTCCGCCAGCAACGCATAAATCTTACCGAGCATAACGCGGTGATCCTTACCAGCCGTAATGCCATTGATCATTTCTTCCGCATCTGCAATGAGATGCGTTATAACGTACCCGAAACCACTAAGTATTTCTGCCTGAACGAGGCTACCGCTTACTACCTGCAGAAATACATTCAATACCGCAAGCGCAAGATATTCTTCGGCAATGGCACTATTACTGACCTGGCGGAGGCGTTGCGTAAGAACAAAGAAGAGAATTTCTTACTGCCGGTTGCCGATGTGCACCGCGAGGAAAAGATCATCGACGTGCTTGACCTGCTGAAACTGAATTACAAGAAAGCCATCATTTACCGTACCGTTAGCGCCGACCTGAGCGACTTCAACGGCAAGCTGGATTATGATGTGGTGGTGTTCTTTACACCGGCGGGTATCCGTTCACTGTTCAAGAACTTCCCAACCTTTAAACAGGGCGATCTGCGTATCGCTGCTTTTGGCGCAGCTACGGCCAAGGCTGTTCGCGAGCATGGCCTGCGCCTCGATATCGCCGCGCCTAATCCCCAAACGCCTTCTATGACCATGGCTTTGGAGAATTACTTCCGCGAAGTAAACAAACGATAAGTTTTGCCACGCTTTACTTTTAAAAAGAACGAAAGGCTTTGCAGCCTCAAGGCCATTGAACATTTGTACGGGGCCGGAACTTCTTTTTTCAGTACCCATTTCAAATGTATATATAGCATCCATGTAGAACGGCAGCCCGCGCCCTGCCAGGTGGTCTTTTCGGTGCCCAAAAAAAGTTTTAAAAAGGCGGTAGACCGAAACCTACTCAAGCGCCGCATGCGCGAATCCTATCGCATGCACAAGCAGGAATTATACGATCATCTCGCAAAAGAACAAAAGAACCTGCACCTCCTTATCATCTATACAAGCAGGGAGGTACTTGACTTTGCAGAAATAGATAAGAAGCTGTTAAAAGCTCTTAAAACCCTGGAGCAGAAAACAACCAATTAATTAAAAAACGTACCTTTACGTAAAGAATTTACCATGCCTGCTAAACGCCGATTTTATTTATTGCTGCTGCCGGTGATACTCTCTGTGAGCATGTTTTTCGTGGCTTTTACCGAAGACCTTTTTGAGATCAGCAAGAACCTCGATGTTTTTTCTACCATGTATCGCGAGCTCAATCTTTTCTATGTGGACGAAACCAAGCCCGGGCAGTTGATCAAGACAGCTTCTGATGCTATGTTGCAATCGCTCGATCCTTATACCGAGTATTATACCGAATCTGAAATTGAAGACTACAAGATCATCACCACCGGTCAATACGGCGGCATAGGAGCTTCGGTGCGCGAGATGGTAGATAAGGTCTTGATATCGGAAGTGTACGAGGGTTCCCCCGCCGCTAAAGCCGGTATTAAAACCGGTGATATGATCACCGAGATCAATGGTATTACCATGAAGGGAAAGAATCCCGATGATGTAAGTCGTTTGATGAAAGGACAAGCGGGCACGCCCATCAAATTAAAAATTGAAAGGCTGGGCGAATCCAAACTTCTTGATTTCAATATACAGCGCGAAGAGATCCGCGTAAAGGATGTTCCGTATTACGGAATGCTGAACACCGAAACAGGTTATATTAAATTAACCGGCTTTACCCAGGATGCGGCCAAGGAAGTGCGTGAAGCTTTCACCAAACTGAGAACGGAGAACAATTGCAAATCACTGGTGCTTGACCTGCGCGAGAACCCGGGCGGACTATTGCACCAGGCGGTGGATATCGTGAACATGTTCGTTGAAAAGGGAATTGATATTTGCGTGACCAAAGGCCGGGTGAAAGAATGGGAGCAACTCTACAAGGCGGTGAATGCTCCGGTGGACCTTGTAATGCCACTGGTTGTATTGGTTGATCGCAACTCCGCATCAGCCGCTGAGGTTGTTTCCGGATCGTTGCAGGATCTTGATCGCGCTGTAGTGGTGGGCCAGCGTACTTACGGAAAAGGATTGGTGCAGCAAACCAAACCGCTTACTTACAACGCGCAGTTAAAACTTACCGTTGCAAAATATTATATTCCAAGCGGGCGCTGCATACAAGCGCTGGACTACAGTCACCGCAACGAGGACGGAAGCGTTGATCACGTAAGCGATTCTTTGATCACTGCGTTTAAGACACGCAATGGCCGTATTGTTTACGATGGCGCGGGTATCCTGCCGGATGTGCAAACCAGTCCGCAGAACATGAGCGATATCACCTATGCGCTCATCACCAAGAATTATATTTTTGATTACGCAACGCTTTACACCATCAAGCACCCCACGTTACCCACCAGCCCTAAGAACTTTACGATCAGCGAAAGAGAATATGAGGAGTTTGTGAGCCACCTGGAAGGAAAGGATTATTCCTACAAGACCAATAGCGAAGAAGCGCTTGAGATCATGAAGAAGAGCGCCGAGGAGGATAAATATTTTACCGACATCGAGACCGAATTCAAGCAATTGGAAAAACGATTGATGGATCGCAAGAAGGACGATCTGCAAAAGTTCAAAGTAGAGATCAAACACATGATCGAAGATGAGATCGCGTCGCGCTATTATTTTTTGAAGGGCAGGATAGAATCTTCGCTGAAATACGATACGGATGTGAGCGAGGCCCTGAGCCTGATCGCCAAGCAGGATAAGATGAAGGCCATCTTAAGCACCATCGAAAAACCGAAAAAACCATTTAACGTCAATAAGAAGTTCTAAGGCAGTGGAAAGAAGTAACCCAAAACTTCCCTGGATCTTTCTCATCATTTTCTTTCTTGTGCTGGGCTGGTCGTCCATACATCCCAAAGAGTACTTTACCTGGTTCCTGGAAGTGTTTCCCGCCTTGATCGGGTTAGGCGTACTGGCGTTTACTTACCGAAAGTTCAAATTTACCAACCTCGTGTACGGACTGATCTTGCTTCACAGCATTATTTTAATGGTGGGCGGGCATTATACGTACGCTGAGGTCCCGCTTTTCGAATGGATCCGGGAGCCGTTGGGAATGGAGCGAAATAATTACGATAAGGTGGGGCATTTCGCGCAGGGGTTTATCCCGGCCATGATCATACGCGAGATCTTCATTCGTTTTAAAGTGGTGTATCGCAAAAGTTGGCGCAGTTTTTTGATCGTGTGCGTGTGTATGACCATCAGCGCTTTTTATGAATTGCTGGAATGGCTAGTGGCAGAAGTGAGCGGAACGGATGCCGAGGCTTTCTTAGGAAGTCAAGGCTATGTATGGGATACGCAAAGCGACATGTTGTATGCTTCTGTTGGAGCGGTACTTGCGCTGCTTTTACTGAGCAAATGGCATAATAAGCAATTGACAGGATTTGTAGTAAATTAGCGGATATGCAGGTTGGTCTATTCTTTGGTTCTTTCAATCCCATTCATGTCGGGCACATGGTGCTGGCCAATTACATGCTCGAATTTACGGATATGAAGGAAGTATGGTTCGTGGTCTCTCCACACAATCCTTTGAAAGATAAGGCCAGCTTACTTTCTCAAACACACCGCCTGCAAATGGTGCGCATGGCTGTTGAGGATCATCCAAAATTAAAGGCCAGTAATGTAGAGTTCAAATTGCCGCAACCTTCTTACACGATCAACACGCTTACGCATCTCGAAGAAAAATATCCGAAGAAGGAATTCGCGCTTATCATGGGAATGGATAACCTGCAGACCTTTGACAAGTGGAAGAATTATGAACAGATCTTGAAGAAGCACGATATTTACGTGTATCCGCGCCACAAGAGCGCCGGCGAAAAGTTCAGTGATCATCCGCGGGTTCATGTTACAAACGCGCCGGTCATAGAAATATCTTCTTCTTTTATTAGAGCGGCTCTCGCGGAGAAGAAAAACGTGAGTTGCTTTATGCCTGAGAAAGTATCCGATTATGTTAAAGAGATGAACTTTTATAGATCCTCAAAATAAGAACCTTGGCGTCTTGGCGCCTTAGCGGTAAAAAACATGAGTAAAGCAGATGAAATAGTACGCAACAAAATGTACGCCAACGACGAGTTCAGTAAATGGCTTGGAATTGAGGTTTTGAAAGTGGGCGAGGGAAGCTGCGAAATGAAAATGAAAGTACGTGATGAAATGACCAACGGTTTCAAGATCGCGCATGGCGGCATTACCTATTCGCTGGCCGACAGCGCCCTTGCTTTCGCTTCCAATTCGCATGGAAAACAAGCTGTCTCAATTGAAACTTCTATTTCTCACACCCATAAAGTAATGAGCGGTGATGTTTTGACGGCCGTTGCCGAAGAACAACATCGCTCGGATAAGATCGCGGTTTACGAGGTAAAAATAACTAACCAGGAAAATAAAACCGTGGGCCTTTTTAAAGGTATGGTTTATCGCACACAGAAGGATTGGTGATCAATGCAATACGAGTTTTTTGGCCCTGCGTTTCCCTTGCCTTCCACTTTCTTCGCTGTAAATTTCCACAAAATATATTCCTTTTGGGTAGCCGCCAAGGTCTACTTGTTTAGAGTAATAGGCAGTGTTCTTTTCCAATTCTTCCGAATAAACAATTTCACCCAGGCAATTACTGATGCGGATGGACTTTTCTCCGGAGCTTAGCAATTGCCAATTTAAATTCACCAGGCGATCTGTAGGATTCGGAAATACAAAGACCGCGTTCTCTTCGGTAGTGCCGGGCGCGATGCCAAAGACCTCGGGGAAATAATAATTGTCATTCCATACGTTGCTGGTTAGCGACTGCAGCGCGTAAGGGGAGGAGTTCACAAACCAATTCTGGTCGGGCGCCGCATTAAAAAAGATGAGCGCGCGGGCCTTGCGATAATTGGATTGCATCTCTTTATCCATTCGCTCAAACCAGGCCCCTTTACTTTCTGAAGCTGTATTCTCGGAGGAAAGGCGTTCCCTGCAGCCCAGTTCGCAAATGTAAAGGGGCTTTTGAGGGAAATATTTATTCAGGTAATAATAACTTTCCGCAGCCTGGCTTCGGAAAGATCGCCAGAATGGAACACTAACAGGGAAATGACTGTTGTAGATGTCTGTTGCTACGATATCCACATAGCTGTCGCCGGGGTAGGCGGGAACGATCCAGTTATAAGCTTCATAGGGCGCGTAATCTGAATTCACGCACCACATCCATTTTACATTGTTAGCTCCAAGGGCGCGAAAGCGGTTCACGACCTTTCGAAAAGCAGTTACAAACTGGCTGGGATCATGGTTATTCTGTGACAACGACCAGGCATACCAGTCGCCATCAAACTCATGCATCAGGCGAATGATCACAGTGCCGGAGTACGTTTTCACCTGGTTGGCCACAGCATCAATATACGAGTTATAATTGCCGTTGTTGATATTTTGCAAACGGGGCTGCACCGGGTCCAGCCGCGAATAGCCCTGCAGCAAAGGCTCCCAGGTCATAATGGGGATGTAACCGGCCGCTAGTATCGCCTGTACCTCGTTGCCGGGCAGGTTGTTGGGAATAGTACTTCCGTTCACGCCCCAGGCAAAGAAGTAATTGATGAATTTGATCTTCTTTCCGGGCGGAAATAAACTTTCGAACTCGGGGCCTGTATTTTGCTGTTGCCCTCCCGGCTGCATCATATAGGCGCCAAGTGGGCATTGATCGGAAGGATCTTTAAGAGGCAGGTCGAAAATGGAGTTGCCATGTGGAAGGTCTCCTTCCGAGAAATGCATCATGTCGAGATAGAACACAGCGTTGCCGGCTCCCGCGGGCCGCTGGAAACGGATCTCTGCCATAAGCAGCATTCCTTTATTCTGTGTGAAGGCCATATCAAAAACACCATTGCCGCCGCTGTTACCGTCAGCCAGGTCCTTCAGCGGCACGGAAATGAATTGCCAGTTGCCCGAGGGGGTAACGGTGATGTTCCTTTGCCAGCAATCGTCAACAAAAAGATCGTAAGCATTGTCCTGGTTATCGTCGTCGCCTAAGGTCAGCGTTAACTCGGCGTTCTGGTTATTGGTGGGCGGGTTGTAAATAAAGAAGTTGAGGCGATCGTTGTTGCGGTCGAACTCAATGAAACGCGATATGCCTCTTCCAAAAACGCCGGTTCCTGTATTCCAGTTGAGATTGACCTGCAGTACGCGATCGCCCAACATATCGCTTGGCGGCAGCGGGTTGGCAACGGCCTGGTACGAGATATCGCCCCAACTGTAATCGCCTTCCGGCAGATCGCTTTGGCCAATATCAAGCCCATCGAGGTCGTAGATCACCGACTTGAGTACTTGGGCGGGGGAAGAAGTCCGGGTGGTTAAAAGAACCACGAAGAGCAAACGCGCGAATAAGTTCCTGTGATACTTCATTCGATGATAATGTTTTGTTTGTATTTATCCGATGCGCTGTAAAAATACAGTTCATGCCTGCCTTTTAGCGATGGGCTCAACGGAATTACCCGGTCATAGGTTCCGCTGAAATTATATTTATTTTCCAGGAAAATGGTTCTTCCGGTGCTGTCGCAGATTCGTACCAGCAGGTTAGGTGTGTAGTTAACCGGAAAATGGATGTATACCTGTTTGCCTTTTACCATGACCACAGGCGGCCGTGCAGCACGATCGTCCTGTGAAAGGCAGCAAGAACAAAGCGTAATGAAAAATGCAAGTAAGTATTTTTTCATGGTAAAGACATCACAAAATTACGTTTCACACGCGGTGCAGGCGAAATATTTCGGCTGAAGCGACTTTATAGGGTTTAAGAACATGCAAGCTTATAGGTATTATTGTTTTCTTCTTTTACATATAAAGTTTCGCTTCAGCCATACAATTCAGGTGCTGACCGATTATCTGTATTCTTTTCTCATGTACCGGGTAATTTTGCTCACGAAAAAAATCATTCAAAAAAAAATCATTATGAAACAGATCTTTGCAACCATTGCCGCTTGCTGCCTTTTTTGCGCAACGCAGAATTCGTTCGCCCAGGCGGATAGTTCTAACAATATGGGCCCCGATTCCTCTAAGTTCAAAAGGAGCACGGGCGACGAGGACCCGAATAAAAAATACAATAACAAGAATGACGATCAAAGGGATTCTTCGCGTATAAAAAAGAACCGCGACAGCCAGGACCCTAGCAAAAATTACAACAAGGGAAATACAAATAAGAGCGGCCAGAAGCCTGGCGCTACCCCTGGTAACAATGCAAATATCCATAAGGATGGATCTGGTCGTACGGACACCACCCGCACTAACAAAGCTAAAAAGCCTTTGCCGGAAGGAAGCGGGGAAAAGAAAGGCAATACGAACAAGAAGAAAGAGAATACAGACGCGCCGCACAATAAAAAATAGCCTCTGTGGCGTTGAGGTGGTTAGTTACCGGCCTGCCAGCGTAAGGATCTCTTCTACAAATTTTCTATCATTGCTCAGCCGTGGCACCTTGAATTGCCCACCTAATTTATTCTTGCTGTTAAGCCATTTGTAAAAAGTGCCTTTGGCTACGCTCTTTACGATCGGGAATTTGAGTACGTAATCGTTGTGACGTTTGGCTTCGTAATCGGAGTTGGAGTTCTTTAAGGTTTTATCTAGAACATCTGTGAAGTATTCTAAATTATTAGGTTGTTTTTCAAATTCGATCACCCATTCGTGCGCGCCGTTCTTGTCGCCCATGAAAACGGGGGCCGCGGTGTATTCGTTGATGAGGGCGTGCGTTTTTTCGCAGGCTGCCTTCAAAGCTTCCTCGGCGTTGTGTATCATCAGCTCTTCGCCGAAGGCGTTCATGAAATGTTTGGTGCGCCCGGTGATGATGAAACGATAAGGCGTTGTAGATGTGAATTTGATCGTATCGCCCAAACGATAGCGCCAGAGCCCCGCGTTGGTGGAGATCACCATTTCGTAAACGGTTTCCGTATTTACCTCGGAGAGAGAATAGGCCCGGGGCTGCTCCTTGTGAATATCTTCCAGCGGAATGAACTCGTAATACACGCCATAGTCTAACATCAGCAGCATGTCATTGGCCTTTTTGCGATCCTGCAAACCAAAGAAACCTTCGGACGCGTTGTAGATCTGCATGTAATCGATCTTATCGTTAGCGAAGATCTTTTTGAATTGCTCGGCATAAGGAGTAAAGCTTACGCCTCCGTGAAAATACAGCTCGAGGTTGGGCCACACTTCCTGGATGGAGTTTGCCTTTTTGTGTTCCATTACCTGCCGCAGCAGCACCAGCATCCAGGAAGGAACGCCGGCCAGGCTGGTAACGTTCTCGTTCATGGTGGCGCGTGCCATTTTTTCGAGTTTCACTTCCCATTTGTCAAGCAAAGCGATCTCAAGATCAGGCGCGCGAAAATATTCTGCTAACGGCGGTAAGTTTTGTATCACAATGGCGCTAACATCGCCGTGGTACGACTCGTGGTTATTGAGCAGATCTTTCTGGTGACTTCCACCCAGCGCTAAGTTCTTGCCCGTGAACAATTGCGTTTCGGGATTGTTCACGCAGTGAAGCGTGACCATATCGCGGCCGCCGTGGTAATGACAGCCATCCAGACTCTCTTTTGTTACGGGTAGGAATTTACTTTTATCGGTAGTGCCACTCGATTTGGCGAACCATTTTATCTCGCCGGGCCACAAAACGTCTTCTGCCCCCCGGCGTATCTTTTCTATGCTTGGCTTTAGGGATTCGTAATCCTGGAGCGGTACTTGCTTTTTAAAATCGGTATACGTGTTTATGGAACTGTAGCGATATTTTTTTCCGAATTCGGTATCGCGCGCGGTCTTTACGAGTTTACGCAGCCATTCTTCCTGTACTTCCTGCGGGTACTTCATAAAGAGCTCGATCTGGTGCATGCGCTTTTTCATGAACCAGGAGGCTATGGAGTTGAGGATGGGCATTTTTGGTAAGTTAAAAGTTTGAAGTTATAAGTTAAAAGGCTTCCTCCTTCTATACGAATATAGGAGAATAGATAGCAGGTTGATTTACATCAATTTAGTATAAATGGCGATTGTATTCACCAAAAAATATATATATTTGGTGAATATATTCACTAAAATGATAAAAAGAGAGCTTTTTGCTACTATACAAAAGAAGTTAGGCAAGGGCAAAACCATTATCGTTTTGGGTCCGCGCCAGGTAGGAAAAACCACTTTACTAAAAAGCATAGCCGATCAATGCGGGGCCTGGCTTTTTCTTAAAGGAGATGACCCTGCTGTGCAGTCGCAATTAGAAGGCGCCAATACGGAAACGCTGAAGCAAATGATCGGCAAGCACAAGCTGGTATTCATTGACGAAGCTCAACGTATCAGGAATATAGGCCTTACCCTAAAACTCATCACCGACCAATTTAAAAAAGTGCAGGTATTGGTAAGCGGTTCCTCTTCTTTTGAGCTTACGAGTGAAATAAATGAACCTTTAACCGGCCGGAAGTGGGAATATCAAATGTACCCGGTTTCCTGGCAGGAGTTTCATAGTTACGTGGGCCCGGTTGCCGCGCATTCGCAATTAGAGCAGCGGCTGGTGTACGGTATGTATCCGGATGTTATTACGCACCCGGGCGAAGAAAAAGAAGTGTTGCAGCAACTGGCCGGAAGTTACCTGTATAAGGATGTACTTTCCATAGGTGGCATACGCAAACCCGAATTGCTGGATAAATTATTGCGCGCGCTTGCTCTGCATTTGGGCCATGAGGTTTCTTATAACGAATTGGCGGGCATGTTGCAGGTTGATAAGAATACCATCAATACCTACATCCAGTTACTTGAAAAAACATTTGTGATCTTCAGGCTGCAGCCTTTTAGCAGGAACCTGCGCAATGAGATCACAAGCTCCCGTAAAATTTATTTTTATGATAACGGCATTCGCAATGCCATTATCGCCAATTTTAGTCCTCTTTCATTAAGACAGGATACCGGCGCACTTTGGGAAAATTTTATGGTGAGCGAACGAATGAAGTTTCTGCAGTATCAAAACAAATTGGCCAACACTTTTTTCTGGCGCACCACCCAACAGCAGGAAATAGATTACCTGGAAGAGCGCGATGGAAACCTGTTTGCCTATGAGTTTAAGTGGAATGAAAAGACACGCGCTAAGTTCCCGAAGACCTTTTTATCCAATTACCCCGGTTCGGAAATGCGGCTGGTAACAAAGGGAAATTTTGAGGAGTTTATTAGTGGCAAACAAATCTGAAATTGCGCTTTCGGTTTTTTATGCGCAGGGGAAACTATAGTCTGAAGATGTGTAATGCTCCCCCAAATTGTTAAACGTGTTTAAGTTAAAAGAACAGGAAAAGAGAATTGATCCGAAACAAAAAAGCCCCACCTTCCGGCGGGGCTTTTCTGTTATAAGAACATTCAATTAATTGTATTGAGAAAGCTTCGCATCAATGCTCAACGTAGCGTGCGGAACAGAGCGTAACCTTTCTTTAGGGATAAGTTTACCCGTAACGCGGCAGATGCCGTAGGTCTTGTTTTGGATGCGCACCAGGGCGTTTTGCAGGTTAACAATATATTTCTCCTGGCGTTGTGCCAATTGCGCTACTTCTTCTTTAGAAAGCATGTCGCTGCCGTCTTCCAGTAACTTAAAGGTTGGAGACGTATCATCGGTACCGTGGTTGTCGGCATTTGTTAAAGTTTGCTTCAGCAATTCATAGTCAACCTTGGCTTCGTTCAGTTTCACTAAAATGATCTCTTTGAACTCGGCTAATTCTTTATCGCTGTAGCGGCTGCGTTTATCCTTGTTGTTCACATAAGGCGCAGGCTCTTCTTTCTTCGGTTTTTTAATGAGCGGGCGGCTGAGGTCGATCTTCACGATCTGCTTGCGCACGAAGTCTTCAGAATCGTAGTGTTTCTTGCCCTCTTTTTTACCGCGACGGCGGCCGCGACCTTTTTTAGGTTTTTCTTCCGCGTCTACTTCTTCAATGATATCTTCATCCTCATCGGCTGCGGCTCCTTCAACGGGTTCCAGCTCTAAAGCCTCCACATCCAGCTCTTCTCCTTCGAGGTCGCCGGCAACGGGTTTAGCTTTTTTACTTTCTTCTTTAGAGAGGGCTGCAATTACCTTTTTGCTTTTCGGATCTTTCTTACCGGCCTTCATCTTCACATCCTTCTTCACTTCGGCTTTTTTGCCCGCCGATAAGGAGGGTTTGGGTTTATTTTTTACAGCTGCTTTTTTGGCAACCGGTTTGGTCTTTTTAACGGGCTTCGCGGCTTTCTTTTTAGCCACTGGCTTTTTAGCGGCTGGTTTTTTCTTTGCCGGTTTCGCTGTTTTTTTCGCTGCAGGCTTTTTGGCCGCTTTCTTAGCGGGCTTGCTTGCTTTCTTTGCTTTTACTTTTTTGGCCATGGTAACTATAATTAAATTTTTTCGACACTGATCACAGTGCTAACATTTTCATCCACTTCCACGGGTAGGGCCTGCTGGGAGGTGATCTTCTCTACAATATTAAGGTTTTTTGTCAATGTTTCAGAACAAATATAGGTTAAATTGTTCTTTATGGCAGCATCGAGTTTATCGTGGTGCGCTATCTCTACATTGATCTTGTCGGTAACCTCAAACCCCTTGTCTTTCCGTATGTTCTGTATGCGGTTTACCAGCTCACGGGCCATTCCTTCCTGCTTTAAGGGCTCGGTAAGTGTAACATCCAGGGCCACGGTAACGGGGCCGTTATTGGCCACTTTCCAGCCGGGTATGTCCACCGGGATGATCTCCACATCTTCGTTCTCCAGCACAATTACATCGTCTTCTACCTTTATTTCGTATTTCCCGCTCTTCTCAATAGCGTGTATGATATCGTTCTCGTGCTTTTGGGCATGACTCTGCACGGCCTTCATGTGCCTGCCGCATTTTTTGCCCAGGGTCTTGAAGTTAAGCTTGAGGTTCTTTACGATCTGCGTTTTGCTCTCATCAACAAATTCAATTTCTTTTACGTTCACTTCGGCAAGGATAAGATCCTGCACCGCAGAGACCTGCTTTTGGAAATTCTCATCCAACACCGGTATCTGAATTTTATTGAGCGGCTGACGTACTTTGATATTCTCTTTTTTGCGGATGGAAAGGATCATGGAAGAGATCTTCTGGGCCAGCTCCATGCGTTCTTCCAGTGATTTATCAATAAGTTTCTCATCCACCTGCGGGAAGAGGCTCAAATGCACCGAACTTGCTTTGTCCTTGCCGGTAACCGCGTTCAGGTCGTTGAACAAACGGTCGGTAAAGAATGGCGCGATGGGAGCAGAGAGCTGCGCGATCACTTCCAAACATTTGTATAAGGTTTGGTAAGCGGCAATTTTATCTTCGCTGTAATCGCCTTTCCAGAAACGGCGGCGGCACAAACGTACGTACCAATTGCTCAAATGCTCGTCTACAAAATACTCAATAGCGCGCCCCGCGCGGTGTGGCTCGTAAGTAGCATAGGCTTCGTCAACCGCTTTTATCAGTGAATTCAATTCAGATAAGATCCAGCGGTCTATCTCGGGTCTTTGCGCTACGGGAATATCTTTTTCGCTGTAAGTAAAGCCATCAACGTTGGCGTAAAGCGAGAAGAAAGAATAGGTGTTGTAAAGCGTACCGAAGAACTTACGTTGCACCTCGGTAATTCCTTCCACATCAAATTTCAAATTATCCCAGGGTGCAGCGTTGGTGATCATGTACCAGCGCGTAGCATCCGGACCGTATTTCTCGAGTGTTTCAAAAGGATCTACGGCATTACCCAGGCGCTTACTCATTTTATTGCCGTTCTTGTCGAGCACAAGTCCGTTAGAAACAACGTTCTTGTAAGCAACCGAACCAAAATTCATGACGGCTATAGCGTGCAGGGTGAAGAACCAGCCGCGGGTTTGGTCAACGCCTTCGGCGATGAAATCTGCGGGGAAAGCTGCATCCTCCCCCGGCCTTCGGCCACCCCCTCCGGCGGGGGACAGAGCTGCGTCAATAAGGTTTTTATTCTCGAAAGGATAATGTAACTGCGCGTAAGGCATAGCTCCGCTGTCGAACCAAACATCAATGAGATCAGGCTCGCGGAAAAGTTTTTTGCCGTTCTTCTCCAGCACAATGGTATCCGCGTAAGGTTTGTGCAGATCAAAAGTATCGTAATTCTCTTTAGAGAAATTGCCGGGAACGAATTTTGCCAATGGATTTTCGCCCATCGCTTTTTTAGCAACGGCATTCTCAATTTCTTTTTTCAGTTCTTCGGCGCTGCCAATAATGATCTGTTCGCTCTTGTCTTCGCTGGTCCAGATTGGCAGCGGAATGCCCCAGAAACGCGAGCGCGACAAGTTCCAGTCGTTCAGATTCTCTAACCAATTACCAAATCGACCGGTTCCGGTTGATTCCGGTTTCCAGTTGATGGTATTGTTGAGCGCGATCATTTCCTCCTTGCGATCGGTGGTCTTGATGAACCAGCTGTCGAGTGGATAATACAACACAGGTTTATCGGTACGCCAGCAATGCGGGTAACTGTGTTCGTAGCTTTCTTTTTTAAAGAGTTTGCCTTCTTCCTGCAGTTTCAGCACAATGCGTTCGTCAACACTCAGGTAAACTTTCAGGTCTTTGATCTTGCCGGCGGCCTCTAATATTTTTTTCTGTTTCTCGTATTCTGTCTTTTTTTCTTCGTCTGTGAGATAAGCTTCTTTCACATATTCTTCTCCATAGAGAAAAACGCCGTCTTGCACTTCGGGCAAGAATTTTCCGCGTTTGTCAACGAGTGTTAAAGAACCAACACCATTTTGTTTGGCCACTTTAAAGTCATCAGCGCCGAATGAAGGAGCGATGTGTACGATGCCGGTTCCATCTTCGGTTGTGACGAAATCTCCCAACAAAACTTTGAAAGCGTCGCCATCGGTTGGTTGAACGAAATTCAGTAATTGTTCATAGCGTATCCCTTCGAGCTCGCTTCCTTTCACGGTTTTGATCAATTGAAAAGGAATGTTCTTGTCGCCCGCCTGGTAATCCTCAATTTTCAGTTCCGCATTCTTCTCCGGAAAATATTTTCCGGCAAGGTCCTTCGCCAAAATAACATGAATGAGTTTGTGCGTTTGCGGGTTGAAGGTTTTCATCACCGCGTAATCAATGTTCTTTCCAACAGCCAGCGCCGTATTCGAAGGAAGCGTCCAGGGCGTGGTCGTCCAGGCCATGAAATGTGTCTCTTCAAATAATTCTTTGTCCTGTAACTTACCACCTTTAACGGCTTTGAACATCACCGTAGCGGTGCGGTCTTTCACGTTGCGGTAGCAACCGGGCTGATTTAATTCGTGCGTGCTTAAGCCGGTGCCCGCGGCGGGAGAATATGGCTGAATGGTAAAGCCTTTATAGAGCAAATTCTTTGAATAAAGATTCTTCAGCAGCCACCAGACACTCTCGATGTATTTGTTCTCGTAAGTGATATACGGATCGCCCATGTCCACCCAATAACCCATCTGGCGCGTAACTTCTTCCCACTTATCGGTGTATTTCATCACCTCCTTGCGGCAGGCTTTGTTGTAATCTTCAACAGAAATAAATTTCGCACTGTTCTTGTTGCCTATATCCTCTTTGGTGATGCCTAAACTTTTTTCAACGGCTAATTCAATGGGTAAACCGTGTGTATCCCAACCGGCCTTACGTTTTACCTGGAAACCTTTCTGCGTTTTATAGCGGCAAAAGATATCCTTTACGGCGCGCGCCATTACGTGGTGTATGCCGGGCATACCGTTGGCACTGGGCGGACCTTCATAGAACACAAAAGGCGTAGCGCCCTCGCGCTCGGTAACAGATCTTTCAAAAGTTTGGTTCTCTGCCCAAAACTTCAAAATATCCTTGCCCACCTGCGAGAGGTTGAGTCCTTTGTATTCGGTATACTTTTTAGCCATAGAAAAGGCCTGATTTTCAGGGGCGCTAATATAATAATAAAAAACAGCTTTTTGCAATGAAAAGGAGAGCGGAAAATGAGGTGAAAAGGCCGCTTTAAATGGTGGCTATCACCTTCAGCTCAATGGCGATAGGAGTGGGGAGGCAGTTGATCTCAAGCGTGGTTCTACAAGGAGGATTTTCCTTGAAATACTCGGCCCAGAGCTTATTGTACTTAGGGAAATCGTCTTTCATATTGGTGAGGAACACCGTTACGTCTATGATCTTGTCCCAGCTGCTGCCGCTATCTTCGAGTATGTATTTGATGTTGCGAAATACGCTGTGGCATTGCGCTTCTATGTCGTAGGAAGTGATATTTCCGTTGGCGTCGAGCTCAACGCCGGGAATTTTTTTGCTGCCTCTTTCGCGCGGCCCTACGCCGCTTAGGAAAAGGAGATTGCCCACACGCTTGGCGTGTGGGTAGAGGCCAACCGGCTCGGGGGCCTTGCTGGAATGGATGTCTTTTTGATCGCTCATCAGGCCCCAAAAATACATAAATCCCTGAATTTCGAGCGGTTATACGATTTTTCTTGCGGGACCGAAAAAGTATTTAGACATTTGTCTAATTATTTAAATGAAATGCGTTTCGAGATCTTCTTCAAAGCCCTCAACGACAAGACCCGCCGCGACATCCTGGAGCTGTTAAAGGACAAAGACCTCACCGCGGGCGAGATCGCCGAGCAGTTCCATATCTCCTGGCCCAGCGTATCGCATCACCTGGAACTTTTGACGAGGGCCGGCCTTGTAGATCGCGACAAGAAAGGCCAATTCGTTTACTATACTTTAAATACTACCGTACTCGATGAGATCATGAAATGGATGATGCAGTTTAAAAAGCCAAAAGCCAAAAGGTAAAAGTCCAAAGTCTTAAGTCTTATTTACCAAATACCAAATACCAAATACCAAATACCAAATACCATGAAAACAACCAACTCCACCAAAACACCCTTATGGGTATCTGCTGCGATCCTGGCCATTCCTTTTTTTTACCTGGCTTACATCTGGAAAGATCTTCCGGCGCGTGTGGCGGTACATTATGATCTGGAGGGAAGACCGAACGGCTATGGCAGTCCTATCGAATTCTTCTTTATGCTCCTGCTTGTTTCGAGCCTCGGCCTTGGGCTTACCTGGCTCTTCAATAACATCCATAAGATCGATCCCAAAAGGGCGGCTAATAGTGCAAGCCTGATGCGGAAAATATCTTTGCTCATTACATTTTTTCTGTCGGGAATCATGACCTATGTGATCTACACGCCAACGGCCCAAACCTTCGCGTCTCCCCGCTTCGTTTTTGTGGCGGTTCCACTACTCCTTGCATTCATAGGAAATTTCATGAACAATGTAAAACCAAATTATTTCGTAGGAATGCGCACACCCTGGACCTTAGAGAATGAAACGGTGTGGCGTAAAACGCATCATTTTTCTTCAAAGCTCTGGTTCTTTGGCGGGCTGATAATGGCTTTAATGGAGCTAATCCTTCCACTCGTTCCGGCTATAGTGGCGATGGTGTCTGGCATCCTGGTGCTCACGATCGTTCCGGCGGTATATTCCTACCGCGTGTACAAACAAGAGAAAGCTCTTAAGTAATTTACAGTAACTCGTTAGCGAGGTTGGCCAGCTCACTACGTTCACCTTTTTCAAGCGTAATGTGCGCGTAAAGCGGGTTGCCCTGCAGCTTATCGATCATGTAAGAGAGTCCGTTACTTTGCGCGTCGAGATACGGGGTATCGATCTGGTGCACGTCACCGGTAAAGATGATCTTCGTGTTCTCGCCGGCGCGGGTAATGATGGTCTTCACCTCGTGCGGCGTTAAGTTCTGCGCCTCGTCCACAATAAAGAACACGTTGGATAAACTTCTTCCGCGAATGTAGGCCAGGGGACAAACCACGATCTTTTCTTTCTCCACCATCTCTTCGATCTGTTTGTATTCTTTCTCTTTCTCACCAAATAAACTCTTGATGAATTTGAGATTATCCCACAGCGGCTCCATATAGGGATTAAGCTTGGATTTGATATCGCCGGGAAGATAACCAATGTCTTTGTTGCTTAACGGAACGATAGGACGCGCGATATAGATCTGGTGGAAATTACGGCGTTGCTCGAGTGCGCCGGCAATAGAAAGCAGGGTTTTTCCGGTTCCGGCCACACCTTGAATGGAGACCAATTTGATGTCGGGATTCATGACCGCGTCTAAAGCAAAAGCCTGTTCAGCGTTCTTTGGAACCACGTTAAAGGCCACGAACTTATTTACGCGACGCAGCGTTTGTGTTTCTTCTTCGTAGGTAGTGAGCACCGATTTTTGTCCGTTCTTCAATACAAAAAAGTGATTGGCCAACGGCTTGTTCTTCTTGTGCGTTGCCGAAACATCCACACTTCCTTTTTCGTAGATCGTATCAATGGCCACCAAAGGAGCTTTCTCCACGGTTGTGCGCCCCAGGTAAAGTTCATCCACATGTTTGATCTTCCCTGTTTCGTAATCTTCCGCCGTAAGGTTCAGCGATTTCGCTTTCAAGCGAAGGTTGATATCTTTCGTTACTAACACAACATCCCGATCGGGGTGTTCTTCTTTGATGTGCAGGGCACAGTTCAATATTTTATGGTCGCCTTTACGCTCTCCAAAAACTTTTTCGGCGTCGATCTTCGCGCTTTGCTTCATCTCGATCTTGAACATGCCGTGGCTTTTGCCATTGATGTTGATCCAGTTCTGCAACGAATGATTGCCCGAAAGCTTATCGATGTATCTCGAGAACTCACGCGCCGCGAAGTTCTTGGTGTCGTTGCCTTTTTTGAACTGGTCGAGCTCTTCCAGCACCGTGATGGGGATCACCACATCGTGTTCGGCGAAGTGTTTGATGGCGGTGTGGTCGTAAATGATAACGGAAGTGTCGAGAACAAATATTTTTTTGGTCTTGGGATTCTTGGGGGCTTTGCTCATGCAGGAGGGTTAAAAATTTCAATAAAACTATTTTTATAATGCATGCCAAAGACCGGGCCGGGTTTATATTTTCAACAGGTGCCTGTTAAAGTGCGGACGAAACCCCTGTTTTTATCGCCTATTTAACACTTTTTGCCCCCGAATTTCTTTATAAAAAACCCTTTGATTTTTGCTCTTTTTTTCATTAATTTATGGGTATCTAAACCCCTTGCAATGAATAAACTGCTGGTATCTTTTTCCGCTATTCTCGTATTTCTTTTTGTGTGTGCCCAGGGGCAAGCGCAAAAGAAACGTGAAATGAACTTCCAGGACCCTACTGAGAATTTTTATTCGATCCAGAAGCGGATGAATAAACATTTTCAAAAACATGAAAAGGAAGAGGAGCGCGAGCGACAGGAGCGTGTCCGTGACGGGAAGCAGAAGCCGGGCGACGGAGAAGAAGAGGAAATGGCCGGCTATGAGTTATACAAACGCTGGGAGTATTACATGGCCCCCCGCGTATATCCCTCCGGCGATGTATCACTGGCACACCGCGCGGTAGAAGAATTCAACACCTGGCAGCAGCAGCATGCACAGAACAAAATGGGCGGCGGCGGTAATGTGATACAATCAACCACCTGGCAGCCCCTCGGTCCAATGGGAGACCCAACCGGCGGCAACGCGGGCCGTATCAATGTTGTAAGGTTCGATCCGGTTAACAGCAACGGTCTGTGGGTTTGCGCCCCGGATGGAGGATTGTGGAATTCGGCCAACAATGGCGGAAGCTGGACCACCGGCACCGATAATCTTTCGCCTATAGGCTCTTCTGATGTAGCTTTCGATCCCACCAATTCGCAGATCATGTACCTGGCTACCGGTGATGGGGATGCCGGCGATACAAAAAGTATCGGCGTTTTAAAATCTACAAACGGTGGCGCTTCCTGGAACACCACAGGCATGGTATGGACCACCAACCAGAACCGCCGCATTTACAAGTTATTGATCAACCCGCAGAACCCCAATGTGATCCTGGCGGCAACAAATATTGGTATTTATCGTACCACCAATGCCGGCGCGACCTGGGGCGTAGTTGGAGCTGCAGGATCTTATACAGATATTGAATACAAACCCGGAGATACCACTACTGTTTATTCTGTTTCAACCAGCCTTTTCGGGCTCGGTACAACTTCCTTCTGCAAATCAACCAACGGAGGCGCTACCTGGAGCTCAACCGCTACCGGCCTGCCGGCTTCCGCCAATTGCATCCGTTTTGCCATTGCGGTAACCCCGGCCAATTCGGCCTATGTATACCTGCTTGCGGGTAATTCAACCGTGTATGGCTTCTATGGTTTTTACCGTTCAACCAACAGCGGAACTTCTTTTACCAGTATGGCCACAACCCCTAACCTTTTAGGTTGGTCGAGCACCGGCAACGATGCCGCGCAGGGCGGACAGGCCTGGTACGACCTCGCCATAGCCGTTTCTCCCACCAATGCCAACGAGGTAATTGTGGGTGGGGTAAATATCTGGCGTACAACTAACGGAGGAACTAACTGGAATCTTTTTGGTCACTGGACCGGTTCGGGCGCGCCCTATGTACATGCTGATATACATTACCTGGAATATAAGAGCAGCAATACCATTTATGTGGGTTGCGACGGAGGGGTTTTCTATACCACCAATGGCGGGGCTTCCTTCGCGGCCATTAATGGTACCATGAACATTGCGCAGATGTATAAAATGGGTAACTCGGCATCGAGTTACAGTTTGGCCATCGCGGGTCACCAGGATAACGGAACCAACCTCTTTACCGGCGGATGGAACCGTACCTTAGGGGGCGATGGAATGGCCGCCTTTATAGACTGGAACAATAACCAGGTGATGTATGGCGAACAATACAATGGTTCGTTCAACCGCACCCTCAACGGTGGCGCCAACTGGAGTGCCATTACCACAGGACTGAGCGGAACTGCTCCCTGGAATACCCCCTGGCACCAGGATCCCAATACAGCAAATACGCTGTATGCCGGACGTACGCAGATGTTCAGATCAACCAACCAGGGAACCAACTGGAGCCAAATAGGAACCATTACAGGTACAACCACTGTCACCGAATTCGCAGTGGCTCCTTCAAATTCGCAGGTGATCTACGTGATAAAGGGTGGAACTACGGCACAAGGAGGAAATGCCTTGTGGAAAACCACAAATGGCGGAACCAATTGGACCAACATCACAGGAACGTTACCGGTAGCCAGCGCTGCAATGACCTGGGTTGCTGTTGATAATACAGATCCTAATAACGCCTGGGTTACTTTTTCAGGATTTTCGGCCGCCGATAAAGTGTACCAGACCACGAATGGCGGCACCAGCTGGACCAATTATTCAACCGGGCTTCCCAACCTGCCGGTCAATTGCATCACGTATTGGAACAACACCAACGACGGCTTATATGTAGGCTGCGATGTGGGCGTTTATTATCGCGATGCGTCGCAATCATCCTGGACGATCTATAATACAGGGCTTCCGAATGTAACAATAGCAGACCTGGCCATCTATTATCCCCTTGGTAAACTGCGGGCAGCAACTTACGGCCGCGGCATGTGGGAAGTAGACCTGGTAAATAATGGCGCCATGGCACCTATAGCAAATTTCACCGCTGATAGAGTGAACATATGTGCCGGCATGACCGTTAATTTTACCGATATCTCTACGTTCGGCCCAACCGGGTGGAGCTGGATATTTCAAAATGGAACACCCGGAACCTCCACCGCGCAAAATCCCTCGATCGTATATAATACACCGGGAACTTACAGCGTGCAATTGACCGCTACCAACAGCAATGGTTCAGACGCTGAGGTGAAGACACTATATATTACAGTGTCGCCCATCAACGCGCTTCCACTGGTTGAAGGTTTCCAGGGGGGAACATTCCCGCCTACCAATTGGCAGAACTACGATGACAAGACCGATGGTTTAAGATGGGCACGAAGCGCTACTGTTGGCAAGGCAAGTACCGCGTCTACCTATTATGACAATTACAATCTCGACGCCACCGGTTCTTATGATGAGCTTAGAACGCCGAAATATAATTTCAGCGGCTTCTCTACTATAAAATTATATTTTGATGTGGCTTACGCGGTGTATGACAATGCACTGCCACAATACAATGATTCTATGTCTGTGAGGGTTTCCTCCGATTGCGGCGTCACCTGGAGCCAGGTGTATTTAAAAGGAGGTGCTACACTGGCCAGCACAACAACTACGTATTCAGCAGCTCCCTTCTCGCCAACCGCGGCTCAATGGAGAACAGATACCGTTTATTTGAACTCCTATGCGGGTCAAGGTAACGTGATGATCGCTTTCCGGAATCATGGGCATTTTGGACAAGTACTTTACCTTGACAACATCAATATCGCAGGCTCCGGCTCCGGATCAGCACCCAGCGCTTCTTTCTCTGTACCGGGAACCAGGTGCAGCGGACAAAGCTTCACTTTAACGGATGCTTCAACCAATGCACCAACCGCATGGTCATGGACCTTAACCGGAGGAAGCCCTGCAACGTCAACTTCACAAAACCCTGTTGTTACTTATACAGCGGCAGGTACCTATACAGTAAGTTTGGTTGCAACGAATGGATTTGGATCCAGCTCTCCTGCTACACAAACCATCAGCGTTACCGCTACACCAACAGTTACTGCAGTAGCTTCACCAACTACCATCTGTTCGGGACAAAGCACAACTTTGACCGGCGGTGGCGCTACTAATTATACATGGGCACCTGGCGGCGCTACAACCAGCACAGTAAGTGTGAGTCCAACTTCACCCACCACGTATACTGTAACGGGTACCACGGGAAGCTGTACAAACACAAGAACAGTAACGGTGAATGTGAATGCCACCCCAACCGTAACGGTCAATAGTCCTACGATCTGTTCTGGACAAAGCACAACGCTTACGGCCAGCGGCGCAACCACCTATTCCTGGAATACAGGCCCTACTACAACTACGATCAGTGTTAGTCCGGTGCTAACAACCACCTATATGGTTACCGGAACAACTTCGGGTTGCAGCAATCCAAGAACCGCAACGGTTACTGTGAACGCCACACCTACCGTTACCGCGGTGGCGGCATCGCCTACCATCTGTTCGGGACAAAGCACAACTTTGACCGGCGGCGGCGCCACGAATTATACCTGGATGCCGGGAGGAACCACAACAAGTACAATGAATGTTTCTCCAACCAGCCCTACTACTTATACGTTAACGGGATCCAGCCTGGGCTGCACCGCCACCAGAACAGTTTCTGTGGGTGTGAACCCAACACCAACCGTGAACGCCACGGCCGCGTCGGGCACAATTTGCGCGGGACAAAACACAACTTTAACAGGAAGCGGCGCGACGAATTATACCTGGATGCCTGGCGGAGCCACCACCGCGACAATAAATGTTTCGCCAACATCTCCTACCACATACACACTCACGGGTGCTACTGGATCCTGTTCTGCAACAAGGACAGTTACGGTGAACGTAACGCCTAATCCAACTATTACGCTGGTGAGCCCGAACATTTGTGCAGGACAAACCTGGACGCTCACCGCGAGTGGGGCCACAACATATAGCTGGAACACAGGTGCCACAACGCCAACCATTTCCATTACGCCGCCGGGAACAACCGTGTACACGGTTACAGGAACCACTTCGGGTTGCAGTACTGTGAAGACGGCAACTGTTACTGTATTATCTAATCCTACTGTTACTGTGAATTCCACGACCATATGTTCGGGAACCAATGCTACGCTTACAGCTAATGGCGCATCAAACTATACCTGGTCGCCGGGTGGGGCCACAACTTCAACTCTCAGCGTGTCTCCCTCGTCAACCACGGTGTATACGGTTACCGGCAATACCATGGGCTGCAATAATGTGAATACTTCAACAGTAACAGTAAATGCTACGCCAACAGTGAATGTGAATTCAACCACGATCTGCTCCGGTAACCCCGGAACGCTGAACGCTTCGGGCGCTACGACGTATTCCTGGAGCCCGGGTACGGGTTTAAGTGCAACCACTGGCTCAAGTGTTACCGCGAACCCGGGAAGTACCACTGTGTACACCATCACAGGAACCACGGGTTCCTGCAGCAGTTCATCGACTTCAACGGTTACCGTAGTTGCTAATTTAACGGTAACGGTTAACAGCGCGGCCATATGCGCGGGAGGAACGGCCACATTAACAGCTTCGGGCGCTTCTACCTACACATGGGATACAGGATCGAACAGTACCAGCATTACCGTGAGCCCCGCTTCTACCACGGTGTATACGGTTAGCGGTTCTTCGGGATCGTGCAATAACACGAACACCGCTACAGTGACCGTGAATTCTTTACCGAATGTAAATGCGGTAGCCGGCGGAACAGTTTGTGCAGGCAGCGCGGCCAGCTTATCTGCAAGCGGTGCAACATCGTACACCTGGAATCCGGGTGGTGCAACAGGTTCTCCGGTTACTGTCAATCCAACTATAACAACCATTTATACGGTTACAGGCGATGACGGAACCTGTACGAACACCGCTACCACCACTGTTAACGTGAACGCTTTGCCGGGAATCGGTGTAAGCGCCGTGCAGGATACGATCTGTGTAGGGAACTCAACAGGTATTACCGCGAGCGGAGGTATCAGTTATAGCTGGACTCCAGGTACAGGGTTAAGTTCTACCACAGCAACAACGGTGGTTGCCAATCCAACCATAACCACCACGTATACCGTTACAGGAACCGACAACAATGGTTGTGCAAACACGGCCGCTATTCAGATCATCGTTAACGGCTGCACGGGTCTCATCAGCAATACAGGCCATATGCAATTAGGCGTTTATCCGAACCCGAACCACGGAAGTTTTGTGGTGAATATTCCTCCCGGTAAAGCCGAATACCAGTTGGAGATGTTCAACGCCCTTGGAGAACTCGTCTATAAAGATAAAGTGCAGGCCCAGAGCGATCCCGTGCAAAAATCAATTACATTAGCGCCCGAGAACAAAGGAGTCTATCTATTGAACATCAACTCCGCTCTCGGTAAACAGGTTTACAGAATAATAGTAGAATAGGATACATGAAAAAATCTCAATTTATCGCGGGGCTGCTTTTTGCGGCCCTTAGCGTTTCTGCGCAGCAGGATTTTGTAGAAAAAACACTCGATAGCCAGGGCGCTTCTTTCTGGGACAGACAAAATGCTTTCCATGAATACTGGAAGACACACGACAGGAACGAAAAAGGAAAGGGATACAAAGCTTTCAGCCGCTGGGAATATATGATGCGCAGCCGGATAGACGCCAGCGGGTTCATTCCCGATCCAATGGCCGCGCTCAACGAATGGACAAAGGCGCAGGCGCAATTCAAGGTCTCCAAAGACGGTAAACAAGTAAGCGCAGCGCAAGCTACCGCGCAATGGCAATACATAGGTCCTGCAAATGGAGTTCCCGTTAACGGTGGAGCCGGCCGTTTATGTTTCATCACTTTCGATCCGGTAACACCAAGTACCATGTGGGTGGGTTCGCCCGGAGGCGGACTGTGGAAAAGCACCAACTCGGGCGCGAACTGGACCGTGGTCAATGACCAGCTTCCTAACCTGGGGGCGGCTCACCTCGCAGTAGATCCAACGAATAGCAATGTCATGTACCTGTCAACCGGCGACCGCGATGCAGGCGATAATTACAGCGTAGGCCTTCTAAAAAGTATTGACGGAGGGTTGACCTGGAGCACTACCGGCCTCAGCTATAACGTCACACAAATGCGCAACGTGAACTGCGTGCTGATCGATTACACCAACACCCAGATATTGTACGCCGCAACCAGCCAGGGTATTTACAAAAGCGTGGATGGTGGTGTGAATTGGCTAAACGTAAAATCAGGCGGCTATAAGGATCTTAAGTTCAAGCCGGGCGATAAGAATACCATTTACGCTTGTGGGAACGGGTTTACGCGCACAACAAACGCGGGCGCCACCTGGTCGAATGTCAGCTTCCCAAACCCCAACGCTAATTCAATAAGCCGCGTGGCTATGGCGGTTACCCCGGCCGATCCTACTGCTGTCTATGTTTTGGGTGGACAAGGCCCGTCCGGCAGTTATGGTTTCGCGGGATTTTATAAGTCCAATAACTCGGGCGTTTCATTCACAAAAACCTGTTCTTCTCCCAATCTTTTGGGGTGGGCAGATGATGGCAGCGATGTTGGCGGACAGGCCTGGTATGATCTTGCGGTGGCGGTTGATCCCACAGATCCCAATGAAGTGATCTGCGGCGGCGTAAACACCTGGAAAAGCACAGATGGAGGCACAAGCTTCAGTTTAAATACGCACTGGTGGGGAAATGGCGCGCCCTATGTGCATGCGGATACTCATGTCATCGAATACTTTCCGGGAATGCCGGGCAATATACTCATCGGTTGTGATGGCGGACTTTATTCAACAACAGATGATGGCCTCAGTTGGGGAATGATCAGTGATGGTTTGCAGATAGGCCAACAGTATCGTTTAGGCGTTTCGCAAACGAATGTTGATCTAACGCTTACCGGCTGGCAGGACAACGGCACCAGTTTAACCAACCAGGGAAGTTCCGTTTCCAACTATATATTGGGCGGTGATGGCATGGAGTGCGCGATCGACCCCACCAATGCCACTATCATGTATGGAGCTATACAATATGGACTGGTATTCAGGTCTACGAACTCAGGAAATAACTTTACACAGATCGCCAGCGATAACGGTGTTGGGGTTGATGAACAGGGCGACTGGATCACACCTTATGCTGTCGATCCCAACACACCTACCACGATCTATATTGCCAAGAACCAGGTTTACAAATCAACGAACTCGGGCGGCAGCTTTGCCACACTTACCAGTTTGCCTGCCAGTTCCAATAAGTTCATTTCAGTGGTGGTTGCGCCTTCCAACAGCAATTATGTATACGCGTCAAAGAACAATGAAATATGGCTTACTACCAACGGCAGTACTTTTAACCAGGTTACATTGCCGAATGGTAATCTTACCTATCTATGTGTAGATCCGCAGAACGAGCAACACATATGGGCCACTATTGGCGGGTACACCGCAGGGGTAAAGGTCTTTTACAGTGCGAACGCCGGGCAAACATGGACCAACATCAGCGGAAACCTTCCCAACCTGCCGGCTAACTGCATTACCTACGGGCCGGGTACCAACGACGGTGTATATGTAGGTACCGACATTGGTGTTTATTACAAGGACAATACACTCCCGAACTGGGTTTTTTACAGTAATGGGTTGCCCAATGTGATCATCGATGAATTGGAATTTCAGCAATCATCAAATAAATTGCGCGCGGCAACCTATGGTCGCGGTTTGTGGGAGGTTGACGCGTATACGTCGCCAGCCACACCGCCTGTTGCGGCATTCAGCTCCAATAAAACCAACGTGTGTTACGGGTTTTCGGTAGATTTTTATGATAACTCGGCCAACCTCCCTTCTTCATGGAACTGGACCTTTACCGGCGGAAATCCGGCAACATCCACAAACCAGTCTCCAACCATCACCTATTCAGCACCTGGAACTTACCCGGTTAAACTGGTTGTAACAAATAACATGGGCGCAGATAGTTCGGAGATACTGAGTTACATCAATGTTTTGCCGGCACCAGTAGTAACCATGTCGAGCGACACCACAATTTGTAAGGGAGATTCCGCCCATTTGTGCGCGTTTGGCGGCACGCAATACATCTGGACACCTATTAACGGATTACCAAATTTTTACAGGCAATGCCCGGCGGCGGCGGCGGCCGTTACAAGAACTTATTCTGCAACAGTCAATGATATCAATGGCTGCCAGGGAATAGGAACTGTAAAAGTTACCGTGATCGCGCCCCCATCCAATCCAACGGTTTTCCAGGTATTAGATACACTTTGTGCAAATCCGGCCACCGGTGTTAGTTACCAATGGTATTACAATGGCAGCCCGATGCCGAATGACACGAATCGATGCGTTCATATAACCCAGAACGGAACTTATAGTGTTACAATTGTAGATACTTCATTATGCCAGTACACATACACCTCTACGGGCTTTAACGTTGTAAATATCGGCGTCAAAACATGGTCAAAGGTCTCAGGTATAGAAATGTATCCAAACCCCGCCCAATCACTTATAAATGTGAAATTTGCCAATGAAGGCCTGTATCAGGTTAAAATTTACAGCGCCATCGGCGCCCTGGCCTATACCCAATTCATGCAAGCCGGGTCGAATTCAGCGGAGATAATTAAACTGTCGCTTCTACCCGGGGTGTATATTGTGGATATCAGCGAAAACGGCAAAAAAAGTGTTTATAACCATAAGCTCATAATTGTCGAATAAAATTTCCTTTTTCAAAAGGAGATGTTAAATTTGTCTGGTTTTAAAACTAAAGCATGACATCGAGCTCCCCTGTTGATTACCTGCCTATCGTTCTAATGTTAATGGTTGCGGTTGGTTTCGTGGTAACTACCATGTTAGCAACGCATTACCTGGGCCCTAAACGCAAAACCAAGATCAAGCTAGAAAGTTTTGAGTGCGGTATTGAAACGCATGGCAACGCGCGTTTGCCTTTTTCCATTAAATACTTTCTCGTAGCCATTCTTTTTGTGTTGTTTGATATCGAGGTGATCTTTATGTACCCCTGGGCGGTTAACTTTAAAGAGCTTGGCCTCACCGGTATTTTAGAAATGTTCACGTTTGTTGGGTTGCTTTTGGTTGGCTTCTACTACATGATAGCCAAGAAAGCATTGAAGTGGGAAGAATAAAAAATTGAATACATGAGCAAGGGATTAACGAAAAGAACCAAAATAGAAATTGCCAAAAGTCCGGAAGGCCTGGAAGGCCCGGGTTTTTTTGCCTCTAAACTGGAAGACGTGATCGGGTTGGCACGCGCAAATTCTTTATGGCCGTTGCCTTTTGCTACTTCCTGCTGTGGCATTGAGTTCATGGCCACCATGGCCAGCAATTACGATATGGCGCGCTTTGGCGCCGAGCGTTTAAGTTTCTCTCCGCGCCAGGCAGATCTTTTAATGGTGATGGGAACCATCGCGAAAAAAATGGGACCCACCCTTCGCCAGGTGTACGAACAAATGGCCGAACCCAAATGGGTTCTTTCGGTGGGCGCCTGCGCCTCCAGCGGCGGAATATTTGATACGTATTCTGTATTACAGGGTATTGATCGGATCATTCCTGTTGACGTTTACGTTCCCGGTTGCCCGCCACGCCCCGAGCAAATCCTCGAAGGCATCATGAAGATCCAGGAACTGGCCAAGAACGAATCGCTGCGCCGCCGTAATTCAGACGAATACAAACGCATGCTCAATTCATACGGAATAGAATAATGGAGAAGAAAGAACTTTTGAATTTGGTAGACGCGAAGCTGAAAGAAAAATTTCATGGCAGCATCGAATCATCGGAGCTACTTTACGATTTTCCGGTTTTTACCATCAACAAAGAACATGTGCACGAGGCGCTTGCGTTTTTGAAAACTGACGACGACCTCAATTTCCATTTTCTTACCGATCTTACCGGCATTCAAACCGCCGACGAAAAACAATTGGGCGTTATTTACCATTTGCACAATATGGTGAAGAACTACCGCATTCGCGTAAAAACATTCTTCCCAATGAGCAATCCTGAAATTCCTACTGCCACTGATCTGTGGAAAGGGGCGAACTGGATGGAACGCGAGACCTACGATTTTTTTGGTGTGAAATTCAAAGGACACCCCAATTTGAAACGCATTTTGAATGTGGACGAAATGGACATCTATCCGCTGAGGAAAGAATACCCGCTTGAAGATCAATCGCGTGATGATAAGGATGACCGCATGTTTGGAAGATAAGTGATATAGAAGTCAAAAGTTAACAGTCAGAAGAGAGAATGGCGAAAAAAGAAAATAAAGGAGCTGCGTTACCGGAGGATACGATCGAGAAGGAATTTTCGATCCTCAACCTGGGGCCTACGCATCCTGCCACACACGGTATCTTTCAGAACGTTTTGAAAATGGATGGCGAGATCATCCATGAAGCTACACCAACCGTTGGATACATTCACCGCGCATTCGAGAAGCTGGCCGAGCGCCGTCCTTACGCGCAAATTACCCCTATCACCGATCGCCTCAATTACTGTTCGTCGCCCATCAACAACATGGGTTGGTACATGACCGTTGAGAAACTGATCAAAGCAGAAATTCCCAAACGTGCCGAGTACATGCGCGTGATCATCATGGAACTGTCACGTATTGCCGATCACCTGATCTGTAATTCGGTTATCGGTGTGGATACCGGTGCAATGACTGGCTTCCTGTACATCTTCCAGTGGCGTGAAAAAATTTACGATATCTACGAAGACATTTGCGGCGCACGTTTAACTACGAACATCGGTAGGATCGGCGGATTTGATACAGATTTCCCCGCGAAGACATGGGATAAGATCCGCAGCTTCGTGAAAGAATATCCAAAAGCGCTACAGGAGTTCGCTAATTTATTGGAGCGCAACAAAATTTTTATGGACCGCACAATTAACTGCGGGCCGATCAGTGCCGAAATGGCTTTGGATTACAGTTTCACCGGCCCGAACTTACGCGCGGCAGGTGTAGATTACGATGTGCGTGTTTCTGACCCGTATTCATCTTACCAGGATTTTGATTTCATTATCCCCGTTGGAACCAGCGGCGATACCTACGACCGTTTCATGGTACGCCAGGAGGAAATGTGGCAATCATTAAAGATCATTGAACAGGCTTTGAAGAATATGCCCGACGGACCAACGCACGCCAACATCCCCGCTTTTTATTTGCCTCCGAAACACGAGGTGTACAATAACATGGAAGCTTTGATCTATCACTTTAAAATTGTGATGGGCGAGACCGATATTCCACCAGGAGAGATCTATCATGCGGTTGAAGGCGGTAACGGCGAATTAGGGTATTATCTGGTGAGCGATGGGGGAAGAACTCCGTATCGTTTGCATTTCCGCAGGCCCTGCTTCATTTATTACCAGGCTTACCCGGAGATGATCAAAGGAAGTATGTTAAGCGATGCGATCATTACTATGAGCAGCATGAATGTTATTGCAGGAGAATTAGACGCGTAAAATAAATTACTATGAGTGCACAAGTTCACGGCGCACAGTTGTTCGATAAGAAGAAAAGAGCTGAATTAAAATTCAGTGATACCGGTATGGAATACGCCCAGGAAATTTTGAGGCGCTATCCCGCGGGTAAACAAAAGTCAGCCGTCATTCCTGTTCTGCATATTGCCCAGGCCGAATTTGGTGGATGGTTGTCTCCCGAGGCGATGGATTACGTAGCTGAGGTAGTGGGCATCAAACCGATCGAAGTATACGAAGTAGCTTCTTTCTACAGCATGTTCAATTTAAAACCTGTAGGAAAATGCACGCTCGAGGTTTGTCGCACCTCTTCCTGCTGGCTCTGTGGCGCCGAGGATATCGTGAAATACATTGAGAAAAAATTAAATATCAAGGACGGAGAAACTACCAAAGACGGCATGTTCACTTTAAAAACTGTTGAGTGTTTAGGTTCCTGCGGAACGGCTCCCATGTTGCAGTGCGGCGCTTCCTTCCACGAGAATCTTACTTACGCTAAAGTGGATGAGCTGATAGCGAAATACAAAGCGGAGGGAAGACAAAGAAGTTACACCGACCATGATTATCACAACACATTGTAATGGGCAAGAAACTTTTAATACACAACGATAAAGTTCCGGGGATTAATACCCTCGAAGTGTATCGCGCGCACGGCGGTTACGCTTCGGTTGAGAAAGCTTTGAAGACCATGACGCCGGAGCAGGTTACGGATGAAGTTAAGAAATCCGGTTTACGCGGTCGCGGAGGCGCGGGCTTCCCAACGGGATTGAAATGGTCTTTCCTTGCAAAACCCGAAGGCGTCCCACGCTATTTGGTTTGCAACGCCGATGAATCGGAGCCCGGCACCTTCAAAGATCGTTACCTGATGGAAAAAATTCCGCACGCGCTAATTGAGGGAATGATCACTTCTTCTTACGCTTTGGGCGCGCGTGATTCGTACATTTACATTCGTGGCGAATATTTTTACGTATACCGCATTTTAGAGAAAGCCATTAAAGAAGCTTATGCCGCAGGCTGGCTGGGCGAAAACATCTTAGGAACTAACTTCTCCCACCACATGCACATGCAAATTGGCGCGGGCGCATATATCTGCGGAGAGGAAACTGCATTACTCGAATCACTGGAAGGAAAGCGTGGTAACCCGCGCATCAAACCTCCGTTCCCGGCCGTTGCGGGTCTGTGGGGTTGTCCTACCGTTGTAAATAATGTTGAAACCATTGCTGCTGTTGTTCCTATTGTGAACGATGGAGGAGAAGCTTACGCTAAAATTGGGATTGGAAAATCTACCGGAACAAAATTGATCTCCGCTTCAGGCCACATCAACAAACCCGGTGTGTACGAATTGGAACTAGGTTTACCGGTTGAAGAATTTATTTATAGCGAAGAATATTGCGGAGGTATCCGTAACGGAAAAAAACTAAAGGCCGTTGTGGCCGGTGGTTCTTCCGTTCCTATTCTCCCTGCCGAGTTAATTTTAAAGACCGCGAAAGGCGAACCACGCTTAATGACCTACGAAAGTTTGGGCGATGGGGGATTCATCACAGGAACCATGTTAGGTTCGGGTGGATTCATCGTAATGGACGAAGACACCAGCATCGTAAAGAATCTTTACACCTTCGCACGTTTCTACCATCACGAATCTTGCGGACAATGCTCGCCATGCCGCGAAGGAACCGGCTGGATGGAAAAAATATTGCACAAGTTCTTCGACGGCACCGCCAACGAATCGGATGTTGACCTGCTCTGGGATATCCAAAGCAAGATCGAAGGAAAAACCATTTGTCCGCTAGGAGAAGCCGCCGCATGGCCGGTGGCTGCCGCTATTCGTCACTTCAAGCAAGAGTTCATTGATGTGGCGAAGAGCAAGAAATTTACAGATGTGAGTCATTACGATAGGTTAAACAAATTGGCGAGCGTATCATGAAAGTAACTATAGACGGAATAGAAATAGATGTGCCAAAAGGAACTACCATCCTGCAGGCAGCCCGCATGATTGGTCCGGAGGTTGCTCCGCCCGCCATGTGCTTCTATACCAAATTAAAGACCAGCGGTGGTTATTGCCGCACCTGTATCGTAAAAGTTACCAAAGGCAGCACAGCCAATCCCAACCCAATGCCCAAGCCGGTAGCCTCTTGCCGCACCGAGGTAATGGACGGCATGGAAGTGCAGAACGTTACTTCTCCCGAAATTATTGAAGCACGCAAAGGCGTGGTGGAATTCCTTCTCATCAATCACCCGCTCGATTGTCCTATCTGCGACCAGGCCGGCGAGTGTCACTTGCAAGATTTAGGTTACAACAACGGATCGGTTAAAACCCGCTACGAATTCAAACGTCGCGAGTTTGAGATGATCGACATCGGTAAATACATTAAGTTGCACATGACGCGCTGCATCATGTGTTTCCGCTGCGTAAAGGTGGCCGATCAAATTACAAACAACCGCGTTCATGGTGTGATGCACCGTGGCGATGCGGCAGAAATTTCTACATACATACAAAACGTGGTAGAGAACGATTTCTCCGGTAACGTTATTGATGTTTGTCCTGTTGGCGCATTGACCGACCGCACTTTCCGTTTCAAGCAACGTGTTTGGTTCACTAAGCCCGTTGAAGCAAATCGTAAATGCGATAAATGTGCCGGTAAAGTTCGTTTGTGGTTCAAAGGAGAAGATGTTTTGCGCGTTACAGCCCGTAAAGATCAGTGGGGCGAAGCGGAAGAGTGGATCTGTAACTCGTGCCGTTTCGAGCACAAGCGCAAATCAGATTGGGTCATCGAAGGACCATCGCCAATTTCACATCACTCGGTGATCTCGCAGAACCAATATCAGCATTTGAACCAGTTGAAAGTGCAGCTGATGAAACAACAAAAGGCATTAGGATTCATGAACATTGATAAGCGTCCGTAACCTATGATGGCATTTATAATATATAAAGCAATTTTGTGTATAGCGGTCTTCGGCTTATCGCTGGGCATCGCGGCTTACTCAACTTTGTGGGAACGTAAATTCGCATCTTTCCTGCAGGACAGGGTAGGTCCTGATCGCGCGGGTCCCTGGGGAATTCTCCAGCCGCTGGCCGATGGGGGAAAACTATTCTTTAAGGAAGAGATCGTTCCAAACGTTTCCAATAAGTTCTTATTCATTTTAGGCCCTAGTTTATTTATGGTAACGGCGCTGATGACCGGCGTTGTAATTCCGTGGGGCAAGGATGTGGTTGTGAATGGTACGACTTACGCCATGCAGATCACCGACATCAATATTGGTGTGCTGTATTTGTTCGGCGTGGTTTCTATCGGTGTTTACGGAATTATGATCGGTGGCTGGGCTTCCAACAACAAATATGCTTTATTAGGTGCTGTTCGTGCTTCTTCGCAAATGATCTCTTATGAGATCGCCATGGGTTTGGCTGTGATCGCTTTGATCATCACCTCCGGCGGAAGTTTAAGTCTGCGGGATATTGTTGAGAAACAGGATGCGGGCTATGCGAATATCGTGTACCAGCCACTCGGGTTTTTGATCTTCTTCATTTGCGCATTGGCGGAGACCAACCGCGCGCCATTCGATCTTCCGGAGTGCGAAAGCGAGTTAGTGGGCGGTTATCATACGGAGTATTCTTCCATGAAGCTGGGATTATTCCTCTTCGCGGAATACATCAATATGTTCATCTCTTCGGCAATCATGGCGGCCTTCTACTTCGGTGGGTACAATTTTCCTTTCGCTGCCGAGCTTTACAACGCGTTAGGATTAGAAGCAGGCTCAGTATGGATCACTTTGATCGGCTTCGGGGCTTTCTTCACCAAAATTCTGATCTTCATCAGTACCTTCATGTGGATACGCTGGACACTCCCGCGTTTCCGTTATGATCAATTGATGAACTTAGGATGGAAGATATTGATCCCGTTGGCACTGGCCAACCTGGCGATCACAACAGTGGTCATGTACTTTGTAAATAAATAGAATGAAAAGGATCTTTAAGAAAGGTATAGAAATGATCGGCGCGGTGGAATTATACGCGGTCATCGTCATAGCCCTGGTAAGCATCTTTAAATAAATAAAAAATGGCATTAAAGTTAACGAACAGGAGTAAGGTTGTTTCTAACAAGGAACAAAGTTTCATGGAGAGCCTGTATCTGCCGGCTATCGCGAAAGGAATGGCCATTACCTTCAGCCACCTTTTCAAAAAAGCACCAACCCTTAAATACCCCGAGCAAACCCGACAAACTTCCGCTGTATATCGCGGACAGCACGTTTTAAAACGGGATGAGAGCGGAGCGGAGCGCTGCACCGCTTGCGGCATGTGCGCTGTGGCTTGTCCCGCCGAAGCGATCACGATGGAAAGCGGTGAAAGGAAAAAAGGAGAAGAGCATTTGTATCGCGAAGAAAAATACGCCACTACCTATGAAATAAACATGCTGCGCTGTATCTTCTGCGGTTTGTGTGAAGAGGCTTGCCCCAAAGAGGCCATTTTCTTAACGGAGAAAATAGTGGATGTTGAATTTGAGCGCGAAGATTTTATTTACGGAAAGGATAAACTGGTAGAGAAGATCGACAAGCGCATTGATATCAGTAAGCGCCAGACGCCGGAGGTTTTAGCGTTTAAAAAGATACCTGGTTTAAAGCATAACCAGTTAGTGGATAAAACCCAACCCGAGAAATTAGAAAGAAAGAAACATTAATTTATGTTATTAGGATATTCGATCACACAATGGCTTTTTGGAATACTTTCCTTTTTGGCCATTATGTTTGCCCTGATGGTGGTTTTTACGCGCAACCCCATTAACAGCGTACTTTACCTGGTGCTTACGTTTTTCTGCATCGCCGGGCATTATCTTTTACTTAACGCGCAGTTTCTCGCTGTAGTGCACATCGTGGTATACGCGGGAGCCATCATGGTGTTATTCCTCTTCGTTATCATGCTCATGAACCTGAACCAGGACACAGAACCGCAAAAGACCATCATCACCAAGATCATCGCCGGTTGCATTGGTGGAATTCTGCTATTTGTAATGGTTGGCACTTTAAAAGGAGCCGAAAACATGCAATTGCAACAATACGGACACTCGGAAATTGGGCTCGTAAAGAACTTAGGTAAAGTATTGTTCGGAGAGTTTTTGTTCCCATTCGAGATCGCTTCAGTTTTGTTACTGGCCGCGATGGTGGGGGCTATAATGTTAGGTAAAAAAGAAGTTAAATCATGATCAACGGAATCCCTATTAACTATTACATTCTCTTAAGCGCGATCTTATTCATCATCGGAGCGGTGGGAGTAATGGCCCGCAGAAACGCCATCATCATTTTCATGTGCATAGAACTTATGCTCAACGCGGTGAACTTATTGCTTGTTGCCTTCTCTACACTGCATGGTGACGCAAGCGGACAGGTATTCGTATTCTTTATCATGGCGGTTGCCGCGGCCGAGGTTGCAGTGGGATTGGCTATTTTAAGTATGGTGTATCGAAACATCAAAAGCATTGATATCGACCTGTTAAGTAAACTGAAAGAGTAAAAGATTGGCGATTTATGGATCTACGATTTAAATATTTAAGCAGCAGAATGAAAAACCGTACATCGTAAATAACAAAATTGCGCCGAAGGCGTTCCTTCGGAATAAATATGGATATATGATAAAATTAATTGGCCTTGTTCCTTTGTTTCCTTTGATCGGATTTTTGATCAACGGGTTCTTTGGAAAGAAAATGAGTAAAAGTGCTTCGGGCGGAATTGCCTGCGTAAGCGTGCTCGCTTCTTTTGTGGTTTCGGTGCTTGTATTCATGGAACTGCATGGAGCCTCCAACAAATCGCAGGTGGTAGAGATCTTCTCCTGGATCAATTCCGACACTTTAAAGATCCCTTTCTCTTTCTTAGTTGATCCGCTTTCTTCCTGGTTCCTGCTCATCATCACCGGCATCGGTTTCCTTATTCATGTGTACTCTACCGGGTATATGCATGACGACGAAGGCTTCTCGCGCTTCTTTACTTACCTGAACCTTTTCGTGTTCTTCATGCTATTGCTTGTTTTGGGTAATAACTATTTAGTGATGTTTGTAGGTTGGGAAGGCGTTGGATTATGCTCTTATTTATTGATCGGTTTCTGGTTCAAGAACGATGCGTATAACCGCGCGGCTAATAAAGCTTTCGTGATGAACCGTATCGGCGACCTTGGCTTCTTATTGGGAATTTTCTTAATATTCACCACTTTCGGAAGCATCACTTTCGGAGAAGTATTCGGAAAAGCAAGTTCCGCTTCTACAGGAACCATTACAGCAATTGCATTGTTACTTTTCATTGGTGCTATGGGTAAATCAGCGCAAATCCCACTTTACACCTGGTTACCCGATGCCATGGCTGGCCCAACGCCGGTTTCTGCCCTCATCCACGCCGCAACCATGGTTACCGCGGGTATTTACATGGTAGTGCGTTCCAACATTTTCTATTCCATGTCAAGCACCGCATCCGAGGTTGTAGCCATCGTTGGAGCCTGTACAGCATTGTTTGCCGCAACAATTGGTTTATTACAGACCGACATCAAAAAAGTATTGGCCTATTCAACCGTATCGCAATTAGGCTTGATGTTCTTGGCACTGGGCGTTGGCGCTTACAGCAGCGCGGTGTATCATGTAACTACCCACGCTTTCTTCAAGGCACTTTTATTCCTCGGCGCCGGTTCTGTTATTCACGCCATGGGCGGAGAACAAGACATTCGCCGCATGGGCGGATTGAAAAAAGCTTTGCCGGTTACTTTCATGACCATGATCTTAGGAACGATAGCCATCAGCGGTCTGCCTCCTTTCTCGGGCTTCTTTAGTAAGGACGAAATTTTAGCGCATGTGTACGAGCACAGTCGCCCGCTTTGGTTCATCGGGGTTTTAACTTCTATGCTCACGGCTTTTTATATGTTCCGCATGATGTTCCTCACCTTCTGGGGCTCTTTCCGCGGCACGCACGAGCAAAAGCATCATTTGCATGAGTCGCCTAAGTCGATCACTATTCCTTTGATCATTCTTGCCGCATTATCTGTGCTCGGTGGTTTGTTGGGGCTTCCTGAGTTCTGGGGCTTCAATAATTACATCGGCGAGCATTTGGATCCTGTCATCATGCGCAAGAACCCCAGCATTCTTTCTCATGATACCGAGTGGATGTTAATGGGACTTGCTGTATTATCTGCAGTAGCCGTAATTTATTTTGCTTACCAGATGTTCATCAAGAACAGTGTATTGCCGGTTGAGAGTGAAAAGCAACTGAAGCCCTGGCAGCGCGTGGTGTACAATAAATATTATGTAGACGAATTGTACGACAGTCTTTTCCGCAAGCCGTTGGATGGCATCTCAAAAGCGTTCCACAAATTCTTCGATATACAATTGATCGACGGAATTGTGAATGGAGTAGGAACGGCCACCACTTGGGTGAGCGGTATTGTACGTAAAGCGCAAACCGGTCACATTGGTGTTTACATCATGGTGATGGTGCTGGGCGTAATTGTGATATTGTTTACAACATTAATGAAATAGGTATTTATGTTAACAGGTTTATTGATCATTGTTCCGCTTATCGCTTCCCTGCTGCTGTTCTTTATGAAAGGAGAAGGAGTGAAAAAGGCGGCGCTTGCTTTCTCGCTGGCCGAATTCATGATGAGCATTTATGCTTATTTTGTTTTGAAAGGAAGCGGAGATGCCAAAATGCTTGTCCTTAACTGTACCTGGGTAGAATCACTCGGCATCAAATTCGCGGTAAGCATTGACGGACTTTCTTTATTGATGGTTTTACTAACCACTTTTCTTGTTCCGTTGATCATCCTTACTTCTTTCAAAACCAATTACGAAAGACCAAACGCTTTTTACGGTTTGGTCCTGTTGATGCAAAGTGCGCTCGTTGGCGTGTTCACGGCCAATGACGGCTTCCTCTTCTATGTGTTCTGGGAATTGGCCCTTATTCCAATTTACTTCATCTGCCTGCTTTGGGGCGGAGAGAATCGCGGAAAGATCACTTTCAAATTCTTTATCTATACTTTGTTCGGCTCACTATTCATGCTCATCGGTTTGATCTTCCTTTACAATCATACCGGCGAAGTAAAATCCTGGAACGTGAACGATCTTTACGCCGCAGGCCGCAGTTTAACAGAAGCGCAACAAACTTTTGTGTTCTGGACCATTTTCCTCGCCTTCGCTATTAAAATGCCGATCTTCCCTCTGCACACCTGGCAGCCTGATACCTATGTGGTGGCTCCAACGCAGGGAACCATGTTACTTTCCGGGATCATGCTGAAGATGGGAACCTTTGGTTTGATCAAATGGTTATTGCCTGTTGTTCCTCTGGCATTGGCCAAATGGGGTGGCGTCGCGATCGGATTCGCAGTAGTGGGCATTATCTATGCTTCCTGTATAGCCATCGTTCAGAAGGATTATAAACGTTTAATTGCTTATTCTTCCATTGCGCACGTGGGTTTGATAGCTGCAGGTATCTTATCAGCCAACCAGCAAGGTGTGCAGGGCGCGGTCATCCAAATGCTTGGTCACGGTGTTAACGTAGTGGGCTTATTTCTCATCGCAGATATCTTAATGCGCCATACCGGTTCAAGAGACATCGGCAGCCTGGGTGGCATACGCAATATGAACGGGCAATTCGCCGTATTGTTCTTAATTATCATGCTGGGATCTGTCGCACTTCCTTTAACCAACGGTTTTGTGGGCGAGTTCTTATTACTTACAGGTCTTTACCAGTTCAGTCACACCATGGCTGCCTTAGCCGGACTTTCAGTGATACTCGGCGCGGTGTACATGCTGCGTTCTTACCAGGGTATTATGCTGGGCGAGAAAAAAGATTCTTTAAGCGCGTTTGGTGCTTTGGCAACCAGCGACAAAACAGTATTGATCATTATCTGCGCCGCGGTTCTGTTCTTCGGGGTTTATCCAAAACCATTGAACGACCTGGCCGAGCCCGCGGTAAAAGCTTTGTTAAATAACATGAAATGATTGACAATTTGTTTATTTACGATTTAAATATTTAAACAACAACAATGAACAGATCTGCAATAACAAAATCGTCAATGATTAAATCGTAAATTGTATTATGAAGGGACTTTGTATCATAAGCGGATTGGGAATTTTGGCCATGCTGGCCGAGATCTTCAAATTCAAGCGCATGCTCTATGCCATCGTGCTCATTGGCGTGTTAGGCGCCTACGTGGCCAATTTCATTGAGTGGAGCCAATTGACAGATGGCACCGCCGTTTCTTTCCTCGACCGCGTATTCGCTAAATTCAGCAACATGATACGTTTTGACGGAGTTGCGTTGGCTTTCAGTGGCGTTATTATCATTACCGCTTTCTTCTGGTTCATTATGGCCAACGATTACTTCAATAACGAAAGTTCGCAGGCTGATCATTTCTCTTTGGTACTGTTTGCTTTGACAGGCGCTTTGATGTTGACGGCTTTCAGCAATATGACCACGCTCTTCTTAGGCATAGAAATTCTTTCCATTCCTTTGTACGTTCTCGCGGCAAGTAAGAAGCAAGATGTGAGATCAAATGAAGCAGGTTTCAAATACCTGATCATGGGTTCGCTTGCTTCGGCGTTCCTGCTATTCGGTATCGCTTTGATCTACGGTGCAACCAAAAGTTTCGATCTCATGCAGATCCGTGCGGCAGTTTCGGCAGGCAACATGCCCATGTTCTTTTACGCGGGTGTAATTATGATGTTGGTGGCTATGTGCTTTAAAGTAAGTGCCGCTCCTTTCCATTTCTGGGCTCCCGATGTATACGAAGGTTCTCCAACGGTGATCACCGCTTTAATGAGCACGATCGTTAAAACAGCGGCTTTCGCAGCCTTCATGCGTTTGTTCTTGTACAGCTTCGGCGGAGCGATCGATACCTGGGGTTGGGTGCTCGGCATGGTCATCGCGCTGTCACTCTTCATTTCCAACATCACAGCGGCTGCTCAGAGCAATGTCAAACGTATGTTAGCCTATTCCAGCATCAGTCACGCGGCTTTCATGCTCATGGCCATCCTGGCAAACGCTCCGGGACTTACCTCGGTAAAAGTCATCCTGTACTATTCTTTAGCTTATTCCATCGGTTCTATCGCCAGCTTCACGGTGCTTTACCATGTGAGCAAGAAGGGCGACGAGAGCTTCGAAGCTTTCAACGGGTTGGCAAAACGAAATCCAATGATGGCTTTGGGCATGTTGATCGCGATGCTTTCCTTAGCAGGAATTCCGGTTACAGCCGGCTTCTTCGCGAAATACTATGTGTTCACAGCCATGATAGGTACTTCCTACAAATGGCTGCTTATCCTGGCCATTTTAACCTCTTGTGTTGGCGTTTACTATTATTTCAAGGTC
>CAYLVB010000009.1:0-139993 GCA_964387075.1 uncultured Flavobacteriaceae bacterium
CCAAATAATCTACTCGCTTATTTGGTCATTCCATTTCTTTCAAAGAACTTAATATTTATTTTCCTGAGACAGCCCTGGGTTTACAAACCCCGCTATTCTGTGGTTAAAAATCTTGTTGAAGAACGTTCCGTTAAAAACGGGTTGCAAAAGTACTAAGGAAATCGGTAACTCAAACAAAAAAAATCAAAAAATTTTGACCCTAATTTCAACCCTGTTAATCAATGGTTTAAATCGGTTTTAGGGGCCTTCGCAAAAAAATATAACTTTGAGCCAAACCAAAGAACCAAAAACCATGAAGAAAGTGATCCAAAGCGACAAAGTTCCATCTCCGATCGGTCCCTATAGCCAGGGCCTTATGGTAGGCGACACGCTGTACCTTTCGGGCCAGATAGCATTAGACCCCGCCACCAACAAGATCATGAAAGGAAATATCAAAGAAGAGACCCGCGGCGTAATGGAGAATCTCAAAGCCATTCTCGAAGCCGCCGGCCTCAGCATGGACAACGTAGTGAAGACAACCATCTTCTTAAAGGACATGAACAATTTCATGCAGGTGAACGAGGTGTACGGTTCTTATTTCAGCAAGGATTTTCCCGCACGCGCAACCATTGAAGCATCGCGCTTACCTAAAGACGCGAACGTGGAGATCAGCATGGAGGCCAAAAAGTTCTGATATTTCGGGTTTAATATTTCGGGTTAAGGAAAGGATCTCAAACACAGAACACGAAATAGATAACGCGAAATAAAGAACAACCTAAACAGAGCAGTTTACTTAGTTTTTTCTAACCCTTTTCAGGTTCAGTAAATTCATCGGGTTGGTGGTTAACCCATCTACCTTTTTGCTCACTAAACGCACTACTTCATCGTAGTAAAGCGGTACGATGGGGGCGTCGTCCATCAGCATCTGGTCCATCTTCTGGTAGAGCGTACGGCGCGTAGAATCATTGAGCGTTACGCGCGCCTGCTCGAACAATTTATCGAACACGGCATTGCTGTAATGCGTATAGTTATATCCTTTGGGAGAAAAATTCTTGGAATAAAAAAGACTCATGAAATTCTCTTCATCCGGGTAATCTCCCACCCACGATTTACGGAAGAAAGGAACCTTGTTATCCTTTACTGCCGGGGTAAGCACTTCGGCCTTCTCCACTTCGATCTTCACTTTAATGTTCGCATCGGCCAATTGTGCCTGTATGAACTCGAACATCTCCAGGTACGTTTCGGTAGTGTACAAAGTAATTTCGGGCAGGCCTTTTCCATCCGGGTAACCGGCCTCCAGTAAAAGATCGCGGGCCTTATCGGGGTTGTAGGTATAGCCTTTTACGATCTTCGGATCAAAGGAAGACAGGCCGCCCGGAATAAAACCCGAGGTAGCGGGAATTCCTAAGTTCCTGCGGAAATGCTTGATGAGCTTCTCCCGGTCGATCGCGTAATTGATGGCGCGACGAATAGCGCGTTTTAAGATGGGGTTGTTCTTTACCGCTTCTTCCTTTTCGTCAATTAAAAACCCCAGGTAATCGGTCTTTAAATAAGGCTGCGTTTGAAGCACGAACTTATCCGCGTAAAAAGGCTTCAGTTTTCCTTTATCATCTAAAACCTCGTTGGGAGTAAAAGCATCTAAACCCGAGATCATATCAATATCGCCTTTCATGAACTGCATAAAGCCGGTCTCTTTATCCTTTATAAAAGAAATAGAAACAGCATCGAGATAAGGCAATTTTTCTTCCCCATCACCCTCAAAATAATGCTCATTCTTCAGCAGGATCAATTGCGTTCCTTCTTCCCACAATTTAAAAACAAAAGGACCCGTGCCCACAGGATGTTTCCGAAAATCATCCCCGTATTTTTCTACCGCCTCTTTGGCCACCACCGAAAAATATTTCATCGTTAGGATACCCAGGAAAGGAGAAAAGCTCTCCTTGAGGTTGATCACAAACGTGCTATCATTCGGCGCCTCAAAACCGCGGGCCTTATCCACATTATCCAGCAAGGACATGGCGCTTGACACTTTGGCGTCGAACAACCTGTTGAAGCTGTAAACAAAATCAAGGGCGGTCACTTTCCGTGTTTTCTTATCGCCAAAAACCTCGTTTTCGTGAAACATTACATCATTACGAAGGATAAACGTGTAGGTTTTCCCGTCTTCCGAAATATTCCAGCTTTTGGCAAGGCAGGGCTGTATCTCCAGCACATCGTTCATCTGCACCAACCCATTATACAACTGGTTGATTACCCAATTATGCTCAAAATTTCTTGAAGCGGCCGGATCAAGGGATGTGATCCCCGCGTGTTCGTTATACCGAAAAACCGTGCGTGTCTCGTTCTTGTTCTTATCGTCGCCACAGGAAAAAAGGGAAAGCAGGAAAAGGGCAAGGAGAAGTATGACCGTTATGGTCTTTTTCAATCGCATCAACTGCGTGTGTTTTACACTACCCGGGGGAACATTCATCATAGAGAGTTCAATAATACCAAATTAGCCAATGGCAGAGCCCCCGAAACGCTTTATTTTTTAAACATAGCGATGTTAGCCCACCGAATACTAAATTTGCCGTACTTTCGTTACCTGTTAAATGAAAAAAACGGTCCTTTTTGGTCTTCTGATCCTGGCAGCCTGCTTTAGCTCCTGCCGCAAGGATAAACTTATTGACGATCCCAAGGCAAAACTTGAATTTTCGCAGGATTCTATCCTTTACGATACCGTTTTTACCCAAATTGGGTCTACCACCAAACTCTTTACCGTACACAACAAACACAACGGCAACATCAATATCTCGTCACTGCGCCTCGCGCGTGGCTCGGCTTCCTTTTACCGCCTCAATGTGGACGGACAAAGCGGAAAAGCCTTCACAGATATTGAGATCGGCGCGCACGACAGCATTTACGTTTTTGTGGAAGTTACAATTAATCCGAACTTCGATCCAAGCGTGAGTCCTTTTATTTACCGCGATTCGATCATCTTTGAAACGAACGGTAATTTCCAGGATGTGGACCTCATCGCTTTCGGGCAGAATGCTTATTACCATATGCCTACCGACAAGATCATTTTTTCGAACACACAGGCACTGCATTATGGATTAGACACGAATGTTATTGGCGCAGCCACTGTGACCTGGAAGAATGATAAGCCACATTTGGTGTATGGTTATTTGGTGGTGGATTCTTTACATAACCTCATCATTCCTGCCGGCACAAAAATTTATTTGCACCAGGGCGCCGGCATTTGGGTGTATCGTTACGGGCGCATACAGGTTGACGGAACCAAAGGGAACGAAGTGGTTTTTCAAGGCGACAGGTTGGAAGTCGAATACAAAGATCTTCCCGGGCAGTGGGACCGCATCTGGATAAACGAAGGAAACGCCAACAACATCATTAATTACGCGGTGATCAAAAATGGGTTCATTGGGGTGCATACGGGGTATTCTGTTTTGGACGGTTATGGCGGAAGCACGATCAATACGAGTATCCCCAAGCATCTTTCTCTTTCTAACACGATCATTCAAAATTGTTCTTTCGCGGGGATCCTATCGCACTATTACAACATTACCGGTGGAAACGATATTGTAAGCAATTGCGGTAAATATTTAGGCGTATTCCAATACGGAGGCAACTACAATTTCAGGAATTGTACTTTTGCGAATTACTGGAGCCAGACCAATAACGCAGGAGGCGCGCAAACCCGTACAACACCTTCTTTCTATTTCAACAATTACGTGGATGCTACTTTTCCGTTGCTCCTGGATAGCGCCTGGTTCGGTAATTGCGCCATGGGCGGGAATCTTGGAGAAGAATTTCAGATCGATACACTAAATGTGTCAGGGTATGTTAAACATATGATGTTCGAGAATTGCGCTTTGCAAACGCAACTCAATACAACCAGCCCCAGTCATTTCAAAGACCTTACCAATTGGTCGCCCAATTTTGTCAACCCCGGGACTTATGATTTTCATTTAGGAAGCGCATCCTCTCTTGATAACACAGGCGACGGAACACCGGGCACTTTGGGTAATTGGTTCACGGATATTGAAAATAATCCCCGGAATTTTCCTTACGACATCGGGGCCTACGTGAAGTAGAAGCTAAACTCTCACCCCAATCACTAAAATGTCGTCGACCTGTTCCGCGTCGCCGCGCCATTTTTCAATGAATTCATCAAGGTGCTTATGCTGATCGGGCATAGATTGGTCCTGTATAGAAAGCAGGATGTCTTTGAACTTCTTGGTCATTAATTTCTTAACGTTCGGCCCGCCGAATTGATCCGCGTAACCGTCAGTTGTCAAATAAAAAGTATCTCCCTTATGAAGTATGATCTCATGCTGATCGAACTCCTGGTGATCGGCGGTTAAACCGCCAATAGCATGTTTGGTAGCTTTTAATTCTTCTACTTCCGTCGCACCCTTCTTCACCAACCATAGCGGACGGTTAGCGCCTGCGTATTTCAATTTCATTTCATTCGAACCATTGAAGAAAGCGGGCATGCTACACAAGGAAAGATCCATGCCATCACGCGTAGAAGTTGAATCTCCGCTCTGGCGCAAGGCCTGTTTCAGTTGTTTGTTCAGTTCATTTAAAATAATTCCCGGCTCCTGGCTTACATCAACCGCATCCTTTAATTTTTCGTTACCCACCATGCTCATAAAAGCGCCCGGAACACCGTGACCTGTACAATCGATGGCGGCCAGGATCACTTCTCCTTTTTTCTTTCCATGATCGGCATGCTTCTCAGAAAAGAAATAAAAGTCCCCGCTCACAATATCCTTCGGTTTATAGAGGATGAAATAATCCTTTAAATGCAAGGCAAGCTCGGAAGGCGGCGGCAAAATAGAGAACTGGATCCGTTTCGCATACACGATACTTTGCTCGGTCTCCACATTCTTTTGCTCAATGATCTTGCTCTTTTCTTCGATCTCGTTGGCCTGTTGGGCCAATAAAGCATTGGCTTTTTTCTTCTGCTTGATGTTGCGTATCAGGAAGAAAGCAAATACGGCAACAACAGCAAGTCCCGCAAGCAGGATGAGCATATACAATTTATTTTGCTTCAGCTCCGCTTCCTTCACTTTTTTCTCGCGATTGGCCACATCCAGTTCCATGTTCTTCAGTTCCGATGTTTTTTTCTCTTCGGCCAGCGCATCGGTTGTTTGGCTCAGCTGCTTGCTTTTTTGGTTCAGTTCCAACTCCTGCATTTTCTTTATAAGCGCCAGGCGCTCCATTTCTTTCGCGTGCTGTTCGGCCTCCAATTGCTTACTTTTCAGTTCTGCCTGTTGTTGCTCGATCATCAATTCCTTTATCTTTTTCTCCTGCGCGGCGGCGGCGGCGTCACTTTCCTGCTTTTCCGCAACCAGTTTCTGCGCCAATATCTCTGCCTCTTTTTTCCTTAACTCCGCCTGCTGCAATTCCTGCGCCTGGTGCAGCAATTCTATCTCTTTGGCCTTCTTCTCTGTCTCAATACGAAGGTTCTCTATCTCCAGTTTTTTATTATCCTCGGCGGCTTTAGCCAACATCAGCTTCGTGGTCTCACTTATATTACTGAACTCCTTTTTAAACAGGTTTACGTAATTCCCGTCGGCCACAAAACGCTTCTTCCGCTTATTGAAATAGATCTTACCCGAAGGCTTGTTTAACAGAAACCCGAAAAGGTCACTGGTGGCGGCGGCCACCATATTATCATCGGTCATATTCACTTTCCAGTCATCTAAATGATAAACCGTGGTATCCGAAATATTACTGGTATAGGCATTGATGAGCAAAGACTGATCACCGAAGCCTTCTTTGGTAAATCGCACCGTGTATTCAAAGTTCAGTTCAAGTTTTAATTTAAATGTTCCATCGGCACCGGTAGTTACGCTGGCTATCTCAAAATCATTTCGCTCAACAGATATTTTAACCCCGGGAATTACTTTTCCGAGCGACCGTGAAATAGTTCCGGTCAGTTCCAGGTAACTGTCAACCGGTTCGGCCGTGGCCTTTCTCTTTACACGATTGCCGTTGACATCATACACAAAATATTCGCCCACCAGTTTGTGATTGTCCAGCTCTCCCTCCAACATGATCTTTCCATCGGCATTGAAGAACCTCGCTTTTCCGTCGGGAACATCTTCCTTGTAATTGATCTCGCTCTTTAACTTGCCGGTCGCGTGATAGGTCTTCCACAAACCGGTCTTCTTGTCATCCCTGTACTGTCCTTCCTCGGCCACCTGGTCGCGCTTGAACATGCGGTTCATCCAGCCCTTGCGATCCTTGCCAAAAAAGATCCAGCGCCCCTGTTTTTGGCCGCTCTTTTGTACGCGATTAATGGTATCGCCTAAAAAAAGATCGTAACTCTCGTAAATAAAATTGCTCTTCTGCGCGTACCCGCAAAGGGCCAAAAGGACAAAGAAAATTATGTAGCAACCCTTCCTCACAGATTTTACTCAAATTTACGGGAATTTTGAGATTTGGCAATCGGTTTTTTCCTGTAAATTACAGGGTATAGGCAATGGAAGCTACCACTATGTTCTCGCTGAGCTTATTTAGCTGATAGATACAGGCTTCGGTTGTGGCGCCGGTAGTTATTACGTCGTCTACCAGCAGTATCTTTTTACCTTTTACGGCTTCCTCGTTGCGTATCTCGAAAGAATGCAGTGTATTCTGCCAGCGTTCTTCGCGGCTTTTGAAGGTTTGCGTTTCGGTGAAGGTCTTTTTCAGGAGCACGCCGCTCATTACCGGGATCTTCAGTTCCTCGGCCATTCCTTTCGCTATCCATTCGCTCTGGTTATACCCTCTTTTACGCAGCTTTTTTTTGTGCAGCGGAACCGGTATGATCACTTCACAACCGGCATAAGCCTTGCTCTTTTTGAGCTCCTGCCCATACCAGCGTCCCAACAATTCGCCAACCTCGGGTTTCGAACGGTATTTGAGGGCATGCAGCATCTTTTGCACGCTTCCTTTCTTCTCAAACAGCAAAAAACTGCCGGCAGCTCCTACATGTGTCCTCCCTGCAAAGATGCGTTTCACGGGATTCTCGTCTTCGAGGTGAAAATTGGTGCGGGGCAACGATACATAACACAGATTACAAATGGTCTGTTCGTGCTTAAACAGCGTATTTCCACACCCGTAGCATACCCGCGGGTAAATGAGCGAAACCAGGTCTGAAAGCCAACGCATGCGCCACAAAAATAGCCCTTTTTTAACGCCGTAAAAGCCCAAATTCAATATCTTTACATGCTTGCGAAAACTCATTTTTATCATAGCCCTTTTCGGCACCCCGCTTCTACAGGCACAGCAGGGCGATAAGAAGGATTTTTACCTGCGCGCCGATTATAACTTCGGCTTCATCCTGCAGCACCGCAACAACATGGGCCAATTGGTGAACGGCTTCATCAAAGGAGCCGAGATCAATTTCATCAAACCCACCTGCGGCGACCGGCTGTGGCACTACGAAAATAATTTCCCGGAGAGAGGCATAGGTTTTGTGTATTTCGACCTCGATAATCCCAAACAACTTGGTAACCTGTACGCGCTCTTTGGTTTTTACGAGATCCCGCTCAACGACAAGCCCAGGCCTTTCCGTGTTTACATGCGCCTGTCGCCGGGACTTGCCTACACACCGGTTTACTTCGATCCCATATACAATCACAAGAATAATGTGATGAGCAGTCCCTTCAGCGCTTATGTTAACTTCAAATGGTTCTGGCGTTGGGATATCTCTAAGAATTTCCGCTGGGAAGGCGGTTTCAATTTCTCGCATGCTTCCAATGGCAGGGCTGTTGTTCCGAATCTCGGAATAAATATGGTTACGCTTAATTCCGGTTTCACTTATAAATTCCTGGCCAAAGAAAAAACGCCTTTTTGCTGTGTTGATTCCTGCACCAAACGCCTTTCGAAAAATGAAATTCTATTATGGGGGGCCCTGGGCGTGAACCAGGTTGAAGTGAAAGGTAAGATCTATATTGCGCAAAACTACTCGGGGACTCTTTACACCAACGTTCGCAATACGCACAAGTTCGGCGCCGGGCTGGAGATCTGCTACAATCCCGCCAACCGCTATGTGCTGGAGCTCGACAGTATTCCGTTGTCATCGGATTTTCTGAATACACAGGTTGGTTTTAAAATGGCCTATTGCTATAACGCCGGCCGTATGAGCTTCCCGGTGGAAATGGGGTGTTTTTTGTACTCGAAGTTCAAGGAGGATGGCCTGTTTTTTCACCGCATAGGTCTGCGGTATTATTTTAAAAATAATTTTGTAGCGCTCTTCACCCTCAAAACGCATTGGGCCATTGCCAATTATTTTGAGTTTGGCGCGGGCTACAGGATACCGATCAAAAAGAGAAATTATGCAACAGTTAATTGAATGCGTTCCCAACTTCAGCGAAGGAAGGAACATGGATGTGATCAAACAGATCACCGACGAAATTGAAAGTGTGGAGGGAGTACGTTTACTGAACGTAGATCCGGGCAAAGCTACCAACCGCACGGTGGTGACCTTTGTGGGTTCGCCTGAAGTGGTGATCGAAGCGGCTTTCCTGGCTATCAAAAAAGCCGGTGAGCTTATAGATATGAGCAAACACAAAGGAGAACATCCACGCATGGGAGCAACGGATGTTTGTCCGCTCATTCCTATTGCAAATATTACCATGGAGGAAACCGCCAAATGGGCGCAGAAATTAGGAGAACGCGTTGGAAAGGAACTTCAGATACCTGCCTACCTGTATGAAGCCGCGCAGGCGAATAAGAGCCGCACTAATTTATCGGTGATACGCGCCGGTGAGTACGAAGGTTTTTTCAAAAAGATAAAATTACCTGAATGGAAGCCCGATCATGGTCCGGCCGAGTTTGACGCGAAGCGCGGAGCTACGGTTATTGGCGCGCGGGATTTCCTGGTTGCTTACAATGTGAACCTCAATACCACTTCAACACGCAGAGCCAATTCAATTGCTTTTGATGTGCGAGAAGCCGGACGTGTGAAACGCGAAGGAGATTCTATCACCGGAAAGATCGTGAATGATAAAGATGGTAAGCCGGTTGTTATTCCGGGAAGTTTAAAAGCGGTGAAAGCCATTGGGTGGTACATTGAAGAATACGGCGTTGCGCAGATCTCGATGAACTTAACGAATATCAATGTTACGCCTGTGCACATCGCTTTTGATGAAGTGTGCAAAAAAGCCACCGAGCGCGGCATTCGTGTTACCGGAAGTGAACTGGTGGGATTGATCCCGCTGAAAGCCATGTTGGATGCCGGAAGATATTTTCTCAAGAAACAAAAACGCTCCATAGGCGTTTCCGAAAAAGAACTGATCAAGATCGCGGTGAAGTCGATGGGACTTGATGAGCTCGGTCCTTTTAAACCCGAAGAACGCATCATTGAATATTTGTTGCGCAATAAGGCCGACAGCAAACTGGTGAGCATGACGCTTGTTGATTTCGCCGATGAAACAGCTAGTGAGAGCCCGGCCCCCGGCGGCGGATCGATAGCGGCTTATGTGGGTTCACTCGGAGCTTCGCTGGCTACCATGGTGGCCAATCTTTCTTCGCACAAAAAAGGCTGGGATGCGCGCTGGGAAGAGTTCAGCAACTGGGCCGAAAAAGGAGAGCGCTACAAGAATGAATTGGTTGCTTTAGTAGATAAGGACACCGCCGCTTTCAATAAGATCATGAACGCTTTTGGTTTACCCAAAGCAACCGAGGAGGAAAAAACCGCGCGAAGCAAAGCCATACAGGATGCTACTAAATTCGCGATAGAAATTCCTTACAAAGTAATGGAAGCAAGTCATGGCAGCATGGAAGTGATCAAAGCCATGGCCGAGATCGGTAATCCCAATTCGGTATCAGACGCGGGGGTTGGCGCACTGTGTGCCCGCAGCGCGGTGATGGGCGCTTTCATGAACGTGCGCATCAATGCCGCCGGCTACGACGATAAAGCCTTTGTTACCGAAATTGTTAAAAAAGGTAAAGAGATCGAGAACAAGACCATTGCGCTTGAGGCCGAGATCTTAAAGATCGTTAATGAGAAAATAGGCATCTAAACATTAATTACGCTATATTTGCTTATGCAGCAGGGAAAGCTCATCATATTCTCAGCCCCCTCGGGTTCAGGTAAGACAACCATTGTGCGTCACCTGCTTGCCTCCATGCCCAATAAACTTGCCTTTTCTATTTCAGCTACCAGTCGCCCCAAGCGCGGCGCCGAAGAGCACGGCAAGGATTATCATTACCTCAGCCCCGACGAGTTCAAGAACAAAATAAAGACCGGCGATTTTTTAGAATACGAAGAGGTTTACTCGGGCACTTACTACGGCACTTTAAAAAGCGAAGTGGAAAAAATATGGGCCGAAGGAAAGAGTGTGATCTTTGATATTGACGTACAGGGCGGCCTGAACTTAAAACACCAGTTCAAGGACCGCGCGCTGGCGGTATTTGTAATGCCTCCTTCTATCAAGATCCTGGAAGAGCGCCTGCAATTGAGGCAGACCGACAGCCCCGAAAGCATTGCTTTGCGCGTGGAAAAGGCTGAGAAAGAGCTGCAAACCGCGAAATTATTTGATTGTTTCATTTTGAACGAAGACCTTGGCAAGGCCTGCGCCGAAGCCGAAAAATTAGTGGGCGAGTTCTTAAAAACCCCGCATACGCAGGCATGATAATTGTATAATTAAGCTAAATCACAAATATGAGATACCTGGTTCCTTTTTTATTGCTTGCTTCTTCCGCCCTCGCGCAGGAAAAAGCCTTTACTGTAAACGCCACGTTCAAAGGCGCGAAAGACAATACCTGGCTTTATTTACTGCACAAAGTAGATGATGTGCTATACACCGATTCTGCCAAAGTAAAAAGCGAAACTGTTACTTTTAAAAAGAAACAGAAAGAACCGAACATGTATTTTTTGACCGCCAAAAAGAACGCCCAATCGGCGTTGGTCTTTTTTTCCGACGGCGGCAAAGTGGAAGTAAGCGGGCATATTGATTCGATTCCTGTAGCGCGCGTAAAAGCGGGACCTACCCAGGAAGATTACAAAGCTTCTTTAGACCTTGTGAACAAATACAACACCATGCGCGCGAGCCTCATACAGCGTCATAACATGTACAACCAAACCGGAAACGCCGATGGCGCCAAGCATATCATTGACACAGCCATGATCGCCGAACGCGGTTATGCCAAAAGCCTGGAGCAATTCATTAAAGAGCGCCCCAATTCGAACGTGGGCGGGTACATCATTTACTCGGTCAACTTCGATTGGCCTGAGATCGGTGAATACGATGCCATGTACAACGCCCTTGGTGATAAAGTAAAAAAAGGAAAGTTTGGTAAACTGGCCATGGAAAAGATAGCCATGATGAAGGGAACCACCATCGGTTTTCCAGCCATTGACTTTACGCAGGCCGATGTGAACGGAAAAAAAGTTTCCCTAAGTTCTTACAAGGGCAAATACGTGTTGGTTGATTTCTGGGCCAGCTGGTGCGGACCCTGCCGACGCGAAAACCCGGCGGTAGTGGCAGCTTACACCAAATACAAAGACAAAGGCTTTGATATTTTAGGAGTAAGCATGGACGACAACAAAGACAAATGGCTTGCAGCTATTGAAAAAGATAAACTCACCTGGACACACGTAAGCGACCTGAAAGGCTGGGGAAATGCCGCGGGGAAACTTTATGGCGTACAATCCATTCCGTTCAATTTATTACTGGATAAAGAAGGTAAGATCCTTGCGAAAGGATTGCGCGGCGCCGACCTGGAAGCTAAGCTGGCCGAATTACTGGGCCCTTAATTTATTTATTGATCCTGATATCCTCGAGTTCTACCACCTCTTTTGTACCGGTGATGTCAAACTCTTTGATAACGGCGTATTCGGTATCGTTCCCTTTTATTTTGTTGACGGTATCTAAGGAGTTCGCATACACTTTATAGTGTCCTTTGTTCAGGTGCCTGAATTCGTAGGAGCCATCGCCGGAAGTAGTTGTGCTGTTATCGATGACCGTATGATCGCCGTACATGATATACACTTTCTCACCGGAAGAATAGCCTTCAGAGATAAGATAGTTCTGCGTGTTATCAAAATCACGGGCATACACTTTGCCCTTTACGGTTGCTTTTCCTCCGGGCCCGGGGGCTTTCTCGCAGGAATAAAAGAGTAACAAAGCGCACAACATGGCGATAAGAATTCCGGGTGGGATAATAATGACATTCTTCATTGTAAGATTATTTTTTTGGTGATGGATGTTGAAGCGGAGCGCAGCGTTACAAAATACACGCCCGGGCTTTTACCTTCTAGACCTATATTGAGTGACTCCGTTTCAAATTTATTCTTTACATAAACCTCTTTGCCGCTTATATCCGTAACAGAAAGCGCCAGTGGGTTGGTGCCCGCCAGATCGAGATGCAGGCTGCCCGCTGTAGGATTAGGGAATAACCTGAAATCTGCCGCAACCAACGATGTTTCCTCTACGCCAATGGTCAGGGTGCCCATGGAGTTCATCTTTAAAAAGATGGCGTCGAAATTAGGTGAGAAGCTGGCCGTCTTTCCGGTAGCGATCAGGCTGCCGTCCCACATTTCACGCACCACATAACAGTGCTCATTCTGGAAACCACCGTACTTCCTGGTCCAGGTAGTATCTCCGTTGGCATCCAGTTTCACGATCCACATGTCGGGGTTCACCAAATTGAAACTTCGGGTGATCGCGGCAACAACATACCCTCCATCCATGGTGGCCTGCACCATTTTAGGAGTGTCCTTCTTGCTGCCGCCATAACACTTGTTCCATAACTCGTTTCCTCCGGCGTCTGTTTTTATGATACGTACATCAATATCATTACCCACGTTGCTGCTGTCGCGTATGGCAAACACCATGCTTCCATCCCCATTAACGGTTATAAAAACGCCTTCGTCATATAAACCGCCGCCAAAGTTCTTGCTCCAGCTGAAGTTTCCTCCCGCGTCGGTCTTAAGCATGTATGCGTCGCCGTTCACACCCGCGCTGAAAGTAATGCCCATGATGATGAAACCGCCATCGGGTGTTTGTTTGATGGAATTCCCAAAATCGTTGGCCGGACCACCTAAGAATTTATCCCAGATCTTATTGCCGGCCGGATCGATCTTCACCAGGTAAACATCCTGGTCGGCCATGGCGGCGCTGTTCGAGTTTCCAACGATCATGTAATTTCCGTCGTTCGTTGCAACGATCTCGGCTCCCTGGTCGTTGCCCCAGCCCCCGTAGGTCTTTTGCCAGAGGAATGCTCCGCCTCCGTCAAGCTTGATAAGGAACACATCATAGTCTCCGCCGCTGTAACTTTGCGAATAACCGATCACAAAGTAGGTGCCGTCGGAGTTCTGTAACATGTGGTAGGGAAAATCGGGTCTTGCGCCCCCGTAAGTACTTCTCCACACCAGGTTGCCCGCCGCGTCGGTCTTCGTGATCTGCACATCAATATCGTTTATGGTGGTATTGGTGGTATAACCGGCTATTAAATACCCGCCGTCAGACATAGGCATTACGTCCTGTCCTTCTTCGTCATAGGGCGAAGTGGTGTACACCTGCTGGAAAAAGGTTTGCGCATCGAGGCTTCCACCTGTGAAAAAAAAGAAAACTGCGAGAAGCGCGCCGGTAAAGATCTTGTAAGAGTTCTTATTCATCATTTTCAAATTAAGTCCTGATGCAAAGTTAGAACCTCTTATAGCGGCCGGGGTCTATATTCGTTCATGCTGGCTTATTGTTGGCCAAATCAGGAAAAACGATTTGTATAGATTGAATACTGTAAATTGTGTAAGCGAAATGTGCTGAAAAAAAGATCAGCGTATCAACTGAACAAAGCCTTTGATACTTTGCACCTCGCGGGAGGAAGCGCATTTGGAGCGAAAACGCAGCATCCAATAATAGGTTCCGGCGCTTACGGCGCTGCCATTTTTATCTGTACCCTTCCAGGTGCCGATAATGTCGGTGGTACTGAACATTTGTACTCCCCAGCGATCGAAGATGAACAATTCATATTCTTCTATTACAGGTTGCAATTGGGCGTAGCTAACAGTGGGCCCTGCGGATAAGGGATGGAACTCATCATTGATAAGATCGCCATTGGGTGTAAAAATATTGGTTTGCGGCAGTTTGTACAGATCGGGATAAATGGTTTGCAATAAAGTGCTACTGATATACGTGCAACCCTGGTGAACCCAGGTTACCGAATACAGGTTAGCATTGGCTGTGATGGCCAAATAAGAAATGCCCGTTGCGCCGGCTACCGCGGAATTGCTTAAATACCACTGATAAGGCGCCCCGGTAACCGTGGGTGCGGATAACTGCAAAGTAGGATCGCCTATGCACGAACTCGCGGTCATTGCCAAAGAATCGGTGGGCGCCACGTCGGCAATGGTCACCGTAAATGTTTCCTGGCAACCGGTGATGTCTTCAACCACAACCGAATAATTGCCGGCAGCAAGACCGCTTACTGGATTTGTGTTCTGGAAATTACTCCAGTAATAAATATAGGTACCGTTACCTCCAGAAACAGTTAAGGTGGCAGAAGCGTTGGAAGCTCCGCTGCAACTGATGGGTGTGATGGCGGCCGTTGCCGTAATAGGAGTTGGCTGTGTGATACTTGCCGGGGCTACTTTGATGCATCCACTTGCATCGGTAACCGTACAGGAATAATTTCCGGCGCAAACGTTGGCAAGAGAGGAAGTGGTTTGAACCGGGAAGGTGTTCCAGGAATAAGTATAATTTGGAACACCTCCCGAAACATTTACAGAAGCCGAACCCGTGCAGGCGCCGTTGCAAATGATATTGGTAGTATTTACCGAAGTATTGATGGCCGGAGGTTCCGTGATACTCACCGTTTGTGTGACCGCGCAGCTATAACTGTCGCTGATCATGCAGGTATAATTTCCCGCGCACAAACCAACTGCCACCGAATTTGTTTGCACAGGTGTTGTGTTCCAGGCGTAACTGTATGCCGGGCTTCCACCTGAAGCCGTAACAGCAGCGCTACCGCTACACACGGCATTACAACTGGCATTGGAAACTGACGAAAGCGTGACTCCCAACACCGCAGGCTCTGTAATGCTTACCGTTTGTGTGTAGGTGGTACCCAGCGTGTCCGCTACGGTTAGTGTATAAACGCCCGGGCAAAGTCCTGTTGCGGTTGAAGTGTTTTGCACCGGATTCGTGCTCCACGTATAGGTTCCAACCGAACTGAAGAAAGCGGTGGCGCTTCCATTGCACAGCCCGTTACAGGATACGTTGGTAGTATTGACAGCTAAAGACGAAATACAAGCGTTGGTTATTTGCGCTACAAAAGCCTCTTTTTGTCCCGGGCCCGAAACTGTACTGCCGCCGAAGGTGGCGCTGGTCTCATAATACCCGCAGCCATATACGTTGCAGGCTGTATCGCAGGCAACACCCGTTCCACGGTCCTCGTGCGTACTCCCGCCCGATAATGCCCATTTCCATTTTCCGGCGGTGTCTATCGCCGCTACAAAAACCTGTATGCTGTCGGCCGCCGTAGCCGTAAGCGAAATGGATGAACCAAATGCCGCGTTGCCTTTGAACTGACCTGTAACATAAAGCCCGGCGCCCGTTTTTGACGCAACAATGCGGTCTCCGCGGTCGCTTCCGCCGTTCGAGCCCGCCTTCTTGGCCCAGACCCAATTACCGTTGGTTTTCATTTTTGCAACAAAGATGTCGCGTCCGCCGGGGCCACCGTTGTTATTAATAGTATCCGTTCCAAAAACTGCGTGATCGCGAAACTCTCCTGTAACGTACATGTCTAAGTATTTATCTACAGTTATCGAATTTCCGCGGTCATCCAAAGTACTGCCGGCTGTTTGCGCGAATAAAAAATTGCCGTTGCTGCCGTACTTTAAAACAAAAATGTCGTACCCACCGGCGCTGGTAAGCGTGGTGGTGCCAAAGGTCTTTGTTCCTTTATACCCGCCGGTAACATATACATCGCCCAGCGTATCCACGGCCACGCGGTTATCGCGTTCTCCTTCAAGACCGTCAAACGTAACTACCCACTGGAAAACTCCGGCGGGAGAGATCTTTGCCAGGTAAGCTATAGAATCGGTGTTCATCGGCACTACAATGCTCCCGAATTGGCCGGGGCTACCAAACGTGCCATAGTGGTCGGAAAGAAAACCGGTAAGAAAAATATTTCCCTGCTTATCGGTGATCACATCGTAACCGTGATCGTCGCCATCGGTGCCGGCCCCTATCATCCATTGGCAATTTCCGTTAAGATCGAACTTGGCCACAAAGATCTCATCGGCCGAGCCCGGGTTATTATATACGTTACAGGGACCAAACATGAAAAGATCATTCGGATTCCAGGTCCAGGTAGTTCCGGTGGCATAAACAAATCCATTTACGTTATCCACGCAAAGGCCCAGCACGCGCTCGTCGTATCCGCCTACCGCGGAGTTCACCCAGGTCCAAGTGCCATTGGAACTTATCTTGGCCAGGAAACCTTCTTTGCCCCAGTTGCCGGGATTGGCCACGATACTTCCAAAATTGGCGGTGGTAGATGCGGGTTGGCCTACATTATAATATCCTGAAACGTAGAGATCGCCAGCCTTATCGATATCGAGGTCGGTTGCTTTATCGTTGTAAATACCGCCCGCTGTAGCGGCCCAGCCCCAGTTTTGGGCAATAAAAGAAAATGGGCAGGTCATGAAATAGCAGGAAAGGATAAGCAGGATCGTATATGGCTGTTTTTTCATTGACACTATGTAGCTAAAGTATTGAAAAAACGCCTGTTTCCCAAGCTCTTGATACAGATTCAGGGGCGAATTAGCTTTTATTTACAGCCTCTTTGCAGAGAGAGAATGAATTATTATCTTCGCAATCCCTTTTTCAGCTAAAAGGGCTATTTTAATAATAAGGAGAGGTGGGTGAGTGGCTGAAACCAACAGTTTGCTAAACTGTCGTACGGGTTAAACTGTACCGGGGGTTCGAATCCCCCCCTCTCCGCAAGAAGGGACTTAACACTTTTTGAGGTGTTAAGTCCCTTCGTCATTATAGCCAAATCGCTTGATAAACAAGCGATTTGGGAAAAAGCCTCATTAACTTTTATGGTTCGAAATGCCTGTTTTTTCTTGTCATAGGCTAAACCTTCTGGATGAACCAATTTTTGTAGGTCTTCTTTCTCTGCCAAGTCGCTGTCTTCCCATAGTAACGGGAGTTTTGAGCATAGCTCCCCAGCTTCTACGACTTTATCACCAAAGTTCGAAATGGTAACAGAATATTCCTCCAGATTTTTGTAAATATCCTTCTCCTCATCCAACAATTTTAGCATCATTCTGTCGTACTTTTCCTTGTTAAGTTCTTCCTTAATGTAGTGCTTTTCATCCAAGCGTTCCATCTCTGATTTTAACTCCGATAACCGTTTGTTTAATACGATTTCCTTTTCGGCATTTTCCTTATTCTGGTTGTAATAAGCATGTTCTAATTCAAAGGCTATCCCCTGTAAAAATTCCTTTTTTACTTCGAGCTTGCCCAGATCATCCCTAAACATCTTGTGCATATCCTTTGCGCTCTTATTGCACTTACAACCTTTTTTACGGCACTTATAATAGTACAGGTTCTTTTTCTTAACCACATATCCTGTTAATGGTTCTCCGCAATCCTCACATTTTAAAAAGACCTTTAAAGGAACTGCCTCATTTTCTTTTTTATGAGGTACGCCATACTTGGTTGATGCAATACGAAGGTTATGTATTTTAAAAAATACTTCCTGACTAACCATTTTTTCCTGTTTCCCTTCCACTACCTTCCCGTCAAGCATACCATGAGCAATTAAACCGCAATAAAAAGGGTTCTTAAAGATTTTGTAAATCTGCTGCTTGTACATCTTAACGCCCATCTTGGTTAACCGTTCTGCTATTTCTTCGTTCTTCATTCCCTTTAGTTTCCAGTCCCAAGCCTTCTTTATCTTTTTTCCTTCTTCATTCAATACAATTTTTCGCTCTTTATGCTCTCCGTTTGAAGTGCGAACAATATCATAACCCTGTGGGGGATTACTTAGCCATTCTCCTTTACTGTATTTTGATTTCATACCAGCCGATGTTACCTGCTGTCTCTGTACGTTATCCCACTTAGCAAATATCAGTTGCATTTCCTGAAACAACACACCGTTAGGATTGGTTGTGTCCATTGGCTCGGTAACTGCAATAATATGAATGCCGTATTTGTTGCGAAGTTCATCAGCGATAGAAATTGCTTTACCACCTGTACGGCTAAAGCGTGTCATTTTGTAAACGAGAATTGTACTTATCCTCCCTCTACTTCGTTTACAAAAATCTATCATGCGCTGAAACTCTTTACGATCATCGGTCTTTGCGCTTTCATGCGTGTCTCCAAAAGCTGCCACAATTTCCAGATTGAATTTTTTGGCAAACTCGTCTATTGTTTTATTCTGGTTCTCAATAGAATCATTTAGCATTTGTTTGCCACCAGATACCCGCGTGTACTTTACAACCATTTTGGAATCCACTTTTTTGATTCCTGATTTACCAAACCTGCCGAATGTTTGGTCAAGTGTTCGTTGTTGTGCTTTCATGCTGCTATTTTTAATTGTTCATTTTCGTTTGTTGACACTTCTTGTTTTTTCTGGTACTGAATGATAATGTGAACAAGTCGTTTAATCGTAAAAACAAAATCCTTTAATTGCTCGTCCGTGTATGAACAGTTCTCGCCTAACATCTCTTTCAGTTTCTCTGGTGTCAATTCTTCTTTGTTTGGATTGAGCCATTTTACTTTTTCCATTTTCCCAATTTTTTAAACTGGGTTTCGCCTACAAATATACAAAAATAATGCCGTAATACATTGATAATCAATATAGTAAGTTAAAACCCTGTGGTTTATGATCTTAATTCCCCGACGGTAAAATTGGGACTGGATTATTTGGTACTGGCAAGGTTTTAAACGGGGCTTGTTAGCGTTTTTCACCTGTAACCATTGGCTACCGATCCTTTACGATTGTGGTGTCTTTAAATCAAGCATAAGACCTATTAGGGAGCATTTAAAAACAGATCGGGACTGATTGGGGAACAATTAAAACAGAACGGGTTTAATTAAGGAGGATTTGCGGAGCAATTAGGGAGCAATTGACCAGCGGAAATAAAAGTTAAGGAGCGATTAGGGAGTAATTGGGGAGCAATTGGAATCTGCCCTGATTTGATTAAAAACCAGAGTATCTGAAAGGTAGTTTTTGCTTAAAGCATTAAAATATTAAGTTTTTGTATCTTTACTCCAACCAAAAATTTATAACAAGAAAAAGAACGTAAGTATTAAAATATAAAATCAGTGTAAAAGCTGACTTTGGTGTCCCGAAACCGCGAATTTCCACACAACTCCAGAAGTCAGCCCTGTCTCATAATATGGGCGTGGGCTGGCTTGTCTTGGGGTTACGTGCTTCGCGGTACGTGGGACACCAGCAAGTTTAGTACCGCGCCCACCATTTTTCAGTGAAATGAAGTATGAATGAGACAACAAACAATCACCCCCAGCAAAAAACTTTCTGAACTACAAAAGACTATTGAACCATACATAGAACTTTGGGATGAATGGACAAGTAGCGGGGCAACTTTTTTAAGCAAAAGGCAAACGCAAGTGATTGAAAACTATCTTTTGTCAGGCTCGCATTTGATAACCGCCAAAGTTCTTGGCATTTCTCCAAAAACTTCTGCCAGTGTATTAAATAAAAGTATAAGGCGGTTAAAATGGAATCGCCATCACTTCCAAAGATGGCTTACCGAAAGGCTTTTAGAGCGGCATGATCTTATCAATTATTCTTCTGACATAGATAGATTCTTAAACTCTCCATATCAATTTCTACCAATTTCATCCGAGCTAAAAGTAAGACTTACTTATTTTGATGAAGAAACGCTCGGCGAAATACTTGCCAGATATTCCGAAGAAAGTTTAGTGCGATGGCCTTTATACCCCAGAATAATGAAGTACTTAAAGTCGGAGCTATATAAAATGGACTGCATCAATTTACTCGTTCAAAACCATGCTAAATGAACACCACTGTTAACACGATAGATCTCCTAAAGCGAATAATTGAAAAGGGCGGTTTAATGGGAAGCTGCGCGAAGCTCTATTTGGATAATGTTACCGCTGCCGAGATTTTTATTAAGGAGTGCAAAGCGCAATGCCATAATAGATTTGCGGTTGAATATTGGGGTGAGGAACTTGTCAGAGACATTTTCCTTTATTGTCAAGAAAAAAGGAGCGATTATAGGGATTAGGAATGCCGCAAATTGTAAATAAATCATAACAAAACTCAATATACCTTTACTTGAAACAATAAACCTAATCAAAATGAAAACATCAGTCGTAGTCCTTCTATTTACTTTCTTTTTTATTTCGTGTGAAAAAGATAATTTGACACCTATACCGTCAAATCCCAAATCAAAAGTAGATTGCAATTCAATGAATGAGAATAACGTCTCATTCAATGGCTCTCGATCCAATAGCAACCAGCAGGATGAACAACTAATAGCTTCGTATATTTCGTCTGAAGATTTTAAATTTATTAAAAGAAATTCTACAGAGATATATAGGATCAACGAGGCCAAAGTGATCTCCACACAAAGAGAGGATATTAAATTGATAATTATTCCAGGAAAAAGCAAAGAAGGAAAAGTTGTTTCCCAAGTTCACGCATACGCAAACATCACTAAAGCCGCTGCTTTTTTATCATACAACATAAGCTATGAATCTCTAACCAATCTTTCCGTTGAAGAACAGATGAACAATAGCGATCTTACTGGAGAAGTAACTATAAAAAACAATAGGCTTCAAAAGTTAAATTCCTACTTGGTAAGAAACAACTTATTTACTGCTGAAACTCCGGGTTTTAATGGAATAACTAATGTATTGGATAAGCCCTTTAATTGGGGGCAGTTTAGAGATTGTTTTGGAAACACGTGGAACGGAATGGGACCTGTTGCATTTATAGGTTGCCTTGCGGTAATTGAAGAATGTGTAGCGATAATTACTGCTGATTGTATCTGGGAACAAGTAAACCAACTTTTATAAAGTACATCAAATGAAATTCAACATAAAAAAAGCGTTTATATCTCGCCTTATTATTTTAGGGTTTATAATAATTGGTATAGGATTGTACAGCTCATTCCATGAGCCAATTCCCGGCAAGGATTCTTTTAGAACTTTAGCCTGTATTATTGTCGGAGGACTTCAGTTAATTATCGGCAGTTGGCTTTATTACAAAAACTATCTAAATAAGCCAGATTTGACGAAGTAAAGCTCCGATAAACCAAAATCAATTGCGAGAGCTGAACATACTGAATAAAGCATTAAAATTTGCTATCACAGTTATTTATCATCCGAACACGCGTGCCAACAACGATTTTCGCAGTCATGCCAACAGTCAGTATGTTCAGCTCTCGCAATATCTTCTCCAAAGGTTTCAAGGTAACGTTGCTTGGTAAGTAAAAAAGAGTTTTTTAAATCCACAGCATCTTGTTCTCCACGCATACCGAAGTATGGAAAATGGTGCAGGTAATTTCCGTAAACGGTATCACAATCTTTATGATAAGCTCTTGTATCAAGTATATGATAGTGCCAGAATTTGTCCATTATTTTATTTGGCACAATTCCTTTTCCATACTTCTTACACAGGTGCAAATAACGCTTGTATTCAACTTCTCCACTATCGCATTGCTCATGTGTCCAATTTTCGCCTTCTTCTGGTTCACGGAGTTTCATTTTCACCATTTCAAGATTGAGACCTGCAATTACAGGGTCAATACCCTTTTCATTCATCAGGTACGAAATTCTTTCTACACTAATTGGGGCAGGATAAATTAAGGTTGTTTGTTCCATGTCGTTTAAATTTAATTGTTCTGATTTGCTGCTTTCTCCTCCAACCAATAGCGTTTTAAGAAACGGTCTTTGCTTCCTTCTATTGGTGTACGTCCGTGAAATACCTTGTGGTTGTCAACTACAAGAATGTCTCCTTTTTTAAGATTCATTCTAATAGGCTTAGTCTCCTTGATTGCTTTCTGAAACTCAAGCATGGCAGGATTGTTTTTATCTTCATTCTTTACCAACCAAAAAGAATAATAAAATTTCCTATTCCCATTTTCATCTTCCGACACTAAAGGGTAGCTTTCTTTATCGTCAGGAAAAATTTTGTGTTCAAAAAGTTCAACTAATTTTAATTGTTCTCTTTGCTCGTCCGATAGTCGCTGATAAATATTTTCGGCATCAATTAAAATGCTATCTCCACCTATATCGGTTTGTTTGTAACAATACCAAACAATGTATTTAGCCTTATGGTGATCTGTGTGAAAATCAAGCCCACGAGCTGATGTTACCATACCTTTACTTTCTGGCTTCACAACAACATCAGTAGTGAATATAACTTGTCCAAGAGATTTTAATAAATAACTGAGTTCATCCTCCGTCTGGTCAGTCAAATGAACAAAGCCAAAGTCTATTAGTTGCTTTGTGGTGTAGTCAATATTTTTAGTTGCGATCATTTAAAGAACAATATTCCTTTACAATTATATTTTCCAAACATCTAATGCTTTTTTATAGAGAAAATTTGCTCTTTCTTCTATCGCTATTTCATTCCATGTAGTATATTCCAGAAATTCACCAAAAGTATCAATACCAGAAGAATAATACTTTAATCCTTTTTTGTCCTTCTTACCCTTTCTTTTGGTATTCCAGTCAGCATCACGAATTGAGGAATTTAATGATGACGTAATTATCGTTAAGTTGCCAAGCGTAAGAAGTTTTCTATCCCGATTAATCCTATCATTTTCTGAGTGAATACTGTTCCAATTATTCTCCCATTTCTTTGGCATAATGTGTTCTAAACTATACTTATTCAATCCTAACAAAGCAGTAGAATGAACATCGCGGTTTCTAATTTTTGATTCAATCAAATACAAGATGCCGGCAGTCTGTTTATTAATCAACTTAGAATTATGGAAGCCTTCTTTCATATCTTTATCAGACGGCATAAAATTAACTTTGTCCGATTTGTTTTCAATAAGCTCTTTTAATTGCTGTCTTGTCAATGCTTTATTTGCAATCAAATGTTCTGAAAACAGTTTGTTATAATTCTTATTCGTAGAATGACAGATCATCCGCCTCATAATGTATGATTCCAGATATTCAAAAATGGCATTCTGTTCTTCTTTTTCAGCTACGTTTTTTAGAATGTATAAGATGTATGGTATTAATGTTGTGTTCTCCAAACCAAAAACTATTGCATTGATACGATCCACTCCATACTCATTGCTTAACTCATTCTCGATAACATCATGGTCAATGTTGTTCTTATAAATGAGAGCAAACTCCTTTATTTCAGCTATTAAGTCAGCCTTTGAAATGTTGTAATTATGAATGAATTGCTTATAGCTGTCAAATAATCCTTCGACCTTACTAAAGTTCTTCTTATCCTCTGTATTTACATTTATGTTTTCATCCTGCAATTTAATTTGAAGGAAAGAATGGAAAAACAAGTCAATATTATCTCTTTTAATTCGCCCTGCTGTTATTTCTTTATCCCAAAATGTTTTTACCTCAACGTCCTTTTCAAATACATCTTTCCAGTTTTTGTTATAAGATTTTAAGTCATCTCTACCAAACAGGAAATTCTTTAAAAGCTCGGCAGTTGTTAATCTTACACCCAGAGAATTGATAGTATCAAAAATTTGCTGTTCATTTTCACCTATACCCAAATCAATTCCTACAAAATTGATATTGGTTATAACCCTTTGAAAGTCTATCTTGTCCGTATTAATATACTGAATGAAATAGTTAAACGCCTTAGAAATATTATCTTCACCTTTTAACTCAACTACCTTTTCAAGCGATACTACTTTGTTAAAAGCATCTATGTCGTTGTGATTATGTTTTAAAGAAATTTCATTATCGTTGATTAATCTAAATGTTCGATCAAACAGCGCGTTTTTATTTGTCTTTAAACATAGCGCTTTCAGAAAAATATTTAGTGTAGTTAATCGCTGCTGACCATCAACTACTGTTCTTAAATCTCCAACGCTCTTTTGGCTATCAGTAATTTGCTGTTTTAGAATTACCGAACCTAAAAAATACGGTTTGTTATTTTCTGAAACAAGTTCCATATCCTGCAATAGTCTTTCCCATTGAGTTTCCTCCCAAACGTAGGCACGTTGAAAAAAAGGAATTTCTAAAATTCTATTACCGTTAAAAATATCGTTTATTGTTCTTTTACCAGCTTCCATTTCTACACTTGCACTTTTTAATTTTTATAGTTTAATTTGAAGGATGCCAAAAATCATCCTTATAATTCGATTTGGTTTCTTCAAGAATTTTTGGCGGCACTATCTCACTTGAAAAGTATTTAAAGAGAAGGTAATACAATTCGTTACTCTTCACATGCCACATATTGCCATAAAAAAAGTTGCCCTGTCTATCAAAACAAACACTTACTTTTTTCTTACCAAAAGAAATTTCTACCAGAGCATTTACAAATCGGTTGGATGAAGAATCACTTAAATTTTTTTGCTTCGTAAGTTTTTCGACACAATCATTATAATCCAGAAACATCTTATTAAAATCTTCCGCATTACCATTCTTAAAATAAAATTCGTGATATTGCTTTATGTTCTTCGGATTGCGGGCCAAATTATAATTGCCATTCCAAGAAACCGCATAAACCTGGACTTGACTTACCCCAGTTACCTTTTGTGCCAAGCACTCATTACCTAAGAGTATAGTTAATAGAAATATCGAAAGAATAACTTTGTTCATTGCTTTATTCATTAGTTGTCTTTGTTACGTCTTTAATGTCCTTATTCGGCCATGCCGCGTCAAGATAATTTTCCCTTTTGGTTTCCTTGCTATTAGGGTTTTTAGCCTTTAATGCGTCAATCACTTTACCTTCTATTTCAACGTGAATATAGTTTTCCTCTAATAACTGAAATTCATCATCATCTTCAAATTTAGCCTTTGTTGTAGCATCCACCTTATCTAAATAGCCGTGATAAACTTCAGACCAAAACCCTAAAGCTGGCGACTGGTCGCCTTTATGCTCTCCGTCTCCCTTGTCGCTCCATATTTGGACACCTTCTTTAAAATTCACCGTAATAACGCCATCTCTATATTTTGTTTTGCCATACTTAGAAGTTTCTTTTACTTCAAATACAATATCTTTAGAGGAAGCAATTGTTTTCATGGCATTATTAACGTCAGCCCCATTTGAAACAATGTAGTTATAAGATGATACCATGTCATCTACAAACTGGCTTCCACCCGTATAATTACTGTTCGCCCCTGTCTTCACATTTTGCATCGTAGTGTTTGTCCCGTCAAATGTTACTTTATACTGAACGGGCTTCCCAGTTTTTTCATCGTTTATTTTTACATAGGTTATAAATTCCTGACCGTCTGCATCAACAAAGAGGATTGGATTATTAGCAAACGCCGAATAGGGACTCATACTCGGATATTTTCTAAACAATGGATCAATTTGCCATGCAAAAACCACAGGATCAAAATTGTAGTCTTTATATAATTTTTCAGGTGCGGTAAACCCAACAATCTTTTTGCTCTTTGTATCAAAAACGGTTCTAAAATATTTCTCCTGTGGTTTATCAATGTCAAATTCTTGAAACGTCCCTTGTGATAAAGATGCACTTCTTTTATAATTCTTATCAATATCAATAAAAGGATAATAAGTCTTATCCTTAAATAAACTGAAATAGGTTGTATCTCTGGTTATCGAAGCTATAACTTGGTTTTTCATTTCAGTCGGCATTTCCCTGTAACCTAATTGAAAAAGTGTTTTAATATAATTTTCATAATTGAGAAATTCCTGCGTTACTTTTAATTTAGCAAAAGATTCATGTTTTACCAACAGTCTTTGTTCTAACACTTCGGCTTTAAGAAGCATTGCATTTAAGTTCTTGTTGTCATATTTCAGGATTAGTTCTGCACAGTCCAACACAAACTGATTGTCATTAACTCCAAATTTGTGTTGGTAGCTCTTTGCAAGATTCAACAAGCAAAGTCCGACAGACTGTTTTAAATTAAGCTCTCTCATTGCAATCCCGTTTCTAACAGCCTCATCACTTGTGTAAGTAATTGTTTCTATACTTCCTGTTCCCGGAAATGCTTTTGATGCTAATTCGATATTGTAGTAAGTGCCATTTATATCAGAATGCGTCAGGAAAATATGCCCCTGCGTTGTACATAAATTAGCATCTGAATTTAATCGCAATGAAAGTAGTTTGAATAGTGCTGTTAGTGCGTTACAATTACCTTGTCTGGAACGATCCAAGTATAAGTTAGCGACTTGAGAGTATTTCCAGTTCTTTGAAGCGAGAGGGTCTGTATATGAATAATTGAACGGGTACACGCGAACTTTTCCGCTTTTTAGCTCAATATCATTCGTGTCAGTTAGTAAGCGGAAAAGCGCATTGTTGATTGATGTACGGTAAACATTTTGCGCCAGACTATCCTTTGAAACTAATGGATTAATATTCGCAGAAGGATCAATCTTTAAAGTAAATTGCTTTGAAAGCTCCAGAGTAAGTTTGGAATAGAGGTCTAAAAAACCTTTAAAATCACGATAGTTTAAAGTATTACCGTAGTAGCTATTTTCAGTCAAGAAAACTGCCCTCTCATAATCTAAAGGCGTATTGCCTTTAAGCATTGATTCTATATCGTCCTTTGCAGAGTGAAAATATTTCTTAGCGTCTTCCTGCGCTTGAGTTTTTAGCACAATAGATAAGCAGAATAAAGCAGTAATGATTAAGTAACTTCCACAGACATTTTTTAGCTTGTTCATACGTGTAAATTTAATTTGTTTTTTTAAAAAGGCTCTTTTTTGTTTTAGCATCCTCGCTATTGGTTTTATTTTTTTGATGCTCAATCATTTCATCGTAAATATTCTGAGGCATTGCCTGATAACCCATTTTCGCTAATAGAGCTTCATTATGCACCAATCGGTTATAATAACTCTGAGTATCGGGATATAAGGGAACTTTATTCAAATCCTTGATACCGTGTTTACGCAAAGCAATATCAAGCTGCCGATATAAAAGACTACTCTTGGCTAAATGCAGATAAAGATTATTTCCATTTGGAAAATATTTTTGAGCATCTTCAAGGCACTTCAAAACAAACGTAGTATCTACCTTTGAATTGTTTTGCATATAGCTAATTGCCAAATCAACTAAGGTGTTTGCAACCGCCTGTTTACGATTAAGAGTATCAAGGTAAATCCCGTTTGCTTTGGCTTTAATGCTTACTCCTAAATTATCTTGATACCATTTGTCTGGAATTGTCCAATGTGATGTCGGCTCGTAATTAATTATTTTTCCCTCTGGATTTTTATACTTAATAAAAGAATGAAATGGTGCGAAGGACAGATAACCTTTCACACCCATTGCCTCACAGAGCATAAGATAGACGATAGGCATACTATTACATTGCCCCGTTCCAGTTGCCAAACACTTTGAGGAAAAATAATTTCTGTAATCCAATTCACCATCATAGTCATCGTAGTCATACTTGAAGGGCAGATGAATTGTTGTTTGCGTACTTTTCTTACTATCTGGAAGATTAATTGTTAGTTTCATTGTATCCCCCATAAATTGCTGGATGGCATAATGGATGCTTTGAGGGTTAGACGGTAAATTATTTTGTACCATCCATTTTTTTATAAAATCTACCGATTGTGAAATACTGGATTTAAACTCGTCATAATTCATGTATGTATTTCCATAGGCACTTTCCAGATAATAGTTTGCATCGGCATAGGACAATTTAGATTTGCCATTAAGCATATTTACAATTTTTGAATGTGCCGATTTGTATGCCCCCAATACTTGAGAATGGTTATAGGACGCTGTATTATCAAACTTTTCATAGTCGGAATGAATTTCATTTAACGCTTCGCTCAATTCCTTTTGAGAAAGTCCATATCTATTTTTATCAGCGTTTTGTGAGTTATATTGATTCAGGATAAACTGATGAGCCAAATTTGGATCTGATGGGGGGACAGATGGAGGGTTGTAACCCATCATCCTCATAGCTTGTGAATTTGTTTGTTGAGTTAAATTATCAGACGTTGCGCCAAGATTCGTAGTTTGTATATACTGATTATTGGGGGTGCTATTCGTAGCTGAATAATAATAGTGCGGTGCTGAAGTCTCAGGAAATTTAGGGGTAGCGGGAGGTTTAATCTGGCTAAATGAAAAATAAGTATGTAAAATTAATACAGTCAAAAAGAAATATTTTAATTTTTTCATTACTTCCATAAAAGTCGGGCGCGGAAACGATGTTACAAGATACCTCGGAGCCGCCAAGCCCCTACACCCTGAATAACACGAACCACGCCCTCTCGGACGCGTTGTGTTGTTCATCAGGGTGATTAAAAATTTGGCGGCTTTAGGTATCACTGATTGCAACAAACGCAATTTCTAAATATGTTAAAATTCTTCTTTAATTCATCTGGGTTTCTTAATAAGTGTAAATATAATACAAAAAAAATCTTAACCTTGAAATCCCGCCTTACTTTTTAATTAACAAATGGCATCGCAATTATAATAAGCTGATTATCAATGGAAAGAATAATATTAAGTGCCTTTTTGTGAAACTTTTATTGTAATATTGCAAAACAATCATATATCTTTGTAGCGTTGAAAATTTAGAAAAGGAGGAACATGGAAACAACAAAAGTAAACCCGCAAATGATTACCATAGCCAGAGAATCTCGCGGGTTGGTTCAATTAGAATTGGCAGAAAAACTGCAAGTATCAAAGCCGACTGCATGGCGTTGGGAGAATGAAGAATTTGGGATCAGCAACGAAGTGATAGAGAAGTTATCAAAGAACTTGCATTACCCTGTGAGCTTCTTTTATCAAAAGGGTGAAGTATTGCCTTTATCGCTTAGTTATCGCAAGCGCAATGTGGTAGCGGCAAAAATCATGTCGCAGATTGAAGCCAATATCAATATTGCCAGACTGAACTTGGAGCAACTATTATCCTCAGTAAAATCTACCGATATAAAACTTCCTGTACTGGACGTAAACAAATATGGAACGCCGCAGGAGTGCGCCAAGCAGTTACGCAAAATCTGGAAGCTGGAAAGAGGCGCGATTGATAACCTTGCCGAAGTATTGGAACAACACGGAATACTTTTACTGAACATGAATTTTGATACCGAGCGTGTAGATGGCCGTTGCGTAATGGTATTGGATAACTTACCGCTGATAGTAACAAATAAAAGCCTTTTGGGAGACAGGCAACGCTTTACGCTTGCATACGAGCTTGGGCATTTAGTAATGCACCTGTACACATCACCAGCTTATGACAGGGACTTATCGCACGAAGCAAATTTATTTGCAGCCGAATTATTAATGCCAGAGCGGGACATTAAAAATGATTTGCAGGATTTAAGTTTACCAAAACTCGGAGAACTAAAAAAGAAATGGAAAGTATCTATGCAGTCATTGGTTTATCGCGCTGCGGATTTGGAACTTCTGACCGACAACCAGAAGCGATACATACTACAACAGTTCAACAACCAGAACATACGCAGGCGTGAACCTAAAGAGCTTGATATACTGACTGAGCATTACAGATTAGTCCGAGACACACTAACACAATACCGAACCAAACAAAAACTTACCGTTGCAAAAATGGCATCTTTCCTTCATCTGGAGCAAGACGATTTTTTAGAGCGATACAACTTTTAATTCTTACATCAAATAATTTTAAAATCAAAGGAGGACAAGATGAGCGTAAAGACAACCATTATCAGAATAGTAATTAAGCCCTATACCAACAAGGAGCTTGCACATATTTTCAACGCAAGCGACAGAACATTCAGGAGAGACATGGCAAAGATCAGACACCATTTAGGGGAGCGCAACGGACATCGTTGGAACGTAAAGCAAATAGAGAAGATAATGGAGCTGTTAGGCAGACCGTATGAAGTTATAGAGCAATAACCAGAACAAAATGAGAACATCTAACTAAAGCCAGTCCAATATTAGCGACTGGCTTTTTGCATTACAGAGGAACTATCGTTACTTCATAATGATGGCTTCCATACATCGGGTGTGATTGCCCTTTTATTTCAAGCATCCCATTACTAAAGGTAAAAACAGGATTAGCAAAAAACGAAATAAAATCCATGTGAATTTTTTTGCCCTGATTGATAATCTCTCCTTCATCCAAAGCAATTTTACCGTCATTAATTCTAACGTAAACAGGTAGCACTTCTTCCATAGACTCATCCTTACCTCTCTATAAATAATCTTTGCTGTTATTTCCCAATCGTGATTAGCTAATTGCTTTTTGTGTTTTATACTGTTTTTAAAATCGTGAAAGACAGATAAATTATTGCTCATAGTGATTCGTTTTTCTCCTCCAAATGTACGAAAACCATTTTCTGCATTTTTTCGCTAAAAATTTCACAAAATTTTTCTGGACAAGTTCGGACAAATGCGGCCAATTACGGACGCAAAATCAACAGTAGTCAATTATCCGGTCAAATGCGGTCAGTGCCGATTTTGCCCGCCGTTACTTTGTCCTGTCAAATCAAAACAACGAGAAAAAACAAAAAATAATCACATAAAACGAAAGGAAAAAAAAGATGAGCGCAATTAAAAAAATCCAGAGCAAAAGAGAAATTAAAAACACACACGTTCCGCATTTAAAAGTTGTAAAAGGCGGTTTATTTCCAACAACAAAAAGAGAAAAACGCATCGAGCAATTCTGGTTATTCTGTCATGCTACTTTTTGGAATGCACAACAATTTACCGATGCTGAAATAACAGAGTTTAAATTACTCATCCGTGAGCATTTTAAACGCAACAAAAATGTAGATGCAACATTCAAACAGTTGGTAGAGCGCGTATGCTTGGCAAAGAGATATGTAACGCGCAAAAAAGGAAGATACATTTCCAAACCGATTGACTGGCTAAACATCAATTACAAAAACGGATTAGCAGGTACAGCAAGCTGGTACAAAGTAGTACAGGAACAACGCGAGACTGTTCCTCACTACAATGAAGGGATCGCACTCTTAGCCAAATCAGTTTACAAATACTGCGAAACCAGAAACATTTTGGATATGCTTATCAACCGCAAAGAGCTGATACGTTTGAAGCAGCACGACCTTCTGCAAATCTACATGAACACCATCATGCACATTCAGTATTTCAATTTCTAAATCAAATCAATTAATAACAATAAAAACAAAAAAGAAAATGGCAAAAGTAATCGTAATGGAAAGACCCTTTGTATTAAAGCCTTACAGCAAAAAAGAATTACGCAACATCATGGGTGTATCAAAGTACATCATGCAAAAATGGCTGAAAGCCATCGAACCGCAGCTTGGTCAACCTGTGGCTGGATTGTACAGCGTGAAACAAGTACAGCTAATCATTGACACGTATGGCGTACCGGGACAAGTTGTAAACGAAGCGGCATAGTTCACAATCGTCAACGAAAGTAAAAGCGCGATTGTGAGCGTTTAGAATGCGGTCTGCATGTCAAACCCCCGTCTAATCTTTGTACCCGCAATCATCACAAACGCAATTTTTAAAACAAGAAAATGAAGACACACGAAACAACAAACGACAGTACCTCCCAAACATTTCTTACAGGAGCGATACTGTTTGCCAACCTCGATTATTCGGGACTAACGGCATACGCGATGAAAGCAGCCATAGGCGGGGCAATATGGATGGCTTTCAAGCTGGCTGGCGACTACATCTCGTACCGCCTGACAAGTAAGAACAAAAAGAAAACAGAGTAATAACCAACGTGTAGGAAACAGCAAAAGGAAAATGGCGAACTGGAAAAAAATATTAGTAGGCACGGGAATCGGTGCGGGTGTGGTAGGGATCATTGCCTACATGTCCCGACTGAAAAGAACCAGCGTGCAACTGGAAACAGTTTCGTCAGCGAAAATACACTCCTTAAAAATGGATGGTTTAACGGTGCGAGTAGATGTAAAACTGAAAAATCCGACTAACGGCACTTTCAAAATCAAATTCCCCTTTGTAAAAGTGTTGTACAAGGAAAAAACAGTAGGATCATCGCAAGTCATAAACAAGGACATCCAGATACCCGCCTACGGAGAAGCCGTTATCGAAGGCATAATGATAAAGATTCCCTTTACAGGGCTTCTCTCGGTAGGTGCAGGATTGTATAAGCTGCTGGTGAATAAAGAACCCGCGCCCATTTTCGTGAAAACAATCTCAACCATTGATTTAGGCTGGAAGACAATACCCTATGAAAGCACAGACGACATCACTCTAAAACCGCAAGCATAATGGAATCAACAACAATCATACAACTAAAAAGCCTTGAACCCTACCGCCACTTGTTCCCGAAAGCAATGGCGATAGACAACACCGTGAAGATGGGCGCAACGGTTTCTGATACGGTAGATTTCATTCCGCAGGTAGTAAGAAGCACCCAATGGCAGGTAGAGAACTTTGTTAATCAGGAGTTACGCGGGCTATCTACTTACTCCGCATGTGAAAAGCTCTGGCACTTTGTAAAACACCATATCCGCTATAAAAAAGATAAACGCGGACTGGAACAAGTGCGCAGCCCGCGCAGGCTCATACATGACGGAGTTGGCGACTGTGATTGTTTTACAACATTCATTGGTACTTGTTTAAGCGTGTTGAAAATTCCCGTAACCAACCGCATCACCAAGTATAAGGAAGACTACTTCCAGCACATCTATCCGATAGTGCCTTTAGGGAACGGCAGATTTATCACGATGGATTGCGTAGTGGACAGATTTAATTACGAAGAACCTTACACAGAAAAAAAAGATTTCAAAATGGACTTACAGTATTTAGATGGCATAGAAGAAAACGAAGGTAGCAACCTCACGGGCAACGTGGACTTGCAAGACCTGATGGGTTGGGACAACGACATGGGCGATTTAGGGAAGCTCTTTAAGAAACGTGCCAACAAAAGTTCCTCCGCTATGCCTGAACAAAATCAAGGAGGAAAAAAAGGAAAGAAAGGATTTCAGAAGTTCAAAAACATTGCAAAGAAAGTGCTTAACGTAACCAACAAAGTAAACCCCGCAACCGCTTTGTTACGTGCAGGCATCCTTGCTTCGATGAAGCTGAACATTATGAAAGTTGCCCAACGTCTCAAATGGGCTTACCTGACCGAAGACGAAGCCCGCAAGAAAGGTGCGGACATGAGCAAGTTTGGCAGGCTAAAAAATATCCTCTACAAAATAGAGCAGATATTTTACACCGCAGGAGGCAAACCAGAGAATCTGAAGAAAGCCATTCTATCAGGGCGCGGAAACCGAAACAAAGAAGTAAGCGGCTTCGGATTAATAGATGCACAGGATGTTCAGATCACGGGCATTGACGAAAGTATGCCGCTTAATGAACTGCTTGGTGATGTTTACCATGATGAGTTTGTAAACGGTGTGGATGACATGAACGGACTTGGTGAACTTGGTTCAGCCGTAGCCGCAGGAGCATCCATAACAGCAGCATCAACAGTTATGGCGAGCATAGCAGCACTTTTAAAAGCTGTCGGCAATATTTTCCCGAACAAAAAAGGCAACAGCGATTTTAAAGAAGGTGCGGAAGAAGGTGGCTCTGGTGGCGATGCAGGAAGTGAAAGCGGTGGCGAAAGTGGAGGCGATAACAGCGAACCGACTGTAAAAACAAGCGGTGGTGATGAAAGCGCAGGCGAAGAAAACACAGGTGAAGAAAAAAAATCAAACTCACAAGTCAAGCTGAAAAAACAAAGCCCTGCAAAAACAGCAAGCGATGAAGATGCTGGCGGTAGTGGAGAAGAAAACACCGATGGTACAGATAGCAACCAGAGGGATGCCAACGACACAGGTGATAAACCAACTGGCTTAAAAGGCTTTTGGGAAAACAACAAAAAGTGGATCAAACCTGTGGGCATTGGTGTAGCGGTAGCAGGTGTTCTCTATGCCGGTTATCGCATGATAAAAGGTAAAAAGAAAGAAGAAAAGAAAGCACCTGCAACAAATGGTCAGGCAGCCCTGAGTGGCTTTAACAGCCATAAACACAAGAAACGAAAAAAGGGCACGAAGAAAAAAGGCGCACATGGAAAAAAATCAAACATCGCCTTAATGTAAAAAAAATAGAAACCCTTTAAAACAAAATCAAATGAGCAAAAAGAAAAACACAAAAGCCAGCAAAGCAAAAAAGGCGCATGTTCTGGCGATAGCCCAACAGTTAGACACCAAAGGCGATGCGAAAAATTCCGCTATCGAATCGGTGAAAGACTTGGTAGTCGGAGTAATTGGCGGTGGTCTCGCGGGAGCTGCCGTTGGTAAGCCCTCGCTGCTGGTTGGGTTCGGGACATCGCTGATTGGTCATTACATGGGTTCTTCTATGGCAACCAGCTTCGGATTAGGTATGATGGCATCGGGAGGCTATCAGATCAGTTCAGGTGCGGTAAACGGCCTCTCAGGTTTGGATGGAGCGAAAGAGCGAATGAAAGCGTTTGGTACAAATATCAAACAGCGGTTATACCTCGACAAGATCATCAAGCCGAAAGAGGAAACTAAGGAAAAAGAAGAAGGCACAAACGGTGTGGGAAGTGTGCAATACTTCAAGTACCCGCAGAAGGAAACCCAGGAACTTGACATGAGCGGACTGGATGAAATCGAAAATGCAATTGCCCGCAGCGGTGAGCAATTCCAGCAAAAACAAATGTCAGGCACTTATGATGAAGTGTCGGGCATGGAAGAAGATAAACTCTACTAACCGCTGAAAAGAGAAAAACAAAAAGGGCTGTAAGCCTCACCGTTCCTCGCTAAAACTTATTGCAGTTAAGCAAATCCCTATTAAAGAAAAATAGCGGAACAGGAAAGCTACGACCTTTTTTAAAACAAAAAGAACAAAAAGTTAAACCAAAAAAAAGAAAAGATCATGTTAGAAATGTTAAACGGAATCGAAGAATACAACAACGTAGGAGCGTTGTTAGGACTGGACGGATTGGACGGCAACGATGAGTTGTTGGGCGCACTTCGCAGAATGAACCCCATTGCCCGCCAGCGCACCATCAACAAACTGGCAAACACAGGAGGGGTGAGCAGAGGCTCACGCGCTGAAATGGAAAAGCACTTTTCCGAATTACCCGCGCACATCAAACAAGCCTTGTCAAAAGGTGAGTTGCGTTTGGCAGACACGGTGATTTACAGCATCAAGCCTGTAAGCAGCAAAACCATTAAGATGTTCGAGACACAGGACGACAAAGAAATCGGCTTGCGTAACATCTCCAATGCGAAGCTGCCGAAAAACCAAGCATTGCTTGTGAGCGGTATCGTATTGCTTGCTGGTGTTGCAACCGACATGGCAAAGGATAAAGTGATGGCAACCAAGTTTAGCGACCTTGCCGAGTTTGCACCGATTGTAAACGGTGAGTTCTCTTTAAAGAGCAACAAAAAACAAATTGTTCCTGAAACATCGAACAATGTGTTTAAAACCGCAAACATGCACAACGTGCCGATTGGCTATTACAAATTAGCCAACCCGCGCCTGATCCACGATGACATCTTGGTGGAATTAACCATCGAGTTGGGAACAATGGACGGGCTTGATGCGAAGACACACATCTTCGCAGGATTGCACGGAACAATCACTACTCCATAGTAGCAACCTTCAACAAAGTCCGCAGCCATGTGCTGCGGACTTTTTAAAAACCATTAAAAAAAGAAATCATGCTAAAGCCAGTAAAGAAAAGATTTGATGCACAGGTAACAGAGCCGAAAGAAACTGTAACCAAAACCTTTGAGTTGGACAAGAACATCAAAGCGGTGAAAGGTGTGCTGGTAACATCGGACAAAGACGATTTGCTTTATTACAGGGGAACACAAAAAATAGAGATTAACAAAGAGGAGTATTTTCCAGAGAACTATGAAAGCAAACTGCTAATGTCAGGTATCAACGTAGCACCGAAACAACGCTACTACGATCTGGGCAATGTCAATCCGGGCAATGGTATCATCAAATTAATTTTTTCAGATAACGAAGACGGTAGAACACGCTTTGAACCTTACCGTGTGTCGCTGTATGTCGATTGTGAAATGGAGGATGAATTATGATACGCGAACAGGTGGTAATAACAGGCATCCGCATTACCAAAGCGGGACAGGTAAAACACTTTCAGGTGAAACTTCCAAAGAACACTACACGCATAATCGGTGTGGAACTTGGCGGGAGATGGCTCACCGAAACCAAAGGTGATGCGCCTGTTCCAGCAGAGGTAATAAAGGAAAGGACAAAGGAAGTGTTGGCATTAGAAGGAACACCAAGTTCACTTTTTTTTAAGCGCAGTCTGCTTATCGGGGAAATCAAATTGCAAAGCTGTGAAGAAGCTAACATCTTCTATGCAGCAGATGTGTTAGTGGACAATAACATCGGGCTTGGTGATTATTCACAAAAGAAACTCTGGAGACCATCGGTATTTACGCACCAGACACACGCACTTGAAGAAAGGGTGATTGTGGACGGGGACAGTACGATCATTCAGGGAGTGTACAAAGACCGCTACACAGAGCAAACAAAACTAAGTCCGAACTACCTGATAAACCTGTACGTGTGGACAGAAAGACAAGAACCAGAAAAAACAAAGTAAGATGACCATTGCATTAGCCTTAGAATACATCCCACGCAGAATGAAAGAGCTGGGTTACGGAGCGAACTACTACATACGTTTCAGGCACTTTGTATTGCAGCCAAACGAAAAAACAGAAGTAGATGCTTACAACCAATTCTTTATTCTGGTGGAAGAAGCAGCGGACGTAAAAGTAGAATCCGATTTTGGCTTGTATGACATTGCGGAAGACAGCACCAACGAACAAAGCTACGAGCATCAGGGCGCAATCATCATTACCAACACAACAGACCGAATCAATCACCTGCGGTTTATTCAGGTGATCCCTAAACATAAAACACTCAAGTAAAATGCCTATACAGTTTGACAATTTCGACCAGCAAAAAGTTGACCGCCTTAAAAACCATCTGGTAGCAATGGCGGAAAAAGGAAAAGCAAAGCACTACGAAATATTCGTAGATGGATTGAAAGCAGTTACCAAAACCGATGAACCAAGTGAGTTTGATGGTTATGAGGACTACATGACTATTGACACCGAGCAAATCAGGATCATTATTTATAACTCCTCCTCCTCACCACGCAATGACCAATACGTTTTCATGGTGAAAGCCCGCAACCGCGATGAAGCAAATAACATTGGCTTAAACGGTTTTGAGGTAAAGTCTCATTCCAAAAACAGTTTGAGTGAGTGGAGACAAAAACAAACCCTGAAAACATCTGAGCAAATGGAAATCGCGGCATTAAAAAGAGAAAATGCCGAGTTGCGCCAAGAGTTACAGGAGACCGAAGAATATGCCGATCAATTGGCCGCAGCGGTAGAAGCTGCAAAAGCCAACGGAAATAAAATCGGTGGTGTTCATTGGGGAGACGTTGTATCAGTTGCCTTAGAAGGTCTGGTAAGACGTAACACACACCTCATTGCGCAGATACCAGCCGTTTCAGGTCTGGCAGGTTTAATCGAGAAAGACAACAACCGCATTGAATCCCCACAGGAAAACGCGGAAGTGTCCTTTAAGAAAAAAGAAACCAGTACAAATGCCAATGCCAGCAACAATGCTCCTGCATTGACCGATGAGGAAAAACAATTTATCGGTTTGTTCCGTGAACTGGAAAAACTCTTTACAGAGGATGAGATGGGACAGGTAATGCAGATCCTCGATGCCCTGAGCAAAGACAAAACCCAACTGCAACCTGTGGCAGAGTTGCTCTACGAAGATGAGCAGGAAGAACAGGAAGAAACAAAGTAATAACCCTTAAAAAAGACAGTATGAAAAAATACACCTACGAGCTGGAGATAACAGCCAGCAACGAAAAGGAAGCCGACACCAAAATGGAAGCATTGACCGTGCTGGCTTCAAAACTCTCCGCTAAAGAGCTTGAAAAATTAGCGCATGTAGTAAAGAACGATCCTGTAAAAACAGCTTTGGCAAAAAAAGCATTGGGAGTGTAATAGTAAAAAGCAATGAGTAGCGCAGTAAAAAAACGGAAAACAAATATTGATGCTTTGGTAGCTGAAAGGCAGCAAGGCAACAATGAAGGTATTAGCCTGAAGGAGAAAGTGATTTACTCACTTCTGGCTGCTGCTGGTGTAACTGGAATAATTGTGCTTGGTAAAAAACTCATTGATAAAACAATCTCCAACAAAGCACACGCTAAAAGTTTTGAGGACGGTACACCAGAAACAGTTGCCAAGCAAATCAAAATGGCATTTGAAAATGATGGTTACTGGGGAACAGACACAGATGCACTACGCAGAGTATTGACCAACATAAAAAGCAGGGATGAATTAAACAAGGTCTTTAAAGCCTATAAGAAAGAGTACCACTCAAACTTGTACGAGAACATGAGCGATGAGCTGCAAACTACCGAGTACAATGAGATGCTTCAGATTATAGCCGCAAAACCTGAAAAGGCTGGACAAGCCCCGACTGCAAATCAATACAACGCATGGGCAAAACGATTAAAGGCTGCCTTTGATAAATCTTACGGCTTCTTGCCCGGTACGGATGAAGAAGCAATTAAGGCAGTCTTTAACGAAATCCCCTCACAGGCAGCATATATCAATGTAGGCAAGGCTTACTACAAGGAGTATGGGGCTAACCTGACCGATGACTTAAAAAGCGAATTGGAGATGTGGGAATACGGAGACTATATGAAAATCATACTTGCAAAACCCAAAGCCTGATACACCATGAAAAAGAATAACAATAACACAGGCAGTGAAACGCCAAAGAAAAGCAACGGAAAGAAATGGTTGCTGATTGGTTTGGGCGTAGCAGCAACAGGAGCTTTGTCGTATTTCGGCTGGCAATACTGGAAAAAGAAAAAAGAAGAAAGCAGCGAGGCTGAAAATGATGCACCCGATTTTCCTTCGCAGAATACTTCCAGCTACACGCCAAAACCCAAAGCAGCCCCAACGCGCAATGATGACTTTCCTTTAAAGAAAGGCAGCAAGGGAGCAAATGTAAAAGCCTTACAACAATACCTGTTAAGCAAGTTAGGCGCAAGTGCGCTTGGCAAAAGCGGAGCTGACGGGGATTTTGGAACTAAAACAGAGGACGCACTAAAGAAAGCTGGCTTATCATCCGTAATTGATGAGACCACTTTCAATGTGCTGACAAAAGGGAGTAGTCCAGACCCTTCCAATACAGCATCCTTGCTTTATTATGCTGCAACCAAGAAGGATTTTACGAAGGTAATTACCATCCTGAAAACACTCCGCAATACCAGCGATTATAAAGCAGTCAGCGATGTGTTTGTGAACTATCGGATTAACGGAGTACGCCAAACCCTTGTAAATGGCTTGTTAAACAGCTTTAGTGATGAGAAGCAGAAACAAGCCATACGGTTAGCTTTCTCCAGCATAGGACTAAAATACGATGGCAGCAAATGGTCGCTCTCTGGAATTGATGAAGCCAACATGCTGATAACGGTTCGCCCGACACGGGTTTGGAAAAGTCCGAAGGAATCTGTTAGCGTACCCGCTAACATGGTACTTGGCAAAGAAGTTACCAAACGCGGAAACTACACGCTCTTTGAAAATCACAACCAATTTTTTCTTGTAGAAAGCCCGCATGTCGGCTATTACAGAAAGTAAAACAAAACCATTTAGAAACAACAAAAATGAAAATAAAAAGAAACATACAATACATCGTGATCCATTGCACAGCTACGCAACCCAGCGCGACAATTGAAAGCATAAAAAAATACTGGAAAGAAGTACGTGGCTGGCATGACGTACCTGGCTATCACTACATCATCAAACCCGATGGCGAAGTAGTGCAGCTTTTGGACGAAAACAAAAACAGCAATGGAGTGTACCAGCATAACAGCCAATGTATCAATATCGCTTACATCGGAGGTATTGACAAAGCTGGCAAACCGAAGGACACCAGAACACGCGCACAGGAACATGCCATGTTCGATTTAATCGTGGAGCTTACAGAAAAGTACAAAGGAGCAAACGTCTTAGGACACCGCGATTTTCCAAATGTGGCAAAAGCATGTCCGTCTTTCGATGTGAAAACATGGTTAGCGAATTATCACCCTGATATTGATTTAGCTGCTTAACCATGTTAGGACGTGTCAAAGCATTATTAAAGCACAAGGGCTTCCAGCTTTTCACCAGACCATACGAGCTGAACATCGTTGGTCTAAGAAGTAAAAGTATTATCCCTAATCGTTTCGATGATGAATTGCATGTGTTCTACAAAACATCAGCCCTGCATTGGGAATACCATGTGTTCAAGGTTACAACCGATCCGGGAACATTCTGGTTACAAAACCCGATGCAGCCGCAGGGAACGGCAATACTGGCAGAGGGACAATACAAAAATGCGTATGCAATCGGTTTGCATCGCGGACAGTATGAAGCCTTAGTGCAGGTAAAGCCAATTACCATCATGCGGGACTATGACCGAAACGCCGTGCTGGATTTTTACAATGGGAAAATATTACGAGGGTATTATGGCATCAACATACATCGAGCCAACCGCGTAGGCAAAACAAAAACCGTTGATAGAAATTCAGCAGGCTGTCAGGTCTTTTCAAACGCCAGCGATTTTGCAGCATTCATGCAGCTTTGCGCAAAGCATAAAAAACTGTACGGAAATCAGTTCACGTATTCCCTGATAGATTTTCGTTCATGGCGCAGGCAAAGCATACGAAGGGCAAGCTACTTCGCTGCGGGATTGTTAGGCTTGGGGATAGCAGGTTATTTCTATATGCAAAATCAAAACAAAGGAAAACATGAGCAACTTTTTAAAAGAATTACTAAAAGACAAAACCAACGGTTACAGTCTGCGTGAAGTGATAATCGCAATCTGTATGCTACTTGTCGTAGTTAGTTGGTTTGCGCAATTGGTGTTTAACATCTCCACTCCAGAGTATATGTTTTACGCCATTGTGAGCCTTATTGCCGCAGGATGCTTCGGTTATAGCATCGAAAGAAAATCAAATACTAACAAGTAAAAAGCAAACATTATGCAAGCAGTAAAAAGTAAATTCGGAATCCTTATCGCACTCTTATTGTGCGTAACCGTTGTAGGAACATGCACATTTCTTGACCATCCTACGGACACATCACTGCATCCGGTAGATACAACTTTCGTTCAGCAATGGAAGCAGGAAAAGTTACAATTACAAAAGCAGTACGAAAGTAAAATTGCTACCCTGCAAACGCAAAAAGACAGTCTGCAAAGTATCCTCAGCGAAAAGAAAAAAGCTCTTACCGTGTATCGTGTAAAGGCAAAGTCTTTACAGGAGCAATTGACGGCTTTCATATTAGCTGATACTTCCTGTTCAGATACGATCCTGCCCATTGCCCAAAATTATTTTGCAGCACAGGCACAAAGCGATAGTACCTGCAATGAGACGATAGAAAGCCTTGAACAAATTGTAGCTAACAGGGACAGTTCCATATTCATTCATAAACAAATTGAAACGAACCTGCGGGATTTACAAAAAGAGCAACAGTTAAGAGAACAACTATTGACCGAACAACTTAAAACCGCTTTTAAAGTTCAGCGAAAGAAAACTATCCAGAACAAATTTTTAGCAAGCGGTCTGGTGTTCATCACAGGATTTACAACCACGCTTTTAATTACTCAATCATTAAAATAACAAACACGCATGAAAGAAAAAACACTGGTCTCCACCTTCACCCTGATAGGTTCTCTGGCTTCTTACTATTATGGGAAAACACACGATAAAGATGTAGTGCCGTATGTGATGATTGGCGGCTTTATCGGTGCATGGGTAGGAGAAATTATCGCCAAAGCAATCGAAGCAAATAAAGACAAGGACAATAATTCCAAAAACGAAAATTAGTATGGCAACAGAAATCACCAATAACGGCGCAAGCCTCAAAATCAATAAGGATACGCAGGTGCGTAACATTATGAAAAACCAGATACAGGAAATCGCGGTAGTAAAAACCAACGTCATTAAAATTGATATAGGCAAGGGAGCATTATATAACGTGTTCATTCCCTATGCAGATGTAACTGTACCCGCTACCGCAAACCCTGAAGCATTAAGGGATGCTATCAATGATATGCTTGCTTCAACCGTTACCGCAGGAACGGCAACGGAGGCAAAACAAACCGAAGAAATCAATAAGCTCAATGCTATTAACGAACAAGTCAGTAGCATTAAAACTTCGGTGAGTGCATTGGATAGCAAAATTTTCTTTGATCCTGTTTTGATTGACGAAAGCAATCCGCAGGTAATTTATAAGGGGTTCGCCAGTCCCGCAGCCAAACAAGATGAGGCAGTCTGGGCAATCCAGAAGATCACCAACACAGGCGAGGTATGCACTTACCAATGGGCAGACGGTAACAAAAATTTCGATAACATCTGGAACGACAGAGCTACTCTAACCTACGCATAACATGGGAAACTTTTTAGACATACTTTCAGGACGCTTCTTTAATTTTCGTAAAGCGGTAGGCTTGGATATTAATACAGGTGTCTCTGACACCCTGATCGTAACGCCTAAAGCACTTTCCCAAAGCGATGTATTCAGCAACACCAGCATACCGCTGGTGTTGTCTGCTTCGCTTAGTTCCAAGACAGGAAGCAATGTCAACAGCGCCTCCTTTTTTCTCATTCCAACTAACGGTTATTTTTTTCCGAACCGCAAAACAAAAATACAGGCACAGCTCTTTGCCTTTGCTATTGCCGATGCTGGCTGCACAGGCGAAATCTGCTTAGTAGATGCAAATACGAACACAGTTGTCCCGAACACTACTTTTTCATTTACTACTACTTCATGGACTTGCGTTAATGGAGGATTGATTGAAGTGGAGGCTGGCAAAATGTACACCATCGCAATCCGTAAATCTATTGGAGCAACTAATAAAGCAGTTCAATTACGCGCAGCTACGATAACACTTAAATTATTAAGCAACTAATGAAAAGCATATTGCCAGATAACCTGAGAGAGTTTGTTTCATTCGTTGAAAAGGATTTGCGTATTGGCTATAAACACAACAAACGCAGCATTGAGGCATTGGCTTACTCTTTAAACATTTCTGACAGAACAGAAATAAAAGAACTCACCGAGCTGGCAATAGTAAATATTGCCAGAGAGATTGCGCAAGGTAAAGGAACAGTACAGGAGAAATACGAAAAGATAGTAGAGCTGTATAATAATCAAATGATACTATCGCACCGTACCAGCCAGAGTATTTTATTACAGCAATATTCAACACCAGCCCCCATTGGTTATTTAATGGGTGTCTATTGCGGTTTGCCAGACCTCCATATCAAAGGCGGCTATGCCTTTGAACCAAGTGCGGGAAACGGCTTATTGACAATTGCAGCCAAACCAGAGCGCGTATATGTAAATGAAATTGATGTTACACGCAACCGCAATTTAAAGACACAAGGCTATGCCAATGTGTTTAACCGTGATGCGACAGCTCCCTTCTCTTACATTGATTTACAGGGAACATTTCAGGCGGTACTAACCAATCCGCCCTTTGGCATTTTAGATAAAGCTATTGACTATAACACCTTTCCAATAAGGGTACTGGATCACCTAATGGCTTTACGCGCTCTGGACACTATGGCCTTTGATGGTAAAGCAGCCATTATCATTGGCGGTCATACCAAATGGGATAATCTGGGAAGAATACAAAAAGGGAAAAACAGGATTTTTTTCAATTACCTGTATCGCCATTATAACGTGGAAGATGTGATACAAATTGATGGACACAGACTATATACCAGACAAGGTACTGGCTTTCCTGTACGACTGATTTTAATTAACGGCAGAAAAGAAAAACCAATTGGAAATGCCCCGGTGAAAAATGAAGAACACAGCAGGGTAATAAAAACCTTCACCGAATTATTTGAACGGGTGATGGCTGTAACCGAAGAAACCACATTAACAACACCAAGCATGTTAGATATAGAAGCATTAAAACAAAAAGCAAAACTGATACAGGCACAATTAAACAAAACGGATAACCTGAACGGAACAGAAAACGACTTAGGCTCTCCCTATATGCCAGCCTCCAAAAGTTGTGTAGTGCTGAACACACAAGTACCCGATTCTATGAGCTTTGAAACACAGGCTGCGCTTACCCGCATCAAAACAGAGGTTGGCGGCAACATGGATAATTTTGTCCGACACCGTTTAGGTTATGCTACACACTTCGCGCTTTGTCAAGCCCTGTCAGCCGAACAGATAGATGCCGTTGCAATGGCAATCTATAACATTGAGGCCAGAGGACAAGGTATGATTATCGGAGACCAGACAGGTATCGGTAAAGGGCGTATTGCAGCAGCCATGATCCGCTATGGAGTGCAGCGCGGATTAAAACCGATTTTCATTACTGAAAAAGCTAACCTGTTTTCAGACATTTACCGCGACCTTTCAGCAATTGGCTCTGCACACTTCAAGCCTTTTATTATTAACGGAAGGGAAACCAAAACCGATATTAAAGATGAAGATGGTAACGTCGTTTATCAGGCTCTTGCACCCTCCGAGCAAAACACCGTTTTTGAAGATCAGGTCATTCCAGCAAATTATGATTTTGTTGTAGGTACTTATTCGCAGTTTAATTCTTTCGAGAAAAAACCGCTAAAGCCGAATTTCCTGATGCACGTTGCTAAAAACAATTTGCTCATTATGGATGAAGCGCATAATTCAAGTGGTTCAAGTAATACAGGTGAGTTTATGCAGCGTGTGGTACGTGATACCGCAGGTGTAGTATTTCTTTCGGCTACGTTTGCCAAACGTCCAGATAACATGCCTATCTACGCTATGAAAACAGCGATCAGCGAAGCCAATATGACAAAGGATGAATTGGTAGAAGCAATCCAACAAGGCGGTGTAGCCTTACAGGAAATCTTATCGAGCCAGCTCGTAGCGGAAGGTCAAATGATACGCAGGGAGCGCAGCTTTGAAGGTGTGGAAGTAAACTACATTTCATTGGAGACTTATGAAGAACAACATAAGAAAACTGCCGACAGCATTACCAAAGTTCTACGCGACATTATTTCTTTTCAGAGTAACCATGTTGATAAACAAGTGGACGAGCTTGATAAGATAGCCGTTGCAGAAGGTAAGGAAGTAGAATTGCGCGAAGGGACTTCACAGGCTGGTGTAGATAACATACCGTATTTCTCAAAGGTGTTCAACGTCATTAACCAAATGCTATTTAGCATTAAAGCGGATGCCGTAGCCGACAGAGCCATAGAGCGATTGAAAGAAGGTAAAAAACCTGTGATTGCTTTTGCCTCTACAATGGGAAGTTTTATTGAGCAAATGGAAAACGAACAAGGTTTACCTGTAAGCGATGGCGATTTAATCAATAATGATTTTGCTGAAGTATTAAGGCGTGGGCTTAACGGAGTAATGCGTTACACCGAAAAAGACGTAAACGGAGAATCTGTTTTTAAAACTTTTGATCTGGCAGAGCTGGATGAAGATGCGCGAAAAGAATACAACCGCATCCTTAATGAAATAAACGCGATCAGCACAGGTATTTCAATCAGCCCTATTGACATGATAATACAAAAGCTGGAAAGTGCTGGTTATAAAGTTGCCGAAGTAACAGGAAGAAAATTTGCCGTACAGCCTAATGCAAAGGGGAACAAAGGACTTGTTATTTCGCGCAAAAAATTAAATACCAATGATGCCTTTCGTATGTTCAACAACAATGAAGTTGATGTGCTGATGATTAATCAATCAGGTAGTACAGGCGCATCGGCTCATGCTATTGTTACTCCGAAAGTACCTACCGAACAGATAAGACAGCGTGTAATGATTGTGTTACAGGCAGAGCTTGACATTAATACCGAAGTACAAAAGCGCGGGCGTATCAACCGCACAGGGCAAATCCTGAAACCGATTTATGATTATGTTATTTCCGCGATACCGGCAGAGAAGCGTTTAATGATGATGCTGCAAAAGAAACTGAAATCACTTGATGCCAACACTACATCAAACCAAAAGCAAAGCACCAAGATTTTAGACGTTCCAGATTTTTTAAATAAGTATGGGGACAAAGTGGTGAAGGAATATTTATTGGAAAACAAAAATATCAACGAGCTATTAGGCGATCCTTTACACCTGAAAGAAAGTAAGGGCGAAGAAAGTAAAAGCGAGGAGCAAATGGAAGATGCAGCGCACCGCGTCTCAGGACGTGTAGCGGTTTTATCTACACAAATGCAAGCGGACTTTTATACCGAAATCACAGAGCGTTACAATGACTACGTGGAATATCTCAAACAAATCGGTGAATACGATCTGGAAGTGGAAGCCCTGAACCTGCAAACCGAGACCATTGAAAACAGCATCCTTAAAATCGGCAAAGGTGGTGAAAGCTCTTTTGGTGATGACAGCATTTTGGAAAAGGTACGCGCTAACATTTTAAAGAAGCCGTTTAAGAAAAATGAACTTGAAAATCTTTTAAGCGAAACGCTGGCGGGTAAATATCCAGAGGAACACAAACGCTTGTTACTGGATGATTTTACCAACACAATGGAGATGCGCAGGGAAGATGAAATAAAAGAGAGCAACGAAAAATACGATACCCTGATAAAAGAAATTCCGAATGAAAAGAAAATCCAAAAGATTTTGGAAAAACAGGGTGAAGGTGCTTACAGAATGGCAATCAAAGAAAGAGAAAAGGAATTGAATGGCGCACTTATTCTTTCGATTGAACAATTAAACAAGTCTTACAAAAACAAACAGGAGCATTTACAACGTATTCTGAACTTCTTTACCATTGGTCGCAAGCTGGCTTATCCGGTAATAACTTATGATAACGGGACAGAGACGGCATTAGCGGTGAGCTTGGGAGTGATGATTGACAAGAAAAAGAAAAACCCTTACGCGCCAAGTGCAATTAAGGTACGTCTGGCTATTGCCAATAGTAGTAAGTATATCGCCATGCCTGCAAGTTTTAATGAGGGTATTTCTAAAATCATTGCAGCCAGCCACGATGTTGACCAGCCTGAACAGGATAAACTTCTGAACGAATGGGACGAAGAAATAAAACTTAAAACCAAAGACAGAGGCATCCGCTATGTCATTACAGGCAATCTGTTACAAGCGTTTGGTACAGAAGGAAGCGGCAAGCTGGTAAGCTATACCACAATGGACGGGCTAACCAAGAAAGGAATTTTATTGCCTGAAGAATGGCAACCTAAAGAGGCTGGACAGAGACGGGTAACAGTTCCGATCATTAAAGCCCTTGCCATTTTAAAATCGCTGGCTAATGGCGGAATGATGAGTGCATCCAATGGTATTGCTTTTTTTGATGCAGGCGATAAATACCGTGTGATTGTTCCTGCGGCTCGTTCCAAAGCCGGAGACATTTATCTGGATAAGGATTTATTAGCTCTGTTAGAAAAAGGCATGTTTGAAAAAACAGCCGATAAAATGCAAGCGTATTTACCAAAGGAAAATATTGAAGCCTTTGCGGTGATCCTGCAAAACAAGTTCGGGGTAAGTGTTCAAGTAGCACCGACCATGTTATCCCTGATTAAATCAAATGCAGAACGTATTTCAACCCGAAAAAAAATCGAACTGCCTCCAGAAGAAAACGACAATGAGGTGGAACGCATCCGCATCCTGAAACTGAAAGCTAAAGCCGTTTCCATAGCCTTACAATTAGCAGCATAATTTTTAAAACAAGATACCATGATAACGAAAGAAAATTACATCGAGAAAACAAAAGAACTAAATATTGCAGAGCTTCCGCAAGGTGTAAAAAATGCACATGCGTTTGTAATGGAAGCGACAGAGAACGGAACAAACTGGAACGCTTATGATGAGCCTGAAATCAGAAAAGTGATTGATGACACTATTGCCAAGCTGAACGAATATCTGAAAAAAACCAAACCAGCCGAATCCGCGAAACCAGCCGTTACTAAAACTGGCGAACACCATTCCGTGAAAACAGCGGCAAGGAAAGAGCATACGCCAAAACACAAACCCGCGCCTGTTATCGAGGACGAAGATGTGGACTTGGAATTTGTGGAACGCATCCCCGAAGAAATCCGTTTTATGAGGCGTTACCTTTCGTTGAATGGCAAGAAAAAAACGAAAGACGATTTACTTCGCTTTATTAATGCTTTGCACAGAGCCATTGTTGAAAGGAAGATTCGTAAAGTATCGCCCTATGCTAAGCAAATGGAATACATACAGGATAAGCTGGTAAAGACTTACAATAACATGACCAAAGCAATGACCATGAATGTAAGCGATAAAGTGGTTAACGAGTTTAAAGCCCTGATCGCTTCGCAAAAAGTAATGCCATCGGTAATGCTCATTAAACGTTACATTAACCTGAACGGAAAATACGGAGTGAAAGACAAAGCCAAGCAGTTAATGGCAGCTATGACAAGAGCATTTAATAAGGGCAAGATTACTAAGAGCGATAAATACTTTAAAATTTTTGACGAGATGCACTATACCTTGAGCCAGTTTGTAAAGACCAAGACGCAAAAGGTGCTTATGATTCGCGAACCTGAATTAAATGGATTAAACGGCATTCTTTCGGGTTGTGGTTGCGGAGTAATGAATGGTGATGATGAATTGAACGGTGTAGATTGTTTGGCGCATGAAACTGAAATTGAACAAACCCCTACCGCGCAACCTGGAGTGATGAATAGCATGGACTTTAGAAACATGCAATTCCGTACATTGGGTTTTGTAGGAAAGTACCGCAAGCTGATAGGAGATCCCGCAAAAGGATTTACGGCAATGGTTTACGGCAAGCCGAAAATGGGTAAGTCATTTCTTTGCGTTGACTTTGCTGGTTACTTAGCCCGCAATCATGGTAAGGTGCTTTATGTGGCCAGAGAGGAAGGGCTGGACATGACTTTGCAGGAAAAGCTGAAAGCTAAAGATGTGGCGCATCCTAACTTGTTTGTAGCCGAAGAAGTGCCACAGGATTTAAGTCCTTACGACTTCATCTTCTTTGATAGTGTGAACAAGCTGGGGCTTTCTGCGGGCGATTTAGAGGCTCTTAAACGGGTTAATCCGGGCAAATCCTTTATCTATGTATTCCAGACTACCAAAGAGGGGAATTTCAGGGGAGCTAATGAGTTCCAGCATGACGTGGACATCGTTATCGAAGTACCCGAAAAGGGGCTGGCAGTACAGAACGGCAGGTATAATCAGGGAGGGGAAATGCGGATATTTGAGGAGCAGGATTATTTTAGGCAAGCCGCCTAATCGTTCAAAAAGGGTGGAAAATCCACCCTTTTTGATTTTAACACCCTGCTTTTCAAAACACATGAATAAAAAGCGTATCTTTTGGCAATTTTTTTAACATTTTTGTTTAACATTATTAAAAAATAATAGTATAGCTATGATTAATTTCCCATTAGAATCCGATGTAAGGACACAAGTTGACGAAAGACTGAAAAACTTGGGATGGGCTTTGAATGGTGTCAAAAAAAATGTTTTTTTAGAACAGCCTAAGACTGAGACAGAAAAGAAAAAGTTAAAGGGTAAAAGACCAGACTACGTATTATATGAAAAGGGTAAAGACAATCCTTTGATTGTAATAGAAACAAAAAAGGCTGGTACAAATATTAACGCCGCACTTGAGCAGGGAAAACATTATGCAGAGGTCTTAAATGCTCCGATTGTCTTTGCAACCGATGGTGTCTATTATAAAAGCTTACATACAAAAACGCAAAAACCGTTATTACTGAATGGTGAGGAAGTTGATGAACTTATCCGAGAACTTACTGCAATTCAATATTTACAGACTGGTACAAATGAACTTGATACGATACCTAAACAAGTTCAACTTTCCAGACAAGAATTAATCGGAATATTTGATGAAGCAAATAATTCATTAAGGGTTGAAGGCTTGAGAGCAGGTATAGAGAGATTTAGTGAGTTTGCAAATATTCTCTTTCTTAAACTATTCAGTGAAATTGATAATCTGAAAAACGAACCTGACTTTGACCGTAAATTGAAGTGGGATTTTTACAAAGGAAAACCAGCGGACGAAATTTTAGATTACATTAATGATTTAGTATTGCCAAAAATAAGTAAGTATTATCACGATGATAATATTTTCAGTTCACTGCAAATAAAAGACGGCAGAGTTTTAAAGAAAATAATTGACAAACTTGATCCCTTAGTTTTAACCGATATTAATTCCGATATTAAAGGGGATGCGTTTGAATATTTTTTAAAAGCAACTTCTGCTACGGGAAATGATTTGGGAGAATATTTTACACCTCGGCATATTGTGAAAATGATGGTAAAATTGGTAAATCCTCAAATCGGAGAAAAAATTTACGATCCTTTCTGCGGAACTGGAGGTTTGCTAATTGAGAGCTTTAGGCATATATATAACACTATGCCGCGTAATGAAAGAACTTTGAAGGAGCTTCGACAAAATACAATTTTTGGAAATGAAATTACTAATACCGCAAGAATTACAAAAATGAATATGATTCTTGCAGGGGATGGTCATAGTAATATTCAGATGAAAAATAGTCTTGCAAATCCAATTGACGGAAAATTTGATGTGGTAGTAACTAACATGCCTTATTCACAAACCACAGAGTACGGTTCGTTGTATGATATTCCAACAAAGAATGGTGATAGTATTTGTGTTCAACATTGCATCAAAGCTATTGATAAGACAGCTGAAAATGGCCGTATAGCAATGGTTGTTCCTGAAGGATTTTTATTCAGAAAAGATTTACAGAAAACGAGAGAGTTTATGCTCGAAAAATGCAAGTTGCAAAGCGTTATTTCTTTACCACAAGGTGTTTTCTTACCATATACAGGTGTTAAGACTAATGTATTGTACTTGACAAAAGTTAAACAGGCTAAAACGACTGATCATTTCTGGTACTTTGATGTTAAAAACGATGGTTTTTCATTAGATAACAATCGAAGAAAATTAGAGGGTGAAAATGATGTTGAGAAATATTTGGCTAACAGAAAAGTTGACGAAAAAAATCCTACTGAAGCTTTAAATGTTGGATTTGATATAATTAGTATTGATAAAATAAAGCAAAATGATTATGTCCTTAGCGGGTATCGTTATAAAGAACAAAAGTCTAATGCAAATCATATTTGGCCAGTAAAAAAAGTAAAGGAATTGGCAAATGTTCTTAATGGCTTTGCTTTCAGTTCAGATAATTTTGATGAAAATGAAGGTATCCCGCTCATTAGAGTAAGGGACGTGAACGCAGATAAACCGCCTATTAGGTATAATGGAAAATACAAGGATGACTATTTAGTTGAAAATGGTGATTTACTTATTGGAATGGATGGAGAGTTCAACGCCGTTCTATGGAATGGAGGAAAGGCATTACTAAATCAACGAGTTTGTAAAATCCATAATTTTAACGGCTGTTTAAGCATCTATCTTTTTTGGATGATTCAAAGACAGTTAAAACAAATTGAGGCGCACACACCATTTACAACAGTAAAGCACATATCTGCTAAACAAATTGAAAACATAGAACTACCAATTCCACCTATTGAGATTCAAAAAGAGATAGTTGAAACATTAGAAAATTACAAAAAAATTGTTGATGCAAACTCGCAATCCGTAAAGAATTACAGACCCAATATTCCATATAACCCTTCGTGGGAAGTTGTCGAACTTGGTGAAGTGTGTAAGTACGCTGGAGGAACACAGCCACCAAAGTCAACTTTTATATATGAACCCAAAGATGGCTATATCCGTCTTTTACAGATTCGGGATTATAAAAGCGAAGATAATGCTGTATATATACCTCTAAAAGAAAAGCATAAGACGTGTAATGAAGATGACGTTATGATCGGAAGATACGGCCCACCGGTTTTTCAAATATTAAGGGGTAAATCTGGCGCATATAATGTGGCTTTAATTAAGTGTATTCCTGACAAAAAGAAACTTACACCAGATTGGTTATTTTATTTTTTAAGTTCTGAACCTGTACAAAAACACATTATTAGTTTGTCGGAGCGTTCGAGACAAGCTGGTGTTAGTCCATCCGACCTTGATAAATTGAAAATTCCACTTCCTTCAATTAGTATTCAAAAAGAACACATCAAAAAGATCAAGGAGGAAGAAGCATTAATCGCAGCCAACAAAAAATTAATAGAAATTTTTGAATCTAAAATTTCAGAGAAAATTAATCTAATCTGGGGAGAATAAATTTGCTGCAATGGAAGAATACGTTTATTTAATCAGGACATACCTGCCAGTTAGATTTGAAGAAGATGAGACCAATGAATTTATTGATTATCTTATTTCTGCATACCTTGAAAATTTAGCGACGCAAAAATTTCAGTTTTCGTTTACCGCTTTCCACATGCTTTATATGTCATACATTTATAAGGTAAAATGGTTTCTAAAAAAGCAAGGAAATACCTCCATCGAAACGAGCTTGGCAAGCATCGCACAACAACAAAAGGTAACTTTCAATACTCTTTTTGATTTATCGCAAATTAGTGAAAAGACCTCTTTAGAGAAATTAATGTTAGGTTTAAGTTTCCATGCAAATGAAATTGGAATATGTAAAAATTTTGTTGAGGTGAGAAACAATTGCTCTCATGCAAGCGGTAAAGTTTATTATAAAAAATCATCGCAAGTTGAACATTATATTCAAGAAGAAATTGAAAATATACAGGCAATTCAGAAAAAAATCAATCCAGAATTAAAAAGCATTTTTGAGAAATTCATAAATGGTACATGGGATAAAAACTGGATAGAAACAGATATTAATAACTGGATTGTATCTTTTTATTTGTCCCAAGCAGATATTGAGTACCTTTTAGAGTTAAAGCCTTCCTTTCTTAAACAAAATTCGGACAGTAAAGAAGTAATTTATAAAAAGATACTTTATTGTGTCTTAGTTTTTGAACTGACCAAGAATTTGAATGAACGAGCAGATTATTTTGTGAAAAGTTTAAATTCCCTTATGAAGGGTTTAGTCTCTCAAATTGATATTAAGACAAACCCATCTGATACTGAAAGAATGAAAAACACTCAAGAATTAATTGAGGAAAAGATACTGCCAATTTTGACTTACTTATCGAATGATGAGGCATTAAAAGCTCAATCAATATTGAAATTAAATACGCAGGATTCGTAACCTTCAAAATAGGGATCAATCAGAAATAATTATATCATCTTCCAAGAAAGCCCATTTTTATTAAGATAGGCTTCGACCTCATCCACACTTGTCTTCCCACAATTACGGATATTATTAAATTCTCGTTTAGACAAATGAACCAAATCAGAAACCGTATGTAAGCCCGCATAAGAGCAAATGCCCTGTACCCGTGAAGAAAATCCGACTTTCCCGATTGGAACAGCCAGTTTTTTCTTTATTTCAGGTGAGATACTGTTTTCTTTTTCAATCTTTGATTCCAAGTATTTTATTACGCTTCTGGCTTCATCCAGCTCCTTTTCAATTGCCTGATAATCTTTATAGACGTTATTTAGACCTTCCAGCCGAACCTTTAAAGACTTTACAGCATCTTTAAATATCTCCCTTTGGCGGAAAGTGGTTAGCTTTAATATTCCTTTTAGCTCCCCAAAGGTTTTGTTATTTACCAACACCTCTTTTAGCATTGCCCTGTGAAGGGGAACTAATCCGCTATGAGGTGATAGCCCTTTAAAATTCACTTCCACGAGTGCGGTTAGTATTTCTTGGATTGCCTCCGATTTTAAAGTAGCATTATCATTTGTCTGGGATTTCATGGTATAAAGCTACAAAAATTAGTTTTTTTGACTTTTATCTCCCTTTATTTTTTGTGGTTCTCAAATATTCTATAACTTTGCGCAAATCGCTGGCAAAAAGGTTCGAAACGTGAATCTTCTTGCCCGCTGAGAATAAAGGCGCCCTCGAGGCGCCTTTTTACATTATATTTGATCAAGTCATTACAAAATTTATATGAACCCTAAAGTTGACTGGTACTTCAGCAAACACAAAAGGTGGCAGGAAGAGATCGTGACCTTAAGAACGATAGCGCTGAGTTGCGGACTTACCGAGGAACTGAAATGGGGTTGTCCCTGTTACACGCTTGCCGGAAGTAATATTGTGCTGATACACGTATTCAAAGAATACTGCGCCTACCTGTTCTTCAAAGGTGCTCTATTGAAAGACCCCAAAAAGATCCTGGTACAGCAAACCGCGAATGTGCAGGCGGCGCGGCAGATACGCTTCACTCATGCCAAGGAGATCGTGAAAATGAGGACAACGCTGAAAGCTTATATCAAAGAAGCCATTGCGGTTGAAAGGTCGGGACTTAAAGTGGAGTTTAAAAAAACGAAGGAGTTCGCTATGCCGGAAGAGTTTAAAAATAAACTGGACGAGAATTCCGGCCTGAAAAAAGCTTTTTTCGCATTGACCCCGGGCCGACAAAGAGGATATCTCCTTTATTTTTCATCGGCCAAACAGGCGGCAACCCGTGAGGCAAGGGTTAAAAAATACACAAAACAGATCCTGAACGGAAAAGGGTTAGATGATTAAATTATCTTATGAGCAAAAAGAAATTAGCATCCCACGAAAGCACGGAATTCCTGATAGAACTAAAAGCCCGCTTCGAAAAGAACCTAAAACGCCACATAGGTATCGACTGGCCCAAAGTACAGGCAAAACTAGAGGCGCATCCCGGAAAATTATGGTCGCTCAATGAGATGGAGATCACCGGCGGCGAGCCGGATGTGGTAGGGTTTGATAAAAAGACGGGCGAGTACATTTTTTATGATTGTTCGGCAGAAAGTCCGGCCGGCAGGAGAAGCCTTTGCTACGATGATAAGGCTTTGGCTTCAAGAAAAGAGCATAAACCGAAAAGCAGTGCCATGAAGGTGGCGGCCGAAATGGGCATTGAGCTTTTAACGGAAGAACAATACCGTGAATTACAGGAATTAGGAAATTTTGATACAAAAACATCAAGCTGGATAAAAACACCCTCCAACATAAGAGACCTCGGCGGCGCCCTTTTTTGCGATCGTCGTTACGACCAGGTGTTCGTGTACCATAACGGGGCCGAATCTTATTATGCCGTACGTGGATTTCGTGGCTCTTTAAGGGTTTGATCCTTTCACCGGGGGTTCCAAGGGCAAAGTTAAAAGCCATTCTATCGCTTTTTTTTCGGAAGTGAATGCTCTAAAAGGATAATGGGGCTTGTTATAATAATTCATGAAATTGGCCGCGAATTTAAATACGCTGTTCTGCACCAACGCCGCGGTCCCGCGAAACAAAGGCAGGTTATTGGGGTCTAGCAGTATGCGCTTTCCTTCATTAGTTACACTAATATTCACTCTGACATCTGCAAATGTAACGTAGGGCCGATGCCCGCTTAATTTCTCGGCGCAGGCAATCAGTTCGCGCATCTCCGGAAAGCCCAACTCCGTACCTTCTTTATACGTAAAATATACAACAGGCTCAGCATAGGTGATCCTTACATATGGGAGATCGATCTCGTTCATTACAACAAAGGTAGAATTCATTTTCTTTCTGCAATACCGAGGCATGCAGGATATTGTAAGGGTTCCCGGTTAAACATGTAAATAGCATGGGCTAATACTCTCTAATTTTGCCCCGTAATTAAGAAAAAGCACTTGTATGAAAAAGATCTGTTTTGCTATCGTTAGTTATTTTGTTGCCGCGGGGATCTTTACATCCTGCGATAATTCGCCCAAAGGCGATGACGCCACTATAAAAGACAAACAAGAGGTCTCGGAAACAAAAGGTGCCGAATTTACCGTTGATACTTCGGAATCCGCGGTACGCTTTACCGGAAATGGGGTTGGCAAAAACCACAAAGGCAAATTCAAATTAACTTCCGGCACCGTGGCTGTGGCCGATAACCGGGTTACAGGGGGAAGTTTCCTGATCGATGTCAGGTCGATGGACCTGGAAGAAAAAGGTGGCATGTTTGATTCGAAACTGAGGCCACACCTGTTGAGCGGCGATTTCCTGGATGCAGAAAAATTCGGCACCGCCAAATTTGAAATAACAGATGTAAAACCTTACGAGGCGGACGGTAAGGATACTTCAATAGTCAATGGCGCTAACTTCCGGGTAAGCGGAAACCTTACCCTTAAAGATGTGACCAAAAACATAAGTTTTCCGGCCAAAATAGATCTCGATAAGAATACTTTAAAGGCCAAAGCCGATTTTGATATAGACCGGACCCAATGGCAAATAAACTACGGCAATGATAAAACACTGGGTAATAAATTTATTTCGGAAACAGTGAACATTAAACTGAAGCTGGAAGCGAAACAGGAATAGACCTGAAGACTGCCAACAGCCACTTTTTTACCGGGAGTTTCGGGCTCCGTATCATAAACCATTGCTGTTTTTTCCTTCACACTAAGAAGTGCCGCGTGGCACTTTCCCCGAATTGACTTTCGTAGCATGATAAGCCTCCATTGGGGCAAAGGTATTTTGTGGCATTTTCATTTTCATTGGGGCCTACTACAAGAAATGTAAAGTAGAGAACCCGGGCCTGTAGTACAAACTACTACAAGGCCAATCAAATACTTTACAAAAGCTATAAAAGGCGTTCTATTTCCTACGAACGACGTCTGCCGTTACTTTGTGATATAAATATTCTACCATGAAAACAACTACCCATAACACCAGCAAAAACAGCAAGAAAGGCCTTATCATCATAACCCTTGTCGGGAAATGCCTTCTTTTATTCATTTTTCTTAGTTCATTCCATTCTTCCTTCGGACAAACCGCAGCAACTAAAATAAAAGGCGGTGTGTCTTATTTAAGCCAGGTAAGCGCAAACGGGTATGGAGGAGCCACCGCTCTCATGCTTTATGTAAGGAACGGCCAACGCGCTTTGTTTGCAGGACCCGTCATCAATAACCGCAAGCGAACTGTTTCTGGTATACAGTTCAATTATACATACTCGCTCACAGGCCCCGAGATCACAGGCCATGCGGACTGCGAGATCGAGCTATTCACCTTCATAGATGCAGCCTACCATTTTAATGGTTACCTGGGCAAACGCACTTTGTGGGAAGAGACCGGCACCAATGCTTCCTCAAAAGAAAATAATATTGCCGGCCACCGTTTTAAGTGCGTTGAATTATTTGCAGGAGCAGGCATCCGCGTTCCTTTTTTAAAGCGCTTCAAATGGAACTGTGCCATGGGCCTCGGCGCGTATCAATCTTTTGATTTTCCGGATAAACTTCAGCTATATTATGAGTCTCGCAATTTAGGTCTGATCATAAGGACCGGTATATCCATGGACATCCTTTAATCCTCAAAAAACATTTACCATGAAAACATCTATTTTCAAAACCATTTTTTTTGCGGGATCATTCTTTGCTCTCTCAACGGTGAAAGCGCAGGTGCCTACGCTCCTCCGCCTACAAGTGTCTGGCAATTCTATGCAGAACGAGACCGTGGTTTATTTTGATACGGCGGGTTCACCGCACTACGATGCTCAGTACGACGCTCCTTCGCTGGGCGCGGATCCCGGCCACGTCAACATTGTAAGCGTTTTTGACAGTATCGACTTCCAGGTAAAATGCCTGCCCACACTCGCCCAGGATATAGGTATTCCATTAAAAATAACAACCGGCTCCTGCGCTACTTATTTTATGGAAGGCGTAGAGATGCAAAACCTTCCTTCAGGTGCATGTCTCATCCTGCACGATAATTTCACAAACACCGATACAGACCTTAGAGCAGGAGGATATTCCTGCTTCATTTCAGATACCGAAAGCGTGGCTCGTTTCGTACTGAACATTCGTATTTCTCTTTTACATGCTACCGCCGTTTCGGTTACCCAGCCCACCTGTACAAATTCGGCCAATGGCCAGATGATCGTTTGCGGTCCCGGGGCCGGCCCTTGGAATTATTATTGGAAAGATTCATTGAATAACATCCTTCAGATCAGCCTGAATAAAATGGGTGCCGATACCCTGTTAAACGCCAACGCCGGGCTTTACAAAGTGGATATCAACACGCCCGGAAATTGCGACAACGGCAGTCTTGAATTTACGCTCAAAGGTTCCGCGATGCCTGTAGCTTTTTTTACTTCCGACACGCTTGCCCCGCTTTATTATGATGTGAAGTTCATTAACGAGAGCTCGGGTGCCGACAGCTTCTGGTGGGATTTCGGTGATGGCGGCGGCAGCGCAGATACGAACGCCGTTTATGCTTACTCCGCAGCCGGCATATATACCATCATCCTCAGCGCCTACAGCAATACCTGTAACGAAACAGCCACCTTCACACGCGAAGTGACCATTTCGGGAAGTCTCTCGATAGAACAACCCCTGAACACGTCAGAAAAAGTGATCATCGGCACGGATGCGGGCGGGCTATTTGTCAAATTCAATTATCCATACAAAAAGACCGGAGCGCACATAGATCTTTTTGATATTTCGGGAAGATCCCTGGCGGAAGAAATAAAACTGGAAAACGCCGGCGAACAGAAAATATATCTTCCGGTGAACACATCAACCCTACAGGTGGTACGTGTAATTACCGATGCAGGCGACATAAAAAGCGGAAAATTTCTTCTGAGTAACTAGGCGCTTCTGAAACCCGGATAGGTGCGGCTCTGTACCTTTCTGTAAGAACGTTTATGAAAGCTCAGGCGTGGCCTGCACCAACGTGTGTAACTTTGCGTCTGGTCGCCATAAGAGGCGCTGGTTATGTTATTTTTTGTTGGCACGGCTAATAAGCCACACAATAATGGCTATCACTGCGATCACTAAGAAGATGCCGAATCCCATTCCGGCCTTAAAGATCCCTCCTACCACCTCGCAGGAGCTGGCTAAAAAGGAAATTAGTACTCCTATAAGTAAGGTGAGCAGATTTTTTAAAAAGTCGTTCATGCTTCAATTTTTCTCAAAGTAAAATTACGACCGCGCAAAGCTTTTTATCTCTTTAATTCGGTGAGCGCATGTTTTGCATAGCCCGGGCTAACTGGCTGAGTTATCTTGTATTATAAGACGCTTTTACCCTTTGAACAGAATTGTGTAAATTTGCCCTTTCCTTTTTTATGACAACACTCAACGATCTTACAGCTATCTCTCCGGTTGACGGACGCTACCGCAAGACCTGCGTTCCCTTCGCTGATTATTTCAGCGAGTTCGCACTCATCAAATACCGCGTGCTGGTGGAAGTGGAATACTTCATTGCCCTGGCACAGTTCCCGGTTCCGCAATTAAAAGATCTTCCCAAAGAAAAGATCAAGGACCTGCAGGCCATCGTTACCAACTTTTCGCTTGCCGATGCCCAAAAGATCAAGGACACCGAAAAGATCACCAACCACGATGTGAAAGCCGTGGAATACTTCATCAAAGAAAAATTCATTGGCCTTGGCCTGGAAAAATATGCGGAGTTCATTCACTTCGGGCTCACTTCGCAGGATATCAATAATACGGCTGTTCCGTTAAGCTTGAAAAAATGCTGCGAGGAAGTTTTTGTGCCATCCATACAAGCGCTCATTGACAAGATCAAAGGCCTGGCTGCCGATTGGAAAGATATTCCGATGCTGGCCCATACGCACGGGCAACCCGCCTCTCCTACCCGGCTGGGAAAAGAGATGATGGTTTTTGCTGAAAGACTGCAAATGCAGCTGGACACCCTGAAAAAAATTCCGTACGCCGCAAAGTTTGGTGGAGCCACCGGAAATCTCAATGCGCATCATGTGGCTTACCCGGAGATCAAATGGATAGACTTCGCCAATAATTTCGTTCACAAGAACCTGGGCCTTACACGTAGTCAGCATACCACACAAATTGAGAACTACGATTTTTTAGCGGCCTGGTTTGATAACGCAAAAAGGATCAACACTATTTTGATCGATCTTACCCGCGATATGTGGACCTATATTTCGATGGAATACTTCAAGCAGAAGATCAAGGAAGGTGAGATCGGCTCTTCGGCCATGCCGCATAAAGTGAATCCGATCGATTTTGAGAATGCCGAGGGAAATTTAGGAATTGCGAACGCTTTGTACGAGCATTTATCCGCGAAACTTCCGGTTTCACGTTTGCAGCGCGACCTGACCGATTCAACTGTATTACGAAATATAGGTGTTCCTATCGCGCACAGTTACCTGGCGCTGCAATCCGTTTTAAAAGGAATGAATAAATTACTGCTCAACGAAAAAGCCTTGCAGAAGGACCTCGATACTAACTGGGCCGTGGTGGCAGAAGCCATACAAACCATTTTGCGTCGCGAAGGTTATCCGAAGCCTTACGAGGCCCTGAAAGATCTTACACGCACCAACGAAGCCATTACGCAGCAGTCGATGCAGGCTTTTATTGAAACATTGAAAGTGAATGATGCTGTGAAAGCTGAACTGAAAAAGATCACGCCTCACAACTACACGGGAATTTAGTATTAGTAATGCAGAATTAACAATTATGAAAGTTTCCGGGTTCACCATTGCAAGGAATGCTGTTAAATTTGATTACCCGGTAGTAGAGGCCATCACCTCCATCCTTCCTCTCTGCGATGAGTTTATTGTGAACGTAGGAAAGTGCGAAGATGGCACTTTGGAATTGATCCGCTCTATTAACTCCCCAAAAATAAAGATCATTGAAAGTGTTTGGGATGATTCTTTGCGCGAAGGCGGAAAACTTTTGGCCGTTGAAACCAACAAAGCTTTTGATGCCGTAAGTGCCGACAGCACCTGGGCCTTTTACATACAGGCCGACGAAGTGCTGCACGAAAAATACCTGGATGTTGTGAAAAAAGGAATGGACGCTCACAAATACGATGCACGGGTAGAAGGTTTACTTTTTAATTACACGCATTTTTACGGCAGTTATAGCTATGTAGGCAATTCACGTCGCTGGTACAGGAACGAGGTGCGCGTGATCCGTAACGATAAGAAGATCCGTTCTTACCGCGATGCAATGGGATTCAGGAAGAACGATGAGAAATTAAAAGTGAAATCTCTCGATGCCCACATGTACCACTACGGCTGGGTAAAACCTCCCAAAGCGCAGCAGGAAAAACAAAAGAGCTTCCACAAGATGTGGCACGACGATAAAGCCGCTGAAAAAATGGCCGGCGCTGCAGATGAGTTCGACTATTCGCAGATCGACAGCCTGGAATCATTTGAAGGAACTCATCCGGAAGTGATGCAAAAACGGATCGCTGAGAAGAACTGGCAATTCAGTTTTGATACTTCCAAAATAAAACTTTCCTTAAAAGACAAATTCCTGATGCAAGTGGAAAAGACTACGAATTGGCGTCCGGGCGAGTACCGGAATTTTGAGGTGATCTAGTAAACGCCTCCTACCTTACGCCCATTCAACTCTTTTCTTTTAGAAAGCGGTAGTTTCACAGGAGGAATATCGCATTTAATATTTTCGTTGAGCGAATTGATGAAGCTGATCAGTTGCTTTTTTTCTTCCTTCGTAAGGTGAAGGGAATCTGCGGCCAGCGTTTGATTGTTCACAGTTAAACTTCTTCCCGCCCCTCCCCCGCCATCATAAAAATCCACAACCTCTTCCAGCGTTTTAAAGATGCCGTTGTGCATATAAGGTTTTGTATAGGCCGCGTTGCGCACCGTGGTGGTACGGAAAGCATTCATGGTCTCGCCGGCAGCGTTCACTTCATATCTTCCTTTGTCAACGCTCAATGAAGAAAAAGCAGAATCCTTGGGAACACCGATCACCTCGAACTCGTTGCCAATGTAGGGCGGCTTGATGCCATTGAACTGCGGTATAAAATGACAGGTAGCACACTGCGCTTTTCCCATGAACAAATTAAATCCCTTGATCACGTCCTCTTCCGGAACCTTACCGCCATTCATCGCCTCATCAAATGGAGAATAATACTGACTAAACTTCCCATAATACAAAGTAATAGCAGAAGCAATGTGCTGCATGGTAACTTCCTTTTGTCCCGGCGTATATTTCAAGAACTTCGTGAAAGCTTTTTTGTAGGTCTTGCAGCTCATCACTTTCTCCAGCACTTCTTCTTCCTTGCTTCCCATTTCAATAGGATTGGTCATTACCGCGTGGGCCTGCTGCGTTAAAGTATGCAGTTTCCCGTCCAGCATCAGCAAATGGTTGTAGGGAGTATTGATCAATGAAGGACTGTTACGCGGTAAAAGATCCTTTTGATTATACTGCAACGAGGCCGCAACAGCCGTATCCGTAAAACACTGCTCGGGTTTGTGACAGGAAACGCAACTGCGCAAATTATTTCCGGAAAGAATAGGATCGTAAAAAAGATATTTCCCAATGCTGTCGATCTCCGCTAAAACTTTCGGATCCCTGATCCCGGAATAGATCCCCTTGATATCCTGCGCAAAGAACAGCGATTTACTGAAAATAGAGGATGCCGAATTATCCAGTGTATAATCATTGAAGTTCTTCGATTTTATCTTATACGTTCTTACATATTGCTGGTTGAGTGCAAAAAGCGGGTTCACATGATCGCGAATGAATCGAAAATGATCGAATTTTTCAAGGTCGGCCGGCTGCTCTTTAACAAAAGCGATCATCCTGTCGTATTGCAAAAGATATTTCTCCGTCAACGGAAATTCAGGAAAGGATTCATTGTATACTTTGTAAATATCCTTTACATCACTTAACAGGTTCTGCAACTCCGGAACGATCCTTTCGGGTTCGGGGCATTCAAAACCTGAAGTGTAAATGGTGGCCAGGTTCAGTAAATAGAGCCGGTTACAAAGGAAGAACGCGTCCTTATCCTCCAGGTTTCCAACAATAGAATACTGCTTGTAGGTCTCGGTAGCGCTGATCGCGAATTCGAGCAAAGCAAGTAAAGAATCCCTTTTTATGTTCTCTTCGCCCAAATAGATCTCGGCAAGCGTATAACCGGAGCCTTCGCGCTTATGCGGCTTTTCATATTTCTCAAAAACTTCCGACTCCCATTCTACCTGCAGTGGCCCGTTAATACGTTTGTAGACCGTAGGCTCCAGATAACGGAACCAAAAATCAAGACTTTTCAATTTCCTGCGCGCCCGTGCTATTTCCTTCTTAATTATCCCACGTGTTTTTGGATCCGACAGGTTACTTTTCCTTATCAGCCCGTGCACCTCGTTCTGCACCGCCGTAAAAGCATCGAGGTTCTTATAATACAAAGACTGGTAACTGCTTTGATCGCCGATGCGAAAAGCCAATGCCGCCACAAGAAAAAACGGTATGATGAGGATGAGACAGCGGCGCATCAGTAATCAGTACCTCCGCAATACTGTTGGATGAGTTTATAGGCCACGTTACTTCCCAATTGATCGGCCTTGTTCAGATCCTCGCAGGCGCCTTTGCGATCCTTGCTCGCCATTTTCACAGCCGCGCGGTTTACATAAGTAGAGGGATAATCGAACTTTAACTTGATCGCATGATCAAAATCCTTAAGCGCGGGCAGATATTGTTTCATGCCTCCCTTGGCGGCGCCCCTAAAATTATAGGCCACGTAGCTTTTTGGATTCAACTTGATGGCCTCCTCCAGGTCGCTGATGGCCGATGAAAAATCATTGATCTCAATTTTTGCCGCGCCCCTATACGTTAAAGCAAATTCATTCTTCGGATCCCTTCTCACTAAAGTATCAAAAACCTTGACCGCTCCTTTAAAGTCGCCGGTCTCAAATTTGGCCTGCGCCAGGTTTGCATACACATCATCGGCAATGTTCAGGTATTTATAAAGTTTGATGCCGATCTCAATATCCTTGATGGCATAAGAATACTGCTTCATTTTGTATTTCAGCAGGCCCCGGTTAAGCCAGGCCAGCGCGTAATTCTCCCGCTCGAGGATCACTGAATTATAGAGTTCCAACGCGCCTTTATCATCCTGTCCCAAAGAACGCAGCTCTGCCACAAAACAGAGCAGCTCGGCATCAACGGGGTCTAACTTTTGGGCATCCTCGTAGTATTTTTTAGCCTCCGCAAATTTTTTGTTCAGGTAACAGGCCCTGCCCAGGTATTTGATGGCGTTGAAATTATCGGGTTGAAATTTTACGGATAGCTCCAGGTTCTTCTGGGCGTTTGCAAAATCCTTGAGCTCCAGGTAGCAAAAAGCCATGTTATTATAGGCCTCGGCAAAGCCTTTTCTTTTCTTTGCCGCCTTCTCGTACATTTTGATGGCTTCCTTGTAACGCAGTGAGTCCTGCAGTTTTACGGCTGCTTTATAGTACTCGGCCGATGGGTCGAGCACTCGGGCCGTATCCTTCTTATCCTTTTGGGCCAGAGCGGAACTGCCCAGGAAGACTAAAAATAATATACAAATAACCCGCTGCATTCTATAAAATTACTAATTTCGAACAAAACAACAAGCAGGCCTCCCGTCTCTTCGCGAGGTCGCTTTTAATAAAACAAAAAATATGCCTATTACAACCATCGTGCTGGGAACACTTGCCTTCATCATTTTACTCGGCTCCTTTAAAACCGTGCAACAGGGTACTGTTGTGGTTACTACCATTTTCGGAAAATTCAACCGCATCCTTACCCCCGGTTTAAATTTCAAAATTCCTATCATCGAGCGCGTATTTAAAAAGATCTCGATACAGAACCGCTCGTCGGAGATGGGCTTTACAGCCGTTACTTCCGACCAGGCCAACGTAAATTTTACCGCCATGTTGCTATACGCGGTTTACAATACCGAAGAGAATACCATCAAGAACGTGGCCTTTAAGTTCATCGACGAGCGTAACCTGATGCAGGCGCTGGTTCGTTCGGTAGAAGGTTCTGTGCGCGCCATCGTGGCCACCAAAAAACAATCGGAAGTTCTTTTATTGCGTCGTGATATTGTAGACGCGGTAAAAGACCAGCTGGACAAGACCCTTGAAGAATGGGGTTATCACCTGATCGATCTGCAATTGAACGACATCACCTTTGATGAAGAGGTTATTCGCTCTATGGCCAAGGTGGTTGCATCTAACAACCTGAAAGCTGCCGCCGAGAACGAAGGACAGGCTTTATTAATTACCAAGACCAAAGCCGCCGAGGCAGAAGGTAATGCTATTAAAATTGCGGCGCTCGCCGAAAAGGACGCGGCGCAGTTACGCGGACAAGGTGTGGCTTTGTTCCGCGAAGAGGTGGCCAAGGGTATGAGCCAATCTGCCAAACTAATGCAGGATGCCAACCTCGACGCTTCGCTGATCCTCTTCAGCATGTGGACCGAATCGGTGAAGAACTTCGCCGAGCACGGAAAAGGAAACGTGATCTTCCTGGATGGAAGCACCGAAGGGATGCAGAACACCATGAGGCAGATGATGGCCATCGGGCAAATGGATCTAAAGGATCAATCGAAAAAGAAATGAGTAAAATCATAAGAAAGGGGCCTTGAAAAGCCCCTTTTTTATTTTAGTTTTGTACTAAATAGTTCATTTAACACATAGAATAATCTAACGCCATGCCCATCTATCATAAACTCGGAAAGTTCCCGCAAAAACGCCATACCATTTTTAAGGATAAAGCGGGCAAACACCGTTACGAGCAACTTTTTGGAACCGAAGGTTTTCATGGTTTTTCTTCTTTGCTTTATCACACACATCGTCCCACGCAGGTGAAAGAGATCCTGAAGAGTTATGATGTTACGCCAAAAGCGGCGATCGCCAAAAACATCAAGGCGCTGCAGCTGAAGGGCTTCCAGGTAAAACCTACCGACGATTTTTTAGAGAGCAGAAAAGTTCTTTTGTTCAATAACGATCTGTGGATGGGATTGGCGGCGCCAAAGAAAAGTCTTACCTCTTATTTTTACAAGAATGCCGACGCGGATGAAATGCTTTTCATTCACAAAGGAAAAGGTACGCTGCGCACTTTCATGGGAAATATCCCTTTTGAATATGGCGATTATCTCATCATTCCGCGCGGAATGATCTACCAGATAGAATTTGAAACCAAAGAGAACCGCTTATTGTTCGTAGAAAGTTTCCACCCGATCTATACACCTAAGCGTTATAAAAATTCAGGCGGACAAATGCTGGAGCATGCTCCTTTCTGCGAACGCGATTATAAATTGCCTAAAACGCTCGAGACCCACGATAAAAAAGGGAAATTCCTGATCAAGATCAAAAAAGAAGGGATGATGCATGAAGTTGTTTACGCTACGCACCCTTTTGATGTGGTGGGCTGGGACGGTTATAATTTCCCCTGGGGATTCTCCATTCATAATTTTGAGCCTATCACCGGCCGCGTACACCAACCACCGCCTGTGCACCAGACGTTTGAAACTCCTGCCTTTGTGGTTTGCTCTTTTTGTCCGCGCCTGTACGATTATCATCCGCAATCCATCCCGGCTCCTTACAATCACAGTAACATCGACAGCGATGAAGTGTTGTATTATGTTGACGGCGATTTTATGAGCCGCAACAATGTAGCTGAAGGTGATATTACTTTACATCCGAAAGGAATTCCACACGGCCCGGCGCCTGGAGCGATGGAGCGGAGCATTGGCCAGAAAGAAACGCTTGAACTTGCAGTGATGGTAGATACTTTCCGCCCGCTCAAGGTTAGCGAAGCGGCCATGGCCATTGACGATGGTAAATATTACAAGAGCTGGGTAGAGTAGGATTCTACATCATTGCCGCGTGCATTCTATCGATCACGGCAATAACTTCTTCCCTTGTCTTATCGAGCCTGGACCCTATGCGCCCCAATAACTCGTCTTCTTTACCGGTCTCAAACTTCAGATCGGCGTCGGTCAATTGAGGGTGTTTCCCTTTCATGTATTTGGACTGAAAGGCCCAGTTACCAACGATCTTAAACGCTTCTACTTCCTTGTTTTCTGTGGGTTCCATGTTTTTGTATTAATGATTTACTTATGTATAAAGATGCGTCTTATTATTGAGGGTATCTGAATATTCGATGACATTCTTTGCACATAGGAGAAAAAGCCAATTGTTAATTACAGGTTTTTGACCATACTTTATCCCCTTTTACCGAAAAACTTTCTGCAGCCCGGCTTTTGACGGTACTTTTATTTTCCAAATAAGTGTAACATTTCTGGTGGGATTTTTAAAGAAAGTTACAAAAAGCACGCGATGGAAACGTTTAAGATCATTCCGGAGGAAACACATGGCTTTGTAAAGATCCGGGAGAACAGCCAGTTCAATAATATAAAAGCCGATCGTGTGGTGCTCACTGAAAATGTTACGGCACGTTTGTTTGGCAGCGTACACGATATTGTTTTGCACCGCGGATCGCGTTTATTCTTTCATGGCACCATTTTGGGTAATGTGAAAAATAAGGGTGGCGAGATCGTGATCTACAACCAGTAATTACACTGTTTGGCTCTGCCAAATTTCTCACTAAATTTTTGGCGCATTTTCGCTCTTTTCGCTAAAACCATTTTTTTATTGACCCCTTAGTTTCTGGGAGTGTGAAAGGAAGAACCTAAGCTGAAGGGGCCGCGCAAAATAGATCAACATACGGTGTAATATTCCAGGATATAATCCAGGGACTTGATCACCTGCCCGTACCTGCCTTTTAATTTGCAATAGATATAACACGCGTTACTTTTTTGAGTTCTGGTTACACCCATTTCAATTAACTGCATTTTTTCCTGGTAGCTTTTATGCATTAAGAATTTATCCTTTAAGATCAAGTGGCTATTTAATTGCGCTTCTGCCTGCTCCCTTTCCATATTTCAAGGTACATTACTACTTAACCGGAAGGTTACACTTTTAGCCAAGGCGGGGTGAACCATAGCCGGGAGTTGCAAACCTATAGGCAGACCCGCTATTCATACGTTCCCAATGCAAGAATCGAGCGCCACTTTTACAGGTTCCCGGTCCTGCCCCCGTCTACCGGAATATTGATTCCTGTTATGTAGGCCGCTGCGGGGCTCGCCAAAAAGGCAACCGCATTGGCAATTTCCTGTGCCTCGGCAAAACGCTTCATGGGAATTTCTTTGAGCATGTGCTCTTTTACCTCATCCACCGGCTTTAAATTCTTGGTAGCGTTATTCTCGATGATAGCATGCAAACGCTGCGTGCTGGTTGCGCCCGGCAAAACGTTGTTGACGGTAATTCCAAACTGAGCCACTTCATTCGCCCAGGTCTTGCTCCAGTTACCAACGGCGGCGCGAATGGTATTGGAAACACCCAAATTTGGCAAAGGTTGTTTTACGGAAGTAGAAATGATATTCACCACGCGGCCGTAACCCGAATTTTTCATTCCCTCCAAACAAGCCTGCACTAAAATTTGATTGCACACCAAATGATTATTGAATGCCGAAAGAAATTCCTCAACCCTGGCAGTCGCGATGGGTCCTGAGGGTGGTCCGCCCGTATTATTGATGAGAATATTTACGGCACCGTGACGCTGCACAAAGTTTGTCACCATTTCCTTTACCTCATCCGGCTTGCTGAAATCGGCCACCAGGTAAGAATGCTGCTGACCTTTATCGGTGCTCAGTTCGGCTTTGGTTTTTTTCAAAGCCTCCTCGTTACGGGCGAGCAAGGTAACATTGGCTCCCATAGTAGCCAATTCCAAAGCAACCGCTTTGCCAATTCCCTGTGTGCTTCCGCAAACCAGGGCGCGTTTATTTTTAAGATCTAGGTTCATTTTTAAGTTTTGCCGCGGATCTCACAGATTCCCGCAGATTATTTGTTTTCGTGTTATGGATCCGCAGAACGATCTGTGTGCATCTGCGCAATCTGTGGCTATTTCTTTCTGATCAGTGTAAGTCCGTCTCTCAAAGGTAACATCAATTTTTCTACGCGCGTGTCTGCCGCAACTTTTTTGCTGAACGCGTCCAAAGCAAGCGTATCCGCATCCTTATTTTTTTGGAGGTCGAGTATCTTTCCGCTCCACAAAACATTATCGGCCAGGATAATTCCTCCGTGGTTCAATTTATCGAAGACAAGATCATAATAAAGCGAATAATTCTTTTTATCGGCATCAATAAATACAAGATCAAAATTTTGTCCCAGCTTTTTTATTTCCCCGGCCGCGTTCCCTACAATGAACTCGATGCGGTCGTTGTATGCCGATCTTTTGAAAAAATCTTCGGCCAGCACCGATGTTTCGGGATTATTATCCAGCGTAATTAATTTTCCTCCCGGCTGCAAACCCTTCACCAAACACAAAGCCGAGTAGCCGGTAAAAGTACCGATCTCTAAAATGCATTTCGGTTTTATCATCAAAGAAAGCATGCTCAGGAAAGTGCCTTGAATGTGACCGCTCAACATGCGTGGCTGCAAAGTCTTTAAATGCGTTTGTCGCGCCACTTCTTTTAAAAGAGCGTCTTCAGCGTCAGAGTGCTGCAGGCAATAACTGGTTAATTCTTCAGAAATGAACTCCATCTTTCAATTCGGTAAAATTAGATATATTTAGAGTCTGTTAGAAAATTAAATGGAAAGATTTACCGGACTCCTTGGCGTAGTTGTGATCTTTGGAATTGCCTTCCTGCTTTCCAATAACCGCAAAGCCATTAATTACCGACTTATACTAAGCGGCGTGGGATTGCAGATCCTCATCGCGGTGCTTGTATTGAAAGTATCTTTTATAACCGATTTCTTCGCGCTGTTAGGCCGCGGCATGGGCAAGATCGAGCAATTTGCCACCCAGGGCGCCTCTTTTGTTTATGGAGGGATCATGGTTGATACGCATAATGGGCTTACCAAAGGCTTTGGAGCCCCGCACACATTTGTTTTTGCTTTCAGCGTAACCGCCACCATCATTTTGGTTTGTGTATTGGTTGCGATCCTATATCACGTGGGTATCATGCAGCGCGTGGTGGCTTTTATTGCCCGTATCATGAACTTTGTGATGCGCGTGAGCGGAGCCGAGGCCCTGAGCAACGTAGCCAGCGCCTTTGTGGGACAAGTAGAGGCCCAGGTGATGATACGCCCCTACCTTTCTTCGATGACCAAAAGCGAGCTGATGTCGTCGATGGCCGGAAGCATGGCTTGTATTGCAGGCGGTATTTTGATCGTCTACGTAAATATGGGCGCCCGGGCCGAGTATCTTTTAACGGCCAGTTTGATGGCTGCCCCGGCCGCTTTGGTAATAAGCAAGATCATATATCCCGAGACGGAAGAGCCTGTAACCAAAGGAAAGGTTAAGCTGGAGGTTAAAAAGGAGCATACCAACCTGATAGACGCCATTTCGCACGGAGCTGCCGATGGCATGAAAATAGCCATAAACGTGGTGGCCATGCTCATAGGCTTCATAGCCCTGATAGCGCTGGTGAACTACGGACTGGGAAAGGTAGGCTCCATCAATAATTTCTGCCCGGAACTGTCATTAGATTACCTTTTTGGGAAGCTTTTTTACCCCCTGGCCTGGTGCATGGGCGTGCCCGATGCCGATGTGCAGCAAGTGGCCACTATAATGGGTCAAAAACTCACTATAAACGAGTTTGTGGCCTTTGATACCCTTACCCATAAGTTGGCTACCCCCCTGAGCGAAAAAGGCCTTATAATAACGAGTTTTGCTATTTGCGGCTTTGCCAACTTCAGCTCGGTAGGCATGCAGATAGGCGGCATAGGCGCTTTGGCCCCCGAAAGGCGCGCCGACCTGGCCAAATTGGGCATCCGGGCGCTTATCAGCGGGACCTTAGCCTCTTACCTTTCGGCCACCATAGCCGGAATGCTTATCTAAAAGCTGAAATTCGTCGAAGGTTTACTGAAGTTTTGGCTTGGCCAGAACAGGTAAATTACCTTTCATCGGCAAAAATCCCCGATTGGTATAAAAACTAATTTTTAGGGCATAAAGCTTTGAAAGGAACGAAATTTTTCATATATCTTTACGTTACAGTTAAAATTAAGTACTTATTCCTTATCAATGCCAAAAATGAGCCTCACATTAGAACTATCGCTCCAGGGAACCCTCAAGAAATTCTTCGGTTTCGAAAAATTCAAGGGTACCCAGGAAAAGATCATCAGCAGCATCCTGGAAGGCCATGACACCTTTGTGATCATGCCTACCGGCGGGGGTAAATCCCTCTGCTACCAATTGCCTGCCGTGATCAGCGAGGGCACAGCTATTATCGTTTCCCCCCTTATTGCTTTAATGAAGAACCAGGTAGACGCCATCCGCGGCTTTAGCAGCGAAGAAGGTATCGCCCACTTTATGAACTCCTCTTTATCCAAAGCCGAGATCACCAAGGTTAAAAAAGACGTACTAAGCGGCAGGACCAAGCTTTTATATGTAGCCCCCGAAACACTTACCAAAGAAGACAATATCAAATTCTTCACCGAATTCAAGGTTTCCTTCTTTGCCATCGACGAAGCACACTGTATCTCTGAATGGGGACACGATTTCAGGCCGGAATACCGCCGCCTGCGTCCTATCATTGACAAGGTTGCCGCCGAAATGAAGAAGAACATCCCCGTAATAGCCTTAACGGCCACCGCTACCCCCAAAGTGCAGCTGGATATCCAGAAGAACTTAGGCATGCTGAAAGCCAACCTCTTTAAGTCATCGTTCAACCGCGGGAACTTATACTACGACATCCGTCCAAAGACCAATGTCATCAAAGAAATTATCAAATACGTAAAACAGAACGCCGGCAAATCGGGTATCATTTACTGCTTAAGCCGTAAAAAGGTAGAAGAAGTTGCCGAAGTACTGAAAGTGAATGGTATCAAAGCCGCACCCTACCACGCCGGTATGGATGCCAAGGAACGCGCCAAGGTGCAGGATGGCTTCTTAATGGAAGACCTGAACGTGATCGTGGCCACCATCGCCTTCGGTATGGGCATCGACAAGCCGGATGTGCGTTTTGTGATACACCACGATATTCCAAAATCATTAGAAAGCTATTATCAAGAGACCGGTCGTGCCGGCCGTGATGGCGGAGAAGGTAATTGCGTTACTTTCTACAGTCATGATGATATAGTGAAACTCGAGAAATTCCTAAAAGGCAAACCGGTTGCCGAAATGGAGATCGGTAAGGCCTTATTGCAGGAGACCGTTTCTTTCGCGGAAACCTCATCCTGCCGCCGTACTTTCTTACTGCACTATTTCGGTGAGGAGTTCGAAGAAAGCAAATGCAACAAACATTGCGATAACTGCCGTCACCCCAAACAGAAGTTCGAAGGAAAAGCGGATGTATCGCTCGCGATCGAATCGGTACTGGCTGTTAAAGAAAAACACAAGACCAAAGATTGTATCCATGTATTGATGGGAACGCTTACCTCAACGGGTAAGACCTATAAGCACAACGAGCTTGATCTTTTTGGTGATGGTGTGGAAGGCGATAAGGACGACCGTTACTGGAGCTCCGTGTTCCGCCAGGCATTGGTGAACGGACTTTTAGCCAAAGATATTGAGACCTACGGTTTATTGAGCGTGACCGATAAAGGAAAAAAATTCCTGCAAAAACCATACTCTATCATGCTTACCCGCGACCACGATTACAGTGGTGCCGACAGCGGTGAGGATGATGATATGGCAACACCAACGGGCAAGGGCGCCGGCGCTGCCGACCAGCTTTTGTACAACCTGTTGAAAGATGAGGTGAAGAAGATAGCGAAAGCGAAGAAATTACCTCCTTATGTGATCTTTGCAGAAACTTCATTGGAAGAAATGGCCATCCAGTACCCCATCACTATGGACGAAATGACCCGCATTAACGGGGTTGGTTCGGGTAAAGCGGCTAAATACGGAGCTTCTATCATCGCGCTTATCAAAAAGCACGTGGAGGAGAACGAGATCGAGCGCCCGGTGGATATGCTGGTAAAATCAGTGGCCAATAAATCAGGTAACAAGATCTACATTATCCAGAATATCGACCGCAAGATCAATTTAGAGAACGTAGCCAAATCAAAACAGCTTACGTTCAACGAACTGATACACGAGATGGAGACCATTGTACATTCGGGTACCCGGCTGAACATCGCTTACTACCTGGATGATGTGATGGACCCAGAGAAACAGGAAGAGGTGATCGAATACTTCCGCGACAGCCAGACCGATTCTGTTGACGCGGCCCTTAAAGAATTAGGATCAGACGATTATACCGAAGAAGAGATACGCTTAATGCGCATAAAGTTTTTGAGTGAGTTTGGGAATTAGGCCTGTAGCTTCATAAGGAAAAAGAAAACCGCGAGTGAAACCTCGCGGTTTTTTGTTGACCGGAATTTTAATTGACCCAATAAAAAAACCCAGACGCTACGGTCTGGGTTTTTGTTTTTATGGATCTAAGATTATTTCTTAGCGTCAGGCTTCTTCGCATCAGCTGCTTTAGCGTCTGCTTTTGGAGCATCTGCTTTTGCTGCGCCGTCAGCCGCAGGTGCTGCTGCATCGGTAGCCGCTGCTGCGGGTTTAGCTTCTTCTTCAACCGCACGGGTCACGTTCACGCTCACGATAGCGCTGTCTTTCGCGCCCAGTAATTCGCATCCGTCAATTTTAACCTCACCGAAAGAGATAGACTGGCCAATGTTCAGTTTTTCGATGTTCAGATCAAGGAAAGCCGGGATCTTATCCGCTAAACCTTTCACCTTTACTTTACGGTGGCTCAGGATCAAACGACCGCCGGCTTTCACGCCTTCTGGCTGTCCGTGTAATTTTACGGGAATAGCGATAGTAACCGCTTTTCCTTCCTGGATCTCAAGGAAATCTACGTGCAATAAGCTGTCGTTCACTTTGTGGAACTGGGCTTCCTGCAGCATGGCTTTCGTTTTTTTACCGTTCAGGTCGATGTCAACGAAACATACATCGGGAGTATATATGATGTGTCTAAAGGCACGTACATCCGCATGGAAGTGTACTTGCTCTTTGCCCCCATACAGTACGCATGGTATCTGACCTTTGCGACGCAGCTGGGTTGCATCTTTTTTCCCTACGTTCGCGCGTGGCGAACCGCTCAATGATACAATTTTCATTTTTTTATTTTTTTTCACCCGCCTAAGCTTAAGCGAAGGCGGATCTTGGTTTGTGAGTGCTTTGAATTTCCCGCTTAAATTCTCTGCACCCGGTTTATTTATTTTGTACGGGCTTTACTTACACGATAAAATGCGAGCTGATCGACTCGTGATGCAGGATGTTGTGCACCACTTTGGCGAATAAGCCGGCCACTGAAATTACCCTGATCTTTCCTCCTTCTTTAATGTGAGGAATAGTATCCGTAACGATCAGTTCTTTTAATTTAGAGTTCTCGATGTTCTCGTACGCTTTACCGGATAACACGCCGTGCGTACAGATAGCACGCACGCTTAACGCGCCACGCTCCGTCATCATATCGGCTGCTTTGCAAAGTGTTCCGCCGGTGTCTACGAGGTCATCAATTAAAACGATATTTCTTCCTTCTACTTCACCAATGGCGGTCATATGATCTACCTGGTTGGCCTTTGTACGTTGCTTATAGCAGATAACCAACTCGGCCTTTAAATGTTTCGCATATGCGTTGGCGCGTTTGCTGCCACCCATATCCGGAGCAGCTATGGTAAGGTTGGGTAAATTTAAATTCTGAATGTGCGGCATGAACAACGTCGACGCGTACAAATGATCAACAGGAATATCAAAGAATCCCTGAATTTGGTCAGCGTGAAGATCCATGGTCATTACGCGGGTTGCGCCTGCTACTGCCAGCATATCGGCTACTAATTTAGCGCCAATGGCCACACGGGGTTGATCTTTACGATCCTGGCGCGCGTAACCGTAATACGGAATAACAGCGATGATCTCTGATGCTGATGCACGTTTTGCCGCGTCGATCATCAGGAGTAATTCCATCAGGCTATCCGCAGGCGGCATGGTAGATTGGATCAAAAATACTTTTTGTCCGCGCACGCTTTCTTCAAAAGAGATCTGGAACTCACCGTCGCTAAAAGGAATGCGCTTTACATGGCCCAAAGAAGAGCCATAAGCTTCAGCAATTTGCTTAGCCAAAACCGATGTGGCGCTACCTGTGAAAAACTTGACCTGTGGTTCCATAATTTAAGGGTGCCCGCCCCGACCGGATCACCATCATCATTAATAAGGCTTTTAACCTGTCGATTCGGGCCGGCAAAGCTATGAAATAATCATGGTCTTTGAAAGGGAAAACGCAGCTAAAAGAGCCGATGGAAACGAGCCTGATCTTGGGCCTCAATAAAAACCAAAAACCACTGAAAATCAGTGGTTTAACTTTGGTACCCCGGGCCGGACTCGAACCGGCATGTCATTGCTGACACTGGTGTTTGAGACCAGCGCGTCTACCGATTCCGCCACCGAGGCAAAAATTCGGGCTACGAAAATACCTATTTTTATGGATCTATAGTTAAAACCGGGAAAAAATATGAAACCAAGGCATAAGTTCCCTCTGACCTCCTTTTTTTGAATGATATATTGTTTGATCCATTTGGCAAACTTTTTCCAGCTTAGGTGTTTTAGTTATCTTCGTAAATATGCGTTTGAACCCTCGAACATTCCTGTTGGCATTTTATTTTTTATTCTTCTTTGTTACTCGCCTGAACTCTCAGAATGCGTTACTCGACAGTTTGCTCACGGTTTATCGCGCCGATTCAATCCATGCTACTTCCCGCCTTTTAAATCACATTGGTAGCGTGTATTACGCGCGGTACGATCTTGAGGGTTATAACCAGGCGTTGCATTTCCACCAAATGGGCCTCAATGCGGCAAGAAAGTCGGGTGACGAAAAAATGATCGCGGTGAGTTACCGTCTCATCGCGGCCGTTTACGACGCAACGAATATGAACCTGGACACAGCTGCGGCCTACTACCAACATTACCTCAATTACCAAATTAAGATGCAGGATACGATCCGCATCATTGACGGTTACCGCAACCTGCTGGTTACCTATTTTAAACTGAAAAAAGATCAACTCGAAATAGCCGATAGACTTTACGCTTACCTGCGTGCCTATGATGGAACAACAAATCCAAATTACAAGAATCAACTAAGTATTTTTTATTCGCAGCACAACGATAACTTGAGGGCACAGGAACTGTTCACCGAGATCAACTCCGATGTTTCAGCAGGAGAAGACCCCGAAACGTTCAGAAATTATTTTTATGCCAAACATTATTTATTCAGGGCGCAAAAGAAATATAAAGATGCGGTCAACTTCCTGGAATCGATGCTTACTAAAGCAAAATTCACCATCGATTCCATCAGTATCACCAAATGTTTGTCTGAACATTACCAGGACCTGGGCGATTACAAGAACGCTTTTCGCACCCTTGAGATCAACTCGGCCCTTACCTACCGGCTTGAAACAGAAAGCGGTAAGAACCGCATAGCTGAAACTGCAAGTTATTACCTTAACGAAGAGAAGGAAAAAGAAAGAGTGTATTTCAGAGAAAAGGCAGCCAGTGAAACCCGGATCAAAAATTTCACATTACTCACTTCAATACTCCTGGGAGCATTTCTCGTTATTATTCTATATTTTTCATTGCGCACCGCAAAACAAAATAATATCCTGAAAAAACAAAAGGATGAACTTGGTCGCCTAAATGATGAGAAAACATTATATCTAAAGGAGATTCATCATCGCGTAAAGAACAACCTGCAGATCATTTCGAGCATGCTCGACCTACAGGTACACGACCTGAAAGATCAAAAAGCCATAGAAGCGCTACGAGAGATGCAGATGCGCGTGTACAGTATGGCCGTGGTACACAAAAATCTTTATGAAAAAGAAGATCTCGACCATATTGATCTGCGATTTTATTTGGAGAACCTTTTCGCCACCATTTATAATACATTTAGAGACACCAGTAAACAGGTCACATTCAGGGTGGAAGCCAATGGCATTTTATTGGGAATAGACCACGTGATACCCCTGGGATTGATCGTAAATGAATTGATAACCAATTCACTTAAATACGCTTTTATAAATAGAACAGAAGGCCATATTAGCATTACAGTCTCCCAAATTGAGAAAGGGCGATTCGAGTTCCGGTATGGCGATAATGGTTCGGGTCTTGTGTCAGATATTATGTCTTCCGGTTCCTTTGGATTGAAGCTGGTTAGACTCATGGCTAAGAAGCTAAAGGGAACATTAAATTTTGAAAATACAGCTAATGGTCTGAACTTTTTCTTTAATTTTATAACTGAAGAGCAACCATGACCGAGCTGAAGATAATGATATTGGAGGATGACCCTCTGATCGCTGAGAACATACGCATGAATCTTGCTGAGCTTGGGTATGACGCCCTGGAACCTGTTGCAACCAAAAAGGAAGCTATCCAGCAACTTAACACCGACCCGCCTGATTTCGCCATCCTTGATATAAATATTAATGGTAAAATGGAGGGTATCGAAATCGGCGAGTTCATCCATAAACAATTGAATATTCCCTTCATTTACCTAACCGGCAATTCTGATAAGGATTCTATCTTTAAAGCGAGCGCAACACATCCTCAATCCTATCTCATCAAACCATTTGCCACGCACGATCTTTACTCTGCCATACAGATCTCTATTGCAAACTTCTACGCGGTAAAGGAAAACGAGGACGTAAATGTTTTGCCGGAAAGCATTTTTGTGAAAGTAGGTAATAAATACACCAAGGTACAATTGCACGATGTCTACTTCCTTAAATCGGATGATAAGTACCTGGAGGTGGTGACCACATCCGGGAATTACTTTATACGCACCACCATGGAATCTATGCTTCAATCACTCAAGGGACGTAATTTTATTCGTGTGCACCGTTCTTACTCCATTAACATGCGCCATCTCAAAGAAGTAAATGGCGAATACATTACGGTCGGAGACACCAAGATTCCTGTGGGTCGGGTATACAGGGACGATATCCTGAAGATCATCTCTACATTCCAGTAGCGCCGCATTTTTTCACGCAAGGTTTTCTGCCCCTCACGGACATGATCCTGCATCTTGCGACATTATTAGGCGGTTAGAGTTACATTTTTCCTTTCTTTGGGCTGCCAACCAGCATTTTAAATGAAACTATTTAGCCTAAAAGGACTTTATTCGTCCTTTTTTAACATGCCCTTTTGCACGAATACAGGCGCAGGCAATGGCTTTCATCTTAAGTGCAATAACCATTTTAGTTTATGAAGCGATCTTACCTCAAAGGAATCCTCCTTGTTCCGTTCTTTTTGATCCATTCTATGTTGAACGCCCAAACTCCGGGCATGATCTACGAACCGGCCACGGGCGCAGGAACCGCTGTTCTTGATCCGAACGGCGACGGTTATACTTCGCAAACCACCTCAGGTTTTATAACCGATGATCAAACGGAAAGCGAGATCCCTTATACATCCCTGATCTTTCCGGGAAGCGAACCCACTTCCGATCTGAACAATGCCCCGAATTGCGGCTTTACCGATTTCGTTGACCAGGGAGACCGTGATCCGGCCCAAAAATACCTCGACGGCTCTAACAACTGGCTGTTCCGTATGCGTATCGGAGGTTCTGCTCCGAATGCAAAAAGTTATTCGATCCTTATTGATACAGATGGAAAATTCGGAAATACCGGTTCGAACCCGGATCCTGATTACACACTTAACAATCCCGGTTTCGAGATCGAGATCGTTTTGGCCACCAAATTTGGAGTATATGTATACGATGTGAGAACCGCGGTGCCAAACTGCACACCGGTGATCTCTTATCCGGGTACTACCAATTACCAGAAATCGATCTGTGGTTCCACTAACTGCGGAGACCTTGACTATTTCTACGACTTTTTTGTGAAATTCTCTGACCTCACCTCTCAGTTCGGCGTTACCACAGCAACCGGAATGCGTTATGCGATCATCGACAACACCGCTGCTCAAAAATCAACCATCTGTAATTCCTCTTCAGCATCTGACGTGGGCGGCGTGGGTAATTGCCCTAACCTGGCTACTTGTTTCGGAACGATCATAGACGCCCAGGGGCCATGCGCACCCAATCAAACAACTTGTCCCACACGTTCTGATTGTCCTTATGTAAACGCTCCCATTGTTGGCGGAGCTAATACGGTAACCGGTACTTCTACAGAAGCATCAGGAACTATCATTACCGTTTACAAAAATGGAGTGGCGCTAAGTCCTACTACTGTTGTTAGCGCAGGAACCTGGACATTGACGGGTATCTCTCCCACGCTTTCGAGCGGAGACACGATACGCGCCACAGCTACCGCAAGCGGCGAAATCGCATCTAATTACGATTGTAGTTACGCGGTTGTTGGAAGTTCATGCAGTGCTCCGGTGACTTTGCTCGATATTTGCAATTCCGGAAAAGCGGTTCAGGGTTACGCAACGCCCGGCGCTGAGATCAAACTTTACTATGGCACCAACGCAACCCCAATTACTCCTTCCAGCGGTTACAATTTTACCACAGGTCCTAACAAGATCACCGCGGGCACCACACCTAGCACCTTGTCCAATACCTCTTTGAACTGGCTGTGGAAATGTGTTGGCTCAGGTCAATCAAGCAGTTGTACTTCTGGCGGAGCCCCCTGTCTTTCAGACGGCGCATATCGCGTTACTGCTACAGAACCGGGCAAGTGTGAATCAACGCCGGTTTGGTTCTGCCTGGGCAGCGTTGGAACTACGGCTACACCCACCCTAAGTGCAACAACACTAACTACTGCTTCCACAACGATCAGCGGCAGCGTTCCCGCTCCCGACAATATTGCGGGAGCAACCGTGATACTTTACCTCAGCGGTGTGCAAACAGCCACGGTAGCAACCACAGCAGGCGGAGCATTCAGTTTTACATCGCTTACACTCAAAGGCTGCGATACGGTTACTGTAAAAGCTATCGCAGGAACCAAATGTTTATCCAACGCTTCCACATCTATCATTGTTACCAGTGGACAAAGCGCGGCGCCGGTGGTTACGGGTCCGTTCTGTACTTCCACCACCATCGCATCGGTATCCGGCATTTCTTCTGAAGCATCCGGAACCAGCATACAGGTTTACAGCAATGGCGTAGCTGTGGGTTCAGCCACCACAGTTTCTAACGGCACATGGACCGTTAACGGATTGAGCATAGCTCCTGGCGCTACGGTTACCGCACGTGCCACCGCGGCCTGCAAAACTCAAAGTGCTGCTTCGGCGGGCATTGTTGTTTTTGCAAAAACCATTGACGCATCACTGGCCATTACCTCGTCTCCCATCATAGAACAACAAACCTCGGTTACCGGAACAGGAACTAACGGAAACACAATACAGCTCTATATTGACAACGCTCCCATAGGCGCTCCTGTTGTTGTAAGCGGAGGAACATGGACCGTGACACCTTTGAACAGTTATGATACCTATCCTTTAGGAGTCGTTACCGCTACATCCAGTTCACCTACTGGTTGCGCAAGCACACCTTCAGCTGGTGTAACCGTCATCTGCATTCCTCCAACTTTAACTTTGTCGGTTAGTCCGGATACGGCTATCGTTTGCTCGAACAGCGTGGTTGCCAACGTAACGATCCCCAACTCACAGGCTTTGATCATTTACCAGTTAACGAATGGAGGAGTTAATTCCGGTTCATCTAAGTTAGGTACCGGAGGGAGTATTACGCTTACCTCCGCAACACTATCGGCAAATACCACGCTGAAAGTAAAAGCATTTAAGATCCCGCCTGGAAGTTGCACGGCATATCTGAACGACACCATCGTTGTTCGCGTGAACGCTTATCCAACGCTCGGTCTCACGGTGGGCGCCAGTGTGAACCCCGTTTGCGCGGGAGTATCTACCAATATTACCGTGGCAAGCTCGCAGACAGGATTTACTTACCAGTTACGTGATAACTCAAACAACGCGCTTGTTGGAAGCGCTGTAGCAGGTACAGGCGGAACGATCAATTTACCATCCGGAGCACTTTCATCCAATACCACTTACAATATTCTTGCTACAGGGGTATCACCTTCCTTGTGCAGCGGACAATTAAGTTCCGTGATAACCATTACAGTGAATGCTGCGCCTGCGGCCCCAACAGGATCTGCAACACAAACTTTTTGCTCCTCTTCCAACCCTACGATCGCCAATTTAACCGCCACTGGTACATCCATCCAATGGTATGCGGCTTCCAGCGGCGGAAGCGTGTTGAGCTCAACTGTTGCCCTGGTAAATGGCAGCAGTTATTACGCCACGCAAACGGTTAGCGGGTGCGAAAGCGTTACGCGTTTCCAGGTAACTGTAACGATCACTACCGCTCCCACAGGAACTATATCCTATTCCGGAAGTCCGTTCTGTACCTCCGTATCTTCTGGCCAAAACGTAACCCTTACCGGAACAAGTGGCGGGACTTTTTCAGCGACACCCGTGGGACTCAGCATTAACAGCGCTTCAGGTGCGATCACACCATCCTCGAGCTCGGCCGGCAGTTATACAGTAACCTACTCCATCGCGGCCGGCGGTGGGTGCGCGGCTTTTTCAACAACAACAACAGCAACCATAACTACCGCACCAACTGCAACGATCTCTTATGCGGGAACTCCTTTCTGTTCCTCACTTTCTACCGCTCAAGCCGTTACGCTTACCGGCACTGGCGGAGGAACATACTCAGCAACACCTGTGGGCCTGACCTTAAACGCAGCTAATGGAGGTATTACACCTTCAACCAGTACAGCAGGAACTTATACCGTAACTTATTCGATCGCTGCGGCCGGTGGCTGTGCCGCCGTTGCTGCTAACGCAACCATCACGATCACACAAATGCCTTCCGCCGGCGTTTCCTATAGCGGAAGTCCGTACTGTACTTCCGTATCAGGCGCGCAGAATACTACGCTTACCGGAACAAGCGGGGGAACATTTTCTGCCACCCCAGCCGGGCTTAGCCTGAATGCTTCAAGCGGGGCCATTACTCCTTCAACAAGCACGGCGGGCAATTACACGGTTAACTACTCGATCGCTGCTTCCGGAGGCTGCTCGTCTTATTCAACTACCACTACAGTAACCATAACAACCGCCCCAACTGCAGCCATCTCTTACGCGGGAACTCCTTTCTGCACTTCTGTCAGCACCGCGCAAAACGTTACACTTACCGGAACTAGTGGCGGAACATATTCAGCCACACCGTCAGGATTAAGTCTGAATGCCGCAAGCGGGAGCATCATTCCTTCTACAAGTACACCCGGAACCTATACGGTAACCTATGCCATCGCCGCATCCGCGGGATGCGCGGCCGTATCTGCTACCACAACCGTAACGATCACGCAACAACCAGCGGCCACATTCTCTTACAGCGGTAGCCCTTTCTGCGCATCGATCAATACACCGCAGGGAGCTACATTCGGCGGAACCGGTGGTGGAACCTTCTCATCTTCGCCTGCAGGGCTTTCACTGAACGCCTCTAACGGCGACGTAACTCCATCGTTAAGTACACTTGGTACATATACGGTAACTTATACAATTGCCGCTTCAGGGGGGTGTTCTGTTCTTACTGCTACTACATCGGTAAGCATCAGCAGCGGTCCTACAGCTTCGATAAATTATGGCGGAAGTCCATTCTGCAGTTCTTTAGGCAGCGCACAGAACGTTACACTTACCGGAAGCGGCGGTGGAACTTATTCCGCGACTCCGGCAGGTTTAAGCATTAATTCTACCAATGGAGATGTTACTCCTTCTCTGAGCACAGCTGGCAGCTATACAGTAACGTATCTCATCCCAGCCGGTGGTGGTTGCTCGTCTTTCTCAACCACTACCACGGTGGCTATCACCACAGCACCTTCCGCAACCGTTTCCTATAGTGGAAGTCCGTATTGCACTTCGCAAGCATCCGCGCAAAGTGTTACTCAAACCGGAAGCACGGGCGGAAATTATTCATCTGCTCCTGCGGGCCTTTCAGTGAATAGCACCAGTGGCGATATCACTCCTTCTACAAGTACTCCCGGAACTTATACAGTTACCTATACCATTGCGGCGGCCAATGGTTGTGCCACTTACACAACATCCGCGGTTGTTACAATTAACAGCGCTCCTAGTGCAAGTATTTTTTACGGAGGAAGTCCTTTCTGTTCTTCATTGAGCAGCGCACAAAACGTAACCCTTACTGGAACAGGCGGCGGAACTTACTCCTCTGCGCCTGCAGGATTATCGCTTAACGCTTCTTCGGGAGATATCACACCTTCTACAAGCACGGCCGGAACTTATACGGTAACGTATTCCATCGTCGCATCCGGTGGATGCGCCGCGTTTACCGCTACCACTTCCATAACAATCACACAGGAACCTTCCGCAACACTTTCATACAGCGGAAGCCCTTTCTGCGTATCCTTGAGTACACCGCAAAGTGTTACCTTAAGCGGATCTACCGGAGGAACATTCAGCGCTGCTCCTGCCGGACTCACGCTTAACAGCTCAAATGGCGACATAACTCCTTCAACCAGCGCGGTAGGAACCTACACGGTTACTTACACGATAGCACCGGCTGGCGGTTGTGGCGTTTACACCAACACAGTGATCGCATCGATTACCAACGGAGCTTCGGCAACGATCGCTTACGCTACTCCATTCTGTACCTCGCTCAGTTCAGACCAAAGTGTTACGCTTACCGGAACCGGGGGCGGAACATTCTCTGCCGCTCCTGCCGGACTCACGATCAGTTCCACAACCGGCGATATCACACCTTCAACCAGCACGGCAGGAACATATACTGTTACCTATTTGATCCCTGCTTCAGGCAGCTGCGCTTCGTTCTCTACCAGCGCAACTGTGCTTATCACCCAGGAACCTAACGCTTCTGTTTCCTATAGCGGAAGTCCTTATTGCGTTACCAATACCGCGACAGTAAGTGCAACGCAAAGCGGCAGCGGCGGCGGCACCTATTCATCCTCGCCTGCAGGCCTGTCTTTAAATAGCTCTACCGGTGATATTGTACCATCTACAAGTTCGGTGGGATCTTATACAATAACCTACACCATCGCGGCTTCGGGCGGATGTGCCACTTATACAACTTCGGCACTGGCGGATATCGTTAACGGACCCTCTGCAACCATAGCCTATGCAGCAAGTCCATACTGTACTTCAGTTTCTTCGGCGCAGTCTGTTACACTTACCGGATCAACGGGCGGGACTTATTCGGCGGGCGTGGGATTATCGGTGAACAGCTCAAACGGCGATGTAACACCTTCTACAAGTACAGCCGGAACCTATACGGTAACCTATTCGATAGCCGCGCAGAACGGTTGCGCCGCTTTCTCGGCTAGTGCAACTGTAACCATCAATCAAACTCCATTCGCTCCTTCGGTATCATCAAACTCGCCGGTGTGCTTCACCTACGGAATTAGTTTGACCGCGGCGACTTCCGGAAATCCAAGTTATTCCTGGAACGGACCGAACAGCTATGCTTCATCAACTCAAAATCCAACGATCGCCAATGCGGATGCGACCATGAACGGCACCTATTCGGTAACCGCTACCGAGAACGGCTGCGTTTCGGCCACCTCAACAGTTTCAGTTACAACTGTAGATTGTAAACCACAGGCGAATCCTGACTCCGTATCCGTTTCACAGAATACAACCTATACCATTACCGTACTCGGGAACGACACTGACCCTCAAAACAACCTCGATCCCTCGAGTGTAACTGTTACCTCAGGTCCTGCCAATGGTACAGTAACCATCGGTGCCGGCGGAACGATCGTTTATACACCCGCAACAGGTTACATTGGCAAGGACAGCCTGATCTACCAGGTATGCGACAATACAAGTCCAACTCCATTCTGCGATACGGCCATCGTTCACATTTATGTAACGCCCGTCAATTTCCCTCCTGTTGTGAATGACACGCTTGTGACTTTGCCTGAGGATAGCACTATTACCGTGTGTCTTCCCATTTCCGATCCAAATACAGGACAGGTGTACACAGCAAGTTCTTGTGGAAGTCCGCTTAATGGAACAGCAAACATAAGTGTGACCGGAACCCAGGTTTGTATCACCTACACGCCAACTACGAATTACAATGGAATGGACAGCCTTTGCGTGATCGTTTGCGACAATGGTAATCCTTCGATGTGCGACACCGCCGTGGTGGTGATCAACGTAACACCAAAAAATGATCCACCACAAGTTACCGACAGCACTATTGTCATCGCACAGGACAGCACCATTACACTTTGCATCCCGATCATAGATCCTGACCAGGGACAAACATACAGCTCAAGTTCATGCGGAGCTGCCGCAAACGGCACTTCTACTGTAACAGTTAGCGGCGGGCAGGTCTGCATTACGTACATACCTAACTCCGGGTTTACGGGTCTTGACAGCATGTGCGTGGTGATCTGCGACAACGGAACCCCTTCGTTGTGCGATACCGCAGTGATCCATATTACGGTAACCGGTAGTCCTATAGTACAAAATGAAAATGTATCGGGCACAACAGGCACACCGATCACCGGAAGTATACTCACCAACGACGCGCCGGGAGGGCTAAGCACAGGTACAATCCTCGACAACCCGAATAACGGAAGTATCAACATTGGCGGCGGAGGAACATTTACCTATACACCTAACAGTGGCTTTAGTGGTTACGATACTTTGATAGTGCAGGTTTGTCTCGGCGCTGTTTGTATTGCCGATACCGTTTTCATAACTGTGAATCCTGATATCAATAATGAGAACTTTACGGTTACTTCAGGGACATCCTATACTAGCTCTATGCTAAGCAACGATTTTGGAACCGGTTTATCTTACAATACTACGCCTGTGAGTGGTCCTGCGAATGGAACTATCCTTATAGCCAGCAACGGTTCTTATACTTATACTGCTAACGGTGGTTACAGCGGGCCGGATACCGTGATCGTAAATGTTTGCGATGGCAGTATACCGCCTTTATGCTCCGCTGATACTTTATTCATTAATGTGATACCCGGACCAGTTGTATTGAACGAAACTGTTTCCGGAACAACCGGCAGCCCGATCACCGGGGGAATATTAACGAATGATTCTCCGGTGGGCTCAACTGTGGGATCCATTCTTGATAATACGAATAACGGTACTATCACTATTGGTTCAGGAGGAACCTTTACCTATACGCCGAACAGTGGCTTCAGCGGATACGATACACTAATTGTGCAGGTGTGCTTTAACTCGGTATGCACACCGGATACTGTTTTCATTACCGTATTCCCCGACATCAATAATGAATCGATCATCGTGAATGCGGGAACACCGTTCACAAACACGATGGCCACTAACGATGTCGGATCCGGTTTAAGCTATGGATCTACTCCACTAAGCGGACCCAATCATGGCACTATTGTGATCGCAAGCAATGGTTCATATACCTATACGTCAAATAGCGGTTATTCGGGGCCCGACACGGTTATCGTATCCGTATGCGACGCGAGCGTCCCCCCTCTTTGTTCTACCGACACAATTTTCATTAACGTGAACGCTGTGCCCGGGCCCTTGGTTATCAACGAAAATATTTCAGGCATCACAGGCACGCCGATCCCCGGAAATATTCTCACGAACGATTCGCCGGGAGGAGTCACCACCGGAACAGTTTTGGATAACACGAGTAATGGAACGATGAACTTCGGTTCGAATGGTACATTCACCTATACACCGAACACCGGCTTCAGCGGATATGACACACTGATCATTGAAGTTTGTCTGAACACGGTTTGCGTTCCCGATACGGTTTTCATAACAGTTAACCCCGACATCAATAATGAATCCATCTCAGTTACAGCCAATACACCTTATACCGGAACGATGCTCACGAACGATGCAGGTACCGGCCTCACCTACAATACAACAGCGGTGAGCGGTCCGAATAACGGCACTATCACCATCAACGGTAACGGTTCGTATACGTATACGCCAAATAATGGCTACAGCGGACCCGATACTGTGATCGTGAATGTATGTGACGCAAGCGTGCCACCCCTCTGTTCTTCTGATACGATCTTTATCAACGTGAACGGAACAGTTCCGGGACCTCTCGTTGTAAATGAGAATCTTTCAGGAACAACAGGGACTCCTATTCCCGGGAACATATTAACGAACGACTCGCCGGGAGGTGTAACTGTTGGCAGCGTGATCGACAATACCAACAACGGTACTGTTACATTCGGCACCGGCGGCTCATTCACGTACACACCAAACAGCGGATTCAGCGGATACGACACGCTTATTGTCAATGTTTGCTTTAACTCTATCTGTGTGCCGGATACCGTGTTCATTACTGTGAACCCGGATATTAACAACGAAACTATCACAGCCATTGCGGGAACACCCTATACCGGATCAATGATCACGAATGACGCGGGAAGTGGGCTGACCTATAATACAACAGCCGTAAGCGGCCCGAACAATGGAAGCATCGTGATAGCAAGTAATGGTTCATACACCTACACAGCCAACAGTGGTTACAGCGGGCCGGATACCGTACTGGTTACTGTTTGTGATTCCAGTGTGCCGCCCCTATGCTCAACGGATACCATCTTCATTAACGTGAACACAGCACCCGGACCCCAGGTTGTTAATGAATATGTTTCAGGGATCACTGGTACACCGATAGGCGGAAATATTCTAACGAATGATTCGCCGGGTGGCCTAACATTAGGAACACTGGTTGCAAATACCGTGTATGGCACAATGAACATCGGCGCAGGCAGCTCGTTCACCTACACACCCAACAGCGGATACAGCGGTTACGATACCATGCGGGTGAATGTTTGTTTAGGCACGAGCTGCATCGTTGATACGGTATTCATTACTGTGTATCCGAAACTCGACAATGATACCGCTAACGCTATAACAGGAGGCGGAACCTTTGGCGGTAACGTGTTAGGAAATGATGTGGGGACAACACTTACAGTTAGCGCTACACCGGTGACACCACCTCAAAACGGAACATTGGTGATCCTGCCAAATGGTTCGTATACCTATACTCCGAATGCAGGATTCTGCGGAGCAGACAGCGCGCAGTACCAGGCATGTGATGGCAGCACGCCACCTCTGTGCCAAACTGCGTGGTTATATGTAGATGTTCCTTGTCCTACCACAAGTACAACCTTGAACATACCGGAAGGTTTCTCTCCGAACAGCGATGGAACCAACGACTTGTACGTGATACAGGGTATTGGAAATTACCCGAAGAACAAATTCTCCATCTTTAACCGATGGGGCAACCAGGTGTTTGAGGCCGCGCCTTATACCAATACCTGGAATGGAAAATCAACAGAGGGCTTGCGCATAGGTGGCGATGAGCTACCCGTGGGAACATATTTCTATATACTCGACCTCGGTGATGGATCGCCGGTTAAGAAAGGATATATCTACCTGAACCGATAAACAATATTTAATGAAGAAAAAGATGAGAACAGTTTTAAAGATCACCACAGCCGGCCTGTTGCTTGCAACCGGAATGCTAAGGGCACAACAGGATGCGATGTTCACGCATTATATGTATAACACCTTGGCTGTAAACCCGGCTTATGCAGGCACCAGCGAAGCGCTCACCGTAACCGCTTTGCATCGCTCACAATGGGTCAGCTTTCCCGGCGCGCCCAAAACGCAAACGATCACCATGCATACTCCGCTCCGAAATAACACAATGGGATTGGGCCTCGCGGTTGTGAACGATAAGATAGGGCCAATGAATACGACCGGCGCGTACGCTGATTATTCGTATATCCTTAAGCTGAATGAAAGATCAAGTCTTTCGTTTGGTCTAAGTGCGGGGGTGAATTACATGCAGGCGGGATTGAGCACGCTGAACCTCGATCAAAAGAACGATCAATCCTTTCAGCAGAATATCAACAGCAACCTGCTTCCTAATTTCGGTTTCGGCACATATTACCGCACAAAACGTTTCTACGCGGGTATCTCAACGCCGAAGTTGCTCGAGAATAATTTCAAGACCAATAGCATCAGCGGCACCACGAAACTTGCCACAGAAAAACGTCACTACTTTTTCATAGCAGGCGGAGTAATGAAGCTCTCAGAAGAGGTTGAGTTCAGGCCTACTAGCTTCCTGAAGATCACCTATGGCGCGCCGATAGAAGCGGATGTTACAGGTTCTTTTATTCTCAACAAACGTTTATTGGTTGGCGCCATGTACCGTTCCGGCGACGCGCTTGGATTCCTGGCCGGTTATTTCATCAATAACCAGTTCCATATAGGTTATTCATTCGATTGGTCTTACGGTAACAACCGCACTTTCCGTTACAACCAGGGAAGCCACGAGATCATGCTGACCTACGATTTCATTTATAACGACAAAGAAAAAGTCCGCTCACCACGTTATTTCTAAGACCATGAAAAAAATTATCTATTTATTAGCCGCCACGTTAAGCATAAGTGCAGGCTTTGCCCAGAAATCCACGAAAGAAGTGAAAGGCGACGCCCATTATGCTTATTACTTCTTCGATGAGGCCATTCAAAAGTATACGCAGGCAGAAAGCCTCACCACCGAAGGGTCTCGACGACTGGCTCACTGTTATGAGAACACCAACCAACCGGTAAAAGCCGAAGAGATCTACGCGAAGTTTATTCATAACACCGACGTGAACGCCGATGATTATTACAACTACTATTCTATCCTGAAAAACAATGGCAAGTATGATGCGGCCGACGAATGGATGGAAAAATTCGCTACCACGCACCCGAACGATCTTAGAACAAAGGATTATCGCGTGAACCATGGTCATGAAAAAGAGATGATGCAGGATGAAGGAAGATATAAGATCGCGCACCTTGCCATAAACAGCGCCCAGGAGGATTTTGGCGCGGCGTTTTACAACAACCAGGTCGTTTTCGCGTCGAGTCGCGGCGGCTCACCCATGATCAAACGTAATTACAACTGGAATCATAAACCCTTTCTCGACCTGTATGTCGCCGATGTGAATGCGGACCAGTTGCAAAGTCCAAGGAACCTTAATAAAGCCTTGAATAAAAAACTGCATGAGGGTCCGGCAAGTTTTAGTGCTGATGGCAAGTGGATGGCCTTTACGCGCAACAATTATGAGAACAAAAGCAAGGATGGCGTGGTTAAACTACAGATCTTTTTCAGTGAATTCAAAAATGGAAAATGGTCGAACGCAGTTCCTTTCAAGCTGAACAATTCCGAATACTCAGTGGGTCATCCCTGCCTGAGCGCTGACGGAAATACGCTGTATTTTGTTAGTGATATGCCGGGCGGATTTGGCGGGAGCGATCTGTATCGCATACAAAAAAATGAGACCGGAGAATGGAGCGACGCGCAAAACCTCGGGGAGCGGATAAACACCGAGGGCAACGAGATGTTCCCGTTTTTCCAGGAAACCTCGGCCATCCTGTTCTTCGCTTCCAACGGCCACACAGGTTTAGGAGGTCTCGATGTTTTTGTGAGCCCGATGACCAAAGACAAAAGCTTTGGGAAAACGGTCAACGCGGGAGTCCCGATAAATACACAATATGACGATTTTGCGCTTATCATAGATCCTAAAATGCAGAAAGGATACTTCTCTTCTAACCGTGTTGGCGGCAGCGGAGATGATGACCTGTATTCGTTCGACCTGCTGAAACCTTTCGTATTTGGAAAGATCGTGAAAGGATCTGTAAAAGACAAGAACGGCGCTATCGTAGCCGGGGCAAAGGTCAGTATACAGGATGAAACCGGAAAAGAGATCGGCAACGCGCTGACCGGTGAAGATGGCTCTTATTCTTTTGTGGTTGAGCCCGACAAGAATTTCGTTCTGAACGGAAGTAAAGAAAAATATTTTGACGGTCGAAAGCATGTAGACGCGACCGGCAATGAAAGTGAAATAAACGCGGATGTGATCCTCGAAAAGGATCCGGGGCTATCGATCTATGGAATGATCACCGAAAAGGAAAGTAAAGCCCCCATCGCAGGAGTACAGGTAAAGGTTGTGAATATACTTACCGGCGCGGAAGACAATTTTGTGACCGACAATAGTGGGGAATTCACAAAAGTCCTTGCAGGAATAAAACTGAACGACAAATTAACTTATAACATTACACTGAACAAGGATGGTTATCTCAGTAAGAGTCTAATGTACACCAAAACAGTGGACAGAGAAGGGCGCTATGACCTTTTACAGGAAATGGATCTTTCTTTGGAGAAAGTGGGTATAGGTACTGACCTGGCGAAGATCATTAACATCAAACCTATTTATTTTGACCTCGGCAAATTCAATATCCGTAAGGATGCCACGGCTGAGCTTGACAAGATCGTGAAGGTGATGAATGAGAACCCAACTATGGTGATCGAACTTGGCTCACACACAGATTGCCGTTCTTCGGCAGCTTCTAATGAGAAACTTTCGGATAAACGGGCCAAGGCTTCTGCTGAATATATCCGGAAAAAGATCACGAACCCGGAACGTATATCCGGTAAAGGATATGGAGAATCGAAACTGAAGAATGGCTGCGCCTGCGAAGGTGCTGTTAAATCTACATGCACAGAGCAGGAACACCAGGAGAACCGACGCACCGAGTTCATTATTATTAAAATGTAGGAGTGCCAACCCTCCCTTTTATTCGCCAAACATTCTTCGTGTTTTGACGAGCTCAGCCTAAAACACCGCGACCTAGTATTTATTGCGGGATTTATTTAAGTTTGCGTTATAAGATCCGAATCATGACCACCTCCCACCTCATAGCCAAGCATTTTCGCGAAGTGCATTTTGGCGGCAACTGGACTGTATCGAACCTGAAAGATCAAGTTTCGGATGTGACCTGGCAAGAAGCAACTACTAAAGTTCATGATCTCAATACCATAGCTTTGCTTGTATTTCACATACATTATTTTGTGGGCGTTGCCTTGAAAGTTTTGCAGGGCGGACCGCTGGAAGGGGATGATAAATTAAGTTTCGATCATCCACCGATCAACTCAGAAGCGGATTGGAAGAAGATGGTCGACAAAGCGCTGAACGATGCGGAACAATTCGCTAAGCTGGTTGAGAAGATCCCTGAGACCCAATGGGATGAACCTTTTGTGCTTGAAAAATACGGAAATTATTATCGCAACGTAGCCGGTATTATTGAGCACACGCATAATCATTTAGGACAATTGGCGCTGGTAAAGAAGCTTTTACGGCAGGTAAAATGACAAAGATCATCCCAGGGTCAACCTTGCTTTAGCGTATCTTTGCAGTATGGAAACGCAAATTAAAAAACGCCGTAATCTTTTCCTGGATATAGTGCAGGAAAAATGTCCCCACTGTCGTGAGGGGCATGTGTACGAACAAGGGCGAGGCTTTTTCAGGGCGCCGGTGATGCAGGAGCGTTGCGAGGTTTGCAAATACAGCTATTTGAGAGAGCCCGGATATTTTTTGGGCGCCATGTATATCAGTTACGGCATCGCCGTTCTTTTGGGATTGCTCACCTTCGTGGTACTTTACTTGGCCTTTCCTTCACTGCCAACCATCTGGATACCGCTTATCATCATTGGAGTGATCACACTTATTTCCCGTAAGAACTTCAAACTCTCGCGTGTTATTTACATGCATTTATTTCCCTGGTAGCCTAGAAAAGGCTGAAACTGAAAACAAGCAGGCTGGTCAGCTTAACGAGATCGAGAGCAATATCGTTTAACTTCTGTTTTTGTGGGGGTAGGATTGATCCGTGCACCAACACTTCTACTCTTCTGCCGAGCGTGGGAGCGTAAACCAGTTTTTGTATCATGAGGACAGCCACGGGGATGAAAAAAGTAAGTTTGGCTTTTTCGAAAGGATGTTCTCCAAAAATAAAAAAGCTACTGATGCCCAACAAAGCCAGTAAAAGCTCGGCGTTATTCAATGTCTTGATGATCTTCTGAACAATGGAATCGTCTACAGAAAACTGAATGTGTTTCTTGTTCTTTTGCAGGATCAATTCTACAACACGAACAGAGCCCACAAGGGCCATCCATGAAAAAACAGCTAACAGCGCAATTACATTATTCATCAGAAATATTTTATCGTTGCGGCCGGCATCCAGCAGAAACCTACAAAATTTCCCGGCCGTTCTACAAAATTAGAACATCGCGAAACAGCAACCAAAAGTTCTGCAATAAATACTTGTAAAAAACCTTAATTTCCCAATACAGGAATCAACCAACGATGATATTACCGGCTGCACGTGGCGTGACCGCGATATCCTTTTTGTTGCAGATGAGAACGAGGGAACCATCGTATTCTTCAATTGCTTTTACCTGTATTGAAGCTCCGATGATCAGTTGATGCTTCTCCAGGTATTTCAAAAAAACGGGCGAGTGGTCAGAAACTCCCATAATGGCATACGTACCGCGCACTTTCGCTTCAGATAACGGAATGAAATTACGCTTCAGTATCTTTCCTTTAGCGTCAGGTATCGGATCGCCATGCGGGTCGTACACCGGGTTGCCCATGAGCTCAGCGAGCTTGTTGATGAGCTTGTCGTTCTTCACGTGCTCCAGTTCTTCTGCTATCTCATGCACCTCGTCCCATCCAAAGCCGAGTTCTTTTACAAGATAGGTCTCCCAAATACGATGCCTGCGTACAATGGCCACCGCCATTTTAGCGCCAGAACCTGTAAGCCGCGTGCCGTAGGATTTTTCATAGATCACATACTTCAATTCATGCAACTTACGCAAAGCTTCGGTGACCGAGGCCGGATTTATATCCAGCTTATCGGCCAGCATCTGGTTGGTGACCACCAGGGTATTGTCTGACGACAGGTTGTAGATCGTCTTCAGGTAGTTCTCTACGGTTTCTGAACGCATAAATTAATTTTTAGGCATGCCAAAATTAATAATTATTATTCACTAAATAAGCCACACCTTTGTCAAAATTTTTAAGTTCGTGAAAAAGAGTGTCTTTGTCCTGTTAGCTCTATCCTTCCTGGTGCCGCTCACCTCCTGTCGCAAACTTTTGCCGCCCGCGCCCCACGATACCGACGTATTGGCCGGAACCATTCCGGGTTTAACTGCCCAGCAGGAACACGAGCATTTGGTGGGAGACGCCAATTTTGGCCACAAATTTACTAAGTCGGAAGGGCTGGGCCCGGTCTTTGTACAAACTTCCTGCGATAACTGTCATGTAGGGAACGGGAAAGGCCATCCCTCTACGGTTATTACGCGTTATGCGAACCTGAATGGCGGAGTCATTGATTATCTCCTCAACAAAGGCGGGCCGCAATTGCAGAACCGTTCTATTTTAAATTATCCTGTGGAAGCGCTTCCTTCCGAGGCCAACATCACCACACAAAGAATAGCCCCCGCTGTAATTGGACTTGGATTCATTGCCGCAATCAATGATCAAAAAATCCTTTACAATGCTGATCCGAACGATACAAATGGCGACGGAATTTCCGGAAGAGTGAATTACGTAGACCCTACTTCCTTTTTCGTTCCATCGTCCATTCACATTTCCTCTAATGGAAAATATATCGGGCGCTTCGGAAAGAAGGCCGAAAAAGTTACCATAACCGACCAGGTTGTTTTTGCTTTGAAGCAAGACATTGGCATCACATCCGACCTTGATACAGAAGATCTTTACAATTACCAGGCGGGTATCGGTACCGGAGATGAAGTGCCGGACCCCGAGGTTTCTGCCAGCTTTGTCAGCGGTCTTGTTTTTTACATGCGCACTTTAAAAGCCCCTCCGCGACGCAATGAGAACGATGCAGATGTAAAAGCCGGTGAGTTACTGTTTACCCAGATCGGCTGCACCAGTTGTCACATCAGTACGTTCACCACCGATCAGTCTGACATTGACGCGCTCAGTAATAAAGTGTTTCATCCCTATTCTGATTTTCTATTGCACGATATGGGTTCGGGATTGGATGACGGCTACCCGGAAGGCGACGCGAAAAGTTTTGAGTGGAGAACTCCACCGCTTTGGGGTATTGGTCTCGCTAAAGATTCGCAGGGGGGAATGCTGTTCCTGCTGCACGACGGAAGAGCCACTTCTTTTGAAGATGCGATCAACGCGCACGGCGGTGAAGCCGCTTCGAGAAGGACCGCTTTCCAAAATCTTTCGGACAAGGAAAAACAACAGGTATATAAATTTTTAGAGAGCCTTTAGTGGACAGGAAAGAATTCATAAGAACATGTGGTTTTGCCTGCGCGGGCGTGATGGGACTTTCGGCGCTATTGCAATCCTGCACGCCTTCTAAATATTTACAGGTGGCCGCGGAAGAGAACACACTGAAGATCCCGCGCAAGGACCTTGTTTCGGTAAAAAGCCATAAACCTTTACGCAATGTGATGATCAAAACGCCCGCTTTGGGTTTTCCCATTGTGCTTTATCGCTTTTCGGAAACCGAATTCTCTGCTTTGCTTTTGCAATGTACCCACCAATCGGTTGAATTAAGTGTGAATGGCGACCTTTTGAGCTGTTCGGGGCACGGAAGCGAGTTCACCAACCGCGGCGAGATCGTGCAGGGGCCTGCTGATCAGAAATTAAAAAGCTTCCCGGTAACGAGTGACGCAAATAACGTTTATATAAAATTAGTGTGAAAAAGATCCTGAACCTATTTTTTCTTCTTAGTTGCCTTGGGAGTTTCGCGCAAAACGATTCCTCATTGATCAAGCGCGTTCCTATGGACACAAGCAAGATGAAAATGAACATGGATGGTGTTTATAATCGTCCCTTCCTGGCTGTAGGTAAAGTGCCGGTTGCGCTGGGCGGATATGTGGAGGCGAACAGCAGTTATTTTGGCACAGATGGAGTTACGGACGGCTTATCTTTTCAAATTCCGCGGCTCACTGTGTTCATGGCCTCTTCGATCCGCAAGAAAATAAAATTTCTCACGGAAATAGAATTTGAGGAAGGAGGCCGCGAGATAGGGATCGAGTTCGCCGCCATGGATATTGAGTTCCATCCTTTACTGAATTTGCGCGGCGGTATCCTCATGAACCCCATAGGTTCCTTCAATCAAAATCACGATGGCCCCAAGTGGGAGTTCATCTCGCGACCGTTCTCTGCAACAACAATCATTCCTTCTACCTGGAGCAATGTGGGTTTTGGCGCTTATGGCAAAATGGCCAGAAACAATTTTATCTGGGCCTACGAAGTGTATATGACCAATGGGTTTGACGATAAGATCATTGACAATCCCGAGAACCGCACCTGGCTGCCGGCAAGCAAGGAGAACCCGGAGCGTTTTGAAGAAAGTTTTAACGGTGTTCCTTTGGTTACAGCAAAGACAGCTGTGCGTCACCGTTTAATTGGCGAGATCGGTATTTCGTGGATGGGCGGCGTTTACAATAAATTCATGGAAGAAGGCATTGAGATCGATAAAAAAAGAAGGGTTGACCTCTTTGCGATCGATCTGAACACCACGATCCCGAAAGCGAACACCTATATAAACGGGGAGTTTGTGTGGGCCATGGTTGATGTTCCCTCCAATGTCACTGAGCAATTCGGCAACAAGCAGCGCGGTGGTTTTTTGGATATTGTGCAGCCTGTGCTTAGAAGAAACATGTTTGGCTGGGAGAACAGTACGCTCAATGTTGCTTTTCGAACCGAATATGTTGATTACAACGTAGGAAAATTAGAATCCACCGGGCAAAACAAGGCCGATCACATCTGGGCCATTGTTCCCGGCATCAGTTTCCGACCTTCGCAGCAAACCGTGATCCGTTTCAATTACCGCTATCATTGGGAGACCGATCTTTTGGGCAATCCTCCTGCCCGTACCGCCGGTTTCCAATTCGGTTTCTCGACTTATTTTTAAGACAGGGTTCTTTTTTTATTAACAGAACAGGTCTTCGCGGTAAAAATCCCGAGATTTGGCATCTCATGTCGCTTTACATCGCATCTCTCAATTCAGGCAGCAATGGCAATTGCTATTACGTGGGTAATGATCACGAAGCCGTCCTGGTAGATGTAGGCATTTCCTGTCGCGAAGTGGAAAAACGCATGAAGCGGGCAGGACTACAAATGGAAAAAGTAAAGGCCCTTTTCATTTCGCACGAGCATACCGATCACATCAGCGGACTGGAAGTTACCTCAAGAAAATTCAACCTTCCGGTGTATATTACCAAAGCCACTTTACAGAACAGCAGGCTGCAACTGAAAGAAGAGCTTGTTCATTCATTTGTGCCATACCAGGAAATAAGTTATGGGAAATTAACGGTTACTCCATTTCCCAAAGAGCACGACGCAGCCGATCCTTACAGTTTTGTGGTGGCTTGCAACGGAATAAAAGTAGGCGTGCTTACTGATATCGGTTCTAACTGCGAACATGTCATAAAGAATTTCAGCGAATGCCACGCGGCTTTCCTCGAGGCTAATTACGATGAAGAAATGCTGGAGAACGGCGGGTATCCTTTCTTTCTCAAGAAAAGGATAAGGAGTGAGAAAGGGCATTTGTCGAACGACCAATCCCTGGAGCTTTTCCTGAAACACCGCCACGAAAAACTGAGCCATTTACTTTTAACGCATCTTTCTAAGAACAATAATTCACCCAAGCTTGTACAGGATCTGTTTGAAAAACACGCCGGGCAAACTTATGTAACAGTGGCCTCGCGCTACAAAGAGAGCGAGGTTTATCACATTCATGCAAATTCCCTTATCGACTCACAAAAGAAAGTGCAAAGCGCGCAGATGAGCCTTTTCTAAATCCCTTTTACAGCTATTGTAAACCATTACTTATCGATTTAAGCTCCATTTTGACCCTGGGAGGCGGTATTTTTGATTAACTAAAATCAACGTTATGTTAAAATGGTCAGCCGTTTTTTTCCTTATCGCGATAGTTGCCGCGGTATTTGGATTCACAGGTATCTCTGAAGGAGCCGCTGCGGTGGCAAAAGTATTGTTCGCCATCTTCCTGGGCTTATTTATCATAGCCCTTTTATTGGGGCTCACGATATTTAAGAAATAGGTGCCTCCTATTTTTTGAAGGGATCAGAGAATTTTGGATCGTTCACTAAAGAACGATCCGTCATTGCTTTTAGAAAAGCAACAAGACATTTTTTGTCGCGTTCGTTAAGATCCAGCCGCTTGGGCTCCTCCAGGAATTGATACGTTACCGGGTCATACTTACGCAGCTGTTGGCTTAGGTTTGGGCTATACTTTACACCCGAATTATAATGCTCTATCACTTCTTCGAGTGTGTTATAACGTCCATCGTGCATATAGGGTGCCGTCAATTCCACGTTGCGTAAGGAAGGGATCTTGAATTTCCCGTCCTGCGAAGGATCATTGAGGTAAGCGCCCATACCTTTATCGGCATATACTTCGTCGAGCCCAATATTTTCAAATCCCTCGTCGTTGCCTCCTCTCAGGTTGGTACCGCTGTGACAGCCCAGGCAGCCGGAAGAAGTAAATACAGCAGCTCCTCTTTCCTCATCAGGTGTAAGAACGCCGTGTTTAAAATCATTCCACCCGCCTGCCGTTAATATCTCTGACTTATCCACGTTAGAATTGTTCACCCTCATAGAATAAATAAAATTTGCCATGGCAATACCCATTCTTTCTTTGTTTATCTCTTCAGAACCAAAAGCCTCCATGAACAGCCGCGGATAATAGGAGGTAGCGCCCAGTTTTTTAACAAGCAGTTCTGTATTATCAAGACCCATTTCCACTTGGTGCCTGATAGGCTGAAGCACCATGTCTTCCAGTCTTTTGGTCCGGTGGTCCCAGAAAAACCCTTTAGCGTCGATCGCGTTAATGATAGGCATGGAATTCCTTCCGGTAAGACCTCCATTAAAACCTGTACTCAAAGCTACATTATCTGAAAAGGCCAATTCCTGTTTATGGCAGGAACCGCATGAGACCTTATTGTTGGAGGAAAGTCGCACATCGTAAAAAAGCAAACGACCCAGGCGCGCGGCCTCGTTCGAGATGGGGTGCCCTGCAACACTGTCAGCTCCGCCGGCTAATTTGTAATTATATGAATAATTGATCTCAGGCTCTGTTTCTTTAATTTCTGCATCTTGCTTTTTACAGGATAGCAGCAACAGCAGGCAACACGGCAACAGGAAAGTGAAATGTTTTTTCATGAGAATGGTTTAAAATGAATACGACAAAAAGATATGAAGCGGGTTGTAAAAAAGTACAGAAAAGGTCCTTGCCTCCTTATTGGCCGAATTCTCTTCCGGAAAAAGACTGTAACGCGTGCCGCTTTCATAAAATATGAGTTTTACGGGAATCAGGTATTCCGCGAAGAGGGATATGCGTTTTCCCACCTTGTAATTGAACAAAATACCCGGCGCACAGCCAATATGTTTAGAATGAGCGTAATTCTCTACTTCATCCACACTGGTCACAAAAGTGACCGAGCTGTCTACATAGGCTCCAATAAAATTCAAGCCATAACCTACACTAAAATTGCGGCCCACATTTTTGGTAAGGTACGCTCCCAGTGAAGCGCTCGAAAAAAAATTATTTGCTATGGTCTTCTCTTTTGTTTTAAGGTCGGTGGTCACCTGCTGATCGTTCCACCCGTTCACGCCCGCACGGATGAAAAAGCGCTTGAAATTGCGGCTATAATAAAGGAATGAGCTATTAAGATCGGGAACCGGGTTTGGCCGGACGAGTTTTTCCAGCAAGGAAGTTACATTCACCGAAAGCGTGTTCTTACACCTGTACTTTTTTAATGAGTCGGACGCTACCTGGCCTTGCACTATTAAGCACAACAGCATTAAGCAAATGGATACGCCTATACCTTTCCGCTTCATTCGATCCTGTTTATAAATATATTTACCCTGCCATTCGATGTATTGCAGGAGATCAGCGAATCACCATCGCAAAAATCGATCTGGCCAGAACTGGTTGACATCCCATTGGGGCTTTTCAGGACCTTTTCGTTCATGAACCCCGGAACCCGGAATAGCGCCAGATAATAAGCATTCGCGGGGTTATACTGTTTAACCACAGCATGCTTTCCATCAGATGCAAATTGCACAAATGGATCAGGGTGAATATTGGTCTTAACATTATAAATTTTATGCTCTGGCACCGAGTATATATCCCCATTACGATTACAGGAAATATAGTTACCACAGGGCGAGATCACGATCCTGCTATAATCGGCATAGGTGAGCGTATCTTTATTTAACTCCGGGATATCCAGGTGGGCGCTATCGGCCGGAAGGCCGTTGATCAGGTTATAATAGAAAATGTAACTTTTGTTGACATAATACCCCGACTGATTATGCGTGTACTGGGTATGGTACTTTACGTAGATCCTGTCCAGATCCCTGCCGAAAAAAAGATTAGCCGCTTGTTTACCGCTTTTGAAAGGAATTGCCTTTTCCGAAACAAAGGAAAGGGAATTCAGGTCATAGGTTTTTATGGTATACCCGTAACTTAATGTATATAACCGCTCATCCTTTACACAAAATTCCCGCATGCCCGGATAAATGGTCATGCCATATTTGACCTCCAATGTCCTTGCATCATAGCACGCTATAAAGGTGTTATGACCAATGAAAAGCTCGGGCTTACCATTGTTCACCACAGGATATAAGGACATGCCGTTATAATTTGTTGGGATATTTTTTACGCTCAGGACCTTACGCTCATGGTAATCAATTACGCACACCTCGTAAGAGCTGTATATATATAGCAGGTTCTGGGAAGGAAAAGCTATCATTGACGAGCCCGAGAATTGAGAGGGTATAGGGATCGAAGTAGCATTAATCGATATGGATTGCTCGTCGGAGACCTGGAACCGATCCTTAAAATTCACGACCACCTTATAGTAAACCATGCCCTCCGCCGAAAACGAAATGATACTGTCCTTCATGCCGGTAGACGAGCTTTCTCCAAAGGTCTTCAATAAGAGTGAGGCATCGATCGGGTGATTCAGAGAAGGGTCGGGTATGGAACGGGTGGAGCGGTATACCTGGATGTTCTTGAACCCGTTGATCAATACCGGGTCCCATTTCAGGGTAATAATGTTATTTTCGAAGGTTGTTGTAACCCTGAACTTCGTCTCTTCAAACTTTTCCTTTCTGCAGGTTGAGAACACAAAAAGAACAGAAACGCAAAAAAGTATCCGATTGATCATGCACCCCGCTTTTATGCTAATACAAATATCTGTCTTCACACCCCACCTCCCCGCAATTATCGGGGAAACACAGGTTACGTGTTCTTAAAACACCAAAAAATAAAGTATTGTGTAAGAATTGCAGGAATGCTACTTTTGCCCCATGACAAAAGCCGAGAAAATAAAGAACTTCAATCCCAACGATATAGGAAACACCAAAGCCGGCATGTTTGGCCTGCCGTTTACGCAGGACGAATGCCTGGTGCAATTAATTCCCGTGCCCTGGGAGGTAACCGTAAGCTACGGCGGAGGAACCGCCAAAGGTCCGGCAGCTATTTTAGAAGCCTCCTACCAGGTGGATCTCTATGATCCTTTTGTTCCCAATGCCTGGAAAATGGGCATTTACATGGAAAAACCCGATAAGGGCCTTGCGGCGCTCAGCAAAAGACTTCGCGTAAAGGCAGAAAAATATATCAGCGATCTGTCCAAAGGCAAAAAACCGGATCGTAAAATTACCGAAGCGATCCGTAAGGAATGTTTAAATATGAACAGCTGGGTGCATGTTACGGTAGGCGAGCAATTGGATAAAGGAAAAGTGGTAGGGCTTATTGGCGGCGACCACTCTACTCCCTTAGGGATGATACACGCCCTTGCCGAAAAACACAAAGACTTCGGTATTTTGCAAATTGACGCGCACGCCGATCTGCGCATTGCCTACGAAGGCTTTGAGTTCTCGCACGCTTCCATTATGTACAACGCGCTCAAGATAAAACAGGTCAGCAAGCTGGTGCAGGTAGGCATACGTGATTACTGCGAAGAAGAAATGCAGGTAATGGCCGAGTCAAAAGGCCGTGTGCAAACGTATTACGACCGCGACCTCAAGCAGGCCCAATACAATGGCGAGACCTGGAACGACCTCTGCGATAAGATCATTGCCAACCTTCCGGATAAAATTTACCTGAGCTTCGATATTGACGGACTGGATCCGAAACTTTGTCCGAATACGGGCACTCCCGTTGCCGGGGGTTTTGAGGTTGAGCAGGTTTTGATGCTTCTGGAGAAAGTGGTAAAAAGCGGCAAAACCTTCATAGCCTTCGACCTGAATGAAGTTAGTCCCGGACCAAAAGGCGATGACTGGGATGCCAACGTGGCTGCACGACTTCTTTATCGCATCGCTAATTTAGTGGCGCACTCACAGGGCCGCAAATAAGTAGGAAAACTTAGGATTTTTGCTTAAATTCGTTAAAGGAATTTATGCGCGCCCGCTCTTTATACGCTCTGTTTTTTGTTTCTGTTTTTTGGGGAAACCTTCTTTCCCAGTCCTATAATTTCAAGAACTACTCGGTTGAGCACGGTCTCACTTACATACACATCTACGATATTTTCCAGGATGACAAAGGGAATTTGTGGACAGGAGGATATGGGGGCTTGAGCAGTTTCGACGGTTTACGCTTTACAGGTTATAGTCCGCGCAATGGTTTGGTACATTATTCGGTGCAGGCCATTACCCAGGATGATAAAAAGAACATGGTGATCGGTACCATTGAGGGACTGAGTGTTTTTGACGGAAAGAGATTCAAGAACTATACAAAGAAGGATGGCCTCAGTAACGAACACGTGAATACGCTGGCCTCCATTGGAAATAAAGTAGCCATTGGAACCGACGAAGGACTTTTTTATTTGACCGGAAATAAGATCACAAAGGAAAAGAACCTTGATACATTGAAGATAAAAAGGCTCAAGAACTCCAATAAAACACTGGTGGGTATCACCGATAAAAAATTGTTCAGCATTGGCGAAAAATTATTCCTGGTGCCTTTTTCCTTTATGCCGGGCTCGGATACCACGATCAATTGCTTTGAGTACGATCATGACGGTGTGATCTGGCTGGGCACGAATAAAGGACTTTTTAAGATCATTCCATCCGCCGAAAAGAACGATCTGAAGATGACACTTGTGCCGGTCATTGAGAACACCGAGATCACCTGCATTTATTCCGACAAAAAGAGGTCTTTGTGGATCGGTACGCACGAAAAGCTTTACAATTACACAGGTACTTTAAAGCACTATGTATTATCGCAGGAATATAACGCCAATGATATTCTGAGCATCATTTCCGATTACGAGCAGAACATCTGGATAGGCACGCACAGCGGTCTTTTCAAATTCCGCGACGAAGGCTTTGTTTGTTATGATTTTGCCGATGGGTTGAAGAGCACCATGATCTATCCCATCGTACTGGATAAAAAGAACAACATCTGGTTTGGCACCGAGCGCGGAGGCTTATACAAATTTGACGGCACTACTTTTAACAATTACAGCACACATAACGGCTTGCCTGGAATAACCGTGCGCGGTTTGGCGTTTGACACAATTGGAAGACTGTGGACCGCTACAGAAAAAGGTTTGTGCGTGAAACAGGGTGAGCGCTATCTAAAAGTGCCCGGCCTGCAAGACATATTCATACAATCGATCTACCTCGATAAATTGCAGCGTTTGTGGGTGGGGCGTACCGATGGTGTTAGCTTGATAGAAAACATTTATTCTTCCACGCCCAAAGTTACTTTCTTGCAACTTCCCACCGCTGTAAAGGCAACCGATCACCTCATCGCGTCTTTTTGCGGGGATGAAAAAGGGAATGTGTGGATGGCCTCTTTCATCAGCGGGGTTTATATGTATAATAACAAGGAGATCGTGAATGTGACCCAGGCCTACGGCCTCACAACACGCTCTGTTTCTGATATCGTGATGGCGAAAGATCGTACGCTTTATATTGGAACGTTGGATGGAATTTACCTCGTGAATCCCGAGACCATGTTCCGCGAGAAGATCAGCGAAGAGGATGGCTTGAACTCTAACCTGGTGTATTCGCTTTTGCTGACGGATGATGATAAAACTTTGTGGGCGGGAACCAACCAGGGAGCGAACAAGATCGAGCTGCAGAATTATTTTACGAACCGCGCTTTGAAGATACTTTCTTTTGGTAAGACCGAAGGATTTAAAGGTGTAGAGTGTAATACCGGGGGGCTACGGCGCGACAGCAGCGGCACTTTTTGGTTTGGTACCGTGAACGGGATCATTAAACACACGCCCGGCAAGTATACGGCCAACACGGTAGAGCCGAAGATCTCCTTCACCAATTTTAAATTATTCTATGCGGATACATTCCTGCCGCAAAAAGCGGTGCTACCGGCTTCACTCAACAATATTACGTTCCAGTATTCAGGTATTTGTTTGACCAATCCTGAGAAAGTGCGCTACGTACACAAGCTGGAGGGCTTTGATAAGAACTGGAGCCCGGAGACCAACCAGAACTTCGTTACTTACTCGAACTTACCTGCGGGGAAATACACCTTTAAGGTGCGTTGCTGCAATAACCAGGGAATCTGGAACAGCGAACCTCTCTCCTTCTCTTTCACGGTAACGCCACCTATCTGGCAGCGCTGGTGGTTCATTGCCTGCGAACTTTTGTTCATGGGCGCCATCATCTTCCTGGTCTTCCGCATTCGTTTGAATCAATTAAGAAAGGAACAGGAACGCGAGAGTCGCACGCAGATCGAGATCTCAAAGAACGAATTAAAGGCCCTGCGCGCGCAGATGAACCCGCACTTCCTGTTTAATTCATTAAACTCTATCCAGCAGTTCATCCTCAATAACAAGGATGAGGAAGCTGTGTTCTACCTCAACCGTTTCGCGCGTTTGATGCGGATGATCCTGAACAATTCTGAAAAGCAAACCGTGACGCTGAGCGAAGAAGTGAATGCCCTGAAGATCTATATAGAGCTGGAAAAAATGCGTTTCAGCGGCAAGTTCGATTTTGAGATCAAGCCCGAGGAGAACATCAATATGGATTATGAAGAGATACCTACCATGCTGCTGCAGCCTTATGTAGAGAACGCCATTTTGCATGGCTTGGTGCCGGCGCAGGGAAAAGGGATGTTGAGCATTCGCTTCTACATCAAGGATAATTTCCTGCACGCTGTTATTGAAGATAACGGCATCGGGCGCAGGAAGTCGGCCGAGATCAGTAAGGAATCGCGCAAGAGCCACGCCTCTATGGGGATGAAGATAACCCGCGACCGATTGAAGCTTTTAGGTGATGTGCAGGGAACCACCTACACGTCTCACATTGCCGACCTTGTTGACGAACAGGGAAATGGCATAGGAACCCGGGTAGAAATTACCTGGCCCCTTTTATAAAATAATTTGTACTTTAACCGCAGGAAATCATGTTAAAAGCAGTCATAGTAGAAGACGAGAACAAGAGCCGGGAGCTTTTGCAATCGCTGGTAACCAAACATTGCACCGGAGTGGAAGTAATTGCCACCGCGGGTAATGTACAGGAAGGCGTTGAAGCTATTTCTAAAAACAAGCCCGATCTTATTTTCCTTGACATCAGTATGCCTGATGGAACTGGCTTCGACCTGCTGGAGAAAATTTCGCCCGTAAAATCGGACATCATTTTTACCACGGCTACCGACAAGTACGCGATCAGGGCCATTAAGTATTCTGCTTTAGATTATCTATTGAAGCCCATCGATACCGAAGAGCTAAAGAATGCCGTGAACAAACTGCTCGACAAAAAGTCGAAAGGCAATACGGTAGAGAACCTGGCGCATCTTTTACAGAACTTAAAACAGGGCAACGATTCTTACCAGAAGATCACCCTGCCTACCACTAACGCTTACGAGATCATTTACGTGAAAGACATCATCCGTTGTGAGGCCGATGGAAGTTATACCGCCTTTTATCTCACCGAAAAAAGAAAGCTCCTTGCTTCTGCCAGTTTAAAACATTACGAAGATCTTTTGCCTCCCAACCAGTTCTTACGTATACACCACCACAACCTCATCAATATCAGCCATGTAATTCGTTACCTGAAAACCGATGGCGGTTACGCCGTGATGAGCGATGGCTCCCAACTTGAGATCTCGCGCCGCAAAAAAGAGGATTTCCTGGCGATGCTGAATAAGATCTAGGCGTTTAGCCCCGCCAGATATCGCCCAAAACCTGCCACTTGCCAAAGTGCGCCTACCACTTATTAGTTGGGTCTTTTAAAACGGCCTCTCCAAACGTAACTTTACCTCAGTTCTTTGTTGTAACATGTTTTTGTTTGGTTGCAAACTAAAATTAAAACCCCCACCGTGCAGGGACGTGTGGGGGTTTTTACATTTTATACGGTATAGATCAATTAGCCTCGAAATGGGGCGTTTTAAGCTTTAGAACAGCCTTTTCCTGCAGCCAGGCCACGGCCTCCTCACGCGCGCCGAAAACGCGGGTTTCGGCGGCCAGATCCGTGTTCTTTACATAATGGTTAGCCTCTAAAGAAGATGGCAGGCTTTGCGAGATAATGGCCCTCGCCATCATGGCCGAGTTACTGAAACTGCGGGGCCCCGAGAACTTGCGGGCTATATCAGAAATAAGGATATTTCTGTTATTGAAATTATAGAGCAGGGAGTGCGCCTTGCCCTCAGAAAAGGTCATGATAATGCCCAATATCTCAATGCTAATGGCATGGTCAACTTCCACGTCCTTTTCGAAGATGAATTCGATGATATGCTCATCTACCTTTTGGGCTCTGCCCGCTGAGAATGTGATCTGTTTGGTCATTTCAGGCAACCAAAAATAAGGCATTTAGGTGTACAAAAGCAAATAATTCTCTTGGATTATTGCTCTGTTAAAGAGCTTTGAAACTTGCCATGATCTTCTCGATCACGGCCTTGTACTGGCTCATTACGGTGGGTTTTGCCCAAAAATGCACGGTATAATGCACTTTCTCCTTATGAGTCTCGTAGGTCCAGGCAATGAAGTCCTTAAATCGGTGCTCGCCGGGATAATTGATCTTGCCCGTATAGTGTTTCCAGTGAAGATTCGGGGTTTTCAGGGAGTCGCCATTCTCGCCATGTGTAATTTTATATTGCCATACACTGGAGCGCTGGGGGTCGCTTACGCCCTTTTTATCACTGGGATAAACCACCATGTACACATAATCAAAATCGTCGCCAATCGGGATCTTAAGCGTATTAAAGGACATGGCGCAATGGCAAATGCTGCTTCCGCCGGGTTTGTCCCAGGCGCCTTTAAAATACTGCTGCACGGTCCAATCCTTGGGCAAAGAATACTCGGCCTTGAGGTCGGGTTGCGATACCTTTTGCTGCCCGAAAAAGTGTAAAGAGACCAACAAAAATATAAGCAGGTATAAGCGTTTAGCCATAGGGTAAAAGTATTAAAAATATTCTATGCAAATAGTATGCCCTAAAAAAGTATATTTGAATGGTTTATGAAACAAGCATTGAAGATCACGCTGGTACAGTCTCCCCTGGCCTGGGAGAACCCTACCGCCAACCTGCAGTATTTCGACGGAGTTCTGAAGAAAGACAAGGTGGGCGATGTGGTGGTTCTTCCTGAAATGTTCACCACCGGCTTTACCATGAGACCCGAGAAGAACGCCGAAGCACACGAAGGCACGGGACTGCAATGGATGAAGAAAAAAGCGAAAGAACTAGGTGCATTTGTGACAGGAAGCCTTTGCGTGCAGGATGAAGGAAAGCATTTCAACCGACTGTATTTTGTGGGCGCAGACGGAAATTACAAAAGCTATAACAAGCGCCATTTGTTCCGTATGGGCAATGAACAGAACCATTACGAAGCCGGGAAAGAAAAGACCGTTGTGGAAGTGAACGGATGGAAGATACTTCCACTTGTTTGTTACGATCTGCGTTTTCCGGTTTGGAGCAGGAACAGCTGGAAGGACGGAGGGTTAACAGCTGATTACGATGTGCTGATCTATATAGCCAACTGGCCCGAAGCCCGCAGTTACGCCTGGAAACAATTGCTCATCGCGAGAGCGATAGAAAATCAGTGTTACGTTGTGGGCGTGAACAGAATCGGCGCCGACGGAAGCATCATTATGCACTCAGGCGACAGTATGGTCATAAATCCTTTGGGAGAGATCATCAGCACCACCCAAGCACACCAGGAGAATGTGGAGACCGTTACGCTCGACGCAGAATTTTTGCAGGGACTGAGAAAAAAATTCCCTGTTGGTTTAGATACAGATCCTTTTGAATTAAAATAATTTTACCATGGACTTACATTTAGGAAGCGACCACGCCGGTTTTGAATTGAAGCAAAATTTGAAGAACTACCTCGCCGAGAAAGGACATCACGTGATCGATCACGGGTGCTATACCGACGAGCGAGCTGATTATCCCGATCACGCGCACAAAGTAGCCGAAGCTGTGTTGCACGACGCGAATTCACTGGGAATTATCATGTGTGGCAGCGGTAACGGAATTAACATTTCAGCCAATAAACACAAGGGAATTCGCTCTGCTTTGAGCTGGTCGCCCGAAATTGCCTCTTTGGCAAGGCAGCACAATGATGCTAACATATTGGCCCTGCCGGCACGATTCATCGACCAGAAGACGGCCTTCGCCTGTGTAGACGCGTTCTTATCGGCAAAATTCGAAGGTGGGCGCCATGCCGACCGCGTGAAAAAGATCGATATCTGTTAAAAAACATTGCATAACTTCATACTAGTCTGCACGTAATACCGTTATATTCGTGCATCTAAAATTTACTCAAAATGCTGACTATGACATTGCAAAACATACTCACGGAAGTTGAAGACAAGGTAATGATCATTACCATCAACCGTCCTGAGAAATTGAACGCGTTGAACGCGAAGACCATCGAGGAATTGCACGAGACCTTACTGGAGGCAGAGAACCATAACGAGATCCGCACCATTATCATCACCGGTTCGGGCAATAAATCTTTTGTGGCGGGAGCCGATATCGCTGAGTTCGCCAACTTCAGCATTGAACAGGGGAAACAGCTGGCCGCTACCGGCCACTTTAAAATTTTCAATTTCATCGAGAACTACTCTAAACCCGTAATAGCCGCGGTGAACGGTTTCGCTTTGGGCGGAGGATTGGAATTGGCCATGGCCTGCCACATCCGCATTGCCAGCGACAACGCCAAAATGGGATTGCCCGAAACTTCTTTGGGAGTAATTCCAGGTTACGGTGGAACACAGCGTTTGGCGCAACTGGTTGGAAAAGGAAAAGCATTTGAGATGATCGTAACAGCGGATATGCTGAACGCGCAGGACGCTTACAAATGGGGATTGGTGAATTACGTGGTTAGCCAGGAAGAATTGCTTGCAAAATGCAAAGAAGTTGCTTCTAAGGTGGCTATGCGTTCACCTGTTGCTGTAAAGACAGCGATCAAAGTAATTAATGCCGGCTACAACGCGCACGTGAATGGCTTCGATATTGAGATCGAAGAGTTCGGCAAGATGTTTGGAACGAAAGATTTCAAAGAAGGCGTAAAAGCTTTCTTAGAGAAAAGAAAACCAAGCTTTAATGGGAATTAGAAAGAAGTTAAAAGAAAAAAGTCGGAAGTCAGAAGCCATCTTGCTTCTGGCTTTTTTTATTTCAATCTGTTTCATGGGTTGCACGCCTAAGAATGAGAATCCTCCTCCTGCCGATCTGATACCGGAAAATGAAATGGTTTCTGTCATTACGGACCTAACTTTATCTGAAGCCGCCCTTGCCGGAGAACCTTTGGCAGGGTTCAATGATACATTGAAAAAACTGAATGTATTGAAGGAACACAAACTCGACAACGAAAAGTTCCTGAAAAGCTTTAGATACTACACCGAAAATCCTGGTGACCTGAAACGCATTTACGATAGTGTGCTCGTTACATTAACAAAGCGACGCGCCGATACAGATACTTTGTTCTCTAAAAATAATTAAAAGACCGGCTGGCCTGAATTTCCCGCAAAGCTGTTCGTAACCTAAAAAATATTCACAATGAAAGACCTCAGGCTTGCTGTTTTGATCGACGCGGATAATGTTCCCTACTCTCACATCAAAGAAATGCTGGAGGAGATCGCCAAGAACGGAACCCCAACCATTAAAAGGATCTACGCGGATTGGACCAAGCCTACCCTGGTAGGATGGAAAAATGTGCTCCTGCAAAATGCCATTACACCGATACAGCAATACAGTTATACAGTTGGTAAGAACTCGAGCGACAGCGCGCTGATCATTGACGCAATGGATATCCTGTACTCCGGAAAAGTAGAGGGTTTTTGCATCGTTTCGAGCGATAGCGATTTTACGCGACTTGCCACGCGTCTGCGGGAGGCCGGCATGAAGGTGATGGGTATCGGGGAGAAAAAAACGCCCCGGCCTTTTATCACCGCCTGCGATAAATTCATTTACATTGAGATCTTAAAAGCCGCCGCCACTACCGTAAAAGAACCTGCCCGGCACGCTAAGGTAAAAGCGCAGAGCAACGCGATCAATAAAGTTGACGAAGCCCTGATAAATTTACTGACAGAAAGCGTTACCGACCTGGCCGACGAAAGCGGATGGACCTTTTTAGGGGAATTAGGAAATTTTATCCTGAAAAGAAAAACCGATTTTGACCCCAGGAACTATGGTTTCGAAAAATTACTTCCGCTTATTAAAAGCACCAATAGATTTGAGGTCGACGTGAGGGATACGGGCAACCGGAACACCAAGCATATCTATATAAAGCTCAAATAAGGAACAAATCACTTTGCACATCTTTAGGCCAGTGGTGCTCTAAGCTGCACCGTAGTGCCGTCGTTCTTCCCGCTGGTGATCTGTAGATCGCCGCCAATGATACGCGCTCTTTCACGCATCCCCAGCAATCCCATCGAAAAAGGATTCTCAAGCTTCTCCCCCGTTATCCCTTTGCCATTATCATTTACTGTCAGGATCAGGTCGTTTTCGTGCTGGGACATCTTCACGCTTACCCTTTCCGCGCCGGCGTGTTTCGAGATATTGGTAAGTGATTCCTGGCAGATCCTGAAAAAACAAATAGAAACGGTGCTCCCTATCTTTTGTTCGCTTACCTGCAGGTCGTGGTTACATTTGATCCCGGTCTTACGCTGAAACTCGTTCACCATCCATTCGATGGAAGGGATCAATCCCAATGTATCAAGAATGCCCGGCCTGAGTTCGGTCGCTATTTTACGTACGGATTGGATCGTGCTATCCACATCCTTAATGATTAAATCTATTTGTTCTTTGTTGTTACCGGTAGTACCATTTTTCAGCGAACCCAGAGTCATTTTTATACCGGCCAGCTGCTGGCCCAGCTCATCGTGTATCTCGCGGGCTATTCGGGCGCTTTCGGCCTCCATGGTCTGGTTCAGGTGCTGCGCGAAATTCCGGATCTGTATCTCTGAATTTACCAGCTTCTCATGCGCTATTTTTCTGTCGGTGATGTTTGTTACCATTCCCAGCATTCCCATGAAATCCCCGTTGCGATCGGTGAGTAAGGAGGTAGAGATCTCTATCCATATGCGTTTGTTGCTATAGGTAGTGCATTCAAACTCCGCTTGCCCTACGGTGCATCCCGGTGTGATCAGGGTTGACACTTTTACTCCTTCGCCCAGGAAGAGTGCGATCTTTTTGCCCATGAGCTGCTCGAAAGAACATTCCAGGATCTCGCACATCTTTGAATTAGCGAAAATGGTCTCGAAATCACGATTGAACATCCAGATACCTTCATGGGCGGTCTCTACGATCTGGCGGTAGCGTTCTTCGCTGTTACGCAGTTTCACTAACGATTGCTTTTCTTTCAGCGCTCCGCGTATGGCGTTGGGAAGACGGGTGAGATTACTTTTCAGGATATAATCATTCACACCATTCTGTATACACTGTACGGCGAATTCCTCCGAAACTGTTCCGGTAACAAGAATGAAAGGGATGTCCGGATGCCTCCCTTTCACGATCTCAAGGGCGTTCATGGAATTGAACTGCGGGAGAGTGTGATCAGAAAGTACAATATCGGGGTCGAACTCCCCGAGTATCCGCTCAAAACTGCTTTTGTCAGTTGCCAATCGCATTTCGAAGAGAAGGCCTGACCTTTTGAGAAAACGGCTCACCAACTCGGCATCGTTGGCCGAATCCTCTAAATGCAGTATTTTAAGTTTAGCGCTCATGCATCACTTGCCGGGCGATTGGTTGAGCAGCACCCAATACATGCCCAATTCGGCGATCGCCTTTGAAAAATTATCGAAGCCAACGGGTTTCACGATATAGCTGTTCACGCCCAATTCGTAACAGGTACGTACATCCGGGTCTTCCCGTGAAGAAGTAAGAACAACTACCGGTATGACCTTTGTATCTTCGGCGGATTTTAGTTTTCGTAACACCTCTATACCATCCACTTTCGGCATTTTTAGATCCAGCAGGATCACTTTTGGTTTGTTCCTGGTGTTGCGGCCGGAGTATTGGCCGGTGCCGAAAATAAAATCGAGCGCTTCCGCCCCATCTTTCAAATGGACCAGCGTGTTCACGATGTGGTTTTTCTTCAATGCGCGTATGGTCATTTCGGCGTCGCTCACATTGTCCTCTACCAAAAGGATCTCAACTTCTGAATTATTCATATATTTCTATTGTGGTTTATTGGTAATGAAAAATAAAAGGTGGCTCCATGGCCGGGCTTGCCCTCTGCCCAAACGGTTCCTCCATGCTTACTGATGATGCGTTTTACAATGGCCAGGCCCACACCTGTTCCGGCAAAATCCTGTTCGCTGTGCAGGCGCTGGAAGACACCGAATAATTTATGCGCGTACTGCATGTCAAAACCCACTCCATTGTCGCTTACACTAAATACGGTCTCATTTTCCTTTTTTTCGGCGCGGATTTCCACCAGGGGTTCTGTGGTCCTATCAGAATATTTGATGGCGTTCGAGATCAGGTTGGTCATTACATGACTGAGCAGACCATAATCGCCGGCGGCTTTTCCCAGCTTTCCTATCTTTATCTGTGCGCGGTGCTTCTGTGCTTTTTCCACATCCATCTTCGATCCTTCGGCCAGTTCGTTCATGTCGATCTCCATTTTCTGCAATTCCTTCTTTCCGAGTCTCGAAAAATCGAGCAGGTCGTCGATGAGCTTGCCCATTTTTTTGGCGTTATACTGCACTACAGCCAATAAGCGTTTTCCTTCATCGTCAAAAAGATCCATGTATTCTTCTTCGATAATGCCGGTGTAGCCGTCAATAGCGCGTAAGGGGGCGCGGAGGTCATGCGAAACAGAATAGGAGAAAGCTTCGAGCTCTTTATTGATAACCGAGAGCCTTTGCTCGCTGTCCTCCAACTGGCGTATGTGCGATTGAAGTTCTTCGCTCAGTGTATTTAAGCCAACGGCTATGGCGTCAAGCTCATCCCCTTTTCCGCTGATGGGGATCTGTTGCGAAAAATCAAGGATGGTGTACTTAAGCAAAGTGGATAAGATGATGTTGATCCTGTCGTGGTTGTCTTTTATGAACTCCGATTTTTCTCTAAGCTCGGCCCGTGCCATTTGTATCTCTTCGATACTATGCTTTTTAAAGAGCGCTATCTCGGTAACATCCTCTACGCTGTGGATGATGAACTCGACGGCGCCGGTGGCGCTAAGCACAGGTGAATTACGCGGGCTCCAGTGCCGTTCTTCGAAACCTCCGCCTTCTGCCGCAGGCCTTGGAATATCATACTTCTGGATAGACATGATGTGTATGGCTTTATTTTTAAGCACCAATTGCAACGATCTTTCGAGGTTGCTGGTGCCGGTGGCCCCGATCTCTTCCGGGTTATCCGGAAAGACCTCAAAGAGGCCACGGCCGCAGATATTCTTTCTTTCTGTTTTGGTGGCCTTCAGGTAGGCATCGCTGGCAGCCAGTATGGTAAACCGCGGTGCATCGGGTCTCAGTACGAGGAAAAGTCCGGGCGCAGATTCAAAAAGCATCCTGAAATCCAGTTCCGTATTTGCACCGGCGTTCTCCATGTATTAATTATCTTCTCTTTTTAAATTGCGCGCGCGAAGTTCCTCTGCCAGGGTGTTCATGCCAACAATGATCGCGTCTATATCATCTCCTTTCTCAGACAATGCAATTGACCCGCTAAAATCCATTTGCGCAAAACGCAACAGCAGTTCCTGTATTTGTAAGATCCTTGGATCGGTTGCCGTACTATCTATTGCCATTTATAAATATTGTTTTATCCACGCTTTCGCTTCTTCGGCGTTGGAAAAGAATTTGGCTGGGTAACCCGGAGGTTTTAATCCAAAGAATAAATTGGCGATCATTCTGCTGAGGGGTGAGGTAGCAATGATACCCATTGCTTTTGTAACGGAATCAAGTTCCTTCGCGATAAAGTCACGATCCTCTTTTTTAGGTGGCGGCGAAGAACTGTCGGTCTGCAGGATCATGCACACTTTTTTTCCTCCTACCAGTTCTCTGAACTTTTCCATCACCTGCTTTGTTTCTTCACGGGTTTGTGGCGGGTGCGGACCGGGCTTAGGAACGGAATACAACACGCCGTCCTCATCGAACCACATAGTAGATGTTGGCCAGTCGATCAGTTTTTTATCCGTGGGTATGGGTATCATAAGGGAAGGGGGAAAGTGGTTTATTCAAATATAGCAAAAAAAACACATAAACGGCAAAATAAGTCTATAAACAGTTGTTTTATTCTGATTAGCAAAGTCGAAGGAAATAAATAATTGAAAAACAATAGGATGAACTTGCACTTTTTACGTCAGCAACGATCAGCTTTTGGAGGGAAATACTTCGCCGGTTCTTTTTTCCATCTCGGCGGCGATGACCTGCCCACTTTCGCCCTGTTGCCTGAGACGCGCTATTATATTCACATAGCTTTGGACGTCACGGTCCTGGCTTAATTTAAAAACAGTATCCATTTCGGTTACTTCAATTTCAAAGGCCACGATCATTTTCATTATTCTTTGAACATATTCAGCGGGAAGATTATCGTAAATGGTGGGAGAGCTTTGATCCTGCCCTTCGAAGTGAAGCGAGATCGCTCGAAGCGCGTCTATCAATTCCTCATCGCCCAAAAACCGAATGACGCCTTTGGCGTGCACGCTCATGTAGTTCCAGGTAGAGGGCGTATGCGGGTTGCTGTACCAGGTGCCACTTACGTAAGTATGATGCCCCGTAAAAACCACCAGCACATTTTCATTGTGTGCAAATGCTTTGTGGTGATCGGTATTCTTCATGATATGGCCACGAACTATTTTCTTTCCATCTCGTTCTTCGAGGAAAAGCGGCAATTGCGTGGCCACCGGTTTATGCTCCTTATCAACTCCTGTTAAAAAAGCGAAAGGATATTTGCCAATGAATTCTTTTACTACCTGTTCGTTCTTTTCTTTGTGGTATGGGAGGTTGTACATGTGAGAAGATTTTTCTCAAAGGTAACACATTCCTGTGTAGCTTCGCCGACCTCACCCTACCCTCTCCTGAAAGGAGAGGGAATACAATATTTTCTAAAGAATTAAATCCTTCTTCTAAAAGGGCTGTTTCTCTCTCTCCTTTCAGGAGCGGGTTGGGGTGAGGTCCTTCACTTTCTAAATAAAACCAAAAAGCCTCCGCTTTGCAGCGGAGGCTTTTCTCTCTCTATAAAAACAACCATTTTTTTCTTACTCGGCCGGCACCTGCTCCGGAACTGTGGTCACCAAAGCTTGTTTGATGCGGTATTCAATTTCCCCGGCTAACTCAGGGTTATCCGTCAGTAATTGTTTCACGGCGTCGCGGCCCTGGCCGAGCTTGGTATCTTCATAAGCGAACCAGGATCCACTCTTGCGCACTACGTTCAGCTCAACGCCCAGGTCGATGATCTCGCCCATTTTGCTGATCCCTTCTCCGAAAATAATATCGAACTCTGCCATGCGGAAAGGAGGCGCCACTTTGTTCTTGATCACTTTCACGCGGGCGCGGTTACCTACTACGCTCTCTCCTTCTTTAATTTGTCCTATGCGACGAATATCCAAACGCACGGAAGCGTAGAACTTCAACGCGTTACCGCCTGTGGTTGTTTCGGGGTTACCGAACATCACGCCGATCTTCTCGCGCAACTGGTTGATGAAGATGCAGCAGCAATTGGTTTTGTTGATAGTGCCCGTGAGCTTGCGCAAAGCCTGGCTCATGAGGCGTGCCTGCAATCCCATTTTGCTGTCGCCCATCTCGCCTTCGATCTCGGCTTTGGGAGTAAGCGCGGCTACGGAGTCGATCACAATGAGATCGATGGCTCCGGAGCGGATCAGGTTATCGGTGATCTCGAGGGCCTGCTCGCCATTATCAGGCTGCGATATTAAAAGGTCCTGTGTATTTACGCCTAATTTCTCGGCATAGAAACGGTCGAAAGCGTGCTCGGCGTCTATAAAGGCTGCGATGCCGCCCGTTCTTTGAATGTTGGCGATGGCGTGTAAGGCCAAAGTGGTCTTACCGGAAGATTCGGGCCCGTAGATCTCCACTACCCTTCCTTTAGGTAAACCGCCCACACCAAGGGCTATATCCAATCCTAATGAGCCGGTGCTGATCACTTCCATGGGTTCGATCTTGCTGTCGCCCAGTTTCATGATGGAGCCTTTACCATATGTTTTTTCCAGCTTGTCTAAAGTTAGCTGTAAAGCTTTTAATTTTTCACTGCTTACTTTGTTTTCAGCGGCTTCTTCGGAATTTTTTCTTGCCATGATTTCTTTTTTTTGTTGAAGGAGGCCCTTCAGGATTAGTTTATTTGATTTTTGTTACAACAAATTTACGGCAAACATAAAGCTTTTTAACGGAGTGCTAAAGAACTTATTAACAATTTTAATTTTTTGCTAAATATTTTAGCAAATAAGTGGCTTGTTAAATCGGGCTTAAAACTTTATAAACCAATAAATTATAGCAAAAAAATAAGCCTCCCAGTGAGGGGAGGCTTATCAAGCCGCTGAAATTCTATTTCTTATCGAACCAGGGTAACGGTGCCCTGTTTGTTATGCGTTTTGCCGTCGTAGCTCTTCGCTATCACGGTATAAAAATAGGTTCCTTCTGAGGCAGCATTGCCGTTATCCAGCTTGCCATCCCACTTGGAAGTAGGTCCGGTCATCGTGATCACTTTCTGGCCCCAGCGGTTGAAGATCTCGCAGGTAAGTTCGGTGATGCCCGAAACAATGAAGCTGAATTCTTCGTTGATATTATCACCATTCGGCGAGAAGATGTTCGGGAACTCGATCTTGATCGGTTGCTCCACGTGGATCGTATCGGTTGCCACCGAGGTACATGTGCCGGCACTAGCGATCAGCGTTACGACATAATCTCCTCCGTTCACATATGTGGCAGGTACTACCGAGTTGGTGGATGTGGATGTCACTCCGTTCCCAAAGTTCCAGTTGAAGTTTACACCGTTCAACGAGTTGTTGGTGAAGTTTACGTTAAGCGTTGCAGGTCCGCTATTGGTTGAAGGTGTGAAGGCCGCTATCACGGCAGGAGTTCCGCCTACTGCATAAGAAGTAGTAGAACCGGCCTGGCACCCATTAACATCGGTAACGGTTAATGTATAGTTACCTGCTGGCACGTTGCTTAAATTCGGGCTGGTGCTGCCGTTGCTCCATGAGTACGTAAGCGGTGCACTGCCTGTTGCAGAGATCCCGCTAACGCCGCCGGTAGGCATGCCGCATAAAGCGCTGTCGGTAATACCCGGTGTAATAACAGGCAAAGCATTAATAACAATGGTAAATGTTTGCGATGCGCCTGTACATCCTGATGTAGTATTCGTAGGCGTAGCAGTGATCACGCCCACCTGCTGTGCAGTAACAGGAGGAGCCTGGTAACCTGCTATTGTACTTCCGCTTCCACTTGCTGCCAAACCAATATTGGTATTGGTATTGGTCCAGTTCACTGTTCCGTTCACCGGCGCGAAGTTGATGGCGTTCACGTTATTGCCGCTGCAAACTGTTTGCCCGCTCACAGGAGCCATGGTAGGTGTTGGGTTCACGGTAACCATTACCGACTGTGCATCGGTACAAGCTCCGTTCGTAGCAGTGAATGTGTATGTATTTGTACCGCTCGGCGTCACAACAACGGTATCGTTGCTGCCCAAACCTCCCGACCAGTTCACTGTACTGGTAGAAGGATTGTAGGTTGCCGTAAGCGTTGCCGATTGCCCGGAACATAATGTGGTAGGCGACCCGGCCACTGTAACAGTGGGCTGAGTGACCACAGCCACGGTAACTGTTGTAAAGCCCGAGCAGGTTCCAAAGAAACCTGTTACCGTATAGGTTGTTGGATTAGCAGTTGGTATATCCGAAGTGAACTGTGTAGTGGCGCCTGTGCTCCATGAGTAGCTGGTTGCCGTTCCGTTGGCCACAAGTTGTACTTGCTGGCCTGAACAAACCACCGTTGGCGTTGCCAGGGCTATCACAACCGGCGTAGCCGTTACGCTTACCGTAACCTGCGCCGATGCGCTGCAACCATTGTTGTCGGTTCCGTTAACAGTATAGGTGGATGTGCTAGTTGGGCTGACTGTAGCCGTACTTGTTTGTACACTGCCCGCGTTGGCGCTCCATGCATAAGTGATCGCGCCGCTTGCCGTAAGCGTACTGCTTTGTCCAGAGCAGATAGCAGTTGGCGATGAAACGGCCGAAACGGTTGGCGTTGGATTTACAGTTACCACAAAGTTGATCGTGTCGGCGCAACCGCTGTTGTCACCGATCAGGGTATAAGTAGTAGTTCCTGTTGGGCTTTGCGAAATAACCGCTCCTGTTCCGCCGGGCGACCAGGTGTAGTTAGTGGCTCCGCTTGCTGTAAGTGTGGTTGATTGTCCGTTACAAATTGTTGTATCGCTGGCTGAAATAGAAAGTACCGGTGCGGCTCCCATGTTCACTGTGATCGTTGTAGAGTCCAGGCAACCGCCAAGGTCACCCGTAACGGTATACGTTGTATTTCCGGTTGGAGAAACTGTTGTTGAACTTGCAGTAACCCCGCCGGCGTTCGCGCTCCAGGTATAAGTGGATGCGCCGCTTGCTGTGAGGGTAGAAGTTTGTCCGGTACAAATACTGGCAGGTGTTGCCGTTACCGTAAGTGATGGTAGAGGATTAACCGTTACCACAAATGTATTGGTGCCAGTGCAACCAGAATTATCACCGGTAACCACGTACGTGGTAGTACCAGATGGAGTAACCGAAATATTATCGGTAGTGATGGAACCCGGCATCCAGGTATAGCTTGTTGCGCCGGTTGCGGTGCATGTTACAACGGTTCCCGCGCAAATGGTTGCAGAAGCGGGGTTCAGGGTAATGGTTGGTGTTGGTGTTACATTCACGGTTACCTGCCCGGTGTTCACGCAACCGTTGGCATCAGTTCCGGTAACTGTGTAGGTGTCTGTTGAAGTTGGAGAAACGCTGGTTGGGTTATTGGAAGTTCCGCCTTCGTTCGTGCTCCAGGTATACGATGTTGCACCGCTCGCTGTTATGGTAGCGCTTTGTCCGGTACAGATCGATGTAGGTGATGCGGTTGCCGTTACAGTAGGAAGGGCATTCACTGTTACAGTTGTAGTGGCCGAGCTGCTGCAGCCCCCGGTTGTTCCTGTAACTGTGTACACAGTAGTTCCTACTCCGGGAGTAACCGTTGCTGTTTGAGCCACCACGCTTCCTGCATTGGCACTCCAGGTATAAGTTGTTGCGCCATTACCGGTAAGCACAGAGTTTTGACCAACGCATATTGCCGTTGGTGATGATACTGCTGTTAAAGTGGGTGTTGGGCTAACTGTAATGGTATTGGTTTGCGAACCGCTGCACGCGGCGGATATTCCGACCGAGTAGGTGACCGGGAAACTTCCGGCTCCCGAAGTGGAAGGACAGAATTGTGTTCCGCTTACACCGGTTCCCGCCCAGGTTCCACCTGCAGTACCGGTAACGGTTGGCGGTAAGTTCACGCAAGCTGAAGTATTGCACAGTCCGGTGGGTGCCGTCCACGAGGCGTTCGAGTAAGGATTAACCACCGTGAATACGCGGTTTCGAGAAACAGGCGCGCATCCGGGGGCAGTGAATGTATACGTGATGGTATAAGTGCCGGGAGCCATCATGGATGGATCGGCGTAGCAATATCCAAAACCGAAATCAACGAAGCCCGGAGCACTAACAACGGGGCTGATGCTGAACACGGCAGTACCGATGTTAGCAGGAGGCGCCACAGTATTCGTGAAACTGGTAACACCCGTTACCCAGGCAAAAGGGGTTGTCTGCCCGCTCTGACCGGGAAGCGTTGCGCTTGACCAGCAATCCTGTACAGTTACAGTAGAAGTATTCCAAGTGCCCGCTGTTTTGCTGAACACCTGGTCGTGAGACTGGCTTCCATCCAATCCGTAGAGAGATACGCTCCATATGGAAGCGCCGGAAATGGGAGGCACGGTTCCGCCAATAGGAAAGAAGCAGCCGCTTGGACCAACGCAACCCAGATTGTTGCCGGCCTCGAAGAAGGTTTCTGTAGCGCGGTTACGGAGGGATGTATAATACAGGTTGTATTCGGTTTTAATGCAGGGAGAATGGAGACCGCCACCCATCTCAGTAACGTATACATAGAACGGTGTGGCTGTACAGCTAAAGGTTGCCGGCACGTTCGATATGTTGTTCTGCCCGTTGGCGGCATAGTAAGTGGTGTCAGCAGCCGTTAAACTCATTGTGCCGGCCGTAGGACACTGTGCATGCATTACATTGCTCAATACGAACAAAAACGCGAGGGATAAAATGATGTTGATCTTTTTACGCATGGTGTGCTTTTTTAAATTTTGAAATGCGTGAATCTGCGATTTCATGTCCTTTTATTTTTGTTCGTTAGTATTCTGTTTCTTCACTAAGGTCGGGTTGGCGGCATACCATTTGTTCATGAGAACGGTGTACTGATCATGGGTGTATTCCTCTTTGTATAAAGGAAAACTTTCCGGGATCACATCTGTGTTCAGTTTTTCGAGTATCTCTGCCTCGCGGTTATTATAAGCACTTTTCTGAACAATGATCACGTTCTGCTGCGCGTTGGCCGCTTTGATCTCCAGGATCCTATGCTTGAGCTTGTTCTTAAAAGCTTCCTGTTCCGCAGGTGTCATTTCCTGCGACTTCACAGGCTCCTGCTGCTTCGCATCACTTTGCGCGTTCATGCGGAAGGCAAGGCCCGCAAAAAGTATTAAAGCCAAAAGTAATTTTGATCTCATTTTGTTAGATATATGTATTAACAAAAATAGGACAAAAAAGGTTAAAAAAGCCTCTTTTTTGTCAATTTTTAAGCGCAAAAAGCCCCTCCGTTCAGAGAGGGGCTTTGGTACAAAAGATCATGGTATATACTATCTTACCAGGGTAAGCGGACCTTCCCTTTCGTAGGTTTTGCCATCAACGCCCACCGCTTTCAGAATATAATAATAGGTTCCTTCCGAGGCATCCGAGCCATTAGGTGTCTTACCATCCCAAACAGCCTGCGGCGCCTCCAGAGTGGCCATATGCTGACCCCAGCGGTTAAAGATATCGCATTTCAGTGAGGTCAATCCCGTATTGAAGATAAAGAAAACGTCGTTGATGCCATCTCCATTAGGGGAGTAGATGTTCGGGATCACTATGACAGTTGCTTGGTCGATGATCACAATGGCGGTTGCCGTATCCCAACATCCTTGCGCGTTGCTGGCCATAACAGTAACCGTATAAAGGCCGGCGGCAGTGTAGTTATTGGTTGCCAGTGTACCCGTTCCAACAGCTCCTGTCCAGTTATAGGTGGTTGCGCCTGAGGCGGTACAGGTAAATGAGGTCGATAGCGGCGCCTGGCCCTGGGTAAGGATCGGGTTGATACTTGCGGAAACAGGCGTTGTGCCCGGCACTGTAAACACGTTAGCTCCACCGGTAGCCACACATCCATTTGCGTCGGTGACGATCAAAGTATAAGAACCTGCCGGTACATTGGTCAATGAATCGTTATTAGGTCCAGCGGACAGCCACTGGTAAGTATATCCGGGCGTTCCGCCTGTTACAGAAACCCCTAGAATTCCGCCGTTTGAATTTCCGCATTTCGCGGTATCAATTCCTGCAGCGACTCCAAGAATAGGTGATGGATTCACTATCACATCCACCGTGGCGGTTGCGGCGCAACCGCCCGTTTCACCGGTCACAGTATAGTTTTGCGTAGTTACGGGACTCACGCTGGTGCTTGCCGAATTACTTCCGCCGGGCATCCAGGTGTAAGTGCTTGCTCCGCCCGCGTTAATGTTGGTGCTTTGCCCCGCGCAAATTGCGGTAGTCGTAGCGCTCACCGACAAAGTGGGTGTTGGAACTACAGTAACAGAAACCTGCGCGCTATTGGTACAACCATTGGTAGTACCTGTAACAGTATAAGTGTCCGTCGCGCCGGGATTAACAGAAGCAGTGGATGTGTTCACACCTCCCGCGTTGGTGCTCCACGTATAAGTGGTGGCGCCACCGCCGGTAAGTACTACTCCTGTTGGAGATCCGCTGCAAATTGACGCTGCAGATGTTGTTGCAGTTAAAACAGGTAATGGCGTTACGGTAACTGAGGCGGTTGCGCTAGCTGTACATGTTCCGTTGGCTCCTGTCAAAGTATAAGTTGTGCTACCTCCGGGCGTAACGGTAACTGTTCCATTAGTAGAACCACCGGGCAGCCAGGTATAAGTTCCCGCGCCTCCTCCTGTAAGCACAACGCTTTGACCGGCACAAATGGTGCCTCCCGAAGCATTGGCTGTTACTGTTGGTGTAGCGGTTACGTTGATCGTGATCGTTGAATTTGAAGTGCAACCGTTCGTTTCACCCGTCAATGTATATGTTTGAGTAGTTCCCGGGTTTACAGTGATCGGTGTAGTAGTTGAACCGCCCGGCATCCAGGTATAATTTGTGGCGCCGCTTGCAGTTAAAGTTGTACTGCCCGTTGAACAAATAGCAGATGAAGAAGCAGAAGGTGTTACTGTTGGATTAGCAATACCACTTATCGTTACAGTCTCTGAACCTATACAACCGCCTCCATTATCACCGGTAAGTGTATAGGTTGTTGAGCCACCGCCCGGGTTTACAGTGATGGTTCCTGTGGTTTGTCCACCCGGTGTCCAGGTATAATTCGCTGCACCGCTTCCGTTAAGTGTAATGGACTGGCCAACACAAACTGTATTCGATGTAGCACTGATGCCAATAACGGCGCCTGAACCTACGTTCACTGTAACGGTCTGTGAATTGATGCAGCCATTGTTATCTGTTCCTGTTACCGTATAAGTATCCGTAGCTCCGGGAGTGACGCTGACAGGACTTGTATTTCCTCCGCCCGCGTTCGCGCTCCAGGTGTAAGTGGTAGCTCCACCTGCGGTGAGTGTGGTAGTTTGCCCTGTACATAATGAACCCGGCGCGGCGCCGAGTGTAATGACCGGAAGCGGGTTCACGGTAACATCCACAGTTTGTGTAGACACGCAGCCGCCGGTTTCACCGGTGATGGTATACGTTGTGCTGCCGCCCGGCGTTACCGGGAAAGGGTTTGTGGTAGAACCTCCGGGCATCAATGTATAATTGGTAGCTCCTCCGGCTGTGATCGTTGTTCCGGATCCCAAACAAACAGCAGGAACTCCCGCTGAAGCTGTTACCGTAGGAGTTGGTGTAACATTCACCGTGATCACTTGTGTGGAAGTGCAACCTCCGGTTTCTCCTGTTAAAGTATAAGTATCCGTTGATCCGGGAGTAACTACAATTGGACTTGTACTGCCGCCTCCGGCATTAGGGCTCCAGGTATAATTCGTTGCGCCGCCTGCGGTTAAAGTTGTTGATGCGCCTGAACACAAAGTTGTGCCTGCTGAAGAACTAATGCTAACTGTTGGTGTTGGTGTAACGTTTACCACGGCTGTTGCGCTCGAGGTACAGGTTCCGTTCGCTCCGGTCAATGTATAGGTCGCGGTTCCTCCCGGACTCACAGTTTCCGTACTTGCAGTGCCGCCGCTGGGACTCCACGAATAGGTTGTGGCAGCACCGGTACTGGTGAGCACAATACTTTGTCCGGCACAAATGGTTCCTCCCGTTGCGGTTAAAGTGGGTGTAGCGTTCACCACTACGTTGGCAGTTGCTGTTCCGGTACAGGCGCCCGTGCTTCCGGTTAAGGTATACGTTGTATTACCCGTTGGGCTCACTGTTTCTGTACTTGCAGTTCCTCCGCTGGGCGACCAGGAATAACTGCTGGCTGATCCGGTACTGGTCAATACGATACTTTGTCCAGAACAAACGGATCCACCGGTTGCGGTAAGCGTTGGCGTTGCCGTTACGTTCACCACAGCTGTGCCACTGTTCGTACAATTTGAGTTAGCAGCCGTTAATGTGTAGGTGGTTGTACCTGTAGGGCTCACCGTTGCCGAATTGGCGCTACCACCGGTAGGCGACCAGGTGTAACTTCCTGCGCCGGGGCCTGTGTTGGTAAGCACAATACTTTGACCGGAACATATGCTTCCACCCGCTACAGAGATAGTAGGTGTAGCATTTACGGTAATGTTATTGGCTTGAGATGCGCCACATGCGGCAGAAACCCCGACAGTATATGTCACAGGAAATGTTCCTGCGCCCGATGTGGCAGGACAGAACTGCGAACCCGATACACCGGTTCCGCTCCATGTACCACCGGGAGTGCCCGTAGTAGTAAGGTTAACGCATCCATTCGTATTACATAGGTTAGTTGGGGCGGTCCAGGTAGCGGTATAAGGATTGGTGATAGTAAAAATATAATTGGCGGTTACCGGGCCACAGGCTGGTGTTCCTGCTGACGGGGTATTAAAAGTGTAGGTAACCGTGTAGGTTGCAGGTGCAAGATACCTTGGATCTACATAAGCGGTTCCGTTCGAGAAACCGCCAAAAGCAGGCCATACCGCGGCCGGCGTGATACTCCATTGTACCTGGGAAGAAATATTGCCCGAATTGGCAGGATCGCTCCACGTTAAACATGGCGATGCTGTTGCGAATGCCGGATTGGAAACGTAAGGCCCGGGTTGGTTACGCCAGCAATCGCGGATGCTGATACTATCGGTTGTAATAGGTCCGCCGATGGCATTACAAACACTGATGGAGTGAGAGGCCAAGGCGCTGATCTGGTAAAGCGAAAAATCCCAAAGGGCGCCTCCGCTGGCAGGAGGTGTAGTTCCACCTATTCTTCTGACTGGGGGAACAAGAGGATTGAGCGGATGTAAATCATAGATTAAAGATCCATTCTGGTAAAACATTTCCGCAAGGTTATTCCTTAAACTAGTATAATATAGATTATAACGCGTTCTTATACAAGGCTGGTAGATCGACCCGCTACCCGGACCCCATGACCTTGGATAGATGACAAAGGCCATAGCCGTATTGCAGGGCATGGATGCCGGAACAGTGTTGACATTGGTTTGCCCCGAGTTATAAACCTGGTTTGTGTCTTCTGCGATCATTACCATCTGTGACTGATCGGGACATTGCGCCTTTATTGATAAGGCCGCTGCAACAAAAAATAATGCCGATGTAATTTTTTTCATGGTAATTATTTTTGTTGGTTGGTGTTGGTTCCTTTTTTCAGAAGCGCGGGATGCTCTTTATACCAGGCGTTCATCAGCGTGGTGTACTGGTCATTGGTATACTCAGTTTTATAAATAGGAAAATCATCGGGAATAGACTCCGTATTCAGTTTTTCGAAGATCTCTTTTTCGCGATGGTTATACTTATTGTCTGCCACATTTACCTCCACAGGTTGCTCGGAAGTGCGTTTCAGATGATACATCTTGTATTCGATCCTTTTCCTGGTGATCTCATCTTTTTCGGCCTGAGTCTTGGCATCCTGAGCGGATACTTTCTCGTTCTGGGACCGTAGATCTGTTACTCCAAAGAATAGGAATAACAAAACAAGCAGAATTGTCTGTTTCATGTTTAGGAAGGTTTTAACAAATATAGCATAATATGTCAAAAAAGCAAGCACCAATCCTCCCTTTATATCGCCGAACAAATAAAAAAAGCCCCCCAATTTTGGGGGGCTTTTTACACAAAACGTGTTATTTCTTAGTTTCCGCCGGGAGCGTCAGGAATAGATTCTGAATCTTCTTCCCCACTCACTTTCGGGTGGTATTTAGGAATTTCTGTTTTAGGAGCTTTTGGATCTACATAATCCCAGCTGATAACTTTGAATACAGTACGACGGTTTACAGCGTGTAATGCCTCTTTCTCCTGCTTGCTTTTTGCCTTGGCAATCTGCGCATCGCTTATTTTCAACTTCTTTTCGCCCCAGCCTTTTGCCATCAAGCGTTCCTTTGGAATCCCTTTAGCGATCAGCCAGTCAACGCAAGTTTGCGCACGGGCAGCCGACAGATCCAGATTGTGCTTGTCGCTACCACGGCTATCCGTATGAGCGCTAAGTTCGATGATCATATTTGGATTGTCGCCGAGTGTTTTTAATAGTGTAGCCAGCGAATCTTCAGAGTTCAGCGGTTTACCTGTGTCGTTACCTTTACCGGTGCCAGTAGGATCTACCAGAAGCTCGGCCTTGTCAAGGGCGTAAAGTATAGCCGGAAGTTTCACTTCAGGAGTTACCGGCTTTAACTGAAAATCCTTTTTGAACTTGGTAGACTCCAGTACACCCACTGTGCTGAACTTACCACGATCCTCAGAGGCGAAGAACCCATAAGGAGCTGTGGGGGTTTTCAGGTCTTTAGTAGTTTGTGTGTAATCTTCATAAGAAACCTCAGGTTTCAACATGATCTCATAATTACCGTCTTTATCAGAAGTGGTCTGAACCAAAGTCCCGTCAGAACCTTTTAAGATGATAGGACAGTTAGGGACGATCGTTTTATCGTCGGCGTTAGTAACCTGGCCGCTTACGCTGAAAACCAATGGTGGTAAGTAGAAAGACCAGATATCATCACTTCCTTTGCCACCCTCGCGGTTAGAAGAGAAATAACCACGGTCTTTAGTACCATCGTAAATGATGCCGAAGTCATCCCAGGGAGAGTTCATGGGGTATTTTAAGTTCTCAGGCTCACCTTTGAAGTTGTTGCTTTTATCGCCAACAATTTTAAAGATATCCAAACCGCCCATGCCTAAATGTCCGTCTGAAGCGAAGAACAGGCTTTTGCCATCGTTATGGATATAAGGGTAACCTTCGTTAAAAGCAGTGTTCACCGAGCTTCCCAGGTTAACAGGCTGACCCCAGTTCTTGGTCTTTTTATCCATTTCCGATTTCCAGATATCATATTTACCTAAACCGCCGGGCATGTTAGAAGAGAAATACAGTGTATTTCCATCCGGTGACATAGAAGGATGACGGAACTGGAAGCTATCGATATCGAAAGGAACCGGCTCGGGAGCGCCCCAGTTAGGACCTGATTTCTTTACGGTATAGATCTGGCATTTCATTTGTTTTTTCTTCTCATCGCCGCAGCGGGTAATGAGCATGAAATCCATCTTACGGCCTACGTCTACAGCGCCTTCGTTAGCAGGTGAGTTAAGCGGCTCAGGTAATGGAACCGGAGTGCTCCATTTACCATTCTTATCTAATTTGGTTTCGAATATATCGGAGAAAGTTTCTCCGGTAGTTCCGTCTGTTTTACCTCCCATAGAACCCTCGCGGGTTGAGGTGAAATAAAGTGAGGTATTCTTTTTGTCTGCAAATGTTGGCGAGAAATCTTCGTTCTTTGAGTTGATCAAAGCCATGTTCTCAATTTTGTGACGGGTTGGGTTATCTACCCATTTCTGAGCGAGTTCGCAGGATTTGATCTCGTCTTCCGCGCGCCTGTCAGAAGGAACTTCTTTTTTATATTTTTCAAACTCGGCTATAGCCTCGTTGTATAGTTTTTGCTCTTTCTTGATATCGCCGATCCAGTAATATGATTTTGGATCAGGATATTTAGCGGCAATGGCTTTCGAATAGAAAGTGATCGCTTCGTTCAGCTGGTTAATATGTCTGTAACTCTCAGCAGTACGGAAAAGGATCTTTGCTTTTTTCTCAGCTTTCTTTTCGCGGCTGTAAGCTTTCTTATACCAATCAATAGCGGTATAGTATTCTTTCGCGTCGAAGGCCCTCTCGGCTTCTTTATACGGATTCTTTTGAGCAAAACCTGTTACAAAAAACAGGGCTGACATCAACAAAACGAAGGTGATTTTCTTCATCATAATCATGGTTGGTTTGTAAAACGACTGCTAAAATAGTAAAAATGTCAAAACCTCAAAAAAAATACTTCAAATAGGGCCATTTATCGACGAAAAATTTAAAACCCGGAGGGTTTCCGAATATGGAAGCATAACCGTATTTTTGACCTCTAAATTTCAGGGTATGAGAGTTAAAACACTGGGCCAGTTCATCATAGAAAAACAAGCCGATTTTCCCTTTGCAAAGGGGGAGTTATCGAGGCTTTTAAGAGATATCGGGATAGCCTCCAAAATAGTGAACCGCGAGGTAAATAAGGCGGGCCTGGTTGAGATCATCGGCGAGACCGGTGAGGTCAATATCCAGGGCGAAAAGGTGAAAAAGCTGGATGTATTTGCAAATGAACAGTTTATATCGGCTTTAAAGGCCGGGGGCGAGGTTTGCGCCATCGCTTCTGAAGAGAACGAGGACGTGATACCCGTTGATTCTGAGATATCTAAGAATGCCAAATATGTGGTGGCCATGGACCCGCTAGACGGTTCTTCGAACATCGACGTAAACGTGTCGGTAGGTACTATTTTCTCTATTTACCGCCGTACCACCCTTAGCGGTCCCGGAACTCTGGAGGACTTCATGCAGCGCGGTACCGAACAGGTAGCCGCCGGTTACGTGATCTATGGTTCTTCCTGCATGATGGTCTATACCACAGGGCGTGGCGTTAACGGTTTTACGCTCGATCCAAGCATCGGCGAATTCTGCCTTTCTCATGAAAATATGCAAACTCCTAAATCCGGGAACATTTATTCGGTAAATGAAGGGAACTACCTGCATTTCCCCGACGGGGTAAAGAAATACATCAAATACTGCCAGGAAGAGGACAAAGCCACCTCACGCCCCTACTCTTCGCGTTATATAGGAAGTGGCGTAGCCGATATTCACCGCAATTTAATTACCGGAGGGATCTACATTTATCCCACCACTACCAAATCACCAAAAGGAAAACTACGCTTATTGTATGAGTGCAATCCTTTATCGTTCATCATCGAACAGGCGGGCGGAAAAGCAACCGACGGCAAGAACCGTATCATGGAAAAAGACATCAAGGAACTGCACCAGAGAACGCCTTTGTTCTGCGGTTCATCACAAATGGTGGATACAGCCATGGAGTTCATGCAAAAGTTTGAATCAGTAGAATCCAAGTAAAAGACCTGGATCCTTCTACTAATCTACTAAATTAAAAAGCCTCTTTTAAGAGGCTTTTTAATTTAGAGCATTGCCGCGCGCTTCACCAAATACGAGTGTAGTATCTTATCAAAGCCTTCCGAAATATCCGCTTCAATGAAATCAACTTTAAATTGTCCGCATTTGGTCTTCAGGTCGCTCAGGTAGGAATTTAATTTCTCGAGGTAATTCTTTTTGGCGTCCTGCGGGTTGAGTTTGATCTCTTCGCCGGTTTCCATATCAATGAAATGATGCGGACGATTATCAAAATCAAAATCCAGCTCGCTCTTTTTATCGTTCACATGGAACAACAACACTTCATGTTTCTTGTGTTTCAGGTGCTGCAGGGCCGAAAATAATTTCTCTTCTCGTCCGCTATCATCGAACATATCACTGAAGATGATAACGAGCGAGCGCTTATGCGTGATCTCGGCAATTTGATCAAGCATAGATCCGGCCTGCGTACCCGTTTTGGTTTCGGGCTTATACGACTTCATCAATTGCTCGAGCTGATCGAAAAGGATTTTTTTGTGCGTATGACTGGAGCGTGCCTGGGTGTGAAAATCGATCTTGTCGGAGAAAATGCTCAACCCCACCGCGTCGCGCTGTTTCAATAACAACTCACTTACCGCGGCCGCACTCTTTATTGCGAAATTAATTTTGTTGTTCTGCTCCAGCGGGTTCATGCCGGCTGCAACAGGATAATACATGGAAGAAGAACAATCGATTACCAATTGGCAGCGCAGGTTCGTTTCTTCCTCGTATTTCTTAATGAAAAGTTTATCGCTTCTTCCGTAAAGCTTCCAGTCAATGTGCCTCGTGCTTTCTCCAGGATTATAAATTCTGTGCTCCGCAAACTCAACCGAAAATCCATGAAAAGGGCTTTTGTGCAGACCCGTAATAAAACCTTCAACCACTTGTTTGGCTAATAGCTCTAAAGCAGAATACTTTTGGATGTATTGAGGATGAAGAATGGGCATTTCAAAGTTTAAAGTTTAAAGTTTAAAGTCAAAAGGGTTCCTGTAACTTTCAACTTTGAACTTTAAACTATACTAAAGTTGCGCATTTAACTTGGCCGCTAACTGTGCCTTAGGAACAGCGCCTACTTGTTTGTCAACCACCTGGCCGTTCTTAAAGAACAGGATGGTTGGAATATTGCGAATGCCAAACTCCATGGAGATATTGGGGTTATGGTCAACGTTCACTTTACCTACAATGGCTTTTCCTTCAAATTCTTTGGAAATTTCTTCCACGATGGGGCCCACCATGCGGCAGGGACCGCACCATTCTGCCCAAAAGTCTACCAATACGGGTTTATCTGATTTCTTTACCAGCTCTTCAAAGTTGGCGTCGTTAATTTCTAGTGCCATAATTAAATGATTTACGATTTATAAATGTACAATTTTGTTATTCAGTCTTATCAATTTTTCGTCCAAACGGGTAAATCTGCCATTGTGGCTTACTTGCCCAGCTTCGAGTTCTTTTTACCGTACAGAAAGTATACAACAAAGCCCAGGATCATCCACAAACCGGCTGCTTTTAAGGTAGTTGTGTCAAGCGCGATGATCATCCCCGTGCAAATAAGTACACCCAGGATCGGTACCAATGGCACAAGCGGCGTTTTGAATGGCCTTTCGAGGGCCGGCTCAGCTCTGCGCATGATCCAGATACCGGCGCTTACAATTACGAAGGCCAACAGGGTACCGAACGAAGTAAGATCACCGGCAATACTGCCAGGAACAAAAGCCGCGAACAAGCCCACAAACACAAACAGGATCATGTTGGATTTATAGGGCGTCCCAAATTTTGGATGCAGGTCGGAGAAAACTTTTGGCAGTAGGCCATCATTGGCCATTGAATAGAACACGCGGCTCTGGCCCATCAGCATTACAAGAATTACCGATGAGAAGCCGGCAAGGATGGCTACAGTAACCGCTGTTCCCAGCCAGCCGTATCCTGTCATATACGTATTGATTGCGTAAGCCACAGAAGCTTCTTTACCGGCTTTTTCAAATTCTGTCCAGTTGGCAACACCGGTCAATACGTATGAGAATAAAACATAGAGTATGGTACAAACTGCTAAAGAACCTAAGATGCCGATCGGCATATCGCGTTTGGGGTTCTTGGCTTCCTGCGCAGCTGTAGAAACCGCGTCAAAACCAATGAAGGCGAAGAATACAATAGCGGCACCTCCTAAAACTCCGCCCCAACCGTGTTTAAATACGCCTTCGTGGCCGGCTACACCTTCAGGGATCAAATATGGAGTGTGGTTTGCTGGGTTAACAAATCCCCAACCAATGGCAATGAACACTAATACAATGGCTACTTTAATGAACACGATGATGGCATTCACAAAAGCTGACTCCTTCGTTCCTTTGATAAGGAGTAAAGACAACATCAATAAGATGAAGAGCGCGGGGGCATTCATAATACCGCTTACGCCGGCTGCGGATGTTTCAAAGGGCGAGTGGCACCACTCGTAGGGGATCTTTCCTCCCAAAAGATTATTCAGATATTCGCTCCAGGCTATGGAAACGGTTGCGGCTCCCAAAGCGTATTCCATGATCAATGCCCACCCGATCACCCAGGCAATGAACTCGCCCATGGTTGCGTAAGCGTAAGTATAAGCGCTTCCCGCGATGGGGATCATGGCAGCAAACTCGGCGTAGCACAAACCGGCGAACAAACATCCAACCGCGGCTACTACGAACGACAGGGTTACAGCCGGACCCGCGGCTTCAGCAGAAGCTGCCGCTGTACGCACAAAGAGCCCTGCACCAATGATGGCGCCTATCCCTAAAGCTACCAAAGCTCCGGCACCTAACGTTTTCTTAAGCCCTTTTTCTTCGGCAGCTGCTAAAAGTGATTCTAAAGATTTTTTTCGAAATATCGACATAGGTGTTTTGTTGTGTTGGCCAAAGATAGAAAGATTTTTATATTGGCAAGACCCTCGTTTTAAAATCACTTCTTAAGGGGGAATTGTTAGTAAGTCGGACGCTTACCTGCCTTAACAAGTTTTACTTTTAAGCCGTGTACAAAAAGTTGAACTCAGGTATACTTGAAGCACTCAAAAAGATCGTGGGCGCTGAATTCGTATTTACAGATGAAGAAAAACTGGAGCAATACGGCCGCGATGAAACTGAAGACTTGCTTTTTAAACCTGAGGTTGTCGTAAAGCCCGGCACTCCGCAGGAAATTTCTGAGATATTAAAGCTGGCCAACAAAGAATTAATTACGGTAACGCCCCGCGCGGCCGGGACCGGCCTCAGCGGCGGGGCTTTGCCTATTCACGGCGGAATTATTCTATCGGTTGAACGCTTCAACAAAATAATCCAGATCGACGAACGCAATCTTCAGGCAACCGTCGAGCCCGGCGTGATCAACGAAGTTTTTCAAAATGCCGTTATCGAAAAAGGTTTATTCTATCCACCCGATCCCGCCAGCAAAGGCAGCTGCTTCATGGGCGGAAACATTGCCGAGAACAGCGGCGGACCCAAATGCGTAAAATACGGCGTGACCAAAGATTATATTTTAAACCTGGAAGTCGTTCTGCCAACGGGAGAAATAATTTTCACCGGCGCAAACACATTGAAAAATTCAACGGGCTATAACTTGACTCAATTAATGGTTGGCAGCGAAGGGACACTAGGCGTAGTAACAAAAATAATCGTAAAACTTCTCCCCTACCCCAAACATAATCTATTGATGCTTGTTCCATTTAGAAAAATGGAAGAGGCCTGCGCCGCTGTTTCAGAAATTTTTCGTGCAGGACATACACCGAGCGCCTTGGAATTCATGGAGCGCGACGCTTTAGACTGGGTAAGCAAACACGTAGAGAGTTCGGTAGTGAAACTGGAAGACGATATTCAAGCGCATTTATTAATTGAAGTAGATGGCAACGATATTGACATCCTGATGCGCGACATGGAAGCCATAAGCAACGTAGTAAGCACATTCGATACAGCAGAAATTCTATTTGCAGAAAGCGCTGCGCAAAAAGCTGAACTCTGGAAACTGCGCCGCAAAATAAACGAGGCCGTAAAAGCCAACGCCATCAGTAAAGAACAGGATACCGTTGTACAACGCGCCGAACTCCCCGCTCTAATAAAAGGAATCAAAGAGATCGGTAAACGCTACAACTTTAAAACCGTGTGTTACGGTCACGCCGGCGATGGAAACTTACATACTCGCATGATCAAAGGCGACATGCCTGACGAACTCTGGAACGGCGAGCACATCAAAAAAGCCATTGTCGAAATTTTCACGCTCTGCAAAAAACTAGGCGGAACCATTAGCGGTGAACACGGCATTGGCTTGGTGCAGAAAGAATATACTTCCATTGTCTTCGACCCCAAAACAACCGAACTTCAAAAAGCGATCAAGAAAACTTTTGATCCGAATCTAATTTTAAATCCGGGGAAGATCTTTATTTAGTTCCTTGACGCTGAGTTGAGCTAAAAGGTTTTCCCTTCTGTATTGGCTGCTCCTTCGGCTGTTTCTTTGAGCCTTTGTGTCTTCGTGGCAAAAGTCCAACTCCGCCCGGGCTTCCGAATTTCGCCACAAAGGCACAAAGACACAAAGTTTTAGTAAAAAGAAGTCCTAAGTTTTCAAACTAAAGGTCAATTACTTAATAAACCAATCGTTTATCACATGCAGCGTGTTTTTCGCGCGTGTTACAGCCGTGTACCACCACTGATATATTTCCGGCTTGGGGATGCCGTGAATTTTATTGTTCAAATAAAGAAAAACCTCGTTCCAATCACCGCCCTGGCTTTTGTGGCAGGTAAGCGCGTAGCCGTAAACCGTACGCAAAGCATTCAAATAAGGATCGCTAAGCATTTTTTCCTTGAACGCCTTATCTTTCTGTCTTAAGCCTTCTTTCTTCATGCGCGTAAAAAAATCGATCATCAGGTCCTTGTGCTGCCTGCTGCTTATGTTGGTGCCCCCGGAATACAAAACATTCTCCATGAGCAATTGCGAAGATCTTTTTTTAGAGAACAATCCTTCGATCTCAACGCGGATAAAGGACAGGTTACAATGACTCTCGCGGGCGCCCACTTGTTTTACCAATACCTGGTCGCCATTCACTAAGCCCGACAGATAGTTATTCTGGGTTACCATCAGCAAATCGCCCGGCACCAATCTTTCCGCGGTATCGTGAATTCTCGATCTTATTAAATTATTGAACTCTGAGCACTGACTATTAGTTTGACATATCAATGTGGAATGCTCGTATCCATGCGCTTTCACGTTCTCTACATACTGATTCAAAAAGGAACCCTTTGACTTGTGCAGCTTAATATTACCACAACCTCTAAGAGGCAGGCCGGCGAACTTCGTTGACGGGTTATCCGCGTATAAATTCCTTAATCGAAAAGAGGCTTCAATAATTCCGTTTCCTTCCTTCTGGCGAATGATATCGGTGAGCTCGTATTCTTCTACCGGCACATTGAATTTACCTTTGATATAGTCGCTGTCGAGCGCGGGAGAATTAGACTGCTTAACGGGCGGTAATTGGCAGGGATCTCCAATAAAGATGAATTTCCCCTTCTCATCATAAATCACCAGGTCAAACAACAGATCGCCGCTACCAAATTGCGCGAAGGAATAATCGTTCTCCTGTTGATCGGATATCATGGAGGATTCGTCAACGATATAGGTTTTAACCAGCTTTGACTTTATCGGCTTTAATTCAAAAAGCAAACTGATCTGGCCATTGTCATCATCCGACCCATTGCTTAATCCTTCCAGGTCGGCATTGACATCCTTGAATGAATAGATATGGCTATGAATGGTGCTGGCGGATGATCTTGACTTGTCTGATAATATCTTTGCCGCCCTTCCGGTTGAAGCCAGGAGTGAATACGTGGGTTCCGGTTCTTCGCCCTCTACTTCTTCGGGCGCCTTGTTCTTTTCATCCATCCACTTGATGAGCCCGCTCATGAGCGTAGTTTTCCCGGTGCCGGCGTATCCTTTTAAGATAAAGATCTTGGCATCCTCGTTTTCAATGAAGGCAATTAATTTTTCGAAAGCTTTTGCCTGTTGCGTTGTTAAGGTGAGGTCAAAATATCGGGAATACTCTTGCACGTATCAAAATTGGAAGGCCAAAATTACTAAAAATGATCAACCGCCGGGCCCCGAGTTCTTAACCAAATAATTCTGCCACAAAATTCCTATTTTTACAAGTTATGTCATCCTTACTCGAAACCAAAATAGAATTCTTAAAAGGCGTGGGTCCGGTACGCGCGGAGGTTTTGCGAAGCGAGTTTGGCATTTTTACCTATTACGATCTTCTCTGCCTCTATCCTTTTCGCTACGTTGACCGCAGTAAATTCTATAAGATAAAGGATATCACTGAAGAGTTGCCTTACGTGCAACTGAAAGGAAAGATCATTAAAACAGAGACCAAGGGCGAAAAATTTACCAAGCGTTTTTTGGCCTATTTAAAAGACGATACAGGAATTATTGAACTCATCTGGTTCCAGGGCGCGCGCTGGCTGGAAGGGAAATTTAAAACCGATACAGAATATGTTGTTTTAGGAAAGCCCGCCGAGTTTCGTGGTAAATTCAATATTCCACATCCGGATGTAGATCTTGCCAGTGACGAAAGCATCAAGTTGAACTCCGCACTACAGCCTGTTTATCCAAGCACCGAGAAACTAAAAGCCAAAGGACTCGACACAAAGGGCCTGATGAAACTGCAGGAAACCCTGATCGCGCAGATAAGTGCTAAGATCCCGGAAACATTACCTGCACATTTAATTGCCAAATACAAATTGGTGAGTAAGGAAGAAGCCTATAAGCAAATTCATTTCCCGGAGAACCCGCAGAAATTAAAACTGGCCGAATACCGGTTGAAGTTCGAAGAACTATTTTACATACAACTGAAACTTTTAAAAAGTAAACATTACCGCAAAGAGACCACGCAGAGTTTTGTCTTTGAAAAAGTGGGGCATCACTTTAATACCTTCTTTAACGAACATTTGCCTTTTGAACTTACCGGCGCACAAAAAAGGGTGATCAAGGAAATTCGCAACGACGTAAAGACCGGAAAACAAATGAACCGATTATTACAGGGCGATGTTGGAAGCGGAAAAACTATTGTTGCCTTTATGAGCATGCTCGTTGCTTTAGACAACGGTTTCCAGGCCTGCCTGCTCGCTCCCACAGAGATCTTAGCGCAGCAACATTTTAAAACCATTTCCAGGCTCGGAGAAAAATTAGGATTGAACGTCGTTCTACTGACAGGTTCTACCAAAGCCAAAGCACGCAAAATTCTATTGCCTGATCTTGCGGAAGGAAAGATCCATATCATCATTGGCACGCACGCCATTTTAGAAGAACCGGTGCAATTCAATAACCTGGGATTCGTGGTCATTGACGAACAACACCGCTTCGGCGTTGCCCAACGCGCCACCATGCACGCCAAAGGAAAAAGACCGCCGCACGTTTTAGTCATGAGCGCTACTCCGATTCCACGTACTTTGGCCATGACACTTTACGGAGACCTCGATACATCCGTCATCGACGAATTACCGCCCGGGAGAAAACCCATACAAACCGTGCATTACACCGATGCCAAGCGTCTGCGCCTCTATGGTTTCATGAAAGAGCAGATAAAATTAGGTCGGCAAGTGTATGTTGTCTATCCTTTGATCGAAGAATCGGAAAAACTTGATCTCAAGAATTTAATGGAAGGCTACGATTCTTTGTCGGTTGAATTTCCTTTGCCGCAATACCGCATGAGCATTTTGCACGGCCGTATGCCCAGCGACAAAAAAGATTTTGAGATGCAGGCCTTTGTAAAAGGACAAACCCATATTTTGGTTTCTACCACCGTTATTGAAGTTGGTGTGGACGTTCCCAATGCAAGCGTAATGGTTGTTGAGAACGCTGAGCGTTTTGGTCTCTCGCAATTGCACCAGTTGCGTGGTCGTGTTGGTCGCGGTGGAGACCAGAGCTATTGCATTTTGATGAGCACACAGAAACTCTCGCACGAAGGAAGAATTAGAATGGAAACCATGGTGCGCACCACCGACGGTTTTGAAGTTGCCGAAGTTGATCTACAATTACGCGGTCCGGGAGACATTGCGGGCACACAACAAAGCGGTGTATTGAATTTACGCATTGCAGACCTTGCTAAAGACCAGCAGATATTACAATTGGCCAGACAAATTGCTACGGAAATTTTGAACTCCGATCCTTTATTGGAAAAAGCAGAAAATCAATTGCTGAATACCCAATTGGTGAATGAGAGTAAGACGAAGATCAATTGGAGTAAGGTGGCTTAGCTACGATTCCAAACGAACAATTTCCTGTAATTGATAATGTAATTCCGGTATATCCTTTTGAATGGTGTTCCAGACGACATCCAGATCAACTCCAAAATATTTGTGGATCAAAACACTCGCATCCCGGCCATATCGGCCCATTCGACATGCGGATATTTGCTTTTAAGTTCAACAGGTAGTTTCTTGGTGGCTTCGCCGATCACCTCAAGGCTTCTTACCAATGCCCTGTTCATTGTTTCGTTGTTCAATAATTCTTCACGGGTCTTTCCTTCCTTCGATCGAAGGATGTAGTCGCATTCATTTAAAATATGCTTTAGAAAATCAAGCAGCGAGGGTGACATATTCAACGTCCCTTGTTATGTGATTACCCGTGAATTGATTTAACGATTGTGGGGTTACGATCTCCACTTTACGGCCGGAAATTCTCTGCAAAAAGGTAGAAAGACCTACAAAATTCTTTAGTGTTTTATACTCCGGATCGAAATCAATATAAAAATCAACGTCGCTGTTTTGCGTAACATTCCCATGTACGAAAGAACCAAAGATACCAATACACTTCACACCAAAAGATTGAATTTCCCCGGCGTGAAGTATCAGCGCCTGGATCAGTTCCTGTTTTGTATTTATCACCTGGTTCATCTATACAAAGATAATAAAAAAGGGCCATCTTAGCCAATGTGGAGAATTCTACAAATTCACATCCATCCTCTTGTAGTAGATCAAAAACGTTACTACAAACCAGATAGAAAAAAGTATTCCCAAAATACTGCTGAAGCCGAAAGTATGTGTGAGCACAAAGAATAGAATTTTAGCGCAGAAAGAAAGCACATAAAGTTCCGTGCCCCAACGTTTCATGTGCCATACGCCAATGAGGGAAATGAAAGTGGCGGCAATGATCAGTCCGTAAACGGCCGGCATAAAAACTCCGAGTTTTTTTACTGAGGGAGAGAACACACCCGGAAAAGTGAACAATATCCAGCAAAAGCCAATGATGCAGATCACAGATAGTACAGTAGGTCTTTTTGTATTTCTCATTTTCCTGTTTTACGGGTGTCAGGTCGAGCGTAGTCGAGACCCGTGCAGGCGCTGTAATTGGCATAGTACAAGCACCTCGACTTCGTTCGGTGTGACAGAATTATATTTGGTGAGTATATCATCTTAATTACTTCTTATTGCTTCCACCGGATCTAATTGCGATGCTCCGTAAGCCGGAACGAAACCTGAGATCACTCCAATTAAAAATGAAACTGTTAATCCTAAAACTACATTCGCCATTGTAAGCGTGATCTCCATCCCGAACGAATCTCCGGCCAGCAGGGTGATCAACCAGATGAACAATAATCCTATGGCGCCACCGAAGATCGAAAGGAAAACAGCTTCGGTTAAAAATTGCAACAGGATAAAATAATTCTTCGCGCCCAAAGATTTTTGAATGCCGATCAGATTCGTTCTTTCCTTCACCGACACGAACATGATATTCGCGATCCCGAATCCACCTACCAAAATAGAGAATCCTCCAATGATCCAGCCTACAGTTCCTATCACATCAAACAATCCATCAAATCCTTTACTCAACACACTCGCTTCGTTCAGGGCAAAATTATCTTCAGCCCCGGGCGCCAGCCTCCTGTGTGATCGCAAAATGCCGGTCAGCTCATCCTTCATTTGCTCGTTGCTCACGCCTTCCTTCGCTTTAATTGCTAATCGCGGCTGGTTCTGCTCCTGTCTCACGTCAATGATATTTCGAATGTAATTCACGGGTATCATCACCTGGTCGTCCTTACTGTCGCCCAGCATGCTCTCCCCCTCCTTCTTCACTACGCCGATCACATCGAAATTGCGCCCAAATATTTTTATTGTTCTTCCAACAGGGTTTTCGCCCGGCGAGAAAAGTCCTTCCTCTATGGTTTTACCAATTACTGCTACATTCCTTCCGTTATCTGCCTCCAGCTGGTTAAAGAATCGCCCATTTTCAATTTCAAACTTCGAAACATGGTCATAACCGCCGCTCACCCCGCATACATGCGCGCGCTCAATGGAACTCGAAAAACGCTGAATGGTCTTGCGCACATCTACCTTAAAAGTGCCCGCCTCCACAGTCTCCGCGTGTTTCAGGATCGCGTCCAGGTCGCTGGGCTGCGCATTAGGCCTCAACATATAGCGCCACCAGGGGTAATTCGGACCAAAGGTCCATGGCCATTTTTCTACAATTACCACGTTATTGCCCAAAGACTCAATACTTCCGCGGATGTTCTTTTCAAGACTATCCACTACCGTAAAGACTGTAATAATGGCGAAGATACCGATGGTAATGCCCAAAAGCGATAAAAAAGTGCGCAGCTTGTTGGCCAGCAGCGAGTGCGAGGCAAAAAGTATGCTTTCTCTTATAAGGCGGAGGAACAGGTTCATTATCTACACAAAAGTACTCGTTATTCCTCATAATCCGCCGCCGTTTAACATTGATTTTCTATCTCTGAAATAGCGGACTCACCTCGGCGAGGCTTGCTCGCGATCCCGCCTTGGCGGTGACTCTTATCCCTCTCTGCCGGCAGAGAGGGACGAGCGATCACGGTAAACCCTTAAATTATTCAACCTATAGATATATTAAATAAGAAAGCGCATGTATTTGGCTGTTCCCCTCTCTACTGGTAGAGAGGGGTGGCCGCAGGCCGGGGTGAGTCCACTTTTCGAAGACAAAATGCCGCCACCAAGTAAAACGCCACTTAAACCAAACTGTTGTATTGAGGTGATCATGGTGAATTTGTACTATATTGGCTGTTCCCCTCTCTACTGGTAGAGAGGGGTGGCCGCAGGCCGGGGTGAGTC
>CAYLVB010000009.1:140093-223207 GCA_964387075.1 uncultured Flavobacteriaceae bacterium
TTGGCTGTTCCCCTCTCTACTGGTAGAGAGGGGTGGCCGCAGGCCGGGGTGAGTCCACTTTTCGAAGACAAAATGCCGCCACCACGTAAAACGCTCCTTAAACCAAAATCTTGTATTGGCTGTTCACGAAGGCCGCGGTGAGTCTTCTTTTCGAAGCCTGGATTTTAATACATATGCATTGTGAGCAACGAAAAAACCATAAAAGAACTTTGCCGTGTGTTACTTCCTCCGAAATAGCGGACTCACCTCGACGAGGCTTGCTCGCGATCCCGCCTTGGCGGTGACTCTTATCCCTCTCTGCCGGCAGAGAGGGACGAGCGATCACGGTAAACCCTTAAATTATTCAACCTATAGATATATTAAATAAGAAAGCGCATGTATTTGGCTGTTCCCCTCTCTACTGGTAGAGAGGGGTGGCCGCAGGCCGGGGTGAGTCCACTTTTCGAAGACAAAATGCCGCCACCACGTAAAACGCTCCTTAAAACCAAAATCTTGTATTGGCTGTTCACGAAGGCCGCGGTGAGTCTTCTTTTCGGAGGTAATTTTCCTACATTTATGGAAAATTAACCCGTCCCGCATCCCAAGGCAAAGAACCAATCTCTTTATGAAAAAACACCTTTTAACGCTATTGACGCTCGCCGGTTTCGTGGTTATGACGGCCGCGGCTTATATACACGGAAATAAAAGCACCTACCTGGGCGATACCACCCAGCCTTACGAGAAACTTTGTAAAAAAGTGGATTCCTGTAACAACAAAGGCCTCACCGAAAGCGCCCTGAAGGTAGTCGAGATCATTTATACCAAGGCTAAGAACGAAAAGAACTCGCCGCAACTGATCAAAGCGCTGCTCAACCGCGCGAAATTTGAGAAATACAAGGAAGAGAACGCGCTGCAGAAGACCATTGAACGTTTAGAAAAAGAAGCAACCGAAAATAAATTCCCTGCCAGCGCAGTCATCCGCAGCATCATTGCCGAAGCTTATTGGAACTATTACCAGAACAACCGCTGGCAAATACAGCAACGCAGTAAACTGGAAGTAAAAGGAAATGACCTGGCCACCTGGGATCTTTCGGCTATTTCCATGGCCTGCGTGAAGAATTATTTGGCCTCGCTTAGCGCGGCCGATAGCCTGAAAAGTATCAAGGCGGGTTTTTATGATCCGATCATCGTTAACGGTAACCTGGATTCCCGATCCTTGCGTCCCACCCTTTACGATTTTCTTTTGCACCGCGCCACCGATTTCTTTAAGAACTCAGAAGCCAACGTGAACCACCCTGCTGAGACCTTCAGCATGAACAACAAAGATTACCTGCTGTGGCATAAAGATTTTACGGACCTTAAATTACCGGCTAACAGAGATACCTTCAATCTCAATTACCACGCGTTGAAATTGCTGCAGGATGCCGAACGCTTTCACGCCAGCGACAAGAACCCCGAGGCGCTTATTGATGTGGAGCTGGAAAGGTTGAATTGGGTATGGGAGAATTATAACTTGAAAAACAAAGATTCTATTTACTTAGCCGCTATAAATAAATTAGAAGAAAAATACGCTGCCAGTCCCGCCAGCGCCGAGATCGCTTATGAAAAGGCCACGTGGTATAACGTGAAGGGCGGCGAATACAAACCGCTTGCGGGCGACAGTCTGAAATGGCACAACAAGACCGCGCATCAAATTGCCATTGCCGCCATTCTGAAATATCCCGAAAGCTACGGAGCATCGCTTTGCAAGCAATTGGTGGCAAGCCTGAATGTGAGATCGATCTCTGTACAAACCGAGCAGGTGAACGAACCCAAAGCGCCCGCGCGGGCCCTGGTTAAATACAGGAATGTGAACGAGGTATTCTTCAAGATCTTTAAAACCACACAAAAACACCACGATGAGCTTGCGCGCTTATACTACAACGAAAAACTCATTGAGAAATTCCTTGCTCTGACCGCGGTGCAAACTTTTTCCTACAAAATACCCGATGACGGCGACTATAACGAGCACAGCATTGAGGTGAAGATGCCCGAACTGGAAAATGGCTATTACATAGCACTTGCATCCACCTCCCCGGATTTCAAGACGAATAAACAGATCGTAAGTTATTTTAGTTTCCAGGCAAGCAACATCGCCTGGCAGAACCAGCGTTTACCGAACGGCGATTTTGAGTTCTTCGTTTCGCATCGGATGACCGGTAAACCCTTGGAGAAAGCCAAAGCAACTTTATGGTTCGATCGTTATGACTACATCACCCGCACCTATAAAAAGGACAAGGGGCCCGAGCATTATACCGATGCCAACGGAATGTTCAGCATAAAAGCCGGCGATTTCGATAATTACAAGAACTTTACTATTGATTTCTCTTATGACAACGACCTGCTGCACAGCATGCAGAGCTTTTACATTTATAAATACAACGAGAACGATCGCAATACGTTCCGCACATTCTTCTTTACCGATCGTTCTATTTATCGTCCGGGACAAACCATCCAGTTCAAACTGCTGCATGTTTCTACCGATGGTAAAGATTGCAAGATACAGCCCAACAAAACGCTGCATCTTATTTTCCGCGATGTGAATTACCAGCAGATCGCTACCCTCACCGTAACAACAAACGATTACGGAACAGCCGCCGGCTCTTTTACAGCGCCGCAGGGTGTACTTAACGGACAAATGAGCATTTATGAAACTTATGGAAACGCCTACATCCGTGTAGAAGAATATAAACGTCCAACCTTTGAAGTGACGGCCAACCCCGTTGAAGGAACGTACAAACCGAATGATGAAGTTACATTCACCGGAAAAGCGATGACTTATTCGGGCCAGGCGGCCGACGGAGCCAGCGTGAAATACCGTGTTGCGCGCAGTTCCACACTACCCTATTGGTATTGGTGGTATAGGCCGTGGTACAATGTTGGCGGGCAGGCAGAAATTACCAATGGAACGACGACGACCAATGATACAGGCGCTTTCATCATCAAGTTCAAAGCAATTCCGGATGAGCAATTCACGGCTAAGGATAATGCGATCTTCAATTACTACGTGTATGCCGATGTAACGGATATCAATGGAGAAACCCACAGCGTACAAACAACCGTGAACGTTGGCTACCAGCAGCTTTACCTGAGCATTGACGCTGAGGACAAGATCAATAGAACGGAGGCGAACAAAATTCACATTTACGCGAAGAATGCCAACAGCAACCCGGAGAAAGCAACCGGTACGCTCAAAATTTATTCTTTAAAGAAACCAGAACGCATTTTTCGGGAGCGTTTGTGGGCGCAACCCGACAGGCAGCTTCTGTCGAAAGAGGAGTATTACAAAACCTTTCCCAATGATCTGTATGCCGATGAATTGAACCAATACAAATGGGAACGCGGCGAGAAAGTGTTTGAGACCACTTTCAACGCCAATGATACAGCGGGCATTAAATTGGACGCCCTGAATAAACTGGCTAACGGAATTTATTTGATGGAAGCGATCACGAAAGACAAGTCGGGCATTGAGGTAAAAGACATTAAGTACACAACCACCTACTCTACCGGAGAGAATGAATTAACGCCCGTGAATGTTCCGGATTGGTACGAACCCGTTAAGGTTATCGTTGAGCCCGGAGATAAAACTTCCTTCATCCTGTCATCGGCGCATAAGGATGTGAACTATTTCATACAGGTAGAGCGCGACAAGAAGATCATGACAAGGAATTTTGTGCCCGCCAATATGAAGTCGTTTGAAATACCGATCAGCGAGGAGATGCGCGGTAATTTTGTTTGCCACATCAGTTTCATCAAGAACAACCGCTTCTATTCGCACCAGCAGGTGATCACCGTTCCCTGGAGCAATAAGGACCTGGATATTACCACGGAAACTTTCAGAAATAAATTACTGCCGGGGCAGAATGAAGAATGGAAAATAGTGATCAAGAACAAAAAAGGTGAAAAAGAAACAGCTGAAATGCTGGCCTCGATGTACGACGCTTCGCTCGACGCTTTTGTGCCGCATTACTGGAGTACGTATTTCTTCCCGAGCTATTACTCATCGATCTACCAGCAGACCAATGTAGAGAACATCGCAAGTTCTTACTCGTACTATAGCAATATGAACGAGTATGTTTACCCGGTTATACGTACGTATGATCAGTTAAATGATTTTGATGCCCTGGATTCCTATTACGGCAGATACGCGCGCGGAGGTTCCTATAAACGCAAATCGAAGGATATGCTGAAATACGCGGAAAGCGAATCGGATGGCGATTACGCGGGTTATGCCGCCGATGAAATATCTGAAGAAAAATCAGCTTCAAAAGAGTCAATGCCTGCTACCGGGGCTGTGGCAAATAATGTAAGCGCTACAACCACAATGGCCGGTGAGCAAACCAAGAAAGCCGACAAGAACGGGAAGGATAACGCGAACATGGAAGATCGCAGCATTGCGCAAACCAAAACGATAGCCGACCCACATGGCGACGCGCCCGTGCAAATGCGTAAGAATTTCTCGGAGACCGCCTTCTTCTTCCCGCAACTGACCAGCAATGAAAAAGGAGAGGTTGTTGTGAAGTTCACCATGCCTGATGCCGTTACCCGCTGGAAGTTCATGACCTTCGCTCATACCAAAGACCTGAAGAGCGGGCAAATGACCAAAGAGATCGTAACTCAGAAGAAGATCATGGTGCAGGTAAATGCGCCACGTTTCTTCCGTGAGGGTGACAAGATCACTTTACCTGCTAAAATATCAAATACCGGCACCGAGAACTATTCGGGAAGAGTAGAACTTGTATTGCTCGACGCCATTAGCAATGAAAACATTACGGCCAAACTAATGGGCCCAATGGCTACGCAGTTATTCTTAGTGGGTAAAAGCAAAAGTACGCTAGTGACCTGGGACCTTACCATTCCCGAAGGCATTGGCGCTATTACGTACAAAGTGGTTGCAAGAGCTTCCAACGTTTCGGATGGAGAAGAAAATACAGCTCCTGTACTCACCAATCGCATGTTGGTTACCGAAAGTATGCCCATGCCGGTGCGTGCCAACCAGGTGAAGACGTTCTCCTTCGAGAAGCTCATCAACCAGAACAATTTCTCCACTACCCTGCGCAATCACAAACTTACTTTAGAGTTTACATCCAACCCGGCCTGGTACGCGGTACAAAGTCTGCCTTACCTGATGGAATATCCTTATGAGTGCGCCGAACAAACCTTCAGTCGCTTTTACGCGAATACTTTGGCAAGTCATATCGCGAACTCCAAGCCTGTGATCAAAAAAGTATTTGATTCGTGGAAGAACTCAACGCCTGAAGCTTTCTACTCGAACCTGCAAAAGAACCAGGAACTGAAATCGGTGATGCTGGAAGAAACTCCGTGGGTACTAGAAGCGAAAGACGAGAGCGAAAGCAAACGCCGTGTAGCTTTATTGTTCGACCTGAACCGTATGGGTAATGAAATGGGCGCCGCACAACGCAAACTGATGCAAATGCAGGTAAGCAATGGAGGCTGGCCCTGGTTTACCGGTATGCCCGATGACGAGTACATTACCCGCCATATCGTTTGCGGATTTGGTCACCTCGATAAATTAGGCGCCATTAAACTGCGTAACGATTACCAATGGTGGAATTCGATGAACCGTGCCGTGAAATACTGCGACAACCGTGCGGATGATGAATACGATGATATTAAGAAGTATTACAAGAACTACAAGACCGAAGATCATCTTTCTTATAACGCGATACAGTATTTATACGCCCGCAGTTTTTACATGGATGTGAACGTGAATGGCGGTAACAAAGAAGCTTATAATTACTTCCTGGCGCAGGCTAAGAAATACTGGACAAGTAAAGGTCGCTACATGCAATCGATGTTGTGTTTGGCGCTTTACCGTAACGGTGATAAAACGACAGCGAACGATATCATCAAGTCTTTGAAGGAAAATGCGCTGCAAAGTGAAGAGATGGGCATGTATTACAAAGAGAATTATGATGGCTGGAATTGGTATGAAGCCCCGATAGAAGCGCAGAGTCTGATCATTGAAGCCTTTACAGAAGTTGCTGCTGACACAAAACTGGCGGATGAATTACGCATATGGTTACTAAAGAGCAAGCAAACCCAGAACTGGAAGAGCACCAAAGCCACCTGCGAAGCCGTTTACGCTTTATTGCTTCAAGGAACCGAATGGTTAGCCACTGAACCCAACGTAGAAATTACAACGGGCAATATCGTGATAGATCCCACCAAAGAGACCGACATGAAAGTAGAAGCCGGCACCGGCTACTTCAAAAAATCATGGAACGGATCTGAGATAAAACCAGAAATGGGCAAAGTGAAGGTCGATAAAAAAGGCAAAGGCATCAGCTGGGGCGCTGTGTACTGGCAGTATTTCGAGAACCTCGACAAAATCACTCCACACGAAACCAATTTAAAGCTGAACAAGAAACTGTATCTGCAAAAGAACACAGCCTCAGGTCCGATCTTAAAGGAAGTAAAAGCAGGAGAATCCTTAAGCGTTGGCGACAAGCTAAAGGTACGCATAGAGCTGCGCGTTGACCGCGATATGCAATACGTACACATGAAAGACATGCGCGCCAGCAGCTTTGAGCCCACCAACGTATTAAGCGGCTACAAATACCAGGACGGCTTAGGCTATTACCAAAGCACGCGCGATGCCTCCACAAACTTCTTCTTCGACCGACTGAACAAAGGAACTTACGTATTCGAATACACTTTAAACGTAAACCACGCGGGTAATTTCAGTAACGGAATTACTACCATACAGTGCATGTACGCACCGGAGTTTGCCAGCCATAGCGAGGGAGTGCGGGTGAGTGTGAAGAAGTAGTACGGTAGCTGGATTTAAAATCCGGATAAACGGGAGAAGCGATCTATCAAACTTCTTTCTTACTATCCTTGTTTAAAAGAGTCGGGCAGCATTAGTAAAAAAGACATTGCTCTACTGTAATCCAGTTCATCATAAAACATTCCCAGGCGGTTCAAATTCTTATAGTACTCGTTGACATGGGTATAGTAGTTCAGTTCGGTTTGCATAAACCATGCTTTCCTGCCCAATTTTTCAGCGATAAACCATTTTTCCAATAATCTTCCTGCACGTCCGTTCCCATCCTCAAACGGGTGAATATTTACAAATACAATATGTATGAATGATGCAAAATAAAATACTTCCGCCGTAGCGAGTTTCTCTTTCTTTAATTGCTCTATATCTTTCCACAATAAGCCCATTAGTTTTTTTACATCGTCAGCTGGAGCGGCTTCGTATTGTATCCGTCTAGTTTTATGCTCCATTACTACCATGTTTACTGTACGGTATTTACCTTGCTTACCTTTTATTAACAAATGCTTGGCAAGTAACGCATGTGCTTTTAGAAAGTTGCTTCCTGTCAGACCGCTTTTTTGTGCAAAAATATAGGCTTTGTATAGATCGTTTGGTTTTTCTACCAGGCTAGGCTGGTATTCGATCTTAAGCATTTTATGCTTAATGTAACTATCGATTTCCATTTGCTCACCTTCTATGCGGGAAGAAGCAATAGCGGAAACCGAAGTGTAAAAGTTAAATGTTTTTGTAGATATTTCAGCGTCCTTTAACAGGTTAAAAGAGGTCTCCAATTTTTTTGGAATTTTCTTTAGGTACTCAGGGAGTAAAGCTGTTGGTATTATTTTTAATCGGGAGATCACATGCTAAAGGTAAATATATTTCGGTACAAGTCAAAAATGGATGTACGCGGTGGAGTTTACGAGCTATTGCGAAGGAGGATGGTGAAAGCGAAGAGGTAAACACTATCCGGATTGCCCCGAAGGGGTTCCTTTGGAATAAATCCGGGTTAACGGGGGAGCGAGGGTCAATGTGAAGCAATAATCGTTAGTTAGTTAACGCAGTTACTATTGTTTTAAAATTTTCCGAACAATCTCTTTGCTTCCATATCTTATTTGCATAAAATAAATTCCATTCGCCAGATCTCTCAAGTCAATTATTTCCTTAAAAAACGTTCCCGTGGTGACTTTTGATTTAAACAAAATATCGCCACAAGTTCCGCCTATTCGAAATTCCACACTTGACTCGGCAGGAACTGTCATTTCCATGGAAAATACTGATGAAGTAGGGTTGGGGTAAATCCGAAGAGTTGAAAAAGCAAAATCCTCATTTTGAGCGTTAATATTTTCACAATAATCAGCTACTGTTTGAATATTTCCCGTTACTACTGGAGTAAATGTGAAAGCACCACTTATAGAACCGGATGTAAGCAAGGTATCATATTGAAGTGTAAATGAGTTTTGGCATAATGTTACCAAAGAGTCCTGGCATAAAGAATTACCAAGCGTATCGATTTTAGTTAAAACAATATTGGAAGAATTAGTAAAAGATCCATTGGTTCCAAGCACGGTATAACTATTGTCTATATTTCGAACTGAATTATTAGGAAAACAACCGGTACTACTATTAATTAGTTTGGTCCATTGTAAATTTCCCATAGTATCTGTTTTGACAGTTGCCGTTTTGCTTATGTTCCCAAAGCTTTCTGGCTCTGCAATTATGGTATATCCATCACTATTCGGGTATACAGACCATCCTTCGTCGTAATTTGCTCCCCCATAGCTTTTGCTCCATAAGTGATTTCCACTTTTATCCAGTTTCATGAGAAAAATGTCCCATTTACCACATCCGATGCTGGGAAGGCTATCTATTGCCCCTGTAACTAAAATATTTTCCTTTGAATCTTCATTTGTAGAGTGCCCGCCAAAAAATGGGCCAAGACCAATTTTATATCTACGATGCCATTTAATACCTCCGGTCGAATCCAAGCGAATTAAATTTAATAAATCAACATTAACCGAATCGACTGCCCTAGAACACATCAAAATATCTTTGTTTTTTAAAACCCGGGTATCCTGAAGATTTTCAAATACTGCGCCCCCATAAGTTTTACCAAAAATCAAATTACCATTCGAATCTATTTTCTGTAGAAATAAATCCGTAAGGTTAATATTAGACCCACCTAATACACCACTTACGTATAGTGAATTATTAATTACAAAAATATTTTTACCGAACATATGAGTATTTGGATTTCCATAAGCCCTATTCCAAATTATATTGCCCGCCATATCCAATTTCATTACTGCAGAGACTGATACTAAATTAATTGGATCGTAAGTAGGATATGTGATATAAATAAATGAGGTTGGAGTAACTGTTATACCAGCATAACAATTATTACTATTATCATTTTGTAATTGTTTTGTCCAAAGGATTCCACCATCTTTATCCAATCGGCCAAACAAAGAATAATTGACTCCACTTATGTAACGAGTACCAATGTATGCATACCCCGAATCCGGCAATAAGATCAAAGTGCTTTCAGCATAAAATTCAGGGTTAATACTTTCGGAGTAAATTTTTCGAAATAGATTTTGCCCTGCAAGATTTACGTTTAAACCGAGTATAATAAAAAGTAATATTTGGGTATTTCTATTAATCACTATAAATTAAAATTCCTCTTTAAGGACAAGGATAATACCAAATATACAAAATCTACCGCTTCACCACAAATTTCCGAATAAAACCTATTCTGTCACCTTTAACATTGATAAAATACACTCCATCCGGTAATCCGCCCACATCAATCGTGGTTTTTTCTTCAGCCTGTAAACTCATCACCTTCTCCCCTAACATATTTCGAATTTCTATTTCACATTTTTCATTTCGTACCTCGCCCCTCTCACCTCGTACCTCTACATGAAGTTCGTCACTAGCAGGATTAGGATATATCTTCACCTCAGCCTCATCTGCAACTTTAGCCATCCCATTCAGATTGCCCGCCTTCCAGGTTTCGGCAAGCCGGTTATTGGCAGCATCAATGCCTGTAGTTATATAAACAGAGCCTCCGTGCGAGAAGATCATGCTTCCTTTTCTTCCGGCGGAGGGTAAAGCGTTTTGGTTGATCCATTGCTTCGCGTTCACATCGTACAAATAGCAATCGTTGTACACGGTGTTAGCGGTGTCAATTCCCAAGCCGACAAACAAAAGTCCGTTCACCTCGGCAGCCGCGGCGTAAGTTCTCCCAATGCCGGGAAAAGAATCTATCAGGGTCCAGTTATCGCTACCGGCGTCATATTCGTATAGTTTTTTGGAGAAATTTCCGATCGAGTCGGCCCCGAAAAGCAGATATCCCTTGTTGTTTATTACAGCAGCAGAAGCCCTCCATCTTCCTTTATCAGGCATGTTGTTCTTTTGCGTCCAATTGTCGCTCTGCGGATCATATTCCCAAACTTTACTTACGCATTGGTTGGCCTGGTTGCGCCCGCTACAGATATAAGCCTTGTTATTGATGAAAAAACACGCAGCGCCCTGCACGCTGTCGGGCATCGGGGTTCTCTGCTGCCAGCTGTTTGTTATTGTATCGTAGCGCCAAACCTGGTTGGTGGCATTCCAGTTGGCGTCCACCCCGGTGGCAATAAATCCATAATTCTGGTAAGAAAAAGAACAACTGTATTGTCGGCCCAAGGCAGGTAAGGAAGCGACAGTTTGAGAACTCCAGGTATCTGTTGTGGCATCGAAACGACGGAAGTCAGTGGAAGGCCCTACTCCAAAAGCGTTTCCCAGCCCGCAATAAACCGAATTGCCAATGGTAAATGTTGAGCCATCATCGCGCCCCGCGGCTGGAAAATCAGCAAGCTGCTGCCAGCTTTGACCACATAAGATCAGTGGTATTGAAAAACAAAAAAGCAATACTTTCTTCATCCTGTTTCGAACGTAATAAACGGCTCATTATTTCATAAAAAAACGGCCCCGGGGAGGGGCCGCTCTTTCACAACAAACTTATAGCAATAACCATCCGGCTTAAAGCCGATCGAATGAAGGTTCTTATTTAACGACAGAGACTGTTCCTTTATACTCGTGTTTCTTGCCGGTAAAATCATTGAACTTCACTTTCCACACATACACATCCTGCATCACGATATCTCCATCCTTACCTTGTATACGGCCGTTCCAGGTCTCTTCCAGGTCGTTCGAATAGAAGATCATATTACCCCAACGATCGAAGATCCACAGGTTGTACGTAGTATTATCAATACCGATACCGGTTCCTTTGAAGCCCTCGTTCACGCCATCGCCGTTCGGAGAGAACGCGTTAGGGATGTAGAAGGTCCAGCTTGGCAGGATCTCAACAGGTTTGGTGATAGAATCCTTACAGCCGTAGCTGTTCTGTACCCACTGCGTTACGTAGTAAATGTACGGATCGTAGCTCTCGTAAGTATGCACAGGATTTTGGACGGTAGTGTAGTTATTGTTCATATTGTTCAGGAACACATCACCCAAATACCAGAGCAAACCATTTTGGCCGGTTGCACCCGCGCTTTGATCGAAGAAGAAAATGGTCGGGCTCATTACATCTGCACCCGGATCGCGTGGACCATACGTAAAGTCGGCGATAGGCTGCGGATAAACCGTTACGCAAGGGTTAGAATAAGCTGTGGATACGCAGCCGCTGTCGCTCGATACGATGAGGCTTACTGTATAAACAGCATTCTGTATCGGAGATCCGTTTCCATAAGTAACAGTACCGGCATTCTGCTGGTTAGAAACAGCTGTGTTGCCAAAATTCCAGCTCCAGCTATTTACAACGGCAGGACCTGTAACGGTTGACTGATCCTGGAAATTATTTACCGTTAATATCGGGCATCCTTGTCCGCCACCTATGAAGCTGGCAACGGGAATGTAGTTGATGTATACAGGATTTGTTACTGTGTTGCTGCAACCTTTATCGGTGGTAGCTGTTAATGTTACGCTATGTGTACCTGCAGGCTGTATGACCAGTTGTGGGTTTTGCGCGGCAGAGAATGGCGCACCCGCACCATCCAGGCTCCAGGCCCAGCTTGCAATAAAGCCGCTTCCTACAGTAGAAAGATCCGTAAAGTTCATCGGCGATCCTTCACAAACCAGGTAGGACGCGTTGAATGCCGCGATCGGGTTTGGATTGATCGTGATATTGAAAGGAACAGGGATCGCAGGACATCCATTCAAACTGGCCGAAACCAATATTATGGCGATCTGCGCGGTTGTTCCGGTATTCACACCGGTAAAGCCGGGAACAGGACTACCGTTTCCGCTGCCAGCCAAACCAATGGTTGCGTTAGAGTTCTGCCACGAGAAATTCGGCGCTCCGCCTGCTGGCAATACACTTAAGTTAGTAGCCGGAACCGCGCCATTAGGGCATTGCTCGATGTTTACCATCGGGTTGATGACAGGGGTTGGATAAATTACCACTGTATACGTTGCAGGAGGGCCAACACAAGTTCCCAGGGTTGGTGTTACGGTTACTATACCCGAAATGTTAGCGAGGGTATTATTTGTAGCCGCGGTGAATGCCGTTGGAATATTTGTGCCATTTGCGGTTTGACCGGTTGCAGTATTACTGTTGGTCCAGGAGAACACAGTGCTTGGATCGTTCGGCACCAAAGTATACGTTGGAGCCGGAACCGTTTGACCGGGACAAGTAATAGGAGGCGAGGTCAAAGTTATAGTAGGCTGTGGTGATACTGTTAAAGTAAAGTTGATAGGAGGTCCTACGCAACCATTCAGGGTTGGAACGGCAGTGACCACACCTGAGACCTGGGTTGGTGAACCCGCGCTGGTTCCGGTAAATGGAGGAATGCTTCCGGAACCGCTGGCACCGAGACCGATAACCGTATTACTATTGGTCCATCCTACAGTAGCGCCGCCGGGCACAGAAACGAATGGAGCTGGCGCGATCTGTGCCTGATCACACACGGTGATATTGGCTACAGGATTAAGTACTGGAATTGGTTTTACAGTTACAGTTCCGCTTACTACCGCAGTACAGTTATTGGGCGTACCGGGAGCAGTTACGGTAAGTGTGGTTACATAGGAACCTGCTGCCGAATACGTATTGGTAGGCTGCGCGGTTGTTGAAGTATTACCATCACCAAAGGTCCAGTTGAAAGTAGATCCCGCAGGTGTAGAAGTATTGTTAAAGGTTGTAGGCGTACCTAAACACTCAATAGATGAAACGAAAGAGGGTACCGGCAATGGATTTACATTTATAACCCCGGTTGTTGTAGCCGTACAGCTTCCTACCGAGCCGATGACCGTATAAGTAGAAGTAGCGCCCGGGTTAGCCGTAATAGAAGCGCCTGTTGTAGAACCAATAATGTTAGCCCCTGACCAACTATAACCAGTACATCCAACAGCGGTCAATGTTCCGGTAGAGCCCGCACAAATATCTGTAGGTGCTACAGTTACTGTTGGGTTAGCGATCACCGTAATAGATGTGGTACCGGTGTTCACGCAGCCGTTAGCGTCTGTACCTGTTACCGTATAATTTGTGGTTGTTCCCGGAGACTGCGATAAAGTGGCGCCCGTTGCACCCGTGTTCCAGGTATAGGTAGAAGCACCGCTTGCTGTAATATTTACCGGGGCGCCGCCCGTACATAAGGTATTGCTGGTTGCGGTTACAGTAGGTAATGGATTAACTGTGATGGTTTGCGTGGTACTTCCGCCGCATCCGCCGCCACCGGCAGTAACCGTTAATGAAACAGCGTAAGAACCGGCTGCCGTATAGGTATTAGTTGGCTGCGCAACCGTAGAAGAATTTCCGTCACCAAAGGTCCAGTTATAGCTGGTGGCCCCGGCGCTTGTATTCGTAAAGCTCGTGACCCCCCCGACACAGACGGGCGAGGCCGTAAAGGTTGGTGTTGCGCCCGGCGTGACCGTGACCTGTGACGTATAGGTGCTTACACATCCTCCCGAATTCGAAACATTAAGAGTTACCGTATAGGTTCCCGGGGCCGCATACGTATAATTTGGATTTTGACTCGTGGAAGTTCCCGTTCCATCACCAAAGGTCCAGTTCCAGCTCGTTATTGGCCCACCGCCGTTTTGGGTAGATTGGTCGGTGAATGGAACCGGTACAGTAAAGCAACCCGGATTTGCAGTGAATGAAGAAATTGGAGCTGTAGGACCACCAGGAATAAACGTATCTATAACAAGGGTGCAACCGGATCCGAACGAACCTAAAGTAACCTGGTATTGACCCGCCTGGTTAACGGTAACTGACTGCCCGTTTGTGGCTCCTACTATATTACCTCCGGTGGTAGTCCATGAATAACTGGAAGCGCCGGGAGGTGCTGTAAGTACCGCACTCTGGTTGCCACAGATCATAGGTGTAGTACTTAATAATTGTAAAGGAGAACAGGTAAAGTCAATATAACAGTATCCGCGGTGCGCACCTCCGTTACAATCAGATGCCACAACAGTTACTTCTACATCCTGTCCAACAAAGTTCAGGAGCGGAATATATACCTGGCTCCAGGGCTTGTAATACATCAATGTATTATTGGGATCCGCAGGTAAATAACCGTTACCTCCGCCGGCACCTTGTGTAGCGTCGATCTGGTAAGCTGCGCAGGGTATGTTAGCACCTGTGGTCAAATTCCTCATGGTGATGGTAACTTTAGGAGCATCCGCCGCGGGGTGACCATCATATAATACAACCGCGTAAGAATAGGTAAAGTTGGTGTTGTTATTGTTTACAGTAAAACTGTAAGTTAAGTCGGCTGCGCTGCAACCATCAAACACGTCGGCTAAACGACAGCTAACAGGTGCGCCGCCAAAAGGAGAAACACAGGGAAGCGTCGCGGTTACAACAGAAGGATCATTACCACCATTACACAGGCCATGCTGGTCGTTAGTTACGTTCATTCCTGTAAAATTGAAACCGGCATTGGTACGGTTATTGGGTGTTGGCGAAGTACAGTTAGAGGCCGTATAGTTACCTACCCATCCGTTGAAGTTACCCAGGTCAAAATCTATATTCCCGCAATAAAGCGACATTCCTACAGGGGCTTTGAGGCGTGAAGAAAGCCAATTTTCCATTTCCTGTTGGCCTGACATGGTAACCTTAGGGGCATTCTCTAATAAACTGGTCTTACCTTGGAGGAACGCGCCTTTATAATAAGAAGCGTACTCAGTAGGTTTTACCTCCGTTAAGTATTTAAGGATATTTGATTCGCTCAATTCACCGCTATTGATCTTGGCAATGATGGCGTAACGATCCTTGAGGTCGTATTTCTCCTGGATCATCTTACGGAAAGATTTCTTATCCTTCTCGGCTACGTTCGCCTTTTCTGAAACGAACTGGAATATCTTATCGAAAGCTCCATGGTTAAGATAGGTCTGCACCAGTCGATGCTGCTCCTCCACCAGTTTGTAATGCTCAGGGCTGTTCATTCCATTGTTTTCATGAGAATGCTTTGACGCGTTCTCTTGGGAGAAGCCACCCGCAAAAAGCATAACGCCGATTGCTGTCAGGAGGTAAATCTTTTTCATGTGCATGTAATTTTTGGTTACTGTATACCAAATATAATAAATAAAAGAGGCGAAAACAAGGATTTTGTCGGTAAATCTTAGCGCATTATTGGAAATCTGTGAGGGATGGAAGTTACAATGGTTTAGACTGTCGTGAAGTATGATGAGCGGTCTAAAAGTAGTTTTTAAAGTGTCCCAACGATACAAGAGGCCATATACGGCTCCAGCTCAAGCGTGGGTCGTCTTTCAGGAATTTTTCCCACAACTCATTGACTTTCTTTGAATTAAGTCCAAAGGCTTCCAAATTATCGAGGTTTTGGCGGCACAGATCCTTCATTTCGTTCTTCATCCACAACTGCCAGGGAAGCACAAATCCCATTTTTTTTCGTTGCACAATTTCGGCCGGAAGAAGATCCTGCAAAGCATCCACCAAAAGCTTTTTGGGTGTATGCGGAAATTTATGTTTGTCGTTCACACCTAAAACATACTCCACTAATTTATAATCGAGAAAAGGCACGCGTACTTCAAGCGCTACCGCCATGCTCATCTGGTCTGTGTCGCGAAGCAAAGTGTTTTGCAGATAGGTTCCAATCTCCGCAATACTGTATTTGCTCAGGCGGTGTCCTTTATCATCAAAGTCGAGCGTCCTGAGAAAACGATACACGCGATTCATAGGCAATTCCTCTCTGCCGAGCAATGCTTTCACGGTTCTGTCATCCAAAACCTTTCTTGCCACCGGGTAGGAGTACGTGAAATTGATGGCAGGGCGCGAGATCACTTCTGCTATTTTTTGTGAAGCTATGTCACGCTTTAAATTCCTGAGCGCGAAACCCGCGGGCACACGAAATAGGCGCGGTGCCAGGTTGAGCCACCATTGCTTCTCGAGTTGGTAGCTGCGTTTAAAAATATCGTATCCGCAAAAAAGTTCATCGCTGCCCAAACCGGATAAGGCCATGGTGATACCCGCCTTTTTGGTGGCTTTAGATACAACATAGGTATTTGGTCCGTCTCCACTCGGGTGATCCATCGCGTTCAATGCCTCCGGCACCTGCTCGAGAAACTGTTGTGGGCTAAGTTTTATTTCGTGATGATCGGTGCCGAACTTTTTTGCCACCAGCCGCGCATATTGCGCCTCTGAAAATTCACGCTCATCAAAAACAACCGAGAAGGTATTTACTTTCTGCCTTGCTACCTGCGACATGGCCCCCACGACGGCGCTCGAATCAATTCCTCCGGAAAGAAAAGCGCCGAAAGGAACATCCGCCAACAATCTTCTTTCAACCGCCGCGTAAAAAAGACCCTTCACATCCGAACAGATCTCTTTGTAAGATCTTCCCTCGCTTTCGTAATTCACATTTTTTTCGAGCGACCACCATTCTTTATTTGTCAATTCATTTTTCTCCAGCCACAAAAAATGCCCGGGCAAGAGCATGAATATATCCTGAGCGATGGTTTGGGGAGCATGCACGGTCTGGTACTGCAAATAATCGGGCACAGCGTCGCGGTTAATCTTTTTTTCGATCAAACCCGATCGCAGGATGGCCCGGAGCTCTGAAGCAAACAACAATTGCCCGTTCTCAAAAGAATAATACAGCGGCTTTATTCCTAAACGGTCGCGCGCGATGAACAAAGTTCCTTCTTCTTTATCATAGATCGCGAAGGCGAACATGCCGTTGAATTTTTGCAGGCAGTCCTTTCCCCAGCGCATATAGGCGGCAAGGATCACCTCGGTATCGGTTTGCGTATTGAAAAAATAAGGTCTTTCGTTCGTGCCCTGTACCGCGCGTTGCAATTGCAGGCGCAGCTCACGATAATTATAAAGTTCGCCGTTATAAACGATCACATATCGTTTGTCGTACGAGAACATCGGTTGGTTCCCCGATTCGGAAAGATCAATGATAGATAACCTGCGGTGCCCTAAATAAGCCAGGCCATCATTCCACATTCCCTGGGCGTCGGGCCCGCGGTGCGCAATGCTGTCCGTCATACGCTGCAGCGCGGGAATGATCTTATCCGGGGAACCTGCTGAAACTATGCCGCTGATGCCGCACATTAGAGCCCGATGGAAGCTAAGAATTGTTTACTCTGCAACATGCGCTGGATGCCCTCCTCAAGGCTGATCAGCGGGCGGTTGAGCAATTTGCGCATTTTTGAATTATCGGGTTGGCGGCGCGTCATGTCGCCCTCTTTCAACGGATCAACAAATACGATATTTGACTTTGAATGGGTGATGGATATGATCTGCTTTGCGAGGTCGAGCATAGAAATGGAAACATCATTGCCGATATTGATCACATCGTTCACCACTTCGCTCTTGAAAAGACAGGCCAGGCTGGCATCGATGGTGTCATCCACATAGGTAAACGTACGCGTCTGGCTTCCGTCGCCATAAATGGTAATGTCCCTGTTTTTGAGGGCGGCCTCCAAAAAACGCGGAAGCACGAAATCGGTACTTTGGTTAGGACCATAGGTGTTGAAGTAACGGTAAATAGTATAGTTCAAACCATATTCCTGCTGGTAACTTTTGCAAAAGCACTCGCCCAGGTTCTTTACCACCGCGTAGGGCACACGCGAATTGAGCGGCGTGGTATGCTCGTGTTGCGGAAGGGTTACCGGCTCTCCGTACACTTCCGATGAAGAGGCGTAGAAGATCCGCTTCACCGAAGTGTTCTTTGACAATTCGAGGATGTTTTTGATCCCATCAATATCGCGCAACACATTTATTGGATTTTCCTGGGTGCGCTGCACACCCACCACCGCCGCAAAATGAAAAACGTGATCGAAGCTGTTTGCCAGCATGATCTGCGCGATATCCTGGTAAATGTTCACGTCGCCTTTTACGAAGGTCCAATTGCCGTTATTGTTCTTTGGTAATTTTGAGAGGAAACCCGTAGAAAGATTATCTACCGCCACCACGGTATTATCCGGGTCGGCGGCAAGTTTCTCAACCGTAACGCTGCCAATATTGCCCGCGCCTCCTGTTACCAGTATTTTTCTTTTACTCATTGCTCAACATTTTCATCAAACGCTCTGCCCACGAACGAGGTGTTACCTTAGCGGCAAGATGCGCACTTTGTCGCGACATCCGGATAAGCACTGCCTGATCGAGGGTACTAAATATATTCATTTTTTCCTTAAGTTGTGTTTTGTTGCCGGCCTGCACCAAAAAGCCGTTCTTACCTGCTTCTACAAATGCGCTTATCGCCCCTACGGTATCTGAACAAAGGAGCGGGAACCCTGCCGCGGCATATTCCTGTACAACCACGCCCCAGGGCTCGAAGGTGCTGGGCAAAATAAAAACGCCGGTGTTCTTTATTATCTCTTCCTGCTCTTCGGGCTGTAAAAAACCAAAGTGCTTTATTTTGGGATGCGCCGGTGGCTGTACTTCTCCTTTACCAAGACACCAAAGTTCCCATTCGTTCGGTCTTTCATTTTGCCATTCTGCGAAAGCATCCCACATTTCGCGCACCCCTTTTTCTTCGGCATATCTTCCTACATATAAAAAACGCTTGGGCCAATGGCTTTCTTTGAGGTTCCTGTGTTGATTATAATAGCGTTCGAACAAGGTGTGATCGCAGCAATACACGCCTTCGGCAATGTGGTCGTTGGAAAAACCAAGGTGGAGGGCAAATTCCGCCTGGGGCTGTCCCGCCACAAAAGCGTATTGTATGTATGGTTTCAGTGTGGCTTTGAAATAAACGGTACCCATGCGTTGCTTGAGCGAGCCGGTCCATTGGTTATCGAAAGCGATAACGGTTGTGCGCTTCAGTTCCCTCAGCAGTTTGAGGTAAGGTTTATGGATCCACCCACCAATGAGAATTCCTTTGGGGTCAAATTTCTTAACGTCGGCCATGAGTTCCGTTTCTGTGAATCCCTCCCGTTCAACGATCTTCACGCGCGGGTGCACATAGCGGAATTGAAAAGGCGCAACCACGTTGGGCTTTTTACAGATCACAAGCACTTCGCAGGCGTGTGCATCCGCCAATTGGTTCAGGCAGTTGATAAGGTACCAGGCCAGTTCTTCGTATAGTACAAGTACGCGCATAGTTTAAAAACGCATCTGCGCCATTCGCTCAGCTTCCAGCGCCGCCTGATATTTTTCTTCGCGGTTCTCCAGGAATTTTTCCCGGGTATAGTAATAAAGCCAGACGAAGAATGGGAAACCGTTGAGGAAATAATTCCCCTGCCGCAGCAGATAGAGCAGGATGATCACCAGCAGGGCTCCCGAGATGATCCAATACTTATCCTCGTCTTCGTTGCGGGTGTATCCCACAAAACAGCGAAAAACAAGTGCCAGTGCAAATACAATACCCAATAAGCCGGTTTCCGACATCAAACGAAGGAACATACTGTTGGCATCCTGCGTGTTGAACTCAAATCCCTCCAGGCGTATCTTGTCATCGTTGGTATATGTATATTTATTGTAAGCCATCAGGTGGGAACCGAGGCCTGTACCGAACAAAGGATGTTCTTTCAGGTTCTCCCAGGCAATGTGCGAATTATTGTACAATACAAAACTCGAACTGTTCACATTCTTTATCGAAAGATCGTTATCAACCCAAAGACCTATTGAACTATCAACACGGTCGCGAAACTCTTTTACGTTGATATAAAGCCCCCAGGCGGCGAATATACCCATCACAATGAAAAGAAAAAGATAGAGGATATACCCGTAATTGATCCCTACGATCAGCAGTACCAGGAAAAGACCGAGATACCCGGTAGAAGAACGGCTCATGTAAAGTGCCACCAGGATGACGATGCTTTGGTACTTTTTATAGTGAAAGGTCTTGCCGCGCAGCAAATTGATGGCGGCCACGAACGCCGCCGGGCTCAGCATGATCCCCAACTGCGAAGGCTCGAGATAGAATGAAGCTACGCGGATGGCTCCTTCCCATGTGATCACACAGCCTCCCGCTTTGTTGAGTATCCAATGCAGGTCCCATCCCGGCGTAAAACGCACTTGCCAACTGAAGTATTGAAATATGGCAATGATGGCGCTCCAATAAGCCCAGGTAAGATAGATCTTGAACATTTTTTCGATATCGCGGTTATAGTACTCCATTACATAATAGAAAAAAGTAACCGACAGGAGTATACCCCCGAATATCTTCACAAAACCGAAGGCGCTGTTATTTCCCATCAGGATCTGGAAGATGCCTACCAACAAAGGGAAAAAAAGTAATTTGAAAGGTGTGCGCGGAACACCGAAACGGCGAATGAAAAAAGGAAGCAGGCCCAAATAAACCGCGTAGTGAAAATATCCTTCAAAGGGGGTGGCAAAGAACACGATGGAAGAACCCACAAAGATTGAAAGGTAAATGAGGAAGGTGACCACCTTTTCCTGGGCGGTCCTTTCGGTTGCTATTTCGCTCTCCAGTTCTAATTGCATTGAAGACGTTAAATTACCCTTTTATGCGCTTATTTGCACAACAAATCTACTATTTTATTTGAAGGATTCTTTGCGTGGGTTTTATTGCTATTTTTGGGAAAATTTTTCAAAATGCCCAAAGGAATTTTCAAAGTACCTCACCCCGTTAACGAGCCGGTAAAAAATTACAATCCCGGTAGTGCCGAACGCAAAGAACTGCAGGCCATGCTCAAGCAGCTGAGATCGGTTCAGCTGGACATACCCATGTACATAGGCGGAAAAGAAGTGCGCAGCGGAAACAAATCCCGGATAGCGCCTCCGCACGATCATAAACACACCTTAGGATATTTTCACAAAAGCGATAAGAAACACGTTACTCAGGCCATCAACTCCGCACTTGCGGCCAAAAAGAAATGGGCCGAACTTTCGTGGGAACACCGCGCCAGCATTTTCTTAAAAGCCGCCGAGCTGATCGCCGGTCCTTACCGCGCAAAACTAAACGCGGCCACAATGCTCGGACAAAGCAAGAATGCTTTCCAGGCCGAGATCGACTCAGCCTGCGAGATCATTGACTTCCTGCGCTTCAACGTACATTTCATGACAGAAATTTACGCCGAGCAGCCTGTATCGGGCCCCGGCGTTTGGAACCGTTTGGAATGGCGACCGCTGGAAGGGTTCATTTACGCTTTAACGCCTTTCAACTTTACCGCCATTGCGGGAAATCTTCCCACTTCCTGCGCCATGATGGGCAACGTGGTGGTTTGGAAACCGAGCAATACGCAGGTTTACGCAGCGAATGTTTTAATGGAGATCTTTACGAAAGCAGGTGTTCCGGCCGGCGTGATCAACCTCGTTTATCCTTCCGGTCCGGATGCTGCGGATGTAATTTTTAATCACCGCGATTTTGCGGGAATACATTTTACCGGCTCCACCGAAGTATTCCAGAACATCTGGCAAACGATCGGCAACAATATTCACAAATACAAGTCGTACCCCCGTATTGTGGGAGAGACCGGCGGAAAAGATTTCATTTTAGCTCACCCAAGCGCCGACGCGAAAGTGGTTGCTACCGCCATTTCACGCGGTGCTTTTGAATATCAAGGACAAAAATGTTCGGCGGCATCACGCGTTTATATTCCTTCTAACTTATGGAAGGAAGTGAAAGAGCTTTTGATCGCCGATTTGAAATCGATGAAAATGGGTCCTACCGAGAATTTCACCAATTTCATCAACGCGGTGATCGACGAGAAATCGTTTGACAAGCTGGCGGGATTCATTGATCGTGCAAAAAAAGATAAAGGCGTTTCTATTATTGCAGGCGGCACTTACAATAAATCCAAAGGATATTTCATTGAGCCAACAGTTATCCAGGCAAAGGATCCGAAATACGTGACCATGTGCGAGGAATTGTTTGGGCCTGTTTTGACAGTGCATGTTTATGACGAGAACAAATGGAAAGAGATCCTGAAAACTGTGGATTCTACTTCCAATTACGCTTTAACGGGCGCGATCATTTCTGAAGACCGTTACGCTATTGAAGAAGCTACTAAAGCGCTCTCTAACGCGGCGGGTAATTTCTATATCAACGACAAATGTACCGGCGCTGTAGTTGGGCAACAACCTTTTGGCGGAGCGCGCGGCAGCGGAACGAACGATAAGGCCGGGGCTAAAATTAACTTGTTGCGTTGGGTCTCTCCAAGGACGATCAAAGAAACTTTCGTTCCGCCTGTAGATTACCGCTATCCATTTTTACAAGCAGATTAATCGTGATTCGTATATTCGTTAGTTGTTATTCGTAATTCGTATCAGGTGAAAGAGAAGATAGAACATATTTTAGAAGAAGTTGAGAAGTTCACAGCTCAAAGTAAGGAGCAAGTGGAAGAATATCGTATCAAGTGGCTTAGCAAGAAGGGTGAGATCACCCAGCTATTCGAGGATTTCAAAAATGTTCCTTCTGATGTAAAGCGCGAGATGGGCCAAAAGCTTAATCAGCTCAAAACAAAGGCGCAGGAGAAGATCAACGAGTTCAAAGAGAAATTCGAATCGCAATCGAGCAATGTTTCGTTGGACCTGGACCTTTCTTTGCCGGCTGAACCCATTGCAGAGACGGGCTCTCAACATCCCATCACCATTGTAAAGAACGAGATCAGCAAGATATTTGAGGACATAGGTTTCTCTATCAGTGAAGGCAGAGAGATCGAAGACGACTGGCATAACTTTACTGCCTTGAACACGCCCGAAGATCACCCGGCGCGCGATATGCAGGATACTTTTTACATTCAAACCGATCCCGAAATTGTGTTGCGCACACAAACCTCATCGGTGCAGGTGCATTTGATGGAGAACAACAAACCTCCTATCCGTACCATTTCTCCGGGGCGTGTTTACCGTAATGAAACGGTTTCGGCGCGTAGTCATTGTCAATTTCACCAAATTGAAGGATTATATATTGATACCAATGTTTCCTTCGCTCATCTCAAGCAAACGCTTTTGTATTTCGCACAGCGTTATTTTGGTGCTGAAACGAAGATCAGGATGCGCCCGAGTTTCTTTCCTTTTACCGAACCCAGCGCCGAAGTAGATATTTCCTGCACGCTTTGTAAGGGCGCCGGCTGCAACGTTTGCAAATACAGCGGCTGGCTCGAGATCTTAGGCTGCGGCATGGTAGATCCTCAAGTGCTGACCAATTGCAAGATCGACGCCAACAAATACACCGGCTTCGCTTTCGGTATGGGCATTGAGCGCATTGCCATGCTTAAATATAAAGTAACCGACATACGTTTGTTCTTCGAGAATGACGTGAGGTTTTTGAAGCAGTTTAAATCGGCTTAATGCCCACCCGACTAGAACAACTCCAACAAATGCTTTTGCAGGACCCCCACGATGAGTTCCTGCACTATGCCATCGCCATGGAATATTTCTCGGCTGGCGATGTGCAAAAAGGAATCGAAGGACTTGAAAAGATCATTTCCAATAATAAAAATTATCTCGCGGCTTATTACCAATTGGGAAAATGCTATGAAGCGCTGCATAAAATTCCCGAAGCAAAAAACGCGTACGAACGCGGAGTTATCATAGCGCACGAACAAAAGAACACCAAGACGCTCAACGAGTTAAGAGAGGCCATTTTTTTACTGGAAGATTAAGGCCTACCTTTGCCCAAATTCTTAAAAATGGGCATCGAAGAAAAATTGAACGCCGACATCAAAACTGCCATGCTGGCCAGGGACGCTGCAAAACTCGAAGCTTTGCGTGCTATGAAGTCGGTAGTGTTGTTATTGAAAACATCTCCCGAAGGTTTAACGGAAGATTCTGCTAACAAAGCTTTACAGAAAGAAGTAAAAAAGCGCCGCGAAACAGCCGAGATCTATAAAACACAGAACCGCGCCGACCTGGCCGAAGTGGAAGTTGCACAGGCCGACGTGATTGAAAGTTATTTGCCCAAACAAATGGGTGCCGAAGAGCTGAAAGCAGAAGTTGCAAAGATCATCGCGCAGGTTGGAGCCAGTTCTCCTGCCGATATGGGCAAAGTAATGGGCGTTGCATCCAAAGCCCTTGCCGGTAAGGCCGATGGCAAAGCAATTTCGGAGCTGGTGAAACAATTATTGTCGAAATAAATTTCAAACAGTCATCCCGAATTTGTTTCGGGATCGCTATACACCTAATTTAGTTAAAGCCATCCTTAGAAGAACATGAGCACTTACAAAGCAGAGATAGACCTGATAGATCCTTTTAAACCCGGATTCTCGAGATTAATACCCGAACAAAGAAAGAAAGTTGACGAGCTGATGAACGCGGGCCTCATTGTTAGCTACGCCCTGGCCATGGACCGCTCTAAATTGTGGATCGTTTTTGAAGCGAAGAACCTGGAAGAAGTATATGATACACTGCGCAGTTTCCCGCTGTATGATTTTATGAAGCCGGATGTGTTTGAGCTGGCGTTCTACGATACCATTCACAGCGGTTTCCCGCAGCTATCGTTCAATTAGTTCTTAGAAACCTTTTTAGAACTGCTGAACCCTTTATCTGAAGTAATTCTGAAAAGATAAACTCCCGTTTTTGCATTTTGATAAGCCGGAACCTCCAAAGAAACTTTTTGTCCGTAACCGGTAATTTGTTTTTCGGTAGAAGATAACAGTCTGCCGCTTACATCGTACATCTCAATGGTGAGTTTACAATTCTCCATTCCGCTTACCGATAAACCGTTTTGATCAAAGGAAATGTCGGGCTGGTGGTAAATGCCAATATTTCCTTTCAAGATCTGGTCGGCCACACAAAAATCGGGGATGCCGTGGCCCATCAATGAATCGGGTGCTGCATATTGGGTGGCGCTTTGCTTGATGGCGCCGATCACTTCCATATTGGTTTTGGTTGGATTTCCCTGCCACAAGCAGGCCACCATGCCGGCTAGAATGGGAGAGGCAAAAGATGTTCCGCTGCTGCTGATCACATTGCCGCTGTTGGCGGAAATTACCGTTGAGCCTTGTCCCTGCGACATGATATCCGGTTTCACCCTTCCATCGGCGCTATAACCCTGCGAACTGAAGCTCGCATAAGAACCTCCGGCATCTACCGCCCCCACACACAAAATACTATCGGCATCGGAAGGGATCGTAATCTTTCTCCAGCTGCTGCTGCCCGAATTTCCGGCGGCAATACAAACGATCATTCCCCTGCGAGCTGCTAAAGTAGCGGAAAAACTCGCCACTGATGTCTTGCCGTCGAGATCGCCCCAGGTATGATCCTGCGAAGCATCATCAAAGCCAACATATCCTAAAGAAGAGTTCGCCACATCCGCGCCGGCGCTGTCGGCATATTCAATAGCGCTTACCCAACTGTATTCTTCCACGATCTGCTCACAGGTATCGATCTCGCTGCGCAGCAAATAATATTGCGCATAAGGTGCTGTACCCACAAAATTACCGCCATCAAAAGCCGCCATGCAGGAAAGTACTGAGGTACCATGACCGCCCAGCGCGAAAAGATCGGTTGTATCACCACTAAAAAAATTGTGCTTGCCTATTAAACGGTTATGCGCCCACAAACTATCGAAGATCTGAATAGTATTGGTATTCAGAAATCCATTGTCGAGAACAGCGATCTGCATGCCGGTTCCATCGTAATTCTGGTTGTGCAGGCATTGCCCGTTCAGCAGGTCTATCTGGTTAAAGGCCTGTCCATAATTAAAACGATCAGCATTTTGCGTGGCATTCATTCGGTTTACGGAAGGATTCTCACGCGGGCCTTCATATTGTGGTTGTTGGATGATACGCGCCACGGATTTAGTGCTTTGTACACACGACAGCGCATTGATAGCAGTAAGCTGCGACGGGTTGGTAATACTCACCACCACGCCATTGAACCAGCGGGAACGACTACGTATCACCGCGCCGGTTCCTTTTACCAAAGCAACGTACGATGGGTTAACAGGAAGGTCTTCTGTATTTACCAAATAACCATGCAAAGCACGTCTGTTAATGGCGCGCTGCGAAAGGAATTGCTGCGGGTTGCTTACGCTGTAAGGAGAGCCATTCTTGTCCTTAAAAGCAACCCAATAACGGGTATTACTGCTCTGTGAGAAAGTTCCCAGGAAAAAAAATAGTGCAACTACAGTAAAGAAATAACTTTTCGACATTCTTGTAACGTATAACATATAACTAATAACCTTTACTCAACACCCGAGGTGTCATAGCGCATTTCGTAAAAATTTCCCCCGTAAATATGCCCCGGGTTGGCATTGCCGTTCCCATCCTGGTAATCGTAATCTTCAATGATGCGGTAGATCATACCCACGCCTTTTGCGTAACGTTCGTAATAGTTCTGGTAACTGATGGCCGAAGGAAAATATTTTTGGGTTACTTTCAAAGTCTTATCGAAGGATTTTCCACCAACGGTTGCCGCGGTCTCAAACTCGGTGTATTTGTAATCCCACTGGCCCATGGTATTTTGCGCGTTGCCGTTCCAGGTAGCACTTTTTCGCGCCGGGAAGATCAGTTTCACAAAACGAATGTTCTCTTCCACTACTTCGGCGGTTGTTTTGGTGATGTTGGCGCTCCATACATCCTGTATCGTCCAGCTCATTGAACTGTAGGGCACCATAGGATCGTAATTCTTGCGGTAACGTATAATTTTTAAAGTAGGCCTTCCCTGGTTATCGGTAAAAATACTGTCGATCTTTTCTTTGATCTGGAATTTGAGGGTAATGGTGTCCTGGTTAAGTTTCCTGTACCCAATAGAATCCACATCGTAAACAATATACGATCCCACTTTGCCCGGATAATAGTCATACCCCAGGTCGGGCTCTTCTTCTTTGTCCTTTTTACACGAAGCCAAAGCAAGGCCCATGAACAGGATCGCGGTAAGACGTAAAAACTTCATCCTTTAAAGATACAAAATAATCATCATTCCAAAAAAACAGGCTCCCAAAATGATGATTATTCGACATGACAAAAGCCTTCAAATAATACTCCATGTCAAAAATCGGAAAATATCTACCTTAGGGCCTGCAATATTTAACAATTGGCCACCAAAAAAAAGATACTCCTGCTCAGCGACTGGTACTTACCTGCTTATAAAGCCGGCGGACCTATCCGTTCGGTGGCGGGCCTGGCGTATCATTTAAAAGATGACTTTGATATTTATGTGCTTACGTCGAACACCGATGTGCTTGATGATACACCGCTGCCTGTAAAAACCAATGAATGGGTGAACGGGAACAACGGCGAAAAGATATTTTACTTACCCGGTAAGATCACCAGGGCGCGTTTGCTGGAAGTGATGAATTCGGTGGACTACGACTACGTGTACATCAATTCCTTTTTCTCGAAGGCTTTCAGCATTTATCCTTTGCTTTTGCAGAAGAGCGGGAAGATAAAAAAGCCCATTGTGCTTGCTCCGCGCGGCATGTTGCGTGAGGGAGCCTTGGCCATTAAAGCCGGAAAGAAAAAAGTTTTCATTGCGCTTTCCAAGATCGGTAGCCTTCACAAAAATATTACCTGGCACGCTACTTCCGAACCGGAGGTGAATGAGATACGTAAGGTTTATGGCGAGAACACGAATATTTTCCTCGCGGCTAACCTGACACTTCCCCCTCAGCAAAAAAGAAATTCGTACGATAAAAGACCCGGCGAACTGCGCATTTGCAGCGTTACCAGGTTGGTACGCAACAAGCAAATAGACTTTGCGATAAACGTGTTGAAGCAGATCAAAACCGGTAAAATACTTTTTGATGTGTATGGTCCACCTGAGGACGAAGCTTATTACAAAGAATGTCTTGAGCTGGCTAAAACAGTGCCCCCTAACATTGAAATTAATTTTAAAGGCAATATTTTGCCACATGAAGTGGAGGGTGTTTTAAAGGAATATCACGTTTTTTTGCTGCCAACCGAAACCGAGAATTTCGGGCACGCCATTGTGGAGGCCATGCTAAACGGCTGTATACCGTTGATCAGCGACCGTACCCCCTGGCGGAATTTAGAGAAAAGCGGTATCGGCTGGGACCTCCCTTTGGGCGACCAAGAGGCCTTTCTGAACGCCTTACAGAAATGCCTCGAAATGGACCAAACGGCCTTTAAAACTCAATCTATTAGTATTCAATCTTTTGCAGATGATAAAACAAGTGATTTGAACACTTTGGAGGCTTATAAACAGGTCTTCAAATAAGTTTTTGAATTTTTACCGATTAATATATCTTTGCAACGAATTTTTAAAACCCTGAATAATGTCAGAAATTGCAAAAAAAGTAACATCTATTATCGTAGATAAACTTGGCGTTGAAGAAAAAGAAGTTACCCCAACTGCCAGCTTCACGAACGATCTTGGCGCCGATTCGCTGGATACCGTTGAGCTGATCATGGAATTCGAAAAAGAATTCAACATTGCTATACCCGATGACCAGGCTGAAAAGATCTCTACGGTTGGAGATGCGATCGCTTACATCGAGACCAACGCAAAATAATTTTAATATTCTTAAAGCCACCCTGTTTTGAACCGGGTGGTTTTATTTTTTTCCGCAACAAAGCCGTATGCAGTTTAAACGCGTAGTGATAACAGGTTTGGGTGCTATTACGCCCCTTGGTAATTCGGTTGACGAATACTGGAAGAACCTGGTGAACGGAGTAAGTGGCGCCGCGCCCATTACACGCTTTAACGCAGAAAAGTTCAAGACCCGCTTCGCTTGTGAAGTGAAAGGTTTTAATCTCGATGAATATTTTGACAAAAAAGAAGCGCGAAAAATAGACGCCTTTAGCCAGTATGGTATTGCCTGCTCGGTGCAAGCCGTTAAAGATTCGGGTATTGACGCGGAAGGAATAGACAAAAATGAGATAGGAGTTGTTTGGGGATCGGGCATCGGAGGCCTCGATACATTCCAGACCGAAACTTTTGGTTTTGCCAAAGGCGACGGCACCCCCCGTTTCAATCCTTTCTTTATTCCAAAGATGATCGCCGACATCTGCTCAGGGCACATCTCTATGCGCTTTGGTTTTCGCGGCCCTAACTTTACAACCGTTTCGGCCTGCGCTTCTTCTACCAACGCTTTGATCGACGCCCTTACGTATATTCGTTTAGGAAAAGCGATCGCTATCGTTGCCGGAGGTTCTGAAGCCGCTATCAATGAAAGTGGTATTGGCGGTTTTAATGCCTGCCAGGCCATGAGCACCCGTAACGATTCTCCACAAACAGCTTCGCGTCCATATGATAAGGAACGTGACGGTTTTGTGCTGGGTGAAGGTGGTGTAGCATTGATCCTGGAAGAAATGGAACACGCGCTTGCACGTGGAGCAAAAATTTACGCAGAGGTCATTGGCGGCGGCATGAGTGCCGACGCGCATCATATCACCGCCCCACATCCGGAAGGACTAGGCGCTAAATTGGTTATGGAACGCGCGCTGAAAGACGCCGGCTTACAGGCAACCGATATCGATTATATCAATACACACGGCACCAGCACTCCGCTTGGAGATGTGGCCGAATTAAAAGCCATTGTCAAACTTTTTGGCGAGCACGCTTATAAAATGAACATCAGTTCTACCAAATCAATGACAGGCCACTTATTAGGCGCTGCCGGAGCTATTGAAGCCATGGCAACTGTATTGGCGGTTAAGAACGATATTGTTCCTCCTACCATCAATTTCACTACCCCTGATCCGGATATCGATCAGAAGCTGAACCTGACCTTCAACAAGGCTCAGAAACGCGTAATAAATGCGGCTATCAGCAATACTTTTGGTTTTGGCGGACACAACGCGGCCGTTGTGATCAAAAAATTCGTAAAGTAGATCCATTTACATTTTTTTATTTATTCTGAAGGAACGCCTCGAGGCGATCGTCATTTTATTTCCGCGCTAAAATTGGGCCTGTTCGAATCAAAAAACTGCAACCCGACACCGGACTGTTCAAATTTCAAAATCGAAAATTGTCAAATCGTAAATCCGCCGCATCTCACGAAAAATTCGTAAGTTCGTTTGAAGATTGAGGTTAATAGAACTTGTTAAAGTACCTTTCCATAAAACGTTACACCAGGAATACGCCCGATAAAAAACTGGCGCAAAGCATTCGCAATCTTTTTGGTTTTACGCCGCGCAATCTTAATCTCTTTAAGCAGGCGTTACGGCACAGCTCGGCTTCGCGTAAACAGGTAAGCAACGAGCGTTTGGAGTTTTTGGGCGATTCTGTTTTGAACGCGTTGATAGCCGAATATCTTTTTAAATTGATGCCCAACGCTGAAGAAGGCGAACTTACGCAAGCGCGCTCGCGCATTGTGAGCCGGCAGAACCTGAACAAGCTCGCCATGAAAATGGGCATCGATCATTTACTGGTTACCGATATTCATGGCCATGTGCCCGGCTCTGTTTTTGGCAACGCGTTGGAAGCTATGGTGGGTGCGGTATTCCTTGATCAAGGTTATCAAAAAACGCAAAAGATCATTTTAGAGAAGATCATCAAACAACACCTGCACGTAAAAGAGCTGATACAAGAAGATACCGATTACAAAAGTCAGCTTATCAATTACGGACAAAAGAACAAGATCACGGTTAAGTTCGTGGTGCTATCCGAGGGACGTGATGGAAGCAGAAAGATCTACCACATGGGCGCCGAGATCGGCGGAAAAATAAAAGCCGAGGCAAAACACCACAGCAAAAGAGCCGCCGAGCAATTGGCGGCGATGAGCGTGCTGGAGGAGATGGGAGATGTTTGATCTAATTATTTTTCAGGGTACGCTTGAGGATCACAGAAGCGATCAACAAGCCCAAAACACTCCCGGCTATCACATCACTTAAGAAATGGTAGTACAAAGCCAATAGGCAGATCGCTACTATCAATGCAAGCGTAACACTAAGCCATTTTAATTTAGGGTAAAAACTCGCCAGGACAAAAGTAAAGGCAACGATCGTCATCATGTGGCCTGAGGGAAAAGATTGGTACTGCACTTCCCAATGAAACGGATCAAAGCCATACACGCCATCATGTACATAAGAAAGATTGTTCTTCGTAAAGGTGTCGGGCCAATACCTGCCGGCACAAAATTTGAACAAACGCTTTAGCCCGCTTACTATCAAAACAGCCGAGCCGGCCGCCAGCGAGAAGTACGCGAATTTATCTGCCTTTTTTCGAAAATACTGAATAAAAAAATAAATGATGCCGATAGGGGCCATATAAAAAAGCGGCTCGGGTATTTGCTGCAAATAATGCAGGAATCGAAACTGACGGGTGTTTACTGAATGAAAGAAATCGACTATTTGTCGGTCGAAATAAAAATAAGAAATGATAACTAAGACAGAAGAAAATAAGACAAGTAGGCTTGCTTTCTTAAGACTCATACGCTAAAAAGATCCGTGCTTCTTTCTTTTTTTGGTGAGATGCGGGCACGAGTCGCAGGCGTTCTTTTTACGGAAAAGAAAACAGCTGTCGAGCAGCAGACTGCAACCGAGTAAGATCAATATGAATTTCCACCTTCTCATTTGTTTTTGCCATGCACTACATTGAACATGATCGACAAGGGGCATTTGCTTGGCAGGAAAGCAAAGGCAAGAGACATCAGTATTTTATATCGCCTGATCATTTTTTCTTCTTCGATAAAGGTAATTCTTTTTTCACAACCGTTTGAAAGTATTTACACCATTGGGTTAACGGACATATTTCGCAAAGCGGCTTCCGTGCCAGGCACACATATCTTCCATGTAAGATTAACCAGTGATGCGCTTTTGGGATCAATGCTTCCGGAATGTTTTTCACCAATTGCATTTCAGTCTGCAAAGGGCTCTTCGCATTTGTTGTAAGTCCCAATCTTGCGGATACACGAAATACATGTGTATCTACGGCCATTGCCGGTTTATCATATACCACCGATGCAATTACATTCGCGGTCTTGCGCCCTACTCCGGGTAATTTTACAAGCTCATCCACTTCATGTGGAATTTTTCCTCCAAACTCTTTAAGCAAGGTTTGTGCCATGCCTACGAGATGCTTTGATTTATTATTGGGATAGGAAATACTTTTGATATACGGAAAGATAACATCCGGAGTTGCGAGGGCCATTGCCTCCGCATTGGGATAATCTTTAAAAAGCCTTGGTGTGATCATGTTCACGCGCTTATCGGTGCATTGCGCCGATAGTATAACAGCAACGAGTAACTGGAAAGGATCCTTGTAATGTAATTCAGTCTCCGCGGGAGAATCATGCTCCACGAAGTAGTTCAGTATCTTTTCGTAGCGTTCGGTTTTGGTCATAATAAAAAAGGCCTGCTAAGTTAGCAAGCCTTTTTTATTTAATTCATAACTCCAAAAACAGTTTCGGTGCTTTTAGGATTCATCACCTGCAGCGCTTTCGAGTAGTTCAGGATGTTCTCGATCGTTTGATCGGAAGGACCGAACTCACCGGCGGGGCTTTTAATTTTTTCCTCGGCCTGGAGCTGAGTTTTTAAAGGTGATGATTGACTTAAAGTAAGAGTAGTAGTTTTGATCATGCAGGGTTTTGTTTTGTTGGTTCATGGGTATATAACGGGCCTTATTTTCGAATATTGTTAAAAAGGTTAAATTTTTAACATGAGCCCCTCCCTGGCCCTCCCCCGCGGGAAAGGGGAACCTTTAGAACCGCCCGGCCACAAGCTCCGTAAGGTCGTCCCTTTTCAGGTACTTCCCCGCCAGGTCCCGCAATTGGCGCGGGTTTGCAGCCTTTACAGCCTCAAAATAACGGCTGTAATAATCATAGCCAAGTCCAAACTCCCAAACAGCCCTAAACTTGTCGGCCAGGGCAAAAGGACCCTCTACCGACCTCAAAAACTGGCCTAAAATGTAATTTTTTACGGTTTCGAGCTCACTTTCGGAAACAAGGTCGTTTTGCAGTATTTCTATCTCCTTATAGATCTCATCCAGGGCCTTTTGGGTAACATCAGCCCCAACCTCGGTGCTGATGAAGAAAAAGCCATCGTGGGCCAGGGAGGACAGGCCGGACCCAATACCATAGGTATAACCCTTGTCCTCGCGGATATTGGCCATGAGACGCGACCCAAAATAGCCACCTAAAACCGTGTTCAGTACCTGGAAATTGAAATAATCGGGGTGTGTTTTATTGAAAAGGCGGCGCCCAACCCTTAAGGCCGACTGCACCGCGTCTTTTTTCTCTACCAGGTTCCTTTTTTGCGAGTGCGTGGTGCCCGCATTGTATTTTTTATTGATCTCTACGCCGCTCCCCCATTTATCGGTGCCGAAATGGCGGTTGAGTATAGCTTGTAGATCTTTGGGCAGTTTTCCCGCTACGACGATGGTGCAATTTTTATAGTGATAATGTTGCTTGTAAAAATCGATGATCGTTTCCCTTTTTGTTTTATCATAATCGGGCGTATCGGGGTGCATACCATAAGGATGCTTTGCGCCAAAGAGCAGCTCGCCGAATTTTTTCCGGGCCAGGTGCGCCACCTTTTGTTCGTTCACCAGGTGCTTTTGCTTTTTGTTGGTGAGATAGGTATCCACTTCTTCCTGCGGGAAGGTAGCGTTGCGTATCATGTCCTCTACAAAAACCATCGTGCTCTCCAGGTGCTTGTTGAGCGAAAATAGCGCGAAGGAAGAATAGTCCGGCCCACAAGCCGCTTCAAAGAAAGATCCGTAGAAGTCGATGCTGTCGGAAAGTTGGTTGGCCGTGTATTTTTTGGTGCCGTTCTCCACTAAACTATTTGCCGAATGCGCGATGAGCGGCGCATCCTGGTAAAAATTACCGGCCTTGAAGATGAATTCGATACGTGTTAATTCCTGGCTGCCCGCGTCGATAGTATGCACGGGTATGCCGTTATCCAGCTTGAACGCGGCCGCTTGCTGTATCTCTACGTGATCTATGGTTTTAAAATCCGGAGCTTTGGTACGATCTAACATATTTACAATTTTTTCAGGCTTTGCGAATGTGTCACACGTAGTCGCAAAGGCGCAGAGGTTATTTGTTTTTCAGGTAATAGAGTGTAGAACAATTTTCTTTTCGCAAAACTTCATTGGCCACGCGCTTGATATCGGCGGCAGTCACTTTTTGGTATTTCTCCCCTTCTCTATTCACTTCGTTGGCATCGCCCAATAATTCGGCCACAGCCAGATTCGTGGCTTTGTTCAACACATCCATTTCAGAGAAGACAAGGGTGGACTCGATCTTGTTCTTGCACTTCTGCAATTCCTCCTCGCCCACCAGTTCATTTTTAATTTTTTGCAGTTCAACTTCAATTCCGGCTTCAGCCTGTTCGGCAGAAACCCCTTCGCTCAACTTCCCCGAGATCACGAACAAACCTTTGTCCATATCGCCCATCACGTAAGCGCTCAATTCCGAGAAAAGTTTTTTATCCTTCACTAATTCCTTATGTAGACGCGAAGAATTGCCTCTGGATAATACGTCCGACAAAATATCAACCGTGTAATAATCGGTATCATTACGCGAACACATGTGATAGGTCTTGTAAATAGCATCCTGCGGAACATCCTTGTACACGGTCAGTTTTCTCTCTTCGGTCTGGGGAGGTTCCACCGGCAAATTCCTTTTGGTTTTCTCGCCGGAAGGAATAGGTTCGAACCATTTTTGAGAAAGCTCAATGACCTGTTTGCTATCCACATCACCGGCAACAACCATGATGGCGTTAGCGGGACAATAATGTTTTTTAAAGAAGGCTTTCACATCATCCATCACCGCGTCTTCAATGTGTTTGATCTCTTTTCCGATAGTGGCCCATTTGTAAGGATGCACTTTGTATGCGAGCGGACGCAGTAATAACCAAACATCACCATAGGGTTGATTCAGGTAACGTTGCTTAAACTCTTCGATCACCACGTTGCGTTGTACCTCCAGACTTTTGTCGGTGAAGGCCAGGCTCAGCATGCGGTCGCTCTCGAGCCAGAAAGCTGTTTCTAAATTCTCGGAAGGAACGGTACAATAATAATTGGTAATGTCATTTGTGGTGAAGGCGTTATTCTCTCCTCCCACCAATTGCAAAGGCTCATCATAATTCGGAACATTTACGCTTCCGCCAAACATCAGGTGCTCGAACAAATGCGCGAAGCCGGTCTTGCTCTCATCCTCATCGCGCGCGCCTACGTTGTACAAGATGTTCACGCAGGCCATAGGTGTTGATCTGTCCTTATGGATGATGAGCGTGAGCCCGTTCTTTAAAATATGTTTTTCGAATTCGATCATAGTTCGATTTTTGACAGCCCTTGCTGCACTTTTTTAAACTCTTCAATAATTTCTTTCAGCACCTCAGCCGCGGGTTTTATTTCGGTGATGGCCCCGCTTATTTGTCCGATCTCCAATTCTCCTTCATCAAGATCACCTTCAAACATACCCTTTTTCGCGCGGGCACGGCCTAACAATTGTTGCAATTCTTCGGCGCTTGCCCCTTTCTTTTCCGCAGCATCCACCTCTTTGAAGAATTTGTTCTTTATCAATCTTACAGGTGTAAGCTGTTTCAGTGTAAGTTGTGTTTCGCCTTCAGGCGTACTGATCACAGCTTTTTTAAAATTATCATGTCCGGATGATTCGGGCGTTGCCACAAACCTGCTTCCTATCTGCACACCATCGGCACCCAAAGCAAAAGCTGCTGCCATTGCTGAGCCGGTCCCGATCCCGCCCGCGGCTATTAAGGGAATTGTTACAGCTTTACGCACCATTGGTATCAAGACCATAGTGGTGGTTTCTTCTCTTCCGTTATGCCCCCCCGCCTCAAAACCTTCTGCCACTATCGCGTCAACTCCCGCTTCCTGGCATTTCAGGGCAAACTTCACATTGCTCACTACATGTACAACGGTAATGCCTTTCTCTTTTAGAATTTTGGTCCAGGTTTTCGGGTTTCCCGCAGAAGTAAATACGATCTTTACCCCCTCTTCCATGATTACGGCCATGTGCTTGTCGATATCCGGGTAAAGCAGGGGCACATTTACCCCAAAAGGCTTGTTTGTAGCCCCTTTACACTTGCGGATATGCTCCCGTAAAATTTCGGGATACATACTTCCACTACCAATTAGGCCCAGTCCGCCGGCATTGCTCACAGCCGAGGCCAGCTCCCAGCCGCTGCACCAGATCATACCTGCCTGAATTACAGGGTATTTTACACCAAAAAGTTCGCAAATCCTTAACCTCATAAAACGTGCCTTTTACCGATTTTAGGACCTATTGCCCTTGCACGAAAGTATTAATTAATTATATTTGTATGGTAATAAAAATCCATGAGGTTTAAGATACTTTTATTCTCCTTACTGTTCACTACTGTGGCTATATCCCAATACCGTTGGGATTACGGCTTTGGGCTGGGCGCATCCAACTATTTGGGTGACATTGGCGGGAAGAATAAACCCCGCAGAGACTTCGTGTATGACATGAAATTAGCCAAGACCCGGTGGGATGTATGCGGTTTCGCGCGCTACAAATTAGATCACAGGTTATCGGTTAAAGCCGAATTGTCATGGGTGCGTATTGCAGGCGACGACGCGCTTACAACCTACATTCCACGCCGCACACGAAACCTCAGCTTCAGAAATAATATTTTTGATCTCACCCTTACGCCCGAGGTAAAGATCTATGAGAATAATGACCTGGGCTCTTCTTACCGTTTTCGCTTAGGATTTAAGTTCTATGTATTTGGCGGCGTGGGCATCTTCCACCACAACCCGAAAGCGGAATACAAGGGAGAGGTTTACGCGCTACAACCTTTGCGGACAGAAGGCGTGAAATATAAACTCTGGGGCGTGAACATTCCTGTGGGTACAGGTTTCTATTTTACGATGCGTAAGAAACACCGTATTGGCTTTGAATACAACTGGCGCATCACCTTTACCGATTACCTCGATGATGTTAGCGGTAAATACGCCAGCGGCTTAAAAGGTACCGCGCTTGCTTTATCAAACCGTACGGGTGAATTACCTGCAGGTTCTGCTAAGCCGGATGTACTCGCTTATTTCAGGCCCGGTAACAAAAGAGGTGACGCTTCTCACAAAGACACTTACATGAGTGTAATGGTGAATTACAGCTATGTGGTGCGTGGCCGCAGTAGTTTCTACCGCAGCCGTTACGGCTCTTTCTTCTTCAAGAAGACCCGCCGCAAAGTGCGTAAGATCAGGGCTAAGTTCTAATCCATCAATCAAAATTTTATGAGATATTTCATAGCGACCTTCCTTTCGCTATCATTCGCTTTATTGTCTGCGCAGGAAGACTCAGCCATGCTGCGTAAACTCTACACGTATCATTTAACGCAAAGCAATTCCTACGAGAACCTGCGCTATTTGTGCAAGAAGATCGGCGGTCGCATCAGCGGCAGTCCGCAAGCCGAAAAAGCCGTGCAATGGGCCGCGGAGGCTATGAAAAAGGCAGGGGCCGATACGGTATTCCTGGTGCCTTGCATGGTTCCCAAATGGGTGCGCGGAGCTAAAGAGCAAGGCATGGCCACATCGGGTGCTGTAAAAGAAAAAATGAGCCTTTGCGCTTTGGGAGGATCTGTGGGAACAGGCAAAAAAGGAATTACCGCCAAAGTGATCGAAGTAAGTTCTTTTGACGAGATGGAAAAACTGGGTGCGGAAAAAATAAAAGGCAATATCGTTTTCTTCAACGTTCCTTTCGACGCAAGTTTGATCAGCACCGGATCTGCCTATGGAAAAGCGGTAAAATACCGTTGGTCGGGACCCTCAAAAGCCGCTAAGCTCGGCGCTGTTGCCACGGTCGTAAGATCGATGACGCACGCGCAGAATGATGTGCCGCACACAGGATCCATGAGCTACGATACTTTGGTGAAAGATGCTAAAGGACAAGTGGTAAAAATTCCCTGTTTCGCTTTAGGTCCGCAGAGCGCGATGAAACTTGCCAAGCTTTTAGCGAAGGATAAGAACGCGCAGCTTTATCTTTTCTCCGATTGCCGGATGATGGCCGATGTTCCTTCTTTCAGTGTGGTAGGAGAAATTCGCGGAAAAGAAATTCCCAATGAAGTGATCGTTACGGGGGGGCACCTCGACAGCTGGGATACAGGCGAAGGCGCGCACGATGATGGCGCCGGAGTTGTACAAAGCATTGAGATCATTGCCGCAATAAAAGCTTCCGGCATGAAGAACAGGCGCACCATTCGCAGCATTGCTTTTATGAATGAAGAGAACGGCTTGCGCGGCGGTACCAGTTACGAATTGTATGCCGAGAAAGAAGTGAACAAAAAACATATTGCCGCCATTGAGAGCGACGGCGGAGGATTGGTTCCCCGTTCTTTGGGAATTGAAGCCAACGGGGATACGCTTGCTTATTACAAAAAATGGGAGAAACTTTTCGAACCCTATATGGTTGATATTACCCGGGGCGGAGGAGGTGCCGATATCGGTTCTTTAGAAAAGATAGGAACTGTGCAAATGAGCCTGAACGTGGATAACCAGCGTTATTTCGATTATCATCACACACCTGATGATGTATTTGAGAACGTACACAAGCGCGAATTGGAATTAGGCTCGGCAGCTATGACCGGCCTTGTTTATCTCCTGGATAAATACGGGGTCTACAAGAAATAAATTTACAGCTTTACACGAACACCGTTCTCGTATCCCACTACGAAGCTTCCGGCGAGTCCCTGGCCAATAAGATCGGCTTTATGCTTACGGGCTTCCTCTATTGAGCTGTAGGAGCCTATCAGTACTTTGTACATACCGTTCTCGATCACCACTTTCATTTTGCCATACTTCTTGAACTGCAGGCCCGGATCTGTTGAAAGAGCCGCTACCTGCACGTAAAAAGTGATATTGCCCTTAGGCGCGCTGGTTGTGGTTGTAGGCGTTGGAGTAGTTGCAACTGTTGGCGTTGGAGTGGTAGCCACTGTTTCAGTAGGCGTAGTAGTTGGTGTCGACGTAGTTGTAGTAGTTTCGGTTGGTGTTGTTGCTACAGTTTCGGTTGGCGTAGTAGTTGGTGTAGATGTGGTGGTGACTGCCCCTCCTCCCCCTAAGTTGATGGTATGAGCCGGTACCGCGAATTCTTTCTTTACGTTATTCTCCAGGTAATAGAACTGGCACGCGAAGTTCTGGGCACCCGAAGCACTTGAAGCCAGGGTTATTTTAACAGAAAACGTAAAAGTTGCATCGCCCGGAAGCGAAACCCATACTATTTTTGCACGGTTGTTCTCAAAAGTGAAATTACCCGACTTTGTATCGCCCGCAGCAACTGTTGTTCCCGGAGGAACGTCGCACTGGAATTTGGCAAAGGCCCCTATATTACCCTTGGTAACAGTGAATTCCGCATTGATGGTCTCACCCGCCGAACCGGAGGATGGCATGTTATGCGTTACTTTTACTTCCTGCGCAAAGGCAAAGGCAGAAAAGAACAGGATACTTAAGATAACCAAGGCTTGTTTCCTCATAATAAGGGTTTTAATTATAGCAAATATGATATATTTAAACCAATAATCAAAACCGGGACCCGGAATATACTCACATGCCTAAGTTGAAAAGGTCATATTACCGCCATCCCGACGTGGTTGCAGTAGCCAAGGACCTGCTGGGTAAGAGCCTCTGTACCTGCATAAACGGCAAGCTTACCTGCGGGATCATCACCGAAACCGAGGCCTACGCCGGGGTAAACGACAAGGCCTCCCACGCCTTCGGAGGCAGGCGTACACCCCGCAACGAAGTAATGTACGGCAAAGCCGGAACGGGCTATGTTTACCTCTGTTACGGGCTGCATCACCTCTTCAATATCGTTACCAATAAGTCCGATATTCCCCATGCCGTGCTGATCCGGGCCATAAAACCCACCATTGGTATTGACATCATGCTGAAGAGAAGAAAACAGAACGCTTTAGCCAAAAACACGGCAGGTGGACCCGGCACTGTTTCCCAGGCTTTAGGCATCAGCGCCAAATTGAATGGCGAAGACCTAACCGGCAGCCGCATCTGGGTCCAGGATGATGGCCTCGAAGTAAAAGATGAGCAAATAATTGCCGGTCCCAGAATTGGCGTGGATTATGCGGGCGAAGATGCGAAATTACTCTATAGGTTTATTCTAAAACTATAACCTTCTTAAGAAGATAATTCGACTACTTTTCATTGACACTCTGAAACCCGGGTGCTACTCAAACTACTCATCCCGAGGTGTGGGTTGAGTTTATGGCACAATCAACAGGCGTGGGCCTTTCTGGCCTTGGGCATTTTTCGAAAGAGAATGGTCCCGATGTCAGCAGCCTTCCTTTCTTTTCTTCCTTGATGAAGAAAAGAAACAAAATCAATCCCGATAGCTATCGGGAGTTCCGATGGCAGATCGCACAAGGCCACCCGGTCCCGATAGCTATCGGGACGGACGGCCATGCAGCGCGCAACATCTTCCTTCAGTTTGCTAAATGGCAATATCTTTCGTCGCCAAGACACTTTTGTGCTGTTTTGAAAACCTATAGGTAACCACAAGCACCTAACTTATCCGATCAAGTACAGGCATGCACAATAACCACATAATGCATCACTGGAATCAAAGGATAGATCGTAGAAGGATTTCGATCAGTACTAGCGGGCAGGCCTGACGGAGCGCGATGGTGACGTGCCTGTGCGGAAGGGATCGCTCCTCCCGATAGCTATCGGGATGATTTTTTGGTTCTTTTTCATCAAGGAAAAAGAACGTGTAGGGCTGCTTTCATCGAAATCTCCCTTTGGAAGCATTATCAAGGAATTATGAAGTGCCCAGCCAAGCGGTCACCTGTCGATGTTAGATGTCCCACACACTCCTGCGTCGATATTTCCTCGGCTTAAAGAACGCCTTGTGCTCCAACAAAAATGCAAGAATGAAATAGATGATAATTGGCGACCCGAAGGTGAAGAAGGAAAGATAGATAAAGTACATGCGTATCTTGGTGCCGCTCATGCCCAGCTTGCGCCCCAGCCATCCACACACCCCGAAAGCGCGGTGCTCAAACCAATCTTTTATACGGCTGATCATTACCTTTATCGCCATAGCTTTTATGCCACGGCGATCACAAAATTACGGAAATTAACCTGATTCAAGCAAGTGGCTTAACATAGATTATTGGTGGCGGCTTCATTATATCTTACCTTTGAGCTATGGCAAATATCTTACACAAAGCCAATACGCGTGGTCATGCTAACCACGGTTGGCTCAACGCTTACCACAGTTTTAGTTTCGCGTCGTATTACGATCCCGATCGCATTCATTTTGGCATGCTGAGGGTATTGAACGACGATACCATTGCCCCGGGGATGGGCTTTGGTACGCACCCGCACGACAACATGGAGATCATCACCATTCCGCAATCCGGAACCATCGAGCACAAAGACAGCATGGGCAACCACGGCATCATTAGCGCGGGCGACATACAGGTGATGAGCGCGGGAACAGGCATCCAGCACAGTGAGTTCAATCATAATAAGGACCAGGAATTAAAGTTGCTGCAGATCTGGGTTTTTCCGAATAAGAAAAATGTTACGCCGCGATACGGACAAATGACCCTGAACGTGGCGGAACGAAAAAATAAATTGCAGCAAATTGTTTCTCCCAATGAGAACGACGAAGGCATGTGGATACACCAGGATGCCTGGTTTCACATGACCGATCTGGATGCAGGGAAAACTTTGAGCTACGACCTGAAGAAAAAAGGCAACGGCGTTTATTGTTTTGTGTTGGAAGGAGATGTTGCCATAAACGGACAGGATCTCAACCGAAGAGATGGCTTGGGCGTGAGGGATGTTGAGCGATTTGATATTGTTGCAAAAAGCAATACCTCGGTACTCTTGATGGAAATACCTATGACACCTTAATAAGGCTGTTTGTCCTATATTTGTAGCATGATCAAAAAAGCCACTACCAAATATCCCGTGATCGATCTTATCAAAGATCGCTGGAGCGCGCGCGCTTTCAGCAATAAGAGTATCTCGGATGATGATCTGTTCACACTTTTTGAAGCAGCGCATTGGGCGGCGAGTTCAAGCAACGAGCAGCCCTGGCGCTTTATTTACGCCAAGCGCGAGGACAAAGAAGCATTTGAGAAAATGGTGAATTGCCTCATGCCCGGCAACCAGCCCTGGGCAAAGAACGCGGCTGTGCTTATTCTTTGCGTCATAAAAAATGTAAGCGGCCCCGATAATCGCCCGAACATTGCTGCTTTGCATGATATGGGGTTGGCGAACGCTACATTAATTTTGCAAGCTACTTCTATGCATATTTACGGACACATGATGGGCGGCTACGATCGTGTTAAGACCAAAAAAGAATTCAATATCCCGGAAGGTTACGATACTGCTATTTTTATGGCACTGGGTTATCTCGATAGCCCCGATACATTGGAAGAGCCTTTTAAGACAAGAGAACTTACTCCGCGAACCCGGAAAGCTTTAGGGGAAATTGTTTTTCATAAAACAGGCCGCTTTGAATGAGCGAAGAAAAACAGGAATACAGCAACGGAGAAATAACCGTTGTATGGCAGCAACACAAATGCACCCACTCTAAAAATTGCTGGAAAGGTTTACGTTCGGTCTTCGATCCCTTTAAACGCCCCTGGATAAACATGGAGGGCGATACCACAGAAAAAATAAAAGCGCAGGTTGAGAAATGTCCTTCGGGGGCGCTTTCATATCACACCAAATAAAAATCCCCCCGGCAAAACCGAGGGGACTTTCGTTCACATTTCCAACAAACACTAAGGAAATGCGGTAGGGGTCAAACTACTATTTTAATTTTTAGAGTTCATCTTGTCTTGATGGCGAGCAAGCCTCGCCATTAAACTACTTTCTTACTGCTTTACAATTTTGCTTAAAGAAACTTTGTTGTCGGCAACCACTTTTACAGTGTAAACACCGGCAGCCAGGTTGATGTTCTTTAAGGAAATTACTTCTCCGTTGGCAACAACTGTCATTACTTCCTTACCTACAACATCCATCACACTCACTCGTGCGTTGTTGGCGTTAAAAGGCAGTTGAATGTTCAGTTCGTTATTTACGGGATTTGGATATAAAGTGGCGTTCAAAGTATTGCTGTATTGCTCAATGCTGTTCATGAAAGTTACATCAGCTGCGGTACGCGGTTCAATGCTGTAAGCGCTGAACTGGTAATTAACCGGGCCGGTAACCTGGTATGAACCTGCCGCGGGAGCTACCGAAGGAAAAGCGTCATAGATCTGGTTATCGATGGTGGCGCTTCCGCTCATATCATCGATCATCCACTCGTGCGTGCTCGAAGACCAGCTTGCGTTCACGTAAGGAGCAGTAGACGTAACAAGGATCCCTTCGTACATTTCCTGGTTGACATCATTGGTGCTTGCTAACACAGCAGGCGCCGGAACCGGGTTACCCGAGCTTACTTTTTGAAAAGCGGTTACGGCAGTACCCTCCGTCATATAATAATACTCATCGATACTTGCCGTGATCTTGATACTGTCGCCAATAGCTACGTTAGCCGCGTTGGTAGGATCGTAAACCAAAAGACCGGCCCAGGCATTGGTGCCCGTGGTTTGCAAATAATATCCCTGCGCGTAAGAAGCGGTCGCAATTCCTCCGAAATCCTGAACGATCATCCCAAAATAAGGGGATTTGCCGTTGCCGGAAGTAGTGTACTCAATAGTATATAAAGAAACGCCCGTAGGAGGAGTATACTCCTGGATAGTAATGCTGTCCACATCCAAATGACCATTAGCGGCAACTGTGCTTCTTACGGATAAAATAAATTCGGAAGTGGTGCTGTTGGTTGTATCAGCGATCAAACTTTGCTTAAAACGAAACCAATTGGTAGAGTTAACCGATTGGTAATTGGAATACATGTAACCGGCGCCCATGTTAGCGGCATCCGTAAATAAACCTGCACGTATGCTTCCACGTCCGCGCGCAGAGTAACTTACCATATACGCTTTTCCCTGCACAATAGGAACGACCTGGGTAGAAAAACGTTTGTGCGATGTTGAGGTGTTAACCAATTTAGCACAGAAATTGCCGTGGTACGGCGTGGTTGAGTTCTGTTGCACGCTGTCGTTGGCAAAAGTGGTTTTTGCGCCCATCCAGTCTGCATTGGGATTAAGTGGAGTTCCGCTCCAGTTCTCAATAGAACTTTGGTAAACGGTAATGGTCTGTGCGTTCAGCATTAAACCGGCGGCAAGAAAGATAAGTAGTAGTTTTGTCTTCATTTGTTTTGTTTTTTTATGATTGGATGTTTAGTTACCTATTTTTATATTATCGATATAGTATGAGCCGAGAGAATCGGTCTTATTGGAAACGAACTTGAATGCAAGATGAAAAGTTCCGCTGTAATTGTTAAGTATATTCGTGTTCCCGTTGAAAGGACTTGCCTGGTTGAACGGGATCTTCTGTGATTGAAAGAATGATTGCATGGTTGTGATCTGGTCTGTTGTGATCGGCGTCCAGGTTGCTGCAGCTACATTTTTGCCGTCGAAGTTTGTGGAAACATACAAAAACAGCTGGATCGTGGAGTTAGTATTGTAACGGGTGGCATTCTTAAAACTCAGGTATTTGGTTGGCGAATTAACGATAGGAGGCGTTACCAGCCACATTTCATTCCGCGTTTCAGAAGATGAATAATCAGACGCGCCGCAGGGGTTTGTAGCGTTGCCCGGAGTGGAAGTATAAAACTCCCAAACCCTCGAACCCTGCCTTGCCACATTGGTCCAACCGCCCAGGATGAGATCAGTGATATTTCCGGAGGACGCCTTGCTGAAAGTCTGGTACAGGCTGTCAACCTTGTCGCCGCAAGCGGGAGTGGTGAATTTTATTTCTGCGTAATTACGGAAAATAAGCTCCATTGTGCTATTATATCTTTTTGCAATGGCAATGATAGATCCATTGGAATTAGGAATTACCTGTCCCGCGAAATTGGCATAACTGCTGGTATAGGCCATGGCCGCGTCTTCCTTATTGATACAATCACGCAGGGTATAACTGGTGCTCTTTTTATTGACCACATCCGCAAAGGTCAGGCCCCTGTATTTATCATAGAACTCTACGCCATTGATCTGTACCAGTTGCGATTCTAGCGTGGTGTCTAATTGCGCCACAGTAATAACCATTGGTGCAACATTCTTCCCGGTGGCCATTTTGATCACCGAATTATCTACGTTCACGCTGTCGATCTGTAGTTGCTCATTGCTGTAATCAATGGTAGACCCATTCAGGTTCAAACGAATAGAATCTCCCTGGTAAAGTCCGCCCGATGATAGCAATTTAATGGCAATGCCTCTATTGAACTCGTCCCTGGCGAAAACCTCTTTGTAAATATTTCCGGAAGTTTCATCGGCCGTAATCGTAAGATAGATCGAAGCATCTACCCCTACCTTATAAGGCTGCTTGCCATTCTTGTTCACCCAAGCGCGAAGCGAATCAATGTTCTTGATCCCCCCCACAGGAACCTGCCTGATAGGAGGCGCGTCCCATTCTTTTTTGCAGGAGAAAAGCAGCAGGCTCACAAAAAGTGCCATAGCCGCTATTGAAAAATATGTGTTTGTCTTCATGTTCATTTATCTAATGCTAAAGGCGGCCGATAACATGTACGACAGGCCCATCGCGTATGAATATTTGTTCGGGAATTTATCGATGTTGTTCACATCATGACGCAACTGCTCAATGCCCGAGTTCTTAAAGCTGTTATTGGTTAAATTGTTGATGATCAAAGTAAGGTTCACGCCGTATTTGCGTTTGAATAGGAAAGATTTACCCGCGATGAAGTCAACGGTATAGGCATCCGGCAAGCGCTCCTGCTTGATGATCTTTTTGTATTGTGGGTCGGTGGCTATGAATTTACCTACAGCTTCGGCGGTACGACGGTCTGGATTAGCTTCCACGAAATTGTTGGCGAAATAATTGAAATGCGCTCCCACGAACCAATACTTCCTGGCATTATACTTCACGCCCACAGAGCCTGCCGTTTGCGGGTTATTTCCCACACGGTAATTAATAAAATAGATCTGCCTGTTAACCGCCAGCAATTGTGCCGAATTATCAGCGGAAATGATCGCCGTTGGCCTGTTGGTATACACGAACTGACCCTGTGCCAAAGCACCGGTCAATGAAACACGCTTGCGGATAATTCCTTCTACTCCTAATTCAACGCCGTGATTCATCTGGTTCAATCCTGTCATCACATAATTCACGTTGGTCCGGAACACGTCATCAAAATAATTACGCTGCCAAACCTGGTTGTGTATCTGCGTATAATAATAAGTTGCGCGGGCACGGATGAAAGGATATTTCACCTGGTAGGTAAGATCACCCGATAGTATCTTTTCACTTCCATAGTTAGGCGCGATATCTGCTATCGCGTCATTCCTTGTCTGCATAGAAACAAAAGAAGCATTCGGTAGCGGCGGCTTGGTGATATAAGCCGTGTTCAGCAAAATAAAATTACGGCCATTCACTTTATAAATAAGTCCGGCCTTTACGCCATAGTTCATAAAGTTCAGGGTCTTGCTGGCTCCTTTGGAAGTAGTCGGGAATTTTCCGTTCGCTACATTTCCCTCCCTGTAAAAAGAAGTATTGCTCACCGTAGCGCTCAAATACACATCAAAACGGTTGAACGTCTTTTCTACCTGTCCCCAAACTTCATAGCGACTCGCGTTGATATTATAATCATACCCGAAAGCGTCTCCCTTACGAATTGCCTTATTCGGAGCTCCTAAGTTATTTTGCGTGACATTCGGGTCAGGAGAAAGCTGCTCGGCGAATTGATCCACATCCAGCCAGAAATCACCGCCCAAAAGGTCATTCACCACTTTATAGTGGCGCGTCCTTGACATATTAGCGTTCAAACCCGCGCTTATAAAGAATGTTTCAATGCGTGTATTATAAATACTGTTCAAGCCATAGGACTTAATATCATCGCGTTTTTCTTCTAAAATATATTTAGAACGTCTTCCGGTAATATTATTTCCCGCAACTCCCTCGGCGTTCTGGATGGTATACAGATTATTGTAATTGGCATTGTAAAAACCATTCCAGTTGATCTGCTGTATGCCGTTCACGTTATTCTCCCAATTGTACGTTTGCTGGTTATACCAATAAGGACTGGGGTAAGAACTGTTTGGACCATAATAACTGGGCAGGTATTGGTAATAATCCGGGTTGGGGTTTTTATCGTCAAACCAATTGAGGCCCGTTAAACTGGTACGACCGAAAGTATAATTTAAACTGGTGGTTAATTTAGAATCCTGGTCGATGTTCAAGGCATGCGAGAACAAAATGGAAGGTCGGTTGGTCTTACTTACTTTCGCGTTCCTTGCTTTAACACTACCGGTGGTAGAATCGGTTTGGAAGCCCCAGAAAGAATTGTAGTAATTGTTCTTGGTTAGTTCGTAGGCTTCATCAATTGCCATACTTTGCCTGCCCTGTGTGATAGGAGCTCCGAAGCCGATCAATGAAATTGTGTTCTTGGCGTTAAGCTGTTTATCGGCCGCGAGATAGAATCCATAGCCCTGGAAAAAAGTTCCGGGAGCATAGCCTTCATTGGCGTAACGCGCAGTACCCGACGCGGTGAAGGCCCAGCCGTTCTTCATAAGCCCGGTAGCATACGTAGCTGTAACACGGTCCTTAAAGATGCGGTTGCCGCGGGAGTAAGAAACGCGGAGTCCTTTCTTATAAGAAGAAGCATAAACGTTCAGGTTATAATACCCGCCAATGTCGCCAAATGTTGAGCGTGAAAGTCCGAGACCGGTCTTTGTTTCCATGAAGCGGATCACATCGTTCATTCCGCCCCAGGTGCTCCAACCGGCAATACCATTCTCTAAACTGTTGATGCGAACGCCGTTCATCATCACCACCATGTCTTCCGAGGAATAACCGCGGTAGCGGAAACGCGCAGTCAGGAAATGCGTGGAAACAGTTTGCATGAATACATCGCGCGAGGCCTGTAACAAGGAGTTGATATCCTGGCTCTGGATGTTATCTCCCATATCATCGCTTGTTGTAGAAAAAGCGGGAAGATTGAAGTTATTATTAAGAAGGTCGGTGGTATCGGTTGTAAGCGGTGTATCTCCCCCCGTACTTTGCGTGGTATCTACCTGGGCAGTGAGCGTATAAGCACCCAGGCACAAAAGCGTTGCTAAGAATTTCTTCGTTAAGGTTTTATGCGCGTCCACTTTTAAAGTTTTTAAGCTTTAAAAGTGGTTAAGGACTCTCCGGGGCCACAAACACATGAAAACCGGAGTCCTTTAGGATGTTCACTTTTAAAAGGCGTACAAAAATAAGCCAATTTTCAATGTTGCAAAATTTTGTTTTCGTTAAGTAATTGTTTCGTTTATAAGGCCTTTTAAAACGTATGTGATTGAAATTCAGAAAAGGCACTATATTTGCCGCCATTTTAAACGTGATGCGTACAAACTACTTTTTATTAACACTACTGGCTTTTCTGTGTATAAGTGCCTTTGGGCAAGAGATCGCCATTGACAAGAACAAGAAATATTCGGCCCTTGCCGTGGGCTTCTGGAACGTGGAAAACCTTTACGATACTTTGAACGACCCGTTTAAAAATGACGAAGAGTTCCTCCCCAAAGGCGCCAACGCCTGGGACTCCCCTAAATACAAAACCAAGATCGAACACCTGGCCGAAGTGATAGCCCAAATGGCTACCGATGCAGTTCCCGACGGACTTGCCGCTTTAGGTATGTGCGAGATCGAAAATAAAGCGGTGCTGGAAGACCTGGTAAAAGACCCCAAACTGGCCAAACGCAATTATAAGATCGTATTGATAGAAGGACCCGACGCGCGTGGCGTAGATCCCGCTTTTATCTACAACCCAAAGTATTTTAAATATATCTCGGCCCGTTCGTTCCAGGTTCCTATGGTTACCGACAGCTCTTATCATACGCGTGATGAACTATTGGTGACCGGCGAGATGATGGGCGAGAAAATGCATTTCATCATTTGTCACTGGCCCTCACGCCGCGGCGGAGAATTAGCGAGCGAGCCCAATCGTATCTCGGCCGGAAAAACGGCGCGTAAAATTGTGGATTCACTTTTAAAGGATGATCCAAATGTGAAAGTGATCCTTATGGGCGATCTCAACGACGATCCCATCGATCAAAGCGTAAGAAAAACGCTGAAAACCTATAAAGATCCCAAACGTATCACCACCGATGAGATGTTCAACGCCATGGAATCGCATTATAAAAAAGGGATCGGGACACTAGCTTATAACGATGGATGGAATTTATTCGACCAGATGATCATGACGCCGACATTGGTAAAGGGTACGTTTAAAGATTACCAGTTCTATGTATCGCGCATCTTCAATAAAGCTTTTTTGGCCGAGGATTTCGGCAAGTTCAAAGGTTATCCTCTAAGAACGTATGCCGGCGGTGCGTACCGCGGTGGTTACAGCGATCACTTCCCGGTATTCTCTGTTTTTCTGAAAGAGAAAACGGAGAAGAAATGATGGGCTTAGACTGGAACACCGATAGATAAGGTGATTGACCAGCGCGATTGGCTCTCTTTATTTCTGAAGAGTGTTTTTGCTGTGAGCAGCCTTACACTTTCTTTTTCCTTGATGAAAAAGAACCCCCGCATAAAAGCTACGGGTGCGGGGCAGGCAAAAAATCATCCCGATAGCTATCGGGAGGAGCGATTCCTTCCGCACAGGGCACGGCACCATCGCGCACCGACGGGCCTGCGCTCCATTTCTTACCGAAATCATTCTAAAATTCATCATTTTATTGCATAGCAAGATTGTGTGTTTCTGTGAATACCAGAAATGGATAAACACTGTTTATCACGCTAAGGTCTTCCAAATAACACAAAAATGACCTAAAAAAGAAAGGCTCCAACATTGATCGAGATGATCTAAAGGATTGCGCGCTGCACGGCCGTCCGGCCCGATAGCTATCGGGATTGATTTTGTTACTTTTCTTCATCAAGGAAGAAAAGTAAGCAGGGCTGTTCACACTAGGATCGCCTTCTGGAATTGAATGTTCATCATTTAGTCCATTACACGCTATACACACGCAGGTAGTACGGTCGAGTGCGAGCCGTACCAATTACCATTCAACCAGGATATTTATGGATCTGCTTTCCGGCGTCAAGTTGTTTTTCAGATCCTCGATAAGATCAGGATTTCCTAAATAATACCGCAAAAAATTCTCACCGCGCTCCTGCGGCACACCTCCTGGAAATATCCTGGAGTAAATAGCTTCTATTTGGTTTATGGATTGCTCGCTCTTTTGCTTAATGGCCCGAATTGCCTTTTGCTCCAGCGCCTCTATTCCTTTCAAGCCCTTTTGTAATTCGGCTTCTGTGGCGGCTTCCAGGGTTTTATCCACGCTCGCGATAGATCGTTTTAAATTTACAAAAACGCGCTCCAGTTCTTCGAGCTCTTTCTCAACCGAAAAAGGCTCCTGCTTCAAAGCGTATTGTTTGATAAGCGCGGCTTTGTCGCCAAAGAAATCTTCCACCTTCAAATTCAGCTTGTCCATTCTCTGCTGCAGGCCTTTTTCTACATACAACACAAAACTTCGGGGCACAATAACAGGATAAGGAATTCGCGCTTCTTCAAACATGGCTTTGTACTCCAGCCAATAAGCGAGCTCGCCCGGTCCGCCTACATAAGCCGCATTGGGTAGAATTTTTTGCTGGTACAAAGGGCGCAACACCACGTTGGGACTAAACTTCTCAGTTTCCGCTTCTATCTTCTTTTCTATTTCACCTTTCGAAAAAACAAGATCCGTATTCAGCACCTTGTATTGGCCATTTTCTTCAACAATTCGCTCGCGCAAGCCTTTCTCCGCGTAGAAGGAATTTATTTCGCGTGGGGTTACCTGCGCTTCATAACCTTTTTGTTTTAATTGCTCAATGGTTGGATGAACTGATTTAAAAGCAAAACCTTCAAAAATATCCTTTTTAATTACGGTGGTAAATTGCTGCTTAAGTACTTTGCTGTTCCCGTCCACAATTACCAATCCGTATTTCCCGAACAGTTCATTTACAAGATAACGCGTGGCATCCGCGAGGGTTTTTTGAGAATAGGCTGTTTTTAATACAGAAAGGATGTTTTTCGCGTTCTCATTTTCACCGAGCACATCTTTGATCTCAGTTAAAAAAGCGTCCATACCCGCTAAACCAAAGTCCCCTACCCTGCCCGATTGATCCGTATTCCAGGTAAATTTTTTATTGAAAAGAAATATGTGGTTCACTTCTGCAAGGTCGTGGTCCTCACTCGCCATCCAGTAAACGGGAACGAATTTTTTATCACTGCTTTTTTTATTGAGCGTTTCGCATAAATTAATCACCGAAATGATCTTGTAAATAAAATAAAGCGGGCCGGTTGCCAAACATAACTGGTGACCCGTGGTTATCGTGAACGTATTTTTGTCCTTTAAACTCCCGATGTTCTTTTGTGAGCTCTCAGAGAGCTTAATTAGGTTGTTTTGTTCCTTTAATTCGCCAACCAGAACTTCGCGGTCGAGATACGCGTACTTATTTTTATCCGTAAAGTGCTTTATTCCTTCGGCGCTGGGTTCATATTCATAGAACCCGCTTACTTTTCCGGCCGTATAGTCTAAAAACAGTTTGGAGAAGATCTTTGTCCTTTCGAAAGCGAGGGTGTTTTTGGTGAGTGGCATCTGCCCTGTAAAGTTACGCTTTTTTAATTCTCAGGTCCGATAAAATTCTTGAGATAAACTTCTCGTTAGGCAAGAGACTTTGCTGTATCCTTTTGGCATAATGTATACTGTCAAGTATTTCCTTTTGCTTTTCTTCGATGATGTGCTTTTGTTTCGTAATTTCCTCGTTGGCTCTTTTCTTTTGCAGGAAGCTGCGGTAAGCAAAAATGGCGAAGCCCAGCACCAGTAACCCAAAACCCGAAATAGCCAACAGGATGATCCTTTGCTTCTTTTTTTCCGCCTCGGCCACCGCTTCCTTTTTCTCCTGTTCCAGTTTAGCGGCCGCCTCTTTCTTATCAAATTCGTAATTCATTTCGGCACGCACGCTTTTTTTGGTGTTCTCTTCGTTGTTCAGGCTGTCGCGCGAGGCTATGTACTTTTTATAATATTGCAGCGCTTCTTTCGGCCGCCCCATGGCTTCGTAGGTTTCGCTGAGGACCTTCTCCGATTCCATAACATCCTCCAGGGCGCCCAATTCTGCCGATAAATTCAACCCGCGAATGGCATAGTCCCGCGCCTTTTCATAATTTTTTTTCAGGTAATACACGTTGGCAATGTTCGTATACAGGTTGGCCATGGCTTCGCGCGCGCCCGACTCCTCACGCATTTTCAGCGACCTGAACAAATTCTGCAGCGCGCCCTCGTAATCTTTCTCCTGTCTTAAAAGGCTTCCTATGGCGAGATACGAAGCCGCGACTCCCGACAGGTTTCCGCCTTCTTCCCTCATTTTCAAAGCGCGTTGGTAATGATCCATCGCTTTTTTACATTCGTTTTGCTTTTCATAAACCATCCCAATATCTGCCAGCAGTTCAGAAACACCGCGTTTATCGCCCACTTCTTCGTAAAGTTTCAGGGCGGCCTGATATTTTTCAAGGGCACCGTTCATGTTTTCCTGCATGTAATAATCAGTGCCGATGTTACTCAGCGAATTGGCCATCCCTTCTTTATCACCTAGTTCCTCGCGTATCCGCAGCGAACGGAAATGGTATTCCAGCGCTTTCGGGTAATTTCCCTGGTTGAAGTGTATAACGCCGATGTTATTGATATAACCCACAGTTCCTTTTTTATCTACCGGCTCGCGCACTTTGATGGCTTGCTCATAATACGAAAGTGCTTTTTGGAAATCGCCGGTGGCGTTGTACACGTTTCCGATATTCACAAGCGAATTGGCGATGCTTATCTTATGATCACGTTTCTCATTAATGACCAGCGAGGCTTTGAACTTCTCCATGGCCTTTTCATTCTCTCCCGTATTCAGGTAAATAGCGCCGATGGTGTTCAGCGTATTGGCCAGGCCCTTGGAAAAATTAAGTTTACGGGCAAGCTGCTCGGCCTCGATCTCCTTTTCAAGAGCTGTATTAAAATCACCGGTCTTGTAATACGCTATGCCCAGGTCGGCCAGGTTCTTTACATAATTTGTATCCTGCTTCCCCGTCTTGATCACTTTCTCGAGCGAATCGACCACCGCCGGCTGCGCCAGCCCGCAGAAAGGAAGCAATGCTATGAAAAGATAGTGTATGCGCATTTTTTAAAAGCGAATAAAGATAGTGATTATTGGTAAACCGTGTTTCCCGGCCTGACAGGCTCATCTGGCCGCCGCCGTGGGCTCTTCTAGGTCCCGGGCATTTTGTTTCAGAGGGATATCTCGGTGTGGGCAGCCTTACACGTTCTTTTTCCTTGATGAAAAAGAACCCCCGCATAAAAGCTACGGTGCGGGGCAGGCAAAAAATCAAGACGGGCCGATTCCTGCCGCACAGGCACAGCGCCATAGCGCCCCGTCAAGGCCAACGCGCTAGTCCTTTCGCTCTTTGTTCAAAGGCCAATTATTCGTTTCCCAAGAGACATTTTTGTGTTTTCCCGAATACCAGTAATGGTTAAGCGGTGCAGGTCATATTTCCTCCGAAGATCGGACTCACCCTCTTATCCCTCTCTGCCAGCAGAGAGGGACGATCGATCACGGTAAACCCATTGGTTATTCCACTTATTGAGATCTGCATACCGTAAAATGCTGTATTGGCAGCCCCTATCTTTACAACCGCTTTATAGAAGAAGAGCTTGTATTGGCTGTTCCCCCTCTCTGCCGGCAGAGAGGGGTGTTCGCCGCAGCGGACGGTGGTGAGTCCGATGGTGCGGAGGAACAACCGCAAGATTCGGGTTGAGAACTACTCCCATTAAGGGGAGTCTTCTGTTCTCCAAAAAGAGAACGAAGGTGGGGTCGCTCGGAGAAAATAGCAAGATTCGGGTTGAAGGCCTATCTTTGTTCGGCTACATTTGCTGCATGATACAAACCGAAGAAATAAATTACAAACGCGTTGAAGAGGCTATTAAATACCTCACCGAAAATTTCAAGGAGCAGCCTTCTTTGTATGATGTGGCGGACCACACCAACGTGAGTCCTTTCCATTTTCAGAAGATCTTCAGCGAGTGGGCGGGCATCAGTCCGAAGAAATTCCTGCAGTACCTTACGGTGGAAGAACTGAAAAAAGAAATTCAAAAGACAAACAATCTTAGCGAGGCTGCCGAACACGTTGGACTATCCACCCAATCGAGAGTGTATGATCATTTTGTAAATATAGAAGCTGTCACCCCGCAGGAATTCAAAAGCAAAGGAGAAGGAATAAATATCGAGTACGGCATACATGCCACACCGTTTGGCGATTGTTTGATCGCGGCGACAGAACGCGGTGTTTGCGCCCTGCATTTTATGGAAGGGAATGAGGATGAACTCGTAAACGGCATCAAAGAAGATTGGGCAAACGCCTCTATCAAAAAAAATAACAGTTCAACTAAAGCACTGGCGGAAAATATTTTCGAAAAGAACGCCAAAGGAAATATCAACTTATTAGTAAAAGGAACCAAATTCCAAATAAAAGTTTGGGAAGCGCTTTTGAAAATTCCTTTTGGATCGGTTGCTTCTTACCAAACCATTGCAAACTTAGTTGATTCTCCCTTGGGCACCCGCGCGGTGGGTTCGGCCATTGGCGCAAATCCCGTAGCCTGGTTAATTCCTTGTCACCGCGTAATTCGACAGGAAGCCATTATCGGTCAGTACCGCTGGGGCACTACGCGTAAAAAAGCGCTCATTGGTTGGGAAAAGGCTAAAATGATCGCTTAGCTTTTCCACTTATCGGTCTTTTGCAACCACTTGCAAAGTGAATTTCCCTTTTTCCCGATCAACTGAATCTTTTCTGTGAACTTTCCGTTAAAGTATTAAAGCTGCAATATTACAAGAAGCCATCCGTTACTTACTAAAGGACCTGTTTATTCATTTTTAAATTTCAATACTATGAAAAGGTTTTTTATCATTTGCATCCTGCTGGCCGCGTTTGCCGGGGGTGTAGCTCAAAACGAATTTGATATCTACAAGAATGGTTTGATCTACAACGATACCACCATCAGACAATTAAGGTTCATCGTAGATTCACTGAACCTGAAGTTCAAGGTCTGCGACCTTAACCGCCAATATTTTGGCAAAGCCCAGGCACGTGCTCATTACGTGGAAGTAGAAAAACGTCGCGTAAAAGAAGCGCAGAAGGATATGGAAAACAATATGGCCTTCGAAGAATTCGTCCGAAAATACAATTGCACAGCCGAGAAAGACCTGCTGGTAGTTAAATTCAGGTATAAAGACTATGATGAAAAAGATGTGGTTGAGTTCTCGAGCATAGAAATGGGCGATCAGAACAGCCATGAAATGAATTTCGATGATCCTACCATGTATCATCAATCGTTCAAAGGCAAATGGGCTCATACGTATTATGAGAAGTCCGACTACTCGGAAGAATCCGTTTCAGGTTTTTATTTTACTGAGGAATTTAGCTCCCCAAAACTTACACTCCCTTATGCGCGTATGGTGCAGTATTCAGAATGTATGGTAGATACAAGCACTGATATATTCCTCGACAAAGCTGAACGTACTGGAAGGTATTACAAAAGCAAAGAAACAAAAAAGGTGAGTGCTTTCATTGAGATGGTGCATAAAGCAACGGGCATGCCCGAATATGAAGAGGGGGACAACTATTATGAAAAATACGCCATTTGGGATTCGCTGCGGTTCATAAAGCTCGACAGCGTTTCGAAGACCCCCGCCTTCATCAAATTACTTTCCGATGCGGTGAGTGAAGCAAAGGAAAGTGGCGGCAGCTATGATGAGTTTGAGGAATATGTAGCTAAATATTATTCCGGAAAAGCCGCGCTCGAAATGAAACGCAATCGCATTGTGGTTGGCGGCTGCAGCATGGATAATAGCCCACGCGTACACGCCGCAAACATTGCCGTGCTGGCGGCACAAACCGTGAGCTGGGAAGTTTTTCTTCGAGCGCATTTGAACATTATGAACGACCGCTTTGAGCGCGCGAGCGACGGGAGCTACGCCTGGGCAGGACGGAAAACATATATCAAGGAATTAGAAGTGCTTGATATAAACCTCACAGATCTGCTGATGGGTATAAGTCTGCGCATAGAGAATCCCTCGAAGAACCACTACTATGGAAGCATTGGCAGATTGGGGCGCGCCCTTTCAGAAAGTGAAAAGCCCGCCGAAATAGAAAAGAAAATGCTGGATATGGTGGCCGACAATACGCTCGATAATTACAATCGCGTGATCATTTACTACTTGTTCCTAAACTACAACTATTATCTCACGAATGCCGATAAGAAAAAAGAGAACGTAGCGCGCCTGAATGATGCTGTTCAAAAAATGCCGGAACACCTATCAGCCAAAATGAAGGTCACCTACAAAGATTAGTGATTATACCATCGGTTAAAAGGGCTGGCAAGCTCTTTGAACCTTTATTGGTATGAAAACACTGACATTAATAATCGCATTTGTGATGTCCTTCGCTATCTCGCTGGGACAGAACATGAACCAAGACGCAATTGCCAAAGTTGACAGCTTCCGCAACACGCTTTTACTTCCCAAATTGAAACAGTATGGCCAAAGGGCGGAAAGATTAACGGAGCTTATTGCTCAATCAACCGATAAAAGTTGTACAAGACAATTTGCCAACCGCTTAGCCGACCTGAGTCATAATTTTATGGGCGAGATCGCTTCCTTGTACGAATGTTACGCTCCGTCGCCGCGCACTGATTTTTACGTAGGCGCCGGCTTTAATCCCTGGTATAACCCGGGCTTAGGCGGCTTTGCGGTTTACGATCCGTTCTACCGTCCGTATTTTGGTCCTTATTACGGTGGCTATGCCTATTATCCTTATGGCCGCGGGTATAATTTCGACTGCCTGCCCACGCTTTTCTACGATGTAGCGCAGGTAAAGAAATACGCCAACAACATGAGCACCTGGGCCAACCAGAAGAACGTGAGTCGCAAACTAGGCTTGATACAGCAGCGACTGGAAATGATTAAGAAAATGGAACCTGCCGAGCGAGCCGGTGAACGAGAGGTTTCGGTGAGGTAATATTTTGTTCGGTCAACCGGTCATCTTTTCAACACCCTGTTCAAATCTTTCTACCTTGGTTAACTTCAACTAAAGGCTCGGAAAGGCCTGTAAAATAGCCTGTTTCGGGCCTTCTGTTAATTACCCCCTTTTTTGTTCAAAACCCCATTTTACCACCCTCTAGAACCGCCGTATTTTTATTGGATAAGTTAAAATCCTGCCCGGTCATCTCGGCTTCGAGGGAGTCATTACAAGCACCTCGACTACGCTCGGTGTGACATGTGCAGGAGAAATAAAAAATGAATGTCAGGTCGAGCGTAGTCGAGACCCGTGTAGAAAGCCAACCAGGTGTACAAACCCCGGCCCGCAACCTGACAGAAAAAAGAGTATAAACATGGGAATGCAGGTCAATGCCAAAGAAATTCTCTCGTTGTTGTATTACAACCGCGATGTGATCGACTTTTTGTTCGGTTCGCGCGAGTCGGTTACAGCCAACGAGCTACTCAGTCGTACCGATATCACGCCCGAGCAATACCAAAAGCTGGTGGCCACCGATATTTTGTACGAACACCAGCAGGTGGTTGGCCTCAACGACGCGGTGATAGCCATGTTCGAGGATTTCATGGAGATAGGTGAAGTGACCCCAAGCTTCATCAACGATTACATCAACGAATTAAAACGCAACATCAAATATTATCGCGAGGGCAACGAATACCGTTTCCTGCGCAGCATCAAAAAATATTTAAACCGCATCGGCGTCGCTCTTAGCAGGGAGATCATCAAGTTGCAGAAGAACGTGGATGATACCTACAAGAACGAAAGCAATTACCGCATCAAGATCCAGAAGCTCGAAGATTATCGTTTAAAGCGTGATACTATCATCGAGTTCATTGAGCGCACCGAAGAAGTTACTGACGAGACGCGCAAACTTTTTGACCTTACCAACGACCTGGAACTGCACGGCATCGTGGCCGACCTGCGCCGCAACCTCATTGAGAACCTGGATTACCTGATCGAGATACAGACCGACATCACCGACTACATCAACAAGATCCAATTCCAGCTGGATGTGTACAAAAAAGCACAACGCATCAAAGAGGTGAAAGACCAGGGACAACTGCATTACAAGACCAATTTCAAGGAAGTGGTCAACAGCCTGAACCCGATCGGTTTCAACGGCATCCGCTCTCCACGTACGAAAATTGCGGTTGACTTCCTTTACATGGACGAAGGTCATGTGATCTGCCAGAAAGTAGCCGAGAAGTACAAGATCACCCGCTTGATGGCAAGAAGGCTGGCGGATAAATTACCGTCGAACTTCAAGGACCAGCGTGCTGAGGCCTTTGTGAAATTAGATACATTGACGCTGTTGAATAAATTCATTGGTCAAAAGAAGAACCTGTTTGAGTTCCTGATGGATTATAAATTCCCGAAAACATTGGGCACGGTAACTTTTGAAGAGCGCATCACGCTTTTTGTGGAGATAGCGATGGAGTTTGATAAGAAACTGGATTTTCGTTATACATTGGAGAAATACGAATGGCTGGCGGATGACGGCAAAACAAAACGATTAGGATATACGCTGATATTACCCGGAAAAGTAAAAGAGAAAAAGGCGGCGTAGCTCTTCCCTCTCCCGCGGGAGAGGGTTAGGGAGAGGGCCAACAAATATTTAATTAAAAGACAAAAATGGAAGAAAACATCAACAACGAGAACACCGAAAACACCGGCAACAGCGAGAACAACCAATCGCCCCAGCACTTCGGCAATATCAAACTTCCCAAGCAGACCCACGATATCTTCGCCATCATGGCGCGCGGGCATTTCATCAGCAGCAACGGAACGAAGGACGGCATGCACCGTCTCTACGACATCATCAGCGATCCTGATAATTTCGAGAACCTGCAGAACTATTTCGGACACATACGCTACCGCATTGAGCGCGGCAACAATTATTTCTATTTCTCGAAGATAGACGAAGCGCCGAGCATCATTGAGAAAAAACTGGAGACCTTCGAAAAATACATTGACATCATCGATCTTTTCGCTTCGATGGACAACAAGATCACCATTGGCACACGTTTCCGCACCGGCGAGATCGCCGAAGAGTGTATCGCTAACGTGCGTTTGAAACAAAAGTTGCAGAAGATACCGCTTTACCGTTCGGAGACCCTGCACAACAAAGTGCGCGAGATCTGCGACCTGATGAGCCGCGATTCTTTCCTGGAGCGGGAAGACGAGCAATCGGAGACCTACAAAGTACTGGATTCTTACACCTACCTGCTGGACGTGATCAACGCCATCGCCATTTACGAAGAAGGCGGTGCCGAAGGAGGTTCATCCGGAATTATTTACAACTAACAAAGGCCCGTCATGCTGAACTCGTTTCAGCATCCCATAAGGCCGGGCCACGTACGCATAAACAGACCCTGAAACAAGTTCAGGGTGATGAAATAAAAAAATAAAGAGTAAAAATGATAAATTACAGAATTTTAAACCGCATCGTAGAGATCAACATTGCCAACGTAAAGTACGCGGATATCGAGCTTTGCGGTAACACCTGCTTTGTGGGAACCAATAACTTTGGGAAGACCTCGCTGCAGCGCGCCATCCTTTTCTTCTACAGCGCCAATAGTCGCGGTTTGGGTATCTCCTCTTCGCAGAAACCTTTCGAGGAGCACTATTTCCGTTACGAGAATTCGTTCCTGGTGTATGAGATACAGACCGAAGAGAAAAAGTTCTTTGTGATCGCTTACCGCCACAACAAGATCTGTTTCCGTTTTGTGGACGCGGAATACAGCCCGGATTTCTTCTTTACCGAGAATGACGAGGCCATGAAAGCCGCCGATGTGTTCAAGAACATTGAGAAGCGCGGCATCTACATCAGTAACCAGATCGATACCTTCGAACGCTATCGTAACGTGATCTACGGAACTGAGACCGATAAGCAACTGAGCAAATTCTTTATCCTGAAAGGGAACGAGAAATACCAGAACATCCCGAAATCTATAACGAATGTATTCTTAAGTTCTAAATCATCTATTGATTCTCGTTTCATCAAGGATTTCATTGCCAACGCCATTACGAGTGAGACCTCCGGCATCAAGTTAGAGCAGGTAGAGCGCCAGCTTCGCCAGTTCCACGAGAAATACACCGATATTGAAACCTACCTGAAGAAAGAGACGCAGCAATTGATCGAAATGATCGAGAAGAAGTATGACCAGGTGAAACTGCTGAAAGGATCTCAGTTTGAATTGGCCGAGAAGCTTGGGAACAGCCTGCGCTACGCCGAGACACAGAACGACAGCATTGTGGCTGAAGTGAACCGCAAAGCCGAAGAACTGCAGCAACACGGTTCTGACTTCGAACTGCTGAAGGCCAATATCGAGGACCAGCAGAACAACATCCGCGAGGAGATCGGTTATTACGACCGAACCATCCGCGATTCGAACAAAAAACTGAAAGAATACCAGAACCAGGGCATCGACGCGGCTTTGGAAAAATACAACGAGCGTGAGAAGATGCAGGTTGACCTGAACATTGCCCGCAAGGAATATGATTCGCTGACCAGCAACGTGCAGAGCATGGAGATGAAATACGCTTCGTTGATGGAACAGGTTGAGAACGAGAAGAACTCCTACATCAACAGTGTGAACGCGCGCATCTCTCAGCTGTTCAACGATTATAACGAACGCCAGTTGCTTACCAAGAACGATTATAACCGCAAAGAAGGTGAATTGAAAGAACGCCGCGATAAAGTGCTGGAAGAAGTGAACAACGAGATCACCGCCAAGCAGATCGAGTTCAACGAATTGCGTTCGGAGGAGAAAGTGATCCGCAGCTCGCGTTTCCACGAGCGTGAGATCAAGGAAATTGAGACCGAGCTGAACGAACTGCGCGCTATTACTTATAAAAACCGCTCAGAGCGCGCTATCAAGAACAACCTCGTGCTTACCCTCCAAAGAGAATGGGAGACCGCCGAGCTGAAACTGAAATCTCAACTATCCGACCGCATCGATAAGGCTAACATAGATATTGCCGCCAAAAAAGAAGAGATCCGCCAGATCGAAGAACGCCTGAATATCCAGGCCGACGCATTCTACGGGTATCTCGAAAAGAACCACAAAGGCTGGCACGACACCATCGGTAAGGTTTGTAACGAGGAGCTTTTATTCCGTGCCGACCTGAAACCCGAGATCAAAGCCGGTTTGACCGATACGCTGTATGGTATAAGTCTTGACCTGGGCGCTGTGCCCCCGGTCTCTAAATCCATTGAAGAATACCAGGGAGAAAAGAACGTATTGCTTGCGGCCCTGCGCGAGATCGAGGATGGCATGCATGCTTACCAGGCTGCCAATACCGAAGAGAAAATGCTCATTGCCGACCGTTACGGAAAGCAATTGGGCGAACTGAAGGAAGAAGTAAAAGTGCTGGAGTACAGCCTGGAACTGGCCGATAAACGCGAGAAGAAACTCGTTTCTGAACTGGAAGAGTGGAACCAGAAAGTGAACTCGGAGATGGAATCATCGCTGACCGGCAACCGCCAGAAACAGAATTTACTGGAAGAAGAACTTTCTATACTGAGCAAGCGTAAGAACATCAATCTTGCCGAATTCAACGAGCAGTTCGACCATTTAAAGAAATACTTCGAAGAGCGCGTGGCCGAACTGAAAGAAAGACAGGAAGACGAAGTAAAGGCCCTGGAAGATGAAAAAGCCAAAACCCTGAAAGCCTTCGCCGAAAAAGAAAAAGAACTGAGCGGCGACAAGGAAGGGAATTACAAGGAAAAAGGCGTTGACAGCAAACAGGTGAAAGAGATCGAAAAACGCATCAAGGAATTGCAGGATAATATACGCGATATCGATCGTCATTCGCAAATTGTAAATGATTACCTGAAAGATAAGCGTGAGTTGTTTGATAAGCTGCCTGACTTCATCCAGAAGAAAGATGATTTCGTGAAGCAGATGAACAACCTCAGTAATGACCTGGAAGAAGCCAACCGTAAGTACAACCTCAAACGCATGCAGATCAATAAAGAGAAGCGTGCCATCGAGGAGGAACTGATCGAGCTGAACAACGGTATCACTTATTTCACCAAGAACTTCCGCGATACGCCGGTGTACAACAAATACGCCGAGATCATTGAGCGCGCAGAGCCCAAGAAAACCAATTACAGCGTAATGGATGTTTGTACCCAGCTTTTGAAGAACGATTCGTTCTTTAACGAGGAGTACGGGGCCTTCCAGCGTTATACCAACGAGTTCAGTGGCAAGTTTCGCCTGGAGAACCACTTTAACTTCATTATTCGTCACGATGCCACGCAGGCTGAGTACGAGCGTTTTGCCGCTTACCTCACCAATTTCGTGCATGAGAACAAGATCGAGCTTTCTATTGCTGAGACAGCTACCCAGATCTCACTGGTTACCGATTCGATCGCTACCAAGGTGAAAGAACTGAGCAACCAACAGCACAAGATCCAGCATATCATCGCTTTGATCGCGGAAGACTTTAAGAAGGCTGAGTTCGAAGAGAGCAAACTGATCGAGTTTATTAAAATTAAACTTGAGGAATCAGATAACAAAGTTTACAAACTCCTGAAGAAGATCGAAGAGTTCAAAGACGAGCACGGTCACTTCTACGGAGAAGGGTTGTTCAACACCGACTTCGCAACCGGCAAGAACCGCGATATCAATCAACGTGCTGTTAAATTACTTGAGCAATTACGTTTAGCCATCAAAGAACAAGAGCAAGAGGAGATCCGCCTGCAGGATCTGTTCGAATTGAAGTTCAACATCAAAGAAGGCGTGAACGAAACAGGCTGGACACACAAGATCGACAGCATCGGAAGCACCGGAACCGACATCCTGGTAAAAGCCATCATTTACATCACGCTGCTACACGTATTCATCAAAGAATCTTCGCACCGCAGCAGTAAGGATTTCAAAGTGCATTGCATCATCGACGAGGTTGGACAGATCTCTGCCCACTACCTGAAAGAACTGCTGAAGTTCGCGAAGAACAGAAATATCATGATGATCAACGGTCTGCCCAACAAGAGCGGATTGGAGAGTCACTACCGTTACACCTACCAGTTCCGCCGCGAGGAAGACAACTCGGTAAGGATCTTCCCTTCTATTGTAACAGAAGTGGAAGCTTAAGAATTATCAAACTCTAATGAAAAGGTCGCCCGCAAGGCGGCCTTTTTTAATGGCTGCTGGCTGTTAGATCGTCGCCCTTCAAGGGGGACCGAAGTCGCAAAGCGACGACGAGGGGTGGGTTGTTGGCTGCCATGTCCCCCGCTGGAGGAGGTGTCCGCCACGAAGTGGTCCCTTTGGGAAAGGACAGAGGGAGGAAACTGGATAGCTTTTATTTATTTGATTGTCAGTATTTTAAATAGAAATTTATGGAATCCATTCCCTTCCCACATCCTAATAATAGAAACCAAAACACACACCTTATGAAGATCACCATCAACGAACCCTGCCACGAGAATTGGGAAGCAATGACCCCCAATCAACAAGGCGCATTTTGCGGAAGCTGCCAAAAGAGTGTAGTAGACTTCAGCAAGAAGACCCTAGAAGAAATAAAAAACTTTTTCAGCGAACCGAAGGGTAAAGTGTGCGGTCGCTTTGAAGAAAAGCAGCTGCAGGAATTGACCTTCGACGATTTCTTCGCGCGCTTCCGTTACTGGAATTTCAGCAAGAAGTTCGCAACCATCTTTATACTCGCTTTTGGCTTCTGGATCTTTTCCAACAGCAGCAGTTTCGCGCAGAACAATGAGCGGTTTATGATGAAAGGTGACGTTGCGGTTGAGCATAACGAAGGTGAAAAGAATACGATCAAAGGAAATATCACCAAAGTAAACCCGGTATGCAAAGAGACCGACAAGCCTAAACAGGTAAAGAAAGATCCCGAACCAAAAATTGAAAAAGAAGAGATACAGGTGCGCATGGGTATGGTGGCCTACCATCCTGTAGAAAAGAAAGACCCCGTGACCAAGACCACCGAAGTGAATGATGAAAAGGAAGAGATAAAAGAAGTGAAGAACGAAGAGGTTATTGAAGAAACACAGGATATACCCCCACTCGATGAAGAACCAAGTGATGATGAGCCGATCTACGTGATGGGAGAAACAAGTGATACGCCACCTCCGATCGATATCGATGAAGTTCAGCAAGTAACGCTTCTAAATACCATTTGTGAGATAAATACCATAGATGCGGAAGACGAGATCCAACTGCTGCCAGTTCCTACCGTGACCGAAACTGTAGTGCCAGAAACCATTCAACCCCAAGAAGAGCAGGAACAAAAGACCATCGCAGAAGAAAAAGAAGTGCGCTTATTTCCCAATCCAAACAACGGCAATTTCATAGTTGAAGTAGGACACAAACAAATAATGCGCATGTATGATGAGACCGGGAAAGAACTCATTACAGCACAGGAAGTGGAGGGAAGCACCAGCATCAATACAACCTTCCTGAAGCCAGGGGTATATTTCATAAGCCTTTCCGATAAAAACGGCATCATTACCAAAAAAGTGATCATCAACGATTAAACAATTAGCCATGAAAATTACTATCAACGAACCCTGTCACGAGAACTGGGACAACATGACCCCGAACCAACAAGGCGCCTTTTGCAAAAGCTGCATGAAGGACGTAGTGGATTTCAGTAAAAAAAGCATTGAAGAGATCAAAACCTTCTTCAGCGAACCCAAAGGAAATGTTTGCGGTCGCTTTAAGGAAAGCCAGATGCAGGAGTTGAGCTTCGACGATTTCTTTTCACGTTTTAAGTATTGGAACTTCAGCAAGAAGTTCGCAACGATCTTTATACTCGCCTTTGGCTTCTGGATATTCTCTACAACCAGTCTTTCAGCCCAGGAAGAACCTTTGATGGGCAAGGTAGCCTACATTCCGCATAAAGAAGTGGTGAAGGACACCGTTAAAAGAGACGGCCCGGTTAAAACTAAGGTCGATGGATCGAAAAAGATCAAGGGCAGAGTGGCCGTAACAAAGACAGTTTGCGAAAAAATGCCTAAGACCATAAAAGAAACACCTGTGCTTGTAAAACAAGAGCAAATGCTCATGGGTTCAGTGGTGGCTTACAATCCGGCAATAGAACAGCAGCCTGCGATAAAAACCGTTGAACTGATCGAACCTGAAGTGAAGACCGTGGAAGTAATTAAGTACGTAGATCTTGTAGAAGAAAAACAGGAATTGGTGATCATTCAAACTGTGCGTAAGCAACCTGAGATAAAAGTGCTGGAAGCCAAGAACATTTCTCCTGAAATAGCAGTTTCGGAAAATAAGATATTGGTCTATCCCAACCCCAGCAGCGGTACTTTTATAGTGGAAACACCCGAGAAACAAATCTTACGCGTGTACGATCTTACGGGACGCATGGTGATGAGTCAGAATGTAACTGGCCTTACTAAGATAGACGCGGGCCAGTTGGAGAACGGAACCTATTCGCTTGTATTTACCGGTCCAAAGAATTCTGTTACCCGGAAACTGATCATCACACGTTAATAAAACAGCTATGAAGATCTCGATAAACGAACCCTGCCACGAGAATTGGGAAGCAATGACTCCCAACCAGCAAGGGGCTTTCTGCGGAAGCTGCCAAAAGAATGTTGTAGACTTCAGCAAGAAGACCATTGAAGACATTAAGAGTTTTTTCAGTAAACCGCAAGGGAAAGTGTGCGGCCGTTTTGAAGAAACGCAACTACAGGAACTGAGCTTTGACGATTTCTTCTCACGTTTTAAGTATTGGAACTTCAGCAAGAAGTTCGCCGTGATCTTTTTCCTGGCCTTTGGTTTCTGGATCTTTTCGGGTAACGCAGCGATGGCGCAGAGCCACCATTTAAAAGGCGAAGTCGAGTTCGTACCCGAAAAGCCCAAACCCGTACAAAAGGATACCGTAAAAATGATCGGGCAGGCTGTGGTAAAACCGGTCTCGGTTAAAATGGGCAAGATCAAATGCGTGAAGCCTGAAACGCCGATAAAAAAAGAAACTCCTAAAGAAATAAAGAAAGATCCGCCTATGATCATGGGCGATATAGGGGCGCCGATCTTAGAAAACAAACCGATCAGCGAGCCGGTTGAAAAAAAGCAAAAGCCCATCGATCCTCCAAGGCCTTTTAAAAGCGAAATCGTTCCTGTAAATAATAATGAAACTCCCACAATAGTTCCGAAAGAAAGGAAAGACTAACATCGTCTACAGCTTTCCGGCGCCTTTTTGGTTCGGCGGTAAACTTTCGGAAAATAAAAACCCTGAAGTCAACTATGTTGTACTTCAGGGTTTCCTTTTTAAGATCATCTCTTATTGTTTCACAACCTTGATCAGCTTGTTATCGCTGCCGCTTACCACTTTTACGAAGTAAACGCCGGCCGGTAATGCTGACACGTCGAATGAAACGCTGGTCTCATTTTGCGGTGTATGACTCAGGATCGTTTTGCCGATCATGTCAACCACAGTAACGCTGTTGATCATGTGCGGCGAATTAATGAATAGATTATTATGAGCCGGGTTCGGATGAACCTCAATAGCGCCAACAGTATTATTGCTGCCGATGCCGGTGCAATTCTGGATCGTTGCCGTAACAACAGTAGGGCTGCTGGGACACGGAACATCGGGCGCTACTTTCCAGTTATAAAACCAATAATAGTAATTTTCAAGTCCGCCACCCTGACTAGAAATATCTGTCCCTGTAATAGACGCAACAGTACCCACAGGATAAGGGAAATTGGCGCCTACATTGTTCCTGTAAATATTAAGATTTGCTCCTGCGGCAGAAAGAATGAAGCCGGTTCCAACCGGTACCCGCCAGTTAAGTGTAACAACGTTAAGGCCGGCAGAAGTTAAAGTAGTAGTAGTGGTTGCTAAGGTATTACCTGCGTTATCCAATAAAGAAATGGTCGGCTGCGAACTGCTTGATGATTGTGCGTACACATCAACCGTTTTCAATGTAAAGCCTGCGAAGGCGTCAAATGTTAAATAGTGCGGAGAGTTAAGGTAACCGCCTGCTCCTAATGTTGTATTAGTTGCCGGCGCCCCCGCCAACGTGGCGGTGCCTGCAACCAGGATGGAACTGGTAACAGAATAAGTAGTGGTAGCCGTTAGGGTAGGCGTAACATAATTTGGTCCTGTGCCAACTTGCCCCGAAGCATCATACCAGGTAAGTGTTCCAACCCCGCCTGCGTTAAGCGAGTAAGATTGAGGTCCGCAACTGGTTACCGAAGGGCTGGGCGCCGCGGGTGGACCATTTACCGTAACAAGCGCTGTCATCACCATAGTATCTTTACTGTTGGGGGTGCAGGTTCCGGTAGCAATAAGCTGTACGTTGTAAATACCTCCTGCGGTATAGGTATGCGCAGGCGAAGTTACGGTACTTGTACCTCCATCGCCAAAATTCCAGTTATAAGAAACAGAACCGGTTGAACTGTTGGTAAAGTTAACTGTTAAGGGAGCTGTACATGAAATAGCATTAGACGAAGCGAAAGCCGCTGCCGGAACGCCCCCGGTATAAGCCGCGCCCACTCCAACCGCATACCATGCGTTAGTAGTAGAGGCAAGCTCTTGTGTACAGGCGCCAAACAGATCGGTGGCAGCTTGTATAGTATAGTTACGCGCGTTGGTGTAATTGGTATTTGAGGTAAAGTAATTTGTTAAACCCCTGAAAGCAATGCGGCTGGCGCTGGTCATGCCAATGCCGCCTACATTATAAGCATTATTATTGTCATTGGTTCCTATACCTCCCTGGCACAATAAATAGTACCAGTAAATGGAGGGCCCGTCATTAATATGAACCTCTCCACCTACATCCCAATAAGTTCCCTGGTAGGTATCCGGCTGGCTCAACAAATTTGGATTTGCCATGTTACGTATGCCCATTCCGTTTGGCGTAATGTCAGCGCCCATGATCCAATCAGATTGCGAAGGTCTTGCCACGAACTCGATGCTGGTACCGAAGATATCCGCAAAACCTTCATTCAGCGCACCCGCTTCTCCACCACCAAGACCAGCAGTATTTGAAACAAGTCCGTGCGTAATTTCATGTCCGCAAACATCAAGCCCGGTAAGAATGGTAAATTGGGATCCATCGCCATCGCCATAGGTCATGCGCTGTCCATCCCAAAAAGCGTTGTTGTAATTATTACTGTAATGCACATAACTTCTTAGCAGGTAACCGTTCCCGTCAATACTGTTCTGATTATGCTGCTGCATAAAATAATCGTAGGTCATCTCGGCACCCCAATGTGCGTCGGCGGCGGCCTGGTCGGCTCCGGTAACATTCCAGTTAGAGCTGGGGTTGGTAAAATCAACGGCGCCGGCATAGCTGGTGCCATTGTTCATATCGTAGGTCTGTATCCCGTTACCGCGGCCTGTTTCACGCAAACGAAAAGTTCCGCCGTTGTTGTCGCTGGTCATGATCACCGTTCCGCTGTATTGCGTTACTGCGGTACCCACCACATCAAAGGTGCAGATCTGGTTTTGCTCATCGAGGATCTCGCCCGTATTAGCATCCACAAAAACATTGGCGCGGTAAAGAGGTACTTCGGCGTAAATATTGAACTTATAAGCAAGGCGCATGTTCTCCGCCGAATAGTCGGCTCCTTTTTTATGCACGTACACCAATTCTCCTTTTGGATAATAAGTAAAAGCGGGATCATTAGTAGCCATGCGCTCATGTGCCTCGGCCGCTTTATTTTCCCAGATATATCTTTGCGCATTTACTTTTTTAAGTGCGCTTTTCAACGCGTCGCTCTCCGTTAAAGAAGCGGATGTATTGGAACTGAAATTCACGTAATAATCTCCATTCACCATGGTCACTTTTCCATCGCGCATATGACTGATCACCTGGCTTGCCTCAACAGGGTAACCATTATAATACTGTTGGTGGCGCGTATGCGTATAGCCCAGCTCGTCTGTTTTCACCTGGTAGGGCTTGAATGTTGAATTGGCAGGGATGTTGAACGAGTAAAGCGCCCAGTCCACAAAATTCTCCTGGCGAATTTGTTTAGCATCGTCCAGTTTAATGAAGTTCGGAAGATTGGTTACGCCGCTGTTATCCACAACGGTAGCGCCGGCAAGGCGCTGGCCGTCTTGTGCTATTGCAAGGCCGGCAAGGGTGGCCAAAGCAAGGGTTGCAATTGTTTTAGTAGTGTTGCCCATGGGTGGTAGATTAGTCAGACCAATATACCTCATTTAAAGGCCTGTACAAGGGAAAAAGGGTGATTCCTGAGAGGTTGTAGACGAGCGGCGTTTTTGACCTCCTGAATGGCAAGGAAAAGGTCAAAAAACCTCATAAAAAAACCCTCTCCTGTTGCCGGAAGAGGGTTTTCTGATGATGACGGTAAGGTTATTCCTTGATCAATTTGATAAGCTTCTGCGCGTCGCCCACACTTACTTTTACAAAGTAAACGCCGGCCGGCAAAGAAGAAACATCCACGTGTGTGCTTGACTCGTGCTGCGGCTGCATGTGCAACACTGTTTTTCCAAGCATGTCGATGATGTTGATGCTGCTGATATCCTTATCGGCATGAACTGTAAGATCATTGTGAGCAGGATTCGGGAAGATAGAAATACCTTCCGCGCTGTTCACTTTTATACCGGTGGTTCCTGTGATGTTGATATTATCGATATAGATCCAGGTACCCCACGCCGAAAGATTCTCAAAGGAGATCATCACGTTAGGCTGACCTGCGTATGCGTTCAAGCTGATCGCATCGTTGCGCCATTGCGCGGCACTGGCAGGAACCCAGCAAGTAGCGATAGAAGTATAACTTGGGGCAGAAGCCAGCGTGGCACCGGCCTTGTTGTAAAGCGTTGTCCAGCTCTGCCCGCAGTTGGTTGATACATTCACTTTCAGTTGATCGTCGTAAGGCGTACCCTGGTAGATAAGTTGCGCGTACGCTATATCAAATGTAAGCGAGGCCGATGCGATATTACTGAAGTTATAGTTTTTGGTATACACAAGGTCGATGCGCCCTGTCATGTCTGTGCTTCCAGCGCCATCGCAGTTGTTCATACCCATTGACTTGGTGCCGGTTCTTGCAACCGAGCTGTTGATCTCCCAGGTTGCGTCGTTATTGGTGTTGGAAACGCTCCAGCCGCTGGGCAGTGTGGTAAGACCTTCGAAACCTTCCTGTAAAGGAAGTGGTGCTCCCGAAGTACCCACTGTGATCACCTGTGTAGTTTGGTTCGTTTGACTTCCGCCACATCCTGTAGCAACAAGTGTTACGGTATAAGTACCGGCAAGGGTGTACGTATAGGAAGGGTTGGCTTGTGTGCTGGTTGCGCCGTTACCGAAGTTCCAGCTATACGATTGAGATCCGGTTGAATTATTGATGAAGTTAACGGTTGCAGGCATACTACAGGTTGAGATAGCGCCGGTAGTGAATACCGCGGTTGGCGCACCTGTTGTTGGAACACCTCCAACGCCTACAGCGTACCATGCGTTAGAGGTAGCGGTAAGCTCAGCAGAACAGTTACCATAAAGGTCTACGGCCGCCTGCTCAGTTAAGGTGCGTGCGTTGGCAAAAGTGGTGCTTGAAGTAAAGTAAACAGTTAATCCGCGGAAGGCGATGTTAGAGCTTTTGGTCCAACCTTGGCCGGTTACGCTGAATGCATTTCCGAGGTCGTTTGTACCGTTGGCACCAATTGTAAGCAGGTAATACCAGTAGTTAGATACACCGCTGTTTGTGTGAACACCTCCGTTATCGGCTGTGCCGGTGTAATAGCTACCCGCCATATACGTATCGGGGTCGCCAAACGAGCCGGGATTCGACATGTTGCGCATGCCCGAACCGCTGCTGGTGATATCTTCGCCTATGCGCCAGTTCCATTGTGTAGGGCGCGCGAAGTTCTCAATGCTGTTACCCATGATATCCGCCCAGCTTTCGTTCAAAGCGCCCGACTCGTCCTGGTAAACAAGGTTAGCTGTAGCGCTTATCAAACCGTGCGTGATCTCATGGCCGCAAACATCCAGTCCTGTCATAATGGTCCAGCTTGTGCCGTTGCCATCACCATAGGTCATGCGCTGTCCATCCCAGAAAGCATTCACGAAATTGGTTGAATAATGTACATAGCTGCGCAGCATATAACCGGCGCCGTCAATACTGTTACGGTTATGTCTTTGCATGAGGTAATCATAGGTCATTTCTGCGCCCCAATGAGCATCCCTTGCACCCTGGTCAACGCCGGTGCCGGTCCAGTTGGAAGTAGCGTTGGTAAAATCAGTATTTGTATAGGTAGTGCCGTTTTGCAGGTTGTAGGTTTGAATACCGTTACCGCGACCAGTTTCACGCAGGCGGTATGTGCCGCCGTTGTTATCAGAGGTCATGGTTTTAGTACCGCTGTATTTTGTTGCAGCGGTACCCACCACGTCAGCGGTGTGGATAATGCTCTGCTCATCCAATATCTCGCCGGTTGCAGCGTCGATGAACAGGTAGGCGCGATATAAAGGAAGTTCAGCGTATATGTTAAATTTATAGGCCAGGCGCATATTGGTGGCTGAATAATCCGTGCCCTTCCTGTGCGCATAAACCAATTCGCCTTTCGGATAAAAAGTAAAATCGGGGTTATTGGTTACCTGGCGCTCCTGCGCTTCGAATTCTTTATTCTCCCACATGTATCTCTGGGCGTTCACTTTTTTAAGTGCCGCTTTAAGCGCGTCTTCCTCGCTCAATGCAACGTTTACACTGCTAAAATTATGGTAGTAATCACCATTCATCATGGTAACCTTCCCATCTTTCATGTGGCTGATCACCTGGGTGGCTTCCACCGGGTAACCATTCATATATTGCTGGTGGCGGGTATGCGTATAACCCAGCATATCCGTTTCTGTCTTATAAGCTTTGAGTATAGAATTGGCAGGTAAATCAAGCGCGTAAACCGCCCAATCTATAAAAGCTTCCTGCTTTACCTGTTTGGAAGCATCCATCTTGATAAAGTAGGGTAAATTGGTATTGCCGCTTTTATCTACCACGGTTGTGCCGGCAAGGCGACCCCCGTCCTGTGCCATCGCCGCGCCCACACATGCAGTTAGCGCAATAGCCATCATCGATCTAGTAATTCTGTTGCCCATAGGTTTTGTTTTAGTTATTGCAATATAGGTCATTTTAAACCCAATGCAAGCAATTTGGAAGGAATCTGCGGTACTTTTAGATGAGCGGTTATTTTTAAAAGGTGAATGGCGGGCATTTTTACATGTCCCTGCCCCCTAGGCCTTTTTGGTGAAACTCCTTTAAATAGAAGGGTTCGAAAAGGGCAGTATTCTCAAAGGTCTTTTGGCCCATTTTTTTAAGGGCTATAGGAGCCAGGTATTGGGCTGATGGAACCACATTTTCATGGAAAATAACCCCGGGCAGGCCCTCTAAAAGGGCTTTAGCCTTAGGCATGCCCTCACCGAAGAAACATACCGGCCTTTGCAGTTTAAACAGGCTCACAGAACGCTCGTCCAATACCAGTGCCCGTACGGGCAAGACCGGCTCCAGGTCCTTATTGTAAACAGCGCAATAGACCTCCATGCGGCGGGCGTCGAGCATGGGGCAATAGAGAACATCCTCTTTCACTTTCCCTGCCACCTGCAAGGCCATGGCTTGTAAAGTATCAACGCTTATAAGCGGGATGTTCAGGCTGTAACAAAAACCTTTGGCGGCACTTACTCCTATCCTAAGCCCGGTGTAACTTCCGGGACCTTTACTCACGGCCACTGAGCCTATATCTTTAAAAGTGATGCCCGCTTCCTTTAAGATCTCGCCAACAAAAACATGTAGATTTTCGGCGTGTGTGTATCCTTCATTGGTCTCGCGCATAGCAAGAACCTTTTCTTCAGAAGCGATGCAAACCGAACAAACTGTTGTGGAAGTCTCTATACAAAGTAAATAGCTCACAGCGCTAAGGTACGAATTCGCTATTTCTTCGCTAACATGAAAAAGACGGCGAAGCAAACTACATTATTTACGATCACATTCACCGCCGCCATCGTAAATTCACCCCTGCGCACCAATTCCATCGTCTCGAAACTGAAAGTAGAGAAAGTAGAAAGTCCGCCGCAAAAACCGGTCAGTAATAAGGGACGGATGACCGACCCCGAAGAAAATGCCCCCTTCTCGCCTAGTATCAATACGGAAACGGCGAAGACAATGCAACTTACCACGTTGGCCGTAAAGGTCGACCATGGAAAAGCGAGGAATTGCATTTTATTGAACCAGCCCGAAAATAGATGGCGCAACACGCAACCTATGCCTCCTCCGATAAAAACGTACACTACATTCATTGACGATTTTTTGATTTACAATTTTGTGACTGATAATTTAAGGTCGGTGATCCGTGTTTAAGTGTTATTTACCGGCTGTTCTAATTATTAAATCGTAAATGCGCAAATCGTAAATGGTTCAGGGTTAATACAGCTTCTGGTATGTTTGCCACCAACGGTCGGGTATATCATCCTTGCAGGCTGTTTCGTAATCTTTGTAAGAGCAGGGAATGAGCGTGTGTCTTTCAAATTTCAGGTTCTTATCGGGCGGGTACGGCACTTCCATCCACCAGCGGTCGCTCTTGCCGCTCTTGTAAAAGTTGATCTCGTATTTGTTGTCCTGCAAAAAAACGTGGAAGCGTGTATATTCCGGGCTGCTGCGCGAAGGGAAATCTTTTTTGCGTCCGTAGAAACCATCAATGAAACACCAGATCATTTGGGCACCGAGTGATGCGGTCTTTCCCTGTATATCGTATTGCGGATTGATCTCGTAAATTCCCACCGTGGTTAGTTTGTCGCTCATGCCCGCGTAGCGCATCATCTGGCAGGCCTCCTCGGCGTAAAAACCGTTGGGCGAAGCTTCCTCTTGTGCAGGCGCATCGCTGTGCTTTAAGGCGCTCATATCGAAGCTCACCATATCCGCGTGACGAATAACAGGTTCTGCTTCCTGGATGTTATCACGAATTTGCCCGAGGCGGTATGTATCAAAATACAATTTGTTCATCATGCCCAATGAAGCCTGCGGCACGAGATACGTTTGATAGCCGATATTGCTGTAATTGAAAAGATAATTGGGCTGGTGCAAAATTATCTTTCCCAAAAATGTTTTATTGGTCAGTTCATCTTCAGCCCCGCCAAGATCAAAACCTGAATCAACCGTAACCACGTTGATGGTCTGCTCCAGTTTTTCGTAACCGCGAAACTGCGCGTAAGTAAGATCATGCGACCCGCCTATAATTACGGGTGTAATATTCTGCCTAAGCAAATAGTCAACAGTTTCCGAAACAGCGTAAAAAGTATCCTGCTCGGTATGCCCCGGCATGATGTTTCCAAGATCAGCTACTTTGGGTGTAAATCCAACCGGGAATAATTTATAAAGATGCTGCCTTACTTCATCAGGCGCGGCCGCGCAACCTTTATTGCTCAAAGCCAAACGGTCCTCGCAAACGCCAAATATCACAATGTCCAAACCCTCAAGATCCGGAAACCCCTTATCGTTGTGTACTAAAAAGTTCTTTCCGAAAGATTCCGGGTGCAGTCCGCTTATATCAAAATTGACCGGCGCGAAATAATGAGCTATGTCCGACATGGTATCAAAAATAGCCCTTCGTTTTGGGTCATTTTAGGCTCCCGGGTAAAGTAATTAACAGGAAGGCGTTGATGGGGCTTCTTGCAGCGACTGGCCGGCAGGCGTGTGACCAGCTTCATGGGCTCTTCCCGACCCGGGTGTATATCTCCGAAGAGTGGTTTTCGCTGTGAGCAGCCTTACACTTTCTTTTTCCTTGATGAAAAAGAAACAAAAAATCAAGACGAGGCGATCCCTTCCGCACCGCCACAGCGGCATCGCGCCTCGTCAAGCCTGCCCGCTATTCCTGTACGGCATTCTTCTAAGCTTTTACTCTCGGTTTCAGTGAAGCATTTTGTGCTACTGTGAATGCCGGGAGATGAGTTTAGTGTCTGCTTTTGTGTATTGGCTGTTGGCTGCTGTTCCCTCTCCTTTCAGGAGAGGGCTAGGGTGAGGTCGGCTGTTAGTCTTTTGGCCCCAAATATCCTTATCTTTGAATCTTTAAACCCGACCTATGCAACAAGCCTATATCATCAACGGAGTGCGCACCGCCATCGGTAACTTTGGCGGCACACTGGCGCCCGTGCGCACCGACGATCTTGCCACTATTGTGCTGAAAGAGCTCATCAAAAAGAATCCCGGCGTGAACTGGGAGGAAGTGGGCGATCTTATTATGGGCTGTGCTAACCAGGCCGGTGAGGATAACCGTAACGTGGCTCGGATGGCCGGGTTGCTGGCAGGACTTCCTGTTTCTGTGCCCGGACAAACCGTGAACCGTTTATGCGCTTCGGGATTATCGGCAAGCATGGATGCGGCGCGTTTGATACAATGCGGCGAAGCAGACCTGATGATAGCGGGCGGAGTGGAGAATATGACGCGTGGCCCATGGGTAATTGGAAAAGCGGGAAGCGCCTTTGGAAGGGATCAGCAGATGTACGACAGCAGTTTTGGATGGAGATTCATCAATCCGAAGATGAAAGAGCTGTTTGGCGTTGACGCGATGGGAGAAACCGCCGAGAATGTGGCCGACATGCAAAAGGTAAACCGCGAAGACCAGGATAAATTTGCTTTGTGGAGTCAGCAGAAAGCCGCTAAGGCCGCGGCTGCGGGAAGATTTAAGAAAGAAATTATTCCGGTTGAAATTCCGCAGAAAAAAGGTGACTCGTTGATCTTCGATAAAGACGAATTTGCAAAACCTACCACAACTTTAGAAGGACTTTCGAAATTAAAAGCCAGCTTCCGACCAACAGGAACTGTAACCGCGGGAAATGCTTCGGGATTGAATGATGGAGCTGCGGCTTTACTTTTAGCGAGCGAGGCGGGCATCAAGAAAAATAATTTAAAACCTTTGGCGCGCATTGTAAGCTGCGGCATTGCAGGTGTTGAACCAAAGATCATGGGTATTGGTCCGGTAGAAGCAAGCAACAAAGCCTTGAAAAAAGCGGGGCTTACTTTTAACGACATTGATATCATTGAACTGAACGAAGCCTTCGCCGCGCAAAGTTTAGGCTGTACCCGTCAGTGGAAATTAGCTGATAACGATCCGAGAATTAATCCCAATGGCGGAGCCATTGCCTTAGGTCACCCGCTGGGCATGAGCGGCGCGCGAATTTTAATGAGCGCGGCCCTTGAGCTGCACGAGCAAAATAAAAAATACGCCCTGGTTACCATGTGTATTGGTGTTGGGCAAGGGTATGCGGTGGTGATCGAAAGGGTTTAGAGGGTCTATTGAGTAATAAATTTTCCTGTTTGCAATATTTTTTTCTCATCTTTAAATGAAAAGAAATAGAGTCCTGCACTTAAACTAGAATTTTCGAAACGATGCTTTTTTGTTGTTCCCGAAATTCTTATGCTCTCAATAATACGAGAGGAGGAATCAAAGATAGTTAATTCATAATTCTTAGAATTTCCTGGGAGATCAAAAACAAATTCCGCTAGCCCACTATTGGGATTAGGAAATAGCCTTACAAACTGTGCAGATGCTGTATTTAAATCGTCCAGGCTTTCAGGTAAAGTTCCGCATAAAGAATATACGTCTGTTGTTTGAAAATATCCAATTACATCCGCCTTCATTAAGAACAGCTTCGCTCCTACAGGAGAATTTACTACTGGTCTAACGTCATAAGACCCCGTAAAACACCCAAAGCAATATGGGCCAAGAGTGCTGTCTCTTTTAAATAATTGAGTGCCATCCTGGCGATAGATATAAAAACTATTGTGCCAATTAGATGAAGGCATTATAGCATATTCAAACATAGTTGTATCACAATCAAATAAAGATTTAGTTACATATCCTATTGTATATTCCCCACTATTTGATAATGCAATTGGAACATTTATTGTTGCATATGAAGAGTGATTAAGATTGTAAAGCTTAATTTGGTTGGAAGCATAATCAACTTCAACATACTTATAATAATTATCGCCCATGTTTATTAGTTGCGGGCGAACCTCAGAGGCAGAGTTAGGTCCAAGATAAGTGTGCTCGTAGGTAATTTGCGCCCTCATGTTTATCAGAGAAGCAATACAAAGTAAAAAAGATATTAGAAATTTCATTTTGTACATTTTTGTCTAGCTAATTTACATAAAAGAAGGTAAACAAACTATTAATATCTCAAAACAAACTCCTCCTTCTGCTTACTATTTTGGCTTTTCCTTAGCGCCTTCGCGTCTTTGTGGCAAAAGTTCCACTCCGCCCGGGCACCGCAATCTCGCCACAAAGGCACTAAGACACAAAGTTGGGGTAGGTGTTTAGAACCGAAGGACGAACCCCTCCTTCTGCTTACTCTCCTTCCTGAAAAACACTATTCCAAACTTAAAAAGATCGATCGTAACTGTTACTGAAGGATGCGCCTTGATCTCTTCCCAGGCTTTGGTCATGCCGGGGCTCCAGTAGATGTCATCAAAAATTAAAACGGAGCTGTTATTGGTTTTATCGAGCAGTAATTTAAAATAGTTTATTGTGGCTTCGTAGGTGTGGTTACCGTCTAGATACACCAAATCAAAGGTTTGATCAGCTCTTTTACTACCTAGGAAATCGTCAAACCCGGAGTTTATCCTTTTTAAGGTGTTAAGCGATCCTGAAACAAGTTCAGGATGACTCGTTAAGAGAGTTGTGGTAAAAGAGAAAGTATTCGGGCAGCCTTCCACCGTAATTAATTCTGCTTTGGGCACAGCCTTGTGCATATACAAAGTAGAAAGCCCCAAGGAAGTTCCGAGTTCCAAAATTGTTTTGGGCTGGAAATGGTTTACAAGACGAAATAAAAGCTCTCCATATTTTTTGGGGATAACGCTTACTTTGGCGATCTCACTGACCTTTCTTTTTTTCTTTAGTTTTTTGGAACCGGCACCGAGGTCGGTAACTTCAATTGCTTCGTTATTGCGAAGTAGTTTTTGACGCAGTTTATTCAGTTCATCGTAAGCGTAATATTTTTCCTTGTTCTTTATTACTTCGGTATACAGCTTGAAAACAAAAGGTGAGTGGATCGAATGCTCGTTCTTCGCTTTTAATTTGTACTGAAGATATTTCTTTGCTTCGTAGGCGCTCATCCGGCAATGATCTCTAAGGCCAAAGGTTTGACCGTATAATGAATTTCAGTTCCTTCCTCATGCGGCTCTCCGTCCAAATGCACCGAGCCTTTTTTCTCTCTTGTAATTTTTATATCGTCCGCATGATAGGTTTCCACGCACTTCAAAGTATGCGTCTTTTTCAAAATAACCTTAAAGATCACCCAGGGCGTTAACCATTTATTGAATGGCTTTAAAATACTAATGGTAATTTTTCCATCGCGCATATCCGCTGTGGGAGCAATGTAAAAATCGTTGCCGTACTGGCCGCTGTTGCAGCAAGCCAAAACAAAAGCTGGTTTATTTATTTCTTTTCCATCGAATCGTAAAATATAATTCTCCGACCTATAAGAAAAGAATTCTTTCCAGATCAGTTTGATGTATCCCCACAAGCCTCTCGACTCCGTATTCTCAAACAGCGCGGCTATGTAAGCATCAAAGCCCATCCCTGACGCACAAAAGAATAAATTACCGTTCAAAACACCGCCATCAATCTTAGTGGTTCTCCCCTCCTCTATTTGCTTCAATGCTTTTTTAAGGTCCATCGAAATTTTTACACTGCGTGCCAGTCCGTTACCCGAGCCCAAGGGCAAAATTCCTAACCGCAAATTGTTGTTACAGGCAAAAGTGGCCACCTTGTTAACCGTGCCATCGCCCCCGCAGGCTATTACATCCGTATAACCCTCGGTCATGGCCTTCTGCTTGATCTCCTCAAAATATTGCAACGAGGAAGAAACGGCTACCGTATACTCCGGAAAATCAAAGTGCTCCTCAATGAATTCCTTCAGGTCGAGGTTCCTTTTCTTTCCGGCGGAAGGATTCACAATAAAAAGGATCTTGCGGACGCTCATAGCTCTCACGAAATTGCGAAAAATAACGGATTTGGCATCAATTTTGTATCTTTAATGCATCAATTATTATGAAAAAACTCTTACTTCCCCTCTTCGCTTTTTTCGCTTTACAAACGCAGGCCCAAACCCATATAGCCGAGGGCATCTGGCGCGGCGTGCTCACGCTCGACCAAAAGGAAGTGATCGAACTGCCTTTTACCTTCAACGTATTTTATGCCGATGGCGAGCCAACCATCACCATTTTCAATGCCGAAGAGAATATTGTTATTGACGAGATAAAAGTGGAAGGCGACTCTGTTCTCTTTAAAATGCCGGTCTTCGATTCAGAATTCCGCCTGCGTTACTTCCCGGGCATGATGCAGGGCAACTGGATCAACCACGCGCGCAAGGACAAGAACGTAATTCCGTTTGTAGCCACTTTCGCGCGCATGCAGCGCTTTCCCAACAACTCCATCGTAAGAAGCCATTTCGAAGGGCGCTGGGAAACCACTTTTAGTCCCGGTACGCCCGACAGCAGCAAGGCAGTGGGTGTGTTCAAACAAAAAATGCAGAAGGTAACCGGAACTTTTCTCACGGAGAGCGGCGATTACCGATACCTGGAAGGAGTGGCCGATGGAACTAAACTGTATCTCTCCTGCTTCGACGGGTCGCATGCTTTCCTGTTCGTAGCTACTATAGATGACAACAACATGCTATCAGGTACTTTTTACTCGGGCGCACACTTCCGGGAAAAATGGGTGGCCACGCACAATGATAACTTTGAATTGCGCGACCCCTACTCCATCACTAGATCCGTGAAAAAAGAACCGCTGGCATTCAGTTACAAGAACCTGGAAGGAAAGACCATTTCCCTATCCGATGAGCGTTATAAAGACAAAGTGGTGATCGTGCAGATCATGGGTTCATGGTGTCCCAACTGCATGGACGAGACGGCCTATTTAGGTCAACTTTATAACCAGTACAAAAGCAAAGGCGTTGAGATCATTGCGCTGGCCTATGAAAAAACTCCTGATTTTGATAAAGCCGCGAAGAATGTAGCGCGGTTGAAGACCAAGTACGGCGCGCAATACGAATTTCTGATCACAGGCTTATCCGGCGCGGCCGGTGCCAGCAAAAGTTTGCCCTGGTTATCGTCGGTAACGGCTTTTCCCACCACTTTATACCTCAATAAGAAACACGAGATCGCTAAGGTCTATACCGGGTATTATGGTCCGGCCACCGGAAATTCCTACCTCAAAATGAAAGAGGGTACGGAGAGTTTGATCAACGAGTTGATCAAGTAACCCTCCCCCAACCCCTCCCGCGGGAGGGGAGCTACGTCATGCTCACGCAGTTCGCGGAGAAAACTTTCTTTACCGGTTCCTTTATGCCCGCGTAAATGTCTTTGAATTGTTGCGGTGCGTTTTGCAGGTAGTTTAGAAAGAACTCGTAGGTGAAATAGAATTTCGTGCTACTGTTCTTGTACAAAACAGAATTGTAAAAGATGGCCGAGGAATAGGTGCCGAAGAAATGATCGGTTTGGTCCTTCCACAAAGTAAATAAAACCTCCACGCTGAAATTGATGAGATGACCTCCATCAACTAAAATGGTTCTCACTTTGTAGTGCTCTTTGAGACGCTTGTACTGATCTTCGATGGATCGCTTTGTTTGCGCCGGATGGGGTTTTAAAACGAAAGTGTATTCCTGCGCATTCTTCACCTGCTTCATGCAAAGATCGATGTAATCGATGTAATACTGATCTGGCACCTGGTAAAGCTGCATGGCCTCAAGAAGAACCAGTATCATCTTTCCTTCTATTTTGAAATACTTTGTAAGTTCATCTCTTTGCTCGTCGGCATCGATCACTTCTTTCGCGATCTCCGGGAATTTTTCGTAATCGGTTAGCTGCTTGATGTACGAGTTATCTTTTCCTTTTTCGGCCAGGAGCTTTTTAAACTGTTCTGCAAAGACGCAATAGAAATTGAAGTTCTTTTGTTTGATGTTCTGTACGAGGTAATAATCGCCGGAACCGTGCTCGAAGTAATTTACCTGCGCTTTAGGGAATAGTTGGAACAAGGCCTCGTTCACGAGGGTTTGCGTAAGCACGTTTATTTCGATCACTTCACCAAGTCCTTTCAGCTTTTCGGAAATGATCTGCGCCTCTGCCGCTCTTTGTTTTTTGGTGTGACGCTTCAGCAAATAATCATAAACCTGTTTAAAGCCCGGTTTGGACTTCAATTTACGCGTAAGCTGTTTTTTGCTGTTTGCCACCAGGTCCATCGAATCATCCAGCGGACTGGAGAGATCGATGATGCTGTGCCAATCATATATCTTTTGCGTTCCCTTGATCAGATCGATGAGCGACCTTTTTTTAGCGGGCGAGTCAAGTATGAGAATGTCTTTATAGCCCTCCCTGCGCGTTTTGCGGGCATGCAGGATCATGTAGAGCGTGCAGAGGTGTGAAGGACTTACAAAAAGGCGGACCATCGCTAAAAATTAGTACTTTCGTAGTACAAAAATAACATTATCCCGCTAATGAGCCTTTCCCAGTACGTATGGCGACAAATTGTAAGGATGAAGAATCCTACCTGCAAGATCGGGGCGGGTATTTTGGCTAAGGACGTTACCTTCGAAAAGTATGTTACCATTGAGCCCAATTGCTATATAGGTGCTCAGAAAATAGGCAGATACACCTTCATTGGCATGAACAGTTACGTGGACAAGAGCACGGCTTCTATTGGTCGTTTTTGTTCTATTGCCATGAATGCGAAGATCTCGTTGAACAATCATCCGCTGGACAGGGTGAGCACGCATCCCTTCACGTATCACAAAAAATATGGTTTTACTTCCGAGACTGAAAAGATAGCGGGTGTGAACGATAAAAAGACCGTTATTGGCAACGACGTTTGGATAGGCGCCAACGTGACCATCCTTGCCGGTGTAACGGTAGGAGACGGCGCAGTTATTGGAGCAAATGCCTTGGTAACAAAAGACGTAGAGCCTTACAGCATTGTGAATGGGACCCCTGCTACGCACGTTCGTTACCGTTTTGATGAAGCCACTATCAAAAAACTACTCGAAATAAAGTGGTGGAATTGGGAGGACGATAAGATCCGCAAACAATTACCGCAGTTCAAGAAACCGGAAGACCTGGTAGCTTAATTTTTTACTTCTTCCAACAGCTCTGAATCGAACATATCCTGGGGCGAGATCATCTTTTCTTCGTAGGGTATATTATTTCCATAGCGTTTTTTCATGATCTTTTGTACTACGGGGGAAGAAAGGTCGAAATCTTTCAGGGGCCTTAATTTGCCGATTTCCATATCGTAATTTCTTTCGTACAGTTTCCACACAAATTCGCTGCAATACCATTCATCGTCCTTCCAGTTAAAGTAGATATCGTAATGCTCACCCAGCAAGCCAATGGCCATCTGGCGCATTTTTTCATTGGAAGCTTCGTTGAGTACATTTCCCTTGAGGCGTTTGGCTGTGTATTTTCCATCCTCGCTGAAATCTAAAAATTCTCTGAGCGTGCTCTTCATGACAGGTTCAACGGCGTGATACACATAAGTGACCCCATTCTCAACAAAAACAACGCCTACATGCGTGTAAATAGATTTTGTGGCCAGCTGAATGGCCTTGCCTTGTCCACCCGAACTGGTAATAAAAAGGATGTCGCCGGTTTTGAGATTGCCCGAATTTTGGGCACAGCCAAAGCAAATGATCGCCAGGGCGAAAATAAAGGGGATAAAGCGTTTCATGCTTGTATAACGGATGAAAGGGCGAGAATGTTACAGAAGAGACAGTGAATTAAGATTTATTAAGGATCTACAGCATTTTTACGATCATATCGGGCATGAGGCCCAAAACAAGCGTAACAAGAGAAGTGATCCCTAAAAGAAGCGCGTGGCTCATTTCAAAAGGAAGAGGTTCTTCTGTATTCGACTTCTTAAAGTACATGGCGATGATGACCTTGAAATAATAGTAAACGCCAACACAAGAGGTTAAAATGGCCAGGATAAGC
>CAYLVB010000010.1:0-192179 GCA_964387075.1 uncultured Flavobacteriaceae bacterium
AGCTGATGGTAGTTGGTCTAAAGCCCGCAAGAGTAAGTCGATGCCAATTTTAAAACCCCTTTCATTAACTTGGAAGGGGTTTTTTATTTATAGGGAAATCTCTTGCGCAAGAGTCCAAACGCAGCGAACCTGGTCTGGATGCAGACCAATAGCATCTGCATAAGTCGATGTCAATTTTAAAACCTGCCTGAGCAATCAGGAAGGTGTTTTTTGAACTTATTGTGCAATAAATCTTCACCACTTATTAGAAGAAACCAACCACTTACCAAACAAGGATAATAGTCTCTTTGAATTTCTTATCTTTGATATAACCTCCAACAATGAAGAAATATTTCTTTTATATTTTAATTTTTGCTTTTTCGCTTATTGAGGGTCGCGGCCAAATATGCTTTCCATCTGCTCCTAGCCCAACATATAGCGTAGGATCAGGTCCATATGCAAGTGTGTGTGAAGATTTTGATGGCGATGGCAACTTAGACATAGCAACTGCTAACATAGTCAGCAATAATATTTCCATAATTCTTGGAGTTGGCTTAGGAGGGTTCGGAACAGCTACTAACTTTTCAGCAAATATTGATCCTCGCACAATAGTAGCCGCAGATTTGAATAATGACGGCATCAAGGATCTAATAGCCTCAGGAACATACACTGCTAATTCGAGCGTCGTAACCGTATTGCTGGGTTCGGGAACAGGTAGTTTTAGTACTCCCACTAATTATGTCACCTCAGTATATGGTGCTTTAAACTCAATTGTTGCTGGAGATTTTAATTCAGATACCTTCCAAGACATTATTGTAACTAATACCTATGATAGTACGGTAATTCTCTTACTTGGAAATGGGAATGGTACGTTAGGACCTATCTCCAGTTTTAATATTGGATACGAACCTAGTTCAAATAAGGAAGGAGATTTTAACGCCGATGGTAATTTGGATATATTAGTTGCTAATGGAATGTCCGATACCATAAGTTTCCTTCAGGGAAATGGTAGTGGAAGCTTCAATTTCTTTAATAGTTTTCAAGTGGCAAGTTTTCCTACCTACATATGTACAGGTGATTTAAATAATGATGGCATGCTTGATGTGGTGTCGGTTAGTCAAGATACAGTTTCTGTTGTGCTAGCAATTGGGGTTGGGGTTTTTGGACCTCCTGCTCTATTTCCAAATTCGGCATTCGGAACTACTGCTTCAATAGCGGATTTTAATCTCGATGGTAAAAAAGATATTGCGTTAGGAAGTGCCAGCCAAATGATATCGATAGCGTTAGGAAATGGCGATGGAACCTTTGGAATATTAAAATCATATAGCGCAATCGGGTCCAATTCTATTATAGCAAAAGATATAAATTCAGACAATTATCCTGATATAATAGGTTCGGGAGGATATGAAGAAGTTTCGGTCTTGTTAGGTGATGGTGCGGGCGCTTTCAATGCCCCTCTAAGTTTTCCGGGAACGGGGGCGCAACCATCATCGATCACTACCTCAGATTTCAATAATGATGGTTTCAACGATCTGGCCGTCGCTGGCTATGTAGGAAGGAAGTTTTTTGTTTTATTTGGTAACGGTGCGGGAATGTTTGGCTTGCCAACCACTTATACCATAGGCACCTCCAATACGAATTTAACTGGGATAATAAGTGAGGACTTTAATTTGGATGGAAACAAAGATATTGCAGTTAGTTTGCGTGGATCTGATAACGTCAAAATAATGTTGGGCGTAGGAGGGGGAAGCTTTGTACTAGCCGATTCCTTTAGTGTAGGAAACTATCCTAATGCCCTCGTGAGCTCTGATTTTAACAAGGATGGCAATCCTGACATAGCAACATCAAATCGCAATTCAAATTCTGTATCTGTATTGCTTGGGCAAGGAAATGGTGTGTTTTCTCCGTCTGTATCCTTTCCGGTTGGAAAAGACCCCTATTCCCTCACAACCGGCGATTTCAATAATGATGGAAATACGGATATTGTTTCGGTAAATGCTCAGTCTGGAACAGTATCTTTATTATTAGGTACAGGTACAGGAAGCTTTATGCCTCAGGATAGTGTTCAGGTAGGCGGTACTGGTATTACAGCCAATGATTTTAATGGCGATGGTAAACTTGACTTTGCTACTTCAAGTTTGTTTAATATGTCTGTTCTACTGGGACATGGTAACGGCACCTTCGATACTTTAGTAAATTATCCGGGTTGCGGCGGATGGAACGTTGTCAGCGCCGATTTTAATCAAGATGGTAAAGTTGATCTTGTTGCTTTGGGCTCAGTCCCGCGTTCAATCGGAGTTTTTGCGGGAACCGGTACTGGAACATTCTTGACGCATCAAAACTTTTTCGTTCCAGACCCTTATACCATGGTTTGTGCGGATTTCAACAGCGACCTAAAATCGGATATAGCAACTATACCAACTTTAATGCCTATTGTGTCTGTTTTATTGAACTGCACGCCTTCGCCAACCTGCGTCGCCTCAGTTACCGATTCGCTTTTCAACATCTCCCCACTCAATTGGGGACTCATTCCAAATTACTCTCCACAAGTAACAAACGCAACTTGGTACTGGGGAGACGGAACTAGCTCTTCCGGTTTATACCCAAGTCACACGTATACGGCTGCAGGCTGGTATTCTATTTGCGTGACCGTATTTACTTCTTGTGGAGACTCTGCGAGCAAATGTCGTAACGACACTATTTACAGAATGGCGGGAAGTAGTTCAATGGTCAATGTAAATGTGATGCAAAACCCTATCAGCGTTAATGAAACTAATTTATCAGAAGGAGCGATCTTGGCGTATCCTAATCCTGCCTCTGATCGGATTACGGTTAGTTCTAACGTGGAGGTTCCATATTTGACAGTTCTTAATTTATTTGGAGAAAAATTGCTGAAAGTTAAAAAAGTTGGCAGGGAAACAGCTCTTGATCTTTCGCAGCTTCCGTCAGGTATTTATATTATTGAGGCAGGCGATGAACGGCTTCGGGTCATAAAAGAATAGCCAAAAAGCCTAAAAAAATAGCCCACACCCCCCTGTTAATACCTTGTATTCCTGCAATATAAGTCACCCCCTAATTTCGTATCTTCGTTCATTATTTCTACCGATCTATGAACATCATCATTCCAATGGCGGGCATGGGCAAAAGAATGCGCCCGCACACCCTCACAATCCCCAAGCCCCTCATCCCTGTTGGCGGCAAGCCCATCGTGCAACGCCTCGTGGAAGACATCACCAAAGTTTGCGGCGAAAAAGTAAAGGAAATAGCCTTTATCATCGGTCCCACTTTCGGTAAAGAGACAGAAAAAAATCTTATTAAAATAGCCGAAGAACAGGGCGCCAAGGGCAGTATCTATTACCAGGAAGAAGCCCTGGGCACCGCACACGCAATTTACTGCGCCGAGCCTGCCCTCACCGGTAAAACCGTTGTGGCCTTCGCCGACACGCTCTTCAAAGCCGACTTCGTAATGGATACCCAAAACGACGGCGTCATCTGGGTGCAGCGCATCGACGACCCCCGCCAGTTTGGCGTGGTGAAAATTGACAAAGACGGCGTGATCACCGACTTCGTGGAAAAACCACAGGAGTTCATCAGCGATCTCGCCATCATCGGCATCTATTATTTCAAGGACGGAGATTACCTCAAAAAAGAGATCAAATACCTCCTCGACAACAACATTAAGGATAAAGGCGAGTTCCAGCTCACCAACGCGCTCGAGAACATGAAAGCCAAAGGAACCAAATTCGTTCCGGGCAAGGTTACCGAGTGGCTCGATTGCGGCAACAAAGACGCTACTGTGTATACTAACCAGCGCGTTTTGGAGTTTGATAATGGAAAGGCTCACCTGCGCGCATCTACAGCTAAAACAGAGAACTCGCAAATTATTGAGCCCTGCTTCATCGGCGATAATGTGGTGATCAGCAACTCTAAGATCGGTCCGCATGTTTCCATTGGGGCGGGCACGAAAATTGATAACTCAACCGTGAAGAATTCGATCATACAACAGAACGCCAAAATAACCGGATCCGATATCGTAAACTCAATGGTAGGAAGCCACACCGAAGTGAACGGAATGACCGGAGATTTTAATTTGGGCGACTACTCGATCGTTAAAAAAAGTTAATGCGTTTAAGGCAAAGAATAAGTTTCATGCTGTCGGTCATCCCGGCACTACTGCTCTTTGCCTGCGCCCCAAAAAAGACGGCGAGCACTTCTGATAAGAACCCGAAAGGAAGCGTGATCGCATCCAAAGGAAAGAACGACGCCCCAGCGGAACTCAAACTAAAAAGCTATTTCATCGACGGCTGCCGCGAAAAAATAAAGGGCAATATCGAGATAGCCGAGAATCTTTTCAAAGAATGCATCAAGCTCGATCCCTTCAATGCTCCTTCTAATTACGAACTGGCAAACATCTATCGTTTTACCGGGCTTTACAACCAGGCTTTGAAATGCGCCAGGGTAGCGGCCATTGCCGATCCTAAGAACGAATGGTACAATTTACTCTACATCGAGTGCCTGCATAACAAACGCATGTACAACGAAGCAATCGAACGTTACGAAGTAATGATCAACGCCAATCCCTATCGCTCCGATTTTTACCAGGGCATGGCTTCCGAATGCGTGTATGCCGGTAAGCTCGAAAAAGCGATCCAAACCTACAACCGCCTCGAAGAAAAATTGGGGCCCAACCCCGAGAACACCTTGTACAAGGTTGGCCTCTACAAAAAATTAAAAAAATGGAGCGACGCCGAATCAGATCTTAAAAAGCTGATCGCCGCCGATCCTAAAGAAACCCGTTATCACACTTATTTGGCCGAATTGTACCAGGATATGAACCAGCCTCAGAAAGCGCTGGATGTGTACAACGAAGTGCTGAAGAACGATCCCGGCAACCCTTACATTCACCTCGCACTTGCCGATTACTATCACAGGGAAAATAAGGAAGATCAATTTTTCGAAGAAGTTCGCCTGGCTTTTAAAAGCCCCGACCTCGATATCGATAACAAGATCAAGATCCTGATGTCGTACTACAACATCACCGAGCAGAAGAACAAATATCTCGAGCAGGCTTATGAGCTTTGTAAATTACTGGTAGATTCCAATCCCAATGAGCCCAAGGCGCATAGCGTGTACGCCGATTTCCTGTATCGCGATAAACGCATTCGCGAAGCGCGTGATGAATTGGTTTTAGTATTGAATTTCGATAAAAGCAAATACGCGATCTGGGACCAGATCATGATCTGCGAGGCCGACCTCAATGAGAACGACAGCCTGGTGAAACACAGCGCCGAGGCTATGGATCTTTTTCCGAACCAGCCAAAACCTTATTTCTTTAATGGGGTTGGGTATATGCGCCTCAAGAAATATGAGAAGGCGGTACGGCCTTTTAAAGAAGGAAAGCAATTTGTGTACGAGAATGTGCCTTTGGCGGTTGGATTTGCAAGCAACCTGGCGGAGGTGTATAATAACATGAAAGAGTACGAAAAGTCGGATGCTGAGTTCGAAGAGGCCATCTCGATCGATCCAAACAATGGCCTGGTGCTGAACAATTATGCGTACTATCTTTCACTCAGAAAACAAAAACTCGAAAAGGCCGAAAAATATTCCAAACGTTCACTGGAGATCAGTCCCAACAACGTGTCGTATATCGACACCTATGGATGGATCCTTTTTCAGCAGGAAAGATACGATGAGGCGAAGACCTATTTTGAAAAAGCGCTTGATAAAGGCGGGTTCAATCGTCCGGCCATTGCCGAACATTATGGGGATGTATTGTTCAAACTGGGCCAGATCGAGAAAGCTCTTGAATATTGGAAGAAATCAAAAGAATTGGGCAATAAGTCTGAGCTCCTCGCAAAGAAGATCGCCGATAAAAAATATTACGAATAATGAGGTTCTTAGCTAACATAACGCTTCTTCTCTTTATCCTGTTCACAGGCTATGCATGCCGCACAAAAAAGGACATCAAAAAGCCTCCGGTGATAACCATCGATTCTACCGGCGAGAAATGCAGGATGGATTTTAAGAACGGAAGGGCCCTGAGCAAACGCATGTACGAGAATGAATTGGATTACACCTACGCCTCGGCCAAGTTCAATTGCGAATTAACAATGGATGGTGAAGAACATTCATTCAACGTATCCGTGCGCACCCGCAAAGATAGCGTAATTTGGATGTCGATATCGAAGCTCGGCATCGATGCGGCCCGGGTATTGATCACGAAGGACTCGGTAAAATTCACTTTAGGGCTCACGGAGAAGAAGTTTTTTACAGGCGACTTTTCTTATATCAACGAGATGCTGCACGCCGACCTGGATTTTGAGATGCTGCAGGGTCTTTTGTTCGGCAACAGCGCGGAGTTCTATGATGAGGATGAGAAACTGAACCCCGGGCGAGATAAGAACAATTGCCAGTATTTTTTAAGTACCGTTCGTAAGAAAAAGACGGTTCGTAAGGTTACCAGTGGCGAGGTTGCTCCCAAGGAATCGATGCAGACGATCTGGCTCGATCCTCAGACCTTCAAGATCGTAATGATGGAATTTGATGATGTGGAGACCAAACGAAAATTCAATGCCTGCTACGAGGATTTCAAACCCGTGGATAAATACCTTGCGCCTTTCAAAATGCTCTACAACATCACAGCCGAGAAGAATATCAAAGCTGAGATCAAATACGCCCGCATCGGCATCAACGAGCCCCAGAAATTCCCGTTCAATATCCCTTCCAGCTATGAACGAATTGAGTTTAAGAAGAAATAGATTCTTACACTTCCCTAAACAATTCTTCTTTATTGTCCTGTTCTTGCTGTGCCTTCCCTTCGCGCATGCCCAAAAGCATAACAAGGGCGACCTCGAGAACAAAAAGAAGAAGCTGAAGGAAGAGATCAATACCATAAACGATCTTTTGCACGATACCAAGACCAGCAAGAAACTTTCGATGAACCAGGTGGCCATTCTCAACAAGAAGATCAGCGTGAGGGAGGAACTCATCGCCACGATCAATTACGAGATCAAGCTCATTAACAAAGAGATCAATGAGAACCAGCATGTAGTAAATGGCCTCAAAGCTACGCTCGAGAAGTTGAAGAAAGATTACGCCGCCATGATCTATTTCGATTACCGCAATAAGGATGAATACAGCAAGCTCATGTTCCTCTTTGCGGCCGATAATTTCAACCAGGCTTACCAACGGTATAAATATTCGCAGCAGATAGCCGAGTACCGCCGTAAGAAGGCGGCTTCCATCCAGGAAACACAGGCCGCTATCGGGGCCAAGATCGAGGAGCTGAACAAACGAAAAGAAGAGAAACGGGAATTGCTGACCTCGGAAGAACAGGAGAAGACCGATCTTGCTAAGGAGAAAACAGAGCAGGAGGGCAACCTGGCGCAATTGCAGGAAAAAGAGAAGGAATTGAAGACTAACCTCGAGAAAAAGAAAGAAGAGATCGCCAACCTGAACGCCGCCATCAAGAAACTGATACAGGAAGAACTAAAGCGCCAGCAGGAGGAGGAGAAGAAGAAATTACTGGCAATTGCCAAAAAGAAGGAAGAAAGAGCTAAAAAAGCAAAAGAGCGAAAAGAAAAACTAACGAAGGAAGAGATCGCCAAGAACAAAGCCATTGAAGAGGCCGAAATGGCTGAAACAAGAGAGGCAGAACAGCTTTCAAGCGATTTCTCTACGAACAAAGGAAGATTGCCCTGGCCGGTCACTAAAGGAGTGATCACAACCGGGTTTGGAGAACAGGAACATCCTACCATCAAAGGATTTATGATCAATAGCAACGGCGTTGAAATTGTAACCAGCAAAGGTTCATCGGCCCGCGCCGTGTTTGATGGAATTGTGACCGGCGTAACAGCGATACCGGGCCAGGGAAAGATCGTGCTGATACGGCATGGCGAATATGTGAGCGTTTACTCCAATATGGAAGAGGTTGCCGTGAAGACAGGCGATAAAGTAGCGGTGAAGCAGAACATAGGCTCGGTGGCTTACGACAGCGACGACAATCGCACCAGCATCATGTTCCAGATCTGGAAGGGGCAAAAGATATTGAATCCCGAAGAATGGCTTTATAAATAAATAAAATGACCCATTACGTAGAGGAAAATATCATCAAACTGGCGGGGTCGCTGGTGGCCGGAGCCATCATTGGCGCGGAACGCGAATACCGTAGCAAGAACGCGGGTTTCCGCACCATCATTCTCATCACGTTGGGCAGTACGCTCTTCACCATCCTTTCCTATGTGATGGCCGGCGACCACGATCCTTCGCGTATCGCGGCCAATATCATTACAGGCATAGGTTTTTTGGGCGCCGGGGCTATTTTTAAAGAGGGCGTTACCGTGAAGGGACTCACTACCGCGGCCGTCATCTGGGTCTCTGCCGCCATTGGTATGTCAATAGGCATAGGACAATATGAATTTGCCGGCGTAGTATTATTTTTTGTGATGCTTGTACAGGTTGGTTTTCCTTATCTCCAGCATATCATTGATGCCTATAACAGCGAACGGATCTACAAGGTAACTGTTTATTGCAGCACGCTCAACATCGAAGAGCTACACAAGATATTTACCAATTGTAAGCTGCGGAGCAAATGCGTAAGCCAGTACAAAAAGCATGAGACGGTAACGCTCACTTTCGCCATCAGTGGGGCCGATGAGGGGCATGTGAAGCTGATCCAAAACCTGCACGAGAACACGCACATCATCGAGTTTGAGGCCTAGGCCGCATTAAAATTGTATTAAAAAAAATTGCTTATTTTTATCCTGCTTATTTAATGGTATGGATACGCGGTCTGTTTTCTTTCTATTGATCTTATGCTCCTTTCGTGTCTTGGCGCAAAAAGACTCGCTGGTAAAGCCATTCGTTCCCGACTCTCTGCCTAAGCCGGATCCTGGAGTGGAGCCGTCGAAGCCTATCATCACGTATGGGGCTTTTGTAGATGCGTATTATGCCTTTGCTTTCAACGATCCGCTCTCCAAGAACATCGATTACGCGTACAATCACAGCCGGCATAACGAATTCAATGTAAATCTGGCTCTTTTCACAACAAAATACTCGGCCGACCGTGTACGAGGCAATCTTGGGTTGATGGCAGGAACGTATCCCCAGTTCAATTACGCCGCAGAGTCGCAGATCATGCAACATGTTTACGATGCCAATGTGGGGGTGCGGTTACTAAAGGATCTGTGGCTCGATGCAGGCATTTTCGGCTCTTCACACATCGGTTTCGAATCGGCCATCAGCAAAGATAACTGGACACTTACACGCTCATTATGTGCGGAGAATACTCCATATTATGCCACCGGGGCCGAACTGAACTATGAACCATCCCCGAAATTGTTGGTTTCATTCCTGGTAACGAACGGATGGCAGAACATTAACGACAATAATAGCAATAAGGCTATTGGGTACCAGATCACCTGGAAGCCCAATGATAAATTCGGGTTCAACGCCAGTTCATTTTATGGAGAAGGGTATAACCTGCCCGATTCTCTTTCGCTGATGCGGTACTTTAACCACGCATACCTCTATTTTCATCCCGACGATAATTTTAGCATTGCCTTGATGTGTGATGTGGGTATGCAACAAACCAAAAAGAATGGCGGCTACGATTCTCTCTGGGTAAACCCAACACTTCTTTTTCGTGTTGTTCCGAATGCAAAATGGGCCCTTTGCGCACGAGGCGAATATTATGACGATAGTCACCGGATCATTTTTACGTCTACACCGGGTGGTGAAAAATTCCAGACAGTGGGCGCCTCTTTGAACATAGATTATACCGGGATACCCAACGTAATGCTGCGCCTCGAAGGGAAGTATTTTACCTCCGAAAAGGCGGTGTACACTACGCGTAGCGGGTTCAGTACTACCAGTACCATACTCACCACCAGCATAGCCTGGTGGTTTTAACCTTTGCCGAATTTTTCAAACACACCCAGACCGAATAAGGCCAGGTCATATTTCACAGGATCCTTCGCATCAAACTTCCTTAATTGAGCGGTCACCTCTTCCACCGCTTGCCAATCGTTCTGTTTTCGCTTCAAAATTCCTAATGCACGGCTAACATTTCCGGTATGAACATCCAGGGGCAAGCAAAGCAGTGAGGGAGATATCTTCTTCCATACGCCAAAATCTACGCCGGCATGATCTTTCCTGACCATCCAGCGCAGGTACATGCAGAGCCGCTTGGCACTCGACTTCCTCGCGGGATCGGAAACATGTTTCTCCGAACGTTTAAGATGATCGGTCTTGAAGAACTCCTCTCTAAAATGAATGATCGAGTTCTTCACATCTTTATCATTCTTTTCTATTCCTTTTTCAAACACATTTTCCAACGAATCATGCTTCCGGTAAATAGTTTGCAGCGACCGCAAAAAGAAGACGCAATCTCCCCCGTTAAAAGTGCGATGAACAAATTTTTCGAAAGGCTTAAGGTCTTTTGCCGAAGCATGCAGAACAAACGCGTGCGGAACATGGTCCATCCACTGAACAAGTTTATTGGCATTGGTAATGATACTTTTCCGGTTCCCCCAGGCGATAGTGGCCGCAAGGAAGCCTGCTATTTCAATATCCTGCTTTTTACTGAATTGATGCGGAATTGATATAGGATCACTCTCAATGAAGTTCCTGTTGTTGTATACGTGAAATTTTTCTTCCAGGAATTCCTTCAGTAAGGCCTCGTCAACTCCTTTTTTCATTTCCAGGTCAAAACGATCAGTCCGCTAAGTATCAGGCAGCCCCCTATAACGAGTTTAGGTGTAAGCGGTTCTTTTAGCAACAGAACAGAAAGCAGAATGGTAATAACAATACTGGCTTTATCAATAGCTGCCACCATCGATACGTCGCCAACCTTTATGGCTTTGTAATAAAAGATCCATGAAAAAGCGGTGGTTACTCCGGAAACCAAAAGAAATAGGTAGTGCTTGAGTTCCGGTTGCGAATTGTATTTATCTTCCGAAAACATAAAGTAGTTCATCCACACAATGCCAAACACCATGCTGGTGCGCACGGCGATCCCGAAATTCACAGGCATCTCCCGCAGCCCGAATTTGGCCAACACCGAGGTCATCCCGGCGAAGAGCGTAGAAAGTAATGCGTAAAATATCCATGTTTTCATCCTAATACAAATGGATTGGTTCGCTTTTCGTGCCCGATAGTGGTTTGGGGACCGTGCCCGCAATACACGATCGTATCTTCAGGTAAAGTGTACATTTTGGTCTTGATGCTCTCTTCCAAAGTATCGAAATCCCCATAAGCCAGATCGGTGCGGCCTATACTGCCATTAAAAAGCACATCTCCGTTAATAACGAATTTATTTTCGGCGTTATAGAACACCACATGCCCCGGTGCGTGTCCGGGTGTGAAAATGACCTTGAGCTTTGTGTTTCCAAATGAAATGACATCTCCCTCGTCGATGAATTTCTCGGGCATAGGCGAAGGATCGCAGGGCAAACCATACATGGCAGAAACACGCTCCTGGCCTTCCAGCACTTTAAGGTCTTCTTTATGACAAAGCGGGAGCAACTTGTAAGTATCATGAATAAAAGCGTTGCCCGCTACATGATCTACATGACAATGTGTGTTCAGCAAATGAACCGGCTTCAACCCCTTTTCGGTGATAAAGTTCTTCACTTCCTGCTGTTCAAGGGTTGAGTAGCAACCCGGGTCGATGATCACGCACTCTTTGCTCTCATCAAATACAACAAAGGTATTCTCCTGGAAAGGACCGAAGGTGAAAAATGTGACGGCTGCCATTTGAATGATATAAGACTAATTCCTGTAAATATATTGTTTTTACTTTTTTCCGCAAAGGATTTGGTATATTTGGAAAAGGGTCGATCGCAATGGGGGGGTTATTTAAGAAATTACTTTTGTGGGCCATTCTCGGCAAAAAGGGAGGCCGGGGCAAGACCAGTTATGAACATGTAAAAGAACAGCGGGAATTCCTGGTATCGGCAAAACACCTAACTCGGGATATCATGTTCATCATCGCGGGCATCTTTTCCGCCGCCTTCGGATTTAAAGGTTTCCTGCTTACCAATAATTTTATCGATGGCGGCGCCACAGGCATTTCACTTCTTATTTCCGCGCTCACAAGGATTCCGTTGCAATACCTCATCATAGCCATCAATATTCCCTTTGTTTTTCTTGCGTACATCACCGTAAGCAGGCAATTTGCTTTGCGCACGGCATTGGCCATCACGGGCCTTGCGATCTGCCTCGCAACTGTAGAGTTTCCCGATGTAACAAAGGATAACCTGTTGGTGGCCGCATTCGGCGGCTTCTTTCTCGGCGCCGGCATAGGACTTTCCATGCGGGGCGGTGCCGTGATCGACGGTACAGAGGTGCTGGCCATCTATTTAAGTAAGAAACTGGCCACAACCGTGGGCGACATTATCATCCTAATAAACGTGCTCATCTTCTCCCTGGCTGCCTACCTGCTTTCTGTCGAAGTAGCGCTCTATTCCATGATCACCTACCTCGCTGCATCCAAAACACTCGATTTTGTCATAGAGGGTATAGAAGAATACATTGGCGTTACCATTGTGTCTAACAAAAGCGAAGAGATACGCGAGATGATCATCAATTTAATGGGCCGTGGCGTAACGGTTTACAGCGGCCGTCGTGGTTTCGGTAAAAGGGGAGAGGCCGAGCAGACGGATATTATCTACTCTGTGGTTACCAGGCTTGAAATAAATAAGCTGAACACCGAAATAGAAAAGATAGATCCCAACGCCTTTGTGGTTATGAACTCAGTAAAAGATACCAAGGGAGGCATGATCAAAAAGCGCCCTCTCAAGCATTGATCAACGCAATATTTTCCGTACGAAGGCAACCGTAAAATAACTCATTAAGAAAACGCCGGTAAAACCCTCGAACACTGCCACCGGTTTTAGAAGTCCGCTTGCAAAATAATCTCCGTAACCAACAGTGAAAAAGGTGATGCCGCTATAATAAAGACTATTGCCGAAAGCCTCAAGAATAGTAAGATGCGAATCGTTCAGGGGCAATGTGCCTGTACCCCCTGCTATCACGTGTCCGTACTTTTCGAGCTTTTCGGATATACTGAAAACAAAGTAAATGATGCTGAAGCCAAAATAGGCCAGCAGCATATTGAATAAAACCCTTATGGGGTCGGTAGCATACCTGCCTATAAAATCAAAAACATAGCGCTGGAAATAATAAGTGCCATAACCAAGCATACTACTTACCGGCCCTTTTGCTTTTGCGTCCTGTAGCTGGGCTTTCGATTCGCAACGCTTGAACTCAAGATAGGCCGCGTCCTCATCTTCATACTGACCGTTGTTCCTGAAATTCTCCTTTAATATCCGGAATTGCTCGGCCATCTGGAAGAGCGAGGTTTGTTTCTGGCCATAGATCAGGTTATACACATTATTGGCGCGCCAGTCAATAAAGATACGCCCGAGGATACGCATACCCGTAATATTGAATATTTTCACATCCACCACCTCGTCGGCCGGTTTCAGGTCAAGAATATCGCGTACAATGGTATTGCTCAGATCAAGTTCTTTGCTTTCGGCAAAGCGCAGGTCCATGTAGCAGTTTAGGGCGCATCCCTTAAAGGATATCTCAGCCACTTTGGCCTTATCAAAACTAACGGATCCCGAACCAAATTCAACAAGGTCGAATTGGGCTTCTCCATGCGCGAAATCCGCCTGTTCAAAGCTTTTTGCCCCGTGCCCAAAATGCGCACTCCTGAAACTTACTTTTCCGTTTCCGAACTCAACGCCCTCAAAGGAAACATCTCCATCATTAAAATCTATCCTCCTGAAATCTACCTTGCCACCGCCAAACTCCACATTCTTAAAATCTTTCTTCCCTTTGCCGAATTCGGCTCTCTCAAAAGTTACATCCCCCAAAGCAAACTTGGCAAATTTAAAATCAACCGTACCATCGCCAAAATAGGTGGTACGAAAATCAACGTTGCCGTTCCCGAAATTACAATCAACAAAAGAGAGGTTGCCGGTTCCGAAGCAGGTGTTGCTGAAACTTACAAGACCTTCGCCAAAGGTTACGCTCTGAAAATTAGTACCACCACTGCCAAATTTGGCTTTTTTAAACGTTACATCCCCATTTCCAAAATCGGCATTCCCGAAATTATTGGTTCCATTGCCAAAAATGGTCGATTCAAACACTGTTTTATCTCCTTCAAAGCGCGCGTAGCTGAAGTCGTTGGAAATGTCACAATCAAAGAAAGCCTTCTTGGCCGAAAAATTCCGGAGATTCACATAAACATGGTCGTCAAGGCCTTTTTCAACCCGGTAATCGGTCAGTGAGAAATTGAGTACATACGCATTGTTAAGGGCGATATCCTCTCCTTTATCGATCTTCTCAAAGATCTCGGGCATGGTAATAACACCATACTTAAGCACTACCACCTTTTTGTCATTTTCATCAAAAAAACTGATCACGGCGGTCTTTGTAAAACCGCGCATGGGTTTATCCTCAATGTCTACCTTGTAACGTAATAAATGGTGCTCGTGTAGGGGCGACTCTAACATGGATTTTTATCTTAAATTTGTTACCGAGGAAACGAATTTAATGAAATATTCAGCATCCTCAAAAATTTGACAGCATGAAGATATTGATCACGGGATCGAACGGACTTTTGGGCCAGAAATTGGTGTATAAACTTCGAAACAAAGCTGATATAAAGGTAATTGCAACAGCCCGGGGCAGAAACCGCCTGGTTGAGCAAAGCGGTTACGTTTATGAGGAAATGGATATCACCAACCTGGAACAGGTCAAAGGGGTTCTAAGAGAACACCTGCCCGATTGCATCATTAACACTGCCGCCACCACAAACGTAGACGCCTGCGAACTTGAGCCTGAAAGCGCCACCTTAATAAATGTTACTTCGGTACAGTACATGGTTGGAGCTCTTGAAGAATTGCAGTATAAGCGTAAGGATTATCAACCACATCTAATTCACCTGTCTACCGATTTTATTTTTGATGGAAGTCATGGACCTCTAACGGAGGATGAAGAACCCAATCCCTTAAGTCATTACGCCCGCACCAAACTGGAGGCCGAGAATATTATCCGAAGCAGTAAATTGCATTGGGCCATTGCACGAACCATGTTGGTGTATGGTATTGTTGACAATGCTAGTCGTAGCAACATCGTTCTGTGGGCCAAACAAAACCTGGAGCAGGGAAAGACCATTAACGTGGTGGATGACCAGTTTAGAACACCCACGCTGGCGGAAGACCTTGCGGATGGCTGTATTTTAATTGCCATGAAAAAAGCAGAGGGTGTTTATAACATTTCGGGCAAGGATTTCATGAGCATTCTTGAACTCGTATACCGTGTAGCGGATCACTATAAGCTCGACCGATCATTGATAAAACCTTCCAGATCGGTCGACATCAAACAGCCGGCAAAGCGCCCGCCCAAAACAGGGTTTGTCATTGAAAAAGCCAGGAAAGAACTGGGGTATGAGCCTCATACATTTGAAGAGGGTATGCGTATGATGGATGAGCAGCTCGCGAAATAGAATAATAAAGACTTACTTTTTTATTGTAGCTTAGCATCTATGGATATACTCTCGCTCATAGCTATTCTTGTTGCCATTTGCGCGTTTTTTTCTTTCATAAACGTTCGTTTTCTAAAATTGCCCTCTGCCATTGGCATCATGCTGATCTCGCTGGTGTGTTCTCTTCTTATCCTGGCGGAAAGCAAAATAAGCAGTACCTTTCATCATCATGTAGAAGAAATGGTGCGTAGCGCCAATCTTTCAGGGGCGCTTCTTAATATTATGCTTGGGTTTTTATTATTCGCGGGTAGTTTGCATGTAAACTTGGCCGAATTGAAGCAGCAGCGCGCCGCCGTTTTTTCTTTTTCTACTTTGAGCGTGGCGCTCTCTGTTTTCTTTTTTGGAAGCCTGATGTGGTTTGTTTTTAAATTGTTCTCTTACCCTGTTGAATTCATATATTGTCTTTGGTTCGGAGCGCTTATTTCGCCTACAGACCCCATAGCGGTAATAGGGATTCTGCGAAAATCGAATATGCCTCGGGAAATAGAGGCTACAATTAATGGTGAGTCGCTCTTCAATGATGGGGTAGGTGTGGTGTTCTTTGTTACCATTGGCCAGGTGATCAGCCTGGGGATCGAAAATTTATCAGCCATGCAGGTCTTTTTTATGTTCGGCAGGGAGGTCGTTGGCGGCATCTCTCTTGGATTGATCATGGGCTATGGCGCTTTTTATTTTATAAGAAAGATAGACCATTATCAAACCGAAGTACTCTTATCGCTTGCATTGGTCATGGGCTCGGGCGAGATAGCTCGTTTTTTGCATGTAAGCGGGCCATTAGCTGTAATTGTGATAGGACTCATCCTGGGAAATAAGGTTAGTAAAACCGCCATGTCTGATACAACAAAAGATTATCATAGTAAATTCTGGGAATTGATCGATGAATTTTTGAATGCCATTCTGTTTGTTTTGATAGGCTTGCAGATGGTTATCATGCCTGCCATCACAGGTTTTATTTTAATTGGAATAACCGCCATTGTACTCCTTCTTATTTGCAGGTATCTTTCTTTATCCATCCCGATCCTGTTCCTGAAGAATAAAAAATTGTTCAACCACCGCACCGCCCTTATCATGACATGGGGCGGCTTGCGCGGAGGTCTTTCCGTGGCTTTAACCCTTTCATTACCGGATGGAACTTATAAGGATATCGTGGTATCCATCACCTATATTATTGTGATCTTTTCGATTCTCGTGCAGGGCCTTACAACAGGGCGGCTTGTTAAAAAGCTTTACTAGACCGTGGCAACCTACAGCCGCTTATTTATGATCGAAACAAACCACCTCGAAGACGAGATCCGCGTCATCTTCATTCCGAAAGATCGGAAGGCGCCAAGAACAGCGTGATGAAATTGCGCGCAGGATAAAACCATACAAATCGGCCGATATCAAACAGCCGGCAAAGCGCCCGCCCAAAACAGGTTTTGTCATTGAAAAAGCCAGAAAAGAACTGGGGTATGAACCCAATAGTTTTGTAGAAGGCATGCGCATGATGGATGAGCAACTGGCAAGAGTGAAAAAATAAAAAAGGTCATATACCTTCGCCCCCTCCCCACTGAAATTAATTAAGACCGATTTTCAACGCTGTAAAGGCAGCGTGAGGCAGTATTCTTTTAACTGATTTTAATCCGGTTTTAATTTAGGCATTTGAAATTTGCAATATTATTGCTTTATGAGTGACGAGATACAGGCATCGGCAGAAGCGATAAAAAGTCAAGTGGAGCATGTAAAAAAACACGATCATGCGCACAAGGAAGAACCCTTTGTTCTAAAGACCTTCATTAAGGATACCATTTCAGTATTGATAGGCATCGCTTTCGCGGTTGTCGGTCTCGAATTCTTTATCGTTCCCAATAACCTGCTGGATGGCGGCGTAACGGGTATTTCACTGTTGGTGGCCTTTATTACCAAGCTGGATGTTTCCATTTTCATTTTCGTCATCAACATCCCGTTCATTTTCATGGGATATAAACAGGTAGGTAAATTATTTGCTATTAAAACCTTCCTGGCGATCGCCACGCTTTCGGCCGTACTCATGATCCTGCACTCTTTTCATCCAACTGCTGTTACAAAAGAGCCTATTCTTATTGCGGTGTTCGGCGGTATCTGTCTTGGGGCAGGCATAGGGTTCGCGATGCGCGGCGGATGTGTACTGGACGGAACCGAGGTATTTGCTTTATGGCTTACGCGGAAGACAAGCATGCAGGTGGGCGAGATCATCCTCATCATTAACATCGTGATCTTTGCCGTGGCTGCTATACTGCAGGGGATAGAAACGGCCCTATACTCCATCTTAACATTCATGGCGGCCTCTAAAACGGTTGATTTCCTTACCAACGGTATAGAAGAATACACCGGAGTGATGATCATCAGCGAAGAAAGCGAGAAGATCCGGAAACAGATCATTACACAATTAGGTCGCGGTGTTACTATTTATAGCGGAAAGAGAGGCTTACGCGGTAAAAAGGCGCAGGAAAGTGGATTAAATAACCGCGATATACTTTATACAGTGGTTACCAAACTGGAACTTACCAAAGTAAGAACGATCGTCACTGAGATCGACAAGACCTGTTTCATTACCACGCACAGTATAAGCAGTGTAAAAGGTGGTATGGTAAAAGAACGGAAACTGCATTAAAGAAAGGAAATGATCATGTACTTCCCTCCACTTATTTTGTTTGCCTTTTTAAGCATGTACTTCGTTTTTGAAAAAATAAGGATCAACAAGCTCAGGCAAAGACTGAAAGAAGAAGATGGAGCCTATTTAAAAAAGATCGAGACTTCTTTTAATTTTTCCCTTTTATTGATCACAGGCGCCTTTACTTTTGTAACGTGTCGCTCACTCTTTCCGGGCCACTATCTTTTTGAAGAGGCATCGAGCCACGAGGGACTGATCCACGCCATCGGCGCCCTTATCATAAAAGTTTCGTTTGTCAGCCTCCTTATCTCGGGTCTGTTGATCTCCCGCGAGGTTGATTCTTCACCGGCGTCGGTATTATTTAAGAATATATACCGATCAGAGTGCCTGATGCTGTTCCTGGTGCTTTTTTTAAACTGTGGTGTTTTTGTTTTTATGTACAGCGCGGGCACCCTGGCGCTTTTTACCCTGTCGGTCTTCTCTTTCCTCAGGCATTCAAAAATGCTGAGAAGTTATTGAACCGGGTCCTGGTCAAACAGCCTGAATCTTACATTGACCTCGGTAAACTCGTTTATTTTTGAAACGATGGTTATTTTTCCCTTATGCAGGGTAATGATCTTTGAGGTAAGTGATAGGCCCAGTCCGTGCCCCGAGTACATCTTGGCGTTCGCCCCTCTGTAAAAAGGCTGGCTGATCTTTTTTATGTCTTCCTCCGAGATCCCGATCCCTTTGTCAGAGAAGGATATATCAACTACTTCATTGTGGGATTTAAATACGACCTTAACACGTTTGTCTGCGGAGAACTTGCAGGCATTATCCATGATATTGATCAGGGCACTCCTTAACAAGTGTTCACTTCCCATAATAATTAATTCTCCTTCGTCCTCCGGAAATTCAGCGATCTGGATATCTATCGTATAATCCGGGTTCCTCTTTAAGAGTTCGTTCCTCGTTTGCCACAGGAGCTCATCAATGCGTACTTTTCGCATATTCAGCCTCGAAAGGTCCATGTCGGCCTGTGCCAGTTCCAGCAGGCCGTTCGTTAGACGGTTCACACTTTTAATATCTTCCAGGATAGAGCTTAACACTGCCTTGTACTCGTCAGGTTCCCGTTGGCTCATCAGTGCTACCTCCAGTTGCCCCGTAATAGCTGTTAAAGGAGTTCTCAACTCGTGCGAGGAGTTGGAAACAAAACTTTTTTGCAATTCGAATGATTTTTGTATCCTTTCTAACATCCGGTTGAAGGTAATGGCCAGGTGACCGATCTCATCTTTGCCATTTCCCTCATTTACCCTTTCGGTAAGGTTTAAAATAGTGGTTTTTTCAACCTGTTCTACCACACCTGATATCGGGCTTAAAGCCTGTCCCGAATAGATCCATCCGGCCAGCATGGTAGCGATCACACAAACCAGGAGACCGCTGAATAGGATTATTTTCAAATAATCGAGTTTATTGATGCCATCCTTATCATAGGCCGATACGATCACCACGCACAACTCGCTTTTATTCGGGTAGAGCAGGGCCAATACTTCATTATTGCCATCCTTGTATTTTAATTCCTTGGCCGCTCTTACCTTATCAAGGAAGGGTTTGCTTAATAGAACAGTATCATCATTGGTATTGAATATCTGTTTGTTGTTGCCGTCATACACAAGGATCCGCTCATTGTGCAGGTAAGCCGTGTTGCGGTCAAATATTTTCATCAGGTGCGGACTCACTTCGTCAACCTCCACAATGAGTTTGGCGTAATTTCCCGCTTTCTCATACAATCTTTCATAAAACTCCTTTTGGCGATAGGAAGACGAGAAATAATAAATGGCCGATGCGAAAATAACAAGCAGCGAGGCTACGATGATCGTAAATCGGATGGCAAGGCGGGTACGGATCTTCATGGATGCTTATTCTTTCAGTGTGTAACCCATCCCGATATAGGTACGGATCAACTTTTTCGGATAATTCTTGTCAATTTTCTTTCGCAGAAAATTGATATATACATCGATCACGTTTGTGCCGGTATCAAAATTGATATCCCATATCTTTTCGGCTATTTCCGAACGGGATATCACTTTTTCCCTGTTTCTCATGAGCAGTTCAAGTAAGGAGAACTCTTTAGCGGTGAGCTCGATCACATTTGCTCCCCGTTTCACTGTTTTTGTTTCAAGGTTCAGTTCCAGGTCAGATACTTTCAGGATATTTCCCGTTCTGCTGTTTTGAAGCGATCTCTTTAATAGAGCTTTTATCCTGGCCAAAAGCTCCCTAAACTCAAAAGGTTTAACAAGGTAATCGTCGGCACCGCTTTCAAAGCCGTTGAGCTTATCTTCTGTGGTGCTGAGGGCGGTCAACATAAGGATGGGGGTCATGTTGTTTTTTGATCTCAGCTCTTTGCAGATATCGTAACCGCTTTTGATCGGAAGATTAAGGTCCAGGATAATAAGATCATAATTTCCGTTAGCTGCCATTTTCATGCCCGTCTTGCCGTCATAAGCTGCATTAGTTTCAAACTGATTTTCCTCTAGCCCTTTTTTAATGAAAAGGCTAACCTTTGGCTCGTCTTCGATGATCAATATTCTTATAGGCACCATACCTTCAAATTTCCGCTTTTTTTGAGTAGTAAAACATAATGCAGCTTATTTTAATCGTTTTTTAATTCGCTTTTGAGAAAGGAAAGACCGGGCTTTGATCCTATTTTCCCATCCCACCTTATTTTCGTACTTTTGCCACGCATTTATGATCGAGAAATTAGCCCAGATAAAAGGACGATATTTAGAGGTAGAACTAAAGCTATCCGACCCCGCTGTTATTGGCGATATGAAGCAGTTCAAGAAGCTGAACATCGAATACCGCCAGCTCGAACCTATTGTTCAGAAGTTTGAAGAATACCAGAAGGTGCTCAATAACATTGATTCTGCCCAGGAAGTTTTAAAGAACGAGAAGGACAAGGATTTCCTGGAAATGGCCAAGGAGGAGCTCGAAGAGAACCGTACCAAACAGCTTGCCCTGGAAGACGAGATCCGCGTCATGCTCATCCCGAAAGATCCCGAAGACGCCAAGAACTGCGTGATGGAATTGCGCGCCGGTACCGGTGGAGACGAAGCCAGCATTTTTGTTGGCAATCTTCATGATATGTATCGTCGTTATTTCGATAACAAAGGATTTAAGGTAGAAGTAGTGGATAGCAGCGCCGGTACTATGGGCGGCTACAAAGAGATCATTTTTAACGTAAGTGGCGAGAACGCCTACGGCACGATGAAGTTCGAAAGCGGTGTACATCGCGTACAGCGTGTTCCGGCAACAGAAACGCAGGGGCGTGTACATACCTCGGCCGCTACCGTTGCTGTATTACCCGAAGCTGATGAATTCGATGTAGAAGTAAAAGAATCGGATATCACCATGGCAACCGCGCGAAGCGGGGGCGCGGGCGGACAGAACGTGAACAAAGTAGAATCGAAAGTGATCTTAACCCACAATCCTACGGGTATCGTGGTAACGTGTCAAACAGAGCGCTCGCAATTGGGTAACCGTGAGAAAGCCATGAACATGTTGCGCAACAAGATCTTCGATATGGAATATACCAAGCGCATGGAGGAGGTTACCAAAAAACGCAAGACCATGGTAAGCACCGGCGACCGTTCCGCGAAGATCCGTACCTATAATTATCCGCAGAACCGCATCACCGATCACCGCATTAACCTCACCTTATATAACCTTACCGATTTTATGAATGGTGAGATACAGGGGATGATAGACGCCCTTGCCTTTGCGGAGAACGCAGAAAAGCTGAAAGAGGGCGGACTTGTAAATTCGTAACATACACACTATATTCGTATACCCTTGGCCGAAAACCTTACCATAAGCGGGAACACCAAAGAAGAGAAGTACGAATCGTTGCTTCCTCAATTACGCGCTTTGGTGGAAGGTGAAAAAGATCTCACGGCCAATCTCGCCAACATTGTTGCCGCCCTGCGCCAAACCTTCGGTTTCTTCTGGGTAGGCTTTTATCTTGTAAAAGAGAACGAACTTGTGCTGGGCCCTTTCCAGGGCCCGGTTGCCTGCACAAGGATAGGACATAATAAAGGAGTGTGCGGCACTTCCTGGGCAAATGCCGAAACGATCATCGTTGACGACGTAGACAAATTCCCCGGCCACATTGCCTGCAGTTCTGATTCCAAATCAGAGATCGTGGTGCCTGTATTCAATAAAGAAAAGAAAGTAGTAGCGGTGCTCGACGTGGACGGTGATAAATACGCCATGTTCAATAATTCCGATAAATTATACCTCGAAAAGATTGCCGGCCTGGTAACAAGTCTTCTGTAAGCATGCGGATAAAAAAAGCTTTGGTATGTACAGCGGTCGGCTTGCTTGTTCTGTTGTGCTATCGGTGCGCGCAGGTGATCCCGCTCACGGGCGGGGCCCGCGATACAAAACCGCCGGCATTAGTTTCCGTAACGCCTGCCGACAGATCTACAAATATCCCGCCGCATAAGGTAACCATCGTTTTTAAGTTTGATGAGCTCATCAGCGCTTCGGGCGCTTCCCAGAAGTTGATCATTAACCCGCTTATACCGGACGTTCCCGAAATAGAGGCCCGCGGAAAAATATTGACCGTTAGCTTTGAGAAGGACCTGGACCCCAACACCACCTATTTCCTGCAGTTCGGCAATTCGGTGGTGGATATTCATGAGAACAATCCTTATCCCAACCTCAGTTATTTGTTCAGTACCGGTCCAACCATCGATTCGGCTAATATCACCGGGAAGTTGACGCATGCGCTTACTAAAAAGCCGATGCCGGATGTTTCTGTGATGCTTTACCGTAACGCGGCCGATTCGGCGCCTTTGCGCACAGCCCCGGATTACATCACACGAAGCGACGCGGATGGCAACTATTTCCTTTCGGCCATCAAACCCGGCAAATACCGCGTGATGGCGGTTGCCGATAAGAACAAGAACCGTTTGTATGATATTTCCGAAACCGTAGGCTTTTTAAATGATAAGATAGAGATCACCCGCGATACGGTAGATCTGCTCATGAGCACCACAGAAAGCGACCGCGTGTTCATCAAAAAGAAACTGCAGCCGTTCTTTGGCTATAACCGTTATGTGCTCAACGACACTTTTCCCGAAGTGTACATGATCACCGAAAAGAGCATAGACGATGGCAATTACCGCTACGAAACGCGAAACGATACCTTCGAGGTATATTATAAGGAACTATACGATCGTAAGTTCGACATGGTGTTCAAGAGCGGAAAGGAACCTTTCGATACCGTGCAGATCAATATTCCCGGGAAGGCGAGCGTTGACAGCAGCCTTGAGAAAGGAACCCGTAAACTAAGCGTGAGAACAGGAAGAACCGCTTATAGTACCAAAAAGGATCCGGTGGTACTTAATTTCTCTTTGCCCGTAAGGAGCTTGAATGTTGCCAAATGTGTTCTAAAGAGGGACACGACCGGCGAGAAACCTGTATTTACACAGGAAGAAGCGAACGAGGAAGGAAACCTGGTAACAACCTTTTTGCCGGTATATGCCCGCAGGCTAACCAATACCCTTGTTCCATCCTCGAATTATACCCTCACTATACTTCCCGGCGCCATAGAGACTTTTTGGGGAACGACCAACCGGGATACTTTAAGAAGTATGTTCAAGACGATCGGAGTGGATGAATTGGGTAGCCTGCAGGTAAAACTTATTCTTCCGTCAGAAGTAAAAAGCTATGTGCTGCAGGTGTTGAATGAGAAAGGAAATGTAGTGAAAGAAGCGATCAGTGCGAACAAAAACACGAATACGCACTTCTTTTATAACCTCCCGGCGGGCGATCATACGCTGCGTTTGGTGGATGATGCCGACCAAAGCAAAAAATTTTCACCCGCTTCCTACCTTAAAAAGAGGCAGGCCGAGGACGTGTATTTTTACGACAAAACGATCAAAATTCCGGCAGGTTGGGATGTGGAAGCGGAATGGAAATTAAATTTGAAAGAAAAAAAATAATTTCTTTTTCCCGATTTCCCCAATGAAAAAACATGTTTTTGTTTTTTTGCGCGGAATTTTTTCAAAAAAATATTTTTTGCGCGCGCGAAAAATATTTTTTTGATCAACGAACGAAGACGCGTCGCCTTTTTTCGTAATTAACAATATCAACATTTTTGTGTTAATAAAAATAATCGTATTTATTTCCATTAACTTAAATAAATCACTTACTTCGTACTACAAACTCAAAAAACAAAAACCATGGCTAAAAAAGCAAAAAAAGCTGCCAAGAAAAAGTCAGCCAAAAAAGGCGGCAAAAAAGCAGCAAAGAAAAAATCTTCTAAAAGGAAGTAAAAAAAAGGCCCCGCTCAGCGGGGCTTTTTTTTTGCATGGTTTTTAGCCTTTATTCAAAAAAGCTTTGTTTAATAGCAACAATTGATATATTTGCATCATAAACAGCATTACCATGAAGCATCTTCTTAAACTCACCCTCGCGTTGGCTATCGTCGCAGGCATATTATCCTGCGGAGGCAAGAAAGACGACGGACAGGAACAATTAACGGCTCCGGCGGGCATGAGATACCTCGATATCAGCCGCACAGGCATGAACCTGTATGTGCTAACCCCAGATTCTACCAAAGGCATCCTGGATACAGTAGCGCAATCAAGCGGCGAGTACCTGATCAAGGTAGGTACTAACTACCAGGTGTCGGTGATGGAGAACGCGGGCGATATCGCCCAGAAGAAAGCCGATATCACCAACGACGACGTGAATAAACTTAAAAAATACGTGATCGACGATGCCACTACCCTCATGTGGGAATCGGGTATCGCGGATCTGTCCGAGTTCCATTTCTACCACATCGCTAAAGTAGGTGAGCGCACCTATGTGTTCGAAGATATTCGAGGCGACGCCTTCACACAGGAAGCGATCCAGAAAATGCTGGATGCCGTCAAAGGTTCAAAAGAGAAGAAAACAGGCAAGAAAGAAAGCTAACACAGATTTACCCAACAAAAAACCCCTGAAGTGATCCTTCAGGGGTTTTTCATTTCTTGCCGTTAATGTTTCTCGGCGATGGTGCGCAGGATCTTCTTGTCTATATCCGTTAAAGGTATATTTCTCCTTTCCATTACCCGCTGCGCCACTTCCATGGCCTTGCTGAACTCATATACGCCGGGCTCCACGTTACCGCCCCAGGCAAAGGAAGGAACGTAAGTAGGAGGAAAACCTCCGCCAAAGATGTTCGCGTTCACCCCAACCACCGTACCGGTGTTCAGCATCGTATTGATGCCCGTTTTACTGTGATCGCCCATGATCAGTCCGCAGAACTGCAGGCCGGTGCCTATCATTTTATGCTGCGTATAGTTGTAAGCCTTTACTTCTCCGTAATTGTTCTTCAGGTTCGAGTTATTGGTATCGGCGCCCAGGTTGCACCATTCTCCTACAACAGAATTGCCCAGGAATCCGTCATGCGCCTTGTTGCTGTATCCAAAGATCACCGAGTTGTTCACTTCGCCGCCTACTTTGCAATGCGGACCAATAGTACTGGGCCCATATACCTTGGCGCCCATTTTCAATTCGCTATGTTCGCACAATGCAAAACCTCCGCGTATCAAACAGCCTTCCATCACAACAGCGTCCTTACCTATATATACAGGTCCGTTCGTAGTATTGAAAGTAGCGAACTCCACAGAAGCACCTGCTTCCAGGAAAACTTTATGTTCCCCTATAACTTTATTGGTCTTGGAAAGCGGTTGCGACTTCTTTCCTTTGGTGATGAGGTCGAAGTCGTTGGCCAGTTCCACCCCATTGTTCCTGAAAATATCCCAGGGATGGTTCAGCACGGTGGCTTTACTTTTAGAAACAACCTTTTCGTTGTTCTTTTCGAAATAGGCGGCCATGGTATCACCTATATACAAGGCCTGGCCACTTTTGAGTTTCTTGATCTCGTTAAATAATACATCATCCGGGCAAACGCGCCCGTTGAGGTTCATAAAAGGATGATTGGGATCCCCACCCGAAGGGTATTTGGCGCTGAGATAAGGAATGGAATCGTAAGTGATCTCTTTTTTGAGCCTGAGCTGCCATTTTTCTTTGATGGTAAGTATGCCAACGCGCATTTCGCAGGCCGGACGCGTATACGTTAACGGCAAGAGGTCGCTCCAGCCGGCATCGTCATACAAAACGTAATTCATCATGCAACTTTTTCTTTAAGGAGCTCCTTGATATCCTGTATGATCTTTTTCGCCAAAGTATCGGCCGTGGTCATGCTGCTGCTTTCTGAAATGATACGGATAATAGGCTCTGTATTGGATTTACGTAAATGTACCCATTCTTTGTCAAACTCGATCTTTACGCCATCTACCGTGTTCACCGGCTGTTTTTTGTACTTGTGCTTTATTTTCTCGAGTATAGAATCCACGTTGATCTGCGGGGTAAGCTCAATTTTGTTCTTGGAGATATGATAAGAAGGATAAGACTTTCTTAGCATGGACACCGATCTTCCCGACTTTGCCAAATGTGTAAGAAAGATGGCAATGCCAACCAGAGCATCTCTTCCGTAATGCAGCTCGGGCAGGATCACGCCACCATTGCCTTCACCGCCTATTACAGCCTTGGTCTCTTTCATCAGGGTAACCACGTTCACTTCGCCAACAGCAGAGGCGGAGTATTTTCCCCCCGCTTTTTCGGTGATATCACGCAAAGCACGGGTAGAAGAGAGGTTAGAGACCGTATTTCCTTTTTTGTGCTGCTGCAAAACATAGTCCGAAACCGCAACCAGGGTGTATTCTTCGCTGAACATTTCTCCATCTTCGCAAACCAATGCAAGACGGTCTACATCCGGGTCTACCGAAATGCCTACATGCGCTTTATTCTTGGTAACCGCTTTAGAGAGATCCGCCAAATTCTCCGGTAATGGCTCCGGGTTGTGACCGAAATTCCCCGTTGGCTCGCAATGTATTTTTATGATATCGGAAACCCCCAGGGCCTGCAGTAACAACGGCACCGCGAAACCGCCGCTCGAATTCACCGCGTCAACCACCACCTTGAATTTTTTAGAACGGATAGCTTTTACATCCACATAAGGAAGCTTCAGTATTTTGGCAATATGGATCTCAAGGAGGTCGTCTCTTTTAGTGATCTTGCCCAATTGCGACACATCCGCGAAAGAAACAGTGCCTTTCTCGGCCAGGGCCAATATCTTGCTTCCATCGGCTTCGCTGATGAACTCGCCTTTCTCGTTCAGCAATTTCAAAGCATTCCACTGCTTGGGATTATGACTCGCGGTGATGATGATCCCTCCACGCGCTTTCAGTTCCGTTACGGCGATCTCAACAGTTGGCGTGGTAGAAAGCCCGAGATCGATGCAGTCAATGCCAAGACCCGAGAGTGTAGCAATGGCCAGGTCGCTCACCATTTGTCCGGATAAACGGGCGTCGCGACCTATAACCACGATGGTCTTTCCTTTGGAGTTCTCCTTGATCCAGCTTCCGTAAGCGGCCACGAATTTTACAACATCGGGTGGAGTAAGGCCTTCTCCCGCTGTGCCGCCAATGGTTCCCCTGATTCCCGAGATAGATTTAATTAATGTCATACAACTGGTATATTAACCTAAATGATAGGATACCGAGCGGGAGAGATCACTGTGAATATGGATCCTATCCACTCGCTCCGGTATATTCTCACAATACAATTTCTTTTCTACAAAAGTAGCCTCCTGTGCCTAAATGAGGCTGTTTATTTCTCAACATTTAAAACGAGGGAATGTGTAAAAAAATTGTGCGCTCAAGAGCAAAAAACAATATTTTTGTATCTGATAAAAAAGAGGTAACTTTAAGCTAATTCGTTCTTTTGGCCCCATTGTTGAAGCAGGTTAGTGAGAAAGAGGGGATAAATTACAAGTATGGAGAAAAACAACTTACCCGGAGGTGGATCCGGAGACAACGATATCAATAAATTAGTGAAGCGCTTTGAGAATATGCTCGTGAACAGCGAAGTGTATTACTTTGAGTCTGATGAGCTGGAAGAGATCATCGACCACTATTTTAACTCGGGAAACCCCACTAACCTGAAAAAAGCCATCGATTTCGCGCTTGATCGCTATCCCAACGTTACCGATTTCAAGATCGCGCGCGCGCAATTCCTGGCCTATAACCAAAAAACGCAGGAAGCGCTTAAATTGCTGAATGACGTGGAACTCATCGAGCCTTCCAATCCCGATATTTATACAACACGCGGTTATATCTATAGCCAGATGGGCCTCAGCGAACAGGCCGTTGAAAATTACAAGACCGCGCTGAACTTTACCGACCAGCCCGATGAGGTGATGGTTGCTTTGGGAACTGAATTCCTGACCCAAGAGCAATATTTAGACGCTATTTACTATCTCAAAAAGGCCGCTAAGCATAATCCTGAGAACGATTACGCGTTGAGCGAGCTGTTCATTGCTTTTGATTCGTCGCAAAAACTGGCCGAGGGCGTGGAGTTCTTCCAGACACTGATCGATGAGAATCCCTATAACCATTTTGCCTGGTTCAATTTTGGTTTGTGCTGCAGCAAAACAGGCAACCACGATAAAGCGCTCGAGTCGTACGATTACGCAATCGCCATCAACGAGAAATTCGCATCGGCCTATTTCAATAAGGCAAACGCTTTGGCCAGCCTCAACCGTTTCAACGAGGCCATTGACGTGTATAAGGAAACCTTCGATCACGAAGAGCCTGATCCTACCGCTTATTATTACATTGGCGAGTGCTACGAGCAGATGAATGATTACGATAATGCGCTCCTGTACTATAACAAATCCATCAAAAAACAACCTGAGTTCGCTGATGCCTGGCTGGCCATAGGGATCGTTTTGGACATACAGAATCGCCTCACCGAAGGAATTCATTATATCAAGAAAGCGCTTGAGCTGAACGCGAAAGAACCGGAATACTGGTATGTGTTTGGCGACCTGCAGCGCAAACTCGGTTTCCTTGAAGAAGCCGGGGATGCCTACGCGCGCGTGATCGAACTACATTATACCGGCTGGGACATCTGGCTGGATTATGCCGACCTGTTATTTGAAGCGGATTACGCGGCGCAAGCCATCGAGATGCTGAACGAGGCGGTGAAACAGTTTCCCGACGTTGCGGAGTTGCATTACCGCATCAGCGCGATGCTGATCAGCGTAAGCAAAAAACAGGAAGCGCTTGTACATTTACAGAACGCGCTTACTTTGAACTACGACAAACACAACGAATTGTTTGAGTACGCGCCTGCTTTAAAGGAGAACGAAACAGTCCTGAAGGTCATCGATACATTTAAGAAACCCTGATATGGTCTATAATAACGACACGCTTAATCTACCCAAACGCACCACGCGACCCCGTAAGGCGGGTATCACCATGGTGATGGATAAGGGCTTGTCGCTGCGCCAGGTTGAGGATTATCTCGATACGAGCGCTGATTTTGTGGATTATGTGAAGTTGGGCTTCGGGACCTCCATCATTACAAAACACCTCAAAGAAAAGATCGCGCTTTATAAAGAGGCCGGCATTAAAACCTATTTGGGAGGAACTCTTTTTGAAGCTTTTGTTATTCGTGATCAGTTCGAGGAGTATATCAAGTTCGCTTCTTCGCTCAAGCTTGAGATGGCTGAGGTTTCCGACGGATCTATTGTTTTGGATCATGGCAAGAAGTGCGAGTACATCAGTAAATTGGCGAAACACTTCACGGTACTTTCGGAGGTTGGCTCGAAAGAAGAAGGGATCATCATCCACCCGGCCAAATGGATCAAAATGATGAACGCTGAGCTGGAAGCAGGTTCTTTTAAAGTGATCGCCGAAGCGCGCGAGAGCGGCAATGTAGGTATCTTTCACCGCAACGGAAGTGCGCACGTAATGCTCATCAACAAGATCACCGCCAAAGTACCCGGTGACGCGATCATTTGGGAAACCCCGCAAAAAGCGCAGCAGGTGTACTTCATTAAACTGATGGGATCCAACGTGAATTTAGGCAATATCTCTTTCGAAGAGGTAATTCCCTTGGAAACCCTGCGTTTAGGCCTCAGGGGCGATACTTTCTTCACTTTCCTGGAAGGACATAAGCAGGAATAAAGCTTCTGTTAATTCATCTAAAAAGCCCTTATTTTATTAGTTCAATTGTTATATTTACATCCTTTTTAAAGCCAAAATAGAATGAAAGAAGTAACGGTACAGGAATTGAAATCCATGCAGGACAAGAAAGAGGATTTTCAGTTGATCGATATCCGCGAAGAATACGAATTTGATATCTGCAACCTGGGCGGAGAACTTATTCCCATGGGTGATATGGCGGATAATGTGGATAAGGTCAGTAAGGACAAAAAAGTAGTGGTGCATTGCCGCAGCGGCAAGCGTTCCGCTTCCGTGATACAAATGCTCGAGCAGCAGCACGGCTTCACCAATCTCTATAATTTAAAGGGCGGCATTATGGCCTGGGCCGAAGAGATCGATACCGAAATGGCCAAATACTAAGCCGTGGTAGAGTTATTCAAACACATTTTACATCTTGATTTCGAATGGCTGTTTGCCAATTACAGCACGTCTATCTATGTGATCCTGTTCCTTGTTATTTTTATTGAGACCGGCCTGGTGGCTATGCCTTTTCTTCCCGGCGATTCACTTTTGTTTACCGCGGGATTATTTGCCCGTTCGGGCGCGCTTGATCTTAGCTTATTATTGATTCTTTTATTCATTGCCGCCGTTTTGGGCGATAACAGCAATTACTGGGTAGGACGAAAGATCGGGCTTCGTGTTTTTCATTTAAAGTTTCGCGGAAAGCCCATCGTAAAACAAGAGTATCTTACAAAAACACATGCCTTCTTTGAGAAGCATGGTACTAAGGCCATCATCATGGCGCGCTTCGTTCCCTTTGTGCGCACCTTCGCGCCTTTTGCGGCGGGAGTAGGAGAGATGAGCTACAAACGTTTTGTAAGTTTTGATGTATTGGGCGGCGCTTTATGGATCGGGTCTTTAACGATAGCCGGTTATCTTTTGGGCGAAGTTGAATTCATCCGCAAGCACATCGATCTCGTTTGCCTCGGTATCATCCTTGTTTCTGTATTGCCGGTTGTATTTGCGGCGCTGAAGAGCCGTAAAAAAGTTTAAGCTGATTTTATTATACAAATAAATGCCGGTTGCAAAAGCTGCTTGCATCTTTATTGCTTTCCGTAAAACCTGCAAGCTCAAATTAAATTTATGTAACGCAATGAGTATTTCCCATTTTAGGTTTACATCCTGAAAGAAATTGTGTTGTTGAGTTTGCTCTTTGACGTATTGAAATGAAATTACTCCAACACAATTTTTCTTACAGTTCTTTCACCCCCGGCAATGACCTCCACAAAATAAATGCCGGGGGCCTGCTTGCCGAGGTCGATGGTTTTGGTGAGTTCTCCTGCTAAAGTTGAAATACTTTCTGTATAGGTCGTTTGACCCATGGCGGAAGTTATCCGAATACTTATCGGTCCGTCAGCTACCGGTGACGAATAGTGTATAGTGAATGAATTCTGGACCGGGTTGGGGTACAAAAGCATTGCTTCCTTTTGGGTCGGGCCCTGTTCTACAGAATTCAAGTGATCTTCGGATAACTTGCATAGAAAGGCTCCGCTTTGGTTGGTTACTGAATGATTATCGAAGGTTACCTGGCCGCCCCCCATATCTCCGGTTATGTATAGGTCGTTATTTGAGCCGGTTACTATTGCTCTTCCCCTGGCCCCCCCCGCACCGGCGCTTGTTTTTACCCATTGAAAGGTTCCTGAGGTATCATACTCTGCAACAAAAAGCCGTGTATTTCCATTAGGGTGAAGAACAGTGTCGATCATGTCAAAATCTGCATCAAAGCTCCCTGAGATATAAATTTTGTTATCACGACATGCTATTCCGCAACCCCAATCAGTTCCGGAACCAGCAAGGCGTTTGGCCCAGAGGCAATTGCCGCTTTGGTCGTACTTTACGAAAACCGCGTCTTGGCCCGTATTTGGATTAGATGAAAGTGTGTGCGTATCAAAAGTTGTCGTCCAAAGCAAATTTCCATGTAGATATAAGTTATTGTAATCATCAATCGCCATTTTCAACCTTGTTGCTAATTGATGCACCCATGCAAGGTTTCCTAAATAATCGTATTTTGCAAAGTAATAATTTCCATTATTCGAATTCAGGATTATTTGCTGCTGCCCCTTTCCAAGAACAGTTGTCCCCATTACGCCGCCGTAAGTAAAAAAATCACCGCTAGTTCCAAGAGTTATTTGATCTCCGCCGTCATCTTGAATACCCCAAAAATAATTTCCATTAAGATCGCATTGAGCCAGGTAAGGCACGCTATAGTTGCTCTGAGAAATCAAGGTAATTGAATTATTGAGTTTTAAAGTGTCGTGAAAAGTTCCGGTAATAATTAGATTTCCTAAGGTATTTACCCGATCAAACACTACAAATGCCTTGCTTTGCTTAAGCCAAATTAAATTACCGTTAGGGTCGAATTTCATGAAAAAAGTTCGACCTGATTGACCGCTGTATGTGACCGAATTAATTGTTAAACCATTACTCCGCAAGGAAAGAAAAATGTTGCTTATACTATCTGTACATAGACCCGTTATTATGCCTCCACCGTTGCTAAAGTCGTGTTCCCATACTTTATTTCCCAAAGAATCATACTTTGCAAAAAACAGCCCATATGAACTTATTGAATTACCCCCACCATACTCTCCGGCAATAAATATATTCGAGTTTCTATCCTTGGCAATATATGTCGATTTGTTCTGATATCCGCTCCATGTATCTGTTGTTGCCCATTTAAAAACCTGACTTTGAAGACAAAAACATCCAAGCTGTATAATAAAAAGAAAAATACTCTTTTTCATGGCGCTTTTTGACCAAAGATAAGGCACCACTTATTACTTAGTAAGCTTTATTCGGTAATAGGCTTTGTTTAATAGCTAGAAACCATAATTTCCTAACCACTAAAAAAAATAAAAGAATGAAAATCAGAGAAAAACACCTTGTCACAAAGACCCCAATTTTAAGTTATTTATTAGCCGTATTTTGCAGTATTAATTTAACTATGTTGCAAGCCCAAATTCCAATAAAAAATGGAGTTTTTGGCCAAAACTACAATCGATCATCCGTCATAGGGACCAATACTGCCACAGGTGGGCAATTAGAAAACTACTGGCCCCAAATATCTACCAGTCTACCAAGATTCATTCGGTACGGAGGTATTGAGGTAGACTTACTTTGTGATGAAAACACGGTTACAGATTATGCAACAAAAGTTCAGGCATTACGCATACGAGGTATTGAACCAATAATTCAAGTACCGTTAAATGCCGCCAAGCATGCGGCTATTAGCGATGCAGCGATGTACGCTGGACAAATTGTCAAAAATGTTAATGATCAACTAATTCTTAATGGTTACCTTCCCGTAACTTGGTGGTCAATTTCCAATGAACCCGAAGGCAAGGGTTTTACAACATCTACCGCAGCAGTCGATATTCATGATTACATAGTGGAGTTTAGCAATTCAATGCGCGGCCAGGGATACACCATAAAAATTATGGGACCGGAATTATGGGATTTTGATAATTATAATCACGGAACCGGCAATATCAACGCATTGATCGACAAACTCACCGATAAAAACGCCCCGTCGACGTATATTTTACCCTATATTGATGTTTTTACTTTTCATTTTTATCCTTTTGGTAATGAAGGTGTCGCCCCCAATAATGGGATCCCATCTCCTACAAGAAGCAATGTTATCCAAGTATTAAATCAATCCATTACTGTAACAGGCGGTTTTTCATCAACGCCTATCGGAACGAGTATTTCCTATTTAAAAGCAAGAATTTTAAATTGTCCGGCGCCGGACAACCAAGTTGGCATTGGAATAACAGAAGCTAATATTTGCTATAAAAATGATGTTTATCCAACTGATAGCTATAATGTAACGGACGACACGAAATCAGGCAATGGAGCAAATAGTTTTATAGCAGGCCAGTTTAATTCTGAACTCATGTCGATCTGTATGGAAAAAGGAATTGATTTTTTGAATTTTTGGAGTATTGTGGAGGGTTGTAATTCTTCGAATGTATCTATTTGTGGATCAGGGAATATTGACAATAATACAAATATCGGATACATAGACAATGTCTCGGGCGATAGGAAGTCCGCTTATTGGCATTTTTGGTTAATGTCGCGGAATTTTAGCGGAAACTTTTATAAAGGGGTTGCTCAAACCGGTAAAGGGGATATCAAGGCGTTTGCTTCAAAAGGATGCGGAGGTATCAATATCATGCTTTTGAATCAGAACAATACTTCAACCTATTCTTCTCTCAATAAATACAGAATAAATCTTAACGGAACGATGCCGGCAACTTCCTCGAATGAAATTGGGATCAGACTCGGCGCAACAGGTAACAGCATGACAAACGCTACAAATCTCCTTGTTCCAACCTCTAATGAAACAACCACTCTGTTTAAATTAGATCCATGCGGCAATCCTATTGGGTATTATACTTACAGTAATACCAGTACCGCAGGCCCGGTGTTCACCCGGGTGGGTCGCCTTATAGGTCCACTCTGCGCGTGTTCATATGCGCAAAGATGTTTGCAGGATACCTCAGTTACGCAACCACCTCACTATCTCTCTGGCAATACTTTGATAGTAGATTCTGCTTATATCGGCGATGGGCTTCATGTGCCCTCCGGGGTAACGCTTCATATACAAAATGCATTGGTTACTTTTGGATCAAGAGCAGCACTTGAGGTTACAGGTTCTGGCCGAATCATCATCACAAACTCAGTTTTGCAGGGATGTGACGGGCGCCAGTGGGCTGGCATAAGGTACGATGGTCGTGGAGATTCAGCAAGATTATATATTGACTCCACAACGATTCGGGGCGCCTCCACGCCAATAGTAGCCAAAGGAAACGAAGTTACAATAACAAACAGCGCGTTCTATGACGGGATAACTGCCATTATACTCGATAGTGCCGGAGGCTTTAAAATAACAGGCAACTCCTTTACGGGTTTTATAAACGCTATAAACACAACACGGTGCTATCCCAAACCTGGCACCGTAAGCGGGAGTTCCTTTGCTGACATAAGCGAGAATTTCTTTGCAGATATTACAAACGGCATCACATGTTCACATGACAACCATTCCAAGCTTAATATTAACTGCAATGAGTTTTATCATTATACAGGGTTCGCGGTGAAGACTACCGCTTGTACACTTAAAAATCAGGGCGACTCGTCATCCGGAGCGGGCAATGTTTTCATAAACGGTTCGGCGTTGTTAAACAGTAAGTTTTCGCACAATGGCAATAACATGGTGTACTATACTGACCCTTCGCATCCGTTCACACTCGTTTCAGGATTGGGAATGAACGCGACGACTACCTTGGCTGTGGCTGATGGATGCGGTGCGGCACGATTTATTGCCCCGGAAGAAAGTACCGCTGAAAGTATACCTGAAAGATCGGCTGGAATCCTTAGCACAGTACCCAACCCCAACAACGGCCTTGCTACTATTTATTATAATTTAGGTAAAAGTCAGAGCATCGGCGAGATCTGGATCACGAATCTTTTCGGAGAGGTCATTTCCCGCTACATGGTCACTGCCTCTTCAGATAAAATGGAAATTGATTGCACCAGCCTGCCCAATGGTATCTATTTCACCTCCCTCATAACCGGAGGCAAAATAAGCAGCTGCAAAAAAATGATAATAGCCAAATAAGTTCAATAAAAAAGTCCAGACGATCCTGTCTGGACTTTTCTTTTTAAGACTTCTTTATTAAACCTTCTTCCACTTGATCCCACAACCAATGGCTTTGGTTGTCTCGGGAGTAACAGGTTTACCGGCTAAGATGTTGTTGATGGCGTTCTCCACGTATTTTTCTTTCACCGCGCCCGCGTCATCGGCGTTATCGTCAATAGCCCCGATGTATTTTACGATATAGTCGCTTTTCTCTTTCACCAACACATACACGTGCGGAGTTTTGGTAGCGCCGTAGGTTTTAGCGGTCTCCTGGGTTTCGTCAAACAAATAAGGGAAAGAATATTTTTTCTCCTTAGCCAAAGCCTGCATCTTATCCGGTGCATCATCCGGAACAATGGTAGGATCGTTCGGACTGATAGCGATCACAGGAAATCCCTTAGCACGGTATTTTTTATCGAGATCCATGATGCGGCTCTCGTATTTCACCGCGAACGGACAATGGTTGCAGGTAAACACCACGATAATTCCTTTGGCGTCTTTCTGGTCGGCCATTGATACCATTTTGTTATCGATGGTGTTCTTTAATTTAAAGTCGGCGGCTTTGTCGCCCACCTTGTAACCGCCTTCGGTGAAGGCTGTCGTTGCAAGCAGCGCAACCGCGGCTGTGATGTTAATTAGCTTTTTCATTTATTTATTTTTAAATTGATTACTGAATCTAATTCTGCCTGTGTAAATTCTCCTTCTCTGAAAAAAACCTTCACTTTCTTTTTGTACATCGCCGTGGCGGGTATTGATCCACCCCAGCTGGGGTCGACTTTGTCTATCCAGATATTCGGGTTCCCGGCGTTCAGCAAAAAAACATCCTGTTCAATTTGCCGCTTCTCTACGAACTGGTTCACCTTTTCGGTTTCTTTCAGTGAATTCAAACTTACGAAAATGAACTTTACCTTTTGGCTTGCATTCTTTTTCGCGCTCTCTATGAAATAGGGCATTTCCTCCACGCAGGGTTTGCACCAGGTGGCCCAGTAGTTGACTATGTATAAGGTATCATTGTTCTTTTTTACCCTTTTCTCAAGTTGCTCATAACTAAGCTTTTGTACCGTTTTGGGAACATAGGTAAAGGAAGCCAAAAAGGCTGCTAAAATGCCAATTTTACAGATTCTCATGTCGTGTGTAAAGATACCTCAATAATCATGCAAAACCTTGTTTATCAGTTGTTTTTAACTTTTCGTCTATATTAATAACGCGTTTTACAGGATTATTTTGTTTTGACTTAATATTGGCATAATTTTGCGCGCCATAAGACGTTCTTTTAATTGTATATACCCCAAATTTAGATGAGACAACTTAAGATAACCAAATCGATCACCAATCGCGAGAGTGCATCTCTCGATAAATACCTGCAGGAAATTGGACGTGAAGAATTAATTACCGCCGAAGAGGAAGTTCAGTTAGCAAAAAAGATACGGGATGGCGACCAGCGCGCTTTAGAGAAACTGACCCGCGCCAACTTACGTTTCGTAGTATCCGTAGCCAAGCAATACCAGAACCAGGGATTAAGTTTACCAGACCTTATCAACGAAGGAAATTTAGGTTTGATCAAGGCTGCAAAACGTTTTGATGAGACCCGCGGTTTCAAATTCATTTCTTACGCCGTATGGTGGATCCGCCAGAGCATTTTACAGGCTTTGGCCGAGCAATCACGTATCGTGCGTTTGCCTTTGAACCAGGTTGGTTCTTTGAACAAGATCAACAAAGCATACTCTAAACTGGAGCAGGAATTTGAGCGCGAACCAAGCGCCGAAGAATTAGCTACCATTCTGGATCTGCCCGAAGATAAAATTGCCGATACCATGAAAGTATCGGGTCGTCACGTATCGATGGACGCTCCTTTCCAGCAAGGCGAGGAAGGTTCTTTGGTTGACGTGTTGATCAACCACGATTCTCCGCGTGCCGATGGGCAATTGATGAACGAGTCGCTTTCTAAAGAGATCGATCGCGCTTTATCAACTTTGACCGAGCGTGAGCGTGATGTAATTAAGTTGTTCTTTGGTATCGGTATTCCTCATGGCTTGACGCTGGAGGAGATCGGTGCGAAGTTTGATCTTACCCGCGAGCGTGTGCGCCAGATCAAGGAAAAAGCGGTACGCCGCCTGCGCCACAGCAGCAGAAGCAAATTATTGCAACAATACTTAGGATAAACATTCACAAATAGAACCGCCTGTCAATACGGGCGGTTTTTTATTTTAGCATAAGCATGAAAGTAATGGAAGAAAAACTGATCACCACCGCCAACGACCTGCCGGGCTACAAAGTAGCGAAACATTTAGGTATTGTGCGTGGCATCACGGTACGCTCGCGTAACGTGTTTGCCAATATTGGTGCAGGATTTCAAACCTTGGTAGGTGGTAACATTACCATTTACACTGAGCTTTGCGAGAAAACCCGCAAAGAGGCTTTCGACCTGATGATGAAACACGCGGAAGAGGTTGGCGCCAACGCCATCATCGCTTTCCGCTATGACGCGAATGAAGTAATGAGCGGTGTTACCGAGGTGCTTGCTTACGGGACCGCCGTATATGTGGAAAAAATAAATTAATTTGTTATGAGTTTAGAAATCCTCGAAAAAGTGAAAACAAACTACGAAGAACAATTGAATGACTGGGTGCAGCAGGAACGTGCCACCATTGACCTGATCTCAACCATCGGCAAACTCTGGTTCGAAAGATCCATTGAACTTGTTTTATTTCGCAACCAATTGGTTGATCGCAGTGCCAGCGAACTGATGCAATTGCACATGTACGCCAAGGACATCGTTAAAAAACCGATCTCTGTACAGGATACCATCATGCTTGCCAATGAGATCTATAAGTCAGCGGATATTTGCCCTTCGCGTATCGATATCGGCCGCCTCGCTTTCGAGTGGCATAACGAAGAGAAGAATTTCAAATCAGCTTCCGATTTCCTTCACAACAAACTGAAGGATTTCATGGGTACCAACCATACCATCACGCCAAAAGATGTGGTGTTGTTCGGTTTTGGTCGCATTGGCCGTCTTGCAGCGCGCGAATTGGTTGCGCAGGCCGGTAAAGGAGAACAATTGCGTTTAAAAGCTATTGTTACCCGCGGCAGCAGCGATGACGAAATTATTAAGCGCGCCGACCTATTACGTAACGATTCTGTTCATGGTCCTTTTCCCGGCACCGTGATCGAAGATCTCGCGAACAAAACTTTGATCATCAACGGTCATATCGTACATATGATCGACGCTAAGAATCCCGAGGACGTAGATTATACCAAATACGGCATCAACGACGCTTTACTGATCGATAACACCGGAGCGTGGCGCGATCGCGAAGGATTGAGCAAGCACACCAAGGCAAAAGGGATCTCTAAAGTGCTTTTAACGGCTCCGGGCAAAGGAGATATTCCTAACGTAGTTTATGGCGTTAACCATGAAACCATAGATATTAAAGGAGAGACCATTTTCTCGGCAGCGTCTTGTACCACTAACGCCATTATGCCTGTGCTGTTCGCCATCAACAATGGCTTAGGTATTGAGCGCGGGCATATTGAAACAGTTCACTCATATACCAACGACCAAAACTTATTGGACAACTACCACAAAAAATACCGTCGTGGCCGTAGCGCTGCGCTTAACATGGTAATTACCGAAACAGGCGCTGAAAGCGCCCTGAAAAAAGTATTACCTCAGTTAGCCGGCAAATTCACAGCTAATTCTGTGCGTGTACCAACGCCCAACGTATCACTCGCTATCCTCAGCATGACCCTCAACAAAAAAGTAACCAAGGAAGAAGTGAATGAAACTATTCGCGAGGCAGCCTTAAAAGGAAATTTGGTGGAGCAGATCCAATACGCTTTCTCTAACGAATTAGTGAGCAGCGATGTGATCGGCAATCCCTGCCCTTCGGTGTTCGACAGCCAGGCAACCATCATCGGTCCTGATGGAAAAAATGTTGTTCTGTATGTTTGGTATGATAACGAGTACGGTTATACCCGCCAGGTAATGCGTTTCGCCAAGCAACTGGCAGAGGTGCGCAGGATGGTGTATTACTAAATAGAGGTTGGTTAGTTATTAAGATTTTTTTAGGAGCTTCAATCTTAGACAAAATTTTCAGGATTCTATGCCTAAAAAAGTGTTTTTAACCTTAGTTTACTTTATTTTTAAGTATAATTGTCGTAAATTTACAGTATGGCAAAATCGAGGTATTCTGGTAATTATACTGGAAATAAGTACCGAATTGATGTAAATCTTGACGTGTACATTTGGAATGAAGATGGTGTTTATTTTGCATATGCTCCTGCATTAGATTTAACGGGATATGACACTACTGAACAAAAGGCGAAACAATCTTTTACACTGTTTCTGAACGAAACTTTAAAATATATGCATAATAAGGATACTATCTTTAATGAATTAGAGAGATTGGGTTGGACCGTTAATAGAAAAAAGAAACGTGTTAATGCCCCAGATATCCAAGAATTAATTGATGATAATGAGGAATTTAAAAATGTTTTGAATAAACCTGATTATAAGAAAGAAAGACAGGGGGTTCAATTGTCTTTGGCATAGATAATGTCAACCCGTAAACTAAATAATATATCAATATCTGAGTTTGAGTCATTTTTGGAATTGTGTCTTTGCAAATTTATAAAAAACGAAAAAGGACACGTTAAATACACACGTTCGGATTTATATCGTCCGATAATATTTCAAAATCACGTTGACCCATTCCTGGATTCATTATCTTAAATAATCTTCGATTGTTGGGATTGGGTAAAAAGGAGTTTTTCGAGATCTTAGAAGGTACAAAGGTGATTAAGAAAGAAGGAAGTATCTACAAGATTTTTTCCGCAAAATAATATCTTCATCCAACTAGTTACTTTCCCGGCATTCCTTTTTGGTTATAAACCATGGTGTATTCTTTCCCTTTTACGGTGATGGTGATGAAGGCATTGAACGTGGAGGAAGGCTCGCTTACATTACAGTAAAAACGATCTTCAGAAAGGATAAGCTCTTTGGTCTCTTCCCTGGTACCATCGTCTAACTTGGGGTATTTGATGGTTACCCTGGCGGTGGCTTTATCCATTTTAGCGGGTTTGTAATTGCCTTTCAGGAGCCAGATGTTCAGTTTTTCTTCGGTAGAGAAGGGATCGTAAACCACCTCGATATTGTATTTGCCCGATTCTTTGATCTCGCCTCCGTGCGGGGGCTCGTCCTTTGTAGAAGAACCGCTGTTGCCCGATGGCATATTCTGCATTTGCGGACTCATCATTCCGTTCTGCTGGCCCATGCCCCCCATCTGGGCCTTGCAGAGGCTGGATACACATAAAATAAGGGTCAGGATGCGGAATTTCATTGTGGTTCTTTGCTATACAAAACTACAAATAATATACCAGCCTTTTGGGTTAAAAGATCACAATTGTCAGGTCGAGTCCCGATAGCTATCGGGATCGAGACCCGTGTGGGCGCTGTAATGGCGTGGTACAAGCACCTCGACTACGCTCGGTGTGACATGGTTTTTTACGTATATTTAAGCCGCAATTAATCACCATGGACCTGGAATTCAACAAGAACGACGATAAGATGCGCATGCTCATCTCGCAAATGGAGCAGCGTTTAGGCAAAATATACCTCGGCGGCGGAAAAAGCCGTATTGAGAAGATGCACGAGCAGGGCAAGATGACCGCCCGCGAGCGTATTGATTTTTTGCTGGATAAGGATTCTCCACGCGTTGAGGTTGGCGCTTTTGCCGGCTACGAAATGTATGCCGAGCACGGAGGTTGTCCGGGCGGCGGAGTGGTTGTGGTTATTGGGTACATTTCGGGAAGGCAAGCTATTGTTGTTGCTAATGACGCAACCGTGAAAGCCGGAGCCTGGTTCCCGATCACAGGAAAAAAGAATTTACGCGCACAGGAAATTTCTATTGAGAACAGGTTGCCCATTGTTTATTTGGTTGACAGCGCAGGGGTTTATTTACCGATGCAGGATGAGATCTTTCCCGACAAAGAACACTTCGGAAGGATCTTCAGGAACAACGCGGTGATGAGCGGCATGGGCATTTTGCAGATAGCGGCGGTGATGGGAAGTTGTGTGGCGGGAGGAGCTTATTTGCCTATTATGAGCGATGAGGCCATGATCGTGGATAAAACAGGAAGTATTTTCTTAGCAGGAAGTTATTTGGTAAAAGCTGCTGTAGGAGAAAATATAGATAATGAAACTTTAGGAGGAGCAACAACGCACTGCGAGATCAGCGGCGTTACCGATCATAAGTGCAAGGATGATAAAGATTGCCTGACTCGCATCCGTAATATCTTCAGCAAAGTTGGAGATTATGAAAAGGCCGGTTTCAATCGCGAGAAAGCTGCTGCTCCCAAGAAAGATATCAAAGAAGTTTACGGTATCATTCCTGAAGCCCGCGATAAGCAATACGACATGCGCGAGATCATCGCGCGTTTGGTGGATGGGAGCGAGTTTGACGAATACAAAGAACTATACGGACAATCGATCATTTGCGGTTACGCGCGCATTGACGGCTGGGCGGTTGGAATTGTTGCTAATCAACGCAAGGTAGTGAAGAGCAAAAAAGGAGAAATGCAGTTTGGCGGCGTTATTTACAGTGATAGTGCCGATAAAGCCGCTCGTTTCATCATGAATTGCAACCAGCGTAAAGTGCCGTTGGTGTTCTTGCAGGATGCTACCGGTTTCATGGTAGGCAGCAGGAGCGAGCATGGAGGAATTATCAAGGACGGAGCCAAAATGGTGAATGCCATGGCGAATTCTGTGGTTCCAAAATTCACGATCATCATTGGAAATTCATTCGGCGCGGCTAATTACGCGATGTGCGGTAAAGCGTACGACCCGCGTTTAATTGTTGGCTGGCCAACCGCGCAGGTCGCAGTTATGGGTGGAGCCCAGGCCGCGAAAGTATTGGTGCAGATAGAAGTTGCTTCTTTAAAAGCGAAAGGCGAAGAAATTACCCCCGAAAAAGAATCTACACTCTACAATAAAATAAAGGACCGTTACGACGCGCAAACCTCTCCTTATTACGCGGCTTCACGTTTGTGGCTTGATGCGATCATCGACCCCGTAGATACCCGCAAATGGATCAGCATGGGCATCGAGAGCGCTAACCATGCGCCTATCACAAAAAAGTATAATGTGGGGGTGATACAAACCTAGGAAACCATGTTAGATAGAGCAATATCAGTTTTAGCGATATTCTTTGTATTGAACACTGCCTCCTGTCAGTCAAACTATACTTTTCCCGAAAAATTCAACAGCGCTGCGTACTTCTTTGACCCTGTCGGTGCCCATAAGGAACTATTGAAAAGGCCCGAAGCCAAGAACGACAAACAGGCTTTCGATTCGTATCTTATCGGTAGTGTGTACGCCCAGCAATATGCTTTTGATAATAACGAAGTGTATCTCGACTGGAACGAAATGGAGTCCTATCTTAAAAAAGTTTTGGATACACTTGTTAGCGAACAAAACGCAGGTAACCTGGATGTGTTCATTGTCCGCTCAGAGGAGTTCAATGCCTCGATGGACCGTTTCGGGATAATGAATGTGAATATTGGGCTACTGGCCCAGGCGGAGAATGAAGCAGAATTGGCCACCATTATGGGTCATGAAACCGGCCATTACCTTTTAAGGCATGTCACCAAAAGCACAAATGAGTATAATATCCTGTTGGATTATAAGGGTAGTATGGATATTGCTTCGATGGACCTATGGTACAGGAATAAAAGAAAGCGAGAGTCGCAAGCGGATAGTTTTGCTTACAAATGTGCAGGCCGGTGTGGTTATTCGCTTTCAGCCATGCTCAAGACCCATGAGAAGCGCGATATGTGGTATCGCCTGAACGTGAACCAAGTACCGTATTCCGGGTTGAAGAGAATATCGCAAATGCCTGATGAAGAACTTGTAAGAATAAATAACAAGAACTCATCCGCGTTTGCAGGGCATCCTTTGGGTGTAGAGAGGTATTTGAAATGCCGTTGGGCTTTAACCCAGAACAAAAAGCCGGTTAAAAATTTTCTGATCGACTCTGTACAGTTCTGCAAGTTGAAGAAAATAGCCAGGGAGGAGCGAAAAAGGATCACGTTTGATAAATGCGAATACAGAGCGTGTGCGGAGTTCTGTTTTATCGACTACCTCCACGAACCCAAAAAACTGAAGAATATGTATATGCTTTGCGAAAGCCTGAGGCGTCTGGTTTACGCCAAGCCCGACATGGCCAAGCTTCCTTTCCTGGCCGAATACCACCACGACAAAGGTCTTTATGACTACAACAAAAGTATACTTCATAAACCCGATTATCTATTCGAGGATTATGAGGAATTTGAAGCTCTTAAGGGGGATCCGCTGTTTACAAGTGAAAAAAAGCCTTTTAATACGTATGAGGAAGCTTTTCTTTATTTCTCCGGAGAGGCCCTCAAGGTGAATCTGAATGAAGCGCGTCTCGGGCTGGGACTTCACTACTTTGGTAAAAGCAGGATGGATAGCGCTAAAAAGTATCTCGAACTGTATGTTGGCAATGGCACAGGCCTTTATATCGATCTGGCGAAAGATCTTCTCGACGATCAAACATTCTCTTCGGCAGATCAGAAAACGCTGGTTGTATATAATAATACAGAGAATTATAGCGGAGAGGAATACAATTATTATTATACTTTGCTGCGTAAAGCGGAAAATGATAATGTAAGAAAGATATTCGGAGAGATGAAGAGCGGATTTGACCTGGTTTTCATGAATGAGCTCATGGGAACAAAACCGCGTAAGCTCTTCGAATACCAAAGGATGATGCGATCGATATTCTCTCTTTATAGCGACGAAGAGATCGACGGGGTGGCCAAATACGCCTTGGTTTTAAAAGATCGTAAACAAACTCCTTCGGCTATACGAACAGCGAGAAAGTCCGTGTTGCTGTATGCCCCCGAATGGTACAATTGGTTAAAGCAGGAAGGTTACGGCAAGCTTTATTTTACAAATGTGACCTACAAGTTCTACAACTATTTTTCGGATGACGATTATGAAGACAACTATACAGCCTTTTACCTTGACCTTAATTCCCTGAAGCCGTCCTTTAAGGAACCGAAGAGAAAAAACAATAAACAAACGGATGAGGAGATCGCGAAAGACCTGTTTTATTTCCTCAACGGTAATTGAATTTTCTAACTCACAGAAACATTCCTCATCTCTCCACTCCCTTCAATAAAAACCTTCACGGCATCCCCAGGCAGAATTTGCTTTGCCATATCCGGCCATTCAATAAAACAATAATTTCCGCTGTATAAATACTCTTCCATCCCTAGATCAAGACACTCTTCTAAGTTCTTTACGCGATACAGATCGAAGTGATAGATCTTTCCTTTCGAAGCGGCGTATTCATTCACAATAGCAAAAGTGGGACTGCTCATAGAGGCGGAAACTCCCAGTTGCCGGCAAATTTCCTTAATGAGCGTGGTCTTGCCGCTGCCCATCTCTCCGTAGAACAAAACAATTCTTCTTTCGCCAAGTTCGGTAATGATATCCCTCGCTACTTCGGGCAGAACATCAAGAGTTACCGAACTAAAAGAGAGCTTATTCATGGATGAATGGCTGATAGATGAATGGTTTTATGGCTGATATTTTCTCGTACCTCGTACCTCCAACCTCGTACCTACTAATACATCTGTACCAGCAAATTGATATCCTTGAATGGCATATTAAATGTTTCGGCGAGGTATTGATTGGTAAGAACGCCATTGTATAGGTAAACGCCATTTCTTACCCCGGGATCCTTACGCACCAAACTTTCAAAACCACCTTCGTCGCCAAGTGTCAAGAGAATTTGCGCGAACAGGTTACTGAAAGCGTAAGATGCAGTACGCGATACACGCGAGGCAATGTTGGGAACACAGTAATGAATAACGCCGTGTTTGCGGAACACAGGCTTCGAGTGATTGGTAACTTCCGAAGTTTCGCAGCAGCCGCCCTGGTCAATGCTCACATCCACGATCACGGCGCCGGTTTTCATTTCGCTTACCATCGCTTCAGAAATGATGATGGGTGCACGGCCTGTTTTGCTACGCATAGCACCAATAACCACATCGGCGCTTTTTAAATGCTTAGCCAGCACTTTGGGTTGAATGATAGAAGTAAATACACGCGAACCCAAATTACTTTGTATTCGACGCAGGCGCGTAGTAGAATTATCAAATACTTTCACATAAGCGCCTAATCCTATAGCGGCACGCGCTGCAAATTCAGCAACGGTACCCGCTCCCATGATCACAACCTCGGTAGGAGAGATACCGGATATGCCTCCTAAAATAGAGCCCATCCCGTTGTTGTTATTCGAAAGATACTCGGCGGCGATCAGGATCGAAGCGCCCCCCGCGATCTCTCCCATGGCGCGAACAAAAGGAAGGATCCCCAGTTCGTCAGTGATCCAATCGACCGCAACGGCGTTGATCTTTTTATTGGATAATTTCTTTAAGAACTCTTCGGGTTGCGTAGTAAATTGTAAAGCTGAAAAAATAGTTTGCTTTTGCGACATCATTTCAACCTCTTCCATGGTTGGCGGTGCAATTTTCACCACAATGTCAGCTTTATAGACTTCTTCGGCGCTGTAAGCAATTTCGGCTCCTGCCTCGCTGTAATCGTTATCTAAAAAATTGGCGGCTTTACCTGCGTTGGTCTCTACCACAACACGGTGACCGTTATTCGTTAACAGGGCAACGGCATCGGGTACCAGCGGCACCCGGTTCTCCTGGTAGGCGATCTCATTGGGAATGCCGATAAAAAGTTTTCCCTTCTTACGGGCCACTTCCAGCATTTCTTCCTGGGGCATCATCACCCCTTTGGTCAGCGAATAAAGCGCTTCTTTTGAAATTACCATACTTTATTTTGTATTATTCTTTTCATTTTGCAGGCAGTGAGGTCATTTAGGAGGTGCTTCATCGGCCGTGATATTTAGGCGCGTTGCAATCCAGGTCGTACGCGGCAATGCCCTGTTTTATCCTATAGATCAGGCCCACACGCGTTTCCCAGGTGCGGTTCCTTGCCCAGATCTTTCCTCCGTCGCTCTTGTATTGGTATATCAACGCATCCGGGTTATAATGCTCTTCTACAAAAATGCTCCAGGGTCCGCGCAGCCTGAACTCCATGCCCAGACCAACATCCGGGCTTGCCCAGAATTTTTTGAAATTCCCGGCCACGTAACTGTAAGCGGGAGTGCTTTTAGAGAGATTGTATTCGGCACGAACACCCACTATAATGTAAGTAGGTCGTCCAAAACCAAGATTGATGTAGCGCTTTAAAAAATTATTCCACTGGATATAGGTGAGCTTGTTCACTTTTTTCTGTTGCGCATCGGTAATGGGGTCCAGCAATTCATTCTCGCGCGATCCTTTGTTGCAATACTCGGCCTCCATCTGCCAGCGCCATACACTGCTGCGCAGCATCTCTACAAATATACCCGCGCACCAGCTGTGACGCTCTGAACCTTTGTGTGAAGGCGGCCTGGCATGTAAGAAACCCGGATCGCTGGCAAAATCCTCGGGATATTTGTTCTTGTAGCGATGCCGAGAGGAGGTCTCTCCCGCAAAAACTCCCCACGCGCGGAAGAACTGCGGGAAAGCCGTATAGTGCAGCGCAAACAACACCAGTACAAAGAATATTTTACGCGAATGTTTCATATTAAGCGCTTAAGGCCTCAACCTCTTTGTTCACTTTTTTAATTAAGCCTTGCAGCACTTTGCCGGGGCCCACTTCTGTAAAATGCGTGGCGCCGTCCTTCAGCATTTGCTCAACGGTCTGCGTCCAGCGTACGGGCGCGGTAAGCTGCGCGATGAGATTCTTTTTAATTTCATGGGGATCGCTTACCGCTTTGGCCGTTACGTTCTGGTATACCGGGCAAATGGGTTTGTTGAAATTCGTTTCGTTGATGGCTTTTTCCAGTTCCACGCGCGCGGGTTCCATCAGGGGCGAGTGAAAAGCGCCTCCAACCGGAAGTACCAGGGCACGTTTGGCGCCCGCTCCTTTCAGTCGCTCGCAGGCTATCTCAATTCCTTTCATGCTTCCCGAGATCACTAATTGGCCGGGACAGTTATAATTGGCGGCAACCACCACTTCTTCGGTGATGCCCGCGCAAACTTCTTCCACTTTGGCGTCCTCTAATCCTAATACCGCGGCCATGGTGCTGGGGTTGATCTCGCAGGCATGTTGCATGGCCAGGGCCCGTTTGAAAACAAGTTTCAGCGCGTCTTCGAAGGACAAAGTTTTATTGGCGACCAAGGATGAAAATTCTCCTAAGGAATGTCCAGCAACCATGTCGGGGTTAAAATCGGCAAGCGTAGAGGCCAGTACTACAGAGTGCAGAAATATGGCGGGCTGGGTAATTTTGGTTTGCCTCAGTTCCTCGTCGGTGCCGCCAAACATCGTATCTGTGATACGGAAACCGAGGATCTCGTTGGCTTTTTCAAAAAGTGCTTTGGCGTTGGGGTTATTCTCGTAAAGGTCCTTCCCCATACCGGGGAACTGCGAACCTTGACCTGGAAATACGTATGCTTTCATAGAGTAAAAATAGCCTTAAGATAAAGCTTTGAAAGGTAGGTGTTTTGCCCATAAAACCCAAACCCACTTAGGCTAAAGTAATTAACCAAAATTTGTGAATAGCGTAGGGAAAAAGGGCGAGCCAGGAGACATTGAAACTCAATTAGCAGGATCCCGGCTGCTCTCCCTTATTCCATGAGGGTTTTGGGTGGATTAAGGTATGTAATAAGGCACGATTTTGGCATCCCAATACCAAAGCCCTGTAAAAGGCGTTATTTAATTTTTGATACCTTTACGCATTGCCATGAAAAAGCCCGCTATTACCATATTTTTCGGCCTGTTCCTCAGCATTTTCGCTTTTGGGCAGGATGAAGAAGAAGCAAAGAAAAGCGCCTGCCCCGAACCCGATGAAAAGAAGGCGGTAGACCTCTTCAAAAAAGGCACTGATAAGAAAAAATACAAAAAGCCGGAGCGTTTAAAGTACCTGCAGGAAGCCCTCAACATCGAACCGGGTTACGCCGAGGCCAACATGGCCCTGGGTAACGAACTTATTGTAAAATGCAAGCTCGATAACCTGCCTTTTTCAACCGCGCGCCCCTATTTTTTAGCGGCAGTGAAAGTATGTCCAAAGATCCATTCAGAGCCTTATTACTACATCGGTTTCAGTTATTACGAGGATTCGATGAATGATTCGGCCGTAAAATACCTCAATGAATTCCTGAAGTTCCAGGATGACGACGAGAGCAAGTTCAGCAAGGATTATCAATTTGAGCAATACCAAAGCAAGGAAATGGTGAAGGCTGCCAAAAAGGAGACGGAACTTAAAAAGAAGATCGTGCCTTTCAGTCCAAAGGTCCTGGTGAATATTTCAGGAGCCAACAACGAGTACCTGCCTTACATTTCTCCCGATGAGACTGTTTTTCTTTATACACGCACCATGCCCGACCAGAGCAAGGACAGGGTGTACCAAAGCGATAAAGAGAAAGAAGTGTTTACGATCTCCAAAAAGCAAAAGGACGGAACTTTCGACAAAGGCGAACCCATGGAATGGCCTTTCAACGAGAACGCCAACGAAGGTGGCGCGTGTGTTACTATCGACAATAAACACCTCTATTATACCATTTACAAGAATGAAGGTGGCCAACAGCCTAATGCCGACATTTATTATTCAGACCAGATCGATGGTGTTTGGGGCGAGATCCGCAAGGTGCCAAACATCAATGATCCCGTGTATTGGGATTCTCAGCCTTCTATCTCAGCAGATGGGAACACGCTGTACTTTGCAAGCGACAGGCCGGGTGGTTTGGGAAAAGTGGATCTTTGGAAGAGTGATCGCGACCCGGTTACCAAACAATGGAAGGCTCCCGTGAACCTTGGGCCGCGCATTAATACACCCGGTACTGAGAAATGTCCTTTCATTCACTCCGACTCCGAGACACTTTATTACAGCAGCGATGGTCTGTATGGTTTTGGCGGGCTTGATATTTTTTATGTACGTAAGGACGAAAAAGGCAATTGGAAAGAGCCGGAGAATATAGGTTCACCTATTAATTCAGAATCGGAAGACGCGGGTTTCTTTGTGAGTACGGACGGAACCAAGGGTTTTTTCTGTTCCTATGCCAATGAAGGTAAGGTACGCGGGCAGGGGGTTGGGAAATATGATGTATATTATTTCGAACTGTATAAAGAAGCGCGCCCCGAAGCCGTAGCTTTCTTAAAAGGACAGGTGAAAGATCAAAATGGAGATCCTCCAAAAACAAACGTGGTGGTTGAGATCAAGGATGTGAAAACGCACGAAAAAACACAGGCTGTGGTGGATTCTGTCACCGGTCATTATGTGGCAGCGGTGAACCTGAAGAAATTCAAGAATGAAGTGGTTGTTACCGTGAAAGCGCCGGATCATTCTTTTGTTGCGGAGAAAGTGGAGTTACGTGGCGCCAGCTTTGAGAAGCCTGCGCAAATGCCCGAAATGAAAATTGAACGAGTGGAGACCGGGAGATCTTTTGTGATCAATAACATTCTATACGCCACCGGTGCGGCCGACCTTTATCCCGAATCGTATGTAGTGCTTGATGAGTTCGCGGAGTACCTGAAAGAGAATGCTTCCTTTAAGGTAGAGATACAGGGTCATACCGATAATGTGGGAAGCGACGCGGATAATTTAGCGCTTTCGCAAAAGCGTGCAGACAACGTTAAAAAATACCTGGAGACAAAGGGAATTCCTGCCACGCGCGTTACCTCCAAAGGATACGGAGCAGGAAAACCGGTGGCGAGCAACGCAACGGTAGAGGGGAAGGCTAAGAACAGGAGAACAGAATTCTTAATCCTCGATAAATAACCGTGAAAAAAAGCAAGTTCAGCGACCTGAAGAAGGCCATCTCAAAAGCAAAGAATATTTCCATTCTTACCCACACCAACCCGGATGGCGATGCCATGGGCTCTTCGTTGGGATTGTATCACTACCTGCGTAAGAAAAATAAAAAAGTAAAAGTGATCGTGCCGAATATCTTTCCCGGTTTTTTGGGATGGATGCCGGCCGCGAAACAAAGCATGGTGTTTGAAGGTAACGAGCGCGCCGTGCAAAAACAATTGGAAAGGTCCGATCTGCTTTTCATACTCGATTTCAATAATTATTCGCGCCTCGATAAACTGGGCGAGCTGATCGCAAAAAGTGAAGCCCCAAAAATATTGGTAGACCATCACCGCCAGCCCGATTCTTGTTTTGATCTTTATTTTCATGACGAGCACGCGAGCTCTACGGCCGAATTGATCTATGATCTTATCTGCGGCATCGATTCGCAAAAGATGATCGATAAAAAAGCAGCTACAAGCCTGTACACCGGCATTATGACGGATACCGGTAGTTTTCGTTTTCCGAGTACAACAGACAGAACTTTTTCTATAGCGGCGGGACTGATCAAGGCAGGCGCCGATAATTCCGACATCTACAACCGTGTGTATGATGATTACAGCGCGCAGCGGCTGAAACTATTGGGATATTGTCTTGATAAGTTGGTCTTTCTGCCCGAATACAGAGCCGCCTATATTGGAATCAGCGAAGAGGAGTTAAAACGTTTTGATTTTAAGAAAGGTGATACCGAAGGCGTGGTGAACCAGGCTTTATCGGTTCGCGGAATTGTTTTCTCGGCCTTCTTTTCCGAAAGAGAAGGAGAGATCCGCATCTCTTTTCGCAGCAAAGGCAAATTTGACGTGAACAAATTCTCGCGCGCGCATTTCGGCGGCGGCGGACACGCGAACGCGGCCGGCGGAAAAAGCAAAGAACCCCTGGACCAGGTTGTTGCAAAATTTGTGGAGTTGCTTCCTCAATATGCCACAGAACTTAATAAATAGTGCAATACGCAATGGCTGTTCATAACCTGAAACCCGAAATCCGAAATGTCCTAACGGCTGTTCTCCGGGTTCTTTGCGGGCTGTTCACTTTGCGCCCTTTGCAGTTTCGGCTGCCGGCTGTTTGGAGCGTAGCAGCAACCTTGCTTGCACTAATATCTTGCGGAGATCCCCCGAAACAGAAAAATGTAGTTGTTGATTCTAAGAAATTAAAAGAGAACATTGTGAAGGTGAACCAGCCAGCGGTGGTGATGGAGAATGACGAGATCAACGCCTGGGTGAAGTCGCACGGATACCCCATGAAGACCAGCGGCACGGGCTTGCGTTATTATATTTTCAAGGAGAATAAAAAAGGTAAAGAGATAAAATTCAAAAGCGAAGTAACGATAAAATACAAAGTTTCTCTTCTGGATGGAACCGAGTGCTATTCGTCAGATAAAAAAGGACCCCGCACTTTTTTAGTGGGCGCCGATAATATAGAATCAGGTTTGCACGAAGGTGTGCAGTTCATGAGAGAAGGAGAGAAAGCGATCTTTGTACTGCCATCACATTTAGCCTTCGGACTGGTAGGTGACAGGAATAAGATCCCGCCTAAAACAGCCGTGGCCTACGAAATTGAAATAACGAATGTGAAATGAGGGTAAAGGGTATGGGGTATGGGTTATGGGTTAGTCGGGTAGGGTTGTATTTCCTGTTAATCGGAATTGGCATCATTTCATTTGGGTGCAAACCAAAGAGCCGTAGTGAATATTCAAAAAAAGATAATTACTATTTTAAACTTCTTTCCATCGGAGATGGCAAAATAAAACCCGATACCTCTGATTATCTCTGGATAGATGCGGCCTGTTACACCCTGAAAGATTCTGTTTTCTGGGATACTAAACATAACGCTTTTCAGAGCTTTTTCATCAAACAGAACACGTTCTCTTTCGCTAAGCATATTTTTACCCTGGCCGAGGGCGACAGCGTGCAATACCTCGTTCCTTCGCAGATCCTTTTTAAAGAGATCTTCGGATTTAACAAACCCGCTGACTTTAGCAGGGCCGACAGCGCCGTGAAGTTCTCGGTGCGCATTCTGCGTATCGTTAGCCCGGATGAATACACGCGCGTAGCCGATAGCCTGCAGGGCAATACCCTGGCCAGGGAGACCGAGGAGTACGGGCAGATCAATAATTATGTAACCGGCAATTTTAATGGTTCCTACGAGTTCAGCAAGGACGCTTTCATGGAAAAGACCGTCAGTACCCGGGGCGACAGTATAAAATGGGGCAGTAAGGTGAGTATTTTATACAAGGGATATTACCTGGATGGCCGTGTGGTTGACCTAACGCCCGATAAGAAGCCTTTTGAGTTCAAAATGGGCCAGGAAGGCCAGGTCATAGAGGGGTTAAAACTAGCACTTTATCACCTGAAAAAGGGCGAAAAAGCAAAAATTATATTACCTTCGCGCCTCGCTTTTGGCAGCAAGGGAAGCTCGGATGGAAGCGTTGCTCCCTATACCCCCTTGCTGTACGAAGTAGAAGTACTTGACGTTAAAAATTAATTATGAGATCAAAAAAAATCCTATTCGCGCTGGCAGTTGTTCTGCTGGTTGTATCCTGCAAGAACGAAGATCCCCGCTTTCCCGGTTATGAAGTGACCGAGTCCGGCGCATTCTTTAAACTTGAAAAAGCCGCCGAAGATAAAACGGCCATCAATCAAGGTGATGTGATTTTCATGCACCACACCATGACCACCGACAAAGATTCATTACTGTATGATTACAGGACCATGTCGCAGCCCGGGCAGCCTTACGCCATGCGTTTGTCTCCTTCGGTATATAAAGGCGATATGTTCGAGATGATCTACAAACTGCACAAGGGCGACAGCGCTTCTTTTGCTCTGCGTATCGATTCAATGTTCGACAAATACTATAAACAACCGGTTCCAAAATTCCTCGATCCTAAGGGCTATATCGTGTATCACGTGAAGATAGACAGTGTGTATAATTCAGCCAAGGTGGATGAGATCGAAAAGAAGAACCGCGAGATGCAGATGGCTTACATGGAAAAAGCAAAGAATGCCGAAGACAGTGTGCTTAACAAATACATCACGGATAACAAGATCACCGTTAAACCTACCGAAACCGGGCTTTACATTGTGGTTAAGCAAAAGGGCAAGGGTGAAAAAGTGAAGAAGGGCGATAATATCGAGGTAAAATACAAAGGCATGTTCACCGATGGTCGTGTTTTTGATACATCCGAGCGCAGCCCTGAGCCGGTAATTTTCCAGATCGGGGTTCAGCCCTTGATAGCGGCATGGGACGAATCGATTATTGGAGCAAATGTGGGCACCAAGATGTTGGTGGTTTCGCCTTCCAGCATGGGATATGGCGAGCGCGGCAACCAGGGCATTCCTCCGTATTCTCCTTTGGTATTTGAAATAGAAATTGTGGGCATCAGAACGGCTCCGCCTATGCCCAAGTAATAGTGAAGCACATCAAAGATGGATCCCTATTTGAACAGAAGATCAGCTATTAAAAATTAAAATATGAAAAAAGTAGTTCTATCACTCATCGCGGTTGCGGCCTTCTTCGCCTGCAGGAAGCAGGATATGGCGCAATCCGAAACAAAAACAACCCCAAAAGCAAAACTCTCTCAAATGGATAAAGATTTCTTAAGCAAGCAGCCCGATGGGCTTTACGCTAAAATGAACACCAGCAAAGGCGATATTTATTTAGTGCTGGAAATGGAAAAAACACCAATGACCGTTGGCAACTTCGTGGGCCTTTCTGAAGGAACCATTAAGAACACCGCCAAAGGAGCCGGTGTTCCATTTTACGACGGACTCAAATTCCACCGTGTGATCGCCAATTTTATGATCCAGGGCGGCGACCCGGCCGGGAACGGATCGGGCGGACCCGGTTACAAATTCCCCGACGAGATCGATACTTCTTTGAAACATACCGGTCCCGGCGTTCTGTCAATGGCAAACGCGGGCCCAGGCACCAACGGCAGCCAGTTCTTCATTACGCACGTTAAAACTCCGTGGTTAGATGGTAAGCATACTGTATTCGGTCATGTGATCGAGGGTCAAAAAGTGGTTGACGCTATTGCGCAGGGCGATTCGTTGAAAACAGTTACCATCCTTCGCAAAGGCGCGAAAGCAGAAGCCTTTGACGGCGCTAAAGTATTTGAATCAGAAAGCGCCGGTTTCACTAAAAAACAAGAAGAAAAAATAAAAGCTGAACAAGCGGCGATGGACAAGGTGCTGAACGAGAAATACGCGAATACCAAAACAACAGCAAGCGGGCTGCGTTACATCGTGGAAAAAGAGGGTTCAGGCCCTAAACCAAGTGCCACTTCCGAAGTTACAGTTCACTACGTGGGCACTTTGCTCGATGGAAAAAAATTCGACAGCTCGCGCGATCGTGGTCAGCCTATCTCTTTTGGTTTGAACCAGGTGATCAAAGGTTGGACAGAAGGGCTGCAATTGATGAATAAAGGTTCGCGTTATACCTTGATCATTCCTCCGAACCTGGGTTATGGAGATAATGGTGTTCCCGGTGTGATACCGCCAAAATCATGGCTGGTGTTCGATGTAGAATTACTTGACTTTAAATAGACAAACAAGAATGAAAATGAGCCCGCAAATACTCCTGTTTTTAGCGGGCTTTTTCTTTTTATTCAGCGCATGCAAAAAGGAGAACCGCTGCGACTGTTTTAAGTCGCGCGGAAGCGATGTGCTGGAAACACGGCGCGTGGCTAATTTTAATACGCTGCGGGTACTCGATAAGATCGATGTGTATTTTACCCAGGATTCTACCCTTGCAGAGCCAATTATTACTGTAAAGACAGGCAAGAATCTCGTCTCCAACATCTCTACAAAGGTTAGTGAGAATGAACTGCGTATTGAGAACAATAACAAGTGCAATTTTGTGCGCGGCTCCAATAACGACGTAACTGTTTATGTAACCGCCCCTTATGTAAAGTACTTTATACAGGACGGCGTGGGCAATATTTTTGGCACAAATACTGTGATACAGGACAGTGTGGACTGCAACATTCGTAATTCGGGTGATATTCATTTGGGCGTGAAAACACGTTGCGTGGTGAGCCATACCCACGGTATAGGCGATCTGTATGTTAGCGGCACCGCGAATAGTTTTTTTGCCAATATAGTGGGGCAGGGTTTTATCCGTGCCGAAGGTTTTACGGCGTCTTACGGTTATATTTATTTCAAATCGAACGGAGAAGCTAAGGTGAACATTACCGGGCAGCTCGATGCGGAAATAGCCAGCACAGGCAATTTATACTATACGGGCAATCCACCCGTTGTAAATGTAAAAATTACCGGTAAAGGTAAACTCATCAAATTTTGATCTCAGAAAAAAAGATACTTCCGCGTCATGCTGAACTTGTTTCAGCATCGCACCATGCTCGAATGAGTATTATGTCGCCGCGCCTCAACTTCCCGATAATGGTAATAGCTCTGCTCGCGCTTTTCGTGCTTTCTTTCGGTGTAAATGCCCAAACCAAAAAGACCGACGACGAGGACTACGTAAGCTCAAACGTCTTACGTTACGAAGATTGGGTCTACAAACCCAACATCAAGAGTGTACAATTGCACGAAGTATCCTGGGAGCTTTCTCCGCCCCTGATAGATCTTGAATCGGGGCAGCAATTGGAACTGAGTTTCGATGACCTGGACGGAGATAACAAGAACTACTGGTACACTTTAATTCATTGCGACGCGGCCTGGAAGCCCAGCGACCTGATGGCGCCTGAGTATTTGAACTCTTTCCAGGAAGAGCAGATCACCAATTTCAATTACTCACAGGGAACCATGCAGAAGTACACGCATTACAAGTGGACCTTCCCTAACAACAATATGAAATTGACCAAGAGCGGCAATTATATTGTAAAGGTGTATACGGATGTGGAGAAAGATAAACCGGTATTAACGCGCCGTTTTATGGTCGTAACCAATAAGGTGAGCGTGGTGGGAAACATACACGAGGCCGCCAAGGCGGATGATTACATGAACCGGCAGGAGGTTGATTTCAGCGTGTTCTATTCTTCTTACAATGTAACTAATCCTTTTGTGGATATGAAGGTGGTTGTGCAGCAGAATAACCGTTGGGATAATGCCGTTTACGACATGAAGCCTTTGTACACCAAGCCCAATGAATTTACTTTTGATTATGATGACGGAACCAATTGTTTCCAGGGTGGCAATGAATACCGTTTTGTGAACTCGAAGAACTTTAAGTTCGTGACCCAGTTCACCGACCAGATCTATCGCGACTCGGCTTTGGAATGGCACCTGGAGCAAAAACCGGAAGAAGTGAAGATGTTCAAGACCTACTCGCAGTACCAGGACAATAATGGCAGGTTCTTAATTAAAGCGGAAGAAAGGAACGACAGCGAGATAAACGCCGATTATTGCTGGACCCATTTTTTTGTGCCTTACGATTACCCTATGAGCGAGGGTAATTTTTATTTGATGGGAAATTTAACGGATAACCGTTTCACCAAAGAGAACCGGATGAGCTATAATTACAAGAAAAAGCGTTACGAGCTCGCGGTGTATTTAAAGCAGGGATATTACGATTACCAGATAGGTTTCCTCGAAGACGGCAAAACAGCCGCCGACTTGAATTACATCGAGGGTAATCATTGGGAGACCGAGAACGATTATACGGTGTATGTTTACCACCGCCAGCAGGGCACTTACTACGACGCGCTCATCTGCGTGCGGAAGTTGAATTCGGTGAGGAAATAAGCGAAACTCTTTCTATCTTTGTCAAAACCCTGCCTCCATGATATTGATAGCCGATAGCGGTTCTACCAAAGCACATTGGGCCCTTTTGGGGGATGGAAAAGTTGTAGAAGCTTATACCCAGGGATTCAATCCTTATTTTCAAACCACGCGTATCATTGAAGATGGTGTGCGCAGCGAGCTCCCAAAAGAAATACTTTCTTTAGCGAAGAACGGTGATCTTACGATCTACTATTACGGGGCGGGCTGTTCTTCCTCTGAAAAGGTTCAGGTCGTGACGAACGCGCTCGCCAAAGTATTTACCAAGGCCGAGATACATGTAGAACACGATCTTTTGGCCAGCGCACGCGCCCTTTGTGGCAGCGATCCCGGCATTGCCTGCATCATAGGCACAGGTTCTAACAGCTGTTATTACGATGGCAAGTCGGTAAAGGAAAACATTCCTTCCGTAGGTTATTTCTTCGGCGACTATGGCAGCGCCGGCCACTTGGGAAAAACATTGATACAGGCGTATTTCGACGATAAACTTCCGGAAGACCTGAAAAAGGAATTCTCCCAAATGCACGATTTTGAGCGCGAGTTTATTTTAGATAACGTGTATCAAAAGCCTATGCCCAATCGCTTTCTTGCCTCCTACGGCAAGATCGTTGCCGAATATATCGCGCATCCCTATATGGTTTCGCTTATAAAAAAGTGTTTTACTGATTTTTTAATTTACCAGGTAGAGAAATACAGTCGCCACACGCAATTGCCTATCAATTTTGTGGGCTCTGTGGCTTTTAATAACAAAGATCTTTTGTTGGAAGTGCTGGCCGAGCGCGGTTTAAAACCGGGCATCATTTTAAAATCGCCAATAAGTGGCCTCATCAAATACCACGAGCCCAAAGGTGGAAGACCGCACGCTAAATAAGGGCTTTCGACTAGCTACAGAAACCACGGAGGGAACAGCCAAGTAGACACGGAGAAAGCAGCCGAGGAACAGTCGTATCAAAGATACTTAGTATCCTTTTTAATTAAACTTAGAGCCTTTGTGTCTTTGTGGCGATATTCCGATGCCGGAGAGGAGTGGTAAGCTTGCCACGAAGGCACGAAGAAGCAAAGAAGCAGCCGAAGGAACAGCCAAAAGGAAGCAGTAGCTTTATGCTATTCTTTGGTTTCTGCAGCTAGCCTTTTGCCATTCCTTTGTAGATAGCTACCATTTGTTCCAGGTTCCGGTTCCAGTCGTAATGTTCTAAAACCCTTTTGCGTGCCCGGGCTCCCGTTTCACTTGCCATCTTGGGATGGTTGATGTAATTAGTGATGGCTTTGGCCGCTTCTATGTGATTGTTTCTTGGAACTAAAATGCCGCAATTGTCATTCCCGAGCACTTCTCTAAATCCTGCCACATTGCTTGCTACCACGGGTTTTCCGCAGGCCATCGCTTCTACTAACGAAACACCAAAGCTTTCACTATCCAGAACCGAAAGACTCACAAAAATGTCGATCTCCTGGTGGTATTTTACAATATCCGTGTGACTCACCTTCCCGGTAAAGGTCACCTTGTCGGTAATGCCGAGATCGGCGCACATTTTTTTGTATTCAGCGCCACCAGATCCATCGCCAACAACCAGCAAGCGTAGGTTCTTTGCCGGATTTGCTTTTAAAACCTCATGAAAGGCCCTTACCAAATACTCGATGCCGTATTTTTTTTCCAGCGATTTGATGATGCCGATGGTAATTTCTTGTTTCTCCGCAAATCCTTTTCCCTGGGGTGCGAATAATTCAGTATCGATCCCAAAAGGAACCACGTCGATGGTCTTGTCGGAATATTTTTGAGTCTCTTCCTTCATGCAATGGCTGGTAGAGCAGATCCTGTCGGCTTTAGAAAGAACGCGTTCGAAAAGGTTTTTGTGCAGGGCCGATTTTTTGGGAAAATCATATACATCCGACCCCCATACGGAAATGATGAGCGGGTGGAATTTTGTTTTTCCGCCCAGCATGCCGTAACTGCTGGCATAATGCGCGTGCAGCAGATCGGGTTTATAGGCGGCCAGTTGTTTCTTGATAGCGCCCGTACTTTTCAAATATGCGATCTTGGTAAAAAGTGAGCGCGCGTTTCGTGAAGAAGGATTGTTAAGGATCGAAAAACCCTTTACTCCCGAGTAGATCTGTTCATCAAAATGGTGCAGACTGAAAAGGCCGATCTCTATGCCATGAGGAGTCAACCCCTTCACCCATTTTTGTATGTGCGACGAGCCTCCGTCGCCAAGCATAAAGACCCTCATTATTACAAATATAACACTAAATAATGGCCATTCGAATTTCGCCACAAAGACACTAAGTTTTAGTAAAAGGTCTTTCTTTGAGGTATGGACCCGGGAAAGAGGAGGCCTTCTTCTTTCGGGCATTCGGATTTTCGCCACCAAGGTGCTATGGTTTAATAAAAAGTACCATTCTGTACTGGCTGTTCCTTCGGCTGTTTCTTTGCTTCCTTGTGCCTTCGTGGCGGAATGACGGATCTTATTCAGGAACGGGAATCTTTAGTTTGGTAAAAAGTTCTTCTTTGGATAACTCTTTCACACTTCCCGGCTCATAGGTATCAAGTTTCAGATCTTCAATGCTTACGCGCAGCAAACGCAGCACCTGGTGGTTTATGGCAGCGCACATCTTGCGCACCTGGTGGAATTTCCCCTCGATAAGTGTGAGTTCCAGCCATTCAGTTTCCAGTCGATCGCTTATGGCTTTTCGCGTACGCGGTGGCAGGTCTTTGGGCGGCTCTATCACTCTTGCCTTGCAGGGTCTAGTCTTGTAATCTTCTTTACCCAGGCGTATAACCACTCCTTCTTCGAGAATTCTTAATTCCTCATTCTTCACTCTAAATTGTACCTGTACCCAATACACACGTTTGTGCTCGTTCTCGGGCTTTAGCAGCAGAGCATTTAGTTTTTTGTCGTTGGTAAGAATGAGCAGCCCTTCGCTATTATCGTCGAGCCGCCCCACCGCGTTGGTTCCTTCGGGAAATTCGAAGTTGAGGTCGGCCAGCACATGCTTCTTGCGCATGCGCACGAATTGCGAGAGCATTTTGTAGGGCTTGTATATAACGAAATAGCGTTCCATCTCTCAACAAAAATATGTGAATAATTAACACGAAGTTTAAAGCCCCCGTTTTTCTTATTTTGGTTACTTAGACATATGAAAATTCACTTCATTGCCATAGGTGGAAGCGTGATGCACAACATGGCCATTGCCATGAAGAATAAGGGCTATACGGTTACCGGTTCCGACGACGAGATCAATGAGCCTTCTAAAGGTCGCCTGGCCAAATTGGGCCTGTTGCCCGAAAAGATCGGCTGGTTCCCCGAGAAATTGGATAAAACTTACGACGAAGTGATCCTGGGCATGCACGCGCGGGCCGACAATCCCGAATTACTTCGTGCGCAGGAATTGGGCCTCCGAGTGTATTCCTATCCTGAATACATGTACGAGCAAACCAAAGAAAAAATACGCGTAGTGGTTGGCGGCAGTCACGGAAAAACAACCATCACATCGATGATCCTGCATGTACTAAAACACGCGGGCAAAGATTTTGACTATTTGGTAGGTGCCCAATTGCAGGGATTCGATACAATGGTCAAGCTAACGAAAGAAGCTCCAATAGCCGTTTTTGAGGGAGATGAATATTTGGCCTCACCCATCGATCGTCGCCCGAAATTTCATTTATACAAACCGCACATCGCTATTGTAAGCGGCATTGCCTGGGATCATATCAACGTATTCCCTACTTACGCAAATTATGTCGAGCAATTCGAAAAATTCATTCACATCATCGAACCCAAAGGCAGTTTGATCTATTGCAGTGCGGATAGCGAGCTGAAGAATTTGGTGGAGAAAACCGAAGCGCCTGTAGAGAAAATTCCCTATGCCGTTCCTGCCCATGCCATTGAGAATGGCGTTACTTATTTAAAAGGTGGTGATAAAAAAATCCCATTGAAGATCTTTGGCGAGCACAACCTGATGAATTTATTAGGTGCTAAGCATGTTTGTGAAAAACTGGGCGTGACCGAAGAAAAGTTTTACGAAGCCATTCAAAGTTTTGGCGGCGCGGCAAAACGACTGGAACCTGTAAGAGTGCAACCCGATTTTGCTTTCTACAAGGATTTCGCGCATTCTCCGTCCAAATTGAAGGCAACCATCGAAGCCATGAAAGCACAATTTCCTGCGCGTCCGCTCATAGCCTGCATGGAGCTGCATACCTTCAGCAGCTTGAACGAGAATTTCCTGAAGGAATACAAAGGTTGTATGCGTGCCGCCGATGACGCCATCGTATATTTCAACCCGCATACCATCGAGCACAAAAAGCTAAAGCCGATCACAATAGAGCAGGTAAAAAATTCTTTTGACGACCAGCGCGTTAAGGTCTTTACCGAGTCGAAGGCAGTTACCGATTACCTGAAAAACATCCAATGGAAGGACAAGAATCTTTTGATGATGACCTCCGGCAATTTTGATGGGGTTGATTTTAACGCATTTGCCAAGGATCTTGGTACCAAGTAAATTTAGTATGACATATTAAATTTACTTGGTTGTTTTAAAATCCTTCAGGAATGCCGGAAGGCCCATTACCCTTATTTCGCCGGAAATACGCAGGGTGTCTGCCTGTGGTGTGATCACATAGTTATCCTTCGTTCCCAGGTCGGCTATCGAGTTGTAAAATCCGGGACTGATCTTTGGGGCGTTAGAATATTTGATCTCGATGCAGGATACGGGTTTTAGCGATCGGGTAATAACCAGGTCTGCTTCCGCGCCGTTCTGCGTGCGGTAATAGAAAAGATCGTAGCCTTTCGGTAGTATGCGCCTTACCTGCTCAGCCACAAAACCTTCCCACGAGGCGCCCACGATTGGATTTCCTTTCAGGTCAGAGAAACTGTTCACACCCAACAGGCGATGGAGGATGCCGCTGTCGCTGATATAGATCTTTGGCGCTTTAACGAGGCGTTTGCGGGCATTCATGAAATAGGCGGGCAGGCGGCGTACCAGGTAGGCCCCTTCCAGGTAATCGAGGTAGCGCGTAACGGTTGGCGAAGTAATGCCCAGCGAGCGTGCGAACATCTCCGCGTTATAAATACCCGAGTGGCAATGTGCCAGCATGCGCCAGAAATTATAGATCACCTGGCGCGAAAGATTTATACCGAAAATAGCGTTAAGGTCGCGCTGTGTGTAGGTATCAATGAAAGTATCCATCCATTCGGCGAATTGCGCGTCGGTGCGGGCTGTAAGAGCTCTTGGAAACCCTCCTCTGAACCATAGCTTTTCGAAAGTATTTTTTACCGGCAATTCGTTCAACCCGATAGGAGTGATCTCTGCATAATAGATCCTACCGGCCAGTGATTCAGAAACCCCTTTTACAAGGTTGGGTGATGCCGATCCTGAAAGCAGGAAGCGCCCCTTTTTTTTATTACTGTCTATAAGCGGGCGGAGATAGGTAAAAAGCTCAGGCATACGCTGCACTTCATCGATGATCACGAGTTTAGCGCTGTTTTCTTCCAGTAAGGAGTAGGCATCGCGCCGCAAGGTATTTTCATCGCGCGGGTTCTCTAGATCGAAATAAAGTATATCTTTTTTTAATTTTTTGGCGATGGCCTTTGCCAGCGTGGTCTTGCCAACCTGCCGCGCGCCCAATATGGCCACCGCCGGGAATGCCCCCAGTTTATCAAGGATCTCCCGCTGCGCTTTTCTCTTGATCATTCACAAATATACAACCAAGTAAATTTAAAACAAAATATTTAATTTACTTGGTTAATAAAAGCCATAGATCCGGCCGGTCCCTGTTGAAATCTTCCTGGCCGGTGATCGGCGAAATTCCCGATATTAGGGCCATGTTAAAGCACCTGCAGATCAAGAATTACGCGCTTTTGGAAGAGGTTGGTATCGACTTCGACAAAAGCCTGACCGTAATTACCGGCGAGACCGGGGCGGGCAAATCGATCATGCTGGGAGCTTTGGGTTTGGTGCTGGGCGAGCGCGCCGATATGGCTGTGCTGCGTGATAAGCAGAAGAAATGTATTGTTGAGGCCGTGTTCAATATCGCATCTTATTCCCTGGAAAAATTCTTTCGCGATAACGAGCTGGATCATGAAAAAGAAACAAGTCTTAGAAGAGAAATTTCTCCCGACGGAAAATCCCGCGCGTTCATCAATGATACGCCGGTAACGCTTGCCATTTTGAAAGAATTGGCGCAGTATCTCATCGATGTGCACTCGCAGCACGAAACCTTATTATTGAACCAGGCTGCCTTCCGCTTCAACATGGTGGATGCTTTTGCAGGTTGCCTCGAGGACAGAAAACATTTTCTGTCGTTCTACAATCAATTAAAGGAAAAGGAAAAGAAACTTTCTGAGCTTACCGCTTTCGAACAACAGGCAAAAAAGGACCTGGATTATTTCCAGTTTCAGTTCAACGAATTAGAGCAGGCCAACCTGCAAAAAGGCCAATTGCAGGAGCTCGAGCAACAATTTGATACCTTGAACGACGCTGAGTTCATTAAACAGAACCTCGATACTGTTTCCCGAGCTATTGACGGAGGCGAAGAGAATGTTTTATCGAAACTTGCGGCTGTAAGGCAGATCCTCTCACAACTAAGCAAGTACGGGAAGAACTACGAAGAACTGGCTGCCCGTATCAATACACTTTACATTGAATTGAAAGATATCGCTTCTGAGACAGAAGGCGCCAACGATAAAGTGGTGTATGATCCAAAGAAACTTGGGATCATTACCGGTCAGCTTGACCTGCTGAACCGCTTGCTGAAAAAACACGGAGTGGCTGATGAAGAATCACTCTTGAAAATAAAGAAGGAGATCGAAGAGAAGCTCACGCAATTCGGTTCGGTAGAAGAGGAGATAAAGAACCTGCGGGCAGAAATAAAGAAATTGAGCGAGAATGTTTGGACTAAGGCCACTAAGCTTTCCGAAAAAAGAAAAAAAACTATACCAGCGATACAAACTTCAGTGCAAAAAATGCTGACCGCTTTGAGTATGCCTAACGCGCAGTTGGTTATCAATTGTAAAGTACAGGAGCAATGCAACACCTACGGCTGCGATGAGTTACAATTCCTGTTCTCGGCCAACAAAGGACTTGCCTTAAGCGAATTGCACAAAGTAGCTTCGGGTGGTGAGTTATCGCGCCTCATGTTGTGCCTGAAATCGCACCTGGCCGAAAAGACCGCTTTGCCCACGATCATCTTTGATGAGATCGATACGGGTGTTTCCGGCGATGTGGCGCATAAGATCGGCAGCATCATGCTCGAGATGGGGAAGCATATGCAGGTGATCGCCATTACGCATCTGCCGCAGATCGCTTCCAAGGGCAAACAACACCTGTTTGTTTACAAGCGCGATATCAAGAATTTAACACAGTCTGAGATAAGGAATTTAACAGGAGAAGAGCGCGTGGTGGAGATCGCCAAGATGCTAAGCACAGGCAAACCAACAGAAGCCGCTTTATCTAACGCGAAAGAGTTGTTAAAGTCACGTAATTAATTGAAAAACAATGTATTTTAAAATTCCCTCTTTTTTGAGTATATTTGCACGTTAAGCGTAAAATGTATAAACTTTTAGTAGCCGATAGCAGTTTTTTGGTCCGCGAAGGACTCAAATCACTTTTAAACTCCATGCCTTCTTACCAGGTGTTGGAGGTTACTGAAAACACCCTTCTCTCCGCTCAGATCAAAAAGAATAAGCCTGCCGTTCTAGTGATCGACCCGCTTTCTTTCGAGATCAGCCAGGCGCAAATGGCGGAGCTCAAGAAAGAGTTCAGCGGCCTGCAAATACTTGTTATTACGAATTTACTTCCTAAAAAAGATATCTCTTCTTTCCTCGATTCGGGCGTTACCGGTTTCCTGCTGAAAGATTGCGACAGCGACGAGATCCGCGAAGCCATTGAAAGTACGCGAAAAGGCGATCGCTTTCTTTGCGGTAAGATCGCGGATGTATTATTGACAGATGCCGAGGTGAAAGTTACTCCCGTTTACACAAAGAAACTTTCCTGCGAAGGATTCGTTGTTTCCGAGCGCGAGATCGAGATCATCAAGCACATCGCTCTTGGACTTTCCAATAAACAAATAGCCGACAAACTTTGCCTGAGCCTGCACACCGTGAACACGCACCGCAAGAACATACTCCAGAAACTGAAAGTGAACAATACAGCCGGCGTGGTGATGTTCGCCGTAAAGAACAACCTGCTTAGCGAAGAACTTCACGCTAATTAATGAAGACCTTTCAGATCCCTGAATTTTATCGCAGCCCCCTTATCTCAAAGATCAAAGTGCACCAGCGTGTCAACGATCCGCGTAAGCAGAATAACGCGCCCGCGCATATTGATTTTGGCCCGGTTGCCTTTTACATCGCACGTCATTTCGGCTTTTGTTATGGAGTAGAGAACGCGATCGAGATCTCTTTTAAAGCTTTGGATGAGAATCCCGGCAAAAGGATCTTTCTCCTAAGCCAGATGATCCACAACCCGGAAGTGAATAAAGACCTTACCGATAGTGGCGTACAATTTTTGCAGGATACAGAAGGAAAGCAACTCATCCCGTTTGATACTTTGTCATCAGATGATGTGGTGATCATTCCCGCATTCGGCGCCACTGTAGAAATAGAAAAGAAATTGCGCGACAAGAACATTGAAATAAAAAAGTACAATACTACCTGTCCGTTTGTAGAGCGCGTATGGAAGAAGTCGGAGCAGATCGGTAAGGATAAGTATACCATCATTATTCATGGCAAATATAAGCACGAAGAAACGCGCGCTACTTTTTCGAGAAGTGAGCTGAACGCGCCTTCGGTGGTTGTGCGTGATCTTGACGAAGCGAGGTTATTGGGAGAATATATTACGGGGAAGAATCCGGATGAATTCTATGAGGCATTCAAAGGAAAATACTCAGCCGGATTTGATGTAAAAAAGGACCTGGAAAGAGTGGGAGTTATTAATCAAACCACGATGTTGGCCACGGAAACACAAGAGATAGCCGATTACTTCAAGAACCTTCTCCAGGAGAAATACAAAGCGGATGATATAAAACAACACTTTGCCGACACCCGCGATACGCTTTGCTACGCCACCAACGAGAACCAGGATGCTACCTATGGACTTTTAGAGACCGAAGCCGATCTTGCGGTTGTGGTGGGAGGATATAATTCATCAAATACTTCTCATTTGGTAGAATTATTGGAAAGAAAGTTCAAGACCTATTTCATCTCTTCTGAGAAAGAGATCATCAGCGAAACCGAGATACACCACTTCGATTACCCGCACCAGCAAAACCTTACCTCTTTTAATTTTCTTCCCAAAAAAGATAAGGTAACGATCATTTTAACCAGCGGCGCTTCTTGTCCGGACGCGGTGGTAGAGAAGGTGTTACGCAAATTGGCCGGGTACTTTGCGGGCATAAAAAGCGATGAAGAAATTCTCGCGAAACTGGGATAAAGTAAAATTTTCCGGAAAAATTTGTTTTGTATTTAAAAATTGCGCTACATTTGTCGCGCAATGATGCACAACCTTCAAAATAATTTCAATCAGCAGAACAACCAAAATAAGGGTTGCGGAGCCATATTGTAATTACCAGAAGATAAGAAATTACGAAGCCCTCCGCCAAAACGGGGGGCTTTTTTATTTTCCTTTTCCCTCTCCCGTGGGGGAGGGTTAGGGAGGGGGCTACAAGAGCCAGGAAGAATATGATCAAAAGAAAAACAAATAACAACCAAAATCAAAACCGTCCACCTCCGGAAGGGAAGCTCTTTGTGTATAACGAAGGCCCTTTCCGGAAAAACGGAGAGGGCTTTTTGTTTTACGGAAGTTCCGTCATCAAACATAAAACAACCCGGGCACGTGCGGATCGCACAGTTCTCAGAAATAAAAACAAATAAATATATACCATGAAAACAAACATCATCAAACCGGCGGGCTACAAAAGCCTGCTCACGGAAAGCAGGACCGAGGAAGCGGTTCAGTTCATCAAAGACACCTTCAGCAAAAGGCTATCGGTAAAACTTAACCTGCAAAAGGTAACGGCGCCGCTCATGCTGGCCAAAGGGACCGGCATCAACGACGACCTGAACGGCATTGAGAAACCTGTCTCTTTTCTCATCAAAGACCTGGGTGAAGCGAAGGCGGAAGTGATACAGTCGCTGGCCAAATGGAAGAGACATAAGCTGGCCTCGCTGAAGTACAAAGCGGGCATGGGGCTTTATACCGACATGCATGCGTTGCGTCCGGATGAAGTGCTGGGCAACATGCACAGCGCTTTTGTGGATCAGTGGGATTGGGAAAGAGTGATGTTGCCGGAAGAGCGGAGGATCGATCTTTTGAAAGCAACTGTGGCGTTGATCTATGCTGCTTTGAAGGAAACAGAAAGTGAAATGGCCGCTAAATTTCCGGAGCTGACACCTTTTTTGCCTGAAGAGATCTGTTTCATTAGTTCTGAAGAATTGCTGAAAAAATACCCGGGCCTTACCCCAAAAGAGCGGGAAGGCAGGATCTGCCGCGAAAAAGGCGCTGTGTTCGTCATTGGAATAGGAGGGAAGCTTTCGGATGGAGAGCGACATGACCAGCGTGCACCTGATTACGACGATTGGAGTTTGAACGGCGATATTCTGACCTGGAACCCGGTTTTGGAAAGAGCTTTCGAGGTCTCCTCCATGGGCATACGTGTGGATAAGGAAGCTCTTTTGAAGCAATTGGAAGAATTAGCATTGAGCGAACGCTTGAAGCTCAGCTGGCACAGCGCGCTGGTTGAAGGAAAGCTTCCTCAAACCATTGGGGGCGGCATTGGACAATCGCGCCTGTGTATGTTGTTTACGCGCAAAGCGCATATAGGCGAAGTGCAGCCCGCTTTATGGCCGGATGTGATGATAGAGGAATGTAAAGCTGCTAATATCGAACTACTTTAAAAAAGGAAGGGTGAAGTACAACACTGTTGACTTCACCCTCAAAAAAAACCTCTCCCACCACTTAGGGAGAGGTTTAATGTGCTCACTGAACCTTGCCAATCAGAGAGCAGTATCTGTTATTGTCGCAGCAGTTTGAAGCGCTGAATGGAATTATCGTTAAAGATCACCTTGATGAAGTAAACACCTGTGGGTAATGCAGTGAGATCGATCTTCGTCTCAGCGTTCACCGGTTTTACCTGGTAAACGACCTGGCCAATGGCGTCATACAATTCAATGTGTTTCGGCATGTCTACCGCGTCAATGGTCACAAAATTATCTGCCGGATTCGGGAATACATGGATCGCGTGCGCCGGGTCATAGGTATTTATTCCGGTAGCGCAATTGATGGTGATCTGCGCATAGCGTATACAATTATTAGCGTCGGTAACCGTGCAGGTGTAGCTTCCGTTCGCCAGGTTGTTCACAGCATTAGTGGTTTGTCCGCCTGGTGTCCACGAGTAAGTGAAGCCGGGAGTTCCGCCATTGGCTGTTACAGTTGCCGAGCCGGGTGTTGGGCCGGCACCGCAACCGGTTTGAGAGTTTACTACCATATCAGGAGCACCCGGTATGTTGATAGTGCCCGTGGTTGTACATCCCGCCGCGTCGGTTACCGTATATGTATAAACGTTCTTTGGCACGTTGTTTAGTGTTGTTCCACTTGCGCCGGTATTCCAGTTCACCGTATAGGTTGGAGTTCCGCCGGTAATATTCACGCTGGCCGAACCGTTACTTCCGCCCGAGCAGGTCACACTCTGCGTTACGGTTGCGTTTGCGTTGATAGCAGTAGGCTGGCCTATGTTTACTGTTTGAGAAGCTGTACAGCTTCCATCGGTGATATTCACTGTGTATACACCGGCAGTGAGTCCGCTGGCAGATGCTGCGTTTCCGCCCGAAGGTACCCAGGTATAAGTTTGACTTCCGCTTCCGCCGCTCACGCTGATGGTAGCGCCACCGTTGCTGCCACCGTTGCAGGTAACATCGTTCTTCTGAAGCACGCTTGTCGATAAAGCGCAACTTACGCAGGCGCCCGGAACTACCGATACATCATCTATAAAATAATAAGCATAAGGATTCATCGCGTTGCAATTACTGTTAGCGCGCGTTGTATTGGTATTGTTCTTAAAGTTACCGATGGTCATGAATTGTTCGCCGCCGGTAGCCGTGTAACTCCAGCTTAATAAGACCCAATTGGTGGTGTCTGACAACACCGGGCCTGTATAGTTCAGTTGCGGAGTAACCGGAGCTACACCCGGGTTAGAGCAAAAATTGTGAGTGTAAAGTGTGTTAGAAAAATAAACACTCATCTGGTTTGTGGCCCAATTCACCTTACCCGCAAGGTTCACCCAAAAACTCACGCAATAGGTTTGTCCTCCAACCAGTGGACTTGAAAACTGCCCCTCTATATACTCGCGGTATTGATCGCTGCCTATTGGATTGCAGTTAAAAGCCATACCGGGCGCGTAGGTAATGAGTCCCGCGTAACGAGTGCCACCATGCGGAGCCTGATCGCCTAACCAGCTGTTAGGAGCATGCGTAGGCAAACCGTTGGGAAAGCAGGTAGCGAATAGATCGGGCGAAGAACAGGAGTCGGCGCCTGAATTGGCGTCGTCCCAGTTATTTAAGCCTCCGGTAAAGCCAACACAACCGCCGGTTGTATTTTCGAACCCGGGGTTCAGCACCAGGTTTTGACCTGTAAGTGAAATTCCTGTTAACAGCAGGCAAGTGGCAAGTAGTTTTTTCATCATAAGTGGTTTTTAAGTGTTAATACAACAAATTTAAAGCAGGTTCGGCCCCCAACCGCTTCAAATCCATAGCATCATTGGACGTCTGATGGCGTTTTTTGGCGCTTTTATACAATGAAAAGAAGGGCTTTATTATTGGTTTTTAGAGATCCTCCCTGTGGCCGTAGAGGGAACAGTAATTAACATTCTGCCCGCTTATGCCTATAAAATCCATCCCCGGCATTGCCTTAATATTGCTACTTTTGTGCGAACCAAAAAGTCAATAGAATACAATGAAATACTGCCAAACCATACTTGAAACGATAGGCAACACGCCGATGGTGAAGATCAATAAGTTAACTGCGGATATCCCGGCCCTGGTACTGGCCAAGGTAGAGACCTTTAACCCCGGTAATTCTATCAAGGACCGCATGGCCCTGAAAATGATAGAAGACGCTGAAAAAGACGGGCGACTGAAACCAGGCGGAACCATTATCGAAGGTACTTCGGGCAATACCGGGATGGGGCTTGCTATTGCCGCTGTTATCAAAGGATACAAATGCGTATTCACTTCTACAGATAAACAATCGAAAGAAAAATTTGACGCCCTGCGCGCTTTTGGCGCCGAGGTGGTGGTTTGCCCGACCAACGTAGATCCGGAAGATGAACGTTCGTATTATTCTGTATCGTCGCGTTTGGTGGCAGAGATACCTAATTCGTGGAAACCGAACCAGTACGATAATTTATCGAACACGCAGGCGCATTATGAAAGTACGGGCCCCGAGATATGGGAGCAGACCGACGGAAAGATCACGCACCTGGTGGTTGGCGTGGGTACCGGCGGAACTATTTGCGGAACAGGTAAATTCTTAAAGGAAAAGAATCCGAACATTAAAATATTAGGCATTGATACCTATGGTTCGGTGTTCAAGAAATACAAAGAGACAGGGGTTTTCGATAAGAACGAGATCTATCCTTACATCACCGAAGGTATTGGTGAGGATTTTCTGCCGCAGAACGTGGATTTTAATATCATCGATCATTTTGAAAAAGTAACTGATAAGGACGCGGCCATCATGACACGCCGCATTGCGCGCGAAGAAGGTATCCTCGTGGGCAATTCCGCCGGTTCGGCCATGGCGGGCTTGCTGCAGATGAAGCACATGTTCAAGAAAGATGATGTGGTGGTGGTTATATTCCATGATCACGGCACCCGCTATTTAGGAAAGATGTTCAACGACGACTGGATGCGCGACCGGGGTTTCCTGGATAGTTCAAAACCGAAGGCGCTGGACCTGATCGCTTCGCACGCCAGCCGGAAACTGCTTACTATCGACGTGAACGATAAGATAGCCGACGCGGTGGCCATTCTCTCCAAATACAATATCTCGCAATTGCCCGTGAAGAAAGGAACTGAATTTGTTGGCGCACTGAACGATAGTCACGTGTTCACCAGGCTCATTGCTGACGATAAGCTGAAGCAGGAAAGCGTGGAGAAAGTGATGCAGAAGCCATTCCCCTTTGTGAACATGAATACTACCATGGAAGAGGTCTCTAAGCTCATTACCAAAGAGAACAACGCGGTATTGGTGAAGGATCGTTTGGGCGAGGTGCACATCATCACCAAGCACGATATCATTGAATCGATAAGTCGTTAATGAGGAGAAGGGGCTGCATATTTGGTTTCCTCTTTTTAGCGAGTTCGCTCTTTTCTTTTGCTGATACCTTACCGAACGTACAAACCTTATTGAAAGGTCAGAAACCAGCCGCGCAAGTGTTCCTGCTCGATTCGCTGGCCGATGCGTATAAGTCTAGCCGGATTGCTTTTTCTTTTCAATGCGTGAACCGCGCTTTCAGTATTTGCGCGGAGAACAAACTCGTTGTTCCGCTGGCCAAGACCTATCGCGCACGTGCCGCTTTGCACCGAAAGAACAGGAACCACGACAGCGTGCTGATCGATCTGAAAGAAGCGGAGAACATTTATAGTATTAATAAAATAGAGGACGAGCTATCAGGGCTGTACATTTATTATGGCTCGTATTATTATCGTTTGGGTGATTTCAACAACGCGAGCCTGTATAATTTCAAAGCGCTGGAGATTGCCGAGCGTTCGGGATACATAGAGGGAAAGGCACTTGCCTACAATAATATCGGTAACGTTTTTTTTCATGAGGGAAATTTCGACAAGGCCATCGATTACTACAAACAAGCGATGGAAGTTTACAAGCAGTTGGGCAACGCGCGGCGTGTGGCAACTACGTATGATAACATAGGGTTGGCATATTCTAATTTAAAGGACCTCGCAACCGCCATAGGGTATCAACGTATGGCCGTGAAGACCCTCGAGGGAATTAATGAAAAGACCACTTTGGGTGAAGGATATTTTAACCTGGCCAGCACCTATACCTTGATGAAGAAGAACGATTCGGCCCGTATTTTTCTGCAAAAGGCCTATCTCATCAACAAGGAAATAAAAAATGAGATAGGTCTTACCAACGTTGCCTTCCAACTGGGCATACTTTGTTACCGCGAGAAGGAATACCGTAAAGCCACGGAATTCCTTTTGGAATCATTTGAACTTGCCAACAACAACGACCTCAAAGTTCAGGTGAAGGACGCCGCGCATTACCTTTCGCAGTGCTACGAGCAACTGGGCGACCTTGTTAAGGCACTGCATTATGAAAAGATAAATTCAGAACTGCTGGGAGAGATCTACACCGAAGAGAACACCAGTTCCCTGAAGGAAATGTCGGAAAAATACCAGAGTGAGAAAAAGCAAAAGGAAATTGAGCTGCTTCAGAAGGAAGGGCAGGTAAAGGATGCCAGGGAAAAACAATTGAAGACCCGTAACTGGGCGCTCATTGGCGTTTCGGGATTGATCCTGGTCATCGCCCTGATCATCTACAGGCGCTTCTCGGAAAAGAAAAAGGATAACCTTGTACTGGAGGAAAAGAATGCACGGATCAGCGAACAAAGCACCGTGATCGAAGAAAAGAATAAAAGTATCACCGATAGTATAGTCTACGCGCAGCGCATCCAGTTCTCGGTATTGCCCACCGAACAGCAGGTGAAGAACCAGTTCAACGAGTGCTTTGTTTATTATGTTCCCAAGGACATCATCAGCGGCGACTTTTACTGGACTGTAAGCAGGCAGAATTATATTTACCTGGCCGTGGCTGATTGCACCGGGCATGGTGTTCCCGGCGCCTTGATGAGCATGTTGGGCACAAGTTTCCTCAACCAGATCGTGCTTGAAAAGGGAATGACAGACACCCATGTTATTTTAAAGGAATTGCATCGCATGGTGCTTACAACACTTAATGAAGATATGGAGCACAGGATCTCCAAAGACGGAATGGACATCGCGCTGATCCGTATTGATAAAACAGCAAAAAATGTGCAATTTTCGGGAGCGGGCAGACCCATCTATTATTTATCAGGCAACAAACTGGAGATCATCAAGGCAGATAAGATGTCGGTGGGCGGTATTTATAACCTGGAGGATACAAATTATATTCCGCACCTGCTTACCATAGAAGCGGGACTAAAACTGTATTTGTTCTCAGATGGCATTCCCGACCAGTTTGGCGGACCTAAGCAGAAGAAGCTCACTGTGAAAAAGCTGCAGGAATGGATACTGGAAAATCAGCAGCGACCCATGGCCCAACAAAAGGAATACTTTAGTACTTTTATAAGCAACTGGAAAGGAGATACCGAGCAGATAGACGATATGACCTTTGTGGGAATTGACCTTTCGAAATTTGTATAGATGAGTGGAGGATTAAAAGATTTTTTGCGATCGCTGAAAGTAACTTACTCGGCCTATAACCTGCTGCATGGCGACGAGCTGGAGCATAATAAAGGCCCTTACAAGGACGCGGGCATGCGCAAATTTTTGTTCCAAAGCATTTCTTCGAGGGATTTTGCCGGCTTGCCTCCGGGAGAGATACCCTGGATGGATAAAGAGGTAAGTGCAGAGGAGATCCGTAAAAAAGTAGAAGCTAAAGATTTTAAACCGGAAGTAAATAACGCGCTTCTCTCCTGGAAAGAGAACGGTTTCGCTATCCTTCCGAAATTCTTTGATGAGAAGACCGTTGATTCCATCAATAAGGAACTCGAAACTTTATTAAAAGAAAAAAAGGTTGAGTTCACGCTGGGAAACAAAGTGATGTTCGCCAACAAAGCTTCTGAGCTCATCAAAGGAATAACCGTAAAGAAGGAGCTCACGGATATCCTCGATTTTATTTTGGGAAGGAGGGTGATTCCTTTTCAAACCATCAATTTCATAACCGGCAGTCAGCAGCACGCCCATAGCGATTCCATACACATGACAACCTATCCGCTGGGATATTTGGTTGCGATTTGGGTAGCGCTGGAGGATGTTACTGAAGATTCGGGTCCGCTGAGCTATTACCCCGGCAGTCATAAACTACCTTATTTGCTGAACGACGGTTACGAACGCGGCGGCAATGTGTTTACCGTAGGTGCCGACAGCAATTACCTGAAGTACGAAGAGAAAATAGGAGAGGTGGTGAAACAAAACAGTATCCCTAAACAAATATTTACCGCTAAAAAAGGAGATGTGCTGATCTGGCACGCCAACTTAATTCACGGCGGCGAAAAAATTACCCGTCCGGGCGCCACGCGCAAAAGCATGGTAGTGCATTACTTTGCCGAAGATGTGATCAAATACCACGAGATCACGGAAAGGCCGGCTTTGCTTTAGGTAGACCTTCCCAGCCCCTTTTTGTCAAGCCCCCATTTATTCCCATTCTTGTAAATTTTTTGCTTTTAGCCTAAAATCGATTTATTGTCTATCTAAGGATTTTTTAATTCGATGAATCCTTAATTTATACCCATTAAATTATTTTAGGGACTTGATTTCGCCTTTTTAATGTCTTAAGTTGCGGCAAATCCAATTTTATGAAAAAGTATTTTTCTTCTGCGCTTCTTTTAAGCGCGACGGTTATTTTCACTCTTTTAAACGCGAATGTAAGAGCGCAAAGCGGCACAAGTTGCTCTTCGGCCATCAACATTTCGCTTTCCACTTCCAGCTCAACTTGCTTGAGCGCAAGCATTGCTTCGAACCAAAGCACGGCGTGGTACAAATTCACGGCCATCCGAAGTGTAACCAACTTTGGTATTACTGTAGATGCTTCGCAACTTAATTCTTTAAGTGGCGCCCATGTATTTACAGGGCAATGCAACAACCTGATTGAACTGGGGGCTACTGTGGATGTTCAGGAAGGCGCCATTAAGATATTCACCAATTTCCTGTCCATCGGTCAAACCTATTATATACAGGTTAATAAGAGCACAACCGCGAGCACCTCTTCCTTTACCATTTGCAGCAGCCCGGCTACCCAATTGCCCTGGCAAGTGAATGGAGATAATACCGAGTTCAGCGGAAGTATCAGCGTGGCCGGTACCACTACCTTAACAGGCGCGGTAACGCTTAAAGATGGGATTGGCGGAATTGGTTACGCCGGAAATGGCAAACGCGTGATCATAGCAGATCCAAGCGGAAATTTCAGACCCTTGGCGCCCGGCACCACTTCGCAGGTATTGTTTGGCGATGCAACCTGGGGAGATCTTCCTCCTTCCTCTAATTTATGGCAAGCCAATGGAAATAATATTTATTTTAATAACGGCAAAGTAGGTATCAACACCAATAACCCGCAGCATGCGCTGGATGTAGTAGGTGATTTGAATGTAAGTAATGACGTTTTTGTGGGCGGCGCGGTATTGATAGGCCACCGCATTAATGCTACCATAGATGTTACTACGCCCATCCTGCATGCCGATACAATTAGCCTGGATAGCACGAGTCTTATTACCGGGCAGGCGAATTTTGTTGGTGAAGCTAACTTTCAAGCTGCTGCGCGCTTTAGAAATCAATTATCGGTTGAGGGTAGTGCTGACATTACCGGAACTGTTACCGTTGGTTCTTTGTCGACGTTAAACTCCTTCGAAACGCCAACATTGACGCTGGGCCCACCTACCCAGCTAGGTGGTTTTGCGGCTGCTCCTATTGGTGGAGGCGGCAATTTGCGGGCTACAATAACGACAGAACCCGGCGCGGGAGAGCAAAGCCCGGCTAATATTATAATGTCAAATAATACGAAGATCAGGGGGTCATTGGATGTAGGGACTGCGCTGACCTTAGCGAACGGACAAGTGGCTATTGGTACGGAAACTGTTTCCGCCGGAGATGCAGGAGCTGTTTCGAGGTTAAGGCTTCCTTCAAATACAATGGCTAGCGGTAATTTCAATATTGGGCAGAATTTAACTTTTGGAAACGGCCTAAGCGGTTTGGGTTTTGTTCCTTCATCCGGAACAAGCGGCGGTGGAACCATATTCACAGGCAAGCAAGGTCCGCCTAACCAGGTTACGTCATTAGCTTGTACGATCTTTCCTAATGTTAATTCAACATTTGCGCATAATGGAATGTACCAATCCTATCATTTTTCAAATAATAATATTGGTGTTCTTTCTATGGGCTACGATGGGGCAAATGGATCAATTGATGTCGCGGGAATTAATCAAAACGGATTTCCGGGGCTTTTATTGAATTATTATTGTGGGAATGATGTGGCAATTTGCACAAACCCTGCAAACGGCGGAGGTTCAAACCAAAAAGGCGGTGTGGTTGGTATTGGTGAAAACCTTGAAATTGGCTTTCCAACAAGAGATCTTACGGCTACGCTGAATTTGAGAACATCTCTTGCAAAAGCAGTTAAGGTTGCCGATACCTGGCAGAATGAGATCTTCTCTGTTTCAAATGATGGAGCTACAATGATCAACTCCGGAAACGCTTCTCCTTTGGTTATCAAAAACCCGGGAGTCCAATCTATTGATAAAAAAATTCTTGAAGTAGGCAGCCAGGGTTCGTTGACCTTGACTTCTTATGCCTCTCAATCTACTTCCAATGTTATCGATGTTTTTGATGTTAACAGTAATAAGGTTAATTTCCGTGTAAAAGCCAATGGTAATGTTTATGCAAGGGAAGTAATTGTTTCGGCTGCTTCTAATGCGTTTCCGGATTATGTGTTTGCCAGCGATTATAAATTAATGCCTCTAACAGATGTGAAAGTTTTTACTGAGCAAAACAAGCACTTACCAAATATGCCAACGGCCAAAGAAGTTCAAAAAGATGGGATTAACCTGGGAGAGATACAAAGGGTCTCCGTGGAGAAGATCGAGGAGATTTATCTTTATATGTTCGATCTCAGCGAAGAATTGAAAGCTTCGAAGGAAGAAATAAAAGCCCTAAAGGAAAAAGTAAAACAACTCGAGTCTAAATAATTTGTAAGGATCAGATTATGAAAAGGCTCAGTTTATACCTACTTCTTTTTCTTGGCATATTCAATTGCCGGGTAAAAGCGCAATTGACCATCTCCTCCGATCAGTTATTCGGAGGTGATTTCCGCCACCAAAATGAGGTAAAGGTAAAACCAAACACCAATAGCGGAAGCACAACCATCTCGCCAAGCAATCTACAGATCGGGCGCCTGCATATTGATCCTTCCCAACCTGTTTTAAACCAATACCAATCTCAGCCAAATACGCTCAGCACACTTCAAAATCACCAGATCGATTTTGCGTTGCCTGTTGGATCTATTGCGGGAAGCTACGCGGTTAACCAAAATGGCGGACTCTCTTATACCATACCTATTGAATTACCTCCCGGAACTCACGGAATGGTTCCTTCCGTTTCTCTCAGTTATAACGCGGGTAGTTTTAGTCAACTGGCCGGCCTGGGTTGGGGTATTTCGGGAATATCTGTTATTAACCGAACCGGCAAGGATTATTATCATGAAACGCAGGCCGAAGGAGTTATGTTTGACGGATTTGATGGCCTTGAATTCAATGGCACACGCATGATTCCAATACAGTCGCTTAATAATGGTGTATATGCGTTGGAGTACGACGATTTTACCCGGATCAAATATGAAAGCGCCGGAGACTATTACGTCGTGCAAACCAAAGATGGAACCACGATTGAATTGGGCAATAGCGCCAATTCTAAGCTGGAGATCATAAAACCCGGAACAACCCAGCTGGGAACCTACTCTTACTTTGTAAGTAAAGTTAAGGACACCTACGGCAATTATATTGAATACGAGTATTACACCAGCCATAAGGATATACGGATAAAGGAGATCCGGTACACAGGCTTTACAGACAATAATGGTGTGCAGGTGGCTCCTTACAATAGCGTTCGTTTTCATTACAACGCCAGGCCAATACCAGAAAAGAAATATTTGTTCGGCAATCTTATTGAAAGAACTGAAATTCTGAGACAGATCGAAGTTCTTGCTGAAGGGCAAACAGTAAAAACATACGATCTTACCTATTCGCAGGACAATATGCATGATCTTTTAAGCGAGGTGGTTGAAACGGGAGCCGACGGTTCAAAATTAAATTCAACGCTCGTTGTCTATGGCTCGGGCACAACAGGTGTTATGACAAACCATACTATAACTGACTTTACTTATGCCGACGATGCCACCACCGGTGGCGTGACCTGCGGTGATTACCGCATCGGGGATTTTAACGGGGATGGACTTTCTGATATTATGGCCTTTACTTTTGAAGGTTGCACGGTTACTGTTAATTCGGGCGCTCGCTTTTACAACGGATGGCTGCTGTATCTCAATAACGGAAACGGTAATTTCATACCTTCTGATTCTAAAGCTTATCCTCCGGGCACAATTAATGCCTATGGCTCTTTTAATTATTGTACTGCTTGGGGACAAAACCCCATTGGTACGCAAAATGGCGACTTTAATGGAGATGGAAAAGAGGATCTGTTTCTTGGCTTAAGTCCAACGCAAACTGAAGATAAATATCAGCTGTATATTTCGGATGGATCTAATCTTAGTTCGCATCCGGCAGGCCCACCTCTGGGTGTTGGAGTTCCGATTGGCAGCACGCTGGTGTTCGGAGATTTTAATGGGGATAAGCGAACAGAAGCAATTGCGATAAAGAACTGTGGCGGCTGCTCCGCTCCCCAGATCACCTTTCTTTACTACGAGAACGGAGCTTTACAAAAAGCAATTGATCCTACAAGCGGGGCAAGGTTTGTGAATGAAATTACCGGCGGCGTAGTGAGCCTGGATAAATACAATGGATTCAGTGCTTTGGATTTTGATAATGATGGAATAACGGATATTTCGGCCCTTGATAAGGATAACCACGAGGTGGTGATAAAGGTTACCGGGACGGTTGGGCCTAACTATTCGTTTTTTCCAATAAATAATATTAACCAGGCCTCTTTTAAATTAACCGAGATTTATAAAGCTGCCGCACCCACTTCAAACCTTGATAATATCCATATTTTATATGGAGATTATAATGGTGACGGTTTGCCTGATAAAATGAACCTTGGGCACACCATGAACTGGCTGAATCATGGAACAGGTACCGGTTATACGAATGGAGCAGGGAACCCAATTACAAATTTTCCAACTTACTATGGTTACCTCAACCAGCAATATATGTACTTATCGGCCGATATTAGTGGAGACGGTATTTCCGAAGTTCTTTTTTTCGATTGCACCGATGGAGATCTTCATGTAACCGCAACTTTCCCCGCCACCGGAAAAACAATTAACTATGGTAGAATATCAGGAGTAACTTTTCCTTTAGTCAAAGATTACACCAACATTGTTCCGGCTTTTATCGATCCAAATTCAACGCCATTGGTGGATGCCAATATGGATGGTATTGCCGGCCAGATCAATACTAACCTGAGCCAAATTGGCGAAGCTACTGATGACGCCCGTTTCGCAGACTCCTATAAAAATCCTGAATTCAATGTTGGTGATTTTAACGGAGATGGATATGGGGACGTGATGATCAAAGTTGGTACTAATGGTGACAGGCTTATCCTTTACTTTGATCCGTATGATGAACAAAATCTGGTTACACATGTTCTGGATGGATTTAATAACCGAACCGATTTTCATTACGAACCTTTGTCGACAACCCAATCTACAGGGTTCTATACCAAAGGCTCGGGAAGTGTGTATCCGGTAATGGATATGAAAAGCCCGTATTACGCGATTGCTTCTGTTACAGAACCCGACGGGGTTGGCGGCATAACACAGACCACCTATCGCTACGAAGATGCCAAAGTACATCTGAAGGGAAAAGGTTTCCTTGGTTTTGGTAAAAGGATAACAAAGAACAGTACAGCCGGCTTTCAGCAAATAGAAGAGAACAAAGCGCCCGACGCCACTTATTTTCTTCGCCTGCCGGATAGGTCATCAACGATCCTCTTGTCTAATTCTTCCTTGATTAAGCGCACTACTTTTAATTTCAGCATATCTCCATTTACATCAGGTAACAACAATATTAGCGATACCCGGATATTTACAAGAAATAATGGGCATACAACTTTTGACGCAGTGCGTGGGGTAACCGATGTACAGGAAAATTTTTACGATGGAAGCATGCCCGGGGGATCTCCTCTGCCTATTACCCACGGAAATGTCACTTTTATACTTGAAAACGCAGGAAATAATACCGTGAAAACAGAAACTACCCTGGATTATATAGCAGGCCCATGGCTAAGCGTTGCGCCCGGTATCGAATCCAGGCTTGAATTGATACATAAAAAGACCACGCGTCTTTTGCCAAGTGTACAGCCGGATTATTCAAGGACCACGCAATACACTTATTATAGTACCGGCGATATAAAAGAGACAATTATTGAACCGGGAAACGCGAAAAGCACCACCTCAACAAATTTTTACTATCCGAATAACGGAGTATTGCAACAGCAAAATACAAGTGCTCTTAATTCGCAGGCCCCTACCTTATTGACCAGGTCAGCCACGTATGATTACGACGCAAAAATGCGATTGCCTGTTAAAGCCACACAGTTAGCCAATCCAAATAATATGATAACCGAGGCTGCCTACGACTTTAAATTTGGTGTGCCAACGATGTCTAAGGCGGTTGATGGCCTTATAACGCTTGCGGCCTATGACGGTTTTGGCCGATCGCTGCAGGTTGAAACACCCGATCATATTGTGGCAACCCAGAGCATCCAATGGTATCAGCCTTCATCGGGAATTGATATCCCCGGCGATCCGCACACCATTTCATCGGGCCTGCCGCTTTTTTACACACGATCAACAAGGCCCGGTAGCCCCGCTCAAACAGCCATTTTTGATATCGCAGGGCGTAATTTTAAATCGCAGACCCAGGGTTTCAATAACGACATAAGTAATTTCACCTCCTACAACAACAAAGGCCAGGCCGTAAGCCGGGTAAGCGACTACGTGGTTGGAAACACGGTGAACGAACGGCTTGTAACCGCATACACCTATAACGATCTTTTCCAGCCCCTAACCGCAACTGAAAGCGATGAGGCCGGCAGTTTCAACCATCTTACGTCGATAGTATACGCTTATACAAACGGCAACGCTGTTACAACCATAAACAGCCCCGATGGAAAAACAGTATCCAGAACCATGGACCCTGTGGGCGCGCTGGTTAAAGCCACAGACGCGGGTGGTATAGTGGATTATAAATACGGGAGCCATGGAAATCCTATTAGTGTAGAGGTGAATAACAATCCCGTTACAACGATGGTTTATGATCCTGTGTTTGGTACGCAAACCCAATTGTTTGAGGTGAACTCGGGCACAAGTCTTTATGAATACGATGCGTACGGACAGCTGTTCATGCAAAAAGATTTCCGTAACAACCAGTTTTTTTACGCGTACGATGAACTGGGGCGTATAAAAAATGTTACCGGACCCGAGAATTATGATTATTATTATGTAAACAGTGGTAATGGAAAAGGACAACTCGATCGGGTAACCTGCCAAAGTAACGGCTCCGAGCAAAAATTCAGTTACGATGGCCTGGCCCGCCCCATCAAAATAGATAAAATTGTGGATGGCGTTACCTTTAGCACGCAATACCAGTACGATAACTTCAGTAACCTTGCCCTGCAAATCTATCCTAACGGGTTTGGTATTAAGCGCGATTACGATAGTAAAGGATATCCAACCACTATCTCACGTTCGGATAACGGGCACATGATCTGGCAGGCCGATGAAATGGCGCGCCCCGGCATGCTTAATAAATATACATTGGGCAATAATGTGCAAACCATCAAAACCTTTGATGCCAAAGGCTTCCTGGTAACCAGCCAGGCGGGTAATTTACAAAACCTGCTTTTTAATTTTGACCCTAAGAATGGTAACCTTAACTTTATTACCGACTTTTTAGCTAATAACGGAGCAGGTTTGACCGAGAATTATCAATATGACACAGATGGCATAGCGCTTGACCGCTTAACCAACTGGCAGGTTGCGGGTGGGGTAGCAAACAGTATAGCTTACACAAGCAATAGCAACGGTAATATACTAAGTAAAACAGATCTGGGCGCGTACACTTATGGAGCTAAACCGCACGCCGTAAAAACGGTTGATAATCCGAATGGGATTATACCTTCTGTACAACAGGACATCACTTACAACTCATTCAATAAGACTAGTACCATTATAGAAGGGAATAACGAGGTATTGATAAATTATGGTCCCGACCAGGAGAGAACGAAGATGGAAGTGAAGGTGAACGGGCAAACCACTTCTACCAGTTATTACCTGAGCGAATTTGAAAAACAGATATTGCCTAATGGCAATATACGGGAAGTGAATTATGTGAACGCGCCCTATGGCCTGTGCGCTATGTTTGTGAATGATAACGGAAACAAGAACCTTTATTACGTGTATAGCGATCATTTGGGAAGTTTAAACACCCTGGTGGATGATAACGGCAATACCATTAAACAGAATTTTGACCCTTGGGGCAGGCCGCGCAACCCCAACACGTGGGATTTTGCCAATGTGCCTGCAACACCGGCCTGGTTAACGCGCGGCTATACCGGCCATGAGTATTTGCCGCAATTCTCACTCATAAACATGAACGGGCGTATGTACGATCCTGTGGTTGCCCGCATGTTGAGCCCGGATAACGAGGTAAGCGACCCGACCAGCACCCAGGGCTATAACCGCTATAGTTATGTATTGAACAACCCGCTTAAGTACACCGATCCTACGGGCAACAGGCGTTCGGGTGGTGGCGGCCGGTCTTTGCCGGGAGTTTATTACACGGGTGCAAACGCTATTTTATCGCCCGGACAATCTGAATATTCTCCAACGCTTAGTGCGATGGCAGCAGGCAGAGGATGGAACCATACGCAGTTGGGTGATCCCAGCGTTACGCGAGAAGCGATGGACGAAACCGGGGCTTATACGCGGGTGACCACTACTACTACTCAAATTTGCAATTGCCCCACCACCTACGATCCTAATGCCACTATGGAATATACCACATCTGAAAGCCATATGGAGTATTCCATAGACGGCCAAAGCGCGGCTACTTATACAGGGACGCCCAAATTTGGTGAGGGAACGAAATCGATAGGAGCAAAACAAAACCTAGGCGTCAACCCATTATTTGGAAATTTTCCAAAGTATACCGCGAATAATGCAAGCGTCGTAGCAATTGCATTGCCACGCGCAGCACCGGCAGTTTTAAGTACGGCAGCTTTAGCAACTACGATTATGGCCTTGCCAATTGTTATCCCTAGTGATAAGCCAATTACTGATAGATTTTCTGAGCAGACATATTATCACTATAGTACAGCAAAATCTATTGCTAATATTGTTGTTGAAGGTAGAATTCTTCCAAATGCAAAGGGGAAGGTATATATAACTCCGTATCAACTTTCTCCGATCGGAGCATTTTATAGACTATTTTTAGGCCAAAAGACTCATAGCGGTAAGGAGGACTTTTTTGTTAAATTTAAACTAAGAGTTAGAGAAGAACAGGAATTGATTTTTGACCCTCGGCATCCGTATGAACTTATGTATCCTAGTGGAACCCTTAGGATAAGAGTTATTGGTTACGGCCCCAATTTTTTTAAAACAAATTGATTTATGGAAATAAATGATCTAGACGAAATTTTAATACTCAATAGAGTAATCATGACTATCAGATTTCACCAAAGTGATTACGATAATAAAGATGTGGTTGGGAGCCCATTTATTGGCTCAGTTCATAAAAAAATACTGGATGAATTGAGATCAAAACTCTCTAATATCGATTACTTGAAATCTGAGGAAGATATGACCATTGAAAAATATCCTTCATATATCGAAGTAATTAAAAAGCATACTATAAATATTGATAACTGGAAGGGATTATCGACTAATATTAGGATTGAGGTTATAAAGGATATGGTTTATCCATTCACAATAAAACCAGAGACAATGTCAAAGTTAATCCAGTAGTAACAGTATTAACTAATTCTAGCTAAAGCAAAAAATTTGATAAATGAAAACGATGATATTTTTGCAAAATGGATTTCGATTACGGAAAAGAAACTTATCGATGAAGGCCGTATACAGAAGTTTGAATTAAATATATCAGAAAAAGAAAGGAAAGTTCTAGAGATGGCCGCGATGAATGATTTAAGTATAGTATTTAAAAATGAACCCCATATTCTCAATTATTTCAGACAAATAATAAATTAAATTTTACGAAATGAAGAAAGCATTTCTTGCTTGTTTAATAATTATCGGTTTTCCAATATTGGCCCAACCCATCCAATACAGCTACGACAATTACGGCAACCGCACGCAAAGGAAACTGGATTGTCCTAATTGCCCGGGCACGGAGCGGCAGATGGTTACAGAGGAGGAAAAGAAAACCGTTGAGACGGAGATAAAATTAGGTTTAAATGTCTTTCCCAACCCCGCGCAGGATAAAATGCAGGTAGAGATAAAGAATCTTTCCGCCGAAGAGCAAGCCACCATTATGCTGATGGACGCCCAGGGAAAGAATCTTTTTAGCCAAAAGACGTCTGCTTTGCAGAACGAGGTGGATATGGCGCCCTACAAGCCGGGGGTTTATTTTATCAAGGTGCTGGTGGGAAAGGAGACCTTGTTTTATAAAGTGCTGAAACTGTAAGATACGAATTATTCCGAAGGAATCCCTCCGGGACGAATAGCCACATACGAATTTACGAATTGGCTGTTGAAAGATTTTGCTTTGAACCGGTCGATAAACTTCTACTTTAGTAAGGCCTTTATTTAAAAGAAAAACCGCGTTAAGGATGCAGCGGGCCCGCAGGGGTTCTTTTGGCCAGGTACATTTAAGAATGACAAAGCTACAGATTGGTTATACTTACGTAGAGAACGAGTGGCCAAAAAACGGCACCCCGCAGCAGCCTGACCCCGCACGGATTTTTGATTGGAAAATAAAATACACCCGCGGGGGAACGCCCAAACCTGCCCATACGCAGACGTATAACCGCTATAGTTATGTATTGAACAACCCGCTTAAGTACACCGACCCTACGGGCAACAGGCGTTCGGGTGGTGGCGGCCGGTCTTTGCCGGGAGTTTATTACACGGGTGCAAACGCTATTTTATCGCCCGGACAATCTGAATATTCTCCAACGCTTAGTGCGATGGCAGCAGGCAGAGGATGGAACCATACGCAGTTGGGTGATCCCAGCGTTACGCGAGAAGCGATGGACGAAACCGGGGCTTATACGCGGGTGACCACTACTACTACTCAAATTTGCAATTGCCCCACCACCTACGATCCTAATGCCACTATGGAATATACCACATCTGAAAGCCATATGGAGTATTCTATAGATGGGCAAAGCGCCGCGACTTATACTGGAACGCCGGGGGGCAAGGTTCCAGAAAATAGTCCAATCTTTAATGCGGGAATTAAACCTTTATTTGTTCCTCAACAGTATCAAGGAACCCTGCGGGAAAGATTCCCAAACAAATGGGAGCAATTTCAAAACTGGACAAATTCACCTAGTGATGAAATAGTTACATATTCTGGAAAAATAGTGGGCAAAATAGGATTTAATATACTGAACGACGGATATACTTATCTATATGGAATAGGTACTACGCCCGACCAAGCATATGATTTGACGGGCAGAGGTGTTAATAGAAATGAATATTCAAAGGCTGGTTTTAGTACAGTGATGAACTTATCTCCTGGGAGATTACTAAAATTTGCAACAGCTGATATTAAAATATTGAATATTGCACAATATAATAAACAATTTAAAGGTACATGGATGGTAAAAGGAAGCCCAGCGGCTCGCGGTGCGAGACTTGTAACGTACAATCAAGCTGCGCGTATAGTTTTAGCAGGTTCAAAAGCGACTACAAAAATTTTGGGAAGTATTCAGGTATATAATGATTTAAACCAAGCAATATTTGAAAAGTAATGGGAATTGGGTCTTTATTATTCGGTTTTATTGGAGCTTTTGTGAGGTGGATTTTTGGTGGTTGTCGAAAAAAGTTCATTGACATTTATAAGCCTGAACGAGTTCACAAAGAAGGGATAGATGTAGCTACTTCAGAGATGATAAATGTATGGATTGGTTTTATAACTTTGATGTTATTGCTTTTTATTTTGCATTATAAACTTAACTTATTTGAATAATATGAAAGGGATTACGATTTTACTTATGTTTTTTCAAATTAGCCTTATTGCCCAACCCATCCAATACGGCTACGACAGCCATGGCAACCGAACGCAACGGAGTTTGGTGGTGAGCGATCCTACCACCCAGCGCACGGAACAGCCTGCTAAGGAGGATGAAAAGATCAAAGAAACGGCGAAAGAACTTGGCCTAACCGTTTTCCCTAACCCCGCGCAGGACAAGGTGCAGGTGGTGATCGGTGATTTAAATGAAAAAGCGGAAGCAACGGTTTTCCTGATAGACGCCCAGGGAAAGAATCTGCTGGATAAAAAGACAAATGCACAGCAGAACGAGGTGGATATGACGCCCTATAAGCCCGGGGTTTATTTTATCAAGGTGTTGGTAGGTGAGGAGACGCTGTTTTATAAGGTTCTGAAATTATAGCATCATTTTCCAATTCTCTGTTCACGCGGATTTGTTCCGAAGGAATCTCTATGGGACAATTCGCGCTCCTAATTCAGTAAAAGGCGGTAGTGCAGCTTTGTCGGAAAACTCAAAAGTCGTATATTTACTCTATGTCAACCAAGTACAGGGCCAACGTGCCGGGCAAGGCTTATTTTATCACGATCACTACCGTGAATTGGGTTGATCTGTTTACGCGACAGGGCTTGAGAAAGATAATAACCGATTCGTTGAACTACTGCCAGAAGAATAAAGGACTGGAAGTGTACGCGTATTGTCTTATGCCCAGTCACTTGCACGTAATGTGCCGTGCCAAGGACGATGAGAAGAAACTCTATGAAATAATCCGCGACTTCAAGAAGTTCACTTCAAAAGAGATCGTTGAATACATCCAGGAAAATGCGGAAAGCCGCCGCGAATGGCTTTTGGAGATGTTTCAAAAAGCTTGCGAGGATCTGGCCAGAGACCAGCAATATAAAGTATGGCAGGACGGTTATCATGCCGAAATGCTCGTAAGCAACAAATTCATTTATCAAAAACTAAATTACATACACATGAACCCGGTAAAGGACGGGTTAGTAGAAAACGTGTGGGACTATATGTTTAGTTCAGCGAGAAATTATGCCGACATGGAAGGACTTGTAGAGGTGATCGTACTGCCGGCGCAACTGATTACTGTGCGATGAAGACAGGGCTTCGGAATAATACAGCGCGGATTACAAATCCGCGCGAACGGGTTACAATACGTGGTGCGGTAATAGAGGGTGTACCAAGAATTGGAACCGCATTTATAGCACCATGATTATATTTTCGATGAGTGATCTTGATCAAATATTTAAGAAATGGATTTTAATCTCTGACAGAGAAAATTTGAATGAGGAGCATTTAAAAAAATTTACTTCAGACATAGAATTCATGGACATTAAAGCTGTGTCGGCAAAGGAGTATTTTATCTTGGGATGGATATATAGTGTAGGTTTTTGGTTGTTTGAAGATGAAAAAATGGAATCAAAAGGAAAGAAGTATCTTCTAAAGGCGAGTAACCTAGAAAACAGAAATTTATATAAATGGGCTATTAGAGATCAATTAAATCTCAAATCTAAAGAAGAAGTTACTTTAGGAGCAGAAGCAATTCACGACTTGGACTTAATATTTAATAATGAATTTGAGATACAAAATTATTTTAAGAAAGTAATAACCTAGAGTTCGATAAAATGAAAAAAGCAATTCTTGCGGTTTTAATAGCAATTAATTTTACAATCTCCGCCCAACCCATAGCGTACAGCTACGACAACCACGGCAACCGCACGCAGCGTAAGTTGGATTGTCCTAATTGCCCCGGCAGCCAAAGGCAGGTAGTTACCGAGGAAGAGAAAAAAACAGTTGAGGCTGAAGTCAAATTGGGCTTAAACGTCTTCCCTAATCCCGCGCAGGATAAGATGCAGGTAGAGATAAAGAACCTGGCAGCAGAAGAGCCGGCCACGATATTATTGATAGATGCCCAGGGCAAGAGTTTGCTTACTAAAAAAAGTGATCAGGCGCAAAACGAAGTGGACATGAGCCCATATAAGCCCGGGGTTTATTTTATAAAAGTGCTGGTAGGGAAAGAAAGCCTGTTTTATAAGGTGCTGAAACTTTAGCTGCGAATAGCCACCTGCGGATTTACGAATTGGGTGTTGAAAGATTTTGCTTTGCACCGGGCTATAAATTTCTACTTTAGTAAAAACTTATTGTCGTGACCGCGCGTTAGGGATGCTGCAACGGTGTTGAAGCTCTTTTTTGCCTTGATGGATAAATTAAGAAAGGGAAAATGCCCACGGAACGAAAAAATCATTTAGAATTTAATGCCTGCTATTGCAAAAAAAGCGACTTGCAAGCAGCCCGGCCGCGAGTGCGCCTTGATGCTACGATCTGGGCAGGCCCGGCTGCTGCGCACCTCGCGGAAACGCCCCAACCCGCCAGCTTCTTTTACACGCACAGCATCACCCGGCAGGACATCACCTACAATTCCTTCAATAAGACCAGCGCGATTATAGAGGAAACTAATGAAGTGCTGATAAGCTACGGCCCCGACCAGGAGAGAACGAAGATGGAAGTGAAGGTGAACGGGCAGACCACATCTACGAAGTATTATTTGAACGAATTTGAAAAAGAGGTATTGCCCAACGGCAACACGCGCGAGGTGAATTACGTGAACGCGCCTTATGGGCTGTGCGCTATGTTTGTGAACGATAATGGCAGCAAGAATTTGTATTATGTGTACACCGATCATTTAGGGAGCATAAATACATTGGCGGATGATAACGGCAATACCATTAAGCAGAACTTTGACCCCTGGGGCAGGCAGAGGAACCCCAATACCTGGGATTTTAGCAATGTGCCCGCAACGCCGGCCTGGTTAACGCGCGGTTACACCGGCCACGAGCACCTCTCTCAATTCAGTTTAATAAACATGAACGGGCGTATGCCTGCCCGACGAGATGAGGACTGTGCGGTGGCAGGCGGGTACGACCCCGTGATTGGCCGCATGCTAAGCCCGGATAACGAGGTTGGCGATCCGGCCAGTACGCAAGGATATAACCGCTATACCTACGCTTTTAATAACCCCTTAAAATTTATAGATCCTTCTGGTAATAGTGCTTTGCCGGGGGTATATTACATGGGCGCCAACGCCAGCCTATCGCCAGGCAGTACGGCCTTCTCTTCTTTTAACCCAAAGAACCGCGACCAGGCCATGCTGGCAGAGTTGAAGCAGGCGGGCTCTGACAGGAGGGAGAATTATAATGCGGATATGAGTGAACTGATGGGGAAGGCTTATGAGCAGCAGGTTGTACGCACCGGCGGGCCAAAGGAGCTTGATCACCCCACCGGCACCGAGATTCGCTCTGTGCTAAACGAGGATATTTTAAACCAGATGGGTGATATGGCCCACTCGCACATAAGCAGCGCAAGTACTTTTACGGGGACGCCCGGCGCAAACCAACAAGAGCCCTCTGCTCTTAAAACTTATGGAGAGGGATTTAAGGGAGGTTTAAAAGCCACAGGACGCTTTATAAGCGATCAATTCAGCTTAAAGGGAATGGCAAGGAGCGCAACTTTTCTGTATCCTCCCGTAATGGGCTATGAAACTGCCCAACAGATCTTTGGAGTGAAAAAATTTGTATCAGACATCCCGGGCTTTGGAAAAAAAGACTATATATACGGTGCAGGATACGTTACGGAAAAAGTTACCGAAGCCCTTATCTTAAGAAAAATTTCTTATGAATTTAGACCTGGTGGCACTTTTGGGCCTCCGGGGAATTGGCTAAGAATAAAAAGTACTTGGAAAACAAGAAGCATTCAAAAATTTGGAATGCAATGGGGAGCGGGCACCCCCAAGCGATTAAATCAGATTGGCAATAAAAATCTTAGAAATTTTAATAAAAGACTAAGAGGATTTGGTGGCGGACATTGGGATTGGTGGACTATTGAAAAAAAATAAGATGAAACGATTTATAAAAGAACTTAATGCATTAGGAAAAGATTTTTTGGAAATATTAAATCCTTTACTAAGTATTAATGAAATAATTATCGATGAACAAAGGTCATCTGTTAAAAAGTCAGAAAATTTAGTTGAAATCGTTTTAAAATCGATTGATGAAAAGTCATGTCCAATTGAATTTTTATTGAAGAAAGGTCAGAAGATAAATATTGAGATTTATTTGGATGGAACAGGGCCAATCATCGAAGATTTTATTTCAGAAAAAGGGGATGAGGAGCATTTAAAAGATCTGCTGTATATAAATACTGACATAAAAGATATTATGTCTAATGAGATAACGTGCGAAGAAGTTTCAGTTGACGGTAAAGTAAAGAAAGTAACATATTATTATTTTTTGACTTTTGATAGAAAACCAGAAAAAATTCCGTATGCGGGGGGCGGCTTAGGGTTATTCTCGTTGTGGAAGAAAAAGAAAATCAGACATATTAATTATAAAGCTTGGCTATAAATATTTTATGAGAAAGTTGCTTTTTATATTTATCCTAATTTTTATCCGGAACGGACTCATCGCCCAACCCATCTCATATTCTTATGATAACCATGGTAACAGAACCCAGCGTAAGCTGGATTGCCCTAACTGCCCCGGCAGCCAAAGGCAAATAGGTACTGAGGAAGAAAAGAAAGCAGTTGAGGCGGAGACCAAACTGGGCTTAAATGTTTTTCCTAACCCCGCGCAGGATAAGATGCAGGTAGAGATAAAGAACCTGGCAGCAGAAGAGCCGGCCACGATATTATTGATAGATGCCCAGGGCAAGAGTTTGCTTACTAAAAAAAGTGATCAGGCGCAAAACGAAGTGGACATGAGCCCATATAAGCCCGGGGTTTATTTTATAAAAGTGCTGGTAGGGAAAGAAAGCCTGTTTTATAAGGTGCTGAAGCTATAGTTCTACAATTCTAGCACCTATTTTTCTGCTAAAATAAATCCCACTACTTCTTCGCATCCGCCAGGAACTGCGCCAAACCCTTATCCGTTAAAGGGTGGTTCAGTAAAGCAACGATGGCGCTAAGCGGACAAGTAGCTACATCGGCGCCAAGTTTAGCGCAATCGATGATGTGCATGGGGTGACGTACTGAAGCGGCAAGAATTTGTGTTTCGTAACCGTAGTTATCGTAAATGATGCGGATGTCGTCGATCAGGCGTAAACCGTCGGTGCTTACATCGTCTAAGCGACCAATGAAGGGAGAAACATAAGTTGCCCCCGCTTTAGCAGCCAAAAGTGCTTGTCCGGCCGAGAACACCAGCGTGCAGTTAGTACGAATACCTTTCTCGGTAAAGTATTTAATGGCTTTAACCCCGTCCTTGATCATCGGAACTTTAACCACAATTTGTTTGTGCAACTGAGCCAGTTGTTCGCCTTCTTTTACGATTCCGGCAAAGTCGGTAGAAATAACTTCCGCGCTCACATCGCCGGTAACGATGTTACAGATATCCACATAATGCTTTTTTATGTTGTCCTCGCCCTTGATGCCTTCTTTGGCCATCAGCGATGGGTTTGTGGTAACTCCGTCTAAAACGCCCATATCCTGGGCTTCTTTTATCTGGGCGAGATTGGCTGTATCGATGAAGAATTTCATAGTAAAAAATTATTTCCGACAAAGGTAGATTTTAGACCCTAAATGGGACTTTTAAGATTTAACAACTTATTAAGGGCCAAAAGCACCTTTTTCACTGATGAATATCATTGACTTAGGCCTTAGAAAGGACGAACTTTGTATAAAATACCTGCCATGAGAACCTTGCTTTTTTTCCTGATTTTTGCCCTCTCCATCGGGAGTCTTTTTTCACAACCCGATACGCTGAAGGCCCCGCACAACGGGCGCATACAAGCGTATATGAACCACCGCATTGAAGTGGTGGGCTGCAACGATTACCTGGAGATCTACTTTTACGACAAAAGCATGAACCCAATCAATAACAATTTTGGGGTTACAGGCGATGCTAAATTTTACACCACCGACCAGGTGTTTACCAGCTCTCCTTTTGTGAATTACGGGGCAGATGGCTTTACGGCCCGCATTGCTACCCCGGACTTTGCTTATGTGAGAATTACCGCCACGATAGCGGGACAGGTAGTTACGGCTAAATTCGGGAATGAGTGCAGGGCTACTTTAGGGAAGCAATGACGACCGATCCCCTTATTTGAATTTGTAAGAGTTTTACGTTCTGTTTATTTTTAAATCGAAAAATTTGTATTGGCTGTTCCTCCTCTCTACTGGTAGAGAGGGGGTGGCCGAAGGCCGGGGGTGAGTCCGTTATTTCGGAGGTGAATATTTTTCGTTAAGATGTACCTGGTTCAGCGCCTCTCCCAGGTCTCGAAAGTAAAAGGGTATTTGTGTTTTTCGTCGGCGGGATGTTTGGTGCTGCTCACCATTTTCCATTCATTTTCGGGAAGCGGATCAAAAGTAACATCGCCTTCAAAACGTTCATGCACCCAGGTTAAATAAACGCGTTTCACTTGTGGTAGTACCTGCCTGAATATTTCTGCGCCGCCAATGATAAAAACCTCTTCTTTAGGACTGAATTCTTCGGCAAAGCTCAATGCATCGGGTATGGATGAAGCAATAACAGTTCCGGGAGCATGGTAATTTTTTTGCCGGGTGATGATAATATTAGTACGGTTAGGCAGCGGGCGAAACTTTTCAGGAATGGATTCGTAGTTCTTTCGGCCGGTAATGATAAAATGATCCGTAGTTTTTTCCTTGAAGAATTTCATGTCGGCAGGCAAGCTCCAGATAAGTTTATTATCCTTTCCTATCACTCCGTTTTCAGAAACCGCTACAATTATAGATAATATCATTCCTAATTCTTAATTCTACATTCTTAATTCCCTAAGCGTATTGCACGGCATTCTCAAACGTCTCCGTTCTGCTGTTCATCATGTCCAGTTCCCAACCTGCGGGGAATGGAGCTTCTAACAATGAATTTTTCAGTAGATAAGGATACATCTCAGCGTATGTTTGGATCTGGTTGGCGCTTACACGACGGTAAATATGCGAACGATGCAATTTATCAGGATGATTGATGCCTGCCGCGGCCATTAACTCAACAGCCGCTTTCACGGTTTCATGATGGAAGTTGGCTACACGCACACGCTTGTCATCTACATTCAGGCCTTTCCATAATTTCGGATCTTGTGTTGCAATTCCTGTTGGACAAGTGTTGGTATTACACTCCAGGGCCTGGATACAACCCAAAGAGATCATCATGGCGCGGGCCGCGTTGCACATGTCGGCGCCCAGAGCAATATTTTTTACCAGATCAAAACCGCTGTGTACTTTTCCGGAAGCGATGATCTTGATATGTTTTTTTATTCCAAAACCGTGCAAAGTATCATATACAAAGGCCAACCCGTCGCGCAAGGGCATACCCACGGAATTGCTGAACTCCAATGGCGCAGCGCCTGTTCCGCCTTCGCCACCGTCAACGGTAATGAAGTCGGGCATGATGTTAGTTTGCAACATGGCCTTGCAAATAGCAATGAACTGGCTCTTTTGGCCTATGCATAATTTGAAACCCACAGGTTTTCCGCCCGAAAGGTCGCGTAGTTTTTTAATGAAATGGCAAAGCTCCAAAGGTGTTGTGAAAGCTGTGTGGTAAGGTGGCGACATCACATCTTTTCCTTTTTCCACCAAACGTATCTTGGCGATCTCCTCGTTCACTTTCGCGGCTGGTAAAATACCTCCATGCCCGGGTTTCGCTCCCTGCGAAAGTTTGATCTCGATCATTTTTACATTCGGAAGTACAGCGCGCTCGGCAAACGCGTTCTCATTGAAAGTGCCGTCCTGGTTGCGGCAGCTGAAATAACCGGTACCGATCTGCCAGAAAACATCCCCGCCCGGAGATAAATGATAAGGACTTAATCCGCCTTCTCCTGTGTTATGCGCGAAGTTTCCAATTTTAGCCCCTCCGTTCAAAGCCATGATGGCGTTCTTACTTAATGAACCGTAGCTCATCGCGGAAACGTTATAAATGCTGGCCGAATAAGGTTGCTTGCAATCAGGTCCGCCCACCAAAACGCGTGGGTTGTGATCGACTTTATTATGCGGTAAAGGAGCAATGCTGTGGTTGAGCCATTCGTAGCCCGACTGGTAAACATCCAGCTGCGTTCCGAAAGGTGTGGTATCGTTTACTTTTTTGGCGCGCCGGTAAATTACGTTACGACTTAAACGGTTATAAGGAGCTCCGTCGGTATCGCTCTCAACGAAGTATTGATACATTTTGGGGCGCAGCCATTCGGCCATCCAGCGCATGCGGCCAATTACGGGGAAGTTGGCCATGATGGTGTGATGCGTTTGCATGACGTCGTAAAACCCCACTAAAAGCATGGGAACAATGAGCACGAATGACCAAAGGAATGGTTTCCAAACGAAATAAGAAAAAAGACTGATGATGGTTACCAGCAAAATACTGCCTAAAATGAACCGGTTGCGCATGAGGTTAAATTTTTACTAAGTTAAAAATATTCGCTTATATCCGGAAGGCAAGCTGCATTAAAAACCAATTAAAATCATTTACAAAGCTCCCTTCTTAATTTCGGCTACCACGGCGGGGTCGAGCAGGGTAGAGATATCTCCTAAATTACTCACATCTCCCTCCGCCACTTTTCTCAAAATGCGACGCATGATCTTACCGCTTCTTGTTTTGGGAAGCCCGCTTACGACTTGAATTTTATCAGGTTTGGCAATTGCGCCGATAATTTTGGTCACTTCCGCCAAGATCTCCTTGCGCAAAGTTTCCGCGTTCTTTTCTTTATTGGTGCAGATCACGTAGGCGTAAATGCCTTGTCCCTTAATGTCGTGCGGGTAACCTACTACAGCACTTTCTACCACATCGGCGTGCATGTTTATAGCGCTCTCTACCTCGGCGGTGCCTATGCGGTGACCACTCACATTGATCACATCATCAACGCGACCAGTGATGCGGTAATAGCCATCTCCATCGCGTTTGCAGCCATCGCCGGTGAAATATAAATTCTTGTAGGTGGCAAAATAAGTTTGCCGGCAGCGTTCGTGATCGCCGTAGGTGGTGCGGATGATGGAAGGCCAGGGGAATTTGATGCAGAGATTTCCTTCCACGCCGTTTCCTTTTATCTCGTTCCCTTTTTCATCTACCAGCATCGGTTGTACGCCTGGCAGAGGCAAAGTAGCAAAGCTCGGTTTGGTTTTGGTGATGTTCGCCAGCGGAGAAATTAGAATTCCACCTGTTTCGGTTTGCCACCAGGTGTCAACGATCGGGCATTTTTCTTTGCCGATGTTTTTGTGATACCATTGCCAGGCTTCTTCGTTGATGGGTTCACCCACGCTGCCCAATACTTTTAATGAATCGAGTTTGTAGGGTTTCACAAAATCAAGTCCCATAGCCTCAAGAGCCCGAATTGCTGTTGGGGCGGTGTAAAAAGTATTCACTTTGTATTTATCCACCACCTGCCAGAATCTTCCTGCGTCGGGATAAGTGGGAATTCCTTCGAAGATCACGGAACTAGCTCCTGTAAGCAGTGGCGCATACGTTATGTACGAGTGACCCGTAACCCAACCAACATCCGCAGTACACCAATAAATATCTCCCGCGTTATATTGAAAAACGTTTTCGAAAGAATATTGGGTAAATACCATATAACCTCCACAAGTATGCACAACTCCTTTTGGTTTGCCGGTGCTTCCTGAAGTGTAGAGAATGAAAAGAAGATCTTCGCTGTCGGTCTCGGTTGCCGGACAATTTTTATCCGCGGCATTTACCTCCTCCTGCCACCAAAGATCACGGCCGGATTGCATGTGTATGTTTGATCCGGTACGGTTCAGAACAAGTACTTTTTCTACTGAGGGACAAGTTTGCAGCGCTTCGTCCACCGTTGCTTTCATCGGTATTGTTTTGTCTCCGCGAAAAGCGCCGTCGCTGGTCAATACAACTTTGCAATCGCAATCCTGTATCCTTCCGGCCAGCGAGGTTGCTGAAAATCCTCCGAACACAACCGAATGAACCGCGCCGAGTCGCGCTGTTGCCAGCATGGCCACAACAGCTTCAGGTACCATGGGCATATAAATGCAAACGCGGTCGCCCTTTTTTACGCCTTGTTTTTTCAGAACGTTGGCAAGGCGACAAACATCTTCAAATAATTCTTTGTAGGTGATCTTTCTTCCGGCTTCCTTCGGGTTGTTCGGTTCCCAATGAAAAGCGATGTCGTTGGCTTTGGCCGGTAAGTGACGATCGAGGCAATTCTCGGTGATGTTGAGTTTTCCGCCAACGAACCATTTTACGTTTGGTTCAGCAAAATTCCAGTCTAAAACTTTGTCCCATTTTTTCTTCCAGGTAAAGTGTTCAGCTTTTTCGGCCCAGAATTTTTCGGGATCATCGATCGACTTTTTGTATTCTGATTTGTATTCTTCGAATGAGTTTATTCTAAACATGGGCATTGTGCAAGGACCTCGACTACGCTCGGTCTGACAGTATTTTTAATCTTATTTCTTCAAAAGTTTAAACGCGTGCGACCATTTTCCATTGAGCATACCGGGAATGCACCACAGGATGCAGAGCGGTTCTATAGCGCGGGCTGCCTCAGCCTTGCCCATGTCTTCGGTCTCCCAGTTAAATTGATCGAGAATGTTTTTTACTTCAGCTTTTGCCGCGTCATTATTCCCGCAAATGAACATGCCCGGCTTAGTGCCACCAAAGTCGGGATCTACCATAAAGGCACTTCCCACGCTGCTGAAACATTTTACGAAATTGGCTTTGGGCGCTTGCTTTTGTAATTGCTCCATCAAAGAACTTTTCAGATCTGTAAAGAAGTTCAGAACTCCATTTACGGGTGGGTTCTTTTCATCGATGGGATTGGTGGCATCAATGACGGTCTTTCCGTCGAGGTTACTAATGCCGGCCATTGATAAAACATCCGCCGCGGCATGTCCCTTGCAGGCCAGCACGATGATGTCGGCATTTTTTGCTGTCTCTTCAAAAGAAGCGATCTTTCCTTTTGGATTTTTTGTTTGCCATTCGGCCAGTTTCGCGGCATCGCGGGTACCGATGCTTACTTCGTATCCGTGCTTAATAAAGCCCGCGCCTAAGGTCTTGCCCACAACGCCTGAGCCCAATATTCCTACTTTTTTCATGTTCTTTGGTCCCGATGGTTCGGGACCGAAAAATAGGAAATTCTGAGGGAAGTACTGTTACTGTTTTGTAATTGTGAAAAGAATAAGCTTGTTACTCCTTAATGAGCTTGTAGCGACTTAGTTTTCCCCTGACCGTCTCAAACTCAACGTAGTAAAAACCGGCCGAGAGTGTGCTAACGTTCACTTTACCTGTAAATTTTTCCTGAAGCATCAGCTTTCCTTCGGCGGTCCATATCCTTACCTGTTCAATGACCTGTTTAGGATCCGGGTTACCGATAAAGATCTCTTGTTTTGCCGGGTTGGGAAAGAGGCGGGGTCTGATGACCAGGTCGGGATTCTGAATTCCGGCCCAGCCCACCACCATTACAGGGATGCGGAGCGAATCTGCCGTTGTACCGGATGAAACGCGCGGCCAGATGACCACCGTATTGATGCCGTGACGGAAATTTGTACTGTCAATGAGGAGGGTTGTACTGTCCGGAACCCCTTGTCCGGCAAGGATCGTGATATTAGATACTGTATTTGAATCGAGCTGAACCGGCGGAATGGAGTCGAAAAGTGTATCCACTGCATAAACCACGGTATAGGTGCCAACAAATGATGCGGTGCTGAAATTGTGAACCGTAACGCTATACGGTTCCATGCTCAGCATACTGGTGGTTGGGTTATACGAATAGCTGAACATAGCTGTGTCGATACCCAGTGTTGCCTGTGCTCTGGCATTTCCCATCAAAAAAAGGCCGCATACAAGCGCCCAAAACATCCTTTTCATAAGCTGTATTTTAACGATACTAAATTAACCCATAAAAAGTTATTGGCGAAAGGAAAAAACGCAGTATCTTACGCGTTCAAATATATTAAATGAACATCCTGCCTGAGCTTATCAACCTTCTTAACAAGGAAGAGACGCGTAATTTCAAGCTCTTTGCCAACCGCACCAATGCAGATTGGGGACGCAAGGATATTCTGCTGTTCGACCATATCAAAAGGTCTTACCCCGACCACGACGAAGAAAAGATATTTGCCAAGCTGTACGAAGGAGGTGAAAAAAACGCCTATTATCGCTTAAAGAACCGTTTGGCAGAGGATATAGGTATGAGCCTTTCTTTGTTGCACTTTAACGCTTCCGAGATCAATACCATCCTCAACAATTACCTGCTGGCCAAACTATTCATCTCTAAGAATAAATGGGACCTCGCTCTTTATTATATGGGAAAGGCCGAAAAAAAAGCGGTGACCATTGAAGCTTTTCATTTGCTGGATATGCTGTATAACGAATACATCAAGTTGTCGCACGAGGTTTTGGATATCAACCCCGAAGAGTATATACAAAAAAGAAAAGAGAACCGGCAAAAACTGAACCGTTTGCAGGAGATCGACGATGTGTTGGCTGTGGTGATCTACCAGGTGAAGGTAGGGCAGAATTTCGGAAAAGGAAATGAGCGCATCAATGAGCTTTTAAGCAAGACCGTAAATACATATGCCAATAACGCCGAGGTGAAGAATAGTCCGCTACTGCGTTTTAAGATCTACGACGCGGTGAGTCGTATCTTATTGCAACAGCACAATTATAAGGCGCTGGAGAAATATTTATTGAAGACCTATAATGAATTTGAGAGGGAGAAGCTGTTTACGAAGACCAATCACGATACCAAACTGCAGATGCTTACGTATATCTGCAATGCCCTGTTCAAGAACAATAAAATAGAGGATTCACTGAAGTATGCCGGAGATCTGCAGGTGGCCATGAAGGAATTCGGGGAAATGCTGCATGACAAATACCTGTTCTTTTATTACAATATTTTGGTGAACAATTACGCGAAGAACAACGTGGAGAAGGCCATTGAGATATTGAACGAGGCGAAGGACCAAAAAGCCATTATGAATCACCCGGTGTATATAGGTTTTGTGTATTTGAACCTGGCGGTCTCGTACTTTGGTATGCGTGATTTCAAGTCATCGCTGAAAAGTATTGTGCGTTTGTATATGCTCGACAGTTACAAAACGCTGGATGAGGCTTTCCGTTTCAAGATCTCGATCACCGAACTGATCGTGCGCTATGAACTGACCGATACAGATTACATAGAACAACGTGTGAAACAATTGCGCAAGGAGTTCAAACAAAGTCTTTCTTCCGAAGAGTTCGCGCGCGAGAAGAAGCTCATCGAGATCATACTTTTGCTGATCAATACGGCTTCGGTGAAGAGCGATAAAAAGGTGCAGCAGGCTATCAAAAATTTCAGTTCGGGTGAGCCCGAAGAGGCCGGGATCCTCAATTACGGTGATTGGCTGCATGAAAAGCTTCAAAAATAAGCTCCTAATTACGTAAGGTTTAAATATTTTAATTACCTGTTTATTAATTTATTATGTAGTATTTATCAATTTGAATGAGTAAGAAATAAGCAAAAACGGTTTCAGCTTTCCCCGATTCTGCAGCAACTTTGTCTCAACAAATTAAAACACCAAAAAAATGAAAACAACCCTTACTAAAATGATCAGCGCGCTTGCCCTGCTTCTCGCGTTCAGCTTTACCGGTCGTGCGCAGGTAGTTTGCCAGGCAAGCTTTACCTATACCGTTTCCGGTTCTCAGGTAACATTAACCAACACGTCGGCCAATACCACAACCAACACCGCCTATTACTGGAGCTGGTCGGGCCCGGGCGGCTGGGGACAATCAAGCGTGGCTTCACCTACATTTAATTTTGCCTACAACGGAACTTACTATGTGTACATGATGATCTACGATTCGCTGGCTAACTGTCAGAGTACTGTTCAGGATTCGATCGTCATCACCGGAGGCCAGGCCTGCCAGGTAAGTTTTACGTATACGATAGGCACCAATGGCCAGGTAAGTTTTACCAACACTTCGCTTGGTAACATAAGTTATTACTGGGGATTTGGAGACGGAGGCACCTCCACGCAGGCATCACCTTCTAACACTTACCTGTATAATGGCACCTATACTGTTTATCTGTGGGCCGATACAGTGGGCGGGTACTGCGGCGGCTACTACCAAACTACGATAACCATTACCAACGCTTCTGCCTGCAACATGTATTCAGGCTTCACGTCAACCAATAACGGGAACGGGCTTTTCATATTCACCGATACCACAACTGTTAACCCTTCAACTGCTGTGCACTATTGGTACGTGAACGGTTCGATGGTAGGTAGCGGAAATCCTTTTACCTATGTCTTCAACAGCAACGGCACCTTCAGTGTGTGTGAGATCACAATGGATTCTATCAACGGTGGGTGTGCCGATTCAACATGCACCAATGTAACGGTTAGCGGCACCGTTTGTAACGACAGCGCATTCTTCTTCCTGTTCCCAGACAGTAGCCAAACAGGTGTGTGGAACGCTTACCTGTATACCATGAATGGCAATTGGCCAACCAGTGCTACCTGGAGCTGGGGCGATAACACTACTTCAAGCGGACTGTTTCCTTCGCATACCTATGCACAGTCGGGCTGGTACACCATCTGCTTAACGGCAACTTTCGCATGCGGCAATACAAGCACCTACTGCGCAACCGACAGTTTGTATAAAATGAGTGGCGCCATGGTGACCGTGAACGTGATCAACGGAACGACTGGAATTCACACAAATACCCATGGCACAACCTCGCTGAAGGCCTATCCAAATCCTTTCAACGAAGACATCACACTGAACTTTACCTCGTTTGAGAATAATTCCGTAACTTGTATCCTCTTTGATATGCTGGGTAACCGGGTAATGAGCGAGAACGTGAACGTACACAAGGGCAATAACGAAATAAAATTGAACACCCATGTGATCGGCAAGGGAGTTTACTTCCTGACCGTGGGCAGCGGCGACGGTAAAAAAGCAAGTACCATTAAAGTTGTAAAATAAATAATAACCAAAGAGCAGGGAGCGATCCCTGCTCTTTCTTTTAAAAAACAAAAATGAGCACATCACTATTTAAAAGACTGGCAATTGCGATCCTGTTGGCCACAGGATCTTACTCGTTTGCTCAATGTTCGGCAGCTTTTACTTATACGATAAGTAGCAACGGTGTCGTTAACTTCACCAACACCTCTTCGAGTGGGGGTTTCATGACCACTTATTTCTGGGATTTTGGCGACCAGGTTACAGACAATAGCACGAATCCCACACATGGTTATAGCTTCAACGGCACTTACGTGGTTTCCTTAACCATTATGGATAGTTCGGTCCTGTGCAATAATACATATACTGCCAGTGTGGCCATTACCAACGCGCCTAACAATTTTACCTGCCAGGCGGGTTACACGTACGGGTATGGCAGCGGCGGAACCGTGAACTTCACCAATACAAGTACTACAAGTTTGAGTAGTTATAGTTATAACTGGTCGTTTGGCGACAATAGTAATTCAACTTCCGCGTCTCCATCGCATACATACGCGTATAACGGAAGTTATTATGTTACCGTGCAGATATTGGATTCTTTGGGAAACGGATTGTGTTCATACGCGCAATACGTGACGGTCAGCAATGGCACTCCCTGTAATTTGCAGGCTTCTTTTACCTGGGTGGATGTGGGTGGTGGACAGATCAATTTTACGAATACGTCTTCAAATGCCGCGCCAACGGTTGTTTATACCTGGACCTTCGGAGATGGGGCATCGTCGACACAAACTTCTCCGTCGCATACTTACCAGTTCAGCGGCCCCTATACGGTGCAGCTCAGTGCTTCGGATAGTTTAGGCGGGTGCGGACACCAAACGATGGACAGCATCAATGTTAGCAGCGGCACCACGCCTCCAAGCTGCAATGCTACTGTAACTTATACTTTAGGATCTACCGGGTTGGTGTCTTTCAGCGCAAGCGCGGCGGGTACGCTTACTAATCCACAGTATTCCTGGAGTTTTGGTGATGGCGGATCCAGTGCGGCGCTTAATCCTTCTTACACCTATCAATACAACGGTACGTATTATTTTAGCTTTACGGCACAGGATGGTACGAACCCGCAATACGGTTGCAATTACAGCGGGCAGGTAACCATTACTAATACCGCCACGAACCCGAATTCCTGTGGCGATAGCGCGTATTTTTCCCTTAGCCAGGATACTACACAGGCCAGCACATGGGTGGTAACTCTGGCTTCAACCGGTCTCAGTTCGGCCGTAAGCGCTACCTGGAGCTGGGGGGATGGAACATCTTCTACAGGATTATCGCCGTCGCATACGTATTCTGCCGCAGGCTGGTATACCATCTGTGTGAACGTAGCTTTTGCCTGCGGAGATTCTTCTAGCTTTTGCCAAACCGATTCTTTATACCGCAATTCGGGCCAGATGGTGGGCGTGTATGTAGTGAATACGATCACGGGAATACAGAACAATACCCAGGCTGTTACTTCGCTTAAAGCATTCCCCAATCCTTTTGCGGATGAATTGAAACTTGTTTTCAACTCAAATGAAAGCAAATCGATGGCCTACGCGCTATATGACGTAATGGGTAAAGAAGTTTTAAAAGACAAATTGAGCGTGACACAGGGTGAGAACCAACTCAAATTAAATACTGCCAATATAGGCAAGGGAGTTTACTTCCTGTCGCTTACCGATGGCATGAAAGCTGTTACGATTAAAGTCGTTAAATAATCTATAAGTCCCGCTTCCCGAAATTTCGGGACGGCGGGACTCTTTTTTCTTTTCTTTAAATAAAATACCATGAGATCACAAGTTACTTTTTGTAGCATACTTCTTGTCTTATTTGTAATAACGGCTGGATCAAAAACGCAGGCGCAATGCAATTCGGCATTCAATCTGTGGGCCGACGCGAACATTCCGGCTACGGCCAGTGTTTACCAGAATTATAACAATCACGCAGACGGATTGTATATCTGGAACTGGGGCGATGGCTCACCAAATGATACCACCTACAATTCCAATTTCAATTATCCTACGATCACGCATGACTATGTCGCTACAGGAAGCTATACGATCTGTCTGAATTATCAATCGGTGATCGGGGCATGCAATACTTCAACCTGCTGGGGATTTACCGTAACCACAACAACACTTCCTCCAAAATCAATTGCTTTCGTGTCCGCAGGCGACTCTTCCTGGGTTGGTTTCTGTCCAACAATGCCAGTTACAGCCGGGTTTTATATCCAGGCCGTAGTGATGGGATACACGCCTTCCGATTCTATACATGCAAAAGTATTTTTTGGGGATGGAATAGATACTTTGTTTAAAATGTCCCCTAATTACACGGGTGGCGCAGGGCAGGTGTCGGCGTATTTTACCCACACTTATACAAGCGGAGGTTTATATTCCGTGCAATACATAGTAAGTGATAATGCGGGTACTACTGCAGATACGGTAACCAAGTACAATGAGCTGGACCTGCAGGATTCCTGCGGAAATTTGAACGGTTATGTCTATGTGGATGTCAACGGGAATTGCCAGTTTGATAGCGGAGATTCTATCCTGTCTAACATATGGCTTAATATTACGAGTTCTACCGGCGCAACACATTGGGCATGGGCAGATACTTTAGGTTATTACAGCGTGGCGGTGCCTCTGGCGAATACATATACTTTATCTGTTCCTTACCTGAGCTATTATGGGTATACGTATGCTTGTGGCGGCGCGGGTTTATCGGGTATCGCAATTCCAAATTCCGTGGATATCGGTGTAGTTTGCCCTGCAGGATTTGATCTTAGCGGCTACATGTGGGGCTGGCGTTTTAGGCCCGGGGATAGCGCCTGGGTAATGGCCTGGGCAAATAATTTTTCATGTATACCTCAGTCCGGCACTGTAACTCTAACACTTGACCCGAATACAACCTTTATGTCTGAAGTTTATGGAAACCCAGTTAGCGTGAGCGGTAACCAGGTAAGCTGGAGTTTTACAAATTTAACATCCATGAACAACTGGTGGGGATGGAGTGGAACGAATACTCAGTACAACAGGTATTTAAAGTTGAATTGCAGCACTAATTTGCAAATAGGCGACAGTGTTTGTTATACCCTCGATGTTTCCCCGGTAAGCGGAGATGTTGATCCTTCTAACAATACGCTTAACAAATGTTTTCCGGTTCAAAATTCCTGGGACCCAAACTTCAAAGAAGTTTACCCACGCGGAGTTGGTGCACAAGGTTTTGTGGCGCAGAACACAGAGTTTACTTACACCATCCATTTCCAGAATACGGGAAATGCCCAGGCCTATAATATTGCCATACTGGATACGATGGACACCGATCTTGACATGAGTACTTTCCAGATCATTGCTGCGAGTCATTATGTAGAACCGCACCTGGTTGGGAATAACGGGATCAAATTCCAGTTCAACAATATCATGCTGCCGGATAGTGCCAGCGATCCCGAAGGCAGCCAGGGTTGGGTTACTTATAAAATAAAAGCTAAACCCGGTCAGCCCGGCGGAACGCAGTACACGAACACCGCATATATTTATTTTGATTTCAACCCGGCCATTATCACCAATACTACTTTGAACACGATAGAACTCTCGGTGGTAGGCATTGCGCAGCAAAAAATTGAAGCAAACAATTTAAGCGTGGCGCCGAACCCGGTTTCTGACTTTACGCAGCTTACTTTAAGTTCAAAAGAGCATGGGATCGTCACTATAAAAGTGATCGATATGCTGGGGCAGTTAGTAAGTTCGGAGGAGAAAGCCCTGAATAAGGGAAAGAACATTTTTAATGTAGAAACAAGCTTCCTCGCTAAGGGTATTTACCTCCTTCACCTGGAGACCGGAGGAAAAGCACTGGGCTCAGTTAAGATCGTTAAATAATAGCGAAACCCCGGATGTATATAAAATTCTTTAAAGCCTTGCCTATGTGCAGGGCTTTTTTTATCTTAGTTATATGAAACAAGTACGAATTTTAAAATATGTGTTGTCTGTTTGCTTTCTTTTCACCGGCCTGGATGGCAGTGCCCAATGCAGCAGTTCTTTTAATTTCTATACCAATTCCAACACACCATACTCAATGTATGTGAATCAACCATACAACAGCGCTACGGATGCCATTTACATATGGAAGTGGAACGATGGGTCGCCGAATGATACAACCTATGCCTCAAATGCAAACTCTCCTTCCATCGTACATGATTTTCCGGCGGTTGGCACTTATACAGTATGCGTAAATTATCAATCTGTTTCAGCGGCCTGCAACGTAACTTCCTGTCAAAATTTTACCGTAACGTCTATGGTGCTTCCTCCAAAATGGATAAGTATTGTTGGCTCGAGTGTAACTGAAACATGGGCTAACTCTTGCCCGATTTTGCCTGACACGGTGTATAACTATTTTACTGCCGACATTCGAGGATATACGCCTAACCAGTCGGTTATTGCGCAGATCCTTTTGGGAGACGGTTCAGATACCACTATGGTACTAAAGCCGTATTATTACTCATCAGGTAATGGCTATATGTATGTGCAGAATCTTCCTCATGTGTTTACATTGCCGGGTCTTTACTCGGTGCAATTCAACGTCCGCGATGTCACCGGAACTCCTGCGGATACCGTAAATCATTATAACGCCATAGATGCCCAGGACAGCTGCGGCACTTTAAATGGGTTGGTGTACCTCGATCTCAACGCAAATTGTCTCTACGATATGGGCGATAGCGTACTAACCGGTCTTTGGGTCAGTATAATGGGGCCGGGCAATAATTATTATGGATGTTCAAATAACGGCGGGTATTACAACACTTCTGTTCCTACGGCTAATAACTATACATTATCTGTGCCTAATCTTGCGTCCTACGGTTATACCTATGCGTGTGGCGGCGCTGGTATTTCCAATGTGAATGCTCCGGGTACAGTGAACATTGGAGTCACGTGTCCGCCCGGTTTTGATCTTACAGGGGATTTTACTGGATGGCGCTTCAGGCCTGGCGACAGCGCTTTTGTTTGGGGAGTTCCGCAGAATTATTCCTGTACAGGACAATCCGGCCTAACCACGCTAACGCTTGATCCCAATACCACCTTTAAGCGCGTAAAATATGGTTCGCCGGTTACTGTTAACGGAAACCAGTTAAGCTGGAATTTCAGCAACCTGGTGGCCTGGAACGGCGGCTGGTGGTACAGCAGTGCAAACTTCAGGGAATTTGTTCTGGATTGCAGTACAAACTTACAGATTGGCGACAGCGTTTGTTTTACAATGGATGTGACGCCTGTTAGCGGTGATGCGGATCCCACGAATAATACGATCATAAAATGTTTTCCGGTACAAAATTCCTGGGACCCCAATTTCAAAGAGGTTTATCCAAGAGGTGTTGGCGCGCAGGGGTTTGTGGCTCAAAACTCGGAGTTTACATACACTATACATTTTCAGAACACAGGAAATGCTGAGGCCTACAATATCGCAGTCTTAGATACTATCGATGTAGACCTTGACCTCAGCACTTTCCAGGTAACAGGAAGTAGCCATCATGTACAGCCACAATATCTCGCCAATGGATTGATAAAATTTAATTTCAACAACATCATGTTGCCGGATAGTGCCAGTGATCCCGAAGGCAGCCAGGGCTGGGTTACTTACAAGATCAAAGCGAAGCCCGGTCAGCCCGGCGGCACGCAATACACCAACACGGCTTATATTTATTTTGATTTCAACCCGGCCATTATTACCAACACTACTTTGAACACGATCGAGCTCTCTGCCGTAGGTATTGCCCAGCAGGATGTTGAAGCAGGCAATTTAAGCGTGGCGCCGAACCCGGTCTCTGACTTTACGCAGCTTACTTTAAGTTCAAAAGAACAAGGTCTTATTACTATAAAAGTGATCGATATGTTGGGGCAAGTAGTAAGTTTGGAGGAGAAAGTGTTGAACAAAGGAAAGAACATTTTTAATGTGGAAACAAATCATCTTTCTCAAGGTATTTATCTTTTGAACACGGAGGTGAAAGGAAGAATTACAGGCTCTATAAAGATTTTGAAATAGATAAATAAAAAGGTCGGCAGCATCGGATCTTTTTATTTTTTGATCTCCCTCAAACTCCTCTTCCCCCTGCTTTCCAGAGCCGGGATCCCGCAATGCAAAAGCGATTCTGCGTTTATCTTTACTTCGTTCTTCAGGTCGGGATATTTTTGGGCGATGTTGCTCATGACGCTGATGGCAAAAGCTCTCACGGCAATGGGCTCGCTGAGGTCGTGTAAAAATTTCACACTCCTGTCGAACAGGATACCGCAATATTTTTCTGGTATGTCCACTTCTTCAAAAATGCGCAGGGCATTCCTCCTCACCGCGTCATGGGCGGTTCGATCTTCCATCTTTTTGATCATCTTGCCGATCCAGGGTTTTATCAGGGAGGGATATTTCTCAACGCAATAGCCGATGGGATAAGCCGCTCTTTGTGCCACGCGGTATTCGTCGGTAAGCATCAGTTTCATTAACTCACCAAAGCGCGCTTTATCATCGCCTACCCAGGCCACGATCTTCAAGCATTGTTTTTTAGAATGTTCCTCGAGAATAGTGTCGCGTAGCTTCATGTTCGAACGAAGAATAAGATTAGTTCAAGGGTCTCGACTACGCTCGACCTGACAGGGAAAATTAAATTGCGTCGTAATCAACCACAACCTTCTCGGTAAGCGGATGCGATTGGCAGGTTAAAATAAAACCCTGTTCCACCTCAGCATCTGTCAAAGCAAAATTCGCATCCATTTTTACTTTTCCTTCAAGCACTTTCGCTCTGCAGGTACAGCACACCGCGCCTTTGCAGCTGAAAGGAGCATCCACGCCGGCATCGCTGGCCGCATCTAAAATGGTAGAACCACTGGTTTGAAGATCGAAAGTGGTTTCAACACCATATTGCACCACAGTTACCTTAGAAAGAACATCCGCACCCACAATGGTTTGCTCCGCCTTCGCTAATGTTTCAAGCACCGCGGTGAAATACTCAATATGAATTTTTTCCTTGTCAATTTTTAATCCTTCCAAAACCTGTTTCACATTCTCCATCATCGGACCGGGACCACAAATGAAATACTCGTTGTTGGGCTTCAAAGCAACGTGCTTTTCTACAATGGCTTTCGCTTTGTCGGGCGTCATAACACCTTTATAAAGCGCGTCAACCGTTTGTTTAGGATTATCGTAAACAAAAACGACTTTTAATTTATCCGCGTGGGCTGATGCCAGTTTTTCTATCTCCGCCTTAAAAATGGTATTTTCCTCATCGCGGTTGGCGTAGATCAAAGTAATGCTGCTTTGTTTCTCAATATAAAGCACGCTTTTTAGAATGCTCATCATGGGCGTGATGCCGCTTCCGCCGGCAAACAGCACATAGTGTTTTTGGGCAGAACCGGAAAGTGGCGAGTGAAAATTACCCATAGGCGTCATCACCTCAATGGTATCTCCCACTTTTAAATGCCTATTAGCGAAAGTCGAGCCTTTCCCGTCTTTCACTTCCTTAATGGCAATGCGTAATTCTTTTTCGGCAAAAGGACTGGTGCAGATCGAGTAGGAGCGACGGATCTCTTCGTTGTTGACCTTCAGTTTCAGTGTAAGGTATTGCCCCTGTTTATATTGGTACTCGGGCCAAAGCGTGGCCGGCACCTCAAATGCTACAGACACTGCGTCGTGGGTTTCGCGCCTCACGTCATTTACTTTTAAAGGATAGAATTTTGCCATAGAGGTGCAAAAATAGCAAAAATTCGGCTTTTTAAAGGTTGCGAACCCTTATACACTTACCTGACAATCACCAGTTTCCTTGTTATGATCCCTGTGGCGCTTCGTATGCTTAAACTATAAAAGCCTTCTGCCAAAATTCCGGCGTCGATCGCGGTTTTTCCTACAGCTGATTGATCCATCATCAATCTTCCCTCCAGGTCAAAGATCTGCAGCGATATTTTCTCGCCGGCAGGAACGTCTACATAAAATTTGCCGGTGCTCGGGTTCGGATAAACGATAAGGTTACTGACAAAAGAAGAATTTCCGGCAGAAACCGTATGCATGCTGTCCACCCAAACCTTTACCGAATCAATAAAATAATCGTTGGCGTAGGAAACAGGATTACCTCCGGTCAGGTTCACTACCAGTACGCTGTCCATCGGGTAGTTCGGTACATCCACAAATATCCTGTAACTACCAAGCGGTAAATTACTGAAACTAAAATTTCCGTTCGCGTCAGTTGTGGTTCTGGCCGCTGCGGTGCCGCCGGGATTTTTTCCGAGTTTCACGTCAACGCCTTTCAGGGGCGCGCCCAAAATCTGGGAACCACCGCCATAACGTTGCCCGAACCCAGCGCCCTCGTTAATTTGTCCGGTGATCATGCCGGGCCCCGATGCCGGCGGTATTTGAATGATCTGTATGTTCTTTCCACTATAATTTATCGCCACATTGTTTAGAACAACAACGGTAGCCGAATCCCACTGATAGGCTTTGGGTATACTGCTATAGTACGTCCCTACAGAGGTTGGATACATGGTTGTATCCGCGATGGCTTTGATGATGTAATTGCCGGTATCTAAACAGGGAAAGGAATAATTACCCAGTGTAATATTCGTAAAACCCATGGTATCGAGCAGGCCGGGGTTCACATAATTTCTTTGGAAGATATATACCTTGCCCGAGGTTACGGGGTTACTATTTGTATCGGTAACCATTCCCGACAGCGTATCTGAATTTACGTACAGCGTAAGTGTAGCAGTATTGATACAGCCGTTCACATCCTGCGCACCCACCGTATAGGAAGTGGTGACTGTGGGATTGGCTGCGGGGCCGGCGCAGTTTGTACAACTAAGTGCGGTCGATGGGGTCCATGTATAATTTACTCCACCTGTTCCGCTGAATACAGTTGAACTTCCCACACAAATAGAAGGTGAGGCTGCCGTGGCCACAATGGTTGGTAAAGGATATATGGTAAGCATCATAGTGTCGCTGGCAGGTGTGCATCCTCCATTGTTCGTTGTTGTAATTGCCATCCATATTTGTCCCTGCTCGCCGGCTCCCGTGTTATAAGTGGGAGTAAGTGTAGTAGTAGACGGTGTAAAGAAACCTGCCCCATTCGTTGACCATACACAGCTGCCTGTAGACGAATTTCCATTAATAATAATACCGCTGGTATTCTGACAAATGAATTGATCGGCACCGGCGCTTGCGGTAAGTGGCGAGTACAATAGTACACTTACGTCGCCTGTACTTGAATTGGAAGTGGCCAGGTCGAGCTGTGTATCGTTGTTGATGTCAGTCGTGAGAATAGAAAAAGCTCCAGACCCGGTAGGAAAACTAGAAGGAGTAAGTAATGCCCCAAAACCATCTCCCGGAAGTACAGATATATCATTGGAACCGGAATTACAAACAGCAACATCTATTTTTCCATCACTATTAAAATCGGCCGTGGTAACAGCGCTGGGAGAAGTGCCTGCATTAAAATAAACCGGGCTTGCAAATGCGCCGCCGCCGGTATTTAATCGTACGGTAACATCATTTGATCCGGCGTTGGCCACTATGAGATCTGATTTTCCGTCCATATTCAGATCGGCGGTGGTTAGCCCCTGAGGGTTAACGCCCGAACTGTAATTGGTAGTGGGTGTAAATCCTCCTACACCGTCTCCCATTAGCAGGGTAACAAAATTTGAATTGTAACAGGCAACCGCAAGGTCTTTGGATCCATCGGCATCCCAATCTTTGCTGATGACGGCGGTAGGGCCATTACCAACTGTGTAATTTACCGCCGTGGCAAAATTTCCCGTTCCGTCGCCTATTAAAATAGAAACCTCATTGCTCATATAATCTGCTACGGCAAGATCGGCCTTAGCGTCTCCATTAAAATCTTCTGAGGTAATACCGGTAGGACTTATGGAAACCGAAAAATTGCTGGGCCCGCTAAAACCTCCTAAACCATCCCCCAACAGGATGGAAACGTTATTGGCGCTATAATTTGTAAAGGCGATATCTTTTTTTGAATCTCCGTTAAAATCGGCAATGGCGATCGAATGCGGGTTTGAGCCAATGGAAACAGTGCCGCTGCTGGCTATACCCCCGGTGCCGTTCCCTAGCAGAACGAATATGCGATTTATATTTTGATCTGCCACCGCGATGTCTGGCTTTCCATCACTGTTAAAATCGGCGCTTGCGATACCTTTGGGAGTGCCAATGGGTTGGAGGGCAGAGCTGGTAAAACAGAATTGCGCGAAAGTATTTTGCGCTAAAATGAAAAGAAGGATAGGGAGTAAAAGTTTTTTCATGGGGTTGATTTGTAAGGTAAAAATAAGATAATTTGTGACACGGGCAAAGCGGTTATTCTTTGAAATCCCAACTGAGAATCTTTATGGTCACCCTACGGTAGCCTTCATGTAAAGTCTCTTTTTTTCTTTGTTTTTCTCTTTCTTAATTTGTGTTTGAAGAGTCCTTTGTTTGGAGGAACCATAACCTTTGGTCACTATTCGCGCAGGATGAATGCCTTTGCAGATCAATATTGTTCTTACAGTTTCGGCTCGTCAGAAGAGTTTAAGTCACCTTTTCCCTGTTTCTTGGAGTAAGTATCGTGGGCCACAAAAGTTGAGATCTCCGCTTTATAAAAAAAGTTATTTTTTATTTTAAAAAAGTAAGTTCCGGACGAGTCAGTATTATAAGTGAGAGATCTTCCTTTGTCATCTTTTAAGACAACGTTAACATTGAAAATAGGGGAGGAGTCTTGTAAGTCAGTAACTTTTCCTTTTACAATTAAATATTTGGGAGCCTGACAAAAACAGGAAGAAGAACAGAGAGAAATAATCAAAAAGAGTATTCGTTTAAAATCCACACTCTAATTTACAAAAAATAAAGAAAAAATCTTTGCGTCTCTGCGCCTTTGCGTGCCGCCCTTCCTAAAAATCGTGGCTCAACTGGTTCGTCGCCTTCTGCAGGATCTCAAAAGCGTTCTCGGCCATCAGGTTCTCCTTATCCAGGGTTGGATTGATCTCCACCATCTCAAAGCAGGCAATTTTTTTGCTGCGCATGATGTAGTAAATAAGATTTCCTGCTTCCTTCTCCGTAATTCCGTTGGGCGCGGGGGTTCCGGTTCCGCTGCTGATGCGGCTATCCATGCTGTCCACATCAAAGCTCACATACACGTAATCGCAATGATCTAAATAATTAAGCGCCTCAATGGCAATACGCTCAACCGCTTTCTTACGAATTTCCTGCAGGTTGAAAATGCGTACTTTATTCTTTTTTATAAGGTAATCCTCCTGCGGTTCAAAGTCGCGCAGGGCAATATAAACGAGGTCGTTGTAGCTTATCTTAGGCATAATACCGCCAAGACCTTTTAGCTTTTCCCAGTATTCAACTGTTTCATCATCGGGTTTGTTCTGCGCCCTGTCCGGGTTATCTTCCCCCAATAAACACGCAAGCGGCATGCCGTGCATGTTGCCGGATGGAGTAGTGTAAGGCGAATGGAGGTCGGCATGTGCATCGATCCATATTACCCCAACCTTCTTATCGGGGTAGGCCAGTTTAATGCCGGATACGCTGCCAATGGCCGAACTGTGATCTCCGGCCAAAACAATAGGAAATGCTCCTTCTTTGGTCAGGGCTTTCTTTATTTCGTTGGCAATACGTTCGTTAAGATCATGAACACCTTTGATACGCTTGGCGTAATCATGTACTACAGGCTCAAGCAGCAAATGGTTCTCTGTCTTTATCTCCACGCTTTTATACTTCTTAAAGTAATTACTACCGAAATCGAGCGCGGCTATCTTTATAGCATCAACACCCAGGCTGGCTCCACGGGTACCTGCCCCTATCTCTGACTTAACTTCTATAACTTTAATTGGCTTGATCATAAATATCGAATATTTAAATCTTATTTAACCTAATTCACTTACATTTGCTCTCCCACGGGTCAAGTAAGTCGCCCGGATGGCACAAAAACCATGGAAACAAACTACTCGAACCTCATTAACCAAACCTTCAACTTTCCCCAGGAAAGTTTTCACGTAACAGATAACGAGCTGTATTTCAATGATATTCCTCTTATGGACATCATTAAACAGTACGGCACCCCGCTCAAAATAACCTATTTACCCAAGATAGGTCAGCAGATACAGAAGGCCAAGCGACTCTTCCATGTAGCGATGGCTAAGACCGATTACAAGAGTAAATATTACTACTGTTACTGTACCAAAAGTTCGCACTTCTCTTTTGTGCTAGACGAGGTGCTAAAGAACGACTGCCATTTAGAGACCTCCTCGGCTTTTGATATACCGATCATCAAAGAACAATTCAAGAAAAAAGGTTTGTCCAAAGATACGCATATAATCTGTAACGGGTATAAGCGGCCTCTCTACCAGCAGAATATCGTAGAGCTTGCAAATGAAGGTTTTAACGTAATGCCGGTGCTGGATCATAAGCTGGAGATCGATTATTATATCAAGCACATCAAGGCGCCTAAAACGAAGTTGGGGATACGTATTGCTACTGAGGAAGAGCCTTCCTTTGCGTTCTATACCTCGCGCCTGGGCATTCGGCATACCGACATCATTGATTTTTACCATGAGAAGATCAAGAGCAATCCCAAGTTCGAGCTCAAATTGCTTCACTTCTTCATCAATACCGGGATAAAGGATACCATTTATTACTGGACCGAACTCAATAAGTGTTTGAAGATCTACCTGGAGCTTAAAAAGGTTTGCCCAACCCTCGATTCGCTGAACATCGGTGGAGGAATGCCCATTCGCACTTCGCTGGGATTTGATTATGATTACGAGTACATGATCGAGGAGATCGTGGAGCAGATCAAGAGTTTTTGTACCGAGCACCAGATCATTGAGCCACACATCTACACCGAATTCGGCTCGTTCACCGTTGGAGAGAGCGGTGCCACTCTGTATTCGGTGATCGACCAGAAAAAACAGAACGACCGCGAGACCTGGTACATGATCGACAGCTCTTTCATTACCACGCTGCCCGACACCTGGGGCATTAACCAGCGCTTTATTTTACTGGCGGTAAATCATTGGGATAAACCGTACAAACCTGTGAACCTTGGCGGGCTTACCTGCGACAGCATGGACTATTATAATAGTGAGGCACATACCAACCAGGTGTTCCTTCCCAAAATTGGTAAAGAGGATAAACAGCCTTTGTACATTGGTTTCTTTCATACCGGCGCCTACCAGGAATCGTTGGCCGGTTACGGCGGAACGCAGCATTGTTTGATACCGGCTCCAAAACACATACTGATAGACCGCGATGCCAACGGTGAACTGAGCACCCGTCTTTTTGCCAAAGAGCAAAGCTTTAAAAGTATGCTCAAGATCCTGGGTTATTAGATGCAATTTATGCACACATTTCGTAAAAAATAGTATCTTGCGCCTTCGCTATTTCCGTTGTGAAGAAAATACTTGTCATAAGTGCATTAATCGGGTTAATTACAGGGTCTTGTAATTACACGAATCCTAAATACATCAATGAGGGTACTATTGAGTATGATGCGAAAGTAGTGGATGAGGATCATGCCATGGCCAGCCTGGCGCCGGGTAAAATGACGGTACATTTTAAGGACAACATGTTTGCGGCCGAGATGAGCACCATGGGAGTTTTTACCACCACGTTCATTGCCGATCCCGTAAAAAAACAATTGATCCAGCTCGTAAAAGTATTCGAGATCAAACAGGCCTGCATTGACGATGAAAAGGGCATTCAGGCAGAGAACGATGCGTATAAACTGGACTTCACCGAGACCAAAGAGACCAAAGAGATCGCGGGCTACAAATGCAAAAAAGTGATCGCTACCCTGGTTGAAGATCCTACTGTAAAATTTGATGTATACTATACCGAGGAGCTGAATGTGAAAGCCCCCAATTTCGCGAATCCATACAGCAAGATAAACGGCATGTTGATGGAATACCGACTCAAGAAATTCGGCCTTGAAATGACCTTTACGGCCATAGGCGTAAAAAAGGAAGAGATACCCGATGAGACCTTTGAACTGCCTGCCTATTACAAGGTTATTACAAAGGCCGAAATGGATGAGTTCTTCAAATCCATCCAATAATCTGCCCTTAATCACTGGTTTACAGCCTTTCAAAAAAAATTGCCCGCTTTTGGCACATTAATTGTAATTTCAATGCCGATTAACTAACCAAACAACACAAGAAAAATGAAAAAACTTATTTTAAGCTTGATAGCGGTTGCCGGCATGCTGGCTTCACAGGCCCAGGTAAAAGAGGGCTCTATTACTTACAGCGTAAATTTTGAGGGTCTTCCCCCGGAGGCTGCCGGTATGATGAAAGGCAGTGAACTGAAGGTTTTCTTTAAAGACAAAAAATCGCGCACCGAGTTCACCAGCGCTTTCAGCAGCAATACCATCATCAGCGATGAGACGGCCTCTACAACTTTAGTGGATGCCATGGGGCAGAAATATTTCTACAAAATGAGCAAGGCCGAAATGGAGAAGGACAGCAAAAAGAATCCCGATCCTAAGATCACTTATACCGAAGAGAAAAAGACCATTGCAGGTTACGAGTGTAAAAAAGCGATTGTAGAAGCTAAAAGCGAAAAAGGCGAAACCCAAAAAGTGGATGTGTGGTATACCGACAAGATACAGGGTAGCAGCGGAGCCGGTGGCCGCAGCAGCGGACAGTTCAAAGGTTTAAAAGGCGCACCGCTTGAGTTCTCTATGAACCAGGGACAGTTCAAAATGCAAATGAGCGCCACCAACGTATCTACCTCTCCAATGCCCGACTCAAAATTCATAGCCAACACAGAAGGTTATACCGAGAAGAGCTATAGCGAAATGATGCAAATGCAGCGCGGCGGAGGTCAATAATCCCGATCCGATAAATTTTTAACCCCCTGAGGTCAAGCGATACGAGCTTGTACTTCAGGGGATTTTCATTTTATAAAAATTCTATTTCTTTAAAATTGAAGGTGCGCAGGCACTTTTCGGTCTCAAGCAAAAGGAGACCGTTTTCTTGGATGCCGGTAATGCTTCCCCTCAAACTTTCACCGCCCGATCTGTAATTTGCAGGCACTTGATATTGATACAGGTTCAAAAGATATTGTTTGCTGATCATCTCCAAACGTCCTTGTTTCAGGTTAAGGTAAAGCGCCTCAAAATGGTTACAAAAGCGCTCCAGGATCACTCGCCTATCCTGTTCCTTACCCAATAAACCTGCAAGCGATAAGGCCTTTCGTGCTGTATTTGCAAAGTTCAATTGGTTTACATTAATTCCCACGCCAATAACCGAGCTTTGGATAGTGCCTCTTGTGCCCAGCATATTTTCTATAAGTATCCCGGCTATCTTCTCACCATGCACCAGGATATCGTTGGGCCATTTAATCGCTATGTCATACTGGCTTGCCGGTACAAATTCTGTCAGCATACCCAAAACCGCCAGCGAGGTGATCTTGCTGAGGTAAAACTGGCGGGTTGGGGCTAAAAATGTAGGGTGTATCACCAATGAAAATGTAAGGTTCCTGCCTTTTTCCGACTGCCAGGTATTTCCGTATTGTCCGCGCCCCGCGGTCTGGCTTTCGGTCTTTATCAGAGTACCTTCTGTCAGTGTCTCCTGCTTCAAAAGGTCCATGGCATAGCTATTGGTAGAAGGTATTTCATCTACATCTATTACATGTCTGCCTATAAACAAGGTATTCAACACCGTAAAAATACCTATCTTTACCTGATTAATAAAACACCCGTAAATTCAGCCCTGCTAAAGGCAGGTACTTTACCCACTTATGAGCAAAACCGCTAAAAAGGCCGCGAAAAAAAAGGCTGCGAAGAAAGCCACTCCTAAAAGAACAAGTTCAGTTAAGAAGAAAGCAGGAGCTGCAAAAAAGACGAATAAAGTTGCCGGCAGGAAAGCCGCCACCAAACCTTCCACATCGGCTGATAAGAAGGTTTTGGCCAAGCCCTCCTCATCAGCAGGCAAGAAAGCTGTTTCAAAAAAGTCCGTTTCAAAAAAGCCGGTCGGCAAAAAACCGATCGCTAAAAAACCGGCACCGCCAAAAGCATCAAGCCCACATCCCCCTTTGCTTGCCGCCATCATCGAAGGATTGGAAGAAAGAAAGGCGCATAACATCACGGTGCTCGACCTTAACTCGATCGGCAGCCGTTCCTTTGATTATTTTGTGATAGCCGACGCCGATTCTAAAACGCATGTTGAGTCTATTGCCGGTTCGGTAGAAGAAGAAGTGAAGAAGAAGCTCAGCGAGCGCCCCTACCACACCGAAGGATGGCAGAACGCCGAGTGGATCCTGTTGGATTATGTCAATATTGTTGTACACGTTTTTCAGCGCCCGATACGCGAGTTCTATAACCTGGAAGGGTTGTGGGCCGATGCAGAGGTGCAAAAGATCAATTAAACCATGAGCGAGAATACTGAAAATAAGAACGAACAAAATACTCAGAAGAACGATCCTTCCGAGCAGCAACGCAATGACGAACTGAAAGACCAGTTCGACAAGATGCGCGAGAAGTTCCGCAAAGGCGGGAACAATCCTGCTCCCAAGGGCGGCGGCGGCGGTGGATTCAATTTCTATTGGATCTACGCGATCATCATTGTGGTGTTGATACTCATCACCTATTACGATAACATGGGCCTGAGCGGGCACGCCCGTAAAACCACCGAGAACGAGTTCTATTCCATGCTCTCTAAGGGAGATGTTACGGGCATTGTGATCGTGAACGGAAAAGTGGCTGAGGTCACCATCAACAAGGATAGCCTGAGGCAATTCAGGTATCATCACAACAACAAAGCCGACTTCGACGAGAACGCCATTAAGACCTACCACGGTCCGCATTACGTATTTCCGATAACAGATGTCAATTATTTTCTTACCAAGATCGATGAAGAACAGACCAAAGCCAACATCCCCGATAATAAAAGGATCAGGCCGGTGCGTGAAGACCGCACCGATTGGAGCGAATACCTGAGCTGGATCTGGGGCTTATTGTTCATGGTCGTGATCTGGATGATCATCATGCGCAGGATGGGCGGCGGCGGCGCCGGCGGCGGACAAATTTTCAATATCGGAAGGAGTAAAGCGGTTCTGTTTGATAAAGACACGAACGTGAACGTAACCTTCAATGACGTTGCAGGTTTGGAAGGTGCGAAAATTGAGATCAAAGAAATTGTTGACTTCTTAAAGCAACCAAAAAAATATACCGACCTAGGGGCGAAAATTCCTAAAGGAGCTTTGCTTGTTGGCCCTCCCGGTACCGGTAAGACTTTATTAGCGAAAGCTGTAGCGGGTGAGGCGAAAGTTCCTTTCTTCTCGCTTTCTGGTTCTGATTTCGTGGAGATGTTCGTGGGCGTAGGTGCTTCACGCGTACGTGACCTCTTCCGCCAGGCAAAAGAAAAAGCGCCTTGTATCATTTTCATTGACGAGATCGACGCTATTGGTCGCGCCCGCGGAAAGAACGCCAGCTTTGGCGCGAACGACGAGCGTGAGAATACCCTCAACCAGCTTCTCACCGAAATGGATGGTTTTGGAACCAACAGCGGTGTGATCATCTTAGCGGCTACTAACCGCGCCGATATTTTAGATAAAGCCCTGATGCGCGCCGGGCGTTTCGACAGGCAGATCTTCGTGGACCTTCCGGATCTCATCGAACGCAAAGAAATTTTCAAAGTGCATTTGAAACCGCTGAAACTTCATAATGAAGTTGACGTTGAGTTCCTGGCAAAACAAACACCCGGTTTCAGTGGAGCCGATATCGCTAACATTTGTAACGAGGCAGCCTTGATAGCCGCGCGTAACAATAAGAAATCGGTTGAAAAACAGGATTTCTTAGACGCGGTGGATCGTATCATTGGCGGTTTAGAAAAGAAAAATAAAATTATTACGCCGCACGAAAAGCGTACCATCGCGTTCCACGAAGCGGGACACGCTACTGTGAGCTGGATGTTGGAATACGCTTCTCCGCTGGTAAAAGTTACCATTGTGCCTCGCGGGCGTTCGTTAGGAGCCGCCTGGTATTTGCCCGAAGAAAGACAATTGAACACTGCTGAACAGATCTTCGACGAGATGTGCGCCGCGTTGGGTGGCCGCGCCGCCGAAGAAATCATGTTCGGAAAAGTAAGCACAGGCGCCCTGAGCGACCTGGAAAAAGTGACCAAACAGGCCTATGCTTCTATCGTGTATTATGGATTGAACGATAAGATCGGTAACGTAAGTTATTACGATAGCAGCGGGCAGCAGGATATGTTCAATAAACCATACAGTGAGAACACGGCCAAAACTATTGACGAGGAAGTAAAAAAGATGACGGATATTGCTTACGTGCGTGCAAAAGAACTTCTTACTATTCATAAAGATAAACTTACCATATTGGCCGAGAAACTGCTGGAGAAAGAAGTTATTTTCCGCGACGACCTGGAGACTATTTTTGGCAAACGCCCTTATGATAAGGAAGAGCCGAATATCAGTATCGATAATATCAAACCAACCGAAGCGTAAAAAAATATTTCTGTCACGTCGAGTGTAGTCGAGACGCGTGTAATAACTCAATAAAGGAACACTGTGCCATTCAACAGTAAATCATTTTTAACAAGAACCGCCTCCGCAGCGGTTTTTGTTGTTTTATTGCTGGGCTGCATTTGGTACGATCAATTAAGTTTTGTTTTGTTCTTCGGTATCGTGGGTCTTGTTGGCTTATTTGAATTGTATCGTATGCAGAAAAGTCTCGATCGTCGTCCTTACGCGGCACTGGGCTATGTTTTGCATGTAGGCAGTATTTACGGTAGTGCACTTTTGTACGAACGCGGGTACGACAATTATCACAGCTCTTTGTTCCTGCTGTTCGTTCTGGCCGGGCCACTTTACCTGCTTGTGGAATTATTCAGTAAGAATAGCGGCGTTTATAATGTTCCCGGGTTCATCACCGGGTTTTTGTACGTTACTATACCTTGTCTTTTGCTGATACTGATGACATACCCCTCACGCGGGATGACTGTCAGCGAGAATACTTATTTTCCTCATATCGTGCTGGGAATGATCTTCTTCATTTGGATCAACGATACCGGTGCTTATTTGGTAGGTAGCTTTTTAGGCAAACATAAATTGTACGAAAGGATCTCGCCGGGTAAAACCTGGGAGGGAACCATGGGTGGCGTATTGCTTTGTGTGGGGCTCTCTTTTTTGATGGTGAAAATATTTCCGCAATTGGAATTGAAACATTGGATAGCGATCTCTGTGCTTGTGGCCGTGTTCGGTACGCTTGGCGATCTCGTGGAAAGTATGCTGAAGCGTGTTGCCGGTGTAAAGGACAGCGGTAACATCATGCCGGGCCACGGAGGCGCGCTCGATCGCTTCGATAGTATTCTTTTTGCTACACCTTTTGTTTTTGTTTACCTGGTGGTGGTAGGAAAGATCTAGGGGATCAACCCAAAATCCTTCGCTATCCAATAGGTACTGAAAAAATCCTTGTCCTTAGAGAACAAACCGGTTTGCCCCCCTTGTAAAGGTCCGTCTCCCGGGTCAACGATCAAAACGTGGCCCAGGTTCTCTATCTCGTAAAAGAATATTTTTTCCTCTCCGTCTGCAGAACTGTAGATCTTCTTTTCTATGTCAGGTCTATCGGCAAAAGCTCTTACTGTTTGGGTGGGTATCGTATCCGTTCCTACAAGTCCCGACCATTGTTTTATAAATTCATAGGAATTCTTCGGGTTAACGATCTTGTCCTTTTTACCATGACAAACAATAAGTCGCGGGTAATTGCCTTTGTAGTTCGGGTTATCGTTACGAACGAGGTCGCTCCATTCTTTCGCGCTTCTTTTTTTCGAATGTAACATAGCCGAAAGCCCTTCGCCGGCCCCCACGGCCATTTTATAAGGGCAGCCTGCAAGAACAGCGCCGGCATTGAAAATTCCAGGGTATGTGGCCAGCAAAACGCTGGTCATGGCTCCACCCGCCGAAGCACCGTAAACAAAGATCCGGCTGCTGTCTATTCCATAGTTTTTACGCATGTGGTCTATCATCTGTTTGATAGAGCCGCTTTCGCCGCTGTTCCTTTTAATATCTTTTTCGTTGAACCAGTTAAAACAATCTGAAGGATTATTGAATCGGTTTTGCCCGGGATAGATCACGTAGAAATCAAAACGGTCGGCCAGTTTGTTCCACCCTGTTTCACGAACGATGCTCTTTACGCTTTGGTTGCAGCCATGCAAAACAACTACTAAGGGACGAAAAACTTTGTGTTTAATCGTGTCGACCTCAGTCTTTGGCCGATGCAGGTACATTTCCAGGTCGCCGGGGTTGCTTCCAAAATCTTTGATCTTTTCGATCTCGTTCTGACCAAAACAAAAGAAGGTAACAAGGAGTAAAAAAACAAGGGTTTTCCAGATTGTCATGCCCTTCAAAGGTACTGCAATTTTATTCCTCACCCCAAAAGGGTTAAAAATTCACAAGAAACCCTTTATTAGATGGCATTTCCATTGGTAAAAATTCGTTGTACGGTATATTTCCCGTAATTTTACAAGCCTTATCCCAGCTTTTGATACGCCTTAACAAAATAGAGAAATCCTACCACATCGGTAACAATGAATTCAAGGTTTTGAAGGGCATCGATCTGCACATCAAACCGGGCGAATTTGTTTCCATCATGGGTTCTTCGGGCTCCGGGAAATCCACTTTGCTCAACGTACTAGGTTTACTTGATAACTACGATAAAGGCGAATACCACCTGAACGGTTTGCTAATGAAGAACCTGTCGCAGACCCAGGCTGCTCAGTTGCGCAATAAATTTTTGGGTTTCGTTTTTCAATCTTTCAACCTGCTCTCATTCAAGAATGCCGCCGAAAATGTGGCTTTGCCGCTTTACTATCAAAAGGTTTCCCGCAAAGAAAGGAACAAGCTCGCGCACGAATACCTGGATAAAGTGGGTTTGCTCGACTGGGCGCATCATTTACCCAGCGAATTGAGCGGTGGTCAAAAACAAAGGGTAGCCATTGCCCGCGCTTTAATAGCCAAACCAAAAGTGATCTTTGCCGACGAGCCCACGGGAGCGCTTGATTCTACCACTTCGCTGGAAGTAGTTAATCTCTTCAAAGACATTAATAAACAGGGCATCACGGTTGTGATCGTAACCCACGAGGACGACATCAGTAAAATGACCGATCGCATCATTCGCCTGCACGATGGTCTTATTGTCAAAGAAAACGAAACTACCGCACAACCAATAACCCATAACGAATAACGTGATACTTTTTGAACGCGATAGCTGGCAGGAGATCTTTGAAACGATGCGTAAGAACAAGATACGCACCTTTCTCACCGCGTTCAGCGTAGCTTGGGGAATTTTTATTCTCGTTATTCTATCCGGAGCCGGGAACGGATTGCGTAACGGTGCACAAAGTCAGTTCGGAAACGACGCGGTAAACAGTATCTGGATAGACGCGGGCCACACCAGCCTGTCATGGAACGGATTAAAGCCCAACCGCGAGATACAATTGACCAATGAAGATTATTATCTCATTCGTAACAGCATTCCGGATATTGATCATGGTACCGCGGTGTTCAGGGGATGGGGAAGCAGAACGCTTGGATATAAAAAGGAACATGCAGGCTTCACTGTTCGTCCTGTAATGCCTGATCATCGTGACCTGGAAAAAGCAAAATTGGTAAAAGGCAGATTCATCAACGATAACGACATTAAGAACAACCTCAAAGTTTGCACCATTGGCCGTCCTGTGGAAGAGACTTTATTCAAAAAAGAGGACGCTTTAGGAAAATATATCGACGTTGATAATTCCAAATACCTGGTGGTTGGCGTTTTCACCGACAAGGGTAATGGCGATAATAACCGTATTTATATTCCGCTTACCACAGCGCAGCGTTCCTGGAACGGTGGAAAGAAAAGTGTGAATACGATCTGGGTGAGCACAGGCACCGCCACTTTGGAAAGAAGCCAGCAAATAACCGCAGAAATAAGAAAGCTGCTCGCGCGTCGTCATAATTTCAACCCGGATGACCAGGACGCGCTGGGCGTATTTAATGGGAACGCCGAATATGTGCGTGTGATGGACATGCTGACCGGCATCAAGATATTCGTTACCATTATAGGCATCTTTACTTTGATAGCGGGTATTGTTGGCGTGAGCAATATTATGATGATCATTGTTAAGGAACGTACACGAGAGATCGGAATAAGAAAAGCACTGGGCGCAACTCCTGCTTCGATCGTTGGACAGATCATGATGGAAAGTATTTTTATTACGGGCGTAGCGGGATACACGGGACTGGTGTTAGGAGTTGGAATTATTGAAGCGATCAAAACAATTGGCATTGACAGCGATTTTTTTAAGAACCCCGACATTGACTTTGGCATGGCTATTTTTTCGGTGGTCTTGTTGGTCATAGCCGGCGCTTTCGCGGGGCTTATACCCAGCTTGCGTGCTTCAAGAATTGAACCCGTTGTTGCCCTAAGAGAAGATTAAATAAAGAACCTTATGACTTATAACTTCTAATTTGTGACTTTATTTGACCGAGATAACTGGCAGGAGATATTCGCAACGATCAAAAAGAACAAGTTGCGTACGGCCCTTACCATGCTTGGTGTAGGCTGGGGGATCTTCATGCTTGTGATCATGTTGGGTTGCGGCAATGGATTGAAGAACGGCGTACTGCGCAGTTTCTCCGGTTTTGCCAAGAATACACTCTTCATTTGGTCGCAACCCACTACCAAACCTTACAAAGGCTTGAGGGCCGGGCGAAACTTCATGTACAATAACGCGGATATTGTTTTATTAAGGCAATTGCCCGAGGTAGATAAAGTTTGTCCGCGTCTCATACTGAGTGGGTTTCGTCAGACAAATAGCGTAGTGCGTGGCATGAAAGCGGGTTCCTTTGAAGTATTGGGTGATGTGCCTGAACTTTTCGAGGTGATCAAATTCGGTCTCACTTCCGGCCGCTTTCTCAACAAGAAGGATATGGACGACAGGCGAAAGGTATGCGTGATCGGCGCGCGCGCTCGCGAAGTGCTTTTTCGAAAAGATGAGAACCCGATAGGCCAGTACGTTCGCATCAGTGGCGTATATTTTATGGTGGTGGGCGTGTCGCGACCGTTGATGAGCGGGGGAGAAGGGCAGGAGCAGGCACAGGTGATCAATGTTCCTTTCACCACGTTCCAAAAAGCTTTTAACGCGAATGATAAGGTGCATGTTTTTCCTATTAAGATCAAGGACGCGGTTCCTGCCGCGGTTGCTGAGGCCAAAGTGGTGGAGATCTTAAAAAAGAACCATAAGATAGCCCCGGAAGATAAAGTTGCCATCGGTCACTGGAACTCAGGACTTGAATTTGAAAAACTGAACGGCCTCTTTACGGGGATAGAATTCCTTGTCTGGATAGTTGGCATTGGAACCTTACTGGCCGGTGTTATAGGTATTAGCAATATCATGCTCATTGTAGTCAAAGAACGCACCAAGGAAATTGGTGTGAAGCGCGCGCTGGGTGCTACGCCGGGCATGGTAGTATCGCAGATATTGCTCGAAGCAGTTTTCCTCACCTCGATTGCAGGTTACGCGGGACTGGTAGTGGGGATCTATTTACTGGAGGGCCTTAATGTGCTGGTTGGTGATAGCGACGGCTCCATGTTCACCAATCCAACGGTAAATATTGGTATTGCCATGAAGGCATTAAGTGTAATAATTTTTGGTGGACTGGTAGCGGGATTCATTCCTGCGCGACACGCGGTATCTGTTCACCCGGTAGAGGCCTTACGGACCGAATGAAAAAAAGAAGCAATTAAAAAATAAGCGTAAATACAAGTATATGATAAAGCGAATCTTTAAGACCCTTTTGTTGATCGTCCTGGTTGTTTTTGGGATCTGGACAATTTATTTCCTTTACGAAAAATCGCAAACCCCGCCTGAGGTTTTCGTGACCAAAGAGCCTTTTGATACGACGATCATGAAGAAGACCGTTGCAACGGGTTCCATCATTCCGCGCAAGGAAGTGAATATGAAATCGCGGGTATCCGGTGTGATCGATAAATTTTATGTGGTTGCCGGACAAGAGATCAAGGAAGGCGATATCATCGCGCGTGTAAAGATCATTCCGAACATGGCCGCCTTGCAGGGAGCGGAAACCAGGGTTAGCCAGGCAAAAATAAGCTACGACAACGCGAAACTGGAATACGATCGCCAAAAGAACCTGCTCGACCAGGGTGTAATTGCCAAGGCAGACTTTCTTCCCACGGAATTAAAATTTAAAAGTGCGGAGCTGGAAGTTGTATCGGCCGAAGATAATTTACAGATCCTGAAAGAAGGAGTGAGCAAGTCAATGGCTACGGCATCGAATACAATTGTGAAATCAACGATCAGCGGGATGGTGCTGGATGTTCCGATCAAGGAGGGAAGCTCGGTGATAGAAAGTAATACGTTCAACGAAGGAACCACAATTGCCATTGTTGCAAACATGGGGGAGATGATCTTTGAAGGTAAAGTAGACGAGAGCGAGGTGGGAAAAATTGAAATAGGAATGCCGCTGGTGCTAACCGTTGGGGCTATCGATAATCAAACCTTCAATGCCAACCTGGAGTATATCGCGCCCAAAGGAGTTGCCGAGAACGGGGCCATCCAGTTCATGATCAGGGCTGCGATCGGCAAGCAAACGAATGGAGCTTTCCTGCGTGCTGCATACAGTGCCAGCGCTGATATTATCTTAGCGAAAAAAGAAAAAGCAACCGTTATACCCGAGAGCGTATTGCAGTTTGAAAAAGACAAGCCTTTTGTGGAAGTAGAGAAAGGTCCGGGCGTTTTCGAAAAAGTATTCATCAAGACCGGTATCTCTGATGGGATAAACATCGAAGTGCTCGACGGAGTAAAAAAAGATATGAAACTTAAAATGCCGCAAGCGGCAGAGCCGGAGAAGAAGGGGTAAAAAAAGCCCCGCGAGGAGCTTTTTTATTACTGTCGATGCATCAATACCGCAGACTCAAGGATACATATGTTCAATTGCACTTGCGTTAATTGTTCCATAACAACTGTTAGGGATGCATGGTAATAATTACGCATCTCCCACGTAGTGCCCGGTTTATCGGTTGCCATTGCTAGATCACCACTTTCTGATTTGGAGAACATGTCTTCGGTTACCAAGAGCATATCTTCGCAATCAAAGTCTTTGCTTGCTTGATTTGCAATGTTCTGCATCTCGTACTTTATTTTTTTTAGTTTAGTTGATCTCACATCTTTATCCCATGTAAATCCAATTCCATTTATACCGTGATTTTCAAAATCGCTAAGTTTATTGTTAATATTCCATATTATTTCGGCGCTTGTTGGCTCATCAAAAAGAATAGATTCGGGCGACTCCCAATCATTGGAAAAAGCATAATCCTTCCATTTGTTGCCACTTTTCCAGCTGAATTTATGTTCATGAGATCCTTCTGCCAGGATATTTTTTAGGCTGTCGATATGCTCATATAAAGCTGAACACTTTGCGTGAAACACCGACAATCGATTTGCAAATATGTAAGAAGTGTCTGAGATCAATTGCTCGTATGCAACGGTATTTGTGTTTCTCAGTTCTTCGGTAAGAAACGCACTTTTGATATCTGCATTGATCGAACTTACTTCAAAAAAGCGACTAGGTCTCACATTTGTTAGACTGAAGAGCAGCCCGGTAGCTCCTACAAGAATAATGGTCGTAATAATGGTATTCATTTTGGTTTCAGGCTTGCGTATCCCCGTAAAAAAGAAAAGCGGGATAAAGACAAGAATAGATACCGCGCTCGTGGCAAGCCAGAGAAAACCCGAGCCCGGCCAGTGCATGATCTTGAATAACGTGGCCATAGAAACAAGAATTCCAACCAAAGTTCCGGTTGCCGCAACCATTTTGTCGCGCATGTTTTGAGACTCTCTCGCTTTTAAAACGAAAAGGAGTGGAAGAAAGACGAGGCTCAAGGTTGCAATGCCCAAAAGCAGCATAGGTCCTGCCCCTGCCCAATGCATGATCTTAAAGAAAGAGCCGCAGAGAAGTGCGACCACAGAAAGGGCCCCACTCCATATCATTGTTTTTTTCATGGTGTAATAGTTTTTAAAGGTTAACAGCGTGATGGTCTCTTCTTCTATTTCCCAAAGCTCTCTTTTAAAGAATTGCTTAATGGTCTTTTGATAGAAGCTCTCAAAGTCATCGCCTTCTTTGAGATCCCGCTCCACAATACAGCAAACATGATCCAGGAGGTTTAACTGCAGATCCTCCATCTCAACGCCACGACGTCTAATGTCGTTGAGAATAAAATCGGTTTGTTGTTCAGTGAGGCAATACATTTTTTAAGCAGACTTATGTTTTAGATCAAGTAAAAATTTCATAGTGTCAATGAAGTCGGAAAATTCGTTCACTTTTTCCTTCGACCTCGCTTTTCCCTCTTTGCTTAAGGAATAATATTTTCTTACACGCTTGCCGATGTATTCGGTTTCGGTGGTAAGCAATCCTTCTGCCTCCAGCGCGTGCAGGGTAGGGTAGAGCGCGCCTTCTGTTAATTGAATGCGGTCGCCGGTAAGTTCTTTCACTTTTTGGGTGATCTCGTAACCATACATGCGCTTGTTGTCTTGCAGCAATTTCAGGATGATGGTCTTTAGCGTTCCTTTGATGAGTTCGGATGAGAATAACATGGGCGTGTTTTATTTGGTTAAATTAATATCATATTAGTAAGTAAAGTGCGACGGCCGCTGCGTCAAGGGTCAAAACAATTGCGATCGTTATACGGTAAAGCCTGTCAAAACCATCGGCGGATAAGAGTGAAAGGAAATTAATGAATACCAGGAAGATCAGGAAATTATCCAAACGCCTGTATTTACTTATCTGTACGAGATGTTCACTGCCTGGTTTTGTGATGTAGGATGTTTTTCCAAAAATATTCCGGATCACGTTCAGTGTATCGCCCGGGGCAAAAACATCTGGCTTTGAATGCAGAAAACCTATCCAGTATATATTGCCGGCAAGTGTAGTCAGGATCATGTCTTTATTGTCGTTGCTCTCCGTTTTTCTCCAGATATAGAACTCCTCGATCTTCTTTTCTTTCAGGATCTCGCGGGTGGCTGAGATCACCAGCTCATTGAAATTAAGCAGGTAAAAAGCGATAAGGAAAATAAGCGCCCGTAAAACCACCGTGACTCTGAAAAAGGCGCTTCTCCTGTAAAAGAAATTATATAATTGGCGCTTCCTCTCCTTCTCTTTAAATTCGAGCTGCGACCTTTCTATAAGCCTTTCTCTTTTGCCTGAAGAAAATATCCTGCGTGCCATATGCTAGTAACGCCAAGATACATTACTTTATTATACATAAGAATATTATGTATGTAAATACAATGTAAAAGCTTGATATGCAATTAAATAAAAATTGAGTTAAACCATTTTCGCAGGAAAGGAGGTGAGGGCTTTCCCGTGTTTACCTGCTTTTCTAATAAGGTCTTTCGCGGCTTGTAATTCAAAAACCTCTTTAATGCTTCTCACTTTCGCAAAAGGGATCTGCATGACCCTGCATGCTCTTTGCAAATGCTCAAGCGTATACTTCTTCACTTCCTTATTTAAAATACCAAAAAGTGTTTTGCGGTTCTTCACGCGTAATTGATTACTTAAATATTTTTTGTCGGCATGAACCTTATCAAACTTCAGCAGCGCACAAAGATCCAAAAATTGTTTATCGCTGCCGATGGCAAAGGTTACGGTATGTCCATCCTTTGTGCGGAAGATCTCGCCGTAAGGAGCAATGTTAGGGTGCAGCGAACCCGTTCGTTGGGGAAGATGTTTCGCATTGAGCCAGTTCGAAGCCTGGTTGGCCAGCGAGGTCACAGCCGCGTCGAACAAAGAAACCGTAACGCGGCTTCCTCGCTTCGTTTTATTTCTTTTTAACAGGGCCAGCAAAATAGCTTCTTTGGTAAGATGCGCCGCAATAAGATCGATCAGCGCCACCGGCATTTTCAGCGGACCACTTTCCGGTGTGCCGTTAATGCTCATGAAGCCGCTCTCGGCCTGTAAAATGAGATCGTAAGCTACGCGCTCATCTTCTTCCGAGAAACCAACAATGGAAGCATAAATGATCTTTGGATTTATTTTTTTAACAGAGGCATAATCTAACTTTAGTTTTTTGTCGTCGCCTTTCTTGTAATTCACAATAACGATATCCGCATTCTTAAGGTGGGAAATGCATTTTTTGTGATCCTTTTCATCTTTAAGGTCGAGGAGCAGATGTTTCTTTCCAAAATTAGCTGCCAGGAAATAAGCCGGCGCCTTGGAGTTCTTTTTCTCTTCGGGAAGTTTCCAGCTGCGCGTCACATCACCGCCCGTACGTTTATTTTCAATTTTGATAACTTCTGCCCCCAGTTCGGCGAAGAACAAACCAACACTGGGCCCGGCCAGTACGCTGGCCAGCTCCACCACTTTAAGATCCTTGCATAAATTGTTCTTCATTTATACAAAAGTGCGAATATTTTCGGTTAATTTTACGCATGCTTACAGTTAATTTCAATCCATTCCCCGAACTTGAAACGCAGCGGCTGCGCTTAAGAAAAATGCTTCCTTCCGACGCGAAGGCCTTTTTTGAAATGCGTTCCAATAAAAAGGTGATGGAATATATTCCCCGCCCGCTTGCACAAACAGAAGAGGACGCCCTGAAGCTCATACAAAGCATTGATGAAGGCATAACGAAGAACGAATTGATCAATTGGGGAATTGTTCTGAAAGAAGGAAATACACTCATAGGCACTATCGGGTATTACCGGATGAATCTCGCCAGCCACCGCGCGGAAGTGGGATACCTGCTGCATACCGGTTTCCAGAAGAAAGGATATATGCAGGAGGCGCTGCAAGCCGCACTGAAATTCGGTTTTGATGAAATGAAATTGCATTCTATTGAAGCGGTGACCGACCCGGATAATGTTGCTTCAAGAAATTTATTGCAGCGCAACAAGTTTGTGCAGGAGGCTTACTTCAAGGAAAATTTTCTTCACGAGGGCAAATTCCTGGATTCCGTACACTACGGATTATTGAATAAAAAGATCTGAGCGTTTACTGGATCTTCACGGAATCCTTATAAAACGATTTTAAGGTGGTGAACATAAAATTTTTCGAACCCAGCACCTGGGGATTATATTTTATGAAGTCCAGATAATAATGGCCGCTGGCACAAGGGAGCATTTTTGTAAGGGAGTCTTTAAGTATAGTGACCGATACGGCTGTTCCCGCTACTGTAACAGAAGTGCTGTTGTACAAACTATCCCCAAACTGTATACGTATTTGATCTGCTCCACTTACCCCGTTGAGCGGTATGATCAGATTTTGTGATTTATTGACCGTTGTGGATAAGGATGAAAGACCTGAAAAAGTAGGAAAAGGAGTATTATCTGTGTAAGAGAACGAAGGTATGCTACCGGCACCTGTAATATTCCAATATACAGGAGGGGTGGGGTAAGTTGAAGTTGTATCCGTATAATATAGGTTTGCCGCTATGAATTTTAATTGTATCCCGTTCATTTCAACCGAATTCACGGATGCTGTTGGAAGAGGTGAGGAAGCCGTCATCCCAAGTGGCACCGGGCTGGTCCAAAAGGCAGCTTGATTACTGCTGTACGTAGTCCCGTTAAAATCAATGGTGTATTTTCCCATGTCACCATTATAAATACCGGATGGATTTCCCGTAGTGGAACCTGTTGTAGATCCTGTTGAACCGGTAGTGCTTCCTGTGGTGGTGCTGCCTGTTGTTGTGCCCGGCGAGGTGCTGGAGCCTAATTGCTGGGTCTCGTTCTTCTTGCAGCTTACAATTATTAGTATCAAGGTGGCGCTTAAGGCAAGGCAGGTGAACAGGGATTTCTTCATGGGTTTTGTTTTTCTGTAAGGTATATAGAATAAACGGAAGGAGCATCACCCTAAAGAGTGAGTTTACGGAATAGGGATGATAAAAGATCATCTAGAGCTTCTTTTTCAGGTATTTCCCGGTATAGGACGCCTTGCACCCGGGAAGGTCATCCGGTGTTCCCTCAAAAACAACTGTTCCGCCTCCTTCGCCTCCTTCGGGACCCATGTCGATCAACCAATCCGCGCACTTGATCACATCCAGGTTGTGCTCTATCACCACAACCGAATTTCCTTTATCGATCAGCATTTGCAGCGACTTCAATAATTTCTCAATATCATGAAAGTGCAGGCCGGTGGTAGGCTCATCAAAAATAAAAAGCGTGTTTGTCGACGCGATCCCGGCTCCCAGAAAGGATGCGAGCTTGATACGTTGGGCTTCTCCGCCGCTTAAAGTACTTGATGATTGTCCTAATTGCACATATCCTAAACCAACATCCTGCAGTAATTTTAATTTCTCAATGATCTTACGGCAGGTTCTATCTTCTCCTTTGGAGAAAAATTCAGCGGCGTCGTCAACGGTCATGTTCAATACATCCGAAATATTTTTTCCCAGGAAATTCACTTCCAGTGTTTCGGCTTTGAACCTTTTTCCGCCGCAATCTTCGCATAACAATTTTACATCGGCCATGAACTGCATCTCCACGGTAATTTCTCCTTCACCCTGGCAATGCTCGCAGCGTCCGCCTTCTACGTTAAAAGAAAAGAAAGAGGGCTTGAAACCTTTTTGTTTGGAAAGTTGTTGATCTGAATATAGATTACGGATCTCGTCGTAAGATTTAATATAAGTAACGGGATTGGAACGAGACGATTTACCAATGGGATTCTGGTCAATGAATTCGATCTGCGCCACTTTTTTTATACTTCCGGATATTTTATCGTCGCCGGCAGCTGAAGCCCCATCCAAAACCCTTTGCAGATCGGGCACCATCACCTTTTTGATCAAAGTGGATTTTCCGGATCCGGAAACGCCTGTCACCGCGCAAAAAATCCCTAACGGAATTTTTACCGTAACATTCTTCAGGTTATTATCGCTCGCGTGCTTTACCTGGATGAAGTCCTTCCACTTGCGGCGCGTTTTGGGAATATCAATATTTTTTGTCCCGGTAAGATATTGCGCCGTTAAACTTTTCTTAGCGGCAAGCAATTGCTTATGATCTCCCTGGAAAACAACTTCTCCGCCAAGAGATCCCGCAAGCGGACCCATGTCAATGATCTCGTCGGCGGTGCGCATCACTTCTTCGTCGTGTTCAACAACAATAACGGTGTTGCCGTGCGCTTTCAGCATTTCCAGAACGGTAAGAAGTCTTTCCGTGTCGCGCGAATGCAGGCCAATGCTGGGCTCATCCAAAATGTACATGCTGCCAACGAGCGTGCTTCCTAAAGAAGTGGCCAGGTTAATGCGTTGTGATTCTCCGCCGCTCAAGGTATTCGCGCCGCGGTTCAGCGTTAAATAGCCTAATCCCACATCGCACATGTATTGTAAACGGTTGGTGATCTCGATCAGCAAACGCTTACCGATCTTCATGTCATGATCACTCAATTTTAAGTTTTTGAAAAATGGATAGAGCTCAGAGATCGGCTCCAGCATCAGTTCCGAAATATGTCTCCCGGCTATCTTCACATAATGTGTATCGTGGCGAATACGCGTGCCGAGACAATCCGGGCAAATGGTCTTTCCGCGGTAACGGGCAAGCATTACGCGAAACTGGATTTTATAGGTCTCTTTCTCTATGGCTTTAAAGAAAGCGTGGATACCATCGAAATGCTCATTGCCTTTCCACAAAAGCTCGTACTGTGTTTTTGTTAGCTGCGCAATGGGCTTATGGACCGGAAAATTGAACTTATGCGCACTCTTTACCAATTGGTTCTTGTACCAGCTCATTTTTTCTCCCACCCAGCAGGCCACAGCATCTTCGTAAACCGATTTATTTTTATTGGGAATAACTAAATTGGGATCAATACCGATGATGCTTCCAAATCCTTCGCAGGTCTTGCAGGCGCCCACAGGATTGTTGAAAGAGAAAAAGTTCACATCCGGCTGTTCGAACTCCATGCCATCGGCCTCAAAGCGATTGGTGAACAAATGTTGTTTCTTGCTGCCCATATCATAAATGATGCATTCGCCATGACCTTCATAAAAAGCGGTTTGCACCGAGTCGGCTACGCGCGAGGAGGTCTCTTCTTTATCACTTAAAGAATCTATGACTATACGGTCTATGATCAGGAAAAGCGCTGAAGCATTCTTTATCTTTTTCTGGAGCTCTTCGATCTTTTTCATTTCTCCGTCCATCAGCACCCGCGAAAATCCCTGCTGGTTCAATATCTCAAGATGTTTGTTCACATCCCTTCCTTCGGGAACAAATAGTTTTGAGAGAATGAGAAATTGTTTCTCTCCATTTTGCGTGGTGACAAAATCCACCACATCGCTGATGGTATCGCGCTTCACTTCTTTGCCGGAAACAGGAGAATAGGTTTTTCCTACCCGTGCGTATAGCAGTTTTAGGTAATCGTACACTTCTGTAACAGTGCCCACTGTTGAACGTGGGTTACGCGAAATCACTTTTTGCTCAATAGCGATAGCCGGCGAAATGCCTTTGATATAGTCTACCTGCGGTTTTTCCAGCCTTCCTAAGAACTGCCGCGCGTAGGCCGACAAACTTTCTACATAGCGTCTTTGTCCCTCGGCGTAAAGCGTATCAAAGGCCAAAGAAGATTTCCCCGAACCCGAAACGCCCGTAACCACCACGAATTTATTGCGCGGAATGGCTACATCCACATTCTTCAGGTTGTGCTGGCGCGCACCTTTGATGATGATGTTGTGTTTGGGATCTTTGCTCAGTGGATCGGAACTCATAAGGGAGGTTAAATTTACGAAACAATTCGTGGCTTAAACCCTAAAATCTGTGAACAGGCAGGCCTTTTAGACCACTTTAGCCGCCGCCGCTATATTCGACTTTGAATTGCCTATGAAGATCTGTCCTTTTGTAAGGATTACCGGCCTTTTAAGGAAAGTGTATTCTTCCAGGATATACTTCTTGTAATCCTTTTCTGTAAGTTTCTTTTCATTGAGTCCCCATGCCCTGAATTTAAGTGCAATGCGACTGAATAGCTTTTCGTATGACCCGGCCAGTTCTTTCATTTCTTCGAGCTGGGCGGAAGTGATAGGCTCTGTTTTTATATCTTGCATGGTATACCCTTTCTTTTTGAGTTTGAGGTCGTCGAGAATTCGGGCGCAGGTGCTGCAGGTAGAGAGGTAATAGACTTTTTTCATTTGAACCAAAAATAGGTATTTTTACTACATGAAAGTAAGAGCGATTATAACCGGAGTGACCGGGATGGTGGGCGAGGGCGTGATGCACGAATGTCTCAATAGCAATGAAGTGGAGCAAGTGTTTATCATTAGCCGCCGGCCTTATGGTTTACAGCATCCTAAATTGAAAGAGATCATTCATAAAGATTTCTCGAATTTTAGTTCTATCGAAATCGAGCTTAAAGGTTATAATGCCGCTTTTCTTTGCATGGGCATCACTTCTTTAGGAGCGAAAGAAGACCTTTACACAAAGATCACCCATGATTACACGCTCGCTCTTTCTGAAAGTTTCGTAAAGCAGAACCCGGATGGAGTTATTTGTTATGTTTCCGGCAAAGGTACCCGCCAGGAAGAAGGCGTAAAGAACATGTGGATGCGCGTAAAAGGAATAACCGAGCGCGACCTGCAAAAACTTTCTCCAAAAGCCTATATGTTCCGTCCCGGTTACATAAAACCCATGAAAGGAATGCAGAACACGTATACTATGTATAAAGTGCTTGATTGGTTCATGTTCCCGCTCACAAAACTGATCGCCCCCGGCGCGGCCTGCACTTTGAAGGAAATCGGACAGGCGATGATCACATGCGCTTCGAAAGGGTATGATAAAAGGGTCCTGGAAGTAAACGACATTGAGAAAGTTGCACGTCTGTAAATCCTTGATCACCCCACGCGTTTCCCTTTCAGACTAAATATTCAGTATTTCGCGGATCGAAGCATGTAAATTGTGCTATGTTTCGCAAGACGATAACGGGTATCAGTTTGCTTTTACTTTTCTCATGCTCATCTTCAGTACGTTCACTGAAGGGCGTTAAGGCCAAACCTTCTCCCGGAGCATCGATCATCGAGGAGTTGCAGATATCCACTTCTTTACAGAATAAAACAGGGATCTATTTGCTGGAGGGCGGCGCGCAAAGTCTTTTCGCAAGGCTGTGGTTGATCGACCGCGCGCAGGACTCTATTGATATACAATACTACAGCGTGGCAAAGGATATAACCGGGATCCTTGTATCGGAACGTTTAGTCCGGGCCGCCGATCGGGGGGTGAAGGTGCGACTTCTTATTGACGACGCGGCCAGCCGTATCTACAATCGGGCGGTTCGTTTGCTTGACTCGCATGTTAATATTGAAGTACGCGTTTACAATGCGGGCTTGAAATTAGGAAGCCTCCGGCGCCGGTTGCCCCATTTGGTAAAGAATGGGGCACGCTTGTTACGCCGAATGCATAACAAGAATATAACCATAGATGGAATAGCATGTGTGACAGGAGGGCGGAATATCGCTGATGAATATTTTGATCATAACAGGAAATATAATTTCCGCGACAGGGACGTGTTGCTGGTCGGGCGCGCTGTACAGGAGGCAGCAGGATCGTTTGATCTTTTCTGGAATGATCCGCTTACTGTGACCTACACGAAACTATCTCCCAAAGTGAATAGAAAAAGGTATCGCAAAACTGATCGCTTCGATCATCTCTACGCCTGTGCGACAGATACTACGCGGTTCTCAAACGCTATGCGCAATGGGGTGGTCGCGTTCGCGGATACCTTGCGCAAAGCCAGGCAAACAGGGCAGTTTGCCTGGGTGAGTGACGTTCAGTTCGTTTCCGATAAACCCGGAAAGAACGAGGGGCGCGATAAAAGAGAAGGTAGTGCCACAACCGATACACTGCTCAACCTGGTGCGTGCGGCCCGGAGAACCATCGATATACAAACACCTTATTTTATTACCACGAAGGTCAGCAGTGAGGCGTTTTCTGCAGCTATAAAACGGGGTGTAAGGATCCGGGTACTTACAAACAGTCTCGCGTCCATTGACAATTTTGAACCTTTTGGTGCGTATCAGAAATGCCGGAAGGAAATTTTTAAGATGGGCATCGAACTTTATGAATTCAGGCCGGATGCAAAAGTGCGGGATAAACTGATACTTCCTGAACTCAAGGCCAAACTCAAAAAAAAGAGTGTGTATGGCTTTCATCCAAAAACGATCATCATCGATTCTTCTGTGGTAGTTGCCGGCTCTTATAACCTGGATCCGCGCAGCGCCAATTACAACACGGAATGCATCGCGGTTATCCGTTCGCGGGAAGTGGCTCTTGCGCTACAGGATTGGGTGGAAGAAGAATTTAAGGAGGAGAACGCGTGGAAGGTAAGCCCCGGGAACAACCCGGATAAAAAAGCGCCGCTTATCAAACGCCTGAAAGCGTTCTGGTGGAGAATACTTCCAAAAAAATTACTGTAGGTTGAACATCATTCCCACTCAATAGTAGCCGGCGGCTTACTCGAAATATCGTACACCACGCGGTTCACTCCTTTCACCTTATTGATGATGTCATTCGAAACTTTTGCTAAGAACTCGTAAGGTAAATGACACCAGTCGGCAGTCATGCCATCGGTTGAGCTCACTGCGCGCAATGCAACTACTTTTTCATAGGTTCTTTCGTCGCCCATCACACCTACGCTTTGCACGGGAAGTAAAATAGCGCCCGCTTGCCATACTTTATCGTAAAGTCCGCTCGATTTTAAGCCGTCGATCCAGATCGCGTCAACATCCTGCAGAATTTTTACTTTGTCTTCAGTGATATCTCCTAAAATACGAATGGCTAATCCCGGGCCCGGGAACGGATGCCTTCCTAAAATAATATCATCAATATGCAAAGCCTTACCCACCCTGCGCACTTCATCTTTAAATAAAGAACGCAGCGGCTCCACAACCTGCAGTTTCATATAATCAGGCAAGCCGCCTACGTTGTGATGCGATTTGATGGTGGCGCTCGGACCTTTCACAGAGATACTTTCAATAACGTCGGGGTAAATGGTTCCTTGTCCCAGCCACTTCGCGTCCCTCACCAGTTTCGATTCGTCATCAAAAACATCAATGAAAGCTTTTCCTATGGCTTTTCTTTTTTTCTCCGGGTCGTTTATTCCGGCAAGCGCTGTGTAAAAGCGTTTTTTCGCATCAACACCTTTTACGTTAAGGCCCATGTGTTTGTACGATTCCAGAACGCTCTCAAATTCATTCTTGCGCAACAAACCGTTATCCACAAAAATGCAATGCAGATTCTTGCCAATGGCTTTATGCAAAAGAACAGCTGCTACACTCGAATCAACGCCGCCGCTCAATCCCAAAATGACTTTATCGTCGCCTAATTTCTTTTTTAGATCGGCTATGGTGGTATCAATGAATGATTCCGAGGTCCAATCTCCTTTGCAACCGCAGATATTGTAAACGAAATTCTTTAAGAGTTGCGGACCTTCTGTGCTGTGAAACACTTCGGGATGGAACTGGATGGCCCAGGTATTTTCTTCTTTTATTTTATAACCCGCGTATTTTACATCATTTGTACTGGCAATTACCTGGTAATTATCCGGAACTTTCTTAATGCTATCCGCGTGGCTCATCCACACCTGCGAGTTCGGCGTGATCGATTTGAATAGTTCATCTGTATGGTCTACAAAGCTCAGATTGGCGCGGCCATATTCCCGTGTGGCTGATTGCGCCACCTCGCCACCGAAAAAATGAGCAAGATATTGCGCCCCGTAACAAACGCCCAAAAGCGGCATTTTTCCTTTGATCATTTCCAGGTTCGGTTTCGGAGGATTCGTCTCACGCACAGAATGCGGGCTGCCGGAAAGGATCACGCCTTTTATAGAAGCATTGATCTCCGGGATCTTATTATAGGGATGTATCTCACAATAAACATTCAGTTCGCGTACCCGGCGCGCGATGAGTTGGGTGAACTGCGAGCCGAAGTCGAGGATCAATATACTTTCTTGCATGCACAAAGATACTATTTTCAGAAGCTTAGCACTTTAACAAAACAGCCTCGAAACCAAAAGTTTTGTAAACAATTGCCTTCCGAATGTGGAAATGTCGGGAGTTTTTAGTAAATTTAGGCTTCATGAAAAGGAAGTTACTTTTGCTTTGTAGTGCCGGGCTTGTCATCCTGTCATCGGCATTTACGGTGGTGGTCAATAAAAGCGGCCGAACCTTCGCTACGGGCTCGCCATTCGATGGAGGCACCTGCGCTTCCTGTCATTCGGGCGGAAGTACAATTCCAACCATTTCCATCACCACCAACCCCATTCTTGGTGTAGGAAACACCTACACGCCGGGCGGTACTTACACCGTAAATGTAACGGTGGCAGGCTCCTACGCCAAATTCGGTTTTGATATAGAGATCCTTGATTCCAATAGTCCGAGTACGGTAAATGATGCCGGCATCATCGGAGCCACGGTCTCCGGAAATTGCCAAACCTATACGTTTACCGGTAATCCAACCAATGTAACGCATACCACTCCCAGCGGCACGGCGGGCAGCGCGGTCTTCTCGTTCTTGTGGACCGCACCTATGGCGGGTGATGTGTACATGTATACCGCGGGCATAGGCGCCAATAATAATAACGCAAAGACCGGCGATCGCGTGGCCAGTACTTCGCTGATAGCAAGCCCTGGCGTGGCAACTATGGAAGGCTATAGCGCAGATCAGGGAAATTTCACGTTCTTTCCGAACCCGGCAGAAAGTAACCTTACCATTTCTTATGAATTACGCGAAGGATCAAAGGTTTCTTTCGCACTTTGCAACCTTTCAGGCCAGGTAATTGCTGAACTTGGAGAAGAAAGGACCCGGCCGGGGCAACATCAAACACATCTTCACCTTCCAGCAGTCCTTGCAAAAGGAAGCTACCTCCTCATGATGCGGGTGAACGGATCCGAGATATCCCGTAAACTCCTTGTATTATAGCCATTTTTCGTTTTTTAGGCCAAGGTAGTATTCCTTGGTTTTTTTACTACTTTTAAAGCGTCAAAAACATTTATCCCATGAGATCGAATATTAAGGTACTTGCCATCGCAATGATCCTGCTTTCAATGGCCACCACTTCCTGTTGGTATTCCCGCAGCTGGGAAGAACTTCATCCGGCACCGCCTGTACCGAAAGTGTGCAATGATACCCTGGGCATTGTGATGTCGTACAGTACGCACATTGCCCCCATCATTCAAACCCACTGTGATATCAATAACCTGATGTGTCATAAATCGGGTCCATCGGCCGGCGGAAATCTCAGTACTTACGCGGGCGTGGCCGCTTTTAGCGGAGGATCGCCTTCTCCGATCCTGGAGGCATTGCATCACACCGGTCCTTACCCCATGCCGCAGGGACAAGCCAAATTGGCGGAGTGCGAAATAGCGAAATTTGATAAATGGGTAAAGAATGGTTTCCCTAATAACTAAAGCATGTATTGTATGAAAAAAAATATCTTCACTTTAACGGCGCTGGTTTGCGCGCAATTCTCTTTTTCGCAGGACCTCCTCGACCTGGTGGCTGATTCGGCCGCTAAACCCGAAAAGGAATTTGTGTCGGCGGCTTTCAAGTCAAGCCGTAACATTAATTTCCATACTACAGAGGTGCTTCCTGAGCGAAGCCTCGATGTGCGCATCTCGCACCGTTTTGGCGCGCTGGAATCGAAAGCCTACAACGCCTGGGGAATTGACGGGCCGGCCAACCTCATGATCAGCCTTGAGTATAGCTATGATGGGAACTGGATGGTAGGTTTACAAAGAAGTTTCTTTGAGAAAATGGGTGCAGGTTTCTTTAAATGGAAATTTTTAAAGCAGGCAAAGAACGGAGGTTCTCCTGTGGCGATGACCTATTTTGGCGGCGTGTATAATACCTGGCAGAAAGATCCTTACCTGGGCGCGCCCGATAAGTTCTATGATATGGAGTGGGACCGTTATTCTTTTGTGAATCAACTGATGATCTCGCGCAAGTTCAACGATTGGGTTTCGGCGCAGGTTGGTTTTGCCTACGTGCATTATAACCTGGTTGGCGACGCGAACGGTTTTGCGAAGAACGATGTGATGGTAGGTACCGGGATCCTGCGTACTAAATTCACCAAACGCCAGGCTATCATTTTAGAATATGGCTTCCGTACCAGCACCGATTATGGGGCTATAGACCCAACCACCAATCAACCCATTAAATATTATGACTGTTTTGGAGCAGGTTGGGAAATTGAAACGGGCGGACACGTGTTCCAGGTTTTTGTGACGAACTCCTTCGGAATTTTAGAGAACCAATTCCTTATTAAGAACACCGGCGATTACAGTACCAGCGGTATGCGCATCGGCTTCAACATCATGCGTGTGTTCTCGGTTGGTGGAAAGAAGAAATGGTAGGGCAGTAGGCAGTCCGCAGAAGTGGGTAAGCAGGAAGAGTTTTAGAAGTGTTGAATAGCCTGATCAGTTAAATTTTCCCGCTACTTCGCTTTCGTTGGCCTTCTCCATAGGTTTGAACTCGGCCGAGTAAGAGAGCGCATAGATCACGTTATTATTCTTCAGGTAATAATTATTGGCATCACGCACCAGTTGCAGGTCCTGCCCTTCATTAAAACCATAAATAAGTAAACGGCTGCGGGTCATTTTGTAGCCCTTGGAATTAAGCGGCGTCTTCCAGAACTCGATCATGAAGAATTCTTTTTCATCAGGCATGGTTACTCCTGCCAGGGAGGCAATAAGCGAATCTTTGGTGTTGGTCTTTTCTTTAGGAGAGACCACCTTCACATAAATATTCTTCACGCTCTGTAATTCCTCTTTCAATACACGATAGTTCTCGTTCTCGGCATAAGAAGAAGAATCGCTGCCTGTGTTCACGGGCACAAAAGGTTCGCTCGCTCTTTTTTCGCGGATAGGTTCCTGTTTCTTCTCATTCTTTTCTTCTTTGCTCTTGTCGGTTTCTTTTTCTTTTGGGGTGACAACTTCCTCCGTTACTTTATTCTTCGAGGCCAGGGAAGAAAAATCGATCTTGCGGATATAGGTATCGAGCTTGAAGATGAAAAAAAGACAGGCAGCCAGCAGTCCTATTGACAGCCCAAAGGTAAAGGGTGTTATTTTGTCGCGAAAGCCTGCCATGAATGCTAAGGTAAAGGTAGGGTTTTTCCGGCAAAACGTTAATCAATGTTAAAGGAATTGACAAGACACCCCTCTTGGCCGCAAATTTGCGTTATGCAGGTAACCAAAATATTAACACTATGAAAAAACTATTGTCAACCCTTTTAATTGCTTCGGTGGGAGGCGCCGGAGCGCTGTTCTTACAGCAAAAGTTTTTTTCGCAAGGAAATGAACAGGTCTTCAATCAAACCATAAATAACACCCCGGTACGTTTTACATCCGCTTCCGGTGTGCCCATCAATACGCCCGAGTTTGTGAACGCGGCCGAGGCCTCGGTGAACGCGGTGGTGCATATTACCACGCAGGTAAGGGAAGAGCAGATCAATTACGATCCTTTTCAGCAGTATTTCTTCGGCCAGCCGCAACCGCGTGTGCAGCAGGGAAGCGGCTCCGGGGTGATCATTGACAAGAACGGTTACATTGTTACAAATAACCACGTGGTAAATGGCGCCGAAAAGATACAGGTGGTGCTGAACGATAAGCGTTCCTACAGTGCCGAATTGATCGGCGCCGATCCGCAGACCGACCTTGCTCTTTTAAAGATAAAGGAGAGCGACCTGCCCGTAATGCCTTACGGCAACTCGGATAATGTAAGGATAGGTGAATGGTGTTTGGCGGTGGGTAACCCTTTTAATTTAAATTCTACCGTAACCGCCGGTATCGTTTCGGCGAAAGGACGCAATATCAATATTTTGGAGAACGATCCTTCCAAGGGCCAGTTCCCGATAGAATCATTTATACAAACCGACGCGGCCGTGAACCCGGGTAACAGTGGGGGAGCGCTTGTTTCTACTACAGGAGAACTGATCGGCATCAACTCTGCCATAGCTTCGCAAAACGGGGCTTACATCGGTTATTCTTTTGCAATTCCTGTGAATATTGTAAAGAAAGTAGTTGCCGATCTTGCTGAGTTCGGAACTGTGCAACGCGCATTTATAGGGGTAAGCATCCGCGATATCGACGCGAAATTCGCAGAGCAAAAAGGTTTGAAAGGCCTTAACGGTATTTATGTAAGCGGTTTGAGCGAGAATGGATCCGCAGAAAAAGCGGGCGTAGAGATCGGTGACGTGATCACGAAAGTAGAGAACTTCGGGGTGAACAATGTGGCCGAGCTGCAGGAGCAGGTGGGCAAATACCGCCCCGGCGACAAGATCAGTGTAACGTTGGTGCGTAACAATAAGGAAATTACGTTACCTGTGGTTTTAAAGAACAAAGAAGGTAACGTAAGCGTGATCAAACGCGAGGTTCCGGTGGAGAAACCCGTGCTGGCACTAGGAGCATCCTTTGAGCAAATAAGCAAAGAGGAAATGAATAAATTGAAAATTGCCAACGGAGTAAAAATTACTAAGCTCAATAGCGGCAAGCTGGCGGGAGCCGGAATAAGAGAAGGCTTCGTAATTACAACAATAGATAAGAAGAAAATAAATACCATCGATGACGTGGAAGGCGCTTTGAAGAACAAGCAAGGCGGCGTACTCATTGAAGGTATCTATCCTAACGGCATGCGCGCCTATTACGGGTTTGGAATGTGATCGGTTACCCCGATCATCCCGTCGCAGGACGGGATCAAAAGGGTTTGTGGTTTAGTTTAGTTGAATGAAAGTTCCGCTGTACCAAAATTTCGGGAGGCGGGATTTTTATTTCTGTATCTTTATCCCGTGAATTTCGAGCTCACCTCAGAATACCAACCTACCGGCGACCAGCCCGAGGCCATACGCCAGTTAGTGGCGGGTCTCGATGGCAAGACCAAGCACCAAACGCTTTTGGGAGTAACTGGCTCCGGGAAAACCTTTACGATCGCAAATGTCATCGCGCAAACCGGGCAACCAACTTTGGTATTGAGTCACAACAAAACACTGGCGGCGCAATTGTATGCCGAGCTAAAACAGTTCTTCCCGAACAACGCGATAGAGTATTTTGTTTCCTATTACGATTATTACCAGCCCGAAGCTTACCTGCCCACAACCGGTACATACATCGAAAAGGATCTGCAGGTAAATGACGAGATCGAAAAACTACGCCTCAGCGCCACTTCTTCTTTGATGTCGGGCCGCCGCGATGTGATCGTGGTCTCTTCGGTTTCGTGTTTGTACGGTATCGGAAATCCAAATGAATTTCGCAAGAGCGTAGTTGAAATAAAGGTGGCGCAACGTATAAGTCGAAATAAATTCCTGCATCAATTGGTACAGGCGCTTTACTCCCGAACCACCGAAGAATTCAGTCGCGGTAATTTCCGCGTTATAGGCGATACCATAGATATCAATCTATCGTACGCGGATTTCTGCCTGCGCGTAACTTTCTTCGGCGACGAGATAGAAGAAATACAGACCTTCAACGCGGGAACCGGGAAAACGTTGGAGAAATTCAAAACCTACATTATTTATCCGGCAAACATTTTCGTTACCGCGCCTGATACGATGAACGGAGCTATGCGCCAGATACAGGAGGACATGGTGGCGCAGGTGCAGTTCTTTAATGATAATAATCGCCCGGTAGAAGCGAAGCGCTTACAGGAGCGTGTGGAACACGACCTGGAAATGATGCGCGAGCTCGGCTATTGCAGCGGCATTGAGAATTATTCGCGCTACATGGACGGTCGTTTGCCGGGCATGCGCCCTTTCTGTTTACTGGATTATTTTCCGAAGGATTTTTTGATGGTGATCGATGAGAGTCACGTTACGCTGCCGCAGGTACACGCGATGTATGGCGGAGACTTTTCACGCAAAAGCAACCTGGTGGAATACGGATTCCGCCTACCCGCCGCGCTCGACAACCGTCCGCTGAAATTCGAAGAATTTGAAAGTTTGCTCAACCAGGTCATTTATGTAAGTGCAACTCCAGCAGAATATGAACTGCAAAAGTCGGAAGGAGTGATCGTAGAGCAATTGATACGTCCTACGGGTGTGATAGATCCTCCCATAGAAGTGCGTCCCTGCCAAAACCAGGTGGATGATCTTTTGGACGAGATCAATAAAACCGTGGAGCTGGACGAACGCGTGCTTGTAACCACCCTGACCAAACGCATGGCGGAAGAGCTTACCAAGTATTTGGGAAAATTGCAGATCCGCTGTCGTTATATACACAGTGATGTGGAGACACTTGAGCGAATTGAGATCCTTCGTCAATTACGGGTAGGTATGATAGACGTGTTAATAGGGATCAACCTGCTGCGGGAAGGATTGGATCTTCCCGAAGTTTCACTGGTTGCCATTCTTGACGCCGACAAGGAAGGATTCCTGCGCAACGTTACATCACTTATACAAACCGTAGGTCGCGCCGCTCGGAATGTCAACGGTAGAGTGATCATGTACGCCGATAAGGTGACCGTGAGCATGCAAAGGACCATTGACGAAACGCAGCGCCGCAGGCACAAGCAGATCGAATACAATTTCAAGCATAATATAACGCCGGTGACCGCGGGAAGGAAAAAACAGCCTTTGTCGGCAACCGAGGTTACAATAGACGGAAAACTGGTGAAGGCTTATGTTGAAAGTGAGGAATTTAGTGTGGCGGCTGACCCCGTGGTGCAATACATGAGTACGGAGCAATTGAAAAAGCAGATCGGGCTGGTTAAATCGGCTATGCTGCGCGCGGCCAAGGAAATGGATTTTATGGAAGCCGCCCGCCTGCGCGATGATCTGCATGCGCTTGAAAAACTTGTAGAAAAATAATGCGCATCGCCAGCAATACAATTTCGGCCGTCGTTAATTTCTACAAAAGCGAGCTTGCTTCTATCTATACAGAAAGCGAGATACAAAATATCACCCGCTGGGTATTGGAAAAACAGCTCGGCAGTAAGAACCCGCTTTCTGATCCTGCGGCCCGCATCAACGAATCGGATATGACCCCGCTGGAAAGCATGTGCATGGAGCTGAAGAAGAACAGGCCGGTTCAGTATGTATTGGGCGAGTCGGAATTCTACGGCTTGAAATTTAAAGTGAACGAAAGCGTGCTAATTCCAAGGCCGGAAACCGAGGAATTGGTAGAAAAAATTATTTCCGACCTTTCCTCCTCTTCTTTTCGTAGCTCCAACCTCGTACCTCGTATTTTAGACATAGGTACAGGCAGTGGCTGTATCCCCGTTTCCATCAAAGCGAACATTCCGGCCGCTAAAGTTTACGCGCTTGATATCAGCGAAGAAGCCTTGACGGTGGCGAAAAAGAACGCAGAACTGAATAAAACGGAGGTGCATTTTCTAAAAGTGGATATTCTTTCCGATAAGGCCGCCGCGGAGATCTTAAACGCCATGGGGAATGAGAAAGTTGACCGCGTGATCAGTAATCCGCCCTATGTTCCAGATTCCGAAAAGGAGAGCCTGGAAGTGCACGTTCGCAACTTTGAACCCCATTTAGCCCTCTTTGTGAACAGCGATGATCCCATCATTTTCTACCAAAAGATAGCCCTGGCGGCAAAAGCCCTGGTTAAAAAAGGAGGAAAAGTGTTTTTTGAGTGTCATTTTAAACAGGCCAGGGAAGTGGGCCGAATGCTGCAAAAAAACGGCTACCAAAATGTGCTCGTTTCACTCGATATTACAGGGATTGAGCGCTTTGTTGAGGGCACCCTGCTTTAGCTGAATAATCCAACGCTATTAACATTCAACTGTTTGCAATTACGCGACAGACCCTTTATTTAGCCCTTTATACCCCCGTAAATTTGCTTTTGTTATAAAATGGGTTTATTTTTAGCAATTAGATAAACCCCAATTTTATGACGATGAACATGAACATGAAGAAATTTTTTACAGTTTTATTCTTCTTACTGATAGTAAGCCCTTCCTTTTGCCAGGAAGAGGAACAAACTGACGACTTAAATCATAAGCCATCGCTGATGGTGGGTGTGAGCGGTCTTAAATTCTTTGGCTACGTAGGCAGCAACTCAGATCTCAATCCTTTATTGGATGCGCGCCTGGGTTATTTCCTGGCCATTGAACAGCGCTTCGGTAAAGTGTTCGGTGTTGAACTTGCGGCTACGTACGGCAAACTGGCCGGTACTGATAATTCAAAGACCTCGCACCTGAATTTTCAGTCGACCATTTTCCAGGGGCAATTGATGCTTACTGCCAACTTCAATCACGTGTTCAAGGAAGACCCATTGGTATCTCCTTTCCTTAATGTCGGTATCGGCTTTATGTCCTTCAGCACGTATGGGGATATCCTGAGGGGCAGCGATACCTTGCATTATTGGTCTGACGGTTCTATTCGCGACCTCGATGAGAACGCGCCTAACGCGGGCGCAGCCTCTATCATAAAGCGGGATTACGATTACGAAACAAAACTTAAAACAAATGGGGTTACAAGCACGCTGGTAATTCCTGTAGGAGGTGGATTGAACTTTCACTTCGGAAGAAAATGGACCGCTTCTATTGGAGCAAACTACAATATCTGCATGACCGAGTGGATCGATAACGCAGGCAAATCGCCCAATCGCTACCTCGCCGCGAACGTTGGTGTGCAATACGAATTCAAAAAAGGTGGCGGCGGAAAATCAGATGCCCGCTATGACAATGTTGATTTTGCCAATGTAGATCACCTCGATGCCGACAAAGACGGCATTCCGGATGATAAAGATGATTGTCACGGAACCGCGGCCGCTGTTAAAGTTGACAAAAGAGGCTGCCCGTTGGACGGTGATGGAGATGGTGTGCCCGATTACCTCGATAAAGAGGCAAACACGGCTAAAGGAAATAAAGTGGATGGGTTTGGTGTGACCATTAACGAAGCGGAAATGGCCAAACACCAGATGGAGTGGGACTCATTGGCTCCGGAACGTAGCAAAGAATTTAACGTGGCACCCAGCATGGAATACCTCAAAAAGATAGAAGAGGAATCAAAAAAGGTGCGTGCAGCCAATAATACGTCCAGTAAAGTACCTGCAGATCTGCAATCTGCAGACGTGAACAAGGACGGTTACATTTCGGCTGATGAGATCACGAAGACGATCGATGCTTTCTTTGATGGAAGCAGCGACTTCACTGTCGAAAAACTTAACCGGCTCATAGACTACTTCTTTGAGCAGTAAATGATGAATACATGAAGTATATATTATTGTTCGTTCATGCTCTCACAATAACTATATACTCCTTCTTCTTCGTCGACCCCGTTATTGTAAAGACCAATTTTCCTGAAAGTGCCAAGCCGGGTAGTGAGTTTGTGGCCGAAATAACCATAAACAAGGGCTCTCTGGCCGGTTTTGCCAAATTTCAGCTCGAATTGCCCCAGGGTTTCAGCGCCAAAGAGAACGACAGCAAGGGCGGATCCTTCACTTTAAGCGGGCAAACCGCCAAGATCATCTGGACCTCCGTTCCCTCCAGTCCCGAATTCAGCATCAAAATGACCATCGTTGTGGATGCTTCCGCCACCGGCGATAAGACCGTTACCGGTAAATATTCTTATATCGAGAACAATAATAAGATGCAGACCGAGATAGAACCTGTAACTGTGAAACTTCCTGCCGCTTCAGATCCGGTAGCTACCAACACAACCCCTACAGAAACTACAGCGCCAACGGCAACTACCGCTGCTACAGAAAACACCAATACAGTTAAAGAGGGAGATGCTTCGGTGAGCGTTACGCGCAATATCACAGCCGGCCAGGCTGGCGAATACGATGTTGAGCTTAGGATCAAAAAGGACGGTACCAAAGGTTTTGCAAAGCTCCAGGAAAAAATGCCTGAAGGATATGTGGCCAGCGCGGGTAAAACAGATGGCTCATCTTTTAGCTCGAGTGTCGCTGACCGGACCGTTAAATTCATCTGGACCGGCTTGCCTCCAAACGAGGAACTGGTTGTTTCCTATAAACTTGTTCCAAAGAAAGGGGTTAAGGTTCCTTCGCCGGCTTCCGTAGAAGGGGAGTTCTCGTACCTGGAAAACTCGCAATCCAGGAAATATAAGATAGAAAAACAGGACCTTCCCGGAGGAACCGAACCTGTGGCCACCAATACGGTTGAGCCAACCAATACAAATACTGTGGCCGCAACCGATCCTGTAAAGACTGAGACCACAACCCCCGTTGATCCTGTTAAAACAGAAACCACCTCAGCCTTGAACAATTCACCGTCAGAGACCACCAAGAGCGGAAATGTGCACTATGCTGTACAGGTGGGCGCTTTCCGTAACCCGGTGAATGTAGCCGCACTTTCGGCCCGCTTTGGCTTAAGTGGTGTGAACACCGAAATGCAGGATGGCCTTACCAAGTGTATCACCGGCAAACACCCCGATTATAAAAAGGCCCGCGATGCCAGAGAGACCATTAAGTCTAAAGGGGTGTCCGACGCTTTTGTTACCGCCTACAATTCGGGCAGACGGATCACTGTACAGGAGGCCCTGATGATCACCAGCCAGAAGTGGTTTAGATAGGTATAAATTTGAATTTTTCGTTTATTGTCTTTACCTTTACAGAGTATGCCCTCACTAAAGCGTACCCATAGATCACTATCTCTTTTTATACTGCTCCTGGCGGGCTTCCAGGCATTTGCACAATCTGACAGCACCGAAGCCTCCTCTGCCAGGTCAGAACCGGCTCCTCCCGTATTAGGCGACATCTTTAAACCAACCATTGGCATAGGTGTAGGTAACATTTCCTTTTTTGGCGACCTCTATAACAAACACTTCCAAAAGCCCGGTACCTCGCGTTTTGGTTATGAGCTTCACTTATCGCAGCCCCTGAATCAGTATCTTCACCTCAACTTTTACGTGATGTTCGGGAAACTGGGCGCCAACGAACGCACCAAACTGCGTAATGAGAATTTCGAATCCACGATCCGCTTAGGTGGCGTGCAATTGATGTACGACTTCTCAAACCTGATCAAAAAAGAGACCATCCGGCCGTATTTCCTTTTGGGTATTGAAGGTTTTGAATTCCTTTCTAAAACAGACCTGAAGGATAAATTTGGCAACACCTATTACTACTGGAGCGACGGCTCTATCAAGAACATGGCCGAGAACTCACCGGGTTCGCAAAACGCTGTGGATATTGTGCGTGATTACAGTTACGATTCGGATCTCCGCGAATTGAACAAGGACGGTTTTGGTAAATACCAGGAGCGTTCCTGGGGCATACCGGTGGGCATTGGTTTCACCACAAAAATTACAGAAAGAGCTACCTTCCGGTACGGAGCTACCATGCACTTCACCTTCACCGATTATATCGACGGTATTACTGAAAAAAGTAAGGGAATACGAAAAGGAACTTCCGCCAACGATCATTTCATGATGATGTCCGCTTCCCTGCACTACGACCTCATCTTTAAGAAGAAAGACAAAGAATTCGAAGATCTGCCTTCCAATCACTTCGACAATGTGGATTGGCTCACTATTGATAAAGGTGATGAGGACAAGGACGTCGTTCTTGACTGGGACGATTATTCTCACGCTACCCCAGCCGGCGTAAAAGTTGACGCCAGGGGTGTGCCGATCGACACGGATAAAGATCTTATCCCTGATTATCGTGACGATGAAGGCTCAACCACCTTGATAGCCAATGGCCGCGGGGTGGGCATTACCGATCCAATGGCGCAGAAATGGTATGATAGTTTTTACGATTCCCTGGGTACGATGGATCCCAATGCGCGTGTAGTTAACCTGGATTCGGCTAAAGGAAAAAAAGCTGTTGACCCCAGCAAACAACCCAAACAATTCACCATTGAGCTTGCGCGCTACAAAGGCGGAGTGCCCAGCGATGAGATGGCTTTCCTCTTAAGTATTGGCGATGTGCAATCGTTCAACCTGGGGGATGAGACCGTGGTGTATGCCGCGGGAAGTTATGAGGATGTGCGAATGGCCATCAAACGCAGGGATGAGTTCAGGGAAGAAGGATTGAAATCAGCGAAGGTAGGATATTTCAAAGGAGATAATTACTATTCGCTTACAGATGCAGAATTGCAAAAGGAGATTGAAGCGGCCGATAAAAAAGGCGCATCCGTTGTTACGAATCCTGTCAGCACCAAAGGCGAGGTTGTATATCGCGTGCAGTTAGGAGCTTACAAGAGCAAACTTCCTTTGGGCGTATTTAAAAATGTGAAGGGTGGCGTGATCGAATTGCAGACCGAGGATGGATATTATCGATATTGCTCAGGTGCCTATAAAACACTCGAAGACGCGGCTGTGCACCGCGCCGACATGATCCTGGATGGTTATGCCGACGCATTTGTTACGGCCTATCGTGGAGGAAAACGCATAGCGCTGAGCGAAGTGGGCGCTACCTACGAGAAAGAAGAACAGAATTACAAGGAGAACATTGATGAAAAAGCAACTACAGCGGGTACTATCGATAAAGGCGGCGTGAGCTTCCGTGTGCAGATAGGCGGTCTCATAAATGGAAACGACGAAGCTTTTGCCGAGAAGATCTCCGGCCTGAAAAAGGAGGTTATTAAACAGCCAACGGCAACCGGTCAATTCCGCCACTTTGTGGGTGATTTCAAGAGCTATAACGAGGCTGTTAAATACAAAGATAAACTCCTGCAGCAGGGTTATAACGGTGCTTTCGTGGCCGCCTTCTTCAAGGGTGAGCTTATCTCCGTTCAGGAGGCCCTGGAACTCATGAAGTAAAAGGCGCTGAAATTTGCCCTTTTTAAGTAAAAATCCCTTATTTTTGGAGCCTTACTGAATTGACGATTTGTGTATTGACGATCTGGTCATTGGAATAGCACGTATAATGCCACTATCAATAACCTTTCATCAATCTACAAGTAAAAAATCTAAAAATAAAAAATTAATAAGCCATGAACTTTCAGCTCTCCGAAGAACACTTGATGATACAAAAGGCCGCCCGCGATTTCGCGCAGAACGAATTGAAACCGGGTGTGATCGAACGGGATGAACACCAGAAGTTCCCAACCGAACAGGTGAAGAAAATGGGCGAGCTGGGCTTCCTGGGCATGATGGTAGATCCCAAATATGGCGGGGGAGGAATGGATACCATTTCTTATGTACTGGCCATGGAAGAGATCTCGAAAGTGGATGCCTCCTGCTCTGTGATCATGAGTGTGAACAATTCATTGGTGTGCTGGGGCATCGAACATTTTGGAACAGAAGAACAAAAACAAAAATACTTAGTGCCTTTGGCCAAGGGAGAAAAGATAGGCGCGTTCTGCCTCTCTGAACCCGAAGCAGGAAGTGACGCTACCTCGCAAAAAACAACCGCCGAAGATAAAGGAGATCATTACCTGTTGAATGGAACCAAGAACTGGATCACCAACGGTAACAGCGCCTCTGTTTATCTCGTAATGGCACAAACCAATGTGGCTGCCGGCCACAAAGGGATCAATTGCCTGATCGTGGAAAAAGGAATGGAAGGATTTGTGGTGGGCCCGAAAGAAAATAAAATGGGCATCCGCGCCAGTGATACGCACTCTTTGATGTTCACCAATGTAAAAGTTCCTAAGGCCAACCGCATCGGCGAAGAAGGTTTCGGTTTCAAGTTCGCCATGAAAACATTGGCGGGTGGACGTATCGGTATCGCTTCACAGGCCCTGGGCATTGCCAGCGGTTCTTACGAATTGGCCCTTGCCTACTCGAAAGAAAGAAAAGCTTTTGGAAAAGAGATCTCAAAACACCAGGCCATCCAGTTTAAATTAGCGGATATGGCAACCCGTATCGACGCGGCCCGTTTACTCTGCTTAAAGGCGGCCTGGGAAAAGGATCATCACCTGGATTATGGTCAGAGCGGCGCTATGGCTAAAGTATTTTCTTCTGAAACAGCCATGTGGACGGCCACTGAAGCAGTACAGGTACACGGTGGCTATGGCTACGTAAAAGAATACCACGTGGAGCGCCTGATGCGCGATGCCAAGATCACACAGATCTACGAAGGTACTTCGGAGGTGCAGCGTATCGTCATTTCACGCAGCGTACTTTCTTAAAGCACGATCTTTTTCGGTTTGATTTTTGTTTATTTTTAAAACAAAATCAAACCTTATGAAAAAGCGTATCATTACCTTGGCTTTTATTGCATCTGCATGGGGAGCCTTCTCTCAGAATTTCGAATACAAGATCTTTACAACCGTTGAATCGGTCGTTCCCGGCGGTTTTGGCCGTTCGCGCATGATCACCACCGATAAAGAATCTCAAATGCAGGAAAAGGACCTCGAGAACTTCTTCAGCCTGGTGGGCATTAATTTCAAGAACATCCAGAACAACGATATCGTCATCGCGGCCAAGATAAACGAGTTCGCTAAAGAGGGTTGGGAATTGAACCAGACCGTTACCGGGGTGTATGGAGCCGATAAAAGCACGGGCATCTTCATTACCCGTTATATCTTCCGTAAGGCCACAAAATAAGGGCCTTAAAGGCCCTGTTTATCAATAACATTTTGTTAGATTTGTAGCTAACAGAAACGTGCTTTATGTATTTGTCTGAACGAGTTAAGAGCCTGGCCGAATCGCAAACCATAGCCATGGCCCGCAAGAGCCGCGAGCTCATCGCGCAGGGTGTCAACATCATCAGCCTTAGTTTGGGCGAACCCGACTTCAATACGCCGGATGTGATCAAAAAGGCGGCCGAAAAAGCCATCGAAGATAATTACAGCTTTTACACGCACGTTTCGGGCTACCTGGAGCTGCGCCAGGCCATCTGCAAAAAATTCGAACGCGATAACGGACTTTCCTACACCCCCGAAGAGATCGTGGTTTCAACAGGCGCTAAACAAAGCATCGCTAACGCGGTCTTGTGCTTGCTGAACGCGGGTGATGAGGTCATCGTTCCATCTCCCTATTGGGTAAGTTACCTGGAACTGGTGAAGCTTGCTGATGCGAAGTCGGTTATTGTAAATGCGAGCATTGAGAATAATTTCAAGATCACAGCGCAGCAATTAGAAAAAGCCATCACGCCAAAGACACGTTTAATAATTTTCTCTTCTCCCTGTAATCCAACCGGCTCTTTGTACAGCGAAGCTGAACTGGAGTCTTTGGCCGCAGTGATCCGCAAACACGAGGAGCTTTATATCATCAGCGATGAGATCTATGAGCATATCAATTTTGTGGGCAAACACGTGAGCATCGCTCACATGGAAGGAATGAAGGAACGCACTGCCGTTATCAATGGAGTTTCTAAAGGATTTGCTATGACCGGCTGGCGGGGAGGCATTTTAGCCGCTCCTAAATGGCTGGCGCAGGCCTGCGACAAGATGCAGGGGCAATTTACTTCGGCCACCTGCAGCATTACCCAAAAAGCCATGTACACGGCTATGTTGATGGATCCTGCCACAACGCATCCCATGCGCGATGCCTTCAAACGTCGGCGCGACCTGGTGGTGAAGGGCCTTGGCGAAATAAAAGGGTTTAATTGTAACAATCCCGAAGGCGCTTTTTACGTTTTCCCGGAAGTGAGCTATTTCTTCGGAAAATCGCATAACGGGAAGAAAATAAATAATGCCACCGATCTTTGTATGTTCCTGCTGGAAGAAGCGAAGGTGGCCATGGTGCCCGGCGCCGCTTTTGGCGATGACAATTACCTGCGCATCAGTTACGCTACATCCGACGATAAATTAAAAGAGGCTGTAGAACGAATTAAAACCGCTGTTTCCAAACTTTCATAACAATGAAGAAATACTCGGTACGCAAAGAGCACATCCGCGAAATTTTTAGATCCTTCAACAATCTCACCGCGCTCGTTATCGGCGACGTGATGGTGGATTCCTATATGTGGGGAAATGTCTCCCGTATCTCTCCCGAAGCCCCGGTTCCTATTGTAACGGTTAAGCAAAAGGAAAAACGCCTGGGTGGTGCCGCCAACGTGGCTTTGAACTTACAGGCTTTAGGCGCTACGCCAATTCTTTGCAGTGTGATCGGTGTGGATGGCGACGGACAGGCTTTTTTGGATCTTTTGCGCCAACAACGTTTAAGTCAAAAGGGAATTTTAAAATCAAGAGAAAGAAATACAACGGTAAAAACACGTGTGATCGGCAACAACCACCAGATGATACGCGTGGATGAAGAGACCGAAGACGATATAGCAGCTTACGAAACCGACCAGCTTTTGCACCTGATCACTTTTATTCTGGAACACGATAAGATCGACGTGATCATTTTTGAAGATTATAACAAAGGATTGATCACGCTGCGCTTGATCCAGAAAGTGGTGGAGTCGGCCCGTAAAAGAGGAATCCCTGTTTGTGTGGATCCCAAGAAAAAGAACTTTTTAAATTATAAGGGAGTTACCTTGTTTAAACCGAACATGAAAGAACTGCGCGAAGGTTTGAAGCTCGATGCCGCTGACGTGGAGGACGAGACCGAATTGCAGAAGACCATCAGCAGTTTCCGCAATAAGCAGAAGATAGGAACGCTTTTACTCACGCTCTCCGAAAAAGGTATCTGCACCAATTCCCGCAGCGTAAAAGAGATACTGCCGGCACACATTCGCACCATTGCTGATGTTTCCGGGGCAGGAGATACGGTAATAAGCGTGGCTGCCTTGTGCACTGCTCTTGAAACAAATCCTATCCTTACCGCGTCGCTGGCCAATTTAGCCGGAGGTTTGGTTTGTGAGCAGGTGGGCGTAAGTCCGATCGATAAAGAGCATTTACTTAAAGAGGCGCTGTACCTCGACTTCGTAAAATAAACGCACAATGGGTCACGCAGAGGCGCAGAGGCGCGAAGAAGGGAATGAAGGGTTTAAAGGAAATACAAATTCCTTAACGGAAAATGAAATATCTGCTATATTGGTCGATATCTTTATTAAGGTCCATAGGCAATTGGGGCCGGGTCTGCTTGAAAGTGTTTATGAGGAAGTGATCTGCTACGAGTTGGAAAAGCGTGGGTTAGCATACAAGCGTCAAAAAGGCCTGGCTGTTATGTATGATGAGGTAAAGATGGATCTTGGTTTCAGAGCGGATGTAATTGTAGAGGATAAGGTAATTATTGAGATAAAATCTGTTGAAATACTAGCGCCGGTCCATCACAAGCAACTTTTAACCTATTTAAGACTAACAGATAAAAAACTTGGATTGCTGGCTAACTTCAATGTTAACCTAATGAAAGACGGCATTTTCCGTATAGTAAATAATCTATAACATGTATTTATTCTCACGCCATATATATAAACAGCCTTGCCTTTGCGTCTCTGCGTGCTTTCGGCTGTTCTCAACTCTCTTGCGGCTGTTCTCCTGTATTCATCTGGCTGTTCTCTGCGTCTTTGCGCCTCTGCGTGCAAATTATCGCGTTTTATCAATACACAACTTGCCATCCGCGTCTCTGCGTGCCATTTTTCACTTTATCTTTACACAGCCTTGCCTTTGCGTCTCTGCGTCTCTGCGTGCCATTTTCACGCCTTATCTGTACACAACCTCGCCTTCACGCCACTGCATCTAATAAGAAATGCCACAGTCAGTCACCCCCTACAACCAAACCCAAACCAAGAAAGAGCAGGTAGCAGAGATGTTCAACAACATCGCTTTCCGCTACGATTTTTTGAATTCTTTATTGTCGCTGGGCATACACAAAGGCTGGAGGAGAAAGGCTGTCAATATCTTTAAAGACAAAAACCCAAAATACATTTTAGACGTAGCCACAGGCACCGCCGATTTTGCTATCGAGGATCTAAAAGCAAACCCCGAAAAGGTCATTGGCGTAGATATTTCCGCCGGCATGCTTGAGGTGGGTAAGCAAAAGATCAAAAAGTTAAAACTCGAAAGTAAAATAGAACTACAATTAGTGGATGCCGAGGGACTGCCCTTTGCTGATAATTATTTCGATGCCATTACAGTGGGTTTTGGCGTAAGAAATTTCGAGCATTTGGAGAAAGGTTTAAAAGAAATGCAACGTGTGCTAAAACCGGGAGGAGATCTTGTCATCATCGAGTTCTCTAAACCCAGCGGTTTTTTTAGTTATATCTATAAGTTCTATTTTAGCTACGTTACACCTTTCATCGGCCGCGTTTTTTCAAAGGATCATCGCGCTTATTCGTATTTGCCGGAGTCGGTTGAGGCTTTTCCCTATGGCGAGGCCTTTTGCAAGATACTTTCCAATTGCGGATATAAGCAGCCGGAAGCTATAAGACTAACTTTTGGTGTAGCCTCTATCTATAAGGCTACAAAATAAAACCCGTTTTTTTTCGTTATTTTTGTACGTTTTGAACATTATCTCTCTCAAATACAAATTCTTATCTGCCAAGCGGCTGTTCTGGCGCTTGCTGCCAACTGCCAACTCCTTAACTGTATCCCGTCTGTTGTGCTGCCTACTGCTTACTTTTTCCTGCCTGCTTGCATTCGCCCAGCCTAACACCGAGAAGGGACTTAACCTTCCCAAGTTCTACAAGCAGTTCATTCATTTTGGCTTCACCATTGGCTTCAACCAAACCAATTTTCGTTTACATACGGTGCCTAATTCAAAAATGCCCGCGGATGTACATGATACAATCCTGTATCCTAACGACACGCTCACACTAAAATCGGTGACGAGTAAAGCTGAGCCTGGTTTCAACCTCGGTATTATTTGCGACGCCCGCCTGCATGAATATATACGTCTTCGTTTTTTACCAAACATTTCATTTGCTTCGCGTAGCCTGGTCTATAATTTTACCGGAACAGATACACTTACCATCAAAAAGAAGTCAGAATCAACGTTTATTAACCTTCCGCTCAACGTAAAACTCCAATCCAAGCGCTTGCGAAATTTTGGCGCTTACGTGGTGGGTGGAGCGAGCTACAGCATCGATCTTGCCTCGGGGAAAAAGGACCAGGCCAGCAACGAGGTGGTGCGTTTAAAGTCTACCGACTGGTATTACGAGGGCGGGGCGGGAGTTGATTTTTATTTACCTTATTTCAAACTGGCGCTCGAGATGAAACTCATTACCGGTATGAAGAACATCCTCATCAAGGACAATACTTTTTTCACCACGCCCATTAATAAACTCAATTCGCGTATCTTCCTGGTGAGCATAACCTTCGAAGGATGATCAAAACGCTTACCCTTACTTTATCTCCTGATGAAGCGTTTTCTGAGGACCGTGTTAAGAAAGCTGTTTTTAATGAATTGGGACTTTCTCCGAAAGATGAATTACATGTTCTATTAGACCGCAGATCGATCGACTCCCGCCAGCGCAGCATCAAAATAAATTTAACGGTCAAGGCTTTTATCAATGAGCCTTTGCAGGAGGAGGAGATCTCCTTTGAGTACAAAGATGTTTCTGAAGCAAAACCCGTTTACATCATTGGGGCCGGTCCGGCAGGTTTGTTTGCCGCTCTGCGTTGTTTGGAATTGGGACTGAAGCCCATCATTTTTGAACGCGGGAAGAATGTAAAGGATCGTCGAAGAGATCTTGCTGCCATAAACAAAGACCACATCGTAAACCCCGAAAGCAATTATTGCTTTGGAGAAGGCGGCGCGGGCACTTATAGCGACGGCAAACTCTATACGCGTTCGCACAAACGCGGCGATGTTTTAAAAACACTCAAAACGCTGGTTTTTCACGGGGCCGACAAAACTATTTTGGTTGACGCGCATCCGCATATTGGCACCAATAAATTACCGCAATTAATTACGGCCATACGCGAGACCATTTTAAAATTTGGCGGTGAAGTGCATTTTGATGCCAAACTCATCGACCTTGTTACGGATAAGAACACATTAAGGGCCATCCGCATTCTAAGCGAAGAAAAGGAAAAAGAATTTACCTGCAACAATCTTATTTTGGCAACCGGCCACAGCGCCGAAGACATTTACGAGTTGCTGGATAAAAAAAATATTTTACTCGAAGCGAAACCCTTTGCCATGGGTGTTCGTGTAGAACATCCCCAGGAACTCATCGATTCTTTGCAATACCATTGCAGAAGTAAAGAAGATGTTACAAATGCGCGTGAGTTTTTACCAGCCGCCTCTTACGCTTTGGTACAACAAGTGAATGGCCGAGGCGTTTATTCTTTCTGCATGTGCCCGGGTGGTATCATTGCTCCCTGCGCCACAGGGCCCGAATCTGTTGTTACGAATGGCTGGAGCCCGAGTAAAAGAAATAACCCTTACGCTAACTCCGGCATCGTGGTGGGCATTGATCAAAAGGATTGGCAAAAATTCTCTTCGAAGAAACAACTGGCCGGCCTGGCATTGCAACGCGAGCTTGAAAAGAGCGCCTGGCTTGCCGGAGGAAAAACACAAACAGCCCCCGCGCAACGCTTAAAGGATTTTACCGAAGGAAAAATAAGCAAAGACCTGCCCGACTGCTCTTACACACCCGGTTTGGCCAGCGTAGAAATGAAAAAGGTATTGGGCGAAACAATTGGCAACGCCTTAAAGGCGGGCTTCATAGCTTTTGGAAACAAAATGAAAGGCTACCTCACCAACGAAGCTTTGATCGTGGGCGTAGAATCGCGCACATCTACTCCCGTACGCATACCGCGCAATAAGGAAACCTGTCAGCACCTGCAAATTAAGGGCTTGTTTCCCTGCGGCGAAGGCGCCGGCTACGCAGGAGGGATCGTCTCCGCCGCTATGGATGGCGAAAGGTGCGCTGAGGCGGTTAAAATTTATTTAACAGCTTAATTATTAATAACTTAGTGATGAGATGCCTGCCGGGTAGAATACCGGATCTACGTTGTATCGTAGGTAGCACAGAATGGATACAAAAGCGAAGATCAATTAGTAATTAATGATCTTGCAGTAAGTCTTCTCACCGCTATCCGTAACCACAGAAATGATCAGGATCTTTTCGTTGGTATCGCCAAATGGTATGTACGATTTTTGGTGGCTTACATGCGGTAGGTATTGGTCGGCAATTACTTTTTCTCCCAGGATGTTCTGCACGCTGATGTGCGCGCCCGTATTTTCTTTACCGGTAAATTGCACGTAGAAGCCATTCACATCACGACTGATGAACATTTGTTCGCTGGGTGCGGCTACATCAGTAATGCCCACCGCGCTGCCATCAATAACGGTAATTACTTCCGAGTAATAAGTTGTATCCCCGCAAGGACCAATGGCGGCCAGCGTAACTGTATATTCTCCCGGAGCGGAGTATTGGTAGGTTGTGTCAAAACATTCGGAACCCATGCCATCCCCAAAATCCCACCAGTAAGAAGTGGCGTTTACGCTGGTATTGGTAAAGGTAACACCTACACTATCCATAATAAAAGTTAGGGTGCTTGCCGAAGGCGTGTATCCGGCCTGTGGTACATTGGTGCTGTTCAAAGTAAAGCTGGCAGTTCCGTTATCGCAGCTTCCGGCTGTGTTTACATCTACGCTGTAAATTCCGGGGCCAAGGTTGAACAGTGTGTCGGCGGTGATTTTATTCAAACTGGTTTTCACGATGGTATTGCTGGAGTCCTTCCAGTAATAATTCCATGGACCAATTCCGGAACCCGAAGCGATCAGCATTCCATCCGCCAGGTTAGAGCAGCTTGGGTTCACAAAACTGCTGGTTAGGTTCAGGCTTGGGTCAATGGTAATGTTCAGCACAAAACGCGCGGCCACTTTTTCGGTGTCAAGCACCGTGCAGGTATAACTTCCAAGTCGCAGATCCTGGTCAAGGCCGGTGTAATTGTCATGAAGTATCACGCAAGCCCCCGAAGGTAAATTTTGAAGGTCGTTAGCGGTAATACTGTAGCTGTCGCTGCTATCTGTATGCACACGCACGGGTATGCTGTAATTCTGGTTGAGCGCTGGCATGCCGTTGATGGCGTATTCGTTTCCGTTCAGTTGGGTGCAAATTCCAAGATAGCCGGCATCGGGCCCCAGGTAACCGGCGTCGTATTCATCATCGTGATTTACCGTAGCGCCTGGGTCAAAATAAACGGCTGTTTCAAATTTCATCGCGTGGCCGTTCACTTCCAGCCGCAACACCATGGGGTTAGTGGTAGACAAGGTTTGCTGTTGCCCGATGAGTCTGCGGAGTTCCTGTGTGCTAGCGGCCTTGTTGGTTTCGCGCGCTGTGAGATTTACCACCGCGGCGTTGGCCTTTACAAAAAAGCCCTGCCCTGCCGGGATGAAATTGGCAATACCTCCTGATCCGGGCGCAGGACTACTCACACCATTTACATAAGAGGCGTGGCCGCTGATATCCGGGTTATACACATAAATGGAATTCGCCACATTGGCGTTACCGTTTCTAAGTAAGGTCCATGAAATAGGAGAGGGATAAGGATTGCAAAGCAGGTTGAAGCCATGATCATTGGCCTGGGTTCCTCCCCCGGTGTTGGTTTGCGTTAAGGTAATTGGGAAATTCTGTTGGTTCACCGCGCCGGTTGCATCCAGCAAAATATCGGCGCTGGTAGTTGTGGAAGTGCCCAGGTAAAACCAATATCCTCTTCCAATAGTGATGGCATCCGTGATATTGGCAATGGGTACATAGCGCGCAGGGTTGCTGTAAAGGCCGCCCACAGTTTCGCTATACTGGTAAGCGGATGTGAAATTGAAATAACCATCCGGGCATAATGTACAGGTAATAGTGGTATTGTCGTCCCAATCTGCAAAAGTTCTGCCGGTTAGGCCGGGCGATCCCAGCGTGGTCCATCCCGTATTTCCACCTTTTGCGTACATCTGTGCGATCACATTTCCGCTTACTGCGCCTGTATTTCCCATGGTGGCGATGCGACCTACTGAAGTGGAAGATGTTGCTTTCAGGATAAGATTTCCGCCGGCGGCAACCGTTCCGGTAGTGGGCGTGAGAGCTCCCACAATATTCAGCGTATTGCCAAGCGTTACTGTTCGCGCGGCGCGGTTCATCAGGAAATTGTTCAGGTAATTGAACGTACCGCTCTGGGTCATTTTCATCGTGTTCGTAATTGTGCCGGCTCCGCCAACGGAGATGCTGGAAACAGAAGAGCCCGACAAAGTACCGTTTGCACTAGTAACAGGAAAAGTAATGGCACCATTAAGCGTGAGGGTAGCGGTAGTTACCTGCAAAATACCCGCGGTATGATTCAGCGCGCCCGACAGCGTGAGCGCGGTTCCCAACGCCAGTGTTTGCCCGGGGCTGTTGAGTGTTAAATTACGCAGGGCAGTTGCGCCCGTAGTAAAACGAAGCAGGTTGGTAATGGAAGAAGCAGAAACGTTTAGGTTGGAGGTGTTGGAGCCACGCGTGGTACCAAGAGCAGACGAAGCGGGGAAAGTAACTGTTCCACTGAGGGTAAGCGTTTGATTGTTGAGGCGCATAATGCCCCGCGTATGCGTGTAGGCGCCGCTTACGGTCATGGCCGTACCCATGCGGAAATTCCTGTTGACGCTGCAATTGAGTGTAAAATTATTTAACTGCCGTGCTCCGGCGGTCATGAAGAAATTGTTGTTGGCAATGTTGGTGGCGTTGATAATGAGGTTGGAGGTTGCCGAACCGGTGGTGGTTCCGTTGGCCGCACTGTTGGAAAAAGTGATCGTACCATTAAGCGTTAGTGTATTCCCGTTCAGGTCCATGATGCCGGTTGTTTGTGTATAAGCGCCTCCTATAGTGAGGCCGGTTCCAAGCCGGAAAGATTGCGTAGTGCAGTTCAACGTGAGATTATTGAGCGTTTGAGCGCCCGCTGTAAAGTACACACTGTTGGTGATGGACGTGGCGGATACAGAAAGATTGGACGAGGCAGAGCCTGTCATAGTTCCGTTAGCCGCGGAAGCCGGGAAAGTAATGGTTCCGCTGAGTGTAAGCGTATTGGCGTTGATACCTAAAATTCCGTTGGTATGCGTAAAAGCGCCGGAAACGGTAAGGGCACTACCCAGGTTGAGTGTTTGCGCGCCGCAATTGATGGTTAAATTATTCAGTGTTTGCGCAGCCGCGGTAAATACCAAAGGATTAGTTATAGAGGTGGCCGCTACCGCAAGATTAGAAGTGGTCGAGCCTGTTGTTGTACCATTAGCGGAGGAAGCAGGAAAAACGATCGTACCGTTCAATGTAAGTGTTTGCCCGTTCAATAACAGGATACCCGCGGTATGTGTATAAGCTCCGGTAACAGAAAGATTTGTGCCAAGGGTAAAGTTCTGGCCGCTGCTGTTGATGGTGAGATTGCGCAGGGTTTGCACACCTGTGGTCATGAATAAACTGTTTGTGATGGCACTTGTATTTACAAAAAGATCGGATGCACCTGAACCCGATAGCGTGCCATTGGCTGCTGATGTGGGAAATGTTGCAGTGCCGTTTAAGGTAAGTGCAACGCCGGTAAGATTTAAAATTCCCGTCGTGTGTGTAAATGCGCCACTAACTGTGAGGTTGGTACCTAACTGTATACCTACCGCACCCGAGTTCAATGTAAAATTATTAAGCGTTTGCGCGCCCGCTGTGAATGAAAGGGTATTGATGGCAGAAGTTGCCGAGATCGAGAGATTGGAAGTTGCCGAACCGCTTATACTGCCATTAGCGGAAGCAAGCGGAAAAGTAGTTGCACCATTTAGTGTTAAGGTGTTTCCATTGAGCACCAGCACGCCGTTACTATGTGTAAAGGTAGTACCCACCGTAATGTTTCCGCCCATCGTTACGGTTCCGAGGGCCGCGCGGTTGATGATGAGATTTCGTAATGTAAGAGGAGAAGCCGATGGAATGATCGTTCCAAATGCGCCGCTGCCGCCAATGCTTAAATTCGTATTTGCTCCGCCCGTCATGGTTCCGGCCCCGGCAAGGGTGCCGTTTAGTGTGAGCGTGCGCGCCGTATTGGTGTTCAGCTGGAAAGGAATTCCCGCGCCAATGTTCAGTACGCCGGCCACGGATGTGTTTGCGGTGTTGGATAAGGTTTTTGTTCCGCTGCCGCTCAAAGTTAAATTGCCATAAGCCGCGTTCACAACCGTTTGCGCGCCGGCCCTGGAGTAATTGACCGTGCTTCCGGCAGCAAGCGTGCCTAAGGTTGGATTGTTGGCGGCCGCGTTCGAAAAGGTCCCGTTCACATGCACCGTGCTCGCGCTGATGGTAGAGCCGTTGTTGGCAGTAAGCGTAGAACCAACCATCACCGAATACGTAGCTGTAGTGGTGCGCGGACTTGGAACTGTGAAATTAATGACCTGTACTCCATCGCCTACAAGCACCCGCGAATTGGCACCGCTTACAGTCCAGTTTCCTGAGATAGTAGGGGCTGCATTGTTTACGATGATGTAAGTACAGTTGGCAGTGGTAAAGTTGGCAGGCGCTGTTCCGCTTCCGTTGGTATTGGTTCCCCAGGTAGCAAGTGTATTTAAGTTCCCCGCTGCTTTCGAATAATATGTAGTCTGCGAAAATGTAGTGCAGTATAATAGGAAAAAAGCCCCTATCAGCAGAGATCTCATTGTAGTTTGTAAGGTTCTTAAAGTTAAGACAATCAATAGGGAATTACCATTCCAATTCTATAAACGACATATAGATGCCGATAAACAGCCGAAAATAGTTTAATTGAAGGTTTAGGTCCTTTTATGGGAAAAATACTGCTATTGGTGGAGGATAATCGCCAAACCTTAAAATACCGTATCGACAGGGCATGAAATTGGCCCGATTAAAACGTGTTCACTACCCCAAAGTTGATCTTCCCCGTGCGGAAGTCGAAGGGATTTCCGAACTGGCTGCCTATCGCGTAGTTCATTTGAAAGATGCCGGCCTTTGTTTCAAAAGAAACTCCTGCACCAAAACTGTAAGGCGTGTCTGTACTATATTTTCCGAAAGAATTATTTTCATACCACGCGCCGTCGGCAAAAAGTATCAGCGCCGAGTTCTGCTCGAAAAGAAAACGATATTCCAAAGTACCTACCGCGTAACTGCTCGCGAAGATAGATTGTTCGTCAAAACCACGCAGGGTCTTGAATCCGCCGATGCGGAATAATTCATTCTTGAAAAGCTGCGGGCTCATGATACTGCCACCCTGGCTGCCGACCTTGATGGTGCCGAATTTGGCGATGGGAATGTATACGGAGAAAATCCCCTCTCCCTGGTATTGCGTGCTTTTTAATTGGATGTTCTTGTAAAGTGTTTCACTCAATTTGTTGTTCTTTTTAATATCGCGATTACCCGCGCTGCCGCTCAATGTAAGCGAGATGCCGCTTCGGGGATTGAATTTGTAATCGAGCTTCTCATAAAAAAAACCAAGGCCATACGCGTAGGTAGTGATATCGGCGTACTCGGGTAGAACCGTCAAACCGGCAAGCGAGGCGGTCGACAAAAGATTGGTGTTGCGCTGGCGGTAAAAAACTTTTACGTTGTTCAATCCATTGTACATATACTGCAAACCTACATTGTTCTGCACGTCAATAAAGGTGGTGTCACGTTTATAAATGGTCAAAGCGTAATCTGTACCAACCGGGGTTTTGAACAAATAGGGGTAAGAAACAGATGTTTTAAAGTCTTGTGTTTGGAATTGCAAGCGCCTCCAGTTAAGATCGAAGAGTTCGCCGGCCTTAAAAATACTGTTGTGCAGGCGTATGCGCATGTCGCCGGTAAGAACGGTCTTCCCGTTCGGCTGCGGCTGAAGCCCCAAAATACCATCGAACTGGCTCGCGTTCTTTTTATCGAGAAAGAGAAAAAGTTTATTGTAAGTGTCGGTGATCTTTACTACCTGCGGCTTGTTCTCTTTTAAAAAGGGCAATTGCCTTAATCGTTGCTGAACCTGCCGTATATAATGCTCGTTATAGGGGTCTCCCTGCCGGATGTGCAGGTAGTGATAAAGAAAATTCTTTTTGATGGTGGCATTGCCTTCAACGATAATACTGTCTAACTTGATGAAACGGTTCTTCTCGAGATGAAGCTGCGCGGATATTTCATCGCCGTTTATGGCCACGCTGTCCAGCCTCACGCGGGCGAATGGGTAGCCGTTATTATCGCACCAGGTAAGCAGTCTGTCCATCAGTTTCGCGGTTTGTGTGGGCGAGAATTTTGTTTTAGCGTACACTTTCTCATGGAAGCCGGTGCGGCCCAGGATCTCCGCGTCTACATTCCCTTTTTTAAGAGAAGCCCATCGATACCCGGAACCGGTTCTCAGTACGGCTTTGCATTTGAGTGAATCGCAAAAGAAAGTATCGGTATAGGCCAGCAGGTATCCTTCGTTGCGCAGTTGAGAGAGAATACCCTGCACTTCTTTTTCAATTTCCTTTTTCGATGCGTAAGAATTTTTAACCTTTAGTTTTCTTTGTACCGACGGATTATCGGTGATCTCGATAGCAAGAACGGGCTTGTTTTGGGCTTCCGCAAGAACGGAAAAGACCAGTAAAAAAAGCAAGTATTTAAGACGGGAGATCAAGCTTACAGATAACGCAATTAAAGGTAGCTTATTTTTGCAGAAGTGAAAAAAACAATTCGCGGCCTGCACGCGGCTTGATGGAATTCGTGCAAGGTTCCATTTTTTCGATGGTAAAATGCGACGAGAAAAGCGCCCGGTATTCTTCCTGGGTTCCCGGGAAGGGAGGGCCGGCTTCATTGGGAACGCTGGTGAAGAGCAGCCCCACCAGTTTGCCGCCCGGCTTTAGTAATTCTTTCATTTTTTTAGCGTAGGCAGGGCGAAGAGAGGGATCTAGGGCGCAAAAAAAGGTTTGTTCAATAATGAGGTCGTATCTTTTATTGTGAGCAAAAAAATCTTCCGTATAAAGTGTAGCCATGTGATGCAACTCCACCCGTTTGCGAAAATTGGCGATGGCTTCCGGAGCGTAATCGAGGATGCTTACCGAGGTGAAACCGTTCTCCAGTAAGTATTCACCCTCATAGCAATTTCCCGCACCCGGCACAAGGATGGAGATATTCTTGTCGGGCAAAGTATCGAAATACGCTTTCAGCGGTGTTGAGACAGAGCCCAGGTCCCAACCTGTATTGTTTTCCTTGTATCGCGCGTTCCAGAATTGCGCGTTGAGTTCCTCAGTCATTATTTGCTATAGTCTCTTTCTCCGAAAATACTGCTGCCCACCCGCACCATGGTTGAACCTTCTTCGATAGCGATCTTCAGATCGGAACTCATGCCCATGGATAAAGTTTCAAGTTTCAAGTTCGAAGTTTCGGGTTCCCGGCGAAGTTTTTGAAAAAAAGCATGCAGCGAATTGAATTCAGCCCTGATCTGCTTGTCATTGTTCGTATTCGTGGCCATACCCATCAATCCAACGATCTTGATGTTCTTCAGCTTCTGAAAATCTTCCGTCTTCAAATATCCCTCACATTCCTCAAAGCTGAAACCGAATTTGGTCTCTTCTTTGGCAATATAGATCTGCAAAAGGCAATCGATCACACGCTTGTTCTTCAGCGCCTGTTTGTTTATTTCCTCAAGCAATTTCGAACTGTCTACGGCGTGTATCAAATGCACGAAAGGCGCTATGTATTTTACCTTATTGGTTTGTAAATGACCAATGGCGTGCCAGCGTATGTCTTTTGGTAAAAGCGTTTCCTTTTCGGCCAGCTCCTGGGCGTAGTTCTCTCCAAAGTCGCGCTGCCCGGCCTCGTAGGCTTCTTGTATTTGCTCAAGAGGCTTGGTCTTGGAAACGGCGATCAGCGTAACATGTGCCGGTAATTGCGACTTAATATAGGCTAGATTTTCTTTTATATTCATTTTTTGCCGGGAGTATCAGAAAAAGGTTTCCTGCCAAATAACCAGGCAAGGTGTTCCGTTTCTATCATGTCGATCTCAATTCTTTCTGCTTCCAGCGCGGCTTCTTCCGCAGTTTTTGTATATGCGGCTATCGAGCGGTCAAAAACGTTCAGCTCTTTATAGATCTGTGAAGTGAAATGCCTGTATAAAAAAACTTCGTCGAGATTGGTAATGGCCGGGTTGTGCTTCTCATGGGCTTCCTGTTTTGCCAGCACTTTTCTCAGGGCCGGGTAATACAGCCAGCCAAAACCAATACTTTCCTCATCCTGGGTCTCCTGTTGTCTCAATATCGGGTATAGGCCAACAATACGTACTTCCGCTTTGTTTTTTGTCTCATCAAAGAACCAATCCTCTTTCACGCGGTAAGAAATGACCTCGTAACGAACACCGGAAAAATTTAATTTGATATCCGACTTCGTACGGGCATTCTGAAATTCCTCATCCCTGTATAAGACAAGGGAATCGGTTTGAATGAGATCGTATAAAATTTGGTATAGGTCAGGGTTATTGAACAACACCGGGTTTTTCTCTTTGTAAACATTTCTCCACACTCTTTTCATCACCACAATGTCGTTTTCTTTTAAGGGTGTATAATTAAAATAACCATCCTTATTCCTGGTTAATGAATCAACAGTAACTACGTGCTCAATATGTATCTTTCCTGTAGAGTCCCAAATATCCCATTTTCCAATACGCAGATTATCTTTAAGATTACCTTCCGCCATCTTATGTCCGTTCGGGTAATGCGAAACATATTTTCCGTCGAACAGTCCGTTCCGGGTGTGATACTCTACCTTGATCTTTTTATCCTGGTACACATGCTTTTTATGCTGCCCGAAAACGAAGGCGCTGAGCAGTAAAAGGATATTAAGAAAAAGGATCCTCATTCGCCAAGACTGTAAACTACAAGTCCGCTCCGTATTTTGGGTTCTACCCAGGTGGTTTTTGGGGGCATGATGCCATTGATATCCGCAATATGCTTTAGGTCGGTCATACTCACCGGGAAAAGCCCGAACGCAATTTGATATTTACCCGAATCTACCTGCGCTTTCAATTCTTCCATGCCCTTTACGCCCGGCACAAATGCAACACGTTTATTGGTACGAAGGTCTTCAATTCCTAAAATTGGCGCGAGGATATGATCGGATAAAATAGACGCGTCCAGATTCTTCACCGCGTTACCTGTACCGCAGATCTCGGGCTTGGCTTTCAGTTCGTACCATTTTCCATCTACATACATACTGAACTTATGTTTGTGCTCAGGCTTGTACAGATTTTGGTTGTGGGGCAGCAACCGAAATTTCTCCTTTATTTTTTCCAGCAGTTCAGGGATCTTGTAACCATTCAGGTCAGTGACTACCCGGTTAAAATCAAAGACCTTCAATTGGTTCTCGGAAAAGAAAATACCGAGGTAATAATTATAGCTTTCTTTTCCCGTGTGGTTGGGATTTTTTTCTTTTATAGAACGCGCCAAACTTGAAGAAGAGGCGGAACGGTGGTGCCCGTCGGCAATATAAATGGCGTTCATTTTCTCAAAAGCTTTGCGGATCGTGTCTACGTTCTTTTTATCACCAATGATCCAGAGCTTATGGCGCACCCGGTCTGTGGTTGTGAAATCGTAAGCCGGGTGTTTCACCAGGTAGTAATTGATCAGGTCTTCGATCACCGCGTTATCGGGATAAAAGAATAGTACGGGTTCTGCATTGAAGTCGCAAACCTCGAGATAATCTTTCAGTTTTTCCTCCCGGTCCTTCAATGTTTGTTCGTGCTTTTTGATCACGCCGTTCTCGTAATCCTCTACCGAACTGCAGCCGATGATGCCGGTATAGATATTCCCCGCCTTCACCTGCTGGTACAAATAATAACTGGGTTTGTGGTCTCGAATGAAGATCTCGTCCTTCAAAAAGTCAAGGAACTTTGCCTTGGTTTTCTTCAAGCGTTCCGGCGAACCGGGTTTGCTTCTCTTGGCGCTATCAAAATCAGGATTGATGATGTGCAGGAAAGAATAAGGATTGGTATCCAGTTTATGTTTCAGGATCTCTTTTTTGTAATTATCGGCGCTGCGGGTAACCACCATATGCACCTTATCGGCAGCGGGACGAATACCTTTAAAGGGAATGATGCTGGCCATTCTTACTTATTGGGTTTGATCTTGCTTTTGATGATAAAAGCGTTGGGAAACTCGGGCTGGATCTTTTTCAGGATCTCGTGAGCGTCCACGCGCGTTTTAAAATTTCCTACAACGATCACAAAATTGGGTTGCTTGTAATCTTCGTAAGCAAGTATGTCGGGGTACTTTGCCGAGAATTTCTGTTTCACTTCGCGGGCAGCGGTCTTATCAATGCCAAAATGTATCTTGATGCGGTAACCGTCATACTCACCATCCGTTTTTCGGTGAAACTCGGAGTTCTTATCGCTCAGCATTTTCAGCTTGGCTTCGGCATCGGCCGATGACTGGGCAAAAACACCGAAACCAAGAGCGGTAAAGAGTATGAATAATAAGTTTCTCACTACGCAAAAGTATGCACTAAAAATCGCATTTTTGTATTTTAAATGGAAAAAACGAAGATAAGCCTGGGTTTTTCGCCTTGTCCGAATGACTGTTTCATGTTCGACGCCCTTATCCATGGCAAAATTGATACCAAAGGTCTTGTTTTTGAGCCCGTAATTGAAGATGTTGAAACCCTCAACCGCATGGCATTTGCAGGCAAACTGGATGTTACCAAGTTAAGTTATCATGCCTTTGCCCATTTAACGGGTGTTTACCAATTACTTACTTCGGGCAGCGCTTTGGGCTTCAATTGTGGTCCGCTTTTGACAGGACTTCCGGCAACAGTTGAGCGTATCGAAAAAAGCCCGGAAATTTTAGCTTCTTTAACAGTTGCCATTCCCGGAAAGTACACCACGGCTAATTTTTTGCTTTCACTGGCCTACCCGCAGTTAAAGCATAAAGCAGAGTTGGTCTTTTCTGAAATAGAAGGCGCTTTGCTTAGCGGTAAGGTCGACCTGGGGCTCATCATCCACGAGAATCGCTTTACTTACCTGCAAAAAGGGTTGGCTAAGGTAATGGACCTTGGTGAGTGGTGGGAGAAGGAAACACAAACTGCTATCCCGCTTGGTGGCATTGTGGTGAACAGGAATTTACCGGGTGAGACAAAGCTGCTGGTAAATGAATTGATCAAGAAAAGTGTGGAATACGCTTTTGCAAACCCGGCTGATGTACTGGGATTTGTGAAACAGCATGCGCAGGAAATGGATGAAAAGGTAATGAAGCAACACATCGATCTTTATGTAAATAAATTCTCGATCGACCTTGGCGAAGTGGGAAGGAAAGCGGTGAACGATCTTTTTGACCGGGCCGTGAAGGAAAAGATCATCGCGCAAAAACCTAAGGACCTTTTTGTAAAATAAATGGGAAAGAGGATCTTCTATATTTTCTTACTGGTCGTCGGCCTCAAGATATCGTATTTTTTATTCTATAAGATCTGTTACTCGAACTTTGAAGAGGCGCGGGTAGAGTGGAAGCGCGACATGATCACGCTCTTTTTTAACAGCGATTCCGGTTGGTATGAGCGCATTGCTACCACGGGATACCCGACGATCGAAAAGCCGGAGGATATCGGGCATACAAAGGAAAATAAATACTACCAGACCGAGTGGGCCTTTTTCCCGGTGTACCCGCTCACGGTAAAAGCCGTGATGTGGTTGACAGGTTGGGATTTCCGGCATGCTGCTTTTCCGTTGTCGCTCATCTATTGTTTTCTCTGCCTGGTCTCGTTCTATTTTCTAAATATAAAAGTATTGAATGCTACCGAAGAAAAGGCCTTCTTCCGCACCTTCGTTTTCGCGCTGCTGCCTTTTAATTATTATTTTTCCATGTATTATACCGAGGCTTTGTTCTTTACACTGATGGCCTGGTGTTTTATTTTTATAAAGGAAGACAAGTTGTGGGCGCTGTCTCTCTTGCTCATTCCGCTTGCGGTCATTCGCGCTAACGGACTCGTGATCTGTCTTCCGCTCTGGCTCTATTTCCTGGAAACACGCGGAAAAACTTTGTTCAGGTGGGATATGGCTACTTTTTGGAAAAGTTTTTATTTCATTACGGCTCCTTTGGCATTTGCTGCGTATTGTATCTATCAAAAACAAATGACCGGGATGTATTTTGCCTTCTCCGCCGCACAAGCCGGCTGGTATCGCGAAAGTATGTTGCCTTTCCTCTCCTTATTCCGAACCGGCGACCTCGCCTCACAATTCAATTCCATCTATATTTTGGTTTATGTAACGGCAATTGTTATTTGTCGGAAGAAATTCCCGCTCAGTCTCAATGTTCTTCTCTGGATCAGCATCATACTTCCGCTTTGTTCGGGTTCTACCATCGCGGTGCAGCGCTACATAGTTCCCGTTTTTCCTTTCACCATCATCATTTGCGATCTTTTGGAAAGAATAAAGTTTCGAAAAATGGTTTGGCCGCTTTTACTTGTTTTGCACTTCGCTACTTTCTATCTTTGGATCATCTCTCACCCCTTAAGCATGTAGTATGACCACCTACCGCGATGCAACCTTAAAAGATCTTCCCGCGATTGTAGGAACATACAATTCCACAATTCCCACCCGTATGGTGACAGCTGATCTTGAGCCTGCTTCGGTAGAAAGCAAGGTAGCCTGGTTCAGCCTGCACAATCCAAAAACACGCCCGCTTTGGGTTGTTGAGTATCATGGCGAGTACGCCGGCTGGATCAGTTTCACTGATTTCAAGAGTCGGCATGCCTATCACAAAACCGCCGAGCTTGGTATTTACCTCGAGACGAAGTTCAGGGGCAAAGGTCTTGGCGACGCCTGTTTGCAATATGCTATTGAAAGATCTCCTTCGCTTGAGATAACGAACCTCACCGGTTTTATCTTTGGCCATAACGAGCCGAGCCTGCGTCTTTTTTACAAACACGGCTTTGAAAAATGGGCGCACATGCCGGGCATTTGCGACATGGAAGGCATCCTGCGCGACGTTATTATCCTTGGCAGAAAAGTGTAATGCCAAAAAGGTATTATTTGTACCTTTATAGGAGTGAAATGGCTTTTCTTTCTTCTTTCGGTACTTTTCTCGCAAATTTTGTGGGCGCAATCGTATTTCTCAAAATTCATTGAGTCGGAAAAGAAAGCTTTCCGTGGATCTTATTCCGATCACAGTTGCGCGGCAAGCGCGAATTACGACGTGAAGTATTATTGCTGTTACTGGAACCTCGACCCTGCCGCTTCGGGTATTTCGGGGAACGTGGCCATGCATTTCAAAACGCTTTCCGCTTTTGATTCGCTGCAAATGGATATTTCTATCGCGTTAACTGTTGATAGCGTACTTTACCACGGAACTAAGATCAACTTTCTGCAGCAAACAGGGGATGTAGTGGGGATCAAATTTCCTGCTGTGATAAATGCGAATAGTCTTGATTCTGTGAAGGTCTATTATCATGGTTTCCCCACTTCCAGCGGTTTTGGTTCATTCATTCAAACCACGCATGGAAGTAATAAGCCTGTTGTGTGGACACTCTCCGAACCCTACGGCGCACGCGATTGGTGGCCCTGCAAAATGACGTTGGATGATAAAGCCGACTCGATCGATATTTTCATAATCGCTCCCGATAGCAACAAAACCGCCTCCAACGGCTTACTGAAACAAGTGATCCCGCAGGGAGTAAACAATATTTTCCACTGGCAACACAAATATCCCATTCCAACCTATCTTATTTGCGCGGCAGTCACCAATTACACGGAGTACACTGATTCCGTGACGCTCTCAACCGGTAAAGTGCCTTTGCTGTATTATACGTATCCCGAGGACAGCGCCAATTCGCGCATCACCGAAGCGCAGTTAATTACTGTAATGAAGTATTACGACAGTTTGTTCATTCCGTATCCATTCATGAATGAGAAGTATGGCCATGCGCAATTCAGCTGGGGCGGGGGAATGGAGCACCAGACGATGACCTTTATCGTTGGTTATTATATCGATCTTCTTTCGCACGAATTGTCGCATCATTGGTTCGGCGATCATGTTACCTGCGGATCCTGGGAGGATCTTTGGCTGAATGAAGGATTTGCGACATGGTGTACGGGAATAAGTCTTGGCCGATTGTATGGCCCCGGTGCCTACCGTATCTGGCAGGAGCAGCAGATAGGGAACATCACTTCCGTCCCCGACGGCTCGGTTTGGGTGGACGATACATTGAGTGTAGGAAGACTTTTCAGTGGTCGTTTAACCTATGCAAAGGGCGCTTATCTCCTGCACATGCTGCGCTGGAAATTAGGCGACAACGCATTTTTCTCTGCTATACGCAATTACCAGAACGATCCACAGCTTTCTTACGCCTTCGCCAGGACCAATGATCTCAAAGGTCACCTCGAGGCAACATCCGGTAAGAGTCTGACAAATTTTTTTACGCAATGGTTCTACGGCCAGGGATATCCTTCATACCTCACCATCTGGAGCCAGGATCAAAACAACCAATTAAAAATTACGCTGAATCAAACTACCTCGCATAGTTCAGTGCCCTTTTTTGAGATGCCTGTGCCCATAGAGGTGAAAGGCCAGGGATACGATACTATTTTGGTCTTCGATCACACAGCAAACGGGCAAACTTTTTACGCGAATTTAAATTTCAAGGTAGATAGCATTCACTTCGACCCGAACCTGGAAATATTATCTGCGCAAAATAAGATCATGCAGGAGTACGAGTATCTGCGCAGTCAGCTTGACCTGGTGATCTATCCCAACCCGGCCACCACGAAACTGAACATCGAGGTGAATGACCTGGTTAATTATCCCTCCAGGGTGGAATTATATGACATTCTTGGACAGAAAGTAATGGAGGTAAGCCCGCACCAGAACAAATTCTCGCTCGATCTGGTTGATTTTGCCCAGGGGAGCTATTTTTTAAGGATCATTTCGGGAGGGAAGTCAACTTCCCATAAGATAGTGATCGATAAGGAGAATTAACGAAAAATCGGTACTTTTGTCCCCCGCAAAAGGGATTCCTCCGGAACAGCCCTATTTGGTCCCGTAGCTCAGCTGGATAGAGCATCAGCCTTCTAAGCTGACGGTCTTTGGTTCGAATCCAAACGGGATCACGGTGCCAAGCCAATAGAACCCCCACAGTTTTAAACGAAAGTTTGATCCGGGCTGGGGGTTCTTGCTTTTTATGACTAGCTGATCCGCCCCCACTGACGTGCGAAAAACGTGCGAATCTTACCTGTGATGGCTACAACCCCATGTAGCTATGATAACTCTTAAACTTGTTCTAGACACTCGCAGAAAAAAGCGGGATGGCACTCATCCGGTTTTGTTCAGACTTCGACATGAAGGAGCAACTAGGGACATCAAGACCGGTGTTTCAGTAGGTGTCAACTACTGGGACAGTCGTAACAATTTTGTTCGCGACACACATCCCGAGTACAGTGTTATATCTCCGAAACTAACTGCACTAAAACTTGAGTACCTGACTAAGCTCGCTGTGTATGACATGCAGAACTCCTTCCCTGACCTTGACTCTGTCAAAGAACTGTTGACTGCTCCACCTGTGCGAAAAGCTACTGTGTACTCGTTCTGGCAAGAGGAAGTAGTTCGGCTCAGAAAAGCGGGTCACAACGGGAATGCAAAGGTGTATGAAGAGGCCTTGGTAGCTATTAGTAAAGTGAAGAACCTGCATCTACCCTTTGAGGCAGTAGACTACTCCTTCCTGAGAGATTTGGAAGGAGATCTACTGGCAAATGGAGTGAAGCTAAACACATTCTCTCTTCACTGTAGAACTCTTCGTGCAGTCTACAACAAGGCAATCAAGGCACAGGTTGTTTCCTATGACCAGTATCCCTTCAGATCGTTCCGCATCAGGCATGAGAAGACCGTGCCACGACCTATCTCCCTGGCTGAGATGAAAGCTTACTTCGCTCTTAACCTCAGTCCGGAGTCCTACATGTATAACAGCTGGCTGATGGGACAGCTAATGTTTCTGCTGATTGGTATAAACATAACCGACCTGTTACTACTTACAGAAGCTAGCTATAAGGGTGACCGAATAACATACCGACGTGCCAAGACGAAAAGGATATACAGTATCCGGCTTGTACCACGTGCTGAGGAGTTACTTCATTACTTCATGACCAGGAAGAGTGATACTCTACTCGGGGTACTGCATCCCGCCGAGCTGAATGACAAGGCCAACCTTGTTCTTATCATCCGTCAAAAGAATAAAGTCTTTAATGCCCACCTGAGAAAGTTCGGTCGGACCATCGGCACACGAGAAAGATTTACTGGGTACACCTTCAGGTATAGCTGGGCTAACATAGCTAAGCAACTTGGTTACTCCAAAGACCTGATAGCTGAAGCCCTCGGACATGAGTATGGCAATCCCGTTACCGGCATATACCTTGAGCAATTCGACAAAGAGCTGGTGGATGAGATGAACCGTAAGGTTTATGAAGCTGTAACAACATGAAACAGTACGGGCAGGTACAACACCTGTCCGTATTTCATCATCCCCGTATCATCAAAAAAGTTTAAACATATAATATTTATGGCATTATATAGCTAATATGTACAAGAGCGTGTCATGGGTCCCAAGAAGAAACATCCCGGCTATGCGTTGTTGACCCTTTACCCCCGGCCTTCAAACTAAAGTCGGTCTAAACCAAGAGGCTAGGCACAGTGCTAAGTTTTTTGGCAGGAATAGGAGCTTTTCTGCCGTAGTATTGCTGTAAAGTATCAGAACATGTGTGGCAGAACAGTAGTGGTATCACCACCCGAAGTAGTAGAGATGACCTTCAATGCGAGGGTGAACCCGCTTTATCACTCCATCTATAAGCCTAACTACAACCTCGCTGTAGGACAGCTCGGGCCAGTCATACTCAGTGAGAAGCCTACTGAGATCGTATTCGCGAAGTTTGGCCTTACACCCAGCTGGGCCAAGAAAGAGATGTACCTGTTCAATGCCCGAGCGGAAGGAGATGCCAACCGGGAGAATAGCCATGAATATACTGGTGGCATGGGCATCATCAGCAAACCGTCTTTCAGAAACCTGATACGTAATAGAAGGTGCTTAGTGATCGCAGATGCCTTTTACGAGGGAAGTCAGCAAGAAGGTCTTGACAAACCCTACTTAGTGTACCTGAACAAACGAAAGCCTTTTGCCCTGGCTGGTCTATACGACAAGTGGCTAAACGTGGCCACAGGAGAAGAAGTACTGTCGTACACCATCATTACTATATGGGCTAACTCTCTACTACACCGCATAGGCCATCACCGATCACCTGTCATACTTCGGAAAAAGTCTGAGCACAGATGGCTACGTGATACAGCACCACTAAGTGAGATAACTGCACTCTTACAACCATACCCTTCTGAGTTCATGAACTGCTACCCTGTATCACCATCCGTTAAAAGCCCGAGAAATAACTCGCGTGAGCTCTTAGACCCGACCGGAGAGAAGCTTATGCCTGAAAGTGAGCTACGGGTGGCTGAGTAGTTATCTTTCCCTCTGGGTGTCGCTAGTATCCCACTCTGGTGCGTACAGGTTATAAAAAGCGGGTGCCACAGAGCGAAAGACTAGGTCCTAGTTCGGCATCCGCTAACCTGTAGAATGTTTCTGCTATCTGATCACCCCCTTTTTTCATCTACCTCCGAAGAGTAGCAGTACTGTCGATAGTGTCTGACTAGGAAAAGCGGTGTTCTCTCCAGCACCAGCATACAAAAACTTCGCCGAGACAAGGCTGTAAGTTTTATCCCTCCCGCCGTCTTTAGCAATAAAACACACAGCCTTTCCCTCCGGGTGCTTCGCATCTCGTCATAGTTTTCATGCTGGTGCCTCCGCTCACGACAGCCTTCTCTGTCCTGCCAAGACGCTTCGACTCATGTCGCCTACATGCGTTCCACTCCATTCATACGCAGGCCACCCGCTACACCAGGGCACAGGCTTTGGTACAGTAAAGTTTGTTTGCAAAGCCTTGCCTTGGTGTCTCCATCCTTGTGCTCATTCATTCTGTTACTCACATTCGTCTTATTCCTCTCAGCATCTTGTCAGTCCACCGGCTGTCTGTGTTTAAGCTCGCCTGCGCTCATTGCCTGCTTCAGGCCCTCTTGTGTTTGTAGCCTGCGGCGCTATAGTGGGCCTTTGCGTAGTAGGTCGCACCCGTACCTATCGGTACTCCCATGCTCCCACAGGCAATGAGACTCGCGGCCGGCGAGCAGAACTGCAGATGGTATCCCATCACCTTGAGGAAATGTCTCTAAAGTATTAACCTAAAAAACAACGATCATGAACACACTCAGAAACAAAGTAACACTTATCGGGAACTTAGGAAGCAACCCCGAGATGAAAACCTTCGAGGGCGATAAGCGTCTTGCACGAGCCTCTGTCGCTACCAACGAGACCTACAAGAACAAGGCCGGTGAACGAGTAACGGACACCACTTGGCACACCATTATTGCATGGGGACCACTCGCCCAGGTATTGAGTAAGCATACTAAGAAGGGCAGTGAAGTCGCGGTAGAAGGAAAGCTCGTGAACCGGAGCTATACCGACAAGGAAGGTGTTAAGCGGTACTCAACCGAGATACACATTCACGACATCCTGTTACTTGGAGGTAAAGACTAATAGAAGGAGCTCGGGCAACCGGGCTCTTTTCTTTTACACAACATGCCATGAAGAAACAGAAGAAGAGATATGATGTTATCTCACCGGATGGGTTCTCCATCCACCGCACAGACACGTACCCAAACAGAAGGTTGGCTTGGAGCGCCTTGCAAGAGTGGAAGAAGGGGTACGAAAACCAAGGCTACTACAGCTCCAACAGAGGCAGGATTCCCTTGGATGAGCTTGCTGGACACTGTACCATTCTTGAAATAATCCTCTGACTAACAAGAGCTCGGGTAACCGGGCTCTTACCTTTCTACCCATGCATCCCATGTTGGTCTATAATGAATGCTGTAGAGCTGTACTTATATTGGACTGCGCCAGAACCTCCGATGCCGGTGTCTGTTCCGCTGATGTGTATTATGCCAGCATTAAGAAAACTAGAGATAGCTGTTGGAGGTATCCGACCTTGTACCATATCACCACCTCTGCACTTCCGTATATGGGTTAAATCTCCCAGATAAACCTTGTTCACGGCGATCATGGCCCTATGCAGACCATCCAGATCGATCCGGTCTTTCATATATGCCCTAAACAAGTTGCCTTGAATCTCTGCCTTGTCAACTTCATCAGACTGTCCCAACAAGAAAAGAACCTTCTCACCAACCTCTTTCTCTTTCTCACCCTCCGCCAGCTTTTTACTAAAGGCTTCTCTCTCTTCTGTACTAATATCTTTTAGCGCGAAGAGGAACTTGTATAGCTTTTTAGCAAAGAAGTAGTCCTGGGTCTTATTGTAGACGGATGCTGCCTTGAAGACCCACCCCACCAAGGGAAGATCTTTGAGAGTACCATCATCAAGAGCTGAATCCAACAAGGCTTCGCCGGCATCTGAGCTAATGTCCTTCAACTCTCCGCTGGAGATGGACTTCATGAACTGCTTAGATGGAAGGTTAGGTGTCTCACTCATGATAGGTTATATTGTAAGGCAAAGATAACCCTCCTATTGGGAAAACAAGGGCTAACATGACATGTTTGGGCCTTTTTTCTATCTTTGTCTGTAACCCTATAACCTGTATGGCAAAAGCGAAGAAAGAGAAGAAAGAAGAGCAGAAGCCCTTTGAGCAGATGCTATGGCAGACTGCTGATAAACTGCGTAAAAATATTGATGCGGCTGAGTACAAGCACTACGTTCTTGGCCTGCTGTTTCTGAAGTATGTGGCAGATGCCTTTGAGGAACTACACACCAAGATCGTGAACAAAGAAGGCGATCATGCCTATGATGACCCGGAAGATAAACTGGTTTACAGCTCCAACTATGTGTTCTTTGTACCTAAAGAAGCTCGTTGGTCATACCTTGTAGGGCGAGCCAAACTACCTAGCATCGGTGAGGACATCGATAGCGCAATGGACCTGATCGAAAAGGATAACACCAAACTACGTGGTGTACTGCCAAAGCAGTTTGCCAGCCCGAAGCTTGACAAGATGGTGTTAGGTGAACTCGTGGATCTCATCAACAACATCAAGCTTGGTAACGAGGCCGCACGCATGAAGGACATGCTTGGCGTAGTGTACGAATACTTCCTTGGGCAGTTTGCCCTGGCAGAAGGCCGTAAGGGAGGACAGTTCTACACCCCTCGCTCTGTAGTACAGTTGCTAGTAGAGATGCTAGAACCAACCAAAGGAAAAGTATTCGACCCATGCTGTGGCTCTGGTGGTATGTTTGTGATGTCTGAGAAGTTTGTACTGGCCCATCAAGGCCGCATCGACGATATCACCATCTACGGCCAGGAAAGTAACCAGACTACATGGAGACTAGCAGTAATGAACCTCGCTATTAGAGGCATTGACCCAGAGCAAGTAAAGTGGAACAATGAAGGAAGCTTCTTGAAGGACGCACATCCTGATCTTAAGGCAGACTACATCATAGCTAACCCACCGTTTAACGTGTCTGACTGGAATGGCGAGCTCTTAAGAGGTGATGGAAGATGGAAGTATGGAGTGCCTCCAAGCGGTAACGCTAACTATGCGTGGCTACAACACATGTTGTACCACCTGAGCCCGAAAGGTAAAGCAGGTGTTGTACTAAGTAAAGGAGCACTCACAACTAAACAGAGCGGAGAGTACGAGATTAGAAAAGCCATGATAGAAGATGGTGTAATAGACTGTATTGTAAACCTGCCAGCAAAGTTGTTCCTGAATACGCAGATACCTGCTGGCTTGTGGTTTCTTAACAGGGACACTACACGAAAAAACAAAGGGAAGATACTCTTCATAGATGCACGTAACCTCGGGCACCTGATTAGTCGTAAGACGCGTGAGTTCACCAATGAAGATGTTGCTAGGGTAGCGGACACCTATCATCACTGGATGAAAGGTGATAAGAAGTATGAAGATATATCCGGCTTCTGTAAAGCTGTTAGTGTTGCCGAGGTAGAGAAGATGGACTTTGTGTTAACCCCCGGAAGATACATAGGCTTGCCTGATGAAGAGGATGACTTCAACTTTACAGAACGGTTCTCTAAGCTTAATGCCGAGTTACAAGACCAGATGACCCAGGAGACTGAGTTGAACAAGCGCATAAAGACAAACTTAGCCAGCTTGAAGGAGGTAGAAAGTGTCTAAGTGGAAAACATATCCTCTCGGAGAACTGATAAAAATTCAGCGGGGGCATGACCTCCCGCAAACTGAATTTGTGGAGGGGCCTTATCTTGTTGCAGGATCAAACGGCCCTATCGGCTATCATAATGCGTACACCACGAAAGGACCTAGTATAACAATCGGACGTAGTGGTAATAGTATCGGTAGAGTACACTATTATGAGACTGACTTTTGGGCGCACAACACAACTCTATATGCTAAAGAGTTCCACCACACATTCGCGAAGTATATATATTACTTATTCAAGACGGCTGGTTTCGCTAGCCATGACTCTGGTAGTGCTGTTCCCTCACTCAACAGAAACCATATCTATGGAGAAACGTTTCTGATACCACCTCTTCAAGAACAACAAGCGATTGTTGAAGTGCTCAGTAGCCTTGATGATAAGATAGTCCTCTTAAAACGCAACAATATAACACTTCAGCAGATATGCGAGACTCTCTTCAGACAGTGGTTCGTAGAGTATGAGTTCCCCCTAGATGATACAAGAACCTATAGAGCGAGTGGTGGTAAACTTATAACATCAGTGATAGGTGATATTCCTGCTGCATGGAAAACTAGCACTATTGCTGAGTTTATCTCTATAATAGAGACCGGAAGAAGGCCAAAGGGTGGAGTGGGTGAACTATCGTACGGGGTTCCTTCTATTGGGGCTGAAAACGTGAAGTCCCTGGGTGTATATAACTACGCTAAGACGAAGTATATTAGTGAGGAATATTACCAGAAAATGAATGCCGGGAAACTCCAAAACAGAGATATTCTCGTGTACAAAGATGGAGGTGTTCCTGGAACCTTTATTCCACATCTAACTATGGTAGGAGAAGGGTTCCCTTATAAGACGATGGCCATAAACGAACATGTCTTCAGACTTGTGGCAAAAGAAAGTTATTGTCAGAACTACTTGTTTTTCTGGCTGACCACAGATTATATCATGGGTGAACTTGCAGAAAGAGGCACTGGTGCCGCTATACCTGGTATAAACTCAACACAGATGAAAGAGATACCAATCTTACTTCCAGAAAATAACCTGGTAAAAAAGTTCGATGCCCTAGTCGAACCGCTTATAAAAAAGATACTCGCCAATGGGACACAGATCAATAATCTTAGCGCACTTCGGGATACTCTTTTGCCAAAACTCATGTCAGGAAAAGTATGTGTAGAGCAAACTAAAGTATGAGCAGACTGTATGAAGATGACATAGAGAAGTGGATGGTAGAGACCCTTGAACAAAAGGGTCTTCGATATATTAAGCAAGATACTCTTGACCCGGATAAACCTGATGCATTACGCCCTTCCTATCATGGCGTTGTCATAGAGGCACACCTGTTGGATGCTCTACAGAGAATAAACACCCATCTTCCTACTAGTGCTATAAAACAGGCGGCTAGGGATGTGATGGATGTTGTTGCCAAAGGAGACCTGATTACTGCGAACCAAATCTTCCATAAAATGCTTGTTGATGGTGTCGGCACAGATGTGAAAATAGCAGGAGAAGATCGTACCCAAGCGGCGCGGTTAATCGATGTGCATAAACCCGAGAACAACCACTGGTATGTAACACACCAGCTAACAGTCATTGGCAACGGCCAGGAGAAGAGACCTGATGTCATCCTCTACTTGAATGGCCTTCCCCTGATCGTGGTTGAGCTAAAGAACGCTACCGACGAGAATGCCACTATAGATAAAGCCTACAACCAGCTACAGACATACCACAACACCATACCTGACCTCTTTGTGTACAACTGTTTTGAGATCATCTCTGATGGGCTTGAAGCAAGGGTTGGCACTATCACTAGTGACATATCCCGCTTCATGGCTTGGAAGACTGCTGATGGTAAAACTGAAGCATCCCGTCTTGTAAGCGAGTTAGAGGTAATGATGGAAGGCCTGCTATCACCGCAAGTGATGGAAGACCTCATCCACAACTTCATCGTGTTTGAAGCCTTTAGCAAAGAGAACCCCAAGACTAAGGTGGTAACAGTGGGTGTAATAAAGAAGATAGCTGCCTACCACCAGTACTATGCTGTACGTAAAGCACTCATCCGTACAAGAACAGCAAGCCAGGAAGGTGGTAACAAAAAAGGTGGTGTGGTATGGCACACCCAAGGATCAGGTAAGTCCCTCTCCATGGTATTCTTCACCGGGCTCTTGGTAAAGTCCCTTGACAACCCAACTATTGTAGTGATCACAGACAGAAACGATCTTGATGGTCAACTGTGGGAAACCTTCGCCAACTGTTCTCATCTGCTCAGACAGGTGCCGTTGCAAGTAGAGAATCGTGCTGAACTCATCAAGGAACTGGACAACCGACAGTCAGGTGGCATATTCTTCACTACTATACAAAAGTTCTTGCCGGAAGATGGAAGTGTCTTGTTCCAAAAACTATCTGACAGAAGGAATATCATAGTGATAGCAGACGAGGCTCACAGGACACAGTATGGTTTTGAAGCCAAAACCCGCTATGTGAAAGATGAACATGGCAACGAGGTAGGGACAACCATCAGCTATGGTTTTGCTAAGCACATGCATAACGCTCTTCCTAATGCAACCTTCGTCGGATTCACAGGAACTCCTGTAGAGACCACAGATAAAAATACTGAAGCAGTCTTTGGTACATATATTGACGTGTATGATATAGAGCGTGCAGTAAGGGATAAGGCCACAGTACCCATCTACTACGACAACCGCTTTGTGAAGGTGAAGCTTGACGAGTACCAACTCGATAGCATGGAGAAGGAAATCACCAAGGCTGCAGAAGGCATACCAGAGTACATTGCCAAGAGTACGATGGAGAAAGCTATTAGACAGGAAGCCATTGTTGGTCACCCTGATCGTCTTAGAAAGATAGCAAAGGATATCATCACACACTTTGAAGACCGCGAGAAGGTTTTTGCAGGTAAGGCGATGATAGTGTGTGTTACACGTAGGGTTGCTGTTTCTCTCTACAACCAGATAGTTGATCTTCGTCCTGAGTGGCACCATGAGGATGATGCAGACGGCAGTATAAAAGTGATCATGACCGGAAGTTCGGCTGATGAGGTATTCCTACAACCGCATATCCGTAACAAAAAGAATCGCACACTCATCTCCGATCGCCTGAAGGATGAACACGATATACTTAAGATGGTGATCGTGGTGGACATGTGGCTGACAGGTTTCGATGCACCTGTCCTGCATACCATGTACCTTGACAAAGACATGGCTGGTCATAACCTGATGCAGGCCATAGCACGGGTGAACCGGGTGTTCAAAGACAAACCTGGCGGGTTGGTTGTAGACTATGTACCTGTAACCGGACAACTAAAAGATGCCCTGAAAACCTACACCGAGAGCAGAGGTGAGGGTACCATTACTCTTGATATTGCCCAGGCGGTTGGACTGATGCTCACCAAGCTCGAAGTTGTACGGGATATGTACCACGGCTTCCAGTACGACGAGTACTTCACGGCAACTACTCAGAGGAAGCTCAACATTATTCTTGAAGCAGAAGACCACATACTCGGACTAGAAGATGGTAAGGAGCGTTACCTGAGAGAAGTTACTGCACTTAGTAAAGCGTATGCTCTGGCTAAGTCCGAACCGGAAGCCAAAGAGATCACTGATGAAGTGGCCTTCTTCCAAGCAGTAAAAGCACGGCTGGCAAAGTTCGATATGCAAGTGACAGGACAGCAGCGCAGAGATTTTGAAGAAACTATCCGTGGCATGGTGGAATCCGCTGTGATGTCCGATTGTATTGTCAACCTGCTGGATCAGGCTGGTATGGATAAGCCGGAGATATCGATCTTCAGCGAGGGTTTCATGGAAGAAGTACGCAACATGAAGCAGAAGAATGTTGCGATAGAACTACTCAAGAAACTACTGGCTGACCAGATCAGGATAAGGTTCGCGCGTAACATGGTTATAAACCGCAGCTTCACCGAGCGACTACGAGATGCTATCAGCAAGTACAACCTCAAGAGCATAACTGCGTTGGAGATGATGGAACTCCTGTTGGAGATATCAAAGGACGTTAACCAGGAAACAGAGAAAGCCAAGGAGCTTGGCTTAACCCCTACAGAGAAAGCTTTTTATGATGCACTCGCCTGCAACAAGTCTGCCGTAGACATGATGGGAGACAAAAAACTGCTGGAGATAGCAAAGGAGCTTGTACAACGAGTTAGGAAGAGTACCACTATAGACTGGACTGTCCGGCAGTCAGCCAAGGATAAAGTAAAATTAGAAGTGAAACGAGTGCTCCGCTTTCACAAATACCCACCGGATGATGAACCACGTGCTACTGATACTGTGCTAGAGCAAGCAGAGATGCATGCGGAAGACTTAGTATGAAACAACCGAAGCTAAAAGACGGGAGTCTCATCAAGGCAGACAAGGCTAACTCTACTGGAGGCATAGATTGGGTTATCGCTCATGGTAAGAAAATCGGCGAGGTATTCGCAGAACTTCCGCAGGGCATCATAGACAAAACACAAACAGGCATTGGTGGGACGAGCTGTGAACTGGATGCGAGTAGGAACTCTATCATAGTGCAACCGTATATTCCAACTGCTCAAGCAAAAGCTAACATACCTACCTGGGAAAAAGGATACACTGTGTACTTTTATGAGAAGGGCACTAAGACCGTGCAACAACCCAAAGGCCCGAGTGGCAAACTCTCTACAAAGCCAATCCTCGAGAGTGACCTCCGTTTAAGAGTGTATATAAAAGCATGCTCGGATCAGAAGAACCCTATAAAAATAACTTGCGTTACTGATCAACTACCACATTTAAAGGATGCCCTCAACAGGGTAAAACCAAACTCCTTCCTTGGGTTTCACCTTGTGCTTGACGAAATAGACTCCCTCCAAGAGCAGAGTAACTTCAGGCCAGCTATGGAGCCATGTTTCCAAATATATAAGGAGCATCCAGAAGATCAGCGAACCATGATCACTGCTACCCTTAAGAAGCTCCATGATCCAGACTTAAGCAGTGAGCCTATTTCAACAATAAAAGAGCACGGCGCTAGAAAGAAAACCTTAGCCCTTGTGGTAACGGGTGACACCATAGAGGAAATCATCAAACAAATCGAGGTTCGCCTAACCACAAACCCCAACGACAAGATATTTGTTGCCTGTAACCACATAGGGCGGGCGGTGGAGGCCATCGGCAGCCTTGAACAATTACAGGTTATAAAGGGCAGGAGCATGAAGCTTCTTTGTAGTAAGGACAGAAAATCGGAGGCAGGTATCTTTTATGGCGAGCTCTTGCCTGGTGGTATTCTTCCTGCAACTATAAACTTTGTTACAGCAGCGTACTTCACAGGCTTCGACTTGAACGAAGATTGTCACTGCTATATCCTGGCGGAGAATATGACTCCCTCGTTGCGCTTGTCACCAACAGTCATCTATCAGATAAGTGGTCGATGTAGGAAGAAGTTACTCTCAGCCTCTCTTATACTTCGGCATACTCCAGGGCAGAAGGTGCCAGAGTACGGGTACCAAGAGCTACTCAAACATGCAGAAGAAGTCAAGGAGGGCAGAGCCTTCATTGAAAAGCTGCGTTCTTCTCAAAATCCTGTCACTAGGGCTAGTGCAGGTGCTATAGAGAACATCTACCTCGAAGGAACAGATGTGTATCCATCAGTCACCTACAAGGAGCGAGATGGGGCACTGGTTGTTTCATACCTTAAGATAGACAACTGGATCGAGCAGCTTGCAACCATGAAAGCCTATCTCACAGTTGACTTTCTAAGAAAAAAGCTACAGGATAGGTTTAAAGTTACTGATGCTGGCAAGCTACACTTGACCGGAGCAGAGAAACAGAAGTTGAAGATTGATGTAGGGCAAAGAGGAGATGATCTTATCGGAAAGCTGAAGGCCATTGACAGAGGTGTCGACTATAACCAAGCCATCAAACAAGTTCGTAAAGAGATACCCAGCCCTGTGCAACCTTTTGAACAGCTACTGTGCGATACTTATCTTCAAGGCTGCTCGACCCCCGCAGTAGATTTGCGGAAGTTGGTTATCGCCATGGACAAAGTAGTGAAGACTGGAACGTATGCACATGGTTTGAAGCTGTTGTTGGTGCACCTACAGCATATCAGCTACAGCGAAGCACAGTCGACAATCCAGGGTGAGTTAGAGCTTCAGTTCAGGAAAGGTGAGGAGTTCACTGTTAGCCAGCTGGAGCAGCGTTGTAGAAAGTATGCCAACCTGCTGACTGACTTGGCTAAGACTCTTGACCCTAAGACTAAGTCTGCTATCAAGGTCCTCAAAACCCGTCCGCTCATGGTCAGAGATAGCCTTCTTACCTTCAAGAAACGTCATACCAAACTTGGGGTAAAGTATGTGATAGACGGCTATAAGCCATACGACGTAATAAGCTGAAAACCAACTTATAATGGGTGATGACTGAAAAGGGATATACTCTTAAGAACATCAATCTCAATCATCACCCTACCTCGACCAGGAAGATAAGTAGTCTAGCATCTCCTGGAAGCTGAGATAAGGTCCAAGATGGTGTTAAAAAATACTAGGCGAGCACCAGCTAGTCAGCAAAATACTTACCTTTGGTAGATGGAAGATCACATGAAAAAGAAGGGACCAAAAAAACCTGAGCTTACTACCGAAGAGGTCTTCAGGCTCTTGGATGAGGCTAGTGCTCGATACGAGAAGTACCTAGAGGTAACAACCTATGTGGCTGACTCCTTAGTCCAGACGTACGACCCGATAAAAAGGGACATCAACGCACCCTTAACCCTATTGTGTAAGTAACTATGCCTACATGGGGTGACCTACTACAAGAGTTTGGAAGGATCATCGATCCAGCTCAAAAAAGCCAGTGGCTTGCAAACACCCTTAACCAGAAGCTTAATGATGTAAGCCGTCTCCGAGATGACAAGAATGTTATCTTATATGGATCGGCTTTTTTACAAAAACCCATGGCTCCTGGAGCTCTACTTCAGATCAACAACGAAGACATTAATGGGTTCATGACCATGATACACGGAATGGATGTGAATCGGGGGCTAACCCTAATACTTCATACCCCTGGAGGAGTAACTAATTCTACTGAGTCTATTGTTGCCTATCTTCGCTCCAAGTTTACGAGCATAGAAGTTATTGTACCAACATTCGCCATGTCGGCGGGCACCATGATCAGCCTTGCAGCCGACAGGATTATTCTCGGGCGACAGAGCCAGCTTGGTCCTATAGACCCGCAGATGCCTGGCAATGGCAGGATCGTATCTGCAATAGCCATTATAGATCAGTTTGAGAGAGCGAAGGCTGAGATAACAGTAGATAATACCGCAGCCCATGTTTGGGCACCAATACTGAACTCACTAGGTCCAGCTCTTCTCCAAGAAGCTCAAAACGCCCTAGACTATTCTGAGCAGATAGTTGCTGAATGGCTGGAGAAATACATGTTCGGAGATCAACAGAATGCTCGGGAGAAGGCTGCCAAAGTAGCAAAATATTTCAGCCGAGGATCCGACCCAAACCATAGAAAAAAAAGCCATGGACGCCGTATTGATAGGCAGGAGGCTGCAGGGCAAGGAGTAGTAATCGAAGAGCTTGAGCAGAGTCAAGATTTACAAGAGGCAGCCTTGACTGCTTACCACCTGATGACAATCGCCTTTGAGACAAGCCCGAGTGTTCGTCTTATGGCCAACAGCCTTGGCAAAACTTGGTTGAAAAACGTCCAGTAAGCTTCCGGGTGGGCCACTAGGTCACTTCACTACCCCAGCTAATTCCCTTTTTTTATAGTCACCTCCTTCTGAAAGGCGAAGAACTTGGAAACAGGGCATCCGATGGCAGTGCTAAGTTTAAACAGGGTTTCAGCAGTGACATTCGCCCTACCCTTTTCTATCCTAGTGAGGTTACCCCGCTCGATATCACACTCATGTGCAACGGCAGTCTGAGTAAGATTCTTTCTCTGCCGTTCTTTAGCGATGGTAAGGCCTAACTCTTTTAAGAACTCTGCTTTTGTCATGGTAATCCCTGAGAGGGGATGCCCCAAAAGTTCAAGTTTTGTCTGTAAAACAAGCTATCTTATAGGATAGCAAGTAGAAAAGCTGTATGTTTGGTGAACTAAGACAGTCAGGATGTTTAAGCGTATCAAACAGCTTTGGGATGCGGCCGGTAACCAAGAAGAAACCGATGCCATCCTCACCATGACCAAGGACATATCAGCCTACTGGCGGATGACCGACAACTTCCACATGGCCCATAGGAGATACCTCCAAGACCTGGACTTCAAACACCAGCTACTGTTAGGGGAGGAGAACATTGAGGCACTAACCTCTGTACTTCTCACAGGCCTAATCTCTATGGGACTTACTCAGGCCAATACTACCTACATCTTTGCACAGTTCGTATACTTTCACATCTTTGGCGGCAATAAGCCCAACGGCAGAAGGCACGACGATGATCACATATATGCTGCTCTCGAAAACATGGGTGGTCTTCTTGTTGATGCCGTTCCCTACCAGTTTAAGGGGTTCAAGTGCATTCTCTCGAACAAGATCTATAAGCCGATACCAAAACACACTAACACTGTTCAAGAAACCTATCAGCCACCCAAGACTACCATCAGAAGAAAGACTCTTGACCGTGTTGAGTTTGGAAAGGAGTTCCTGCCAATCCGCCACACTATAAAAACACCAGTCGATGGTATTCATTTAGTATACATCTTGCTAGTCACTAGAAGTATTTTACAGAAGGAGGAGTACGAGCTATGCATAGGACAGGCAGTGGTAAAAGATTCTGTCGTGAAGTCACTGAGTGTCTTAATGGAGGATGCAACCTACACTCCACTGGTGCCTAGGTTACAGGGGAAGTCACTCCTGCCTTTATCGCTTAACAACAAACCCTACTCGAGACATACTACTGATGAGGGAGCCATTGATATTATCTTTTGGCGGAAGGATGGTGATACAAAGATTGGGTAGCTTACATCTCCCACCACTAAAACATTTCCTGGCTGTGGCAGGTATCCCATCGGTGTGCTCAAATAATGTTTAACCAAGCCTTCACGGGCAAGAAACGTGCGAATATACAACACAAGATCATTAAGGTCTTGAGCAGCAGGGGGGCGGGTTCCCTACTTCTAAGCTGACGGTCTTTGGTTCGACTCCAAACGGGATCACGTTAAAGATGGTGCCAAGCCAATAGAACCCCCACAGTTTCAGACGAAAGTTTGATCCGGGCTGGGGGTTCTTGCTTTTTGGATAAGCCACTGAATTTTGGGTATCTTTGTGTGAAATCACCAGAGCGCTTTACTATCATTTATGAAAAATTACCGCAACATAATATTCTACGTTGTTGTAACCGGTGTATTCCTTTCCATGATGTATTGGGTGGTGCAATTTGGTAAACCCCTTGAGGCCGGTAAGGTTACTACCGTTGCAGTTTCAACCGATAAAAGTTTCATAGATCTTACTAAGGATGCTTTCCTTCATAGCGTGAAGCATCCGTTTGCAATTTTGCTATTGCAGATGATCACTATTATTTTTACTTCCCGCACCTTTGGGTTTTTATTCAATAAGATAGGTCAGCCTACCGTAATAGGCGAAGTAGTGGCGGGTATTTTTCTTGGACCTTCTATAATGGGAATATGGTTCCCCGAGTACACGGCGTTCCTGTTCCCGAAAACTTCATTACCTAACCTGGAGATACTTAGCCAGATCGGGCTATTACTTTTTATGTTCGTTGTGGGTATGGAGCTTGACCTCAAAGTGCTGCGCACAAAAGCCAAAGATGCAATTGTCATCAGTCATGCCAGTATCATCATTCCGTATACACTCGGAATGGGACTCGCTTATTTTCTGTATATCGATTTTGCACCTCCTAACATCAATTTTCTGTCCTTTAGCCTTTTTATGGGTATCGCCATGAGCATTACGGCGTTCCCGGTATTGGCGCGTATCATCCAGGAGCGCGGCATGAGCAAATCAAAACTTGGCATCATAGCCATTACCTGCGCGGCTGCCGACGATGTTACCGCGTGGTGTATCCTCGCCGCGGTTATCGCGATCGTAAAAGCAGGAACTGTTGTAAGTTCCCTGTTCACTATCCTGATGGCGGTGGCTTATGTTTTTGTAATGCTGAAATTAGTAAGACCTTTTCTTAAAAAATTAGGAGAGGTCTATTCAAATAAGGAAACTTTGAGTTTAAACATTGTAGCCATTATTTTCGGTGTTCTTTTAATTTCGGCATATACAACAAAATTTATTGGTATTCACGCTTTATTCGGAGCTTTCCTCGCCGGAGCTATTATGCCGCCTTCTTTTTCCTTCCGACGCATTTTGATCGAAAAAGTGGAGTATGTAGCGCTTGGACTTTTACTGCCGCTCTTCTTCGCTTTCTCCGGTTTGCGTACCCAAATAGGTTTGCTCAATGAGGGCCATTTGTGGGGTGTTTGCGGTCTGATCATTCTCATTGCTATCCTGGGAAAGTTTGGGGGCAGCATGTTCGCCGCGCGTTTCATGGGCAACAGTTGGCGCGACAGCCTGGCCATTGGCGCCTTGATGAATACAAGAGGCCTGGTAGAACTCGTGGTATTGAACATCGGTTACGATCTGGGTGTACTTTCTCCGCAGATATTTGCCATGCTGGTGCTCATGGCGCTTTTCACAACCTTTATGACCGGTCCTACGCTCGACCTCATTAATAAATTCTCAAAAGGCAGCACGGATGAGAAAAGTGAATTGGAGAAACAGAAGTTCAAAGTCCTTGTGTCTTTCGGAAATCCCCAAACCGGCAAAAAGATGGTAAGGCTGGCGCATATGATCTGCGGAAGCGGTAAACAGTTCAATGCCGAGATAACCGCCCTTCACGTTTCTCCCAGCGCCGACATCAATAAGTTTAACGCGGCTGAGTATGAAAAGGAAAGCTTTAAACCCGCCCGTGCGGAGGCGCATAGGATGGGTATTGAGTTAAAGACCAAGTATAAGATATCAAACGACGTGAGCGAAGAGATCCTGAATGTTTCACATGGCGGAGAATATAATCTCCTGCTTGTAGGAGCAGGTCAATCGATCTTCGAGGGATCTTTCCTGGGGAAAGTGATCGGGTTTACCGCAAAGGTCCTGAACCCCGAGAAACTGGTGGGCAGCCTTGTGGGGAAGGAAAGCCTGGTAAGATCATCTTTGCTGCTTGATGAAAGAACACGCGCCTTTATCTCAGAAAGTGAAGTACCCGTTGGCGTTTTGGTTGACCGCGAGTTCAACGAGATCCACAAATTGGTGGTGCCCGTTTTTTCAGTAAGCGATGTGTTCCTCTTCTTTTATGTGAAGCGCGTCGCTAAGAATTCGGCCTGCAGTATCGTGCTTGTTGATTATAACGGGATCATCAGTTCTAACGCCATGATCCTGGAAGAGATAGCCGGTATTCGAAAAACCGCGGAAGGAAGTATCGATCTGATCACACAGCGCGATTTTAAACCGGAGGACCTGAGCGAGGAAAGCCTCCTGATGATGAGCTACGAGGGCTGGAAGGTTTTTGAGCGTGATAACGACCTGGGAGAGAACTTCAAAACCTCAATGCTGCTCATGCGCCCGTAAAGAAGCGGGAAAAATACCCTACAGCTCTGCTGAGAGGTGAAAAAGCCAAAGAAAAATAAAACTACTTCAATAAACTAACGACTCCGGCCAGTTTTTGCGGTTCGCCTCTGATGTTA
>CAYLVB010000011.1:0-181607 GCA_964387075.1 uncultured Flavobacteriaceae bacterium
CTCTCATTCTTCTCCTTCCTAGTTTAAATTTAGGACAAACATATGAGAAATCAAGAAAGTCCGATGGGGGGTCGCACAGGCCACACGGCGCCGCGGACTTTCGGGCCCTCGCTCAATCCTTAAGAAAATTTGGATGGAATCGAAGTGCTAACTTCTTCGATAATTTTGTGTTTCTGTGAAGCCCCAAGCTTGATCCCCGCATATTGCGCCACTATTTAGATCTTATGAAATGAAGATCGGTAAAATCATCCTTGGCCGGCGCGCCTTTGCTGTAGTCGTACACACGAAGGACGAGCGCGCTATCGGCCAGTTGGTTAATGAAAATGGAGTTCTTGCCTGCTTTGCTTTTCAGGACCAGAAGTTCCATCATTTTGCCGGTATTGCTTGTTTTGCCATAATTATCAATTTTCCATTTGCCACTTTCGGCTTTCTTTTCTCCGGCTTTGCTCCAGCTATAGCCGTGATCTTTATTCAATATCAGAACATCGCGGCCCGGTTTTTTATCTCCGTTCAGTTTGCTGGTTTCCGTTTGCTGCCATTTGCCCTGTATCTTTTGATCAGTGGCTTTGGCCAGGGCAGGGTCTTCCTGGGCTTGAAAGGTGAAGCTTAGGAAGAGAAAGACGACAATTCGTAGCGTGTTAGTCATTGGGTGTAAATAAAGGGCAAGATACGAAAAGCTTCGCGGGTATCAGCTGAAGAAGAGAGCATTTTCCCTGCCAGATCACCCGCAACAATACCAGGTTTAGATCCGGAAGTTACCGGTTGCTCCATATAATTACTTTCTTACTTGGATACAACGCTGAGCCGGTAGGTTAGGAAAAAAAGGTTACCATGCCGGTGGTAATATCATGCGTGCCACCCACAATACCTATTTTCCCGCTTTCTATCATTTCTTTTAGTATGGCACTCCGTTCCATGATAGCCTTAACCGTACGCTTTACATTGATAACTGCTACGTTTTCAACAAAGAGGGAGTTGGATGAAGTGCGATTTTCTTTCGTAGAAACCTCTTCATCAACAGCAGGCCTGATCTTGGAGAGTAATGCCGTTAAGTTGCCCATTTCAACATGGTCGCATGCACCTTTGATCGCCCCGCATTTTGTATGGCCTAACACCACAATGATCTTGGAACCGGCAACTTTGCAGGCAAATTCCATACTTCCCAAAATGTCTTCGTTAATTATATTACCCGCTATGCGCACACTAAAAATGTCGCCAAGGCCCTGGTCAAATATCAATTCTGCGGACGTCCGGCTGTCAATGCAACTGAGAATAACGGCAAAAGGATGTTGTCCGTCTGACGTTTCATTAGCCTGTTGCAATAGATTTCGGTTAACTTTTAAATTGTTTACAAATCGTTTGTTTCCTTCTTTTAATAATTCTAAGGCCTTATCAGGAGTAATGGCCGCTTGCATTTCTTTTGTGAGGGTTTTCATATGGTTTGGAGTTTAATTGTTTTATAACTGGTAAAATGTGTTGGTTGGATAGGGCGCCGGTATTTCAGTGTCTTTTATTAATTCCTTTATGTTAATTTCGATCTTTCTTGCTATGGCAGTGACAGCGGTGTCGGTTGGCCTGTTCTCAAATGGATCCTGCATATGGGTTGCCGATTTTTCTAATAAAAAGAAGGCGGCCGCTATTAGAAGCAGTAAGGGAATTTCATAATAACCTTCGATGTCGACCAGAGAAATGGAAAGTGTTATAAGGAATAAATAGATGATGGCATGCAGGAAGAGGCGGTATGTTACGGGAAATACGGTAGATTTTATCCGTTCCGCTCTTCCCTGGGCATCGCAGAGCCTTACAAGCGTATTGTCTAACTGAAGCTGTGAAAAAACCTGTAGTTGATCTTTTTCCCGCAGTTCTTTTATATCCTTCGCATGCATGTTAAGAAGAGCCAGGGGTTTATTGCTTTGCTTTTTAATTTCTTCCATTTCTTCCGGGCTGATCAGTTTTTCTAAATTTTCGGTGGCGTTCAATCCCCGGAGCGATTGTCCTAATGAATAACACCAGGCAATTTGCCGGTAAGCAAGTTTTTTAATGGTTGTTTCATTTCCTTTCGCTACCAACGAGTTCAGCTGGATCACAAAACTGCGGGAGTCATTCACTATGCTGCCCCAAACCTTACGGGCCTCCCACCACCTGTCGTAGGATTGGCTGAGCTTGAATGAAAGAAGGATGGAAATGGCGGTTCCTATAAACGCAGGGATGGTGAGCGGGATCTCGGGCAGCGCATCTTTATAACGCTCTGTAAGAAAAAGGATAATGAGTGATACGGATAGTACGGCAACAATATCAAGTTTTATCTTGTTGAGGATGTATGTAAGGGGAATTCGTTTATTGAGGAGCATAGGGCGGTTATTTTTAGCAAAGATAGGAATAATTGATTAAATAATAGTAATACTATCATAAATAATTGTAAAATATTACTATATTTGTGGACCACTAATGCGGCTTGCACATCCATTGGATATGAAATTACAGATACGTGTTAAAATGAATGAGGCCTTGTTCCTCCGTGATCCGGAGAGCTCCGATCTGGGGAAAAGCATTCTGAAACATAGCGTTGAGCTGATCTATAAAAAGGGATTTGAGGCCTTTACCTTTAAAAAACTGGCCGAAGAAATTGGCACGACCGAGGCCGGTATCTACCGGTATTTTGAGAATAAGCATAAACTATTGGTTTACTTAACAGCCTGGTACTGGGGATGGCTCGAATTTCAGATCAGTTTTCATACAAACAATATCAAGAACCCTGAAGTAAAACTGAAAAAAGTGATCAAGTTGCTTGCCTCGGTTGTTAAGGATGATGAACGAACCAGTTACATTGATGAAAGCTTACTGCACCAGATCATTATTGCTGATGGTTCAAAAGCGTATCTGACCAAACAGGTGGGGGAGGATAACAAACAACAATTCTTTAAGCCGTATAAAGACCTTTGCGCCGTTGTTGGGAGTATCATCCTTGAGTGCAATCCCAAATATAAATATCCGAAGTCCCTGGGCTCTACCATTATTGAAATGGCGCATTTCCAAAACTTTTTTATGAATAATTTGCCATCACTTACAGATTTTGGTAAAACAAAAAAAGAAACGGAAATAATTTCTTTCCTTAATGATCTGGTCTTTTCAAGTATAAAAAAGGACCAGTAGCCTGCGCGTTGAATTTTGTATGCCTGGCAAATATGCCCGGTTAGGGTGGTCAGCCCGGTTCAGTCAACGAGGAATTCTGTAATTGTTTGGAGGAAGAGATCAGGGTTTCTTCTCGAGGCAATCTGCAAGTATCTTTTTGTGATCGAAGGCGAGTTCGGCGGGCAGATCATCTATAGAACACCACTTGAACTCCAGCGCATCGTCGCCGGCTTTGGGTTCTCCGGTGGTGGCGACGCGGTAAGCCACGTTAATAACCTGTTTAGGATGTCTGTCAGGTAAACTGTAAACGCCAATGAGCTCGCATGAATTTACTTTTAACCCGGTTTCTTCCAATACCTCACGCGCTACGGCCTCTTCGGTTGATTCGTTCCAATCTACATAACCACCCGGTAAGGCCCAATGATCTTTGAAAGGTTCATTGCCTCTTTTGATGAGCAAGATCTTATTGTCACGGATAATGAGGCCGTCTACCGAAACGCCGCGGTTGCGGTATTTATCTGTTTTAGATTCTACGATTGGTTTTTTGTACAGTTTTGCCTCCTTATTAAGCGCATACATTCCCACAGAAAGGAGCACAAGACACGTCAATCCCGAGCACAGTATTTGGCCATCAAATTCTATGTTTGCAGCGTATTTGTAATAATAAACTATAATGTATACAACAGGTAAGAAGAAAGTAAACAAGGCTATCATTATAGTGAAAAGCAAATTAAGAATGATTGGAAAAATTTTCTTTTCAGCATGAATTAGTGCACCTAGCCCTGCGGTGAAATCACTAGGTAAGCCCATTCTAAACAAACCCGATTCATATTCTTTTACGTAGTGTTTTTTAATTAAACGTTCTAGTGAATCATATTGTAAGGCTCTCAGATATGCTGTAAGGCCGCTTGCCATGTATACAAAGCAAGGAATAATGAGAGCCCATTTTTTTATTAGTGGAGAATTCGGTAATGATAGTCCAAGAAATGAAACTTGTTCGATGTGTCCTTTGTAATACAAATAAAATGAAATCAAAAAGATGAAAATAAAGAGATGGCCAGCAAGAAAAAGTCTATTCGACGTTTTTAGCGATTCTCTTATTTTATCAATATAGCCATCGATTCTTGGGTCACTATCTTTGAAAACCTCTTCAATAGGTGTCTTTTCCTTGCTCATTTTGCTTATAACAAATTCATTGCGGAATGATTTCTTTAAACATCTTTAAAATTCTGGGATTTCTAGGGTCGTTATTTAATTTTACGAAGTATTTATGACCTGATTTTAAATGATGAAGCTCTGAGTAAATAATATCGACATTTTCATAATAAGCGCTACCTTTTGAAACCACCTCATATCGGTATTACTTAGTTTCTGAAGACGTAAATATTCAACATTTATAATGCGAATGGTGACTTTTTGACCTTTGACTTCAACACTACCCACCTTAGTTGGTTTAGTCGAATTCTTTCTTCTTAGTTTTATTTGAGTAAGAGGCGGATTTAGAAAACCTTTTGCAGACTGTTTGGCTAATTTGTCGACCATTTTATTGTTAGGGTCTTTGGAGTGGCCTTTTACCCATTTAATATCAACTCTACAATTGGCAGCTTTTATTGATTTAATTAATTCTTTCCAAAGTTGTGCATTTTCTATTGGTTTTCCAGCTTTGTTAAGCCAGCCATTTTTCGACCAGGAATAAATCGCATTATTTTTGTTGTCTACTACGTAACGAGAGTCAGTACGAACTTCTATTGAGTTATAACTTATTGGGATATTTTGCTTTTCAATTTTTTTTAGCCCTTCAATAACTGCCATCAATTCCATCTGATTATTTGTAGCACCTTTATATCCGCTTTCATCAAGAAAAATGCATCTTTCATTTTCTAATTCATCAAGATACACATAAAGAATACCCAATCCACCTTTTCTCGGGTTTGAAAACGAAGAGCCGTCGGTATAAATGTACAAAAAGTGTTTTCGGAAAAGCATTTAATGGTTATCAAGCTTAGTTTCAAATATGTGGAGCGATAATTTCGGCTATTTTCTTAGGGACTGCATCTTCATTTAGTTTTGTGACATCGATTTTGTACTTTGAGCTTTTATACAATGCCCTTCTAGTTGGAGAGTATTCAAATGAAGAATAGGAATCAAAAGTTGGATGATACATTTTTCGATTACTGCGTTCATATATAGTTTTTGGCTCGCCAATTAGGGCGATTGTATTTTGACTGTTAAACCAGGCATGCCCACCTTCAAACTCAATCGAGCCGGCCCCAACAGCAATAACAATATTCTTTTCGCTACAAAGAGATTCTATTATTTCTTTCGACTTCTCAAAAAATCTTTGGTGCCCTAGCTCTGCATAGTATTTTGTCAAATTCATGCCCGCCTGCTTTTCAAGTAATATATCTAGGTCAAATATTTCAATAGAATCATCTTTTGCCAATTTTTCAAGGGCTGTTGACTTGCCAATTCCACTGGGGCCAATCAAAAGAAATTTGTGCATAATCAAAAATAAAGAATTTAGGCTAAGCCACAACTTCCTCAAACCTCTTCACAACCCCATAAAGCGTATCGCGCTCTACAGGTGTCCTACCAACTTGCTTAATTAAATCAACAAGCTGTTGGGTAGAAAGCGCGGGGTTTTGATCCTCAGCCCCAGCCATGGAGTAAATTTTAGTGGTGTCGTCAATGGTGCCATCGAGATCATCAGCGCCAAAGTTGAGGGCCAGTTGGGCGGTGCCGCGACCTATCATTGCCCAGTAGGCTTTGATGTGATCGAAGTTGTCTAAGTAAATTCTGCTAATAGCGTAATTGCGTAGGTCCTCAATAACGCTCACTTCAGGCACATGACTCATCTGGTTGCCCTGGTTGCGGAACTTAAGCGGAATAAAAGTATTGAAGCCGCCGGTTTTGTCCTGCAGGGTTCTCAGTCTTTCCATGTGGTCTACGCGGTGCCAGAATTTTTCTACGTGTCCGTAAAGCATAGTTGCGTTACTACGCATGCCCATCTTGTGCCATACTTCGTGTATGCCTAACCATTCTTCAGCGCTGCATTTTCCGCCGGCTATCTCGTCGCGTATCTCAGGATGAAAAATTTCCGCGCCGCCGCCGGGCATAGAGTCAAGGCCCGCTTCGCGCATCAGCTTCATTCCTTCTTCGTAACTCACTTTCGCTTTCTTGAAGATGTAATGATACTCAACCGGTGTTAAGGCTTTAATATGTAAGTCGGGACGATGTTCTTTTATTCTCTTAAAAAGGTCGGTATAGAATTTAAGATCCTGCTTAGGAATTACGCCGCCCGTAATGTGTACTTCAGTCACGGGCTTATCATCCCATTTCTTGATCTTATCCAATATCTGTTCCACCGAAAGCTCCCAGCCTTCTTCTTTTTGCTTGATCAAACGCGAGTAGGAGCAGAAGGAACAGGTGTAAACACAAATATTAGTGGGCTCCACATGAAAATTACGGTTAAAGAAAACGTAATTGCCGCTCTTTTGCTCTTTCACAAAATTGGCCAAAGCGCCCACAAAACCAAGCTCCCCTTTTTCGAAAAGCAGCACGCCGTCGTCAAAACTGATGCGTTTGCCGTCAAATACTTTTTGGGCAACGGCTTTTAAAGCAGGATCGAGGTTTGAGGAGGTAAGGTAGTGCTGGAGAGAAGCAGATTTCATTGAGACAAAGATACGAAAAACAGCCAACCACCCCGCTTTTCCCTGCTCCTTCGGAGCGGAAAAGCCCCTCCTTGAAAAGGAGGGGAATCTAATACAGCATCTTTCAACTAGATGATCTTATTACTTATTGGCTGCTAAATTCCCCTCCTTTTCAAGGAGGGGCTTTTTCAAAAATGACGAAGTCCTTAGAAAAAGCGGGTTGGTTGGCTGTTTTGTATTTGCGTTGGGATACAAAGGGCCCGCAGGGGTTCTTTTTTGAGCCGCCCTGTATTTGCGGATCAAAAAAAACGGCACCCCTTTGAAGCCCGGCCCCGCAAAAGATGATCCGCCGAAGACCAAATGTCCACCGCGGGGTAACGCCCAAATCCCTCTCGCTAACATTAAACCTTTTCACTAAATTTACATCAAAGTACCGTTATTAACGAGCAGACCCCCGATAATGAACTGGTGGCCCTTTTTAAGGGAGACACGGCCAAGCGCGACCGTGTATTCGAGCTTATTGTAAAAAAGTACCAAAAACGACTTTACTGGCACGTGCGGAAAATTGTGGTTGACCACGACGATGCCGACGATGTTTTGCAGAACACGTTCATTAAGGCATGGAAGGCGCTCGACGATTTTAAGGAAGAATCGCAACTCTATACCTGGCTGTACCGTATAGCCACAAATGAGGCCCTTGGCTTCCTGAGGCAGAAACAACGCATGAATACGACCTCCATTCATCCTATTGAATATCAATTAAGTAAGTCGCTAGAGAGCGATGTATACTTTAAGGGCGATACGATACAATTGAAGTTGCAACAAGCCATTTTAACCCTGCCAGAGAAACAGCGGATCGTTTTCAATATGCGGTATTACGAGGAGATGCCTTACGAGGAAATGTCGGGCATTTTGGAGACCTCGGTAGGAGCCCTGAAAGCCTCTTATCACCACGCCGCCAAAAAAGTTGAAGATTTTTTACGTGGCGATTTAAACCCTGAGAAGGCAGGAGCATCTAACATTCAGTAAATGAGCGAAAAGGATAAAAATAAAGACGAGCAAGGTTTTTCGGGCGACGAAAAGAACAAAGGTAATTTCGGTACGCCTGAGAATTATTTTGAATCGTTCAGTTCGCGCCTTTTTTCTAAAATAAAGGCCAACGACGAGCTGAAGGAGTATCCATTATTGTCTGGCCTGGAAAAAGTAAACCCTTTTGCCGTGCCTGCTGGTTATTTTGAGGCAAGGGAAGAACTGCTTGCTTATCCTGTGCTGCGTGATCTGAAGCAAAGAAACTTCATGGTTCCGTCAAATTACTTTGAAACGCTGCCTGCGCTTGTTGCCAATAAGATAGAAGTTGAACAGGAACTGAAAGAATATACTCTTTTGGCGTCTGTTGAGAAGGGTAACACCTTTGCTGTACCCGCAGATTATTTTGAGAACTTCTACGGCAGCGTGAAGCAGGTGGTAGCGCCCGCAAGAGTAATTTCGCTTTTCGGTCGCGCCCTGAAGAGCTACCAATTTGCGGCAGCCGCGGCAGTAGCCTTGTTATTGACCTTTGCCATCATTTTACTGAACCAAAGAACAGAGATACAGCCTGTCAACGAATGCAACACCTTTGCCTGCCTGAGCAAAAGCGATATACTGAACAGCGGCGTATTGCAGAACGTAAGCGAAGAAAGCCTGATAGAAATGATTGACATGGATGCTTTGAGCGACAGCCTGACCTTTGGCACAGGCGATAAAAAAGAAAAGATCAGTACCGAAGAACTGCTGAACGAGATCGATGTGAACACCTTAACGGATGAATTATAGTGAAAAAGTTATTCTATATAGTTTTATGCTCCCTCTTTTCTTTTGCATCGCTGGCGCAGGACGGCGATAAGTTGGACAAGATAGAAGCGCTGCGCGCGGCCTTCATCACCGAGCAATTGGGGCTCACCAGCGATGAGTCGCAAAAGTTCTGGCCTGTATATAACGAATACCAGGATAAATTAAAAGCGGCGCGCAAAGAGTTCAAGAACCACAAAGGAACCTTCGCCACCGACAAGGAAGCGCAGGATTTCCTGGATGCCGAACTATTACTGAAGCAGCGCGAGGTGGCGCTTTACAAAGATTATTACGACCGCTTTAAAAAGATACTTCCTGTAAAAAAGGTCGCGCGATTGCGGCAGGCCGAGGAAAAATTCAAGCAGGTACTGATCGAGAAGCTCAAGGAGAAACAAAATCCCTGATTTTTGTGTTTTTAAGAAGACCCCTATATAGCTTTATCCTTGCCGCTTTTTTAGTGAGCGGTATCTCCGTTCTCGGGCAGGTGGATGTCACACTTGATTCTACCGGGAAGAAAGTAAAGATCCCCAAACATTATTTCGCGCCTACTTTTTATGTAGACCTTTATTCCATCGGGAAATCGAAGTTCGTTACCAAGGGACTTACTCCCCAGCAGAAAGAGCTTGCTGCAAAATTAGGCGCGTATCAATATTCGCAGACCATTGCGGGTTTTTATCTTCCATTCAAGACCGTTGAAAAAGTGCGCCCCGATGGAACGGTAAAGAACTGGCATTGGCTTTTTACAGGGAATTACATGCTGGCCATGCCGCGCTTCTCGGGCATCAGCGATCATAATCTTGTTAAAGTAAGTCTTGGTGTGCGCGCCATTTACAACAGCGGCCGAAAGGGCATTTGGTTTTTGGATGCTTCGCCTTTTGTTTCCGGCGATGTGTCGGCCCAGGGAACTTTCGCCACGCGCTGGGCTACCACTGTTTTGTATGATCGTATTGTGAGCCAGCACTTCAGTTTCAGGGTAGGGTATACACGTACTTTCGTTTTGGGCAATCGGTTTCACCTCCCTTATATCGGGTTTCGTGTTGGGAAACTGGATCGCACCTATTTCAGTATGCAGTTCCCCCGCGGAATGACATTCAGTACACCGCTGGGCCACAAGGCTCGTTTCAGTATTTTTACGCGTCCTACCGGAAGTATGCTTACCATGGCCAACTCAGATAGTTTGTACAATGGCCTCACCAATAAAGGAAGACTTGATTCAACGATCATATTCGGTCGCTACGATGGTCTTTTCGGTTTCCGTTTTGATTATAATCCTAACAGGCACGTTTCCCTGTTCCTTGAGTTCGGAAGATCGGCCATCCGCGCGGTTGGATTGTTCTCCCGCCAATACAACTCACCGAACGGCCAACCTGTAAAAGACAATGTGCAGATGTATAAGTCTTTCTTTGCAAGTCCTTTGCAAGGAAATGGGTTCCTGAGCTTAGGCATAACGGTACGTATTGGGAAGACCCGGAGCGTGTATAACAATTACAACATGTACGAGGTATTCAACGCCAACTCTACCATTGCCCCCGGCGACAACAACCATAATACCGGCGACGGGAATATTCCTACTGAAGTGAAGCTCAGAAAGAAGAAGGAAGCCACGAACCTGGATACAAAAGACGTGCAGGATCTCATCGAGGCACAGGATCTTTATAATTGAAAATTGTTAATTTCAAATTGCAAATTGTAAAATTTATAATTTGCAATTTTTGATCTGTAATCAGCCAATAACCTTCCCGTCCTGCATCACGATCTTCCGGTCGCTCATATTGGCGAGCTCGTTGTTGTGGGTAACGATCACGAAGGTTTGGTTGAGCTCTTTGCGGAGGTCGAAGAAAAGCTTGTGTAGATCCTGCGCGTTATTGGAATCGAGGTTACCGGAAGGTTCGTCGGCCAATATCACGGCGGGAGAATTGATGAGGGCGCGCGCCACGGCCACACGTTGCTGCTCACCGCCCGAAAGCGCTCCGGGTTTATGTTCAGCACGGGCTGAAACTCCTAATAAGTTCAAAAGCTCAGAGGCTCTTTTATTCGCATCACTTTTGGAAGTACCTGCGATCAAAGCGGGCAGGCAAACATTCTCGATAGCGGTAAATTCAGGCAGCAAATGATGGAACTGGAAAACAAAACCAATGTTCTTATTACGGAAAGCGGAAAGCTTCTTGTCGGATAAAGAAGCTACATCGGTATCATTGATAAAGATCTTTCCATCTCCCGGCGTATCCAGTGTACCCATGAGTTGAAGCAGCGTGGTCTTTCCCGCTCCGGATGCGCCTACAATGGCAACTACCTCCGCCTGTTTTATTTCCAGGTCTATACCTTTCAAAACATGGAGGTCGCCATAATGTTTGTGTATGTTCTGCGCGCGTATCACGGGATGTTCATGTATTTATGCGTTTGTAAAGATACCATCCATTTTTGGTTTGTTTTCACATACTCAACAATAAGCGGCATCATTTCTTCGCGCTTGCTCCACTCAGGCTGTAAATATAGATAACAATGCTTAGTCACTTTCTTAGCTTCTTCCTCGGCCCAAACCAGATCATGCTTGTTGTGCGCGATCATTTTCAGTTCGTGAGCCTTTTCATAGATCTTGGTTAAAGGCAGGGCTGTTTTCTTCGGAGAGAGACAGATCCAGTCCCAATTACCTGTTAGCTCATAAGCGCCGGAGGTCTCAATAAAGGTTTCGATGTTCTTTTCCTTGAGTTGGGCGGTGAGTTCGTTCAAATTGTAATGCAGCGGTTCGCCGCCGGTTACCACCACCGCTTTTGCTTTGTGAGCCAGTGTATTTTCAACGATCTCTTTTACGGAAGTGAGCGGGTGCAGGTTGGCGTCCCAGCTTTCTTTTACGTCGCACCAGTGGCAGCCAACATCGCAACCGCCTAAGCGAATGAAGTACGCGGCCTTTCCTGTATTGAAACCTTCGCCCTGTATGGTATAGAATTGTTCCATAAGGGGAAGAAGGAGCCCTTCATCAAGCAGTTTTTTATCGGAGGCGCTAAGGTTTTTGGTTTCGTAGATCACCGCACAAAGGTACGGTTTAATTTAAAAGGAAAAGCCGGCGGGACGAGGAAGGAAAAAACCACGGGTCCGGCCGGCTTCTATGTTAAACTATGGCTATTTTAATTTAAAATCAATTACCTGGTTGAAGCTCACCTTTACGGGTTTGCCTCCTATTTTACCGGGCTTCCAGTTTGGCATCAGTTTCGCTACGCGCAACACTTCTTCGTCGCAGCCGAACCCTATTTTGCGGATGATCTTGCAGCTCATGATCTTTCCTTCTTCATCGATCACGAAATTGATCGCTACTTTTCCTTCCACATTATTCTCGCGGGCCTCTGTTGGATATTTAATATTCTCTGCCCAGAATTTTTTAAGACCCGGAAACTCCGGAAACTCCTCGGGGAAAGTGGTGGGCTCGCTGTTGGTGGTAGTAAAAGTAGTATTGGTAGCGGTAGTACCGGTATAGGTTGTAGTGGAAGTTCCTGTGCCGGTTGACCCTGGATTGTTTACAACCGGTGTGGCGGTATTTACAGCCAATTGGGTGCTGTCGACCGCGTTATTTTTGATCACTACCTGCATCACGGTGTTCTTTTTTAATGCGGCCGAGGCTGACTTTGTTTCTTCTATTTGAGGCTTCTCAGATTTGAGGGGTTCAAGGGTCATGGTGATGACCTTTTGCTGGTTAGGATCACCCGATTCGGGGACGATCACTTCCACTTCTTTTCCTAAAAGAATAGAAAGGAACCATACGCCACCCAGCATGATGGCGGCTGTTATCCCTAACGATCTAAAAACGGTATTGCTGTAGGCGCTTCTTAAAGCGTAAGCACCATAACTTTTATTCTTGTCCTTGAAAAGGATCTCATTGAGCGTACCAATGTTGCTGCGAAAAGGGTTCATGGTTGTTGTTTTTTGAAGCTGCCGGTGGTCTGCTTTGTTGTTTAACCAAAGGTATAGCAGCAAGGCCCCAAAAGAAAGGGCCGCTATAGAACTGGCAGCCACTACTTAGCAAGTGGCGACTTTTTGGAAATAACTGGTGAACCCCGGAATTAAAAAAGCCCCCGGATCCGGAGGCTTTTTCAAATGAATATCTATAAATGCTATTGGTCAATTATGCCGTCATCGTCGGAGTTAAGCTTTTTGATGTCGCCGGAAGCATTGGGAACAGGTTGTCCATTTGGGTCTTTGCGCTTTAACTCACTCTTCTTAACCTGTTTGCGGTGCGCTTCCCATTTGGTCTTTTGTTCAGCAGTTAAGATACCGGTCATGGTTTGTACGAACTTTTCGCGAACGGGTTTAATCTCTGCTCTTAGTGCTTTTTTGTCGGCATTTTCACCGGCCTTCTGGCGGATAGCCTGGATATCGTTGAAACGAACCAGCATCGCGTCATATACTTTTGAACTTTGATCGGCGGTTAGACCCAGCGTTTTTTCCAGGTGCTTGGCATGGCGCATGGCCATCATCTCACTGCGACTTCCTTTTGGTTTTTGCGCAGAATTGCTTTCCGGGTTCGTGGTCTTTTGGTCCTGTGCGTTCACCAAAGTGAGGCTACATACGGCAACTAGTAAGGCTATGGTCTTTTTCATGTTTCGTGTTCTTTATTTTTAGATGACTAATTCCAAAGAAAGTTTAATAGAAGTAAAAGTAAAGAATTAAGGTTGCTAAAGAAAGCTTTTTATGAATAATTTTTAAGCTAAGAACCTCATGTATGCTACCTATAAGGTTATTTATCAGGACTTTAACTTGTTGAGGACCCGGCTAATATACTTTTCGGATGTCAGCAAAGAACGCTGGATGCGGCGGGCATATTGTATGCTGTCGAGTATCTCCTTTTGTTTTTCCTCTACCAGTTCCTTCTGTTTTTCTACTTCATCTTTTTTCTGCTCCACGATCAGTTTTTGTTTTTCAATGATGTTCTTTTGCCTTTGCGTTATCTTAAAGCGGTTGAAAAGGAAGATCGAAAAAATGATCACCAATAGCAAACCGCCTGCCACCGACCCAAGGATCACGTTCTTTCTTTTATGCTCTTCGGCCGTGATGGCCGCCTGCTTCTCTTTGTCCTTGTTCAATAACGCGATTTCTTTCTCGTTCTTCTCGCTGTTAAAGCGGGCATTCATTTCGGTAATGGCGCGTGTACGCTCTTCTGTAGAAACACTGTCCTTGTACTGCATATACAGTTCAAGGTATTTATAAGCGCCGTTTATGTCGTTCTTAAATTTGTTTACCAGCGAAAGACTCTGGTAGCAATCGCGCATCAATTCAAGCGCGTTCAGTTTTTTAGAGATCTCCAGCCCGAGTAAAAGATGTTTTTCGGCCTCACTGTATTTTTTGGTTGCCAGGTAGAGGTCTCCCAGGTTAATATTGGATTCGGCGGTTCCGATGGGATCATCCAGTTCCTTTTTTATCTCCAGGCTTCGTAATAAAAAACTTTCGCCGGCCTTAAAGTTTTGCTTTTTAAGATAGATCATGCCGATATTATTATGCAGGAGGCCTTCCCCATATTGGTCTTTGATCAGTTTCGCGTACTGTAGGGATTCGTTGTAGTAAATGAGGGCGCTGTCGTAATTTGCAACATCCTCGTAATAACCACCAATGTTGGCCAGGCTTTGTGAAATGCTCAATGTATCTTTTAGTTCCATGCGTAAAGCGAGCGATTTCTTGAAATACTTCAGCTCCATTTCGTATTGCTTGTTCTTACTGTAAATAAGAGCAATGCCGTTGTAGCAATCAGAGAGACCGTCTTTGTCCTGCAGTTCTTCCATGAATTTCTCGCTGCTTATGGCGCATTTCAATGCCTCGTCGTAATTGCCCAGGTAAAAATTGAGACCGCCAAGGCTGTTGAGCATTTTTGCCTGTAGTCTTTTCATTCCGGTCTTCCGGGCCAGTTCAAGGGCCGTTCTCATATGCACGGAAGCTTTGGCGGGATCACTCATGCCAATAGCGCTTCCAATTTTCATGTTCAGGTACATTTTGGCCGAATCGGTGCTTGCCGATCGTAAAAGTTTCTCCAGCGAATCGGTATTAACCACCTGGGCCCAGCCCAAAAGGCGAAAGGATACGAGAAAGGCGAGTATGAGTGATCGGGGGGACAGGATTTAAAGGTATTGAAATTATTTTACCGGAGAAAAGAACTCGTGCGAGTGCTCCACTTTGCAGATGAGGCTGTGGTAATATTTGTACCACTGTTTCTTTCCTTGCTCTTTGGCTTCTTTGTGGGTGGAGTTATGTCTCCATGTATTGATGCTTTCCGGGTTATCCCAATACGAGATGAAAGTGCCGGGCACCGAGGAGTAACCGAGGCAGCCCGGAAGGGAGAGGGCGCCCTCCATCGTTCTGTTATTCATCTCTTCGTAGCCTGGAATCTCATCGAATTTCTCGGAAATGAAGATCACCGCGTAATAGGGCGGGGTGGGGGCCTGGTTATTCTTCCAGAAGGTTTGCATGCTATATTTTTTTTTGTGCTTTGTTCAATACTCTTTCAATATATCGCTCACTGGTCATAAGTGATTGCTGGATCCGCTTTGCGTAGTGAATGGAGTCGAGCATTTCCTTCTGCCTGATCTCTACCACTCGCTTTTGCTCATTGATAATGTATTTTTGTTTTTGGGTAACCCTGAAACGATTGTATAGCAGTAAAGCGATGAGAGCGGCTACCGATAAAAAAATAAGAAGAATGCCATTCTCTCTTTGTTTGCTGGCGAGCTCCAGGTTGCTCAGCTTTTTTCCTTCGGCCATGATCAGGCTGTCGGCCACGTGCGCTTTAGCCACTTCTATCCGTACCTCCTTCTGCAATAGCTCGGCCGTTGCATTATGCGCTGCAATAGAATCGCTTACGGCACGGCTTAACTTGTAATACCTGAGGGCCATGCCCGGATCTTTTTTGTTTTCATAGACCTTCGAAAGCAAAAGGTATGCGTTCTCAAGATCGCTGCTGTGCAAAGTGGTATCAAGCAAGCTGAGCGTTTTTTGCAGGTAAGCCAAGGCCATATTGGGTTGTGATCTTTTCAGATATAGGTCGGCTATGTTGTTGTAGGCGTCTGCCTTGTCGTTCAGGCTGCCGAATTTCTCCTTCAGGCGGGTAGATTCTTTTAAATAGTAAAAGGCCGAATCCAGCTTGTTCTCTTCGGTCAGAATGGTAGCTAAATTATTATAGGACTGGCCTATGCTCAGGCTGTCGGAAGTAGCCAAATACAGCTGCAAAGCTTTTCGGAAGAATTTATTGCCAAGAACATGGTTGTTGCGCAGGGAGTAAATGATGCCGATGTTGTTGTAAATGTTGGAGGCGATGTCATCGTCATGTACCTTTTCTTCGTTAATTGCCAGCGCCTGTCGGTAATAATCCAGCGCTTTATCGTAATTGCTGAAATAATAATAGGTATTGCCCAGGTTGGTGTATACATTGCAGATGCCCCGTGGTCTCTTTTGCTGTTGGTATAAGTCGATGGCCTTCAGAAATATTTCGATGGATTGGGTGTAATTGGATGTGGCGTTATAAAAGTTCCCGGTGTGATTTAACAGATCCGGGGTGAACGAATCCCTGGGTATTTGCGCGTACTGTTTGTTGAGAACCTGCAGGAAGCGGAAGCCTACATCGTATTTTTGAGCATTCAACAGGCTATCCAGAACACGGGTGCAATTGTTGCTTTTGCTTATTCTGGATCCGGCACCGTTTACAAGATCCACGAGGGGGGCTATAACCTTGTTCTGTGCCGGGAGGCTGGTGCAGACAAGGAATAACAATATATAGGATGTACGCATGATCACGCCTTTGCTTTCGTTTTACGGAGGATTTTCAATACACGTTCAATATATTTTTCACTAGGCAGGAGCGATTCCTGAATGCGTTTGGCATAATGGATACTGTCGAGTATCTCTTTTTGTTTTTCCTCAATGATACGGTTTTTCAACTCAAGCGCTTCTGATGCCCGTGTTTTTATGCGGTAGCGGTTCAAGAGGATGGCGATCAGCGCGATCACAAGACCAAAACCTATGATAAAAGAATTACGTAAAGTTTTTTGATTGCTCAGCTCCGATTCGCGCAGGTCTTTGTCCTTCTGCAGTAGTTCTATCTCCCGGTTCTTCTTATCCGAATCGTATTTGGTCTGCATCTCGGCGATCTGTTCCGTTTTGGCGATATCAAGAATGCTGTCCTTAACACTGTTGAATTTTTTATAGTAAAAAAGACTCTTCTCAAAATCCTTTTGCCTCTCATAAACGTCTGATAAACCCTCGTAACAGGCCTTTTGTTCTTCTTTAAGATTAACAGGAAGTGTGATGGTCAAGGCCTTATTATAGTATTCTACTGCCAGCGCGTAATCGGTAAGTTTATCGTAAATGCCGGCCAGATTGATGTAGCTGTGAGAAATGCCTCTTTCATCCTCTATCTTTTCCTGTATCTCCAGCGCTTTTTTATGATAGTTCAACGCCAATTTGAACTCAACATCGGTCTTATTGAGCATGGCTTTCTCAAAATAGATGTTCCCCAGGTTATTGTAAGTGGCCGATTTGTTCACCAGCAGGTTTGGATTATCCGGGTTATTTTGTACCATTTGGCTTTGTATATCCAAAGCCTTCACCTGGTAGTTCAGACAGATCGTTAGTAGGGAATCTTTTTTCTTTCCGGCAGCCGCCTTCGCGTATTTGTAATAAGCGTTGCCAATATTGCCGTAGCTGGAAGATATACCTTTAAGGTCGTTCGTCTGCAATTTGATCTTAAGCGACTTGTTGTGGTAATCCAGTGCCTGTTTCAATTCGCCTTGTTCGTAATACACCAGGGCAATGTTGTTATAGCTTTTACCCATGGCGGCCGAATCTTTCAGCTGCTCTCTCAATTCCAGGGCACCTAAATAATAATGAAGTGCTTCGGGGTAATTTCCGCTGATATAAAAAACAGTGCCCAGGTTGTTCATGGATTGAGCCACCGACCTCGGCCGGTGGATCTTCGTAGCAAGGGCAACAGCCCGTTTTCCGTAGGCGATCGCCTTTTCAGGATTGGTCTCCTTTAATTCCCATACCAATTGGTTCAGCAATTCAATTTTAGCGGTGTCTGCTTTTGTTTTTTCAAGCAATTGAGCGAGGCTGTCAGGTTTATTGTCGGCTTGTGACAGCAGGGAAAGGCAAAAAATGAGGGTACATAACAAGGTATGTTTGCCGGGTCTCAGCATAAGGAACAAGTATAGCCAAAATAAGTGAAAAAGTGAATTTTTATAGACGCTTCTCATCTTTTGCCAGACGTCGCAGTTCTTTTTGAATATATCTTTCGCTGGTCAGAAGCGATTGCTGGATGCGTTTGGCATAATGGATCGAGTCGAGGATCTCTTTTTGTTTGATCTCCACCAATTGTTTCTGTTCATTGATGATCTGCTTTTGTTTGTTCGTAACACGAAAGCGGTTATAGAGCAGCAGCGCGATCAGCCCGGCCGCGGCCAGCGCTATAACAAGGAAGATATTCTCCTTTTTCTTCTGCGCCAGTTCTATGACATGTACCCGTTTTTCTTCGGCGGTAGCTAAACTATCCGCGATATGTGCCTTGCTCACACCAATGATCACTTCCTTTTGCTGCAACTCTCCGGCTTTGTTGTGCGCGTTAATGGAGTCGCGTACCGCTTTAGACAGTTTAAAGTACCGGTAACCCAGGGCAATGTTCTTTTTTTTGTCGTAAGCTTCATGCAGGTATTTATAGGTAGCCTCCAGGTCGGGAGTGTATTTTGAAGTGTCCTGCATCTGCAATGCTTTCATGAGATGGTCGATGGCCTTGTCAACCTCGTTTCGGGCAATGCAAATATTGCCCATGTTGTTGTAAGAATCGATCCTGTCGCCCTTCGATCCGAACTTTTCTTTTAATCCCATCGCCAGTTTAAAATAGTAATAGGCTGAATCTATCTTTTCCTGTGAAAAAAGTACGCTGGCAAAATTATTATAGGAGTGGGCTATGCTTAGGCTGTCCTTTTTATCCTGGTACACTTTTAAAGCCTTTTTGAAGAAGTTCATGCCCATCACAAAATTCCGCCTTATGCAATAAATGATACCGATGTTATTGTAGATGTTAGAGCTGGTCTCCTCGTCGTGCAGGTACTGTTCGTTGATCGCCAGCGCCTGCTTGTAACACTCCAGCGCCCTGTCGGGGTTATTGATGTAGTAGTAACAGTTGCCCATGCTGGTAAGCACGCCGCACCTTCCTTTGGGCCGGTTCTGTTTCTCGTAGATCTTCTCGGCAAGCAGGAACTCATCCAGGGCCTGGCTGTAGCTGATCGATGAAGTATAGAAGTCGCCCAGGATATTGTGAATGTCGGCGCGGAACGAATCATTTTCCAGTTTATCGTACTGCTTTCTTAATGTGTGCAGGAATTTGTAATCTTGGCTGTATTGTTGTTTTTGAAGCAGGCTGTCGCTGATGCGATTACACCTTTTCCACTTCTGATCGCGTACCTTGTAGGAGTTTATTTCGGATACCAGCCCTGAAATATCAGTGTCCTGTCCCCGCATAAGGAAAGCCGCCAGGAAAAAAAGTAATGTAAATGCTTTTCTCATGTTTTTTTGTTATAGTGCATTTGCAGCACCCGCTCAATGAACCGCTCGTTCGGAAGCAGGGATTGCTGTATGCGTTTGGCGTAGTGAATACTATCCAGTATCTCCTTTTGCTTTTCTTCCACCAGTATCTTCTGCCTTTCCACCTCTTCTTTCTGGAGCGTAATGATGACATTGGCTTTTTTCTTCTGCCGGTAGTTCCTGAACACAAGTATCAATGAAAGCAGTACCAGGGCGATTCCCGCCACCAGGAAATTTTGCTGTATTTGTTGTTTATCGATCTCCGCTTTCTGGCGTATGATCTCTTTTTCTTTATCGGCCGTTTCAAATTTCGACTGTAGTTCCTGCAGGTTCTTTGTTTTCTCGGAATTGTTCAGGCTATCGTACCAAAAGAAATAGTTTTCGTAAGCTTCAAGGGCGCTTTTGAAATCGCTCTTTTTCTTGAGGAAGCGGTACTGCATGCGATAGGTGTCGCGCAGGCTGGCCAGGATATTGTTCTTTTTAGAATATTCTATGGACCTTTGAAGATAAAGTTGAGCTTTGTCATCCTTCTCCCAATCGAAATAGAGCGAGAACAGGGCCGCCAGGTTTTGAGTGATGCCGTACTGGTCATTTATTTTCTCGGATATCGCCAGGCTTTTCTGGAAGGCGGTCTCGGCCTGCTCAAAGCGCTTTGCGTTCAGGTGAAGCGTAGCCGTATTGAAACAGGTCATAGCCATGCCGTAGTCGTCAGATACCCTTACCCAAACCTCCATGGCTTTATTGAAATAATGCATGGCCGAGTCGCTATGGCCGCTTAACATGTGTACCTGACCGATATTATTGAGGCAATTTCCATAGCCCCATCCCGCGCCCGTTCTCGCGTGGTAATTACAGGAATAACGAAAGTATTTGATCGCTTCGGCAAATTGCTGTTGCTCGCCATACACCACTCCGAGGTTGATAGCTGAGCCTGCGGCAGAGCCCTCGTCGAGATGTGTACGCGCCACCTCGTAGGCTTTCAGAAAATAAACCAGGGTGTTGTTCAGGTCGGCCTGTTCCTGGTAGGCTGCCCCGAGACTGTTGTAGGAGGCCCACAACAGATCATACTCCCTTTTTTTATCCGCCAATTCTACGGAGAGGAGCAGGCTTCGGATGGCTTCCTTATAATTTGATTCGCGCAGGTGCATTTCGCCTTTGTTGTGGTAGTAGCGACTCTTGTATTCTTCAGGTTCTTTAAGCTCGAAGTAAAGCTTTTCGAATTCTTCAAAATATTTTTTGCTCTTGTTCGGTTCAGGCCTGCGCAGAGCAGATACCAGTCGGGTAAGGATCTCCAGCCTCTCTTTGCCTTCCGTTTTAAGCAGCGCGGTCTCCAGGCTATCGGTCTTCCGGCCTGCCTGCATGGGGGCGGTCGAAAAGAAAAAGAGAGCGAACAAAGGAACGCAGAGCCACCGGTAAAGGCGGGCAGGAAAGGTTTCTGGGCGATTTTTAGACATGCGGGCTTTGTTTTTGTAAAAGTCGTTTTAGTTCTTTCTGGATATAATGTTCACTGCTCATCAGGCTGTGCTGAATGCGCCTCGCGTAATGAATACTATCGAGTATCTCTTTTTGTTTCTCCTCGATCACTTCTTTTTGCCACTCTACTTCTCTTTTCTGTTCGGTGATCACCCGGTTGGCCCTCTGTTTATCCTTATAGCTTTTAAATACAAACAGCACAAGAGCAAGAAGCAGTACGCAACCGGCCATCGCAGCGTAAGTGAATTTTTTCTGGGTTTCGGTGCGCAACTGTTCCTGGTGCAGGCGCTCATCCTGGATGCGCTGGTTCACTGCCTGTGTCAGCGAGTCGGCATCCCTTTTCTTCGAATACTCATATTGCAGTTCGGTCTTGAACTGCGCTTTCCGGTTCTCCTGGTTGAAGATGGAGTCGCGGGCGGCTATGTATTGCTGATAATGATGATAAGCCATTTTGATGTCGCCCATCTTTTCATAGGTGTTCTTCAGTGATTCGTGCGCAGATTGCCGGTGCGGATCGCTGTTCATTTTATTGGCGATGGCAAGCGAGCGTTCCGAATACTCTTTCGCTTTTTTATAGTCCTTCAGATCGAGGTAGCAGTTCGCCAGGTTGTAATAGGCCGTGGAAAGTTCGGGCTCTAGGCTATTTTCCCGGTATATCTTTTCGGATCTTTCAAACAGGGAAAGTGCTTCTTTCATGTCTCCCTTTTTTTGATAATAACTTCCAAGGTTCTGTAAGTTGTGTCCAATACCGAACACATCTTCCGTTTTCGTAGCTACATCCAGGGCTTTTTCATAGAAGATCTTCGCGCTGTCCAGTTTGTCCATTACATAGTAAACGCTTCCAATGTTCCCGGCTAAAAGACCCTGTCCGTAAATATTTTTGATCCAGACCGCGCATTGCAGGGCTTTTTTATAGTGAATCATGGCCTTGTCGTACTGCTTTGTGTTGAAATAGATATCGGCCAGGTTATTATTGGTGATGGCCTGGTTCAGTGTATCTTTTTGTCGTTCGGCTTCGTAAAGCGCTTTGTAACTGTACTCAATGGCGGCAGTGAAATTTCCCTGCTCGGTATACACGAGGCAAATGGCCGAATAGACATTCTGGAAGTAGAATGAAGGCAGTTTATGGTTCTGTGCCAGTTTCAGCGCCTTGAAGTGATAGTTGTTCGCGCCTGCGTAATCTCCTTTTTTGCGCGTGGCCACGCCGATGGAGTTCAGCGCGTCTACCTGGTATTCCACCAATTTGATCTTCCTGGCCACTTCCAGCGATCTTTTCCCATAAGTTATTGCTGAATCGAGGTTCGAATCAAAATATTCCTTAGCGATCCCATCCAGGATAAACGAACGATCGCTGTCGTTCTTCGGGCTCAACAACCTTTTCTTCAGGGAATCGATGACGCGCGGCTCTTTCTGCGATCTTAGCTCAGTAGCGGTGGCCAATACGAGTATGATCAGTAAGAACTTCTTCATGCTTTTTTCTTTAGTATACGATCTATATACTTATCATTTGGCAAGAGCGACCGTTGTATGCGGCGCGCATAGTAAATACTGTCGAGCACTTCCTTTTGTTTTTGCTCCACGATGTTCTTCTGCTCGCTGATGATGCGGTTCTTCTTTTTGTTCTGCTGCAGACTTCTGAAAATGATCAACGCGAGCAAAACAACCAGCAGCAGCACAATGCTTACCGCTGTGATGATGGTGGTTTGTCTTCTTTTTTCTTCGGCTGCAATGGCCTGTATCTTTTCTTTTTCTGCTTCCGCGCGCGCTTTCATTTCGGCTTCCTTTTTTCCGTATTCGTATTGCATTTGCTTCTTCAGGCTTTCCTTGCGTACGGTCTCGTTATCGATACTGTCACGCACCTGTATGAAAAGCTCAAGCATTTCCAGGGATTCCTTGGCCATACCGGCCTTCTTGTATGCATTCTTCAGCAGGCGCGCCGAATTCTGGATATCGTTCGGGTATCCCAGCCTGCGTGCGATTTCCATTGACCTTTTCCCGTACTCAATGGCCTTACGCGCGTTGTTCTGTGCAAAATACACGGCACCCATGTTCTGCAATGTACCTGTAGCGCCGGCCAGGTCGCCGGTTTTCTCTTGGAGCTTCAATGCCTTGTTAAAATCATCGAGAGCTCCCTGCATGTTCCCTGTTTCCTGTTTCAGGCTACCCAATTGATTCAAGGCGTAGGAGATCCCGATGCGGTCGCCAAGTTTTTCGCGGATCGTAAGACACTTAGTAAAATACAGTAGGGCCGAATCTGTTTTGCCGGCCTGCCGAAAGGTAAAGCCGAGGTTCAGCAGAGAAAAGGCAAGTCCGCCCAGGTCGTTTATTTTTGTTCGCAGGGCAAGGCTTTTACGGAAGTATTCAATTGCCTTTTCGTGCTCGCCCTGGTTATAGAACATGTAGCCGATATTGCTTAGAGAATATCCCGCCCCAAGATCATCCTGTATGTCTTCCTGTATTTCCAGCGCTTTGTGGTAATGGTCAAGCGCTTTTCTAAAATCACCTTTGTGGTGATAGGCCAGCCCGATATTGTTGTAGCAATTCGAGATACCAAACTTATCATCTATTTCTATACGCATAGCAAGACTTTGTTGGTAGAACACAAGCGCTGAATCAGTTTGACCTACATTCTCCTTTTGATAACCCAGGTTGCCTAAATAAGAAGCGTAATAGAATTTGGCTTTTTTAGCTATACCGGGATTACCCGAGCTCATCAGTATCCCCGATATCCTGCCCATCTGTAAATTATACCTGGGCCACACTTCGTCAGGCGCGTTCTCTGAAAGAATGCTCAGCACTTTTAACTTGTTGGTGTCGTCCTGCATTTTGGGAACGACCTGGATCATGGAATCTATATTTTGTCCTGGCATGTTCACCTGCATGGCAAGAATGAACAAGGTGCAAAAAAATATGTTATTTACCCTTTGAAGCACGTTCCAGGAGTGAATTTATAAGTTTTTCTTTCGGTAACAGGCATTGCTGTATGCGCTTCGCGTAATGGATGCTGTCGAGTATCTCTTTTTGCTTTTCGGAGATCAACAGGTAGGCGTTCTTAAGTTCTACGTTTCGGATGCGCTCTACTTCCTGCTCCTTTTCCAGCTGCAGGTTGTTTTGCAGTTCGGCGAATCTTTTTTCTGTTTCGCTTTTTTGTAGGCGAAGGGTTAGCCCCAGGTATTTCTCAAAGTAAAAAAGGGCGAGTTTATGATCCTCCTGCAATTTGTGGGCCTGTGCCAGCTTTTCGTAGATGCTTGCCAGCTTTGCCGTCATATTGATGCCCAGCGCCAGGGATTCAGCTTTTTTTAAATATGAAATGGCCTCTGTTGATCTTCCTGTCTCCGTAAGAAGTTCGGCTATCTCAAGCTGGCTCGTAAGAATGAATTGCTTTACGTTGTGCTTTTCCCGAATAGCCAATCCTTCTAAAAGTAGTTCAAGGGCTTTGGCATGTTCACCCATTCTTTTCTGTATGATGCCCAGGTCGGTAAGTGCGCGGCTCTCGGCCACATAATTATTCTCCTTCCTGAAAACTTCCAGCGCCTTTGAACCTATCTCCATCGCTTCGCGGTACTTTCCCTGGTGGGTATAGATCCCCGAAAGAGAAGTTTGTATACGCCCTACCCAAACGGCGTTCTCTACTTTATCGTTGGCTAACCCTTTCAGGTAAAAGGCTTCCGCCTCTTCAAACTTGCCCAGGTCTTTGTAAATGGTGCCTGCAAAATAGTAGGCCATTTCGCGGTCTGATTCGTTCTCCGGACCATGCTCGTAATGATCAATGCCACGTAACATGCTGTACATGGCAACTTCTTTGTTCCCAACTGTATTGTTGATAATGGACTGTACGAGGTAGGTATTGGCGATCCATTTCTTATTGTCTAACTCCTTAAAGATCGTAAGCGCCTGGGCGATGAGATCGAGCCCACTGCCGGCGTCGTGTTGGAGAAGGAAAGCGCCGCGGCCGGCGTTCAGCAAACACCAGGCTTTGCCAAAACGGTAGTCGGCCTGCTCACTTTTTTCCATGATCTCCGCGAACAGTTTTTCCGGGTCAAAACCCTCAGGGGCATTGATCAGGTGCCATAATTTCTTATTGGCTTCGTCTACAAAGCGTATCAGTTCTGCCCGGTTATGAAGAACCTCGCTCATGTGCTACGATTGCTTTTTCTTTTCAACCATGGTAAGAATAGTGGCAATGCCCACGGTTTCGCCGGTAGTTCCTTCAACACCCAGTTTGTCGCGCACGGCTTGCTCGCTCGCATCGTAGATATCCACCATCCATTTCACAATGCCCACTTTCACTTCTTTGCCATTGGCTGCTGTAAGCGGTTTATCGTTCTCAATTTTTTCCTTGCAGGTAAATCTTACGCCTATGCTCATGCCCGGGTAAATGGGTTTGGTAAAACGACATTCGTCAATTCCGTAGTTAAGCAGTACAGGTCCTTTGGGCGGATCAACGAATAGACCGGCCGCGCGCGACAATACAAAATATCCATGCGCCACAGTTCTTTTAAAAATTGTTCCATCCAGCGATTCGGGCTGCAAATGCGCGTAGAATTTATCGCCGCTCAGGTTGGCGAAATTGGTGATATCATCTTCCGCTACTGTATGTGTATGCGTGATCAGTGTTTCGCTTACCTCCAGGTCTTCGAAATATTGACGGAAGGGATGTACGTTCTTAATGAGATGTTTTCCGCCGTATTGATAGTTGTTGAGCACGTTCGTGAGTGTTGTAGGAGTTCCCTGGATGGCAGTACGCTGCAGGTAATGGAACACGCCTCGTTTGCCACCCATTTCCTCTCCGCCGCCGGCACGACCGGGTCCGCCATGTGTAAGCATAGGCATTGGAGAACCATGGCCTGTACTTTCTTTCGCACATTCATTGTTCAGTATCAAAATGCGACCATGCATGCAGGCCGCGCCGATCACATATTGTTTGGCGATCTTATCATCGGCGGTCACGATAGAACTTACGAGCGATCCTTTTCCTAACTTACTTAACTCGATGGCCTCTTCGGTGGTTTTGTATGGCATCAAAGTGCTTACCGGACCAAACGCTTCTATGTTGTGACAATCTGTGTTCTTAAATGGGTTCTCATTCAGGAAAATGATAGGAGGCATAAATGCTCCTTTGTGCTTATCGGCTCCCTTCACTTCAAATTTCTCGAAATCGCCGATGATGATCTTTTGTGTTTTGCTGAGTTGCTCCACTTTCTCTTTCACTTCGGCCAACTGCGCTTGCCCGGCCAAAGCGCCCATACGAACGCCTTCCACATTAGGATCTCCAATGATGTTGGAGGCTAATCTCTTTCCTAAAGCGATGTGCACATCTTCGATCAGGTTCTCGGGTACAATGATGCGGCGTACCGCGGTACATTTTTGTCCCGCCTTGGTGGTGATCTCGCGGGTAACTTCTTTAATGAAAATGTCGAACTCGGGTTTATCGGGCGTAACATCTTTGCCAAGCACACAGCAGTTCAGCGAATCGGCCTCCATGTTGAAGTGAACCGATTCTTCGAGCAAACGCTTGGTTGATTTCAGCATTTTGCCGGTGGAAGCGGAGCCCGTAAAGGTTACGACATCCTGGTTGATAGTATGATCTAAAATTCCGTGGGCGCTGCCACAGATGAGTTGTAAAGCTCCTTCGGGGATAATTTTAGAAGCTATAATTTCTTTTACTACGGCTTCGGTCAAAAAAGAAGTAACGGTGGCCGGTTTCACAATGGCCGGAACGCCAGCAAACCAATTCACGGCCACTTTTTCCAACATTCCCCAAACCGGGAAGTTAAAAGCGTTGATGTGGATGGCCACTCCTTCCTTAGGAACACAAATATGGTGTCCAATGAAAGTATTGTTCTTGCTCAGGCGCGCCGTCTCTCCGTCATAACAGAAGATCTCGTTGGGGAACTGCCTGCGCAAGGAAGCGTAGGTAAATAAATTCCCGATCCCACCTTCTATATCTACCCAACTATCGGCACGGGTTGCCCCGGTTGCCCAGCTTATTTTATAAAAGATCTCTTTTTTGCTTTGGAGGTGCATGGCAAGCGCCTTCAGCATCATCCCTCGCTCATGAAAGGTCATTTTGCGCAAAGCAGGTCCGCCTACCGTTCTTGCATAATCGCACATTTTCCCGAAATCCAATCCGGCCGACGAAGCCGTAGCTACGGCGTCGCCCGTTATGGCGTTAAAGAGTGTTTGTCCTTCGTTGGCGCCCGCAACCCATTGTCCGCAGGCATAATTTTGAAGCTTCATAGATACGTTTATTAAGGCTTTAAATATAGAAAAATAAGGGGTGAAAAAGAACAGCATTTATTGCGGCGCTTTTCACCGACGCCTATCCGCCGTTGGCCTATCTTGGCTGATAATGGCCCATTTGCTATTGTCCGGAAGGCCATGCTTTCCTTAAGGAGTTCAAATTTATTCCTTAATGAATTTCACATAAGATCCGTTCCTGAACCGAACGAGGTAGATCCCTTTGGGCAACCCTTCCAGGTTTAGCGTGGTTTTCGGGCCATGAATTGTTCCGGAATGGATAACAAGCCCGGTTCCGTTGATCAATGTGTAGCCTGAGCCTTCGCATGCACTTTCGGTTGAAATGACCAGTTCGTTCGCGGCCGGATTAGGAAACGCTTTGAGGGTTTTGGGTGAATTGTTTTCGGTGATGCTTATCAAAGAGCAGCTGTGTTGCAGATCGAAGATCGTTTGCAGGGTATCTACAGGCTCGATCGAGTCGTTGTTGTGGGTTCGAACGGTCACAATAAAGGAAGGATTCCCATAGGTATCTGTGGGTTGGGCTACTTTTACAAAGGCGAACAGGGAAGAAGTATTATTGGTTGCGCAGCGTGTATCGGCCCCCACCATTTTTGCTCCCTGCAGGGCAGCCATTAGGCGGCAGGCAAGATCGCCCTGCGCGTTTTTAAAACGTGACTCCATGGAATCGAGTACCAGTTGCCCAAGAAGAATATTTCCCTGGATGCTGTAATAGATCCCATTGATGCTGCCGGTTATGTGATTTTTGTAACTCAGGCAATTTGCACCGGTATGAGCGGCCGCTGTTAAGGAATTGCCCGAAAATCCTACGATGCCGTATTGACGGCTTGCCGGGTTTGTACCAACGTCGTTGGTTGTTAGCCAGGTAATGAGCTGAGAAGGAGTGTCTCCGGCGCGCATGCGGCTTCGCGCGTTGTTTTGGTTGGCGGCTATATAAGCTGCCTGTGTATTGATGGCCCCCGTATCGGGCAACAGATCGCCCAGGAAGGATGGGTCGGTGAAACCGATCTGGAACAGGTCAACACAGGAAGCGCCCGCACTACCCACCTCGCGGTTAGCCGAATCGGCCGCCACGATAGAAAAGGTGTCCTGCGCCGGGAGGGTATACCCCATAGCGCTGAGAATGAGAGAAAAAACGACCCTGTTCATGTGTTTTATTTTTGCTATTTCAAATATAGAAATATTGATATGGTTTAAGCTCCCGAACGAAGAAATAGTTTAATTTTGAACCCAATTTAACGCTAAAAAAACAAAACAATGATAACATTAGTAGGAAAAAAAGCCCCCTCGTTCAAAGCCTCTGCGGTGGTGGGTGGCGGAGAAATTGTGACCAATTTTTCTTTGGAACAATATGTAGGCAAAAAATACGTGGTATTCTTCTTTTACCCGAAGGATTTCACTTTCGTTTGCCCAACCGAGCTGCATGCTTTCCAGGAGAAACTGGCCGAGTTCGAAAAACGTAACTGCGCCGTTGTGGCCTGCAGTACCGATACAGAGCAAAGTCACTGGGGCTGGCTGCAAATGGAAAAAAAGCACGGCGGTATCAAAGGTATAACCTATCCGGTGGTTGCCGATACTACAAAAACGATAGCTTCTAATTATGGGGTACTTACCGGCGAATACGATATCAATGAGCACGGAGAACTTGTGGCTACCGGCTCCATGATCGCGTATCGCGGTTTGTTCCTTATCGATAAGAATGGCTTTGTTCGTCACTTATTGGTGAACGATCTTCCTTTGGGACGCAATGTGGATGAAGCTTTGCGCATGGTAGATGCCCTCAACTTCAACGAAGTGAACGGCGAAGTTTGCCCGGCCAACTGGAACCAGGGTAAGGAAGGCTTGAAAGCGAACCATGAAGGGATTGCTGAGTACCTTTCTAAGCACTAAAAATCAATTGATTACGAAAAAACCCCGCTTTTGGAAAAAGCGGGGTTTTTTGTTTTTCATCTTGGCTTGATTTTTGGAAAAATAGAAGCGTATTTTTTAGAATTTATTATCTTGTGGCCTCTATGTTTACCAGGTTCAAAGGCATATTCGTTTTGGCACTTTTTTTTACCGCTTTCACCCTTTACTCGCAGGTTGGTGTAAAACCTATCAAAGGAAAATGGGAACCTGAAGACGCGGAAGAACATTTTAAGCAGCATAATTACCTGATGGCCCTGCCCATGTTCAAGGAATTGACCAAGCGCGAACCCAACGAGTGGCAATACCAATACAAACTCGCTTATTGCTATCTCTATACCGCTATCGATAAAACGGCTTCTATTCCCTATCTCGAAAAAGCGCTGAAGGACCCCAAATGCAAACACGATGCCTGGTTGTTATTAGGAAGGGCGTATCATTTGGCCATGAAGTTTGATGACGCGGAGAAGGCTTACAGCAAATACAAAGAATTCGTTGCCAAGGATAAGGTTGAACTGGAAAAGACCGATCACCTGATCGACCAGGTGCACAATGCACAACAGCTGAGCAAATATCCTATCAACGTTACGTTCACAAACGCGGGCCCGGAAGTGAATTCCGAGTTCCCCGATTATTATCCCTGGATCACGCTTGACGAGCAGTCGCTTTACTTTACTTCACGCCGCAAAGGCTCACACACTTCCGCGGTAGAGAGCGATGGATATTACTCATCAGATTGTCTTTACGCCACCGTGATGGATGGAAAGTGGGCCAAAGCTCAGAACATTGGTAACGCGGTGAACGGAAACCTGGACGAGCAGATCGTGGGCATCAAACCCGACGGCAGTCAGCTCATTATTTATATTGATCACATCGATCAACTTGAGGACCTTTACAAGACCTACAAAAAGGGCGCTAATTATGCAAAGATAGAACCGATAGGAGAGAATGTGAACAAGGAAAAGGAATACTCGGGTTCTATTTTTGAAACCGAAGATGGCCCTGTTCTTTATTTCGTGCGCCGCGACCCGAAAACATCACATGGCGAATCGGATATCTATACCGCGCGCATGCTGCCCACCGGGCAATGGGGTCTTCCCCAGAACATCGGCTCCAATATCAATACGAAGTTTCGCGAAGATTTTCCGTGGCTCTCAACCGATGGTAAAACGCTTTTCTTTTCTTCAGAAGGTCACACGAGCATGGGCGGTTTCGACCTTTTCAAATCGATCTGGGATGAGGAGAAAGGAGAGTGGAGTAAGCCAATTAATTTAGGTTACCCGCTCAATACACCGGATGATGAAAGACAGATATCGATCCTGCCGGATAACCGCGCCGGTTACATGAGCGCTTTGCGTCCCGGAGGTTTGGGCGACCTGGATATTTATCGTGTGAAATTTGAGGACAACGAACAAAAGTACAATGTGTATCGCGGAAAGATCCTGCGTAGTGATTCGGCGGATAAGAGTGTCGTGCAGGCTACCATAACCGCGGTGAATCAAAAGACCAACGACGAGATCGCGTTTGTTTCCAACAAAACATCAGGCCGCTACATCATGGCCTTGTTGCCCGGCATCTATAAGGTGAAGATAAGCGCCGACGGTTACGCCGATATCAATGAAACGCTGGTAGTGTTCGAGTTCGGCGTGGCAAGGCCGGAAACCGTGAAGGATTACGTCATACAAAAGAAGTGATCTTATTGAACGATCACTTTCATAGGGTATTTTACACCTTCCACAACAAAGTTTACCATGTAAACACCCGAACGTATCTGCTGCGCGGGAATGATGCTGAACGTATTTGTAGCCATTGATTCCGACAAGATCGACCTTTCATATACCAGCTTTCCTTCGAGGTCGTACATGATCACCGCTATTTCGTGATTGTTCTCTATGCCTGTAAAATCAACCGTGAACTGGCCCTGGTTTGGATTTGGGTAAACCGTAAATGTAATATGACGCGAACCTTCATAATCTACACTGATAATGGAGAACAGTTCGGATTTTCCATTGTAATCTGTTTGTTTCAATCTGTAATATGAAGTTCCTACCAGTGGTTTGTCGTCCGAATGATCATAGCTCAAGGCAACTAACGAATTTCCTTTTATGGCTTTGGTGGGAACCACCGCCAGTTCTTCAAATTCGGTCCCGTTCTTGCTTTTGTAAATCGTATATTCTTTATTGTTGGTTTCTGTGGCACTCTCCCAATGAAGCAAAACTGAATTACCTTGCGGCACCGCATAAAATGTTTTCAACTCAATAGGAAGCGATGCATTAAAACGGTCGTGCGTCCCTACCGTATAGTATCCGTCGTTGGTAAGCGTCACCCCGTTAAAATTGATCTGATCGCCGGCAACACTGCTCGCACTCGCAACGATCTCTGTCCAGTTACCCGATGTGCCCGCGCGGTATAAAAGCGAATAATTTGCAGCAGCTCCAAGGGCCACGCCGGCCACGCCGCCATCCGACATGTCAAAAACGATGTTACCGGTAAGATTGGCGCCTCCATTGGTTACATCAAAATACCAATCACGAAGCCAGCGCGCAGGTGCTGCACCTGTAAGCCCGCCTATATCTCCTACATCTTCCCAGTTAGTGGTGGATTTGTATCCCATCATCAAAAAATCTCCGTTGGCAAGACCGCCGGTGGAGGTAAATCCAATTCCGGCAGACACCGAAGGAGCGAAAACGGTTTGCGTGGTGCCGGCCGACTGGCCTATGCCCGTTACCCCGCGATCATAATCAGAGTTTCCGGGAGTGTCGCCCGCGTAAACATCGTTTGAACCGAGCGTAATGTCGTATTTCGACGAAAGGTAATTATCTATAATAATGCGTTGCGCTTCATTCACGGAGATATTGAATGCGATCACTTCTGCGATCGCCCCGTTCCATGATTCGGCTCCCTGCCTGCCTATTCCAAAATCTGCCCATGATTTCAACGTATTGTTATATGCCACACTGCCCGCGGCCGCGTTGCTGATGTATTGATTGATCGTTCCTGCCCCGTTGTAACGGTTCAGCAGGATATAAGGGGTGTTGGCAGTAAGCGTAGTGGTTTGTGTGATATTACACTGGGTGTTGTTGGTTTGAACACCTCTTCCCCAGGGGAAAGCGGTTGTACTTACCCACATGCCAATGGATTTATCGGTTGCTGTGGTGGTAAAAGCACTTCCCGCCGGAGAACCCTGTATAAGGCCCGGGTTAGGATTGCCTGCTAATGATGTGTATCGTGCCACCACAAAAATAGACGCCGAACTTCCGGTTCCCACCGTGGTGGATAGTATCCTGTCATCAACTCCATCGAAAACCAACACGGGGTTGCCATTTAAAATGTTAACCCGGTACGCAGGCCTTTGCCCGGCAACCGGTTCGCCCGCATGATCTGCATTGCCGGAAGCATCGTTCCATTGCCTTACCGTGTTGCCATCGACGCAAGGGGTTACCCCCGCATCCACAAAAACATTCTGGTCGGCCTTCAGCCACAATACGTTATTTACGTTCGTACTAACACCGGCCGGGCCTGTTTGGCCAAGGGCGGTAGAAAAGATGAATGAGCCTAAAAACAGAAGAGGTATTTTTTGGAACATTTTTGTTTGTTTGGATATTAAAATTAATCTAATAAGAGGATCATTTCCAAATAGTACATGTAAAATAAGTGAAAACACGTAGCGACGATATTGAAAAAAGCGATGATTTAAAGACTATATGCGCTATTCCTCTACGGAAAAGATCCGTTCAACGACACTTCTATTCTTGTCCATGATCACCTTGCGTTTGAGGCTCATCTTGGGCGTCAATTCGCCGCCATCAATGCTCCAGGTTCCCGTAAGCAGTTCCTGGCGTTTTACCTGTTCGTAGGGAGCAAGCGTTTTATTTAACTCGCGAATAAAAAGAGATACTTCTTTTTTTACCTCCGGGTGATTTGCCATCTCTTCGTTCGTGGTAAAAGGAATGTCCTTCTCCTTGCACCATTCTTTGATGTAGTCGAAAGAAGGAACAATAAGTGCCGAAGCGAATTTCTGTCCCTCACCGATCACAATACACTGCTCCACAAAACGACATTCCTTCAATTTATTCTCTAAGGCCAGCGGGGCAATGTATTTTCCGGATGAGGTTTTGAATATTTCTTTTTTGCGATCGGTTATTTTCAGGAATTCGCCTTCAAAAACACCGATATCCCCGGTATGAAACCATCCTTCCCGGTCCATAACCTCTGCGGTGGCTTCGGGGTTCTTGTAATAACCCATCATTACGTTGGGGCCTTTCACTAAGATCTCTCCGTCCTCTGCAATTCTCACCTCTACATCTTTGATCACTTTTCCAACGTAGCCAAAGCGGTTATTCCCTTTTCCTTCCCTTCCCACAGCAACTACTGGAGAGGTTTCGGTGAGCCCGTAGCCCTGCAGCGTCAAAATACCTGCACAGGAGAAAGCCCGCGCTAATCGTGGTTGCAAAGCGGCCCCTCCGGATGCCACGTACCTGATCTTTCCTCCCAAAGCCTCTCTCCATTTACTGTAAATCAATTTGTCGGCTAACTTTCTTTTCAATTCATAAAAGGCTCCATTGGCCCCATCGGGTTCGTATTTCAGAGAAAGGTCAAGCGCCCAATCAAAGATCTTTTTCTTCATACCTGTAAGCTGGTTGCCTTTGCTCAATATCTTGTCGAACATGCGCTCCATCAGTCGCGGAACGGTAACGAACATCTCGGGCTTTACTTCCTTTAAATTCTCGGGAATTGTCTCCAGCCCCTGCGCGTAATAGATGGAAATGCCCAAATACAGCATCAGCGTATTGAACATGCGCTCGTAAATATGGTTCAGCGGCAAAAAGCTGAGGTTACGCCAGGTACTACTGAATGGAACAAAGGTTTCGCAAGCCTGGATGTTACTCAAAAGATTGCTGTGCGAGATCATTACTCCCTTAGGTGTGCCTGTAGTTCCCGAAGTGTACAAAATGCTGAGCAGGTCGTCGGGTTTTATACCTGATTTAATACTTTCTATGGTCGCTTTATGTGCGCTATAATGTTGTTTTCCTTCCTCCACAAAAGCAGAGAAAGGCGTGGCTCCTTCCACGTCGTTAAAACTGACGGTTGGGGCCGGGAAACCATCGATCTTCTTGTAAATATCCGCTGTGGAAAAGAAAACCAGCTTCACCTCTGCGTGCTTCAGGATGAACTGCAGGTCGTGCTGACTGATGGTAGGAAATACAGGCACCGAAATGATCCCCGCCTGCTGGCAGCCAAAATCCACAAAGTTCCATTCGGGACGGTTATTGGCAATGATGGCGACCCTATCGCCGGGCTTCAGTCCTTTTTGAATAAGGCCGGATGCCACATAACTGGCATTCTCCACAAATTCCCGCGCCGTATGGCATTTCCAGCCGGTCTTCTTATCCTTGCTGCAAAGCAGATCGGTCTTGTGCGCGAATTCGGCCTCAATTTTGTTCAGTATGTCAAAAACCCGGGTAACAGTCATGTTTTTTTATCTGCGATATATTTGCCAAATTTGGATGAAATTAAGAAATAAATTCTAGATGATAATTGTTACAGGAGCGGCCGGTTTTATCGGGAGTTGTTTAGTGGGTGAGTTCAATCGCAACGGGATCCGGAATATTGTGATTTCTGATGATTTTGGGAAGAAGGAAAAAGAGAGGAACCTGCTCGGGAAACTGTTCTACCAGCAGGTTGACCGCGAAGAATTGCCAAAATGGTTAGAGGAGAATGGGAATATTGTTGATTTTGTGATCCACATTGGGGCCCGAACCGATACCACCGAGTTCAACCGCGATATTTTTAACAAGCTTAACCTACACTATACCCAGCAATTGTGGAATCTCTGCACCAAATTGAACATACCTCTCATCTACGCTTCCTCCGCAGCTACATATGGTTTGGGAGAGTTTGGTTATGACGACGAGGATGTTTCCATCATTGACAAGCTGAAACCGCTCAATCCGTACGGCGACAGCAAGAATGACTTTGATAAGTGGGCTTTGCGCCAGCATGTGAAGCCGCCGCATTGGGTGGGATTGAAGTTCTTTAATGTGTATGGCCCCAATGAATACCATAAGGGAAGGATGGCTTCGGTGATATTTCACGCTTTCAACCAAATTGAGCAGGGAGGAAAGGTAAAATTATTCCGTTCACACAACCCGGAGTATGCCGATGGCGGCCAGCTGCGCGACTTCATTTACGTGAAGGATGTTTGCAGCGTGATCTTATTTCTCTACAAACACCGTGTTGAGAATGGGATTTACAACCTGGGCACCGGCAAGGCGCGGACTTTCGGGGACCTGGCTAAGAATACTTTTAAGGCGATGGGCGTGAAGGAGAATATTGAGTTCATTGATACGCCTGCAGACATTCGCGATAAATACCAGTATTTCACCGAGGCAAAAATGCATAAACTCAGAAACGCGGGCTATAGCAAGCATTTCCATACGCTGGAGGAAGGTGTGGCCGATTACGTGAAGAATTATTTAAGCAAGAACGAATACTATTAAAAAAATGAAGAGGATCATTCTTTTTTCACTCCTCGCATCGGGGTTGATGATGCAGGCGCAACCTTTAGCTTATCCCAAAACAAAGAAAGTTTCGCAAACCGACGATTACCATGGTGTTAAGGTCGAAGATCCCTATCGCTGGCTGGAAGACGATAACAGCGCGGAAACAAAAGCGTGGGTGGATGAGGAGAATAAAGTTACTTTCGATTATTTATCTAAAATTCCCTACCGCGACAAGGTAAAAAAACGCCTGACCGAATTATGGAATTTCGAGAAACTTAGCGTGCCCACAAAAAAGGCGGGCATGTATTTTTCTTTTTACAATAACGGTTTGCAGAACCAATCGGTACTGTATGTACAGAAAAGTTTAACAGAGCCAAGAACTGAATTGCTGGATCCTAATAAACTTTCGGCGGAAGGAACCACGTCGCTTTCGGGCTGGGCAGTTTCAAAAGACGGTAAGTACCTTGCTTATGGAATTTCCAAAGCCGGCAGCGACTGGGTGGAGATACAGGTGATGGAAATCGCTTCAAAAAAAGTACTGGAGGATAAGGTGCAGTGGGTGAAGTTCTCGGGCATCAGCTGGTATAAGAACGGGTTTTATTATAGTCGCTACGACACGCCGGAAGAAGGAAAAGCGCTAACCACGTCCAACAAGAATCATAAAGTTTACTATCATATTGTTGGAACCGCGCAAAGCGCCGATCAACTGATCTTTTCCGATAACGCCCATCCCGACAGGAATTTTAGTGCAGGAGTTACAGAGGACGAAGAATATGTGATCCTGAATGGCAGCGAAAGCACCAGTGGCAATTCCTTTTGGGTAAAAAAGACCTCTGATGCGAGCAATAACTGGCAGAAGTTTGTTGATGGTTTTGATGGCGATTACCACCTGGTAGGAAATGACGGCGGCGAGTTTTATGTGGTGACCAACAGTAAAGCTTCCAATCAAAGATTGCTACAATGGACTTTCGGGAAAACCGCAGAAGCTGACTGGAAAATACTTATACCCGAACAAAAAGACCTGATGGAGTCGGTTGAGCTGTGTTCAGATATGTTCATCGTGAAATATCTGCATGACGCTACTTCGAAGATGTATGTTTATACAAAGGCAGGTAAGCAACTGAGCGAAATACCTTTGAACGGAATTTGTAAAGTAGGGGGAATCTCTTCTTCTAAGGAAGATTCTGTTGCGATGTTTGACTGTTATACGTACATAGCTCCTCCGGTTATTTGTTCCTACAATATTAAAAAGAACAAAACTGAGCAGTTCTTTAAGCCAAAGATCGATTTCAAGAGTGAGAATTATGAGACCAAACAGGTGTTCTTTACCAGTAAGGACGGAACAAAAGTACCCATGTTCATTACCGGCAAAAAAGGATTCAAAATGGACGGAAGTAACCCTTGCTTTGTTTTTGCGTACGGAGGATTCAATATTTCTTTAGGGCCCGAGTTTCGTATTGACCGTGCTATCTTTTTAGAAGCGGGCGGGATCTATTGTGTTCCCAATCTGCGTGGGGGAGGGGAGTACGGCGCTGCCTGGCACAAGTCGGGAACCAAATGTCAGAAACAAAATGTGTTCGATGATTTTATTGCCGCTTGCGAATACTTAGTGAAAGAAAAATACACAACGAAGGACAAACTGGCCATTCACGGCCGCAGTAACGGTGGATTATTGATCGGCGCGGTGATGACCGAGCGCCCGGATATTGCAAAGGTGGCTTTGCCAACTGTTGGTGTTTTGGATATGCTCCGTTTTCATAAGTTCACCATTGGCCGCGCCTGGTGCGTAGATTACGGCTGTAGTGAGAATAAGGATGAGTTTGCTTGTCTTTATAAATATTCGCCCTTGCACAACGTAAAGAAAGTGGCTTATCCTGCTACGCTTGTTTTGACCGGCGATCATGACGATCGCGTGGTGCCCGCGCATTCTTTTAAATTCGGAGCTACTTTGCAGGAAAATCATACCGGGACGGAGCCAATCCTCATTCGTATCGATAAGAACGCGGGGCATGGTGCCGGGAAACCAACAGCCAAGCAAATTGATGAGTTTGGGGATATGTGGAGTTTTGTATTCGATAAATTGGGAATGAAATACTGATCAAGAACTCCACACGAACCCGGTTTTTTTCTACAACCTTGTTTTGCCCCTCCGGGGCAAGAAGATCATTAGATCTTTTTCTTAAAATGTCTGGTCCGTCTGGGACCGCTCTGTAATGAGGCATTAAATAGTCCCGGAGGGACTTAACTTTTTTAAAACCAAAAGCCCAAATTTTACTTGCCCCAGAGGGGCAAAACATTCGAGGGCAGATCAGATCTTCCGCGAACAAAGATCATTGATGATGGTACTTCTCGCCTCGTATGATGCTGAAAGCGCGGTAAAGCTGTTCGCAGAACAACACGCGGATCATCTGGTGCGAGAAGGTAAATCTTGAGAAACTGATGAGCGGGTATTTCTTACGTATGCTATCAGTAAACCCATAGGGCCCCCCAATTACAAAGCAAAGACTTTTCTTACCTGAATTGAGTTCCTTCTGCAATTGTTTGGAGAATTCCAAAGACGAGTATTCTTTTCCGTTCTCGTCAAGCAAGTAAATAGACTCGTATTTTTCCAATTGTACCAATAATTGCTTTTCTTCTTCAGTCTTTTGTTCAGGAATACTTTTGCTGCGTATGGACTTTGAGATAGAAATAGTAATGATCTCGAAAGGATTGTAGCGGCTAGCCCTTTTAGAGAATTCCTTCACGCCTTCTTCAACGAAGGACTGGTCGGTCTTGTCAATTTGAAGCAGGATTATTTTCATTTATTTGTATTGGACGAATTCCCGTGTGACCCGCGCGTGAAAGAAGGAGGTTTTAAGGGTCATCTTAAGCCCTGTAAGTTTGTGGTAAGTGCCACGAATGCGGATTGAGTCGGGATTTGGAGTGTACTGGGTGGGATGCTCAAGAATTTTGAACTTCGTTTTACCGATGTACAGATGTTTGGATGACCAATCAACGCGGGCTGTACCCGAATAAGAATGGCCACAACCATGCCCCCCTACAGTATAATAATTACCTGTATTGCTTTCTGAAATATCTATAAAAACTTCACAGATGCCGCCGCGATCGATCCAATGACCTATATAAGCGGAATCGGCTCTGGAAGCTTTTTTGCAAGTTCCAAAGAGAACCATTGTAATTGAAAAGGCCGTATATATCTTTAATTTTTTCAAGCGCTAATAGTAAAGGTAGAAAAATTATTGAAAGCAAACTGGAGTTTTTCATATCTTCGTTTTCTATATGCATCCTTACCTTAAGAAACACGAAAAGAACTTCAATTTTAAGAAGTTCGTAAAAGAAGCCTTCGCCGAAGATGTAGGTTCTGGTGATCATACCACGCTGGCTACGCTTCCTAAGGGAAAACAGGGTAACATGCATTTGCTCGTGAAGGAAGACGGCATACTGGCCGGCGTAGAAGCGGCTAAAATGATCTTTCATCACGTAAATCCAAAGATCAAGTTCACGCAAAAGATAAAGGATGGAGCTGCTGTAAAAAAGGGCGACATTGCCTTTGTAATAAACGGCCCTACCTACCAATTACTCACCGCAGAGCGACTTGTGCTGAACATCATGCAGCGTATGAGCGGAATCGCTACACACACGGCTCATTTGCAGAATTTATGCGCCGGAACCAAAACGAAGGTCATTGATACCCGCAAAACAACTCCTTTATTCCGCTTTTTTGAGAAATGGGCGGTTGTAATAGGAGGAGGGGCAAATCATCGGTATGCTTTGCATGATATGATCCTCATCAAGGATAATCACATTGATTTCGCTCGTGGTATTGTAGAGGCCATTGACCTGGTTAATTTATATCTTAAACGCAATCATCTAAAGCTTCGGGTAGAGATAGAATGCCGCGATCTGCGCGATGTTAAAAAGGTGCTCGACAAGGGAAAGATACATCGTATCATGCTCGATAACTTCACTCCCGCACAGGCAAAAAAGGCTGTTGATCTTATTGCCGGAAAATACGAAGTGGAAGCTTCAGGCGGCATCACCGAAAAGAATATCGCCAAATACGCGGCTTCGGGGGTAGATCTTATCTCTGTAGGGGCTTTAACGCATCATGTGCGTAGTCTCGACATGAGTCTCAAAGCTATTTAGGCTTAGCCGAGAGAACCTTTTCTATTTGTTCCAGTCTTTTTTTGCTGCTGGCGTCATCGGGCTTGCAAAGGAGCGCGTCTTCATACACCGGTTTTGCTTCTTCGTAACGTTTCATTTTGAAAAGTTCTTCGGCGCGTTTGAACTTCTCCAGGAATTTGTTGGGGCCAATATCTTCGCGCACCTTATTTTTTGAAGGGCCGGTTTTACCCGGCACATTTTCGTCAGGGTTGCCGCCGCCCTGGCTGGCTTTGAACTCTTCCTCTTCTTTCTTCTTTCTTTCGTATTCGGCTTTCTCTGCGGCTAAAGCGTCGGCTTCTTCCTTGGCTTCGGCTTCTTCGAGGGCCTTTTTACGTGCTGCTTTTTCCTTTTCTTTATCGGTCTTTTGTGCTTTCTTTTTAGCCGCTTCTTCTTTCATTTTGGCTTCTTCGGCCTTCAGGTTAGCCTGGAACTCCGCTTCCTCTTTAGCCGCTTTTTCATCCTCTTTGGGTTTTTTTTCGGCTACTTTTTTTCTACTCTCATCTTTAGCTAATTTTTCTTCAGACGCTTTGTTAGCAGCCTCTTCTTTGGCGATCTTATCCGCGGCTGCTTTTTCAGAAGCCGCTTTCTCCTTTGCGGCTTTTTCTTCATCGGCTTTTTTTCCTGACTCTTCTTTAGCTAATTTATCAGCAGCGGCCTTTTCGGCAGCCGCTTTATCTTTTACGGCTTTTTCGGCCATCATTTTCTTTAATGCTTCTTCTTTCGCAGCGTCTTTCCCTGCTTTTTCTTCAGCCGCCTTTTTGGCCGATTCTTCCTTGGCTATCTTATCAGTAGCGGCTTTATCAGCAGCTTCTTTGTCCTTTAAGGCTTTTTCTTCTAACGCTTTTTTTGCTGCCTCTTCTTTGGCCAGTTTATCTGCGGTTTCTTTTGCGGCTTTTTCTTCAGCGGTCTTTTTAGCCGCCTCTTCCTTGGCTAATTTGTCGGCAGCGGCTTTGTCGGCTGCTTTCTTATCTTTCGTTGCTTTTTCTTCGGCAGCTTTTTTAGCAGCCTCTTCTTTTGCTAATTTATCTGCAGCGGCTTTGTCGGCGGCAGCTTTTTCTTTCGCGGCTTTCTCTTCGGCCGCTTTTTGGGCGGCAAGTTTATCGGCTTCCGCTTTTTTTGCAGCTTCCTCTGCCGCTTTTTTAGCAGCCTCTTCTTTTGCTAATTTATCCGCAGCGGCTTTTTCGGCGGCGGCTTTTTCTTTCGCGGCCTTCTCTTCGGCCGCTTTTTGGGCGGCAAGTTTATCGGCCTCCGCTTTTTTTGCAGCTTCCTCTGCCGCTTTTTTAGCAGCCTCTTCTTTGGCTAATTTTTCCGCCGCGGCTTTGTCAGCCGCTTCTTTTTCTTTGGCCGCTTTGTCAGCCGCCGCCTTTTCAGCCGCCAGCTTTGCTTCCTCCGCTTTTTTCTTCTCTTCTTCGGCCTTTTTCTTTTCAGCCTCTTCCTTTTCTTTCAGGCAGTCGCCAACTTTCTTCAACTGTTCAACAGGATATTGCTCGCCGGGTATCATGGCAATGGCCTGGTTATACAGTTTTTTAGCAAGCGGACAATCAGGAATACGAAGCGCATCATCGCCGGCACGGTTGGTGGCGCAAAACTGCTGAAAAAGTTTGTCTTCGTCGGCGTAGATCTTCGTGACTATGCTCATGCCTACGTTCTTGGTAGCCTCATCATCGTCAAACAGCTTTGCTTTTGCCTCATAAGAAGCCTTTATCAGCGATTGTTTTAAACCCGAATAATCTATCCCGGGATAGGGTTTGACCATTACGAAGCCTCCCTTGATATTGAAACGCGGGCTATAGCCATCCTTCTTTCCGATATCATCCGGTACACCGGAAGTGGAAATAGTAAAGCGCTTGGAATTGCAACCCGGGTAAGAAACCTCTACCACAAATTCGCCGCCACCCGGCACATCCACTTTAAAATCGCCGGAACCATCGCTGGTAGCCTGCGCCACAACGGCAGATCCTTTGAATACTTTAATGGAAGCACCCGATACACCATTTTCCTCAGAAGTAGCTTTGGTGTTAAGGGTCCATGTGCGCAGATAAACTGTACTCATCACCTCAAGTTTCCAGGTTGGAGCCTGTGAAAAGACCGTGCCGCAGAAAAAAAGAAAAAGAATGTAAAAATGTTTCAGCATAAGAGAATTAAGAGCTTAAAGGTAAAAAATAGGCGCCATTTCAATATAGATTCCTTTTTTAAAGATTTCCACAATTACAGGCTGTTCAGAAGCATTTCCAGGGCTTTGCCGGCCGCTTTTTCGATGACCTTTTTGCGACTTCCTTTAAAGGAGCATTTTACCACCAATAACTCATTTTTTGTGCCAAACGCGATATACACGGTGCCAACGGGCTTACCTTTTACAGCGCCACCGGGCCCTGCTATACCCGTGGTGGCTATGGCAAAGTCGGATCTAAAGGCCTTTCTCACTCCCATGACCATTTCGGCGGCGGTTTCGGCGGATACAGCGCCGTATTTTTTCAAAGTACCGGAACGTACTTTCAGCAAAGTGGTCTTTATTTGGTTGTTGTAAGCTATTACGCTGCCCTTAAAATAAGCCGAGCTCCCGGGAATAGAAGTGATAAGATGGGAAATATATCCGCCCGTACAGCTTTCGGCAATGGCAAGCGTTTCCCTGCCTGAGCGTAATTTCTTTCCTATCTGCGCTGCTACTGATGGCATATTAAAAATCACCAACCGAAAGCATCACCAATGTGCAGGCCTCGGGGGTTTCAATCCCCTGATCCCTTGCCATTTTTTCGAACTCGCTGTTCTCCGTACCGGGATTGAAGATGATCCTTTTGGGTTTTAACGACAATATGTATTCGTACCAATCGGGTTGGTGCTGCGGACCCACATATAAGGTCACAGTGTCCACGTCGGCTATCGGTTTTCTTTCTTTGGTGATCTGTACTTCGCCTATCATTCCATCTTTCAATCCAACGGCGATGACCTCGTGGCCGTATTTTTTTAGTTTACGCACGGCCATGTTGGCGTATCGTTCAGGATTATCGGAGGCTCCTATGACAACGGTCTTTTTCATATAGATAAAGCCTCAAAAACCCGGCCAATTATCGGCTCAGGTAAAGGTTTCGCTCACTATAAACCTGTTGGAAGTACTCGTCCTGCAGGCTGTCGATAAAGTAGATCGCTTCGCCGGTTGATTTCATTTCCGGGCCAAGCTCTTTCTGTATCTCGGGGAATTTCTCGTAACTGAATACAGGCACCTTAATGGCATACCCTTTCTTTTTGGGAGCGAATTTAAAATCTTTTACTTTTTTCGCACCCAGCATTACCTTAGTTGCATAATTTACATAAGGTTCATCGTAAGCTTTTGCAATGAAAGGCACGGTACGGCTGGCGCGCGGATTGGCTTCTATGATGTAAACCACCTCGTCCTTAACAGCGAACTGAATATTAAGCAACCCAACCGTATTAAGCGCCACGGCTATCTTCTTTGTGTGCTCTTCGATCTGTTTGATCACCTTCTCACTCAGATCGAATGGAGGAAGTACAGCGTAGGAATCTCCACTATGTATTCCGGCAGGCTCGATGTGCTCCATAATTCCAATGATATAAGAATCTTTTCCGTCGCAGATGGAATCGGATTCAGCTTCAATGGCGTGTTCCAGGAAATGATCCAATAACACCTTGTTGCCGGGAAGATCGTGCAGCAGTTTTACTACATGCTGCTCCAGTTCCTCTTCGTTGATCACGATCTTCATGCTTTGTCCGCCTAATACGTAGCTGGGTCGAACGAGCAACGGAAAACCTAATTCTTTAGAAAGCGCGATGGCTTCTTCGGCATCCTGAATCACTCCGAATTTTGGGTAAGGAATATTATTTTCTTTCAGAAGCGTAGAGAAACTTCCGCGATCCTCTGCAAGGTCCAGCGATTTGAAATCGGTGCCGATGATCTTGATGCCGTATTTATCCAGTTTCTCCGCGATCTTCAGCGCGGTTTGCCCACCCAGTTGTACGATCACGCCTTCCGGTTTTTCGTTCTGTATGATATCGTAAATGTGCTCCCAGAATACGGGCTCAAAATAAAGCTTATCTGCAGTACTGAAATCCGTTGAAACGGTTTCGGGGTTGCAATTGATCATGATGGTCTCGTAACCACATTCTTTCGCGGCCAATACACCATGCACGCAGCTGTAATCAAACTCAATTCCCTGGCCAATGCGGTTAGGACCACTTCCAAGGATCACGACTTTCTTATTGTCGGAACGGATCGATTCGTTCTCGTCCTCAAAAGTAGAGTAGTAGTAAGGGGTTTTTGCTTCAAATTCGGCGGCGCAGGTATCCACGAGTTTATAAACTCGTTTGATGCCTAATTCTGTGCGCTTGTTGTACACTTCACTCTCCATGCACTTCAGCAGGTGTGCAATTTGCCTGTCGGCGTATCCTTTTTGTTTGGCTTCGTAAAAGACATCGCGCGGCAGTGTATCGAGTTTGTATTTGGATATCTCATTCTCGAGAGCGATCATTTCTTCGATCTGCTGCAGGAACCACATGTCGATCTTCGTTAGCTTCTGGATGGTTTTGATGGAAATGCCCACTTTCATGGCATCATAGATCATGAAGAGGCGGTTCCAGCTGGGGCGCTCCAAACCTTTGAGCAATTCGTTTTGGTTGGTGTTCTCTTTTCCATCCGCACCCAGGCCGTTACGTTTAATTTCCAGGCTTTGACAGGCTTTTTGCAGGGCTTCCTGGAAACTTCTGCCAATGGCCATTACTTCTCCAACCGATTTCATTTGGAAGCCAAGCTCGCGGTTGCAGCCTTTGAACTTATCGAAGTTCCAGCGCGGGATCTTCACGATCACGTAATCGAGTGTAGGCTCGAAGTAGGCGGAGGTTGATTTGGTAATTTGATTGATGAGCTCGTCGAGGTTGTAACCAATGGCCAGCTTGCTTGCGATCCTCGCGATGGGATACCCTGTTGCTTTTGAAGCCAGCGCCGAAGAACGTGATACGCGCGGGTTGATCTCGATGGCGATGATCTCTTCTTTCTCGTCGGCACTTACGGCGAACTGCACGTTGCAACCGCCGGCGAAGTTGCCGATGCTGCGCATCATCTTAATGGCCATGGTACGCATCTTCTGGTACGTGGCGTCGCTCAGTGTCATCGCCGGAGCAACCGTGATGCTGTCACCGGTATGCACGCCCATGGGATCGAAGTTCTCGATGGAGCAGATGATGGCTACGTTATCGTTCTTGTCGCGTAATAATTCCAATTCGTATTCTTTCCAGCCTAATACCGCTTTGTCAATAAGCACCTCGTGGATGGGAGAGGTTTGCAGTCCGCGGTTCAGTAATTGATCAAAATTCTCTTTTTCATAAACCACGCTTCCGCCGCTTCCACCAAGCGTGAACGAAGGACGAATTACCAATGGAAATCCAAATTCCTGCGCGATGGATTTACCTTCCAGAAAACTCTTCGCGATCTTGCTTGGCGCCATTCCAATACCAATTTCCTCCATGCGCGCGCGAAACAGGTCGCGGTCTTCGGTAACCTTGATGGCCTGGATATCCACGCCGATCATTTTTACACCGTATTTTTTCCAGATGCCAAGGTCATCACATTTCAGTGCGAGGTTCAAAGCGGTTTGTCCGCCCATGGTGGGCAGCACCGCGTCGATCTTACGCTCTTCCAGGATTTTGATGATCGACTTCACTTCCAGCGGCCACAGGTAAATGTGGTCGGCGGTAACTTTGTCGGTCATGATGGTAGCGGGGTTGCTGTTGATCAGCGAAACCTCGATGCCTTCCTCTTTGAGGGAGCGGGCGGCTTGGGAGCCTGAATAATCGAATTCGCAGGCCTGGCCGATGATGATGGGGCCGCTGCCGATGATGAGGACCGATTTGATGGAGTTGTCTTTAGGCATTTAGTATTCCTTATTTCGGGTTTGTTATATCGCGTTATATATTGATTTTCAATTAGTTTTGAACCTCTGATCTTTTTGAAACCGACCCAACAGGCCAAACTGCGCAAAGGTACGGCGAAATGCGTGGTTTTGGATGGTTTGTGGGAAAAATGTTGATGAATTTGGCGGCTTCCCTCTACCGCGGGAGAGGGTCTGACCACTTATTACCCGAAAGCCGCCACTTGCTAAATGGGTTTTATTTGGGCTCATTATTTTGTATATTAGCTATACAATCGATATTCATGAAAAGAATTTTACTCCCTTTTATTTTTCTTATGTGCTTTTCCAGTGCTATAGCGCAGTTTGTAACTATTCCGGATGCCAAGTTCGTTCAGTGGTTGCAGGCGAATGTGCCAAGCGCGATGGTGGGGAATCAGATGGATACAACGGATGCTATGGTAAGTTCGTTGAAAAGAATCTATGTTGAAAACGATTCAATTGGAGATTTATTTGGAGTTCAGTTTTTTGATTCGCTTATTACTCTTGATTGTGGTAATGGTCAATTTGCTATAAACAAGAATTACTTGCAAAGTTTACCTTCATTACCAATTTCTATGGATACTTTAATATGTGGATATAATTACTTAACAGGCTTACCTATATTACCACCAGGTCTAAAATATTTAGCATGTTACTGTAATAATATAACGGCCCTTCCAAGTCTTCCGAATTCATTGACGTATTTGGATTGTCATATAAATCAGATCTCAGGGTCTGTTTCTTGGCCTGGTAACCTGGATTACCTTAATTGTAATACCAATCAATTTGCGGACATCCAACCTTTACCCAATTCACTTACTTATCTTGACTGTGGTTACAATCCTCTCATAACAAACTTCACGTCATTTCCCCCTGCCTTAGTACAACTGCATTGCTGGACCGACCAATTGACGAGCTTACCCGCACTACCAACTGGTCTTGTGTCTTTTTCATGTGGTTGGAACTCGTTGACCTCCTTGCCTACATTACCTTCTTCTTTGCAAATGTTAAGCTGTTCGAACAATCTGCTGACCAGCCTGCCATCACTTCCCGGTTCATTAGGAGTTATTTACACGGGCAATAACCAATTAACCGCTCTTCCAACTTTACCAAGCAGCCTGCAAAGTATTTGGTGTAACGATAATTTTCTGACAAGTTTACCAACGCTTCCGTCTGCTTTGGTTAATTTACAATGTTTCAATAACAATATCTCATGCTTTGATCCTTTTTCGAGCGCGATTAATTACATAGATATATCGAATAATCCTTTTAATTGTTTGCCTAATTATATTCCTGCCATGGATCAGGTTACTTTGTCTTATCCTCTATGCCCTCCCGGAAATTCTAATAGTTGTATTAATTCAGAAGGAGTGTTTGGTCATATTTACGAGGACAAAAATTCAAACTGTTCAAGAGATGGTGGTGATTCCAGCTTAAGGAATATGCCAATTTATATATATGATACAGGATTCAATTTACTTGGACAAACAATTAGCGCCGCTAATGGAGTTTATGGATTTCCGCAAACAAATGGATCTTATCTAGTCTTTATTGATGATACTCAAATACCATGCACTGCGTCGTGTATTTATCCTGGAACAGATTCTTTAGTTACAGTTGCCTTTCTCGATACAAGCATAAATTTTCCGCTGGCATGCAAATTCGGTTTCGATATTGGTGTTCAATCAACAATAATTAGTGGTTGGGTTTTCCCAGGGCAACAGCATACGCTAAACCTAAACGCCGGCGACATGAGTCACTGGTACAACCTGAACTGCGCGGCAGGTATAAGCGGACAAGTGCAAATTACAGTTAATGGTCCGGTAGCATTTGTAGGACCCGCGCCCGGAGCTTTAACTCCATCGGTTTCGGGAAATACTTATACGTATGCAATTTCTGATTTTGGCTTGGCAAATAATTCGACTGATTTTAATCTGGTTTTCAGCACAAATACAAACGCGCAAGCAGGCGATACGGTCTGTGTGAGTGTTGTAGTAACGCCAACAGCAGGCGATAACAATGTTTCCAACAATACTTTTTACTTCTGTTACCTGGTTGTGAATTCGCATGACCCAAATGTAAAGGAAGTTTATCCGATCGATGTAGCACCACTTTATAACGATTGGTTCACGTACACCATTCATTTTCAAAACACGGGAACAGCCCCAGCCTTCAACATAAATTTAGTGGATACGCTTGATACAAATCTTGATCTTTCAACTTTCCAGGTTCTAAATTATAGTCACCAGAACACCGCACACGTCAATGGAAGTGTGCTTTCTTTCAATTTCCCCAACATCATGCTCGCTGATAGTGGCAGCAATATGGCAGGCTCTCAAGGGTATGTGCAGTATCGTATTAAACCAAAGCCCGGCTTGCCCGCGGGAACGCAAATAAAGAATACGGCTAACATCTATTTCGATTTTAACCCGGCTGTGGTGACCAATACAACCATTAACAATTTCATAGCGGGCATTGGGGTAAAAGAAAGTACGTTTATTGACAAAGTAAGGATCTACCCAAATCCAGCGCAAAGCTCAGTAAGCCTTGAAGCGCCAGTAAATTCAAAGGCATCCATCTATTCCATAACCGGAGAACTGGTGATGGAAAAGAGCTGCAAAACGGGAAAAGAGACTTTCGACGTCAGCGAGCTTTCTAAGGGTGTGTATATTCTTAAAGTTGAGAGCAGGGAAGGGGTTTGTACTAAGAAGTTGATCAAGGAGTAGCCGAAGCACTCGGCGCAGCCATCCTCCCCCGATCCTGCGGATCGCCCCCTCCGGCGGGGGACAGAACAGCTAATGCAACTCAAAAAGAATGACTACTGCAGTTTTTGTATTCCCAGAAAGACCAGCACCAAGGGTAATGTTACGGTTAGAACGTTCATCACCTTATTGAAGTCAAAGCGCTTTTCTTTTTCCTGCGATTCGTCGCAATAATCGCAACTCTTCATTTTGGTGGAAATGCCGTTGTGGTAAGTAACCACCAGGTTCACATACCGGCCGCGGGTCTTTTTTCCATTGGTTTCTTTGAGCATGAAGGGCAGGGTAGTGCGGTCGTATACGCGGTACTTGTAGAGCAGCACGCTTTCCGAATCGTTCTCGGAAATAAAATTGTAGGGTGGTATGCCCAGGGTGTTGGAAACCTGCTCTGGTGTTTGTCCAAGTTCAAGTCCCAACACTTTTTCTACGTTGGAGAATTTCGGGGCCTGCACCAAGCAGGAAGTTCCAAAGAATAAGGATAAAACAATAATAGGCAGCACAAACCTCTTCACTCTATAAAATTAGCGCATCAGTTTCCACTTCGCATTACACTTTTCCTTTCACGGAAAAAGGTGTAAATAAAAAAGTCCCGCCGATTTAGCGAGACCTTACATTATTTTGTGAAAAATTATTTCTTCACGCGTTCCACGTAAGCGGAGGTACGGGTATCGATGCGGATCACGTCGCCTTCGTTGATGAACAAAGGAATACGCACTTCGGCGCCGGTCTCAACCGTTGCGGGCTTCAGGGTGTTGGTGGCAGTATCGCCTTTTAAGCCGGGCTCGGTATAGGTAACCTGTAATTCTACAAAGGTTGGAGCTTCGGCCAGTATCGGGTTCTCTTCTTCAAAAGTAACTTTCACTTCCATGCCTTCTTTTAAGAATTTCAGGCCATCGCCCAACGCGGCAGAGGGAATATGGATCTGTTCGTAGGTAGCATTATCCATCACCACTATGAATTCGTTCTCCGGGTAAATGAATTGCATCATTTTGTATTCCACGCGTACCATTTCCAACTCTTCACCGCTGCGAAAGCGGTTCTCGGTTTGTTTTCCTGACCTCAGGTTACGCATGCGAGCCTGGTAAAAGGCGCGCAGGTTGCCCGGCGTACGGTGCTGCCATTCGGTAATTAAACAAAGTTCGTTATTGTAACGGATCACGGATCCAACGTTTACATCTGCAGTAGTTGCCATTTTTTTTTTTTGATTTACGATTTTATAATTTACTATTTACCTATTTATTTTTCCGTCATCCTGCGAAGTGATAGAGAGGTCAGGATCTCAATAATGAGATTCATCTCATTATTGTTACTGCGCCATTTCCTCTTTCGCTTCCAGCACGTGGCCCATCGCGCAATATTTATCAATACGCTTTTCGATCCGTTGCTCGGGCGTGAAGTTCTCCAGTTGCCCCACATGCTTGAAGATCTCTTTCTTTACGGTCTCAAACATCGCGGTTGGATCATTATGCGCTCCACCCAAAGGTTCCGGAACAATTCCGTCTACCAAATGATGTTGTGCCATATCGGTAGCTGTCAGTTTCAAGGCTTCGGCCGCTTTTTCTTTAAAGTTCCAGCTGCGCCACAAGATCGAAGAGCAGGATTCAGGCGATATCACCGAATACCAGGTGTTCTCAAGCATCAAAACGCGGTCGCCCACGCCAATACCCAAAGCCCCACCCGAAGCTCCTTCACCAATAATGAAACAAACGGTTGGAACAGTTAACTGCGCCATCTCCAAAAGATTTCTAGCAATGGCTTCTCCCTGTCCGCGCTCTTCGGCTTCTAAACCGGGATAAGCGCCGGGCGTATCAATTAAAGTAATAATAGGTTTGTTGAACTTCTCCGCCAGCTTCATCAGGCGCAAAGCCTTGCGGTAACCCTCAGGGTTCGGCATCCCGAAATTGCGGAATTGCCTGTCCTTGGTATTGCGGCCTTTTTGTTGCCCTATGAACATAAAAGTTTTTCCGTCCACTTCACCCCAGCCGCCAACCATGGCCTTGTCGTCCTTCACGGTACGATCGCCATGTAATTCAAAAAAGGTGTTATTGGTCAGGTAATTGATGTAATCGAGTGTGTAGGGACGATCCTGGTGGCGCGATAACTGTACCTTTTGCCAGGGTGTAAGTTCTGAGTAGATCTTCTTTTTGGTCTCCAGGATCTTGTCCTCGAGTTGTTTGATCGACGGACCCACATCCACTTTACTCTTCGTCGCCACGTCCTTAAGCTTTTGAAGTTCTTTTTCAAGGTCTTCAATCGGCTTTTCGAAATCCAAATAAGTCATTCCAAAAAATTAGGTCGCAAATATACAAAACCCTCAAAAACAGGAGCTTTTAAAGGATTAACTAATTGATAATCAGATAACATCAATTAAGAGCCGCAAGGAGTTCAATAGGTTTTAACCTGGGTTCACCCGGGCCGGGGATTTGACCCTGAAAAGCACTTTTTTTGGTTCAGGATCTAACGGCTTCTTCCTCTTTTCCGGGAACCGCTTGTTTAACTTCTTCACTTTTACGCAAGGCCGGCACATTCAGGTCCAAAGCGTCGTGCAAAAATAAATAGTTATCTTCTTCTTTTCTTTTTAGAACGGCCTTTGTCCTTCGATCCGCCATGCTTCTTTTTAGAATGCCCTTGTTTGTTGGCATGTCTGCGGTCTTTGTGATCTCTTGCATCATCCGAAAAATAGCGTTTCCCTTTATTTTCCTCTCCGCCTTTACCTTCAGAATCAACAATTACAAACGCGAGTTGCTTCTTCATCATGTCTGCGTCCTTCACCTCAATGGTCACTTTATCACCCAGCCTATAGGTCTTCCCGGTACGTTTTCCCACGTAGCTGTAGTTGTCCTCGTCAAAACTGTAAAAATCATCCTTCATATCGCGCGGCCTCACCATGCCTTCGCATTTATTCTCAACGATCTCGCAGTAAATGCCCCATTCGGTAACACCTGAAATAACGGCCATGAAGATCTGCCCGATCTTATCCTGCAGGAATTCCACCTGTTTGTATTTGATGGAAGCGCGTTCGGCCTCGGCGGCCAGTTTCTCCTGGTCGGAAGAATGTTTGCAGAAACTTTCAAGTTCCTCTTTGTTGCTGTAGGTTTTTCCAGCGAGATGCGCTTCCAGCAGGCGGTGCACCATCATGTCGGGGTAACGGCGAATAGGGGAAGTGAAATGTGTATAATAATCAAAACCCAATCCATAGTGACCGATATTTTCCGTGGTGTAGATGGCTTTGGGCATAGAGCGAATGGTAAGGATCTCGATGGTGCCCTGCTCCGGCTTTCCTTTCACATCCTGCAAAAGTTTGTTGATGGACTGTGTTACGCCTTTTTTGCTCTGCGTGTTCATTGCATAACCAAATTTGGCTACGAAATTGGAAAGGTCTGTTAGTTTTTCGTTAGAAGGAGAATCGTGTACGCGATACACGGTTGCCGGCTGCTTGTGTTTTTGTGTGTTCTGGTGCGATCTTCCCAGCAAGGTGGCCACCTGTTTGTTTGCCAACAGCATAAAATCTTCTATGAGCTTATGCGCGTCCACCTGCACTTTAAAATAAACGCCCATGGGTTTTCCCATGTCGTCGAGATGGAACTTCACCTCTTCTTTATCAAAGAAAATAGATCCGTTCTTGCTGCGGCGGTCACGTAGTTTTTTGGCGAGCCCGTCGAGAATGAGGATCTCATCGGATAGTTCGCCTTTCTTCTCTTCAATGATCTTTTGTACTTCTTCGTAAGCAAAACGACGGTCGCTGAAAATAACCGTGCGGCCAAACCACTCATTCTTGATGTTAGCTTCTTCGTCAAGTTCAAAGACCGCGGCAAAACAAAGTTTTTCTTCTTTGGGACGCAGCGAGCAAACAAAATTACTCAAGACCTCGGGCAACATCGGTATCACGCGGTCTACCAGGTAAACCGAGGTGGCTCTTTCCAAACCTTCGTCGTCGATCGCAGAACCGGGCTTCACATAATGTGTTACGTCGGCAATGTGCACGCCCACTTCGTAATTTCCGTTCTCAAGCTTTCGGAACGAAAGCGCGTCGTCGAAATCCTTGGCGTCGTGCGGATCAATGGTAAAAGTGAGTATGTCTCTAAAATCTTTACGTTTGGCAATTTCTTCTTTGGTTATTTGTGTGGGAATTCCCTTGGCCGCTTTCTCAATGGCTTCCGGGAAATGCTCCGGCAATCCGTATTCAGCCATGATGGCGTGCATCTCGGTGGTATGCGAGCCGGGATAACCTAAGACCTCAATGACCTCGGCTATCGGACTGGGCTCAGCCTGGTTCCATTTCACTAATTTTATAAAAACCTTTTGTCCGTCCTTCACCTCTTTGCTTTTTTCGCGCGGAATGAAAAAGTCGACGTGTATCTTGTGGCTGTCAGGCACTACGAAAATGCTCTTAGGTCCAACCTGGGCAGTGCCAACAAAATCGGTGCGTTTGCGTTCGATCACCTGCACCACAACGCCTTCTTTTCTTTTGCCGGGAAAACTGCTCAGCTGAACTTTTACGGTATCTCCGTTCAGGGCATCTTTGGTACGGCCTTTTTCAATGTAAATGTCTGCTTCTGTTTCGGAAGTGATCACGTAGGCGGCGCCGCTGGTGGTAAAATCTATTCGGCCGCTTATGTGCTGCTCAACGATCTTGTATTGGAATTTTCCGGGTTCTTTTTCGGTGATGAGCCCTTTTTCCTGCAGCGCTTCCAGCACTTCAATGATGGCAAGCCTCCCGGGTTCGTCGTTCACCTCCACCATCGCGGCAAGCTGGCGGTAATTCAGCGGGCGGGAGGCGTTGTTCTTTAAGGCATCGAGTATTTCTTCAAAGAGATAGTTATTTTGTTTCTTGTTCTTTTTGCTCATATATTATCTTGTGTCAGCGCTTTTGAATTTCAGAAGGCAATTGCCGCCTACGCTGTTGGTTTTGTGGTGTTTGTTGCGTACGTAGCCGTAGATGCTGTTAAATTGAAGTTTCATGCTGAAGGTACTGTCTTCAACCGTTTTTTCCATAAAGCGGATTGGTACACTTTTGTTATAACTGTCGTTCTTTATAGAATCGTTAATGGCTTTAAGAAATTCCTGCATCTGTAATTTGTAAAAAGGCGCGTTGTTCTTTGTGATCTCAAGCGAGGTTGAATCACCGGTGATAAAGAAACGGAAAGTATCTCTTTCCAGGGTGTAGTTATTCCCAGTGGCATTCTCGTAAGCCGCTGCGTTGAAGTTAATATCGTAGTCGTAACCGGATATCCTGCGCACCTGCTGGTAGGTGTATTCGGGATAATAGCTGAAATAATGATAGGTCTCTCCATCCTCGCCGCGGTAATACCCGTAGTTATAAGATTCTTTAATGTTCAGCAGTTTCATCATGTTCGCAGTGCGCGTCCAGCGTAAAGTATCGGCTATCAAGGTGTCAATGTTGTGGTCGAACCAGGGTTTGAATTTTTCAAAGCCATGCATTTCGTCGAAATACTTTACGATAGAAGTAACTTGCTCTGCGATAGAGTCAGCAACGACTTTATGCTTCTTATCCAATTTGCCGTTGATCAAGACTCCGTTATCGGAAAGTACTCTTTCTAAAGTATTGAACTGGCTTCTCTCCGAAACAGCAAAAGCGCCCCAGGGACCGAAAGAAGTAAGCAGCGCGATGAGGCAGAGGCTGATGGGAATGAGTTTTATGTTCTGCACTTTGCTGAAGAGAAAATAGGTGGAGACCGCGGCTAACCAAACAGCAAGGACAATGATGAAATACCGATTCTCAGTAATTCCGTAGTCATTGATGCGACGACCGATGGCGATGAAGAGCATGATCACAAGCGGGTAGAGGGCGCCGTAGAACCATTTGGAAAAGATGTGTATCCAGTTATTGCCTTCTTTGTTGCGAATGGGATGAATGAGCAGCAACGCTAAAACCCCTGCAACCGAAAAGCCTATTACAAGATAGGAAACCCAGCCTTTGGGCAGGTTTTGGGTAACAATGATCTTGCCCATGTAAGCGTACAGGATGAGCAGGTACAGCGTTACAAGAGGGAGCAATACATACTGCGTAAAGATCTTGAGTCCCTTGGGGTATTCTTCGCTCGAATCGAGTTCAGGTAAATTCTTTGGAACGCCGGCGAGAAAGAACCAGGTATTGAAGATACCGGTGATGATGATCCAAAGCCGGAAATAGATCTTCTCGTTGATCTTCACATTGAAAAGTTGATCGATCGCCACAATAGCCAGGCATAAACCCAGGTAAAGAGTAGCGCTGTAAATGCCTGAGAAGAACAAACGAAGGAAGAGCGCCTTGTTGAATTGCCAGAAACCTTTGAGGTTGTTCCTGCCGGTATAAGCCGCGAAGGAAGCGAAGAGATGCAGCGCGATATTGATGAGCGCATAACGGATGAATTCTATCTGAACGAAGTACATGCGCAGAAAAACATAATAACCCGCCAGCAAAAGCCCCGCAACCGCTTGCAGCAGGAACATTTTGTTGAGTGAATGTCCCTTGCGTTCCGAATAAACGGTCAGCGAAAAGAATAAAGTAAGCCCCAATGAACATACCAGCAGCACGCAGGCCATCGCCTTTTGGGTTTCCTGGTCGTCATACTTGATGTCGATCATGCAGATGCCCACCAGAGAACCGGCAATGGCCGACAGCAGGGTTAAGGGGAAACGACGTGCGGTAGCCGTACTTTCGGTTACCAGGGTTTTTAAGGAAGGAAATCGTGCCATGTATTAATTTTTAACTTTTAAATTTTCGATCGCTTTCTCAACGGCTTTCGGGAAATAAAAGTATTCGAGCTCATGTATTTTTTTTGCAAGCGTTTCGGGGGTGTCGGCAGCATCCACGCGGCACATGGCCTGCAAGATAGGTTCGCCGTTATCGTATTCCTCGTCCACGTAATGTACGGTTATCCCGCTGGTCTTTTCACCGGCTTTCAGTACCGCTTCGTGTACTTTTCTTCCGTACATTCCTTTTCCGCCGTAACTGGGCAACAGGGCAGGGTGTATGTTAATGATGCGGTGCGGAAAAGCCCTTACGATCTTTTCGGGCACCTTCAGCAAAAAGCCGGCTAAAATTATAAGGTCTGTCTTCTCGGTGCGCAAAAAATCGATGAGTTGGTCGGTATAATTGGCCAGCGCCTCTTTCGAAACAATCTGGATGTTCTTCTTGTAAATTTCGGCGCGTTTTACAACGCCCGCTTCGGGGTTATTGGTGACGATGATCTTGATCTTGACTTCCTTGCTGCTTGCGAAGTAGCGTATCAGGTTCTCTACGTTGGTTCCTTCGCCCGAGGCAAAAATGGCCACGTTTATCATAATTCGAAATTAACTTTTGCAAATGGTTAAAAACCTGTAAGTTTTGCGTATTTTTGAACACTTTTATATGCAACATCTGCTCTTCATTACCTGGGATGCCAACCCCGAAATGTTCACGATCCCCGGAATCGACTGGCCTGTGCGCTGGTATGGTTTGCTCTTTGCCTGCGCCTTTTTGGGCAGCCAATTCATCCTGGGAAAGGTCTTTAAAGCAGAACATCGTCCTGCTAAATATTTAGATATTTTAACCATTTACATAGTTGCCGGCACCATATTAGGCGCGCGTTTGGGACATTGCCTGTTCTACGCGCCTGAGTATTACCTACCGCATCCTTTGGAGATCTTTAAAATTTGGGAAGGCGGATTAGCCAGTCATGGTGGAGCTATAGGTATCATTGTAGCCATGTGGTTGTATTGCCGCAGGACCGGCGAAAGTTTGATGTGGTTATTCGACCGCATGGTCATTGTAGTTCCTTTTTCGGGGATGCTGATCCGTTTGGGAAACCTGATGAACTCTGAGATTGTTGGATTGCCTACTACTGCGCCATGGGGATTTAAGTTCATGAATAACGATGAGGATGTACGTATGCTTGTGGCCCACGGAACTCCCATTCCCGCCCGTCATCCTTCGCAACTGTACGAAGCCGTCTTTTGTTTGTTCCTTGTACTTCTGATGTTTTATCTCTGGCGCTACAAACGCCAGGTGCTACCTCCCGGTTTTATGTTCGGTTTGTTCTGCGTACTTCTATTCTCACAACGTTTCATCGGCGAGTTCTTCAAGGAAGTGCAGGTTGACTGGGAGAACAAGATCGACCTGAACATGGGGCAGAACTTAAGTATTCCTTTTATCGTGTACGGAGCTTTCCTGATGTTCTGGTCCTACCATAAGCAAAAGAAGCAGCAAAAGACCGAAGGCTGATCTTATTTTTCTCCTTTAACAAGGTATACTTTCAGTTGCCTGCAGCGGTCAAGCACATTCAATTGGTATTTTTCTTCCAGTAATTTTTGAGCCAGTGTATCGTTCACTATAAGTTTTTCTCCGGCTGAATAAGGCCGTACCGCGGTCTCCATTTTTAAGCTGTATCCCGCGTCATTCAATTTGTAGAAATAGAACAGGTACTGTTGTTTATCAGTTTCTGTAGCAAGTAAAACTCCCGAACGGGTAACCTCAGGCATTGGCTGCAGGTAATATTGCACGTTGTTATAGGTCTTATACCCTTCGTTGAACTCTTTACCCAGCGAGTTGCAGAAACTGTCTTTGTAGGGCAAAACGAAAATGCATGCCACCAGGAAAGCTAAAAGAACATGTCTGGATCTTTCGTTCCGGAAGCGGACCAGTTGCGTAAGCCATTCCAACACAAAACGTATAAAAAGAGCCACCTGCAGCGCCAGTAAAGGATAGATGGGTAATTCGTACCACGCCAGTTTCGATTTAGAAGTTATAAGCAGCAGGTAGAACGCGGCGGAAATGATAAATGAAAAAAGAGAAATGCGTCTCACGCGTTCGTCTTTCAGGAAGAGTGCCGCCACCCATCCAAAAGGAATGAAGACCGCCCAATTTCCAAAACCTACATTCAATAAATGATCGAAATAGAACCACCAGGGCTCTTCGTGCCCATCCTGTACCGCGTTCATGCGTCCGAAAAGTTCCATTTCGTTGAGCGTTCGTAAATAACCAGGCGTATAATGTTCGCGCGCAAGGAAAATTCCGGCAATGAGCAGTAAAGATGCAATGCCATATATGTACAAAAGCTTGTTCTTTAGAAGCAAAGATAATTTCCGGGCCACAAGCAGGTAAATGAAGATGCCCGGCAAGTAAAAAAGACCTGCCGCTGCTTTTGTAAGGATACCGAGGGTGAAAAAGCAGATCGAGGCCACAAGGTACTTCGAAGCTTCTGGTCGTTCACAATAGAGGAACATAAAGGCAGCTCCGCAAAAAGAAAATAAGGTCAGTAAACCGTCATAATCGGCGGTGCGAAAGGAGTGATCGATGCCGGTTATTCCTTCAGGTGTTGTAACGAGTACTAAAACAGTAATGATGCCCGGTGTCCAGGAGGCGAAGTAAGTACGGGCGAAGTAAATTACGAGGATGAACAAGGCGAGGCAGGCCAGCGCGCTAGGCAAGCGGGTGGAGAATTCGGTGAAACCAAAAACTGCGATGGAGGCGCTTTGGAGCCAGTGCAGTAAAGGTGGTTTGGCGCTCATGTTATCCGACCGTCTCTGGTATGTTACTACAAAGGGGTTTTTATTTTTCATCATCTCGTAGGAACCGGCGGCGTAGCGGGATTCGTCCCAAAGCATCATGGGATGATGCCCAAGATTGATAAATACGGGAATGGCCGCGATGAAAAGAACTAAACCGATACCTATCTTTTTTTTGATCTTTCCGATGAATTCCATCCCCCAAATGTAGTTGGAAAATGGTAACAATGATCTATTTCTCCAGCTTCTTGAGGCATTTCGCCAGGTCAATCCCTTTCCCTAAAACCCCTTTAAAGATATTGCCTTGCTTTTCTATTCTTTTGAGCGCGTTGTGTATTGTAAAATCCTGTGGACTCAATCCCGGCTTTACTTCTTTCCAATGCACGGGCATGGAGACGGAAGCTCCTTCTTTTGGGCGCAGACTGTAGACGGAGGAAATGGTTTGTCCGCGTCGGTTCTGTAAATGATCGAGGTATATGACTTTGTTGCCTCGCTTTTTGAGATTTCTTTGCAGGGAGGTGAAATCGGGCATTTCTTCCTGTGCCATCATGCACACTAAGTGTGCGAAGTCCTTCAATTGATCGTACGTGTATTTCTTGCCTGTAGGCACATACACATGCATGCCGGTCGCGCCCGAGGTTTTGCAGAAATTAGGCGCGCCGATCTTCTCGAAAATGTCATGAAACACATTGGCCGCTTCGATCACCTGCTCAAAAGTATTTTTCTCTGAAGGATCGATGTCGATGATCATATAATCCGGGCGATCGGGCTTTTGTATGGTAGAGTGCCAGGGATTTATTTCAATACAGCCAAGGTTATTGAGGTAGGTGAGCGTTGCCTGGTTGTTGCAAATGATATAGTCAATGTTTTTTTTGGTGGATTCTGAATAGACAGGCGAACTCTTTACCCATTCAGGAGCCTCCTGGCCGGCATCCTTATGAAAAAAGCCGGCGTCCTTTATTCCGTTGGGATTTCGTTTCAATGATTCGGGCCGGTCTTTTAGGTACGGTAGTATGTACCTGGAAACAGAAATATAATAATCGATCACATCGCCCTTGGTGATGCCTTCATCGGGGAAGAAAATTTTGCTCCGGTTGGTGGTCTTTACTTTGATCTTGCCGAAGGTCAGTATCTTTTCATTTCCCGGATCAACTGCTTTTTCTTCCTTTTCTCTCTTTTTTGGTTTGGAGGTCTTCGCGGTCTTGCTTTTTTTCACAGGATCTTTTATGGGTTTAGCGGCATTTAAGGTTACGTCTTTCGCTTTTTTGTCGGAACGCAGGTGCAGGAAGATCGGATGGCGCAGGCGACCGTCCTTTGTCCATTCAGTGTATTTTACCTCGCAAACCAGTTTGGGTTTTACCCAGGTAACGGGCATATTGGTCACTACCTTTTCTTTGAAAGGTGAGTTTTTTTGCACCAGCGTTTTCAGTTTGTCGCTCATTTCTTTCAGGGCGGTCGTGTTAAAACCGGAGCCGGTGTGTCCCATGTATTTTAATTCTCCATCATCGTAAATTCCAAGAACAAGCGCGCCAAAATGTTTGCGGCTCTCCCTGGGTTCGGTAAAACCGCAGATGATAGCTTCCTGTGACTTATGATTTTTTATTTTGAGCCATTCACCCGTGCGGGCTCCGGGATGATACAGCGAATCGGCTTTCTTGGCCATAATGCCTTCAAGATCTTTTTCTTGAGATAATTTAAAAAATGCCTCGCCTTGCTCTTCAACGTGATCTGAATACTTTATGATGCGATTGTAAGGAAGCAATTTCTTCAATAATTTCTTGCGATCCAGCAGCGGAAGATCGGTGGTATCCTGCCCGTTCAAAGAGAGCAGGTCGAAAACTTCATAAACGATCGGGAAACTGCTGTCGCTTCCGTAATATTGTAACAATTGAAAGTCGGGGTGACCATTTTCATCCAGCACAACGATCTCTCCATCAAGCACGGCATGAAAGTTTAATGTTTCAAGTTCCAGTACTACCAGCGGATAGGATAAGTTGAATGAGTTGCCGTTTCTCGAATAGAGCCTGACATTATTCTTAGTAACTTCGGCAATGGCCCGGTAACCATCCCATTTTATTTCGTAGATCCAGTCCTTATCGCTGAAAGGTTTTTCGGTTTCCTTTGCCAGCATGGGCTTTATGGGATCGCTTACTTTTCTGGATCCTTCCGGCAGATACCTGCGCACTTTTTTTTTGACCGTGGTTTTCTTGTGTGGAGTTTCTTTCGTTTGTTTGAGCCGTGGTACTTTATCTTTCCTGTTCTCTCGTAACCATTTATTGATAGGAGAATTCTTTAATGTTTGTTCTTCGCTGTTATAGGGTTCGATCACTGAAAAATCATCTTTGTGCTTGATCAGCAGCCAGGCGTTGTCCTGTTTGCCTTTTAGTTTTACAAGAGCGAACTCTCCTTTTAGCTTTTTGCCCTGAAGTACGAATTTCAAACTCCCTGAGTGCAGGCCGGCGCGCATATTTTTTTCTGCCGTTCTTTTATCTGAGTTCTCCAGGTCATTATAAGTTCCTTCGTCCCAGATCTCAACAATGCCGGCTCCGTAATTTCCTTCGGGAATAATTCCTTCAAAAGTGCGATACGAGTAGGGGTGATCTTCTACCATCATGGCCAAACGTTTATCACCCGGGTTCATGGAAGGACCTTTGGGAACCGCCCAGCTTTTCAGCACGCCGGCCACTTCCAAACGGAAATCATAATGCAAATGAGAAGCTTTATGCCGTTGTACAACAAATTTGAGTTCCGACCTCGATCTTGCTACTTTTCCTATTGGTTCGGACGTGCGACTGAAGTTGCGCTTTTTTTTGTAGAGAGCTAAGCCCATATCAGGAAGCCTTTTTGTGTTTAGTCTTTGTGCCAAGACTTGCTTTCAATTGTTCCATCAGGTCTTTGGTCTTACCATGCACCACCTTTAGTTTAGTTTCTTTGATCGGCTTTCCTTTGGCTTTCGCTTTGATCAGTTTCATCAGCTCGTTGGAATAGGTATCCTTGTATTTGCTGATGTCGAATTTTTTGGTAAGCTGCCGGATAAGCGCTACAGCCATTTTCAGTTCACTTGACTTTTCCTCTGATTTTGCAGGCAAGGAAAGATCGGCGGGATCGCGGATCTCCTCTTCAAAGCGAATGCGGTTCAATATAATTACTTTTTGATTGGCTCGCAGGATGGCCAGACCTTCCTTGTTGCGCATCACAAATGTGGAAATACCCACTTTTTTGGTTTTAACAAGCGCCTCCCGCAGTAAGGCATATGCCCGGGTCCCGCTTTTGTCGGGCTCGAGGTAATAGGGCGTTTCGTAATAAATACTTTCTATCTCATCCTCATTCACAAAGTCGGTGATCTCAATGGTCTTTGTCTTCTTCGCGCTGGCCATCTGGAAATCCTTATCATTGAGAACGACATACTCATCGTTGGGCATTTTGTAGCCCTTCACAATGTTTCCCCAGGTAACTTCCTTCCCGGTGTTCTCATTCACACGTTTAAACTTAATGTTCGCGTGGTCCTTGCTGTCGAGCATGTCAAGATCAAGTGTGCTTGTTTCTGTGGCGCTGTACATCTTCACGGGGATGTTCACCAGGCCAAATCCTATGGCTCCTGTCCAAATCGGTCTCATCGTTTAAATAATATATTTCTCAATTCCTTTTAAATTAGAAAGCATGGGCGTCTTCGAGAAAAGCTCCTGGCAATTGGAACAGTAACAGGTGAGCCGCTCGTGTTTTCCAAGGTATTTTCTTGTTACTTGTCCATCGCAGTCCGGGCATTTCTTCTTCTTGTAAATGAGGAAGTGTTTTTTCAGTTCGAAGACCTTTTTCCAGCGGTAAAAGTCAAGGCTGTAGTTGCGAGCTTCTTTCACCAGTTCTTTTAATTTTTTTGGAGGAAGCGATCCTATTGTTGATTCGGGATGGATCTTTATCCTGAACAATACTTCGTTCTTAATGATATTGCCAACGCCGGCAAAAATATCCTGCTCCAATAACACATCACAGGCAATGGCGCTTTCCTGCCCCTTTACTTTTCTCTCTGCTTTTGCCGGGCTCCATTGGTCCGACATCACATCTGCTTTCCAGTCATAAACCTCATCGGGATCTGCCTCCACGAGTTTTACACTGCAATTGTAGAAATTAAGTTCTCCTTCTTCAAATTCCAGGCTCATTCTTTCCGGCGTTCCTTTTTTTTCATTGATGCGGTAACTGCCCCACATCATTAGATGTATGCGAATGAAGAAATTCTTGAAACAGATCAAAAGATGCTTGCCCCAGCTTTTAAAGTCAGTGATACGAAGCCCCGGCAGTCGACTGATATCGATCCCGGTATTTCCTTTTGCTCCTGTGATCTTTTTGCGCTTGAAAGGTTTGAGTTGTTCTTTGAGTATGACGATGGAGGGTCCTTCGGGCATGGGGTCAGTTGTTTAATAGTTTTTTGAGTTGCAGGGCATTGGTGTAACCCGCTTCGTAATATGTGTTATTAAAGTATACGTTCAGTTTCTTTGCACCGGGTGGAAACGCCTTGCAGAATCTTTTTAACTCTTTTTCAGAGTATGTAGATTTGAACAATTCCGGGCTTCCGTGTAAACGCAGGTAGAAGAAGGGAGTAGAGTGGATAAACCAACTCTCAAGTCCCGGGTAATCCACATTGCAAAAGGTGATCTTAGCCTTTTTCAGTTCTTTTTGTACGTCGTCATTCCACCAGGAAATGTGCCTGAACTCAACCACATGATGTGGTTTGTGTGGGATAGAATCAAGTACGCGTGCCATGTTCTCTTCATTGTAGTGAAAGGAGGGCGGCATCTGGAAAAGGAAATAGGATAGTTTTTTACCCAATCCTTCTTCAAGAAGGTCCTGGAACTCTGAAATGACTTTTTTGCAGTCCTTTAACTTTTGTACGTGGGTAATGAAGCGACTAGCTTTTACCGAAAAAGTAAAATCTTTTGTAGTAACTTCTGCGTATCGTTTCAGGTCTTTCAATTTGGGTGTGCGATAGAAAGTGGCGTTTAGCTCCACGGTATTGAATACCGTGCTGTAATAGTGCAGCCAATGTTTCGGCGAAAGCCCTTCCGGATAAAATTTCTTACGCCAGAAGGAATAGTAGTAGCCCGAGCAACCTATATTGTGTTTCATTCTCATTTCAATATTTTGTGTACCAGCAGGTGCATGCCGGCTATATAGGTTTTTGCGTCTTTGAAGTGACCTCCCTTGATGTTCTCCACAAATTCCGGGATACTCATTTCAACTACTTCAATGTGTTCGTGTTCGTTCTTAAGTCCGCCGCCTTCCGATACTTTGTCCGCATCGCTTACCCGCGCGTAGTAAATGATGAACCGTTCTGAACTGTATCCCGGTGTAACAAAGCAGGAAACAAGTTTTTGGAGGTTCTCTTTTTTTATTTTGTATCCGGTCTCTTCCAGCGTTTCCCTTATCGCGGTATCTGCGGGTTCTTCATCTTTATCGATCCTTCCGGCCGCGATCTCCAGGATCCATTCTTCGGTTTTGGCAGCGATGGCGTAACGAAACTGGCGGGTCAGAATGATCTTGTTTGAATTTATATCTACCAGCAGCACAGCCACCGCGTCCTCGCGGTTCAGCCGCTGCTTCATGAATTTTTGGCCGTGCGACTCTATTTCGCCCTCTTCAATGCTGCGTTTTCCGTCAAAAACCTTTTTTTCGTGTAAGATCCTGGCCATGCTCCTTCAATAACTAAATTTAAGCGAAGAAGAGACGGTTTAGGTCTTTTATCGATTATAACCCGAAGAGAATAGGTGGACGCGGTAAAAATTCAATTATTGCCCCTGTAAACGCATTAGCTGTTTGTTTATATACCTCTCACTGGTAAGCAGGCTGCGCTGGATGCGCCGGGCATAGGTGATGGAATCGATGATCTCTTTTTGTTTTTCCTCGATCAGGTGTTTCTGGCGACTGATCTCGATGTTAGACCTTTTCTTTTGCAGGAAACTGCGATAGGCGAAAATTGCAAAGCCGAGTACCAATAGCCCGAAGCCGGAGATAGCGAGCAGGATGATCTGTTGCTTTCTGACGTCGGCTGCAGCCAAAGCGTCCTTCTTTTCCTGTTCCAGTTTGGCGGCCGCTTCTTTCTTTTCAAAAGCGTAATTCATCTCCAACCGGGTTTGTTTTTTGGTATTCTCTTCGTTGAAGATACTGTCGCGGTACGCAAGAAAAAGCTTGTACTGTTCAAGCGCTTCCTTGTAATTACCCATTTGCGCGCTTACTTCGTAAAGGTTCTCGTAGGTCTCTCTCAGATCCTCTACACTCTTTGTTTCTTTGCTTAGGGCAAGACTTTTATCGAGGCATTGTTTCGCTTTTTTAAGATCTTTTAGATCCGCATACATGCGACCCATGTTGTTATACGAGGTAAGCATTCCCTGCCTGTCGTCCATCTCAATGAATAGTTTAAGACCCGATTCGTAATTAGACAATGCCTGCTTGTACTTCTTTTGCAGATCATAAATAAGGGCTATCTCTCCATACGAGCTGGCCGCGCCGAAAAGATGACCTATCCGCAGATCTATCTCGAGCGACTTTTCAAAGAGCGCTAAGGCTTTGGCGGTATCTTGCTTACGCATATAAAGTGGGCCCATGTTCAGGTACAGGTCGGCCAATACAAACTCGTTCCTCATCTCTAAAGCTATCTTTTCAGACTTGGTAAAATGCTCCAGGGCTGTTTCATTCTGACCCATTTCTTTATAAATGAGCCCAAGGTTCATGTGATTACCGGCCTTTCCCATTGGATTGTTCAATTCTTCGTTAAGTTTTAGGGACCTCAGATTGTATTTGATCGCTTGTGTATAATCTCCTTTGCGGAAATAAACGGTGGCCATGTTATTATTGATCCAGGAAAGCGCTGTTTTATTCCCCATTGGTTCCATAATGGCAAGGGCTTCGTTGTAGTATTTGAGAGCGTTATCGTAATGACCGATATTGTATTCGGCAAGCCCCAGTATGTTCAGCGCTCTGCTGCGGTTATTGTCGTCGCCACATTTTTTACAAAGTACAAGGGCAAGCCCCGCGTGTTTGGCCGCGCCTTCAAAGTCGCCGAGGAAATTGAAGGTTCGACCCACGATCATTTCGGCGTAGCACTGGCCTTTCACAAAATTTAATTTCTGCGCCAGTGCCAGCGCTTCCAGGGCCATTTTTTGGGAACCTTCAGGATCGGGCTGCGCGGTGGAATAGGCGAGTGTATTGAGGAGGTTTACTTTTTGGGTGTCTTCTTTTGCTGTTTTAATGAGTTGGCGCAGGGAATCGCCCGGACTTTGTTGAGCAGCGAGTGTGGTTGACAAAGCAAAGAGAAAAATAAGCAGGTATCGCTGGCAGATCATATTATAGGTATTGACCGATCCATTCGCGGGCGTCCTGTTCGTTGCTGAACATTTTAGTTGGATAGGGCGGTTTCTTTAAAGTGATGAACACATTGGCTATCAAGCGTGATATTTGCGAATTGGTGATGAGTGCAAGAGCCCGAATGATGCGTGGCGTCTCTTCTCCGGCAAAATCACGCGCTTCATCTGTGGGGAAAGCCGCCTCCGTAACATTGCTCAGCCAGCAGATCTTCTTGTCGCCCACATTCTCTTTAATGAAATTGAAAGTCAGCGTAAGCGCGTCCTTCGTGATAGAACAATTGGGTTTTGTGACCGAACAAAAAAGTCCGCTCTCTTCAAACCACATCCTAGAGAGTTGGGTTTCGAAAGTTTTCGTGGCTTTTTGGGAGAGTTGCATAATTCTGAGAGTTAAAAGTACTAAAATTTTTAGAAAAAGTATGAGGATGATGGTTCGTAAGCGTGATTTATTTAAGATTTAATCGTTGCGGGATTGTTTTTTCGATATTGCCGTACTGATCGATCTTGCCGCTAAAAGATTCTATGTAATGTTCGCGTGTACCGGGTGTTTCCTTTCCCAGGCTATCACAGGTGTATTGGAACACTGAATCCCGTACAAAAAAGCTCAGATCTTTGTTTATACGGGCTATGGCGCTGCAGGAATAACCGCAATCGGCGCCGCAACCGCGCACCAGTAGTTGCTGGTGTGCCACTTTGCCTCCGAATGTATCGAAGATCTCAATTACGGGGATGTAACCACCTGCGGCTGCATAAAGGTTTACGACAAGAAAAAAATTAGTAGTATCCTTATAGACCCCGTATACCCTACCACCACCGGCTCCATCAGAGAACAGGAGTGTGTCTGAAGGTTCATTCAAGATAGGAAGCAAGCCCGTATCCTTAGGATAATTGCTCAGGTCGTAGTAAAATGGCAGATCTATGAGCCGGGTTCGTCTTGCCAGTTTACGGATGGCGTCCGTTCTTCTTTGTTCAGGGTCTTCTGCGAAAATGCTTGTGAATTCTCGAAATACATAAAGCTCCTTGTAATTGTCTACCGTAAAAAGTAAGATGATGCCTGCTATTGCAAATAACGCTGCTACCGCTTTTTGGGCGAGAAAGAACTTTTGTTCCATTTTAACTCCGTCCTGCGTAAAGTGCTTTTCCGGCGCAGCGGGGTCATAGTAAATGTCAAGTTGCTGGCCGGGCTCAAAGCGACAGACCATGGTACGGAACCGTAGGCGTGTTTGTATTTTTTCACCTTTGTTGGTACGGTACTCAACATCGTAGTACCAGGTTGTTTTGTTCTCGTTGGTTTTTGCTTTTTGTGCGGAAGTAATAGTGCCCGTGGTCGCTGTGTATGCGCCCCTATCTCTCTGCTCTCGTTTGTTCAGCCACCTGAAGAACAGAAAAATAGCGAGGCCAATGCCAAGAAGGCCAAGCCCCATACCAAAGGAATCGTCGGAGCTGTGTTGGGAGAAGAGAAGTATGGTAGAACACATAATTGGCTTACAACTTTTGTCCTATTGAGCCTTAATAATTTTTATACTCCTTTGAAGGGCGCCAAAATTTAATCTGCAGATATAAATTCCGGGCATATTTTCAGAGAGGTCTATAGTTGCTGAATTTGCGTGAGAGTTCGTCCTGTATATTACATTACCTAAAAGAGTTGTTATTTCCATGGAGTCCCACGATTGAAGGGAAGTGACCGAAACGAACGACGTGGTTGGGTTTGGGAAAGTATAAACGCTAATCTGTTGATGTTGTTCCGGCAAACCTGTAGTTCCACTTCCCAGGTAGCAAAAACTGTCTAATGGCATGAAAAAAACGATCCCGTAGTTAGTGTTGTCGTAAGCGTCGTAGATCGCCCCGGTGGTAGTTGTGGAGTCGGGTGTGCACCAGTAGTTGCTATCCACCGAATTCGTATTGTTTTGGTTCAAATATTGAAGTCCGTAGTTGGTGTTATTGCAGATGCGGTTGCATGAGACGTTATTGCCATCACAATACAAGCGAATGCCGGTCCCGTTATACTCAATTATATTCTTTGTGATGGAACTGGTGTTCGGAATCCAAAAACTGGTATCCACGATGCCAATGTTATTATGACCAATTTGGGAGGTAGTAACATGGTTTCTTCCGCCATGCAGATATATCCCCACTACATTAGAATCTATAATACTGTTACGTATGGTATCATTAAGTGCCCAAAAGTTCACACCGCACCAATTCTTTTTCAATACGCAATTGTTCGCGCGCGTGCCGTGCACAGCCCATATGCCATATGTATTATGTGTGAACTGGCTGTTAAGTACAGGTCCATTGATCCCTGATATGCCCACAAAATTAGAATCTGCGAAGCAGTTATTGACCAGGGATGCATTGCCAGGTCCTAATAGACCAGTTTGATTACTGATCACCTTACAGTTTGTATAGTTTCCATCGCCATACGTGCATTGCGTATTTTTCCTGAAATAGCAACTGTCGATATTTACATACAGGTAAGGGCAATAAAAGCCTTTATTATTGTAGATGATGGACGAATTATTTACATCAAGCGTATATGAAAAATTGATGTTATCGGTATTGACAGCAGTTTGCGCGTACCTGAAATTACAAAAGTTAAAAACAGGCTGCAGGGTTCCTCCATTAAGATAGATGCCAACGTACTTACCTGCGGCAGGAGAAGACGAATTGCTGGTAAAAGTAATTGAGTCGACGCTTGTTCCCGAAGCAACGATCCGGGCCTGGCGAACTTCGAGCATTACCAGTGAATCGAATTTAACAGTCACGCCGGCTTGTATAGTGAGCGTAACACCCGGGAAAACCACTACTGTATCGGTAAGTATATATGGACTATTGGCTTTGGTCCAGGTGGTGTTCGAAAAAACACCTCCGCTTACAAAGGTTTGCGCTAAACAAAAAGGGGCGAAAAAGATCAAAAGGATAGCGCAAAGCTCTTTCATGGATAGTGATTATATAGTAAATATATCAAAAGATCCTATAAAAAAGAAACCGCGGGGTTTAACCCGCGGTTTCCACTCAAAAAACTAAAAACCAATGAAGGTGTTTTAGCTTGACCTTTAGGGAACCACCCCCAAAGGGTTTTGTTAAACGAACGGCTTATTTCTTGCCGTCCATTTTATCTTTTAAGTCAGAAAGTGCAGAAATATCACCTAAAGTGGTTTTCTCCTGTGTGTCTTTCATCTTCTTAACAGCTTTTTGGGTCTCGTTTTGCTCGGCAGCTCGCGAAGATTTATTGTCAGAAGTCCTTTCATTCGGGAACTTGCTTCCTTCTTCGTGGGTGCGCGCGTGAGATACCAGGATGCGTTTAGAATCTTTGCTGAACTCCAGTACTTTGAAATCCAACACTTCTTCTAAAGCAGCTTGTTTCTTGTCAGCTTTCACCAAATGTTTAATTGGACAGAAACCTTCTACACCGTAAGGCAGACCGATAACGGCACCTTTGTCGTTGATAGAGGTAACAGTTCCGCGGTGTACGCTATCCACAGTAAATACTGTTTCAAACACATCCCATGGGTTTTCTTCCAATTGTTTGTGGCCTAAAGAAAGGCGACGGTTCTCGGCGTCGATCTCTAATACCACAACTTCCATTTTATCACCGATCTTGCAGAACTCGCTTGGGTGCTTGATCTTCTTGCTCCAGGAGAGGTCAGAGATATGCACTAAACCGTCAACACCTTCTTCCAGTTCAACGAATACGCCGAAGTTGGTGAAGTTGCGGATGGTTCCGCTGTGTTTGGATTCTTTTGGATATTTGGTAGTGATAAATGACCATGGATCAGGAGAAAGTTGTTTGATACCTAAGCTCATTTTGCGCTCGGTACGGTCTAAAGTTAAAACCACAGCTTCCACTTCATCGCCCACTTTTACGAAATCCTGTGCGCTGCGCAGGTGCTGGCTCCAGCTCATCTCACTTACGTGGATCAAACCTTCAACACCGGGAGCAACTTCAACAAATGCTCCGTAATCAGCCATTACAACCACTTTACCTTTTACTTTGTCACCAACCTTCAGGTTCGTGTCAAGTCCATCCCATGGATGCGGTGTAAGTTGTTTCAGACCGAGAGCGATACGTTTCTTGTCATCATCGAAATCGAGGATAACCACGTTGATCTTCTGATCCAGTTTAACGATCTCTTCAGGATGAGAGATACGGCCCCAGCTAAGGTCAGTGATGTGGATAAGACCATCAACACCGCCCAGGTCAATGAACACACCGTAAGAAGTGATGTTCTTAACGGTACCTTCAAGTACTTGTCCTTTTTCCAGTTTGCCGATGATCTCTTTTTTCTGAGCTTCGATCTCAGCTTCGATAAGCGCTTTATGTGATACAACCACGTTCTTGAACTCGTTGTTGATCTTTACAACTTTAAACTCCATCGTTTTTGCAACATAAATGTCGTAATCACGGATAGGTTTAACGTCAATTTGCGAACCGGGTAAGAATGCTTCGATACCAAATACGTCAACAATAAGACCGCCTTTGGTACGGCATTTAACATAACCTTTGATGATCTCATCAGTTTCCAAAGCTTTGCAGATGCGATCCCATGAAGAGGCCGCGCGTGCACGTTTGTGAGAGAGGATCAACTGTCCGCCCGCGTCTTCCTGTTGTTCAATGAACACGGGAATTTTGTCGCCGGCTTTCAGGTCGGGGTTATATTTGAATTCGTTGCGGGGAATCACTCCGTCTGATTTGTAACCGATGTTAACCACAACCTCGCGGGCGTTAACAGCAACTACAGTTCCTTCTAACACTTCCAGGTTATGGACGGTCTTCAGGGTTTTTTCGTACAGGTCCTCTAATTTCTTACGGTCATCCGCAGAATAGTTGTCCTGTTTTTTTCCGATCATGCTCCAGTCAAAATCTGCTGGCGCTACTACTTCTTGTTGTTCAATTTGTGACATTATCTTTCACATTGTATCCGGGCGGTGCAGGGCTGCTCGGAGAGGTTAATACTTTTGAATTCTTCCCTGTTCTCCCTGAAAAACGGGGGTACAAATATACCAATAAGCGACGTTTTTGTCTGGAAATATTTTGTAAGTAACTGACTGTCAACTAACAAAATTAAGCACAGTCCCGATGTACCGAAACGGCCATGCAAGTGTTTTTCGCTGAATATCAGCTAATTAACAGGATATAAAAAAGGTTCTTAACAATTGGGGAAGCCTGGGTTTTGGAAATCTGCAAATGGGATCCTGATACATTTTCTGAGGTATATATAACGCATTCCCATCCCGGTTCGCTGAACTTTGTTATACATCAAAAAATATAATTATGAGAGTGTTTGGAATTGTGCTGGTGGTGTTGGGAATCCTGATGATGGTCTACACCGGGTTTAATTATGTGACCGAAAAAAATGTGGTTGACATTGGACCTTTGGAAATTAACAAGGAACAGAATCATCCTGTTAGTTGGTCGCCCATTGTTGGCGGAGTTTTACTGATCGCGGGGATAGCGGTTGTCTTGAGCAACAAGAAGAAGGCGTTTTAAAGCCCCTTCTTCTTCGCTTCGTTCCAGAAAACATCCATCTCGTCCAGTTTGCAGTCGGATAAGGCTTTACCCTGGCCGGTGATCTTCTCTTCCATGTAATTGAAGCGACGGAGGAATTTCTGGTTTGTTTTTTCTAAGGCGTTCTCGGGGTTTACACCAATGAATCTTCCGTAGTTTATTAGAGCGAACATCAGGTCGCCGAACTCATCTTCGATCTTTTCGATCGCTTGTTTGTTCTTTACTTCGTCGTGCAGTTCGTTCATCTCTTCCTGCACTTTTCCCCAAACTTCTTCGGGCTTTTCCCAATCAAAGCCGGCTCCCCGCGCTTTTTCCTGCATGCGCTGGGCCTTTACTAAAGCGGGCAAACCTTTGGGAACTCCGCCAAGTACAGTTTTCTTTTTATCACCTTTTTCTTTGAGCTTGATCTTTTCCCAGTTCTGTTTCACTTCCTCTTCATTCTCCACTTTCACATCGCCATAAATGTGCGGGTGACGCTCGATCAATTTATCGCAAACCGAGTTGATCACTTCGGTGATGTCAAAATCCTTTGTCTCTGAAGCAATGCGCGCGTAAAAAACAATGTGCAGCAATACATCGCCCAGTTCTTTTTTCAACTCGTTCATGTCCTTGGCAATGATCGCGTCGCCGAGCTCATAAACTTCTTCAATAGTGAGATGCCTCAGGCTTTCTAAGGTTTGTTTCTTATCCCAGGGACATTGCTCACGCAATTCGTCCATGATCTTTAAAAGTCGGCTGAAGGCTGTTTCTTGAGGTGTTTTCATTGTCTGATTAATAAAAGGATTAAACCCATTCGAACTAGAAATGTGAGTCCTGCAAGTACAAGGGCGGTTTGTGCCATCCACTTTCCTTTTATTGACGTAATTTCCTTATACAATTTTAGGGCCTTAACAGCTAGGATAGTGGAGCAAACAATAAGCGTGACTATAATAAGCATGATCAAAACTCCATAGAGCCCCCCAATGTTTAACAGTAAAAGATAAAGCGGAATGCCAGGAAGAATAGTAAGTAAAGATAGTAAGCTTAATTTCTGCGCTCTTTTCTCCTTATTTTGAGAAGAGGGTACTTCGTCATTTAGATTTGAGTTCTTCTTTTCTGAATTATGAAAGTAAAGTGAGGATGTGTGATCAGATAGCGCCGAATTTTTTGAGGTAGTTTTAATTTCTGATCTACCTAAAGGTAATGTGTAATTAGGATGGATAAAAACTCTCCGTTGGATATAAATAGTCGTGTGGTTTATTTTGACTGAGCCTATTGATCTAAAAGATGGCTTATCATGGCATGTTAATTCATGGCTTTCCGTTTTTATAGCTTTAGAGGTCTGAATTCCGGTTGATGAAGAGCATGTATTAAGACAATATACCGGAGCTTCATGTTTCTCAAAATTTGAAACCGAAGCGCTTTTTCTACTCACGTAAAATCCCTTCAAGTAATGCCTTTTTTGAATGGAGCATGAGGATAGCATTAGAAGGAAGCCAGCGAGTAATACCAGGTATGATCGGCATCGTCTCATTTATCGGTCAAAATAACGAAATTAAGAACAGACTTAGTCCACAAAGTATCAAGATATCCAAAATGATCGCCACCAGGGCCATCAGTAGCCAGAACGGACTGTTATTGATCCTGTCCCTCCGCGCGTTAGAAGAAGTGATGAGCGAGACGAGTGCGAAGACAACAGCTATGGCCAGTAGTCCCACGGTAATATATACAAGGTCGGGGAAAAGTGAGAACAGGAACCAGGCTCCAAAGAAGAAGAGGAAGCTGAAAACCATCATCCTGAAACCTGCCTTTGGCACATGGTTCATGCGGGCCACGTAAAATGCTTTTTTGTGGGCTGAGATCCGATGCATTTGTTTTGTAAAGGGACGAGTTAGGTTTTCGATGATACTTTTTTTTGAATGGGGGACTTTGAAATGAGTTATTTCTCTAATTTCTGCTCTATTAGAAGTAAGTGCTGCAGGCTGAAGTGAAATAGGGGAAAGTTCCATCCTTTTCACTGTAGGTAAGCGTGTTAGAGTTTTTGAAACAGATTGAGATCTCTGTGTAGAAAGACCCCAATAATACCCCGAACGATAATGGCGCTTTTGCAGCGTACAGGAACCCAGTAAAAAAACAGATGCCATCAACCACAAAAATATCCGCCGATCCATGTTTGAAAGTAAGCAAAATTAAAGGTCGGATCTTTGATGTGAATAAGTCCTGAAGAAATAGCGTACCTTAGCTTTAGATACGCCTATGACCGACACCGCCCGCCTTTACAAAACAGCTTTCTCCCTGGCGGTATTCACCATCATTTATAATATCACAGAAGGAACTATTGCTACCTGGCTTGGCTATACCGACGAGAGCCTGACGCTCTTTGGTTTTGGTGTTGACAGCTTCATTGAGTTCATTTCGGGCCTGGGCATAGCGCATATGGTGCTGCGCATACAAAGGAACCCGGAAAGTGATCGTGATGATTTTGAGCGAAGCGCGTTACGCGTTACAGGGTATGCGTTCTACGTTCTGGTGACGGGGCTGCTCGTTACTTCAGTTTATAATATCGTTAACAAAATAAATCCGGAAACTACCTTGTGGGGAGTGGTGATCTCGTCGATCTCCATAGTGGTGATGTGGGTCTTGCTGCGCGCTAAAGTAAAAGTTGGTAAGGCTCTTGATTCGCCGGCAATTTTGGCCGACGCGAGCTGTACGCGCGTGTGCATTTATATGTCATTGATACTGCTTGCCTCAAGCGGGCTTTATGAGCTCTTTAAAATTCCTTATACGGATGCCATCGGTTCTTTAGGGCTGGCTTATTTTTCTTTTAGGGAAGGGAAGGAATGTTTTGAGAAAGCGAAGAGCGACAAACATTGTCATTGCGATCATTAGCAGCCCATGTAAAATTGATAATTGAAAAAGTAAAATTTAAAAAGGACACATTTTCATTTTTCAATTATATATTTTCAATTTTGCATTGTGTGAATTACAGGAACTGGAATATCTTCCTTAGCAGTTTTAAGGCCAAAGTGATGGTATAAGCTTTAACTGCGATCATTAACAGCCGATGTAAAATTGATAATTGAAAAAGTAAAATTTAAAAAGTAGAAGCTACAGTAAATCCCTTTTGCCTTTTTAAATTATAAATTTTCAATTTTACTTTAGTCGATCGATCCTAAAGGAATTGAAAGATCTTCCTTAAAGGCTTTAGGGTGAGGGTGAAGAAATAGGGCCTCAGTCCGTTCAATTCCCAGGCTTTGCGGTCTTCTTTGTTGGCCTTCACACGGTTTTTTACCGAAGCGTTGCTTTGTCCGCCCGTGCGCATTTTCACAATGAACTGAGGCAGGTAAGCCAGTTTTATTTTGTGTTTGTGAATGAAGCGAAGCATCAATTCGTAATCAGCGGCTGAGCGGAGAGTTGTATTGAACTTGCCGAAATTTGAGTAAACGTCTTTCTTCACAAAGAAAGCAGGGTGAGGTGGCATCCATCCCCAAAGGAATTTACCATGTTTGTAATTCCCCGACCTCCATTTACGAATGATCTTATCTGTATTGTCTTTATCCACGTAATACAGATCTGCATAGACAGCATCAGCACCCGACTCTTGGAAGGTTTTGTCGATATGACTCAGTACGTGATCATCGATATAAAAATCATCCGCGTGCAAAATGCCGATGATATCGCCTGTGGCAAGGTCTATGCCTTTATTTAGTGCGTAGTAAAGTCCTTCATCTTTCTCGGAAACGAAGTGATCTATCTTATGACGATATTTTTTCATTACCGACAAAGTATCGTCGGTGGAGGCGCCATCCACAAGGATGTATTCAACATCGGGATGATCCTGCAATAGAACGGATTGAATGGTGTGCTCTAAAGTAGCGGCGCTGTTGTAGGTAACGGTTATGATGGAGATCTTTGCCACCTGGCGATTTGCGATTTTTTTGATTTACGATTTAAGAATTGAGTTGTTTTGTCTTATAAATAACAAAATCGTAAATATAAAAATCGTCAATTCTTAAGCATTTTCAATACCTGTGAAAGCCTTTCTTTCATCTCCGTACGCTTGATGATCTTATCGAGGAAGCCATGTTCCAATACGAACTCGGCCGTTTGAAATCCTTTTGGAAGATCTTTCCCGATGGTTTCTTTTACAACGCGTGGACCTGCAAAGCCGATCAAAGAACCGGGCTCGGCAATATTCATATCGCCCAACATCGCGTAAGAGGCGGTAACGCCACCGGTTGTTGGATCGGTAAGTAAGGAGATATAGGGAATTCTTTCTTTAGCCAATAAGGAAAGCTTGGCGGATGTTTTGGCCATTTGCATCAAGGAATATGCTGCTTCCATCATGCGAGCTCCGCCCGATTTAGAAATGATCAATAAAGGAGTTCTTGTTTTCAAGCAAAAATCGATAGAACGTGAAATTTTTTCTCCCACAACAGCTCCCATCGACCCGCCAATGAAACTGAAGTCCATGCAACAGATAACCAGGTCCTGTTCATTTACTTTTCCATAAGCAGCACGCAAAGCGTCTTTTAATCCTGTTTTCTTAACGCTGTCAACCAAACGGTCTTCGTAAGGCTTGGTGTCAACGAAGTTCAGCGGATCTCCGCCAATTAATCCTTCGTGCAGTTCGGTAAACTGGTTATTATCAAAAAGCACTTCGAAATATTCGGCAGAACCAATGCGCTGGTGATGATTACAGGTGATACACACATAGGAATTCTTGGAGTGCTCATCAAAAGTATGGATCTTCTTGCAAGATGGGCATTTATACCACAATCCTTCCGGTGTCTCCTTCTTCTCTTTGGTACTAGTGGTAATACCTTCTTTTATTCGTTTGAACCAACCCATGAGGATTTACGATTTAGTGATTTATGATTTACGATCGGAACAGCCGATCGAACCGTAAAATGAATTAAGCAATGGTAATAGATTTATCCAGATACACATCCTGGATAGCATTTAATAGAGCAATTCCGTCCTTCACAGGTTTCTGGAATGCTTTACGTCCGCTGATGAGGCCTTGCCCGCCCGCACGTTTGTTGATCACGGCAGTTGTAACGGCTTCGGCTAGATCAGAGGCTCCTTTACTTTCTCCGCCGCTATTGATCAGGCCTGCTCGTCCCATATAGCAATTGGCTACCTGGTAGCGGCAAAGATCGATAGGATGATCAGAGCTAAGTTCGCTATAAACTTTGGCGTGCGTTTTACCGAAGTTAAGCGCGGTGTATCCGCCCGTTTTATCGGAAAGCTTTTGTTTGATGATGTCTGCTTGAATGGTAACACCCAAATGATTTGCCTGCGACGAAAGGTCGGCAGCAGTATGATAATCCACGCCGTCTTTTTTGAAAGCGCTGTTACGGGTGTAGCACCATAAAATGGTAGCCATACCTAACTGATGCGCGCGTTCAAAAGCAGCAGCCACTTCCACGATCTGGCGGGCAGATTCTGCCGAACCAAAATAGATAGTAGCTCCAACCGCAACTGCGCCCATGTTCCAGGCATCTTCTACGGTGCCGAACATGATCTGGTCGAACTTATTGGGATAACTTAAAAATTCGTTGTGATTGATCTTAACGATGAAAGGAATTTTGTGCGCGTATTTGCGGGCAACACTTCCTAAAACTCCGTAAGTAGAGGCAACCGCGTTGCAACCGCCTTCAACAGCCAGTTTCACGATGTTCTCTGAATCGAAATAAGCGGGGTTTGGTGCAAAAGAAGCTCCTGCGCTGTGTTCAATTCCCTGGTCAACGGGCAAAATGCTCATGTACCCGGTTCCGGCCAAACGACCGGTATTGTATAATTGATGCAGGCTTCGCAGTACTTGCGGACTACGGTTAGAACCCGCGAATATGCGGTCTACAAAATCGGCACCCGGCAGGTGGATATGTTCTTTGCTGATGGTCTTGCAGGTATGGCCCAAAAGGCTATCGGCCTGGGCACCTAATAATTCACTGATTTTCGACATAGTTGCAGTTGCCATTTTTTGATCAAATTAAGGGTGACAAAGATACGAAAAATAAGGGTTTTGTAAATCCTTAAAATAGAGATAATTGCAGGTCTCCGGCACTGTAATTGAAGTCATTACAGTTGAATTCAAAGTCGTCGGGCTCGCCCATGTATTTTTGTTTGGCTATTTTAAAGAGGCGGTTGATGGAATCGGCTATTCTTCCCTCGCCCCGCATTCTCCGGCCAAATTCGCTGTCGTTCACATTTCCTCCGTGGCAATCCTGTATCTGGTGCCAGACCTTTTCGGCCCTGTCGGGAAAGTTCTTGTACAGCCAGTCTTTGAAGATATTACTGATGGCTCCATTTAAACGTACGATGGTATAACCTGCGGAAGTCGCCCCGTGTTCGGCAGCCGTTTTTATAACTGCAGGAACTTCATGGCTTGTTAATCCGGGAATAATAGGAGCCACCATAACGCCAACCGGAATGCCGTTCTTGCTCAGCGTTTCCAAAGTTTTAAAGCGATTCTTATAAGTAGAGGTTCTCGGTTCGAGCGCCAGCCTTATTTTATCGTCTGTCCCTGTGATCGAGATCATCACATGGACTAATTTATGCGCGGCCAGTTCTTTTAAAATGTCAAGGTCGCGCGTGATCAATCCGTTTTTGGTGATCATGCCCACAGGATGCTTATATTTTAAACAGATCTCAAGGATCTTCCGGGTAATGCCGAGCTTTCTTTCAACAGGCTGGTAGCAATCGGTGTTCCCACTCAACATGATAGGCAAAGGTTCCCAGTTCTTCTTCGAGAAACTTTTTTCTACCAGTTCCGGCACATTCTGCTTGATGATGATCTTCCTCTCAAAATCCAGCCCCGCGCTGAATCCCCAGTACTCGTGCGCGTTCCGCGCGTAACAATAAATGCAGCCATGTTCGCATCCCTGGTACGCGTTTACCGAATAAGCCATGCCCACATCCGGGCTATCCACTTTATTAATGATTGTCTTCGGAAAAGTGTGCAGGTACTCCGTTTTCTCGTCCTGAAGGAAATCCTCGTCCAGCCCCTCTATGTGATCAGTAGCATAAGCCTGCTTCAAAAAGCGGTTCTGGGTATTCACTTGTGCGCCGCGACCGCCAAAATAGTCGCCGGCACCCTTTAAAACTTCGCTCTTTTGTTTGATAAATTTTTTAGCCATTGCTTGCTAAAATAATTAGTAATTGTCAATAAAAGAAATGAAATCCCTGAAGATTTTAACAATTCGACGAATGCTATCGGAGCAGGAACAAAAGGCCTATTCCAAGACCGTATAATGCGAGGAAAAGTAGACCGGTGCCTCCGCCTATCATGGCAGTGACCAAAAGTACAAGGATGCCACCCACCAACAAATACCCAATGAGCCCGGTCCAATAACCGATATTGGCTTTCTTTCCATACATGGCCCGTAATTTCGGGTCAGTGCCAATGGCTTTCACCGCCCTGCGGCCATATCTTGCGCCAAACCAAAGAAAGACAACGCCGAGGCCACCCAATAAGCAAAGCGGGATGCCAAAAAGAGAATACCACAAACTGTTCTCAGTGTCTCTTTGTATCCTTAGCTCATCGAGTTTCTGCGAGACATTTTTAACCTGTACCACCTCGTAGGGGATCTCTTCGGTGATGCCATTGGTATAACGAATGTATCTCACATCATTCTTTGGTATCACGATCAGCGGGCCGTCCAGGTTATCACATTTTTTATACTTGATCTCGGTGGGATTGATCTCTATCACTTTGCCGGCTATTTCTCCGCCTTTTCGTAAGTAAAGTGTATCGCAATTATTGAGGTAGGTCTTTGTTCCTGTAAACACCGGGTTTGGTACGCTGCTTTTAACGGATGCAACCAATGCGGTTGAATTCGTCTGTGAAAAAACAACATTCGGGAGAATTACCGGTAAAGGATCGTACTTAGACAAAGCTTCTTTGGTTTTTACCGAACGCGCATGCTTTTTCCATTCCAGGTGATAGCCGCTACGGAAGTTTCTTTTCTGAATAGAGCAGGAGAGAAGGAGCAGTGTGAAAGAAAAAATACAAAAGTACTTCAGCGATCTCATCAGGGCTTCATGAATTTGAATTCGGTACGTCGGTTGTATTCATGCTCTTTGTCCGAACAATCAACTCCGTTGAAACAACGGTTGCGGATCTTCGTTTCGCCCATGCCATCGGTCTGCAGGCGTTTGGCTGCAATGCCGTTCTTAATGAGGTAAGCTGCCACGGACTCAGCGCGTTTTTTTGAAAGCGCCATGTTCGATTTGTCATTCCCCACCGCGTCGGTGTGCGAAATGATATCGAGCGTAACGCCGGGATTGTCGGTCAATATCTTCACAATATGGTTCAGGATCACCTTCGATTCTTCCATGATATCGCTCTTGCCCGAATGATAGAAGATCTTCTCGTCGGTCTTCAGTTCTTTTTCGGGTGAAAGGTGGAAAGCCTCGTATTTCATCTTGATATCCTCGCCCTGCACTTCCGAAAGCTTTACGATATCCGCTTTCAACAAACGGTACTCAAAATCGTGGCCTGCCTTTTCAAAATTTGAGATCTCCTGCCCGGCCTGTGTTACCAGCAAAAGATTTTTGATGTCCTTATCCTTCGGCGGATCTACCTTAATGGTATAATCTTTTACGTTACCGGGCACGTAGATCTGGAAATCACCATACTTATCGGTGGTGGCTTTGGAGAGCGTATCATTTTTGTGACGGGTAGAAAGTAACACCGAAGCATTTTCCACAGGCGTTTTCACACCTTTTTCATCGGTAAGTAATTTGGCCTTAATGGTGGCTCCTTTATACCCTCCCTCGCTAAAAAGCGTAAAATTAAATCGGGAAATGTAACTCGACCAACGCATCAATCGGCCATCGTCCTTAAAAGCGGTTACTTTACTCAGCAAACCTGCGATCTTCTTTTGTTTGGCCGCATCGCCATTGGTATTAAAATAATCTACTGTATAACGGGGATCTTTTTTGAATGGAGATGCCTGCACGGTCTTTTTCCACCCTTCAAAGAATTCCTTATCGTCGTAAGAGATGCAGATCACTTTCACCGAGTGCATTTCTCCGTCCTTCAGGATCTTGTCGATCTTGGCCTCCAGTAATTTCACGGAGTCTGCTGTTTCGAGGCCCCATCCTATGTTACGCCAGCTGTAGCGGTAAAAGATCTGGTAGGTTCCGCCGGGGATGTTGATGGTTACAGGAGCGCCGTTTAAATCGTATACCTCCAGTTGCTCTTTTACGTGATCGCCGGGTTTATACGCGTTCGTTTGCGCATAAGAAGCTGCCTGTGCAATCAGCAGCAAAGCGGGTATGAACCAACGGGTAAAAAAGCGTGTCATTGTATTACCGAAAGTAGGGATTTTTTACGGAAATGCAAAATCAGCGTCGCAGTAATCCGTATAGAGCAACCAGCGCCCATATCCCTTCCAGTACCACAAAAGGAACCGCGTTTATAAGTACCGAGCCATAACAGGCCAACCCGGCGCCGATAAGATTTAATAAGTTATAGGCAACGTCTTTGGGACTGAGTTTTTTAAGGGTTAATAATAAAAATGCAAGGAGGATGAGAGAGACGCCTATTGAATTTATTATATCTGATAATGGCATATGTACTAACCGCCGACCTCACCTGTTATTCTTATTCACTTCGTGAAAAGAATAACTATCCTCTCCTGGAACCCCTCTCTTTCGCCTGCGAAAGGTCTCCCCTAAAAGGGGAGAAATGGGAGGATAACAGCCTATCGGTACTATTTGTTGTTTGCAAAATTCTTGTAGAACAGCGGAATTGTCTCAATACCTTTCAGGTAATTGAAAACTCCATAATGTTCGTTTGGCGAGTGCAGCGCGTCGCTATCCAAACCAAAACCGAAAAGGATGGAATCCAGTCCTAATTCTTTTTTGAAAAGCGCAACGATAGGAATGCTTCCGCCGCCGCGTGTAGGAATGGGTCTCTTGCCATAGCTTTGAGTCATCGCGTCGGCCGCTGCTTTGTAAGCATTCGAAGACGTAGAAACAACCACAGGCTCGCCACCATGATGCGCGGTAACTTTTACTTTCACACTTTTTGGAGCGATCTTCTTAAAATGCTTCGCGAAAAGATTGCTGATCTGCGTAGAATTCTGCCCGGGCACCAAACGCATGGAGATCTTGGCAAAAGCTTTTGACGGCAACACGGTTTTAGCGCCTTCGCCGGTATAACCGCCCCAGATACCGTTCACATCTAAGGTCGGACGAATGCCTGTACGCTCAATCGTGGTGAATCCTTTTTCGCCGTGTATATCGGCGATGTCGAGATCTTTTTTGTAAGCCGCCAGTTTAAAAGGAGCTTTGTTCAGCTCTTTTCTTTCTTTCGGTGTTAATTTCTGAACTTTATCGTAAAAGCCGGGAATAGTAATGTGATTGTTCTTATCATGCATCGAAGCGATCATTTTGCAGAGAATGTTGATCGGGTTAGCAACCGCTCCACCGTAAACGCCGCTGTGCAGGTCGCGGTTAGGGCCGGTAACTTCCACTTCCATATAAGCCAGTCCGCGCAGACCGGTGTCGATAGACGGAGTTTTGTTCCCGATCATGGATGTATCCGAGATCAAAATGATGTCGGCTTTCAAACGATCTTTGTTCTCCGCCACCCATGCGCCCAGATTGGCTGATCCTACTTCTTCTTCTCCCTCAATCATGAACTTCACATTGCAGGGAAGTGTATTGGTACGCATCATCAGTTCAAAAGCCTTGATATGCATATAGGCCTGGCCTTTGTCGTCGCAGCTTCCGCGTGCGAAAATGGCGCCGTCGGGATGAATATCGGTCTTCTTAATTACAGGTTCAAAAGGAGGGGAGTGCCAGAGCTCCAGCGGATCGGCGGGCTGCACGTCGTAATGACCGTAAACAAGAACGGTAGGTAATTTGGGATCGATGATCTTTTCTCCATACACCACAGGGTAACCTTTGGTTTGACTCACTTCAACTTTATCGGCACCGGCGGCTTCGAGTTTAATTTTCACGGCCTCGGCCATTCGCAAAACATCGGGTTTGTATTTTGGATCGGCACTAACCGAGGGAATGCGGAGCAATTCCATCAATTCTTCCAGAAAGCGCTCTTTGTTCTGCTGAACGTAGTCTTTTACCTGTGTGTGTTCCATGATCTTTTCTTGTTTCTGCGAAATTATGTTTTTTCAAATATACGAGGTTAATTTAATTGGCTTTTTCTTTGAAAAAGGGCTTGTTTAATTGGCTAACTTTGTTATAATGTCATTATTGCGCCCGGTAATAGTGTTTCTCCTGTTACCTATGTTGGGTTTTTCTACCCAGGTGGGCGGCGAGATCTATTACGACGACCTTGGCGGGGGCAATTACCGGGTGAGTTTAAAGCTCTATCGCGACTGCTTCAATAATCCCCAGCCTTTTGACAATCCTGCTGTGGTTTGTGTGTATGACGCCGGCGGGGCTTTTATAGATTCTTTGCAGATCCCTTTTACAAGTTCAGCAGCTGTTCCCCCGGCCATCAACAATCCCTGTTTCACGCCTCCAGCCAATATTTGCGTAGACGTGGCCACTTATGTAGCCAGCATCAATCTTCCACCCAAAGCCGGCGGTTATTACCTCGTTTACCAGAATTGTTGCCGCAACGGTTCAGTGCTCAATATTTCCAATCCGGGCAACACGGGTTCAACTTTCATGGAACATATTCCAGGTCCCGAAGTTGTGGCAACAAACAGTTCTCCGCATTTTACTTCTGCGCCGCTGACCTTTATCTGCGACGGCTTTGGTATGGATTTTTATCAATCAGCGGTTGATCCCGATGGTGATTCTCTGGTGTATGATCTTTGCGCGCCCTTCACCGGTCTTGACCCTTGCTGCCCGCTCTTAGCCGCTGTACCTCCTAACACCGGCGCTTCGGGTTGTGTAAATCCTCCGCCCGTTTGTCCTGCCACAGGAAATCCGCCACCTTACAATTTCGTTTCCTACATTTCTCCTTATTCCGGGTTTTTTCCGCTCAGTTCCAATCCCGCTATACAGATCAATACTTCTAACGGACAAATAACCGGTACGCCCAATATTACCGGGCAGTGGGCGGTATCGGTGTGCGTGAAGGAATACCGCAATGGGGTCTTGATCGGAACGCACGCGCGCGATTTTCAGTTCAGCGTAGTGAATTGTCCGAATTTAATTCTCAGCAGCATCCTGGGCCAGCAGCCAACGCAGGGTTGCACCGGACTCACGTTGCAGTTCACCAATATCAGTTCGGGCGGCAATGGGTATACCTGGAATTTTGGCGATCCAACAACATTGAGTGATACTTCCAATCTCCAAAATCCAAGCTACACATTCGCCGATACAGGTAAATACACAGTTACACTCATCAATCACGGTCCAAGTCCCGCCTGCAACGATACGTCCATCCAAATTTTTTATGTGTATCCCTTGCTCGACCCCAGTTTTGTGGCGCCGGGCGGGCAATGCATCGTAGGTAATTTATTCAACTTTACCGCGGGCGGATCTTTCGCTACGTATTCAACATTCAACTGGAATTTTACTACGGGCGCAGTGCCTTCCAGTTCAACGCAGCAAGATCCGGCCGGAATTTCTTTTAACCAGTACGGGAATTTCCCCGTTACGCTAACGGTAAAACAAAAGAACTGTATTCGTTCATTTACCGATACTGTAGAGATCTATCCAAATACGGTGGCACAGTTCCAGGTTGATTCATTCAAGGGTTGTCAGCCCTTGGAAGTTTCTTTTATCAATACCAGCGTATACGGAACAGGAACCAATTTTACCTGGGATTTTGGCAATGGTGCCACATCAACGGCGATCAACCCAAGCTATGTTTATCCCGATACGGGCACTTTCAATATTACGTTGCTCGCCACCACCTCTTCCGGTTGTGTGGGTACGAGCAGCATGACGGTGAACGGATTGGTAACGGTGTATCCCGGACCTAAAGCGGGTTTTGTGGCCGATCCTACGCACACGAATATTTTTTATCCCAACATCACCTTTACCGATACCAGCAAGAACGCCAACCAGCAGGCTGTTGATCTTGGCGACGGAACCCAAATGAGCGCTTTGCCGCTTACGCATGATTACACCGGTTTTGGAACTTATGTGGTTACGCAGATCGCGCTCTCCTCCAATGGTTGTTCGGATACAGCCCGGCAAACGATCATCATCGATGGAGATTACACGTTCTACATTCCCAATTCATTTACGCCTAACCGCGATGTTCACAATGAAGAATTTCACGTGTTCTCCTTTGGTATTTACGATTACTCGATCGTGATCTACGACCGCTGGGGGAGAGAGGTTTTTTCTTCAACCGATCCCGAAAAGGGATGGGACGGAACTTATAAGGGAGTAAAATGCCCGGAGGATATTTATGTGTACAAAGCCGAGTTCACCCCGGTAACCGATCCGTACCCGCGAAAAATGACGGGGCGCATCCATCTTTTTCGCTAATTTCTTTTGATCTTGTTCTTCTTTGGCTCCAGGCTTTGCAGGTAATAATACATGGCGTCGCACTGTTTGTTGGTGAGGTGCCGGAATTTTTGCATGGGATAGCTCAACGAATCTCCATCCGGTCGCGCGCCTTTGATCACCGCTTTACGGAAATCGTATTTTGTATAGAGTCCCAGGCCTGTTTCGGTATCGGGTGTTAAATTGGATGCGAAAAGTTTTTTTCCCTCGGGATCTTTGAACTTCATGCCTCCGGCCATATAGCCTTTCGATTTCTCCGGGTTTTCGTAATCTAAACCTGTAATGCTTTTCGAGTGGCAATGAAAACAAGCCAGGTTATCTATTAAATATCTTCCATACGCGATCGTATCCGTTTCGGCAGGCGCTTTAATTCCTTTCCGATACTTATAGGTCTTAGAGGTCATTTTGGTGCCCATTTTACCAATGAAGGTCATTTTGGTTTTGCCAACCGTTTTATCTACGGCCTGCAAGGCTGTATCGTTTGAACGAAGATAAACAGTGATATCGTTAATGTCCGTATCCGCAAGATTGGGTCTTGGCATCCAGGGCATATAATGTCCTTCGCGATCAATGCTGGTCTTTAATAGATAGGCAAGTTCGGCATCGCTGTATTTCGCCATCACGCTGTGCGTTTTGGAATTGGTGAGATTGGACGAGAAGATCTGTCCTACGTAGCCGGGCATGTCCTTTAACTGCTTTCCTGAGAAACGTTTAGTGCCTTCGTCGTAATGACACTGCCCGCAGATATTAAAAGCGAGGTTCTTTCCCCTGTCGAAAGAAGTAGTGAACTCGGTGGCTTTGTTGGTCTCTTTGGTGGTGCTGTAGTGTGAGATGCAACCAATAATGGTCATGGTTCCGAGCGCAGTAAAGAACAATTTGTTGGATGTTTTATAATGCATCTTACGCGTTGATTCGCATACCTAATTTAGGCAGTAAGGCGGCAAAACACCAGTGTTTTCGGCAGGAACGAGGAATTAGGAGGTGGAGAAGATGCCTTTTACAGGAAAGATGTAATCATTGCGCGATGCTCTCGTTGAGCTTCTCTACAAAAAATCCTGCAAGCTTGCTCTGGTAGATCTTGGTCTTGTATTTTTCTACCCAACGCACGCCCTGTATGGTGTTGCAGAGGAACATCTCGTCGCAGTTCATCAACGCGTTAAAGGCTAAAGGAATCTCGTAGCAAAGAATGCGATGACGCTGCGCGATGTCGATGATCTGTTTGCGCATCACGCCTTCTATGCAGCCTTCTGTTAAAGCCGGTGTATAAAGCGCGCCGTTCTTTACAATGAAAATGTTGGAGCTGATGCTCTCGCACACGTTGCCATCCTCGTTGATGATGAGGCACTCATCCATTTTAATATCCTTCTTGTAAATACCGGCCAAAACGTAAATGAGCGCGTTGCCGGTCTTCAGGTTGGAAAGTTTGTCCTTGTGCTTTTTGATGTCGTGGAATACGTCGATGGTAAAGCCTGTATCATTCAGGTTGTAACCGCCTTTGTGGTCGAGGTCTTCTGCTTCAATCAGGAATGAAATATCGTTGGTATGAGGTGTATAAAAACCCCCTTCGTTGCGGAAAATGGTGAGGCGCACGCGGGCGTCGTTCTGTATGCCGTTACGAGCAATAAGCTCAGTCATAAGCCGGTTAATGTTCTCGGCATTAAAATCAACCGGGATATTCATGCGTAAAACCGTCATACCTATTTTAATGCGACGCAGGTGATCGGCCAGGAACTTAACCTTGCCATCGATCACGCGTATGGTCTCAAAGAGGGAATCTCCGTAGCGGAAAGCGCGGTTATTGAAAGAGACCACCGGCTCGTAAATGCTGATGAGGTGGCCGTTATAATTGCAAAAAGTGTCTTTTCCTTCCATGATTTTTCCCCAAGGGATCACTATGTGAGAGGAGGACGAAAATAAAAATTTAAAAGGGTGTAAAACCCTCAATTTCTTAACATCTATCAACAATTTAAATGCAATAGGGGTTGTTTCCCTCTCCCGCGGGAGAGGGTAGGGAGAGGGTTACAGGATGAGGTCGGCTGTTTTTCTTAACAGATGTGAACAAGTTAGGAGGGTGTAAACCTGTAAAATGTGCTACATTAGTCGCGCTAAAATTATGCAAATGATCAAGAAAGTTTCGGTTATAGGTTCGGGCACCATGGGAAATGGTATTGCCCACGTTTTCGCCCAGTTCGGGTTTGAGGTTTCATTAATTGACATTAACGAGAAAGCGCTTGAAAAAGCGTTGGCCACTATAGGAAAGAATTTCGATCGCCAGGTGGCGAAAGGAAGTTTAACTGAGGCCGATAAGGTAAAGGCTTTGGGAAATATCAAAACCTTCACCAAAATGGAAGAGGGCGTAAAGAGCGCCGACCTGGTTGTGGAAGCGGCTACAGAGAACGTAGAGCTGAAACTCAATATCTTCAAACAACTCGATTCACTTTGCGCTCCGGAAGTAATTCTTGCCTCCAATACATCTTCTATCTCTATCACCAAAATAGCTTCGGTTACCAAACGTGCCGACAAAGTAATTGGCATGCACTTCATGAACCCGGTGCCGGTTATGAAACTCGTGGAAGTAATTCGTGGGTACTCAACTACCGACGAAGTGACCAATAAGATCATGGAGATGAGCAAGAGCCTGGGTAAAATTCCTGTGGAAGTGAATGACTATCCCGGTTTCGTGGCCAACCGCATTTTGATGCCCATGATCAACGAAGCTGTTTATACTTTGTACGAAGGCGTTGCCGGCGTGCAGGAGATCGATACTGTAATGAAATTAGGAATGGCTCACCCCATGGGTCCACTACAACTGGCCGACTTCATTGGCCTTGATGTTTGCTTAAGCATCCTGCGTGTATTGCACGACGGTTTTGGAAACCCGAAATACGCTCCTTGTCCGCTTTTAGTGAACATGGTCACCGCCGGTAATTTAGGTGCGAAGAGCGGCAAAGGATTCTATGAGTACACTGCGGGAAGTAAAGATCTTGTAGTGGCTGATAATTTCCGGAAGAAGGAGTTGGCGTAAATCATCGCCATTTAAATGTTAAAAAAGCTTATCGGGATATTTCGACCTGGAATTGTTGTATCTTTATTTAAAGATCTCAGGTATGAAAAAAGCTGTATCCATTTTATTTTTCGGCGCCATTATTGCCCTTGCGATTTGGCTTTATGATGCTTCGCGCCCAACCTTGGGTATAAATGATGTGGAACATTGCGGTTTCCCTCAACCCGAAATGGTTACCCTTGGCAGCGGATATCTTAAAGGCCCGGCTTATTACCCCATGGACCAGGTAGCCTCTAATAACAGCAGCGTTTCTGTGAAAGACGGACAATACAGTATAGACACAGCTATTATCTATTCAGATTTAAATAAAAAGGCGCTTGTAGCCGCCCTTGAAAAAGAAAAACTGGAAGAGAAAAAGCGCGTGGAAGAAATTCCCGACTTTATTAAATTTTTCCTGGATAGTTTAGCGGGTAAGGATAAATTTCAGATGGCAAACCCGGGCGAGGAGTTCCAGGTGGGCTGGTTTCCCAATAAAAATGCTCCCGACCGCCAATTGGTGTACTTTGCACTTGGAAAAAATATCGCGATCCTTTCATTCTATTCAAGCGGCATGGAGAAGTCGCAGCACGTGGGCATCATGCGCTTTGAGAATGAGCAAGTAGTTGATTTCTGGTTCGAGAACGAGCTCTGTACTTTTACCACCAAAGAGAAACTGATCGAGCGTCTGAAACGCGATCCGGCCAAAGGTAATTGCTAGGCCTTTATTTTCTTTTCCAGTAATACCGATTTCTTCTTGAACTTATTCACTTCGTATATGATGAGCGGAACGAGAAGCACCGCGGGCCCCAGCCAGGCCACAATTTGGGGCAGGTGAATGAAACGGTTGTTGTTATTCACCATAAAAGCGGTAACGGCGCCAATGTAACTTCCCAGCATGCCACCTATATGCGCCAGTAGCCAGTAATTAGAATGTTCTACATTTCCTCGCAGGCGTTTTATGTTCTGGCGGTTGCCATTCAATCCCAAAATACCAAAAACCAGGCAAATGATCCCGAATTGCTTGAGCTCATCACTGCTCATGGTTTGGCTTTTTCCGATCAGGAGTAAAACACCAAAGCAAACAAAGCCAACATGTGTAAGCCCGAACAGCACTTCGATACCCCAGTCGACCCAATGCGGTTTTTGATCGATGTGAAGTTTTTTAAGTTTGAGCGAACGGAAAGCTGTTATGCAGGAGTAATAGGTGAAGAAGGCAACACAGAACAAAAAGACATTGCCGCGGTAAACCGAAATGTAGGTGGCGGTTACAAAAACAACGGTCATGCACCAGAAATAGATCCTTCCGGCGGGCCGGTGGCGCTTTACGTTTTTTCTTAAAAGAATGGCAGCTAGTCCGGATAGCAGCGCCAAGGAGCCGGCGGTTACGTGAATGATGAGGGAGATGCGGATGAAGATTTCCATGATTTTGATTTTATTAGGGGCAAAGGTACTATTGTGAAAAGTACTTGTCAAGTCTAAAGGGTTGAAAAGCATTGGTTTGGGACGTAGGACAGAATTTGGGATAGGAAACAAAGGGTTTGGGATGAACAACCTAATATACTTAAGCTTTTTACTAAAACTTAGTGCCTTTGCGTCTTTGTTGCGGCATTCTGGTGCCCAACCGGGGGCTGACTTTTCGGCACGAAGGCACAAAGAAACAGCCGAAGAACAGCCGGTTGAACTTAGCGCCTCGTTTTAAGTTCTTCTGTTAAAGAAGTGCCGTAGTTTCTGGAAACAGGAACCCTGACTTCAGATTTTTTGATAGAAAGTTTATATCCTGCCGCGTTGCCTTCTATATGGGTTACGTTTTTAGTATTGACGATAAAAGCGCGGTGGCAGCGCAGGATCTGTGGAAATGAAGTACACTGGCTTTCTATTCTCTTTAAACTGCCGCGCATCATGATCTTGTGGGTGGAATCTTGTGTGAGATAATGGATGGTTGAGTAATTGTCGGCCGATTCGATGTAAAGCAGGTCGTCTGCTTCCAGTTCTAGTTTGTCTTTGTCGTTCTCGGCGATGAGGATAAGTTTTTGTTTTGCCGGGGTGGGAGTGGGCTTTGGTTTTTCATCGAGCACGGTGTTGACCTCGGCGGCGGTTCTTTGATTGAGCTTTAGAAAACGGTTGTATTTGCTGGCAACACTCAGCGCAATAGGAAAAATGCCCACGGCGAAAGTGATGAAAATGAAGTTGAAATAATTTTTAAAGCTAACAGTGCCAATGCCGATGAGGGTGGAATAGAAGAGATTTCCGAAAGCGATGAGTAAAACGGCCAGTAAGGTGTTTGTTATTTCTTTCCACACCTTCCAGTTATCCTCGCGCTCTTTGGCGGGAATGAATTGCAGAACGATACCTGTGAGTACCGGGATGAGGAAGGAAACGATACCGTAGCCGGCCAGTTTCAGTTTCTTTTGGGGGTCTTCCCAGCGGGAAATATCAAAGGGCTGAAAAACGATGAGAAAAAGTGCCACGAAAACGCCGATGCACAGGCTCACGAGGAAGGTTCTTCTGAAATTCTCGGTGTGCGGGTATGGTTTGTTGAGGAAAGCGAACATTATTTAACGATTGTTCCGTAAAGATCGAAATCAGTGGCCTCGTGAATTTTTACGTTCACAAAACTACCGATGGAAAGATAGGTTTCGTTATCAGCTTTGATCAGTACTTCGTTGTCCACATCAGCGCTGTCAAATTCGGTTCTACCAATGTAATATTCACCTTCTTTGCGATCGATGAGCGTTTTGAAGGTTTGACCGACCTTCTGTTGATTGAGCTCTAAAGAAATTTCCTGTTGCACTTTCATCACAGCGTCGGCGCGCTCTTTCTTTACTTTTTCTGGAACATCATCAACTAAATTGTGGGCGTGGGTGTTCTCTTCGTGCGAGTAAGTGAAAATACCAAGACGATCAAATCGACTTTCCTTTACCCAGGCGATCATTTCTTCATGATCCTGTTGGGTTTCTCCGGGATAACCGGCTATCAAAGTGGTGCGTATGGCAATGCCGGGAATTTTTTCGCGGATCTCCTTCACGATATCGATCGTTTTTTGTTTGGTGATGCCGCGGCGCATGCTCTTGAGCATGTTGTCGGTGATGTGCTGCAAAGGCATATCCAGGTAATTGCAGATGTTGGGCTTGCGCTTCATCACATCCAGCACTTCCATGGGAAAACCGCTGGGAAAAGCGTAATGAAGGCGGATCCATTCGATCCCTTTCACGTCGCTGAGCTTATCCAGTAAATTGGCAAGTTCACGTTTCTTGTAAATATCCAATCCGTAATAGGTGAGGTCCTGGGCTATCAGTAAAAGTTCTTTGGTTCCTTTGGCAGCCAATGTTTCCGCTCGTTTCACTAATTCTTCGATGGGTACAGAAATATGTCCGCCGCGCATAATAGGAATGGCGCAGAAGGAGCAGGGGCGATCGCAACCCTCTGATATTTTCAGGTAAGCGTAGTGCGAAGGCGTGGTTAGCAAACGCTCTCCAACCAATTCATGTTTATAGTCAGCCTTTAATGTTTTCAGAAGCTTGGGCAGGTCGCGCGTACCGAAATAAGCGTCGACCTCAGGAATTTCCTTTTCCAGATCGCTCTTGTAACGTTCGCTCAGGCAACCGGTAACGTATACTTTCTCAACGTGACCTTGCTTTTTAGCGCTTACGTATTGTAAAATAGTATCGATACTTTCCTGTTTGGCATTATCAACAAATCCACAAGTGTTAATGATGACGATTTGATGGTCTTCGCTTTCGCCTTCGTGCTCTACCTCAAATTTGTTGGCGCGCAATTGCCCCATCAGCACCTCGCTGTCAACTATATTCTTGCTGCAGCCGAGTGTTACCACATTCACTTTATTCTTCTTCAGTGATCTTGCTTTCATTTATTTTTATAACGCTTATTAGGATGTTTTTTTGCGTGGATGAATTTATTGACCAAGACCTTGTTGTCGAATACTCTAAATATTACCAGGTAAGGAAATTTTTTGAGCAAAGCCTGTCTGTATGAAGTATGATATAATTGAAAGGAAGATGGTGCTTTTTGTATGAATTCAAGTTTTTCTATCAGGTCGTAATACAGATCGTCTCCAAGCCCCTTCTGTTTAAAATTGTAATAGTCTACAGCTTCAGTAACTTCCTCACGAACAACCGCTGGAATAATGATCTCGTATTTCATTTAGAAAGACGCTTCTTCATGTTTTTTTTAAACTCTTTGAGAGTTTCTGTCTTCAATTTTCCAGCTTGATATAAAGCGCTTCTCTCTTCAATAACACGCATGTCCTCATCACTTAACTCAAAAGAACTAGGGTAGCCCCTGGCATTCAGAATTGTATAAACAGCTTCCAGGAGCTCGTTATCCTGGATATCATCAATGGCCTGGTGCAGTTTCTTTTTTAATGCAGTGTTTGTCATGGCGTAACGGTTTACACAAAATTAGCTCATTTTTGAAGATGTTGATTGTACAGCCTGATATTTTCTTCAACATACCTCAGTATTTCCTCACGGCCTGTTTTCTTTTCTGCAGAGGAAATGAAATTATCCGGTAGTTCTTCCCAAAGACCTAACATCCGCAGTTCGTACTCTTTCAGGTTCTTTGCCAATTCGTTCTTGGTTAGTTTATCCACTTTGGTAAAGAGCATGCAGAACGGTATCTCATTTTCTCCGAGCCATTTCATGAATTGCGCGTCGATGGGCTGAATAGGGACACGGGAATCTATCAACACAAATACACAAACCAGGTTCTTTCTGTCAAGAATATAATCCGCGATAAAAGCCTCCCATTGTTCGCGTGCCGAGCGTGCCGCTTTGGCAAAACCATAACCGGGCAGATCCACCAAATACCAGGCGTCATTAATTAAAAAGTGATTGATCAATTGTGTTTTACCGGGCTTGGAAGAAGTAAGCGCAAGGTCTTTTTTGCCAACCAGCATATTGATGAGCGAAGATTTGCCTACGTTACTGCGGCCGATGAAAGCGAACTCCGGGAAATGCGTTTTCGGACACTTCTTCACATCGGTGTTGCTCACCACGAACTCAGCTTTAGTGATCTGCATTTTATTTTTTAGGCGTGTAGGTAGCTACGTGCCTTTCTTTTTTGCTTTCGTAAATATCGGCGATCTTCACCATGATGCCGGTCTCTTCCACGTCGCCAAAGGTTGGGTTGATGGCGGTGCCGAATGATTTCATGGTGGGCGAGAGGTTCATATAGGCATTGATCAGCGGAGGAATGTTTTCTCCCAGGCTGCGCACATGTTTGTTCAATACACTGTGTCCTTCTTTGTAATTCAAACCTTCCAGGCTCTTCACGAATTCAGAAGTATCGGTTTTAACAAGTACAGGATGAATAGGCTTTACAAGATTTTCCTTGTCCGGGAAATAATACTGCATGAAAGACAAAAGCATATCGCGGGCCACAATGTTGTAATGTGTGTACATAGTGACCTTGCCAAAGAAATGCGTCACCTTCGGGTTGTCCACCACAATGGCGCCCAATCCATCCCACAAATTATCTAAAGAGAAAAGTCCTTTGCGGAAATGTTCACCGGGCTGGTAATTGGGTTGTATCCAGGAGCGGCCAAGTTCTATGGTTTGGTTTAAATATTCCTTGTAAAATGTATCCGAGAAATTAAAAAGATGGGTGGTTGCTAAATGCACTTTCCCATCCACGAACTCTCCATCGCCGCAATTGATAAAACGATAGGCGCCCACGATCTCTTCATCTTCCGGGTTCCATACTAGTAATTGTTTGTAAGCATACGGCCCTTTATCAAACTCATCAATATCGTAGCTCAGCCCGGTACCTCCTCCCGCGTAACGAAAGGTGAGTTCGCGCAGTCGGGCAATTTCCATCATCACATTTGGGGAATCATTATGGGTGATAATATAGATCTCGTTATGGCCGTTATTGGCTTTGCGGATGAATTTATCCCTGGCCAACTCTTCTTTGATGACCTTTCGGGGTATTTTCTCTATGATCGCTTGCTGCATAAATCTTTCTCAAAGATATTAATTCTTACTTCCGTATTCCATTAAATATGCTTTAATAAAATCGTCGAGCTCCCCGTCCATAACGCCTTGCACGTCACTGGTCTCATGGTCGGTGCGCAGGTCTTTTACAAGCTTATAGGGATGGAACACGTAATTGCGTATCTGGCTGCCCCACTCAATTTTTTTCTTCCCGGCCTCTATAGCGTCGCGCGCTTCGTTTCGTTTGCGCATTTCGATCTCGTATAACTGTGAGCGCAGCATTTGCATGGCTCTTTCCCGATTCCCTAATTGAGAACGTTCTACCTGGCACATCACCTGTATACCCGTGGGAAGATGTTTGATCATCACTTTGGTCTCTACCTTGTTCACGTTCTGTCCGCCCGCGCCGCCGCTGCGCGCCGTGGTGATCTCGATATCAGCCGGCGGTATATTGATCTCGATCGTATCGTCCACGATGGGGTAAACATACACAGAAGCAAATGAGGTATGTCGCTTGGCATTCGCGTCAAAAGGAGAGATGCGTACCAGGCGATGCACGCCGTTTTCACCTTTCAGATATCCGTAGGCGTAATTACCGTCTATCTGCAGGGAAACTGATTTAATGCCCGCCGCGTCTCCATCCGTTCGGTCGTTCTCACTGATCTTAAAGCCCTGCCGTTCGGCGTACATGATATACATGCGCATCAGCATACTGGCCCAATCGCAGCTTTCGGTACCGCCCGCCCCCGAATTGATCTCAACAACACAACTCAGCGCGTCTTCTTCGCCACTCAGCATATTCTTGAACTCAAGCTTCTCAAGCTCTTTCGCAGTTATCCTGAACTGTCTTTCGGTTTCCTCTTCACTGGCCTCGCCGGCCTTGAAAAATTCGAAAAGGGTCTGGGTATCATCAACCATGCCCTGCAATGCGGCGTAAGCGGATGTCCAGTCCTTTTTTAATTTAATAACGCGTAAAATGCCCTCGGCTTTTTTGGGGTCGTTCCAGAAGTTGGGGTCGTGGGTCTTCTCCTCTTCCAGAGCTATTTCATGAAGTTTCTTGTCGATGTCAAAGATGCCTCCTCAACGCGTGAGTGCGTTCCAGGAGATCTTTCAAATGGTCTGTTGTGAACATGAGTGCAAAGATACTATTAACTACGAAATATGATTGAAAACACGACGAATATACGAATCGCACCCCTAAAATAAAGGCCGGCCAGACCCCAGATTGAGCCCGTAAACCCTTCTGATCCGTATAATCGTAACAAATTTGTATTTCGTTGACCGGAAATTGAGGTCAATGGCTTGTTTTTGGTTGGCAAATGAATTACATTTGGTACTTAAATCACTTTAAAAATGAATAGATCACTACCCTTAGCCATCGTTGCTTTTGTGTTATCGGCCGGTTTGTACGCTCAGGATATCAAACCCTGCGGAACAACCGAGGCTTACATGGAAATACTGAACAATAATCCTGAGATAAAAGCACAGCGCGAAGCTTCCGAAAAGGAGTGGGCCGAAATAGACGAGATCTTACACGCTCAGGGTTACAGGAACACCGGCAAAAGCACAGGCAACCAGAAAGCGGATAATATCAATAAGGCCCAGGGTGTTATTTATTATATCCCGGTTGTGTTCCATATCCTACACCAGAATGGTTCTGAAAACATTTCGGATGCCCAGGTTTATAGCTGCATCGATCAGGTCAATAAGGACTTCAGTTCATTGACCGCAGATACTGCAAATACGCAGACCCCGTTCAAGGGATTAGAGGCGGATGTGGAGATACAATTCAGACTGGCCACGATCGACCCCAACGGAAACTGTACGAACGGGATCAACCGTTATTACGACCCCAATACCAATTGGGTGAAGGGTTCAACCCCCTATAATTATACATGGAACCGTACAAAGTATTACAATGTGTATGTTGTAAAGACCATTACCAGTGGCGGGCAGCAAGGTATTGCCGGTTACTCATCTTTCCCCGGAACGAACGGCGCCTCAGCCGACGTTACTGTCATGCTTCATAATTATGTTGGCAATATGGGCACAAGCTCACCCGGTAACTCACATACTTTCACGCATGAGAACGGGCACTTCTTTAATCTTTATCATATCTGGGATTGCTGCACCTCTGTTGGAACCGCCTGTGGCACTGATGCTGTAGGCGATACCCCGCAAACAAAAGGGTATAGCCCGGGAGGTTGCCCCTCCGGAACAGGTGTACAGATCTGCAACGCGGGCGTTAGCGAGAACATTAATAATTACATGGATTATTCGTATTGCTATACCATGTTCACAGCCGGACAGGCAACCCGCATGAGAAATACGATCATCAATAACGTGGGGAATGTAGGAAGACAGAACCTGGGAAGTGCCTCCAATGGCATTGCCACGGGTATCACTACTCCGCAGGTATGCGTTCCTGTTCCAAATTTCCATGCTACAGCCCGCACGGTGTGTCCTAACTACGTGATCACTTTTAGCGATAGTTCTTCTAACGCACGCCCTACTTCGTGGAACTGGAGCTTCCCCGGCGGTACTTTCCAGAACGGAACAACCGCTACCGATTCTATGCCTAAGGTCAGTTACGCGGCTGCGGGCACTTACGCTGTTTCTTATACCGCAACAACTTCGGCGGGTAGCGCACCTATCACCAAGAACGCGTACATAAACGTATTATCAAATGTAGCCTCTTACAATGCACAATTTGTAGAAGGTTTTGAGACCACCACTTTGCCCGGTACAGATTGGAATGTTTATAACGGAGGAGGTAATGACTGGACAGTGAGCTCGGCGGCGGCCGCTACCGGCACCAAGTCTACTAAATTAGATAACATGACCAACCCGGCGGGCAACGTAAGCATATTAGAAAGTACTTCATTTGATATTTCCGGGTTCATTACACCTAAACTATCTTTCAAATACGCCTATAAGCTAAAGGCAACCGGTGATAACGATCGCCTGCAGGTACTTACTTCAACAGATTGCGGCTCTACCTGGGTATCCCGTTGGAGCCGTAACAGCACCACGCTTGCAAACGTTACTCCTCCAAGCACCAGTGCATTTACACCAACGTCCGGTCAATTCGCTACGTACACGGTTAACATCAATGGCGTAGCAGGAAGCACCAATGTGCGTTTCCGCTGGGTGTTCACCTCTGATTATGGCGGGAACGGCGTGGTTGGGAATAACCTCTTTATGGATGACATTAACCTGTGGGACGCTTCGTTGGGCATTACCGGCGCCGAAGAATTGGTTAGCCTGGTTATTTACCCGAACCCTTCTTCAGGAAGTGTTACATTGGATATGAACCTTGCGGAAGGTCATACCATTTCGGTTAACGTTACCGACGTACTGGGCCGCTCTATAGAGAGCATCCCTTCAAAAGCGTATGCAACAGGTGAATTGTCACTCTCCATTGGAAAAGAGAAGGTGTACCAGCCCGGAGTTTACTTTGTGAACATGGATGTGGATGGTAAACAGATCACCAGAAAGGTCATCATTCAATAATAAGATCTTATAAAAGAAAAGGCCCCTTGAGCGATCAGGGGGCCTTTTTTATTCCTTGCTTCTTCTTCCGCTTCTTCGCCCCGGAGATCTTTCAACTGGCTGAATATACTTAATTTATGACTTTTCAGGACCTGTAAATCACCGTTCATATGTAATTCAAGCCTTTCCTTTATATTGAGGTGAATGGCTTGTTTTTCACTTTGAAATGGACTACATTTGAAAGTATTAAAATCATTAAAAAATGAAGAAACCACTATCCCTAACATTAGCAATAGTTTTATTGTCGGCCGGTTTGAACGCGCAGGATATCAAACCCTGCGGGACCACTGAGGCCATGCAGGAACATTATAAAAACCACCCCGAGGAAAAATCCGCATGGGATGCCCGCGAAGCCTTGTATGAAGCGCAGGACGCAGAAGCCTACAAAACAGGATATGGAAAGAACACCAATCAAAAGAATGGACCTAACCAAATTCAGGCACCCATATTGTATATTCCTGTGGTAGTGCACGTGATGCACCAGGGTGGATCAGAGAATATCAGCGACGCCCAGGTAAAAGATGCCATACGGATCCTTACCCGAGATTTTCGTCAACAGAACCCTGACACTACTGCCACTGTAGCCGCCTTTAAAACACTTGCGGCCGATGTGGAGGTTGAATTTAAACTGGCCACCATCGATCCCAATGGTAATTGCACCAATGGGATCATCCGTCATAATTCTCCAAATACAGTGTGGACCTCAGGTCAATCATCGTATTATGCGTATACCGGAACCACGGCAGGTAAATGGAACCCTACCAAATACCTGAACATTTATACTGTAAAAAGTATCAGCAGCGGCGCCGCCGGGTATACATATTTGCCCGGAACATTTGGGGCAGGATCGGCCATGGACGCGATCGTGATCTTGAGCACGTATATGGGTTCTATAGGAACCGGTAGCGCCGGAACTTCGCGCGCCCTGACGCATGAAGTAGGACACTGGCTTAACTTACCCCACGTGTGGGGAAGCACCAATCAGCCGGGCGTTTCCTGCGGAAACGAAGGTGTAAGCGACACACCCGTTACAGAAGGTTCTAACCTGGTATGCCCTCTTACAGACGCCAGCTGTGGCGCATTAGAGAACGTACAAAACTATATGGACTATTCTTATTGTTCTACGATGTATACGGCAGGACAATCTACTCGTATGCGTAACTGTTTGGGCAGCACAACTTCCGGGCGAAATAACCTGGTAACTACGGCCAATAACAGCGCTACCGGGATCACCACTCCTCAGGTTTGCGCCCCTATTGCTAATTTTCGTGCAACCGTTCGTACGGTGTGCCCCAATTACGTGATCACCTTTAGCGATAGCTCTTCTAACGCGTCGCCTACTTCGTGGAACTGGAGCTTCCCCGGCGGTACTTTCCAGAACGGAACAACCGCTACCGATTCTATGCCTAAGGTCAGTTACGCGGCTGCGGGCACTTACGCTGTTTCTTATACCGCAACAACTTCGGCGGGTAGCGCACCTATCACCAAGAACGCGTACATAAACGTATTATCAAATGTAGCCTCTTACAATGCACAATTTGTAGAAGGTTTTGAGACCACCACTTTGCCCGGTACAGATTGGAATGTTTATAACGGAGGAGGTAATGACTGGACAGTGAGCTCGGCGGCGGCCGCTACCGGCACCAAGTCTACTAAATTAGATAACATGACCAACCCGGCGGGCAACGTAAGCATATTAGAAAGTACTTCATTTGATATTTCCGGGTTCATTACACCTAAACTATCTTTCAAATACGCCTATAAGCTAAAGGCAACCGGTGATAACGATCGCCTGCAGGTACTTACTTCAACAGATTGCGGCTCTACCTGGGTATCCCGTTGGAGCCGTAACAGCACCACGCTTGCAAACGTTACTCCTCCAAGCACCAGTGCATTTACACCAACGTCCGGTCAATTCGCTACGTACACGGTTAACATCAATGGCGTAGCAGGAAGCACCAATGTGCGTTTCCGCTGGGTGTTCACCTCTGATTATGGCGGGAACGGCGTGGTTGGGAATAACCTCTTTATGGATGACATTAACCTGTGGGACGCTTCGTTGGGCATTACCGGCGCCGAAGAATTGGTTAGCCTGGTTATTTACCCGAACCCTTCTTCAGGAAGTGTTACATTGGATATGAACCTTGCGGAAGGTCATACCATTTCGGTTAACGTTACCGACGTACTGGGCCGCTCTATAGAGAGCATCCCTTCAAAAGCGTATGCAACAGGTGAATTGTCACTCTCCATTGGAAAAGAGAAGGTGTACCAGCCCGGAGTTTACTTTGTGAACATGGATGTGGATGGTAAACAGATCACCAGAAAGGTCATCATTCAATAATAAGATCTTATAAAAGAAAAGGCCCCTTGAGCGATCAAGGGGCCTTTTTTATTTTGTGTGTTTTTTACTTCGGACTCAGTGTCACATAAGGTATGAGTATCTCTTCCAATGAAACACCGCCGTGCTGGAAAGTGTCGCGGTAATAATTTACATAGTGATTGTAGTTATTTGGATAAGCGAAGAACTTATACTCTTTTGCGAAAATGTAGATCGAACTAACGTGCTGCTTGGGAAGAAAAGCGTCGTTCGGGTTCTTGATCTCGAACACATCTTTCTTGTTGTAGTCAAGTGTTTTTCCGGTCTTGTAACGTAGGTTGCTGTTCACGTTTCTGTCGCCCACCACTTTGGCGGGATCTTTCACATGCACGGTGCCGTGGTCGGTGGTGATCACGATCTTGATCTTTCTTTCGGCCAGTTGCTTGATGATATCCATCAGGGGCGAATGCTCTAACCAGGATTTGGTGATGGAGCGGTAGGCAGGCTCATCGTCGGCCAGCTCACGTATCACCTCCATATCGGTGCGCGCGTGCGAGAGCATGTCTACGAAATTGTACACGATCACGTTGAGCTTGTTCTGCATCAGGTTGCTGATGTTCTCAGCCAGTTTCTTGCCGGCATTGTGATTGGTGATCTTGTTATAGCTCATCTTCACATCCTTGTTCTGGCGCTTTAATTGTTCCTGCATGAAGAACTCCTCGAACTGGTTCTTCAAACCCTCGTCCTCGTCGTTCAACCATTTATCCGGGAAACGTCTTTGAATTTCGGTAGGAAGTAAACCCGCGAACAGGGCATTACGCGCGTATTGCGTGGCGGTTGGCAAAATGCTATAGTATAATTCTTCGGTGTCGGTCTTGTAAAGGTCAGAGATAAGCGGCTGTATCACCTTCCATTGGTCGTAACGCAGGTTATCGATCACAAGGAAGAAAATACAGGGGTTCTTGTCGAGCTCGGGGATCAGTTTGTTACGCACCAGGTTGTGCGACATGTTGGGTGCGTTCTTGTCTTTCCCGCTTACCCAATTGATATAGTTCTTCTCAATGAATTTGAAAAAAGAGTTATTGGCCTCCAGCTTCTGCATCCGCACGATCTCCAGCATACTTTTATCAGGCGATTTATCGATCTCCAGTTCCCAGAAAACGATCTTCTTGTATAGCTCGCACCATTCTTTATAATTAAGATCGGAGTTGAGCATGATGCTTATCTCCTGGAATGCCTGGCGGTAGGAAGTATTGGTCTTTTCTCCCACCAAACGGCGGTTATCCAGTGTTTTCTTCAGCGAAAGCAGGATCTGGTTAGGGTTTACCGGTTTGATCAGGTAATCGGCGATTTTAGAACCAATAGCGTCATCCATGATGCGCTCCTCCTCACTTTTGGTGATCATGATCACGGGGACCTCGGTCTTCAAAGCTTTTAAACGTGAGAGCGTTTCCAGTCCGGAAAGACCGGGCATGTTCTCATCCAGCAAAACCACATCGAAGTTCTTTTCTTTTGCCAGGTCAAGGGCTTCATCACCGCTGCGCGCCGTACTCACATCATATCCTTTCTGTTCTAAAAAAAGTACATGTGGCCTTAAAAGTTCTATCTCGTCGTCGGCCCAAAGGATGTTTATCTTATCCATAAAGAGGTTTCTTAGGGTAACGAAGGTACAGTAATTTTAGTATGGAAAGGTTATACGTTACAGGTTAATCGTTGCGCGTTAACAACTTGCCCGGTTCTGAAAAACCAGATCAGGTATAACCAATTAGCGCTAACGAATTACGCCGTTACGGGCCTGCCTAAACGCCACAGCATTTTGGTATGACTCCACAAAGCGCTTACAAAAGTAGGCTGCGTATGGTAAGGGAAATTGAACTCCTTAGCGGTGGTCTTCACGATCTCGGAGATCTGGCGGTAGTGAATGTGACAAACCGAAGGAAAAAGATGGTGTTCAACCTGGTAGTTCAGCCCGCCTACAAACCACGAGAAGATGCGGCTTTTGGGCGCGAAATTAGCAGTAGTGTAAAGCTGGTGAACGGCCCAATCGTTCTCTATGTTCCCGGATTTATCGGGCATCGGGAATTTGGTCTCTTCTACCACGTGGGCAGATTGGAATATGGCCGATAACAAAAGACCTGCGGTAAATTGGATGCTTACAAAACCGATGATAAATTGCCACCAGCTCACGTTTAAAACCATCAAAGGCAGAATGATCATATAACCGAAAAAAGCCAGTTTGCTCACCAGGATGATGACAAGCTCCTTGCCGTAATTCTTTTTATAAGTATCCAGCAAACCCATTTGGCGGTACCTGTTCAGCTGTTTGAAATCCTTGGTGGTTGACCACATCAGGGTAAGCATTCCATAGAACAACCAGGCATAAAGGAACTGGAAGCGATGGATCTTGTGGCGATCTGAGTGCGGCGAGAAACGCAGCATGAATGCAGGAGCGTCTATGTCCTCATCATGACCTTCGATATTGGTAAAGGTGTGGTGCAGGGTATTGTGCTGCATTTGCCAGTTTGTATTGTGGCCACCCAGCATATTGAGACTATAAGATAGGAATTTGTTGACAGAAGGATATTTTGAATAGCTGCCGTGGTTTGCATCGTGCATCACCGATAAGCCTATCCCGGCCATTCCCAGGCCCATAACAATGCAAAGCACGAACATGAGTGGGGTAGACTGTACGATGCCGAGCATCATGAGAAAATAAGGCGTGAAATAAAGCGCGAACATAAAAGCCGTTTTCAGGTACATGCCGAAGTTTGCGTTCTTGGAAACGTTCTTGGTTTTCATGTATTGATCAACCCGCTGCCTAAGGGTTTGAAAGAAGAGGCGATGTGATTGTCCGAATTTTATATGTTGTGCTTGTGACATTTTTAAAGATTTGATTGCAAAGGTAGCTCATAATTGGTAAAATTCAGCCCGATTCGTCTAAAGTTATTAGTTTCCAGCTCTTTATAACTTAACTTCGCTAGTAAATAATTATAAGTTCAAACTATTGTATTACAGCCATTTAAGGTAGTGGAAGCCCCTTGCGATGAAACCCTGCTTATAATAAAATTTATGGGCCTTGAAATTTTCAACATAAGCGTCTAAAAGGGATGCTTTACAGCCCTGGATTTTGGCTTCTTCCAGCATCCAGTCCACCAGCATCTTGCCTACCTGTTTTGAGCGGTATTCTGTGGCCACCACAAAATTGTCGATCTCCAAATACTTCCCGCAATAGATCTTCGTGGCAATCCAATACCCTGAAACCGCAATTAGTTTGTCGCCCTCGTAAACACCAACCTGGAAATAATTATGCGGCACCATGTCGGCAAGCATTTTATGATAGTCGGGCTCGGCCAGGTCGGGCGTAAGTTCGCGTATCAGATCAATGGAATCCTTCATTTCATCCACCTTTCCCATTTTTCGAATTGTGTAATTCATCGTACAAAAATAATAACCTGTACCGAGATAGGCATCTGCCGAGCTAAGTCTTTGATTATTATTCGCTACGATAGCAATAATGCCCATTATTGTCGTATCTTTGCGGCCGATTTCCCCGAAGGGGTATCTACGACAAAAAACAACTTAATGAGCAGCATCCGTAACATTGCAATTATTGCCCACGTTGACCACGGCAAAACTACCCTGGTTGACAAGATTCTTCATACCTGTAAACTATTCCGCGAGAATCAGGAGACCGGCGAACTTATTCTGGATAACAATGACCTGGAGCGTGAGCGCGGGATCACCATCCTGGCCAAGAACGTTTCGGTTACTTACAAAGGAACCAAGATCAATATCATTGATACACCGGGCCACGCCGACTTTGGCGGAGAGGTAGAGCGTGTATTGAACATGGCCGATGCCGTATTGTTGCTTGTAGATGCTTTTGAAGGTCCAATGCCCCAAACCCGTTTCGTTACGCAGAAGGCGATCGCGGCCGGTAAAAAAGCAATCGTGGTGATCAATAAAGTGGACAAGCCAAACTGTCGCCCGGAAGAGGTTTACGACAATGTTTTTGACTTATTCTTTAACTTGAACGCAAGTGAGGAACAACTCGGATTTCCAACAGTTTACGGTTCTTCAAAACAGGGCTGGATGGCTGCTGATTATAAAACTCCTACCGACAATATTACATATCTTCTAGATACCATTTTAGAATACGTTCCTGAGGCTCCAAAGCGTGAAGGAACTTTGCAATTGCAGATCACTTCTCTTGATTATTCAGCATACATAGGTCGTATCGCTATTGGCCGCGTTTTCCGCGGAACCATTAAAGAGAACATGCCGGTTTCGGTAGTAAAACGCGATGGAAGCATTGTGAAATCAAGGGTTAAGGACCTTTTTGTATTTGACGGGCTGGGCAAAGTGAAAACCGCTCAAGTTCCTGCCGGAGATATTTGCGCTTTTACCGGTATTGAAGGATTTGAGATCGGTGACACGGTTTCAGACTTTGAAGTCCCGGAAGGTTTACCACTTATAAATATCGACGAACCAACGATGAGCATGTTGTTTACCATTAACAACTCGCCTTTTTTTGGCAAGGATGGAAAGTTTGTAACCTCGCGTCACCTGCGCGACCGGCTTTATAAAGAGCTTGAAAAGAATTTAGCTTTAAAAGTTGAAGACACTTCATCTCCAGACTCTTATCTTGTTTATGGTAGAGGAATACTTCACTTGTCAGTTTTAATAGAGACCATGCGTCGTGAGGGCTATGAGTTGCAGGTTGGACAACCCCAGGTGATCATCAAAGAGATCGATGGAAAGAAATGCGAGCCGGTTGAGGTTTTGACCGTCGACGCTCCGCAGGAGGTATCCAGCCGCGTGATAGACCTGGTGAGTCAGCGTAAAGGCGACATGCTGGTGATGGAACCAAAGGGAGATCTTGTGCATATGGAGTTTGAGATCCCCTCTCGTGGCATCATTGGTTTAAGGAATAACATTTTAACGGCTACTGCAGGCGAGGCTATCATGGCTCACCGTTTTAAAGCCTTCGAACCCTGGAAAGGTCCTATCTCGCAGCGTATCTCCGGTGTTCTGATCAGCAAGGAGAAAGGCACTTCTGTTGCCTACAGTATTGATAAATTACAAGACCGCGGTAAGTTCTTTATTGAACCGGGCGAAGAGATCTATACCGGTATGGTGGTGGGTGAGCATATCCGCCCCGATGACCTGGTGATCAATCTTTGCGGAGAGAAAAAGCTTACGAACATGCGAGCCAGCGGTACCGATGAAAAGATGCGTATCGCGCCAAAGATCAACTTCTCATTGGAAGAGTCGATGGAATATATACAGGCCGATGAGTATGTAGAGATCACCCCGAAGCATATCCGTATGCGCAAGATCATCCTCGATGAGAACGAACGCAAACGGGTATCCAAGCAGGTTGAAGCCTAAATCAGTATTGAGGTAGGCGGTATTTAGAAGGCAGTCTTTAGTAAAAATGAGACAAATCAGTTTTATTGATCTACAGACTTCCAACGATTGCTTGCCACTCCCCATTCAACTACGGCCCACTCACTCTGTGCCTACTGCCCACTCAACGACCGCCGACTCAATTACTGCCCACTGGGAACCTAATTTTAACCCTATTTTGTGTGTTTTTTTTAAAGAAGGTGTTGCTTTGACATTATTCTTTTACTATCTTTAAGGTTAAATCCCTGTTAATGAAACAAAAAAGACACTTATGGCCGGTTCTGTTACTGCTGCCATTCCTCTCTTTCTCCCAGCTTAATGTTACTGTAAGCAATTCGGCCAACGCCCTTGCGCAGAACATCGCGGGCAATGGAGTTACCGTATCCAACGCTTCGATTAATTGTGGGGCTAATGGCGCCGGATCTTTTACATACACGGGCGCCAACCTCGGGATCCCTTCCGGGATAGTGCTGACAACAGGTGATGCGTCGCAGGTGGCAAACAATGGTAATTACTTTATGAGCACCATGAACGGCAATAATTTCAGCGACCCTGATCTCACGAACATTGACCCCCAGGCTTACAATGATGTATGTATCCTTGAGTTTGATTTTGTTCCCATTTGTAATAGTATAAGTATCACGTTTGTGTTCGGCTCTGAGGAATACCCCGCTTTCGTGAATTCATCGTTTAACGATGCCTTTGGGATATTTTTAACCGGACCTAACCCGGGTGGCGGAAATTATGCTTCACAAAACGTAGGCACCCTTCCTAACACCACCCCTGTATCCATCAATAATGTGAACGCTTCTACGAATTCAGGATATTTCTATGATAACTATACTGCGCCTAATAACGATATAGCGTTTGGAGGATATACCATTCCCGTTACTTCGGTGAGCCAGGTTGTCCCATGTTCTACGTATCATATGAAGATAGCCATTGCCGATGCCGGCGACCAGGCCTATGATTCGGGTGTATTTGTGGGAAATAATGCGGTTAGCTGTGCGAACGCGCCGGCTATTACAGCAACGGCTACACCAACCGGTTGTGGAGGGAATACTGGTACCGCGGCAGTGACCGTAACAAATTACACCGGAGCCGTTACTTATCAATGGACTCCCGGAGGACAAACAACATCAAGCATTACAGGTCTTGCCGCCGGAACATATAGTTGCGCGGTTGGCCTGGCTTTGAGTTGCGGAACGATCACGCAAACTGTTACCGCTACCGTGGCCAATACGGGTGTAACCCTCAATCTTAACGCTACTTCTACAAACCCCAGTTGCAATGGATACAGTAATGGTACTGCTACTGTAACCGCATCGGGTGGATCTGCGCCTTATACTTACAACTGGAACACAACTCCCGTGCAAACTTCTTCAACGGTATCAAACCTTCCTTCGGGCATTTACCAGGTAACAGTTACGGATAACGGTGGATGCGTAGGAACGGCTACCGTTTCATTGACCAACCCGGCCGCTATTGTACCAACAGTTACTACAACGCCAACCACCTGTTCGGGATCTAATGGAACCGCCGGTGTGAACATTTCGAGCGGTGGGGTCGCGCCATTCAGTTACGCCTGGAGCAGCGCGCCTGTTCAAACTACGCAGGTAGCAACAGGACTTCCTTCAGGAACTTATACCGTGGTTGTCATGGATGCCAATACCTGTACAGTTACTGCAAGCGGAACTGTGACCCAGCAGAACGGAGGCTGGACCTTAACCGCGAGTACCGCAACTAACGTATCGTGTTTTGGAGGAAATGATGGCGCAGCCACTTTTGTGATCAATACACCCGGTGCAAACGTATTTACTTATTCGTGGAACACAACGCCGGCCCAGTCCACTCAATTGGCAAGCAACGTTTCTTCTGGAACTTATACCTGTTCGGTATCTGACGCCAACGGTTGCGTTCAAACCGTGAGCGTTACTATTACGCAACCCACTCAATTAACAGCAACAACTTCGGTCGCACCAACAATTTGTACCGCGTCAATTGGTTCAGCCACCGTAACGGCGGCCGGTGGAACAGGTCCGTATACTTACTCCTGGAACACAACACCTGCCCAGGCAAGCGCTGTAGCAAGCAATATACCCGCGGGCAGCTTCAATGCTACCGTAACCGACGCTAATGGCTGTACCGTTGTTAGTCCTGCCGTGATAGGAACCACAATACAAACCATACAGGCTGCAGTTTCTACAAGTCCTTCTAAATGTGGTGGTCCCAGTGGATCTGCTACTGTAGGTGGCCTAACCGGAACTTCACCTTATACTTTCAGCTGGAACTCAACCCCTGTACAAACCACGCAGAATTTAAACAATGTGGTTCCCGGAAATTACACCTTAAGTATCATTGACGCCAACGGCTGCACCGGAAGTTTCCCCATCAATGTGGGTATCACCACCGGCTTGCCGCTAACGACCGGCGCAACTCCCGATATCTGTAATAACAGCGTGGGTTCTGCCACGGTAACTGCTGCCGGCACCGCGCCTTACACGTATACCTGGAATACAGTTCCTGCTACCACTACACAATCTTTGAGCGGAGTTCCTGCAGGAAATTATTTTGTGGTTGTAAGAGACAATAACGGCTGCAAGGATTCTACCTTTGTAACGATAGGCAACGTGAACGAAACCCTTTCAACCAATTTCTACACCAATCCAAACGGCGAAATGCTGGCCGAGGAGCCTGTTACCATGCTCATCACCGCCAACACGGGCTGGGTGCTCGATAGCGCATTGCTGTCCGACGGTAACCTGTCTTTCAACAGCAATAACCTGGTGCATACATTCTACCAGCATGGCCTTTATTATGCCACTTACTGGTACACCAGCGCCAACGGCTGTCGCGACTCGGTCATCTATCCAATCAAGATCAGCAATTTCATGACGCTGTACTTCCCCAATGCGTTTTCACCGAACGGAGATGGTCTCAACGACATCTTCAAAGCGCAGGGTACTTTCATCAAGTCATTCGAAATGAATATCTACGATCGCTGGGGACAGTTGGTGTTGCGCACCGATGATATCAATAAAGGCTGGGACGGTATCTACCGCAAAGATGATGCTCCGCAGGACACCTACGTGTACAAAGGGAAGGCCATTGATGTATTTGGTAAGCAGATAAACTTCCAGGGGCAGATAAACCTGGTTCGCTAAACCCAGTTGATCCCTTTTTTCAGTAAAGAGATAGTTTTCTCTTCGGCGCTTCCGGGCTGAGGTTTGAAATTGTATTGCCAGGAGGCCAGGGGAGGAAGGCTCATTAAAATAGATTCGGTGCGGCCATTGGTCTCTAAACCAAATTTGGTTCCTTTGTCGTACACCAGATTGAACTCGGCATAACGCCCTCTGCGAAGTAGCTGCCAGTTCTTTTCGTTCTCCGTAAAGCTGTGGTCTTTGTTTCGTTTGATCAACTCGGTGTAAATTCCCGCGAAGCTGTCGCCAACCTCTTTCCAAAAGGCGATATTTTTTTCAAAGCTCATGTCTTCTTCAGAAACCAAACGATCAAAGAAAATACCGCCGATACCACGCGTTTCATCTCTGTGTTTGATGTAAAAATAATCGTCGGCCCAGGTTTTGAATTTTGGATAGTAAGTAACGTTGTGTTTATCGCAAACCTTCTTTAATTCAATATGAAAATATTTCGCGTCCGCTTCACTCACGTAATGCGGAGTAAGATCGATGCCACCGCCCAGCCAATGCACTCCGTTACTCATTTCAAAATACCGAATGTTCATGTGAATGATGGGCACCATCGGACTTTTAGGATGCAAAACAATAGAAACTCCGGTAGCGAAAAAAGTTGCATTGCCCTCTCCCGCGGTAGAGAGGGAGTGCGCACTTTCAGTTCTTAGAAATTCAGGAACCAGTCCATGCACCGCCGAGAAATTCACGCCTCCTTTTTCCAATACATTCCCATCGCCGATCACGCGCGTAATGCCTCCGCCGCCTTCGGCGCGATCCCAATGCTCAATAGAAAATTTTGCTTTACCGTCTGCGTCCTCAAGTGCCGAACAGATCCTGTTCTGCAATCCCTTTAGCCAGTCTGCCAGTTCGTCGCGCAACATCAGTTTGCTTTTTTCAGCTTGTAATCGGTATACCGGATGATCTGCACGGCCTGGTTCTCAAAACCGGTCATCGCGTTGGGATGAATGAAATCAAAATTGATTAAGGTTCCTTTCTTCGGGAATTTGTTCATCTGCGTACAAAAGCCGGGGCCTTGTGTTTTCAGCAATTCAAAATAATACAGGCCCATATCCGCGGCATAAAAATAATGATCGCCGGCATCCGTATAATATTTATCGCGGTAAAGGCGATTCAACTTCTTGATATAATTGTTCTCGTAGTCGATGTGATAAGCGCTGGGATAGATCAAACCAAAGCGGTTGAAATACTCCAGGTCAAGGTTATCCAGGTTCAGCCATTTGCGCAGGCCTATCACGCGCAGGTTCTCCTTTTTATCGGCAAACATGTTGAGGTGAGTTACAAAATCGGATACAGGCGTTTCATTCTCGCTCAGTAGAATGAAATAATTCATTTTATCGGCTTTGTAAAGTGTTTTGGCCCCGGCCATACCTTTCACCTCAGGAAGCGTATCCTTTAAGCCTTTTGCGGCGCATTTCTCGTTGAACACCTGTTTGAAATATTTGGTGGCCGCCTGGTCTTTGAAGTACCCGCTGTTCACAAGTACGATGTTTTGGGTAAGGAATGAATCAATACAGAAAGCGGCCAGCCCGCTCAGCAAACTGTTGTTGGAAGGTGTGGTTTTACTGGAGAATGCATTCTCAAAAAGCACTTTGTTCTGTTGGGTGAGGGGAGAAACGCAGGGCGTTTGGTTCTTCTTCGCTTCGGCGGAAATAATTTTGAAAGAAGAGTTGTACATAGGACCGATAATGAGGTCAAGGTTCTTAAAATTGTCTTCCTTGGTATATTTAATAACCTGTACGGAATCTTTTTCGCCCACGTCGTACAATTTGAAGCTTACGCTGAAATCGGCGCTCTTCAAAGAATCAGCAGCCTGTTTCAGCCCTTCATAAAAATCAATAGCCAATTGCTGCGCGGCAGGAAAATTCGCCTTGTACACGATCAATTCCTCAATATTAAGGGCGTCGGCCTCTTTGAAAGAGAAAGGCAGGAAAACGCCGACACTATAGGTTTGTTTTTTTGGTTTGCTAAAAGGAATGGTATCTATTGGTGTTCCTATGCTTACCGTTCCTGAAGTGGCTGTGCTGATCACCGAAACAGAACCCGTATTGGTTGTAGCAGAAGTAGTAGCGGCCTTCTCACTGATCTTCAAAACCATTCCCTCTTTCAATCCACTCTTCACATCCGGGTTCAGTTGTGTTAATTGTGTTTCGCTGATCTTGTATTTCTGACATATACTGAAGACCGTTTCCCCTTTACCCACATTATGCACATTGTATTTATCAAGATCGGTAGCGGTGGTAACAGTTTTGGGCTTTTCGACTGGTACTTTCAGTTCTTCTCCCTTTTTTATTCCGTCAATAGCGCCCGGATTCTCCAGGATCAAACTGTTCATGTCGGTATTGTACAGTTTGGCTATGCCGTAAAGACTTTGTCCTTTCTCTACCTTGTGCAAAATGAACTTCTTGCCGTTGATGACGGTAGTTTTGGTCGACTGCGTGTACGATTGGGCAATCGAAGCTGCAGCTATGAATAAAGAAACAAGGAAGAAGAAAAAGTGCCTGCGCATAAAATTATTTGCTCATTTTTTCAGCCAGCAGAACCGCTTTGTACAAATTCACTATGCCGGCGGTTTGAGAAAGTTCAGCGAACTTCACTTTGTCTTTCACCGCTACTTCCTGGTCAACGATCAGGCCGTTCTTCAGTTCGGGGTTAAGTTCTAAAAGTTCGGCCTCAGTAGTATTGTATTTGCTGCTGATGCTTTTTAGGGTCTCTCCTTTTTTTACTTTATGGGTGATCTCTTTTCCGCCAGGCTTGTTCACCAGGGTCTTCTTATGATCGGTAACGGTTGACTTCTCAATGATCTTTTTGATCTGCACGGCCGTAAGATTCGGGTAATACGAACGCAGAACCGCAGCCACGCCGGCCGTTACAGGAGCCGCCATGCTGGTACCGCTCATGTTGTGGTAGCCGCCGCCGTTCTTCACCGAATAGATCTGCACGCCGGGCGCGAATACATCCACGTTCTTTTTACCGTAGTTCGAGAAACTGGCAGCCATGTTATCATTCTTTTTGTAGCTCAGCGCGCCTACGTTGATCCAATTCTTGGCTTCTCCGCTTTTTTCAAATTTCTTATTAGGGAAGTTGTTCTCCACATCCAGGTTCAAACCATCGTTGCCGGCCGCGTGCACCAAAAGCACATCTTTGCTCTCGGCATATTTCACCGCGCGGTCTACAGCTGCTTTATCGTAGGCATATCCTTTCCCGAAACTCATATTGATCACTTTGCACCCGTTGTCTACCCCGTAAATGATTGCGTTGGCAATATCCTTATCGCGCTCGTCGCCATCCGGCACCGCACGTATCGACATGATCTTTACGTTATCCGCCACGCCTTTTACGCCAATATTATTGGTACGGTTGGCGCCAATGATACCTGCAACATGGGTGCCATGCGAAGGGCCGGGGCCAATACAATCGTTGTTGCCATATAATTTTTCGTTCGAGTTCCTGTAATCATCACCCACGATGCCGCGGGGATCGAAATCGGTGTTCAGGTTGTATTTCACCTGTTTTTCGAAATGGTCGTTGGCCTCATCGAGTTGCTTCAGGATCTCGTCAAAGGAAACATCGGGGCTTTGGGCCATGATGAGTTTGCAATAAGCGATCAATTGCTCTTCTTTTTTATCGGCCGGTTTGTATTTCTCGATCTCCGGCACGCGAACGGTATCCACTTTCAATTGTTCTTTCACCGCCAGGTTCAGGCTCACGAACATGTCGTTCACAAACTTCAATTGGGTAAGCTGGTTCTGCGCCTCGTTCAGGCGTTTCTCATATTTATCTTTTATCTCGGTATACAGTTTGTATTCTTTCTTATCGGCAGAAGCAATGCTCTTCTCATCTTTTCCGTCATATTTTACTTTCAGCTCTTTGTATAAACGGGTCATTTCCAGGGTTTCTTTCTCTACGTTCTTTCCGTCCTTTCCGCCAATAAAATTCCAGCCGTGTATATCGTCAATGTATCCGTTCTTGTCATCGTCAACCCCGTTTCCGGCAACTTCTCCGGGATTGGTCCACATCACATCTTTCAGATCTTCGTGGTTATAATCCACGCCGCTGTCGATCACGCCGACAATGATGGTGGTTGATTTTTTTCCTTTCAGTAATTCGTTATAGGTCTTCTCCGTGCTCACTCCGTAAACATTATCGGCGGTGGCATCGAGATTGAACCAGTTATCGGGCGCTTTTTCGGTGGCCTCATCCTGGGCAAAAAGGGTAAAAGAAACGAGGGCAAAGGAGATCAAAAACAGCTTTTTACGCATGAGCATTTTTTTAGAATTATTGAATGCGTGGATCTTCGATTTCATGATAAGAAATTAAGAGTTCAAAAATAGGGGTTATTATGGGATTTTCCACCCTGTTTAACGATTGTTAAGAGATTAAATGTCAATAAAAATGCCCCGTTTCCAACCCTAAATCCGTATCTTTAAGGCTGATTATTCTATGAAGAAGATATTAGTAGCCAACAGAGGGGAAATTGCCCTCCGCGTAATGCGCAGCGCCCGTGAAATGGGCATCAAGACCGTGGCTGTTTACAGTGAGGCCGACCGCAACGCGCCCTTCGTGCGCTATGCCGACGAAGCCGTTTGTATTGGCCCGCCACCCAGCAACCAGAGTTACCTGCGGGGCGATAAGATCCTTGAAGTTTCAAAAGAATTAGGTGTGGATGGCATTCACCCCGGCTATGGATTCTTATCCGAGAATGCCGGGTTTGCGGCTGCCGTAAAAAAGGCGGGAATTACCTTCATTGGTCCAAGCCCAGAGGCCATGAACATGATGGGTGATAAGCTTTCGGCCAAGGCCGCGGCTAAACGATTTAAGGTGCCTATGGTTCCGGGCAGTGAAGGCGCTATCAAAGATCTGCCGGAAGCCGTTCGGGTGGCTAAGGAGACCGGCTTTCCATTGTTGATAAAGGCTTCGGCTGGCGGCGGCGGAAAAGGAATGCGTTTGGTGGAGAAGATCGAAGAGATCGAAGAGCAGATGCGCATGGCCATGAGCGAGGCGAAGTCGGCCTTTGGCGACGACGCTGTTTTTATTGAGAGATTTGTGACCGGCCCCCGGCACATCGAGATACAGGTGCTGGCTGATAACCACGGCAACGTGGTGTACCTGTTCGAACGCGAATGCAGCATTCAGCGCCGCCACCAAAAATTAATTGAAGAAGCTCCCTCTTCTGTGCTTACTCCCGAAATGCGCAAAGCGATGGGCGAGTGCGCGGTGAATGTTTGCAAAGCGTGTAATTACAGTGGTGCCGGAACAGTGGAGTTCCTTGTTGACGATAAAATGAATTTTTACTTCCTTGAGATGAACACGCGTTTGCAGGTGGAACATCCCGTTACCGAAATGATCACCGGTTTAGATCTCGTGAAAGAACAAATTAAAGTTGCTCGCGGCGAAAAACTTTCTTTTAAGCAGGAAGACCTGAAGATCAACGGGCACTCGCTGGAAGTACGTGTGTGCGCGGAAGATCCCAGGAATAATTTTTTACCGGACATTGGTAAACTTACAACTTACAGAATTCCTAAAGGAACCGGCGTGCGCGTGGATGATGGTTTTGAAGAAGGGATGGATATTCCCATTTTCTATGATCCAATGATCGCGAAGCTTGTGGTGCACGGAAAGGATAGGAGCGAAGCTATTGAACGGATGTTAAGGGCCATTTCAGAGTACCAGATCACAGGGGTTTTTACAACATTGGAGTTCTGCTCTTTTGTACTAAAACATGATGCTTTTGTATCCGGTAAGTTCGATACCAACTTCATCAAGAATTACTACAAGCCCGAAATGCTTGACAAGTATAATGAGGATGAGGCTGTTATAGCGGCTTTGCTGGCTTCTGTCATAACCAACAATGGCACAAAAAATGCGGGTAATACTGAAATTTCCGGCGGTTCTGCACGTACAAAGTGGAAAGAGAATCGTCTTAAAGAATAGGCGGCCTGCCGCGAGCGGGTTTGATCTTGTTAAAAATTGAAAATAAGTTCCGCCTCGCGGTTACCTTTTTGTGTTGTTGATATAAATATAAAACCAGGTCATGCTCGGCCAACCTTTCATAAAGAGAATTTTCGCGCTTTCGGTTGCTGTGCTTGCTTTTGCTTTTTCGGCCCGGGCGCAGGATGAGGTTAACCTGTACCTTTCAAAAACACCCAACGGTTATTTGGTGCACGCTTGTGTGGAGAATGGCGATACCATTCCCTGGATCTGGCTGCCCACCGTGCCTGTAGAGGGAGAGATGAAGTTCGCCACCAAACGTAAATACCTCGAATGGCAACGCCTGCGCTACAATGTAAAGAAAGTATATCCTTATGCTATTCTTGCCGCCGCGAAACTGAAAGAATACGATCTTATTCTCGAGAAAATGCCAAACGACAAGGTTCGCGACACATACATGAAGATGTGCGAAAAGGAATTGCAGAAACAATTTGGCGACGAATTAAAGAACCTGAGCATTAACCAGGGCAGGATTTTGATGAAGCTCATTGACCGCGAAACAGGAAAAACAACGTATCACATCGTAAAAGAAATGCGCGGAAACTTCCAGGCCTTCATGTGGCAAAGTCTGGCTGTGCTATTCGGCTCCAGTATGAAGCAGGAATACGATGCCAAAGGGGAGGATCATCTCATTGAAGTGGCTATTCAGCAAGTAGAGTCAGGACAGTTTTAAAATGAAAAACCCCTCCTGGTGCAGGAAGGGTTATCTTGGCAAGGTTCTTTCAATTATTTCTTATCGTCGTCATCTTCGTCTTTCGCTTCAACTGACTTTTTCAGGAAATTTCCTTTGTCGTCGAAGAGCGCGTCGAAATCTTCTTTTCCTTTTTTGATCTCGCACTCGTAAGTTATAGCACCTCCGGCATCTGTGATCCTGGTTGCTTCAGCGATGTTCCATCCGGCGAAGTTCTTGGCACAATATTCCACAACACCGGCAGGTAAGGCTTTGGTTTTGATCTCTGCTTCGTATGCTTTGAAGGTGCCGGCCGGGTCGAAGATCGCTGATGCTTCGTCCTTGTTCCAGTCGAACTCGGCCTCGTAGTTGCCGTCCTCTTTCTCCCATTTCTCAACTTTTGCTTTGGGATATTTTTTAGCGAAAGCTTCTTTTACGGCTGCAGGTACTTCCGCTTCTTTTACTTTCTGGGCGCTGGCGAAGCTGATCACTAAGCTAAGCGCGATGGTGGTGATGATCTTTTTGTTCATGTGTTTTGTGTGTTGAAGGGTTAAAATTTTTATTGTTATTTACAGATACAAAGCTAGGCCCGCATTCTAAAGCAAATCTGTTGTCGCTACGGCGATAATAAAATACTGAAAATGTGCATATTATGCTTGTATTCGTAGGCTACCTTAAAGCCATAGATATCTGCAATGCTTTTTACGATAGACAGTCCTAATCCTAAAGATTCCATTGAAGCATCGTTCTTTTTGAAGCGTACAAAAAGATCTTCAGAAGAAATGGTCAAAGCGGTTCCCGAATTGGATATGGTCAATTGCGCATCATCCAGTGCAACCAAAACAGTTCCGCCATTTTTGTTGTGCCTGAACGCGTTCTGAATAAGATTGCTCACCAAAAGCTCGGCCAGCACGGGGTTCATTTTCACCGAAGTGCTCCCTGTGAATTTAGCCTCCGCTGTAATTTTCTGCTCCCCGTAAATATCGGCGTAGGTTTCCAGTGCCTTTTCCACCAGTTCTTTAAAATTATTTTCTCTCTCTTCTTTGAACTGTTTATTCTCGATCTTGGTTAGAAGCAACAGGGCCTTGTTCAACGAGGAGATCTTTTGGACCGAATTTTCGATCCCTTGTACTAATTCCAGCTCTTCAGCGCCCAGCTTTTTTGATTGAATGAGCAATTCGAGCTTGGTCTTTATAACAGCAAGAGGTGTCTGTAATTCATGTGAAGCATTTTCCGTGAATTCTTTCTGCCTCCCGTAATCCAAAAGTATCTTCTGCGTCATTTTATCCAACGCTGCATTCAGCTGTTTGAATTCTTTTATAGAGGAAGGATCGAATCTTATCTCATTTTGCGTATGAATGTCGTAGGCTTCCAGCTTTTTCAGGGTGCTGTAAAATGGCTTCCACAAAACCCGTGAAGCAATTAAATTCAGCATTAAAAAAGTAACCAACAAAAGCCCGAACACAAGTGTAAAACAGTACAGCAGTCCTTCTTTCAATTCTTCTTCCTCCAGGCCGGGCTTACAAACAGTTATAAGGTAATGCCTGCCATTATGGAAGAAATACGAACGATGCACTCTGTAATCCAATTCTCCTTCTTCTAGTTTATCGTAAACAATAGTATCCGAAAAACTATTGATCTTTTGCGCTCCCGGTATGACAACAATACTTGTCAAGCTATCGCCACGCAGGTAGAGATCCTTCGTGCTGCCCAGCGAACGAACCAAATTCTCCATGTTCTGTTTTTCACGATACAATGCTTCGTCTGTTCCATCCTTCACTTCCTCTCCGATCGTATCAATAGCATACCAGCATGCCAGCGCCAGCAAGGGAATGCTCACTAAAAGATACAAAAGAGTGGTTCGTGTAATTAACTTCACCTAATCTGTCTTAAAATTGTAACCTATCCCGTAAATGGTCTGCACATAATCCCTGCAGCCTTTTTCGGTGAGCTTCTTTCTGAGGTTCTTTAAATGCGTGTAAATAAAATCGTGGCTGTCGGCCTGGTCGGCATGATCGCCCATCAAATGCTCGGCAATAGAACTCTTAGAGACCACGCGGTTCTTATTACTTATAAAATACAGCAGCAGATCATATTCCTTGCTGGTGAGGCTTACTTCTTCGCTCTTCACTTTCACGCGATGTTCTTCCGGCAAAATAGTGATCTCATTCACTACGATCGACTGGTTCCCGTCAAAATTCCTTCTGCGTATCAAAGCTTTTATCCTCGCGTTCAATTCACTTAAATGAAAGGGTTTCGGCAAATAATCATCAGCGCCGAGGTCGAGCCCGGCAATTTTATCGTCTAACGAGTTCTTCGCGGAGATGATGATGATGCCCGCCTTCGAATTAGTATTTTTTAACTGTTTTACAATATCCAGGCCGCTGCCTTTTGGAAGTGTAATATCTACCAGCACGCAATCGTAGTCATAATCTGCTGCCTTTACAGAAGCTTTCAGGTAGTCGTCGGCCGACTCCACCACATAACCCTCCTGATAGAGGAATTGCTTGATGGACTTTCTCAATTCGGGCTCGTCTTCTACCAATAGGATCTTCATAGTATAAAGATAAAGCTTTAATTCTGAAGCTAATCTGAAGGAATCCTGTTTTTAAGCGCCCTTGGCCTAACTTTTGCCATACCAAAGCGGGCCATAGGGCCGTTATTAAAGCAAAGAATCATGGAAACACAAATTCAATCACTCCACTTCCACCACAAACGCGGATTGGAGAATTTTATCAGGGAAAAGATGGACAAGTTAGATGAGTTGTTTGACCGGCTCGAAGCCAGCAAGGTCATTCTGAAATTGGAAAATAGTCGCTCGAAACAGAACAAGACCGCGGAGGTGAGCATGCGTATGCCGGGCATGCGTTTGTTTGCGCAAGATCGCTCAAGCACTTTTGAGGAGGCGGTCGTAAACGCGATCAACGAGATCAAGAAACAGATCGCTAAACACAAGGACAAACTTTTTAATGTTAGCCCTAACGGGAAAGAAGTGAGTGAAACTTCCGCCTCGTAAGGAAAAACAAACAAATAGTGTAAAAGCGAATCAAAAGTTCGCTTTTTTCATGCGGGCTCCATAGACCTTTAGGGATTTGGCATCAGGATCTTCCTTGAGATAATGGAGAAGCATTTACCGGGGCCGATAATATGCATTTTTAATCCAACTATCGTTAAGGGATCTCCATCGTATACTTCGGTCAGGTCAGAATATTCTATCTCTGTGCCGTCTACAATAACCACTAAGCCTGTACCTACAACCTCGAGTCTTTCTCCTTCATGGATGACCACACCTGTATTAGTGCTAAGCCCGAGTCCCAGAACGCCCGGATTGTAAGCTACGGTTTGTATCACGCGGCCAAAACGACCTCTATCTGTAAAATGAGTATCAATGAAAACACTATTGATAAGATCAAGTCCGTTGGTTAGTTGCAATTCTCCCTTAATCAAGGCGTCCTGGCTGCTTCCCGAGATGATCATCGTGTTTGACATGGCGGCTGCTCCGGCGCTGCTTCCGGCTACAATGAATTTCAGCTCTTTATAATATCTTTTTTTTATTTCGGCTATCAGCAAAGTGCCGCCCAGTAAGCTGGTTAAACGTAACTGGTTGCCGCCGCCAATCAATATAATTTCACAATCTTGTACTTTTTTAATATTCTCCTCAGAATCAGCTTCCAGGCGTTGGTTAAAATGAATGAATGAAACATGCTTTTGACCAAATTCACGGGCGAAACGTGTGTGTTTCTCCTTCGCATTATGTTCATCAGAATCGGCTACAGTGATGTAACAGATCTTGGGGTGTGTTTTGCCGCTTTCTTTGAGGATGCGGTCCATGATCAGTGCGTCATCATTGCCTCCGCCGATGGGAATTAAGATCCCCTTGGGTTTTATAATTTTCATATCTTAAAGGGTTGGCTGTAACTTATGCAAAAGTAACCTGCGATCCACCTTTTAATTTTTCTTTTCGTTCAAAAATGATTTTGTATCGCCGATGCGCCGCATGTTTTTTATACCTGTATGACTATACTTTTTAGCCAACTGGCGTTTAATTCTTCAATTCGCTTTTTTCACTGGTATTTTTGCATAATTAAAATTTATCTTAGGGCTACAAAAAAAAGTAAAAAGGTAACGAAGGATAGCTCCATGGAGCGTTCCTCGCTTATGGAATTATTTAAGAATGAATTAAAGGATATCTATTGGGCAGAGAAGGCGCTGACTAAAGCGCTACCGAAAATGGCGAAAAAGGCAACTTCACCGAAGTTGATGGAAGCCCTGGAGAACCATTTAAGGGAAACCGAAGGTCAGGTTAAAAAGGTGGTAGAGGTTTTTAAGCTCCTCGAAAAAAGGCCGATGGCTAAGAAATGTGAGGCCATGGCGGGACTTATCAAAGAAGGAGAAGAGATCATCAAGGATACCGAAAAGGGTCCTCAACGTGATGCGGCCATTATTTCTGCTGGCCAGAAAGTAGAGCACCACGAGATCGCTTCGTATGGAACATTGCGCACCTTCGCCAATACGCTGGGTCTTGAAGAAGTGTCCTCCATTTTAGAAGAAATACTGGAGCAGGAAAAGAGCGCCGACAAAAAACTGACCGAAGTAGCAGAATCCGCTATCAATGTAGAGGCCGCTGAGGAGGAAGCGGGAGAATAAATAAATTTGGAAGGAAAAGAAAAGCGCACGGTTTGGCCTGGGGGCTTTTTACTTTCAATAGGGTGACAAACAAAAAACCCCGCCTACGGCGGGGTTACAGTGGTACCAATGGGGGAAAGGTCGTATTATGACGTCGAGGATTTTCATAAAATTCTCGAATTTACAGGACTTTTAGAGCCTTTTTCCGATTGATAAATTTCTTCAAAGAACCCCCAGTTTGGGCTTCGGGTATAAAGGTAGAAATCTTAGAGATTTTAGCAAATAATTAAGGGGCAATTTTGCCCCTTTTTTTAATTCTGTGCGTTTGATTTCCTTTAAATGGGTATAAGCTTCACTTTTCAATTTTTTCATGGAGAAATCGGTAATTCCGAGTAAGTTTCTGTCTTAATAACAAAAAAATGGAAAAATTACCACTAAAGAAGTACAAGTCTATCCTTGAGAAGGATGGACTAAAATATACCGATAACGAGGTATTAAGCACAATTGAATTCCTTTATTTAATAGCGGACTTAGATTACGAAATATACTCTAAGCGCCAGCAAAGGGAATTAGAATTTAGCAAATCAAAAGAAACCCTTAAAACTGAAACGGCATGAAAAAGGCGATCATTTATATCAGAGTTTCAACTGATGAGCAAGCAGATAAAGGTTATTCTTTGAAACATCAAGAAGAATATTTGAGCAAGTACTGTGAAATTCAATCAATTCAGACAGTTGATCTATTTCGGGAGGATTATTCAGCAAAGACATTTAACCGACCGGAATTTAACCGGCTTTTAAAGAAGTTAAAAGATAAAAAGTTGAAGGCTGATTTAATAATCTTTACAAAATGGGATAGATTTTCACGTAACGCCCCGGATGCTTACGCAATGATTAAGACATTGCATGGTTATGGAATTGAGCCTCAAGCAATCGAGCAACCTTTGGACATGGGTGTTCCTGAAAATAAAATTATGCTTGCTTTCTATTTAGCTGCTCCTGAAGTTGAAAACGACAGGCGTGCATTGAATGTTATTGTTGGTATGCGAAGAGCTAAAAAAGAAGGTAGATGGATGTCAACTGCTCCAAAAGGCTATGATAATAAAACAGATGAATTTGGCAGAAAATATATTGCCCCCAACAATTATGCACCAATAATCAAATGGGCATTTGAAACTTTAGCGACTGGTTGTTATAGCGTAGAAGATATTCGAAGACAATGCAATGATCAAGGTTTTGAATTTAAAAAAAGTACTTTTTATGAAATATTTAAGAACCCTGCATACTATGGGAAAATCTTAATTTCTGCATATAAAAATGAAGAAGAACAATTAGTTCAAGGAAAACATGAACCAATTATTTCAGAGGAATTGTTTCAAAAAGTGCAAGAAGCTCTAAGTCCCAAGCGATTCAAACTTTCCTATTCAAAATGCGTCAGAGAGGAAATTCCCTTGCGTGGATTTCTAAGTTGCCAGCAATGTGGCAAAAAATTAACCGGGAGTGGTTCAACAGGTGGAAGTGGGATTAAGCATTACTATTATCATTGCTCAGGAGGATGCAAAGAAAGAATTAAGGCAAATGAATTAAATATGGTATTTTCTGAACGTCTCAATGCATTTAAATTTAGAGATGATGTAAAAGAAATCTATCATGAAATTCTTATTCAAAACTTCAAACGAAGAGAATTAAAAAAGAACGTAAACTCTCAAATACTACAGGCAGAAATAAAAAAAATTACAGATCGATTAGAACGTGCGCAGCAAATGATGCTTGATGGAAACCTTGGGGTTAATGAATATAAAGAAATAAAGGATACTCTTGTATTAAAAACAGAAGAGCTAAAGAAAAACCAATTGGCAATTGACGAGCAAGAACTAAATTACCGAAGTTACTTTAGAAAAGAATTTAATGCTTTAAACAAACTAGGTGCGATTTTCTTGAAGTCTAATGTATATCAACAACAGCAGTTAGTCCAATTATTAATTTTCAATAAAATGAAATACTCCAAAGGAAAAATGATGAGTGTTGAATTGAAACCATTTATTAAAAAGATGACAGAATAGAATTCTTATTTACAAAAGTTAAGATTAGGAGAATAGCACCAATGTTGACCGGAGTCTTTAATACTTCCTAAATCTATAGTTCTTTTAAAGGTAATCCCGGTGCCAGAATTTTGAACTTCAAGTTTTTCTTGGCGGAGTGGGAAGTCCCCGAAAATTGCATCGCAATGAAAGCAACCAAATGATTTATAACTGTCACCAACAGTTTTGCTATATCTTGATTTTAACTCTCCAATTTTAAACTGAGGATTTTGTTTAATGATGTCTTTAACCGCATTGTAAACAGTAGTATGTTTATCAAAATCTTCATCGCCCCAAAGTTCTCCCATCAAATACATATCTGTATTACAACATGACTTAATTCTATTGGGAACTGTATATAACTGCTGTGGCTTATGGCATTTCCAACAATGAGTATCATAGATTAAAATATCAATTTCTTGAGTTTGTTTTGCAGCATAGTTGTTACAAAATTTGATCTGTTTTTTTAAGAGACTTGATACAAAATATTTTAACTCAAACTTATTATCCTTAAACAGGACAAACATTCCATCATCTTCCTTTTTGATTTTAAAAAAAGGAATTTCTTGGATTGCGATATAATCATCGCCATATTCTCGATACTGCTTTGGGATTGTTCTAAAAAACCAACAGCCTCGCACTTTTGAATCCTTATAACGTATTTGTCTAGATTCAGTCTCTTCGGTAGTTTGTGAACTCCATTGAATTTCAAAGGCAATTTTAGCTTCATTTTTTATTGCTAAAACATCGGCTCTCCAATTAATGTCAGCGAACTCCGGAATAGCCTCCCAACCGTTCTCTAAGCACGCTTTAATTACTTCTGCCTTTGCTAATAAATGCTCCGGTGTTTCCGGCTTCCAATCGCAAACGTTTTGCCCTTTCGCATGAATGAAATGTTTAAGACCTTTGGAGCTTGTTCTTAAAAAACCATTTTGTTTACAGCATGGAAGTATAATGGTTACTTCTCCTTTTTTTTGCCTTTCTTTAATTTGATTCCAATCAATATCATCGAATGAAATGGATACTTTTTCTTCATTATCTATTAAGGCTCTTAATGGCATAACTAAAAATATTATTCCTATTTACTTCGCTTAGAAATTTCAACTCTATTATCTTGATAATATGCTTTTACTTCATCAATAACTCCTTGCGCATTTTCAATAAATTCAATTTTAAAGTAAGTATTACCTTTTCCCTTCATTATCGTTTTAGTCATTGCTTCTAATTCAAATTTCGGCTTGCCCGTTCTTTGATAAAATAGTTTTCCGTTTTCAAAAGTAAATGCTCTTTGTTCATATACTCCGGTATACTTCATTAAAGTCTGATCATCAATAACAATAGGATTATTAATAGCTTTCAATAAATCTAGTTGCCAATTAAGATCAAACTTTTCGGATTCATCGGTGGAATTAATTAAAAGATTTTCAAAAATCATCATCTCAGCGGTTTCAAGTGCTTTTGAGGCAGCAACTTTAATATCAGGTGTAACTCCAACTTTTTCCCAATTTGTTTTCGTTATCGGATTTATAGCTCTTCCGTAAGGAATGTAAAGAACGAAACCATTGACAACAGGTCGCTCAAATGTATTGTGAGCGCCACCGCCAGTTTGTTCCCCAATAATTGTTGCTCTTTTTAAATTCTTTAAATCATAACAAAATTCTTCAGCAGCTGAAAAAGTACCGTTACTAGCAAGAACATATAAAGGCATTTTTGCTAAATCTCTAAAAGATGTATCGGGAGTTGTCCAATATTCTGTCGTTTTATTCGATGGTCGAGAATAAGAGTCATTCAAATGTGTTTTCTTATCTAGGAAATACCCACAAATCATTTTAACTGTCTCAGGTGATCCTCCTCCACAATTTCTTACATCAATAATAATTGCATTCGAATTCCGTAGAAATTTTAATGCCCCTTTTAAGGTTTCTCTTCCTTCAATATCATCCGCCCAAAATTTCGCAATATTTAAATATCCGATGTTACCATTTAAATTCTCCACTTTGTTTAGCCCGAAATTCACATCCCTGATTTTTTTTAATGGATCAATATTGGTTGTCGTATTCTCAACTTGATTAGAAAAATCTGCTGCTAATTGCGGATTATACTGCAATTGAAGATGACCGTCATGATGCACGGTGTTTAAGTCTCTATTTATTAAATCTGAAAGGTCTTGCAGTTTGGTTACATTAGCATACGCTCCACTCTTTAACTGTTTGGCAAGAAAATTTCCCATTTTTAATGCTGTGTCTGGGTAAACATAATTATCATTCAATAACTGAATAACATTATTAACCACATCTGATGTTACTTTCTTGCTTAGTTTCGTTTGAGAAAATAAGATTGAAGGAAATAGACCAATTATTAATACTAAAATAATTTTTTGCATGTATAAATAGAAGATTTAAGAGAATTTATTCTACTCAAAAATACAGTTAATCAATGGATTTGATTTTAATATTTTGTACAGATTTCCAACAGCCAATTTTGACTTTATTCCAGTAAATCAAAGAACGACCAAAAGCGGAGATTTTCTCCGCTAAAATGCAAGCGATTAATACCTCCTATTTTTTAATCTTGTGGATTTGGGCAGCCTTTTCAAAGCCAACCCAATTGCCCTCTGTATTTAGCCCACGATTGGCTAGTTCTCGCCTTATAAGCTGCTTTAAATCGAAGTCTCCCCTCAGAGCCTCCACCAATAAAGCGGTCGCTGTTAGGCTAAAAATAAACCTTGGGTTAATGTCGTCAGCCCGGTTCTCATAATCCTTCGACATCATTCGATCTTTTCCGGTTTGCGTTAACTCGCCACCGATCTCCACCCAAATTTTCGATGGAATTTCTTCTCGAACAATGGTCTCTAATCTTGAGGCATAATTCATGGCTTGTTTGAAGTCACCTTCATCGTAATATTTCTTAACCAATTTTAAATCACGCCAATCGGAATGGTTCAGATGCTTTGGCTCTGTCCAGTCCACTTCTTGTTTTTGCTTCTTTTTCATGGTGTCTACGTTCGATACTTTCTTTGGAACTTCCAAGTTCTTTCTGCTCTTTCTGACACCATTTAATTCTTCCACTTCTCCAACAGGCGAATCTTCAAAGATGTTCATCTCTCCGCCTTGATTAAATCTCCCGAACTGTGTGGCTCGACCTCTTTCCGGTACTTCAATAACTACATCTACATCGTGCTGATATGAATTTGCTCCTTTGAACTTTCCATCTTTAGTTGTTTGAAAAATAAAAATGAACGACTTGCCCGGATTTTTACGTTTAAGATTTTCCAAGTCTTGTGGACTCAGTCCAAGTTTATTTACGCTATCCAAAATGATAAATTGAAACTTGCTTAAATCTTCCGGCAAGTAATCGCTTACAAATAAATTCTCATGCTTAACATCTTTGTCGTTAAGTTTCATTTGAAGTGTGGCATCCAACTTCTCCTCATTAGCAACATAAAGAACTGCTCCGTGGTTACGAGCCAAGTAACCTGCAAAGTCAACACATAAATAAGATTTACCCATTTTAGGTTTTCCAAAAACCATCGCTGTAAATCCTGGACTCGGATCTCCGATCAGATTTAACCATTTGCCGGAGAAACCAATTGAATTAAAATGAAGGTTCGCAAAGTCAATACTGTTCATCAAATTTTGTTTCGGCTTCACTTCTTGGAGTTCTACAACACCATTTAAATTGCACTTCTTTGGTTTCAGTAGCTTGGGTTTTATTTTCAGTTTGTTCAATGCTAATTGAAGCTTTCGTTTTGTATCAGCAGCTAATTCAACCTTCACGCTTCTACCCATATTATTGACTGTTGCCAAAAGCTTACTCTGAATCAATAGAATCTCTTTCGATAATACCGAGTCCTTCGTGATTTCTTTTTCCTTAATTGCATTTTGTACTTCATTTAGAAATCCCTCAATTTCTTTTTTCTGAAGCATTTTACCATTTAGTAATAAAAATCGTTTAATGAACTTTTCCGACAATGTAGATTCTTGTTTCATTGTTTCTTTTGCTTCAATATTTTCCATGCCGGATAACCCTTCCTTCTTATCAATAAATTCAAATAGTTTTTCAAACGTCAAATCAAATACTTTTTTTGCCTCGGGATCATTTTCATAAATGCCCCAATCGCTGCCTTTGTTAGTTTTCTCTTCAATCACCAAGTGAGATTTTTTAAGCACCTCCGGCAGATTCTCAAAACCAACTTCACTAATGGCTTTAAAATAATTCTTGGTTGTTATTCTCATTTTGCTTTAAATTTTAATTGCATTAATTGTCTCGTTAAACTTTGCAAGTCCTTCTTTTCCTTCAAACTCAATGTGTGTATAAAAGATTTTGCTTTTGCAGGATCGTAGTTCATAACGATCATTTCCGTTTTTACTTTATCGGTGTGTTTTGTTACTGCAACGCTTTTTGTAACCTTTTGAACTTTCCACTTGTACTTATTGATGTAAGTGGTTAGAATTTTTGAAGGATAAGAACTCAACAAGAACTTTCCTTTTACCTTGGAAAGCGCATTGAGAAGTTCTCGGTAATCGTCTTCCGAATAACCTTTATAATGACCTTGATCCGAACCAATGTACGGAGGGTCTGCATAGATAAATGTTTCTTTGTCATCGCATCTGTTTATTACTTTGATTGCACTATTATTTTCGACTTGCACTTTTGTGAGTCGTTGTTCATACTCTTTTGTAAAAGCATCTCTTTTATTGGCGAGTGCTGCTTCTTTTGAATCATCCTTACCAAAACCCCAAGAGCCTATCATGCCAGCGAAACCTTGATTGGTTGCTGTCCATAATGCCCATGCACGTTTCACATCTGAATACTTTGTGGGGTTATTATAAATCTCCATCGCTCTTTTATAAAGTTCACGACTGTGTAAGGTTGATTGAATTTCTTTTTGAAGTTCAGGGAACTTCGTTTTAATTACTTTGAAAAAATTAATGACTTCATTATTGATATCATTAATTACTTCTACTTCCGATTTCGGTTTAGCAAAAAATACTGCACCACCACCAAAGAACGGTTCGCAGTACAATCTGTGCTGCGGAATCAAAGGGAGTAGGTATTTTAATAGGGTTTGTTTCCCTCCGTAGTATGTTATTGGTGTTTTCATTTTAAAAAGAATAAAGAGCCTCCCGAAAGAGGCTCTTAGATTTTAGCTATAGATTAATGCTTTTCTGTTGTTCCAAATTTTGTCGAAGTTTCTGTTACCTCCTGCCCATTGGTAGGAATAAACACCATTCGTTTTGGTTACTTTCTGAATAGCCCATACAGGCGCATCAACTGCTGTTCCCGGTACTGCGAATCCATTATAAACGACATTGGCATTACTCTCATCAACCAACTTAGGCTGAAAGAATGTTTTGTCATCTAATGAATTTACTTTCGCTTGCAAGTTCCCAACCACAGCCTGAAGATTTTTAATCTCGTTAATCTCTTCAGTTTGTTTGGCTTCGGTTGCAGTTCCTGTTACATTGGTTTGTAGCATTCCAATGATTTGATCTCTTAACTCTTCAACTGTTGTAATTGCTGGAGCAGTAACATCTGCTTGATCGATAAAGATGTTGTTTAACGCACCTTGTCCGATGTCAATTTTGATAATGGTATCTCTTACGATTTCCACTTCACGCACCTGATACTTCAGAACAAAACGTGATGCACCATTCTCTGTAATCTTAATACTACCTCCGTTATTTTCAATAATAGTTGCCATACTTAGTCTTTTTTATTTTTGTTTATATATTCAACAATGCTCTCTCCGATGACCGCTCCCATAAAACCACCAATCATCACATAGGGAACTGCGTCTTTCTGTGCGGTTCTCGCATAGAAGTACATCAGTAGAGAGGCTGCAAGTGTGGTGGTTGAAACGATAGTTTTCTCTTTTATCATTATTGCTGTGATTTAATAAATAGTGTTGTAGTTATTCCCGACATTATCATTAGCCCATAGGTGAGCATTTTGTTTTCAAAACGCTTCTTTCTGTTTGCCTTGTAAGCTGTATTCAACTCTTCTGCTAATTGCATTTGTCTTTGCTGATTTTCTTTTTGTATGTCGAACATGGATTGATAACTCCTGTTACACATTACAATTTGTGAATCCCTGACTGCAACCGCTTGATTGAGCGAACTAATGGAAACGCTGCATAAACTATCTTGAGCATTACATAAATCGTTCAGCACTATAACTTCCTTTCGTAATGTGTCACAAGGGATGTTGCTTACAACTACTGTTTGCTGCTTCTTCAATAACGCTCTTGTTACTTGCAGTTTCACATTTAGCTTTTGGTTTTCAGTTTTCAAAGAATCGGCAACTTTGGAGAACTCTTGTTTTGCTTTTTCGTATTCGTGATTAACCGTTTCTGCTAATTTGCCGGAGGTTTTAATCTCCTTTTTGATTTCTTTTACATTTACCTGTTTTGGTTTGTCATCGCAGCTTTTTACAGCGATGAAACAAACTATGATGCCTATGATAAAGGCGGAAAATAACTGTTTCATATTTATTAGTTTTTAAATTTTACACTTGTTTTTTTTCAATCGAGTACCCGAAGCAACCTGCTCCCACAAGGCTTATAAAGCCATAAAACATGTGTTCGGGCATTTGTAATTCAAAGAACTGATCTGCAATCCAACTCACGAGCAACACAATCACAAACAAGACTGTTACTACTTCACGCAGACTGGTATTACCATTTTTGTCTTTTAGCAATTGTGCTAAAGCTGTTATGAATCGATTTTTCATTTTTGTTTTTTCTTTTTCCTTTTTAGAATTCCCCACAAGGCTGTTAAACCTAATGCTACAGTTACCGTTCCGATAGCCCAACGTTTAAAAGTTTGTCGCTTTACCGCTCTAAAATCAATCAGCGTATATGTAAAACTGTTACCGTATAAACTCATGTGCTTTTCACACAAACTCAAGAATTCCTTGAACTCATTGATGTTTGAAAACACTTGACATCCGGCTGAGTATTTATCTACTTGCTTAGTGATCCCATTCAAACTTGCACGGTGAATATTAATCCCATACATCCCTTTGCTCTTTGTGCCATTTTTAAAATCAAGTTTTGCATCTCTGTCGTAATCTCGTATTACAGTTATTGGTTTTGATTGAACCAATGCTTTGTACTTCCCTTGATGCATTCCGATTCTATAAGCACCCTTGTATTGCCCTTGAGCTAAGATGGCTGTACCTTGAGGCTGCATTGGATTACGCAACCAAAATGTACCCGGATCGGTTGTTACCTTGTAAACATGGTAATGCCACTTTAATGGGGCTACTTTGTAAAAGACATGAATCTCATCATCAAAACGGTTAGGGATTGTATTCGGTGATCTGATCCCAACTATGTTTAATTGATTCGGTTTTGTGTAGAGTTCATATCCTTTGCTTCGTAGAATTCCTTTGATCTTCGATAGCAACATTATGCAGCGTTTCCTAAATCGGGTTCATACTCACTTAACCACTTCTTCACATCGAAACAAGGGCAGGCTTTTTTCACTCCTGCAAAATCACGATGTCCCAACACTTGTGCATTTGGATATTTCTCAGTTAGAGAAACAATCAAATCAAACATGGAATGCTTTTGTGCATCTGTTCTGTTGTCTTGTGGTTTGCCATCCTTATCAATTCCACCGATGTAGGCAATGCTAATGCAATTTGAATTGTGAGCATATACGCCATAGCTGTTTTTGCTTTCATCTAACAACTGAATTAAATTCCCTTGTCGCTGGATTAAGTAATGGTAGCCCGGTATGTCACCCCAACCACGCTGCTCTTTCCAATAGCGTTTAATGGATTCAACTGTAGTTGTTGGTGGCGTTGCGGTACAATGCACCACGATATATTTAATGTTTCTAAGATTTTTCATTTTTAAATTCTTTAAAGGATTTTACTTGTTCTTTTTTAACCCTGAAAAGCTCTGTGCTATTCTTAGGAATAAAGTAAATCCAACCTTGATGTGTAAACTCCTTCTCGCCAAGCACAATGTGCTTTGGTACTTTCAATTTAAAGTTGCCTTTGGATTTATAGATTTCTGTTTCAACAATCGAAACGATCTCATCTCCATGTTTTATGATTCCGGCAAATCCGCTTGCACCAACAAAGGAGTTATAGGTGGATTCGTTAATTGATGTCGGCAACTTAGCCCTCACTAATGCTGCTTCAACCTCTTTCCCGAACATTCCATCTACTCCGTATTTTGGAAGGATGCTTGCTCCGTATTTTTTAACTAAGGCATTTTGAAGTTGTGTTACTCTGTTTCCTTTGCTCCCTCTTTTTAAAGGGAAGCTGTCGTTTCTTGCAGGCGCAGTATTTACGCTTGCAGTTTCTGTAAAGGAGGTTGTATCTTCTTCCTGATTCGCTTTCTTCTTTTTCCAGTAGTTCCATCCCAAGAAGCCAGCGACACCTGTTCCTAATACACTCAGTCCGATCAGGATTATTTTTCTTTTATTTTGTGTTTTGCTTTCCATTATCCCTTTGGTTTTGATAGTATTATTTTCAAGTAATCATTGTATTCCCACATCTCTAACTCGCTTTTCAAATCAGTCATCATGTCTGTTGCATATAGTTTCTTGTAAACTATTCCGGTCATGATAAATGCTTTTTGAGTTGGCATTTCATTAAAAACTGCTTTGATCGCTTCTTCATCTGTTCCCGGTATAAAACCGTATTCTTTATCAAAGGCTGCTTTTAAACGCTTTGCCCACCCATCATACACTAAAGTTGGACTTGAAGGCTTACCGCCCTTTTTATCCGGCTTCTGTGCAATTATTTGAAGCATCTCATTGTACTCGGTTGTTTGCAACTCATCACTCATGTCCGTTATCATATTTGAGTTGTAGAGTTTTTTATAGGACTCCTGAACTTTGAGAAAAACTTGTTTACTTGGGATCTCCCTTAACGTGCTTCTTAACTTCTCGGTATCTGTTCCCCACCAACCATCATTGTCAAACGCCATTTTAATTTGCTTGGCGAAGGTTGCAGGTGTACCATCTTCAAAAGATTTCTTCTCTTCACGATTGGCGACTCCTTTTAAAACAAGTTTTCTCCCAAAGAAAATACCACCGCCCACAATCCCAATTCCGATAAGGGAATAGAGAAGTTTCTCTTTCAAGGTTAAATCATCTTTGGTGGTATTCTTTTTCATTTTAAACTCCTAATGCTTTTTTTGCTAATGCGGTTTTTACAGGATCGTTTTGTACGATGTCAGCAAGCTTCACTATTTCCTTAGTGTTTAACTTCTTTGCAATCGTGGTTAACGCTTTCATTTTTGAATCGGCTTCTGCTTCAGTAGTCGCTTCAATGGTTATTTCATAACTAAACTTTTTCATTTTCTGTTTTTATTTCTAATAGTTCAAATACTGTTTCGATGTTCTTTGGCTCTTCAACAAAGGATTGTAGGATGAGCATTATTTTATCAAGTTGTTCTTGATTGAAGTGCGACTCTAATTGTTTTAAGAATCCAAGTTGTGCTTTCATCTCTTCAGACATGCCATCTTCAACAGGTGTTTTCTTTTTAAACACAACTTCACTTTCAATTACTTCTGCTGTTCCATTTTCTGTAGCTTCCTTTGCAATCAATCCTGCAAGCGCATCTCCACCGGGTAATTTGGCAACCCAATGTGGGTTTCGTTTAACCATTCCCTCTAAAACAATAGAGGCAACTTCGCCAAGGTTAACATCACCTAAATGCAGCTTTTTACTTTTATACACATTGAGTTTTTCTTCCAACTCTTCGATGTAGTCTTCTGCTTCGGTAAGTTTCTTTTGACAAGTTTCATAGTCACGTTTCATCAAATCATTTTGCCAACGCTCACGCTCCTGTGCCAAGGATTGATTGATTTTGTTTTCTAATTCAATACCGGAAAGCCCTTGTGGTTGTTGAACTTGTGATGTTTGATTTTGAACAGGGTGTTCAATTGGTTTCTTTTTTTCGATGAAAAAAGTGAACTGCTGATAACGGTTTGAATTTTCAGTATTGTAAGTGAAAACTTTTACTGTTTCAGTCGAGTCGTCAAGATAAACCTTGTGGTCATCGATGGATTCAATTCTATTGGTGCGAGGCACAACTTTTACATCGTCAACGTACACTTCAATATATTTCCCTTCGCCTTTGTCGACCATGTCGTGAAGCCACATTTTAAATTGGGAAAGCTTCACATCGTTATATGGATTGGTATGTTGCATTACTTTTACTTTTTAATTGTTGTTTTGTTTTTGGGTATTACTTGAATGAATCTTAAATGATTGATTCCGGATAAATAATTAGTGATCTGTATTTTACTTTGATGTTCATATTGCATTTCATTGGTGGCACTTTCGCTCAAATCGAATATTCCTGTTTCACTTTCAACTCTTACATTCTGCGCTTCTTCAACGAGGTAATAGAATTGAGTGTGTGCATCAATGGTCAGCTCTTCATTTGGTTGTAACACCAAGTGTCGGAAGCGGATAAAGTAATCTGACTTGTATCCTAATTCCTGCATCCTTCGTGGGATGTATTCTAAGGCAAGATTTATTGTCATTTTCTATTCCCCCACATTAATCCATATATAAACTTTAATCTCGTAGTTGATATCCACCTTTAGCGTCTTACCCAAGGCATCTAAATACCATCCGTTAATGATTGTTGACTCCGCATCTACCTTCACAATTTCTTCTGTTCTTTTATTGCCATGAGTGAAATCATTTACCTGAAAACCTGCTTGAGAAAAATCTCCCCAATTCAAGTTGGCATCGTTTACAAAAACATCTGCCGCATAAAACCAATTCGCCTCTTCACAACTTTGCAGTTTCAACTCACCTACTAATTGGTTTCTTTTGAAAAGTGCTTTTGGTTTATCATCTCTTACTGCACCTGATTCAACAGTTGAATGAGTTGCTTCAATTACCATCGCATCTGTTTTAGCTTTTGGCGCACGTACTTCAACAGTACCTTCCGTTCTGCTTATCAATCTTCCTCCGTATTCAACTCCGATAATAAACTTGGTGTCCTTGGGAAGCCTGATTTGAAAGTGTTTCCGTTCGCCTTGTCGTTTAATACTTATCGTTTTAATTATCACTCCTTCTTTCATCATAACTCATCCTCCATTTCACAGTCTAAATACAAACTCACTCGGTAGGGCGTGAACACCGTTCTGCCATCATCCAAATCTTTGTAAGAGATTTGAACTCTGCCATTGCCGGGTGCAACACCACCCAAATCGTAGTAGCGTTGTTTCGGTGCTACATTGATACCTGACATTAACAATTTGCTTTCGTAGTTATCAGGAAAGAACTCTTCTTTGTTTATTTCAATCTTCTGAGTTCCTCTGTAATACAATAGATCGTCCTTATCCGATGTAACCAACACCCCATGCACTTTCACAATGTTCTTCTCCAATTCAAAGGTTTCACTCACCGTTGAGTTTGCCACAAGAATTTTTATATCAAATCTTTTTTTCGTTGCTTTTAACATGGTATTGCTTTTTTAAAAGCCGGGAGATTGCTCTCCCGACTTATTAGGTTATTGATTAAGGAGTTGTAATAGTTCCGTGTAAACCAACATACAATTGGGTTTTTGGATCAAGTCCTTCCATTGAGCCTAACTCAACTGTGAACTCTAACAAGATGTCATCGTGAATCAAGCGTGGATTCGCCAACTTGTAATATCCTAATGGAACGCTATGCATATTGGATGTTTTGAATGCAGCAACACTTGTTTCAGGAATGATGATCTTCTTGTTTGCTTTCAAGCTGAACTCTCCGTTTGCGATTGCAGGGAAATCTTCCAACTGAATAAACTTCGATCCCATTACTTTATCAGCAGTTGCATTTTCAGGGATAGATGCCAACAACACAATTCCGCTTACCAATAAGGCTTGGTTCTTTGGTAATTTTGCGTTACTGATATTACGCAAGCCAACTTCTTTCACATCCTGAGTTTCAAATAACTTGATGGTTTTTGAATTCACAGGTTTGATTGAATACACAATGGTATCAGCCAAGCGCAATTCTCCTTTTGCTAATGCGCTTTTGATGTGCGCAGGTAACTCACGGAAATGTTTCTCCATTTCTGCACGAGAACCTTTACTTCCTGCTCCCGGATTTGCCAACTTGTTAATGGTGCGTTGGCGAGCAATTGGGTTCATTCTACGAAGCGCACCTAACAGTTCTTCACTTTCTGCACCTTCTAATCCTAATAACGCTCCTGCATTATTGTACTCTTCAATTCCGTCTAATAGTTCTAACATAATTTTTGTTTTTTAAAATTTAACTTTTGATTTATTTGTGTGATGGATGTTTGATTTTTGTTTAGTAGATTTTTTCTGATGGTTCTACTTCGCCCATGTCTTCTTCACCGCTTAAGAGATCTACTTCAATCCCATTAACTTGATTGTACTTCATTGCACTTGCTTGAATTTGTTGTTGGATTTTATCCAACTCATTCATTTCAACTGCGCCCATTGAGTCCTCTGTGTTTGGGTAAGTGAAGTATTGTACTTGACCAAGTCCGTTTGTACCTTCTTCGGTTTTCTCTTCTTTCTTTTCTTTTGCTTTCAAAACTTTGTCAAGAAAAATTCTCTTCTTCATGTCGTCCTTTAAAGCCATTAATCGCTCTTTCACACCATCTAATCCTGAAGTGGGTTTTCCACTCATGCCGGACATAGTTTGATAAGTGCCTGAAGCCATCATTCCTAAACCAAGTGCTGATGCAATTCGGTTTTTCGCAAAATGACCAACTCCTGTAACAGCTGCTCCAACAACGAAAGACAATCTTCCTAACACAGCTCCTGCAACTCCGCCTCCGATTACTCCGATTACGATGTCTTTTCCCAACTCAGTTGCAGCGTCTTTCACTTTCGCTCCTGTGCTTGCATCGCCAGTACCACTAAGTGATTTTTTAAGTGCTGCTTTCTGATAACTGTTTTTTCTCTTTGTCATTTTCTTTTTTATTTAATCGTTTTTCTTTTTTTACATGTATGCTACTGCTTGCTTTTTCTTCTTGCCTTTATTTCCTCCTTTCTTTTTCTTTCGTGATTGTAATCCCTTGAGTTGTCCTGATACGGCAGGTGTTGGTGCAGGTGGCTTTGGCTTGTTCATCATTTTGTATCCGAGAAATAATAAGCCTAATCCTGTAACACCTATCGCTGTTGGTTTTAACCACTTTTTATTTTTCTCCCAAAATCCGGCAGGCTTATCTCCACCTGTACCTGATCCTGAATCGCCACCGCTGTCTGTCGTGCTTGCGCTTCGCATCATCGCTTTTGATCCATCGCCACTTCCTCCGCCATCTCCTCCTGAACCACCGGACTCTGATCCCGATTCTCCACCGCCTCCTGAACTGCTTGTGGTGGTGGTAGATTCTCCTGTATCGCTGTTTGTGATTTTTACATTTGCTGCACCTTGCGATACTTCTTCTGCTGTTGTTCCATCTCCTGCTTGCGATTCGGTATTTTCAAAGTCTTGTCCTTCTTTCTTTTTCTTAGGGAAGATATTTCCGATTCCTTTTAGTAATCCTGCAATTGCTCCGATGATTCCTGTTGCTGCTGTTATTGAAGCAGCAGTTGCAGTTGCTGAACCAAGTTCTCCTAATCCGTTAAATCCTTCATCGTAGAAAACTTCAGTACCAAGTAAATCGCTCATTGAAGAAGTTTCATCAAGACCACTCATGTCATCCACGATATATCCTAAACCGCTTACTTCATGATTTTTATTTCCCTTGCCTGTGAGGATAGCCTTCTTTAAATTTTCAGGCTTACCACCGGCATCGTAAAAAATCTTCTCTAACTTTTCTTTTACTTTTTTTAATCGGTCGAACTTGCTCATATCAACTTCTTTCTGTCTCGCTTGCTCGTCTGTTAGATATGCGAACTTTAATCGTTGAGCTACTTTGAAGAGATTGAGTTTCATGCTGATTAAAACTCCTGATCGGATTAAAGCAGTTGCAGGATTTATCCGGTTGGTAACATGAAGTGCTTTATGAATAAAGTTTTTTAGTTTACCACCTTTCTTTCCACCATCGCTTCCTGGTGGTTGGCTTAGCTTTTTGAAAATTCCTTTTTTCGCACCGCCACCTTCGCCTCCTGATTTTCTTTTGAAGAGTTTACCTAAGTCGCCTCCTTCTAATTCTTCCCAACCCATTAGGTCTTGCACATCTACATTGTTTGTGCTGGGTACGCCATTTAAATATTCTAATTCCATAGTTGTATCTTGTTTTTCTGAGTATGGTTCTTCATAATTGAATCGGTCTACCACACAATCGACCGTGATGTAATTTCCTCCTGTTGTTGGCACGATTGGATAGATGTGCTGAAAGTGATCTTGCTTGTATTTTGTGATTCGCAGTTTGTGCTTTATTTTTAAGTTGCTCAATATGCTGCTGATAAACACCGTGTAACAATCGCAATCTATCCCATGAAACCTATCGTGCCAGCCTCTTGCCGGACTTCTGATTTGTTCTTTACCATTTGCATCTTTTTTATAGGCGATGTGGTTGTATACAAAATCCCAAATGTTCTTGCAGGTTTCATACACGTTTTTTCCTTTTAGAAGTGGAGCTAACTTTGCAGTTTGAAACAAAGTTTCTCTCACTACTTGTGGAATGAATCGAACCGTGTCATCTACTGTTGCACCTTTTTTAATTGTTGGATCAAGGAACAATGGCTTTGGAAATAAATGGTCGAACTCTTCTCCGCTTCTTATTTTTCTTTTTTTAGTTGCTTCCATTTTGCGCTCCGATTAATTGTACTTCATCTGTTTTTTCAAAAGGAATTTTCTTCCAACCTAAATCAATTGTTGTCATGGTAGTAACACCAATCTTAAATGCTTCGCCTTGCTGTACCGCTTGTAATAAGCCTTTGGCAGTAGAGAGGAGGCTGAACATTGGAATGCGAATCATTATCGCTTCGAACTTTGCCTCACCGAATGCAGGTATCGCTATGTCTTGATTGACTGCTTGCGAACTTCCGATGCTGCTTCCCTTAATCAATAATTTGATAAAAGGGAACTTGAGTTTTAAACCCGTGCGAGTTGGATTTTTCAACTGCACATCTATTCTCAACACCACTCCTTGCAAATCCAACTTGTGCAGCTTAACCGTTGGAACTATCTCCAAGTTAATCGAGGTCTTATTCAATCTCCACAGATACATTCCACCTGCCACCATGCCTCCTCCTATGCCTAAGCCTAACAGTATTTTTTTAATGCTTGCCATTTACTTCTTTCTGATTTTGTCGCTGAAATATTCTCCGCCTACTTTAAATGCCATCCAAATTGCTCCACCTACAATTGCTTTAATCGCATAGTCCAATAAACTGGAGTAGTCAATGTTTGCAAATAGGATGCTCGCTGTAAGTAGCATGTTTCCTGTTCCATCCGGTGTTCCGGCATTGTGTTTAATTTCTGACATTTCGTTTTCTTTTTTAGTTAGTAATTCATCCATCACGGTACAAAGTTGCAGCGGTTGTCTGAGTCGCTTTCCTCATTTTGGCGCATGTATCAAATCGTTTTGAGATGTTTTATGACGTTTCGATTTGTTTTTAGAAATAGAGTGTCTTTGGTAATCCTAATTCTTCAAAAATTATCTCTACTTGCTTTACTGAATAGTATTGACCATCACGTTTACCAAGCTTGTCTCCAATTCCTTTGATCCATCTTAGGATTGTCGGGTGACTCACTTTATAAAGCTTCGCCAATTCGCCCGGCATATATGGTCTTATTTCGATTGATTTTACTTCTACTTTTGACATTGTTTCTTTTTTTAATTATTGATTTGAAAATTGATTACTGCGTTGTTGAACATTTGAAGAAGATCAAATTGCTTTTGTGCAATGAGTTTTTTGCGAACTGTTACAATGGTTTTAATTGTTGGCTCTTGCAGGTATTTGGTAATTGATTTTGCAAGTAGTGTTATTCCTTTATTGTATTCAGGAACAGAAATGCGTTGCAAACAAACTTCTTGATACCATCCTTCTGTACCTGCTAAGCCTTTGTGATAATTGAGGTTTAACCAATCAATAGGTTTTGATAAATAACGACCACGTTTTCTGTTTACATAGCGTTTCGCTAAACACACACGCTCAATAATCTCTTCAAATACTCTTGTAGGATTTTTAAAAGTGTTATAATGCTCTGCGATTAGATTTTGAAACTGAGTTTCTTCTTTATTAGTAAACTCGTTATTACACCATAATGCTGCGTGAATAAAAATCCAAGTGTTCTCAATTGTGTTGTTTTTTGGATTTGATTTACCACCTTTTATTACTCTTAAATGTGGTGTTCCTGTTCTGATTTTTCTAACTGCTGTCATTTTATTTAGTTTTTATTGATTACAATTTTGAGTCGTTTGCTTTTGACGATACAAAGGTGCAGCAGCGGTTTTGGGCACTTTCCCAAATACGCATCTAAACGCAAAAAATTAAAGACGATAGCGATTTTTTGAAGATGATAGCAAAATTTTAAAGTGATGCGCACCTAAGTGAATGTATGCGCACTTATGTGTAGCTAAGTGCTTCTAAGTGCAATTTTTTGAAAGCCTTATTGAGATGCTTTCAGAAATTTTAAGAAGATTTGTTCTGAGAATATTCGGGGATTTATCGGGGATTATTCCGGTGTGATTCCGGGATGTTTATGATGCTTTCGCATTTATTCGGGGGATTTATGGGGTCTATTGGGGATTTATTCCGGTGTGACTTCGAAGGGATTATGTAAAAAATAAAAGGTGACCATTTAGGTCACCAATCACAAATAAATTTCAAGAAATAAAACGAAAACTGTTAGTGCATTACTCCGGGTAAACCTAATACCTCAATTATAATTACAACTTGGTTCACTGTATAATAGCGACCTCTCTTTTCTCCAACTTTTTCTTCAAATGGTTTTATCCAACTGTTAAAAGTTCTTACGGAAACACCGTAAATTGCTGCCATCTCTTTCTTTGTGGAAGCCTTCAGTTCAAATTTGTCTGTCGTGATGCTCATCTCTCTGTCTCTCTAAAAATTAATACTTTTTTACCTACGAATATTTACTCAAAAACTCTTCTTCATTTGAATTGAAAAACAAAGCGAGTTGCTTTACATTTAATTTTTGTTTGTTTTTGTAATTGGTAATCATGTCTCTCAACTTCATTGGATTTTCTCTTTGTACATCCAACTCCGCAGGCTCTCGTCTACGAATATTCATGGAGTTAAAAAGATTAATCAAATACCTTTTTTGATTATCAGTAATAACATCGATGTCATTTGCCCTATATAACAAAGCTTGCATGGATAGCTTCCATTTGCGTTTTAAATCCGCTAATACATTTAAATTCACACCATCTTTAAAATCTCCTTTAATATCTTTTTCCGGCATTAGAAACTCAGCTGCAAACTCATTTGCTTCGTGGCTGATGTCTCTTGTAAAAGAAGGATTGGTTTGTAGATGCATTACTAAATGTCCCAATTCATAAGCCAAGGTGAATCGCTGACGATCACCTAAACTTCTTTTGTTGGAAAAGATAATCGGGAATTTTCCATTTGCTAAAATGCTCATTCCATCTACACGATCGGTGTTAAAATCAAAGTTTATTACAAATAAACCGTTGTCCTCTAATACCTGTGTGAGATTATTTATGACACCCTTTTCAATCTTCCAAAGTTTGCGAAGCTTTCGTGCAGCCTCCGTGGGCGAACCTAACTTTTCAATATCTAATACAGGTAAACTAATCTCAGGATAATTAATTGCTTTAATAAGCTTTTCTACGTTTAAACGATAGATGTTTACTTGTGCTTCGATAGGAACCATAATCTTCTGCGCTACAATATTACGTTTGCGTAACGCAAGGGCAGAAGGCAATGTTTCTCCTTCTTGATAAAAGAACTCCTCCGGGTAATTTAAAACTCCAACAATTGAATTAAAATTAGAAGGTGTTATCTCAATAAAATCTTGCTCCATCCGGCTAATATTAGAAGCTGATAGGTTCACTTTTTCTGCAAGTTCTGCTTGGTTTAAACCTCTGCTTTCACGAGCAACTGTTAACATTTTTGGATTCAATTTCGGAGTATTCATCTTTCTTATACTTTCTGTTCGACTGCATATCAAAAGTATAATAATTCTGTATATTTGCAAAATAAATTGCACGAATTATTTCATTAAATACATAATATATTGGTATTCAATAGGTTGTTAACTGGAAGGTAAGTTTAATTTGTCAAACAAGACTTTGTTTCTTTGTTTAGCATCTCGCACTAATTTGTCAAAACTGATTATTTCAACGTATAAATTGTAGTTATCGTTGAAGGCAAAAAATCCATCATTATCTGGAAGAGGTTTATAGCCAGCATCTTTTGCGAATTTTCTAAGGTTCTTGGTTAAATCACAAACTATGTAAGCATATATCGGTGTATTTGGTCGAGTATCTAAAGGTCGGTTGTCTTTATCCAACACGTTGTTTTCGGAGATTTCTCCGGCATAACGATTTACTTGAGTTATTGGGTTCTCTTTTTCAGAATAGTCATCTCGCATAGGTCTTTTAAATTCTATAACAACAACTGAGGTATATGGTTTAGCGTCTCCAGTAAATGCAAATGGCTTATTAAAAACAATAAGATCTGGTCTATCGGCAGAAACTGATTTGAGCTCTTTAATTTCTTTAAAGGATTTGTCGGAAGCCAAATATTTATGATAAGATAATCTTTCATCAATAACCCATAAATTATGATCTTCAAAACCAACGTCATCCGAAAGTTTTTTCAAAGGAAATATTAATTTATGAATTGCATTCTCTTTTGCAAATTTTCCATCCTTATCTGGTTTTATGTGCTTTTCTAATAACTCAAGAACTAATTTTCTGTGAAAAATGTATTCAGATAGTTTAGAATTTCCTACCTCAATTATTTTATCATAAAACTCAGAGTACTTCTTTTGGAAATTTTCCTTGTCTTCTATATTATCAACAAATTTTAATATTTCATTTGCTTCAGTCTTAACTTCAAGATCAAGTTTTTGTTGAATTTTAAAAAGCTCAATTTCTAACTTTTCATCAGAAATATTTGTAGGAACATGTTTTAATTCTTCACGTTTATACTTTATTAATTGCCTATATCTCGGATGCTCTTGAACAAACCGTTTTACTTTTTCAAATCGAACTTCTGATAAAGAATCTATATAACTTCCAAATTCTTCTTTGATAAAATTAATTACTTCAGATCTTAATTCGCTTTGAGTTATTTCATTCGGGTAGTTTATTCCATTATCACTCGGCTTTGAAAACTCAATAAATGTTCTTTCTTCATTCACATTATCATCTAAAAACTTACCAGAAACATATGCCGCAATACTAAATCGTTCACCCTCTGCATCTGTTATAAAAGAATCGAATTCGGGAATATCAATGCTTATTTTATCATTTTGAACCTCTCGTGTGTCAGCACAATAATGAATCTTGTTGTCTGGCTTGCCACTATATAGTTTCACTAAATTAACTTCAAATTCTTCATCTCGGATTTTTAAACTCTTGTTTATTACTTGCCCTTTTGTGAAAACATGAAACAAATCATTAACAATTATTTGTGTTTCATTATCTTTAATAATTATCCTTGGACAGTCTGTTCTTAAAAAATAAACGAAGCAGTGTTCTATTATTTTTAATGCAATATCCTCAGCATTATTATTACACCATTTTTGGTAATCTTCTTTTAATCCTTTTAATTTTACTTCGGTATATCTCTCCTCAATTGAATCGATTTTTTCTTTGCTGTGTTGTTCAATGCCATCTTTAGTGGGTTCAAAGTTAAATTTTCTGAAAGCCCACTCGCCATTGTCTTTAAAATAACTTTCGATTTCTGCTTTTCTAAAAGCTCTCAACCATATAAACCTTCCAATTCCTTTTCCACCTCTTTTTTCTTTATACGTAGAATGGGCGAAATTAAATGATTCATAATTCGTTTCTGTAAAACCTACTCCGTTATCCTTGATGTAAAAATCAATAATTGGGGAATTGTTTGGATTTTCATCAAGCTTCAATTTTTCTTGATTCGATCTCACTAAACTCACCTCAATAATTCCAGGCTTTGTTGCACTTTCTTCTTCGATTGCCTGAATAGAGTTTACAATTGCCTCAAATAGGGGAAGCAAAGTATTGCTGTATGCTAACTTCTTTTCATTTATTTTACCTCTAATATCAATTTGCATGGCTAAAAATATTTGGTTAGTGAATTATACTAGATCCCTTAGTTTTATTTTTAAATTTTGATTTTTCTTCCAAACAGAAATATTGTCCATCATTGAATTATCATAAGCTACTCCTTTAAATGTAAAAATCTTTTTATGAATTTCTTCTAAAGAATTACCATCGTAATGCGTATTTTTTGATGGTATACCTTTTGCTCCCTTATTTATAGTAATGCTCTGACTAGATTTGCATTTTGAAGTTGACATAACCGTACTTGCGCCTCTTTGGAAGTGATAAATGGGATTTGTATTATGAATTAAATATTCTTGCTCTATATCTGCTGATTGTTTAAAATAGATTATTAAATCAGAATTTTGAGCTACTACTTCTTTTATTTTCTTATTCCTTACTTCATCAATAATTTTAGGAAGTAATTCCTTTACCTTTTTCAATTCCAGTTTATAAATATTTTCTTCTACTGCTCTGTGCGAAAGTGGATTTAAAAGCAGATAAACATAATTATCCAAACTATTAAGCAAGGTCAAATCTTCCCCAAATCTTTTATATAAATTAATTGCAGCGTCAATGTAATTTTTCAGACTGGCTCTCTGTTGACCATCATCACCAATTTTTACTTCTCTTGGAAATTCATTTTCAAACATTTCTTCCGCAGCCTTCCGGAAATAATTTCCACTTGCAGGATAGTCATGGTGGTCTAGATGATAAAGACCCTTGCTATAGTATGTTTCAGAGGGTAAAATAACAGGTTCTTTCTTGTTCTCATCCTCAAACAGTTCTAGAAACACCCATTTTTTATCTTCTTTCTTTTGATTTATCAACCTTTTTGTCAAATCAAAAAAACTTTTATCATGCGAAAAAATAAAAAGTTGATAATCTCTTCCATAGTCATCAATAAAATATTTTAACACGACTTCTCTGTTGCTCATATCCAAACTTATAAGTAAGTCATCTAATGCTAAAATTTTTAATAAGGCTGTATTCAAACGTGATTTCAAAAGAGCAAACCTCAATGATAAGCCGATTGCTGTAAGTTTCGCTTCATTTAAAAACGAATGAGGTTTGGGTATTGAATATGTTTGCCCTAAATAAGAATCTATAATAAATGAGATTTTATAAACTGGGGGTCTATAATAACCATTGACTCCTCCTTTATATTCAAAAGGCTTAACTCTGCTAAATTCTAAATGAAAATCTATATCTAAATCAAACTTATTCTTTAACACCTTATCAGTTTGAATAATGACATTTAAATTCTCAATTATTCGATCAATTCCAGTTTTGAAAGATTCTTCAGCAATTACAAATGCCTTGTAACTTCTTTCATTTGCATATGGGAATCTGAATCTAGTTGCATCATACGGGATGTCTTTCTTTAAGCCATCTTTAATGTATTTGGATATTTTACTTGCGTCTGATGTGCTTAATGAAGTGTAAGTGCCTCCTATATTTTTGTAATAATTTACTGAAGTTGAAATGTTAAGATACGGAAAAACCTCCCTGTCAAAATATGAAAAAAGATCAATATCATCTTGATGTTTAAAGTCATGAATTCTGTATAATGCCTTATAATTAATAAAATCAGAAGCTATATTGCTTTCTTTACCATCATTAATATTAGGAGCTTCAAATCCGGCTTCTGAAGTTTTAAATATAGTGTTTGCTGCGTCATCCAATAGAAATTGTATTGACGATTCTGGCCATCCAGCAGCTTTTGGTAGATACTTGATGTTTGTTAAATGTGCAGATTTTGATGGATCGAAATATTTTTTTATTTCATTGACATCCTCTTTATTTGCGGATTCAAGCAGTGTATATAGTGCCCAAAATAAAGATGATTTTCCGCTTCCATTCTCACCAAATATCAAAACATGTTTACTATCAACTTTGATAGCAGGAAACTCTTTTGGAAAGAATTTAAAATTAGTAAGTTTTATTTCTTTTATTTTAGCCATCCTAATGAGTCGTGCTATTTATTCTTTTAATAACGGAACTTCTTATATTCGCTTGAATTATTTTATTCCGGATAGGATTTGCAGTTGCTTGTAAATTGACATATGTCTCTCCAATTATTTTTGCTATTTTGTTTTTGTCTTGTATTTCCTTTATAGATTTAAATGAAAGATGTTTAATAATATCAATATCATTTGAAACCATTTCAGACTTGAAATATAATTCATAGGCTATCATATTAGCGATATCCTCAAAAATCATTGATGCTTTTAAGTTTTCAGTAAATTCATTGATTTTTGGATTACCATTAATATTTAAAAATGTTAAATAATCAGCTAATGTATCTATGTTGTTTTTTAGAGTTTCATCAGTAATGATTGGAATAGGAAGTTGTTCAACAAATATTTTACTCCATTGGTTTGTTCCCTGACCTGTGGATGAAGAAACTTTATCAAGATACCACTCCATAACCTTCGAATTTAGAAGTGTTAAAAGGTATCGATTGAATCCGTTGTGTGACGCTAAAATATATGCCGGTGCTGTAACATACATTTTATCTGTATCCAGCGCAAAAGCTGGCTTGTCGGAAATAGAAAGCCAAACTAATTTCTCTTTTTCAAATTCTTTTACATAGGTAGCCGCTGCTCTTTGTAAGGCATACCATTCATATCTAATTCCAGTTTCTGATTTATTTCTATTTGCGAGATCTTCCTTAAAATTACTTAGATGAGCAAAAGTATATGGGAATTGTTTTTTAAACTCCTTTTCAGCAACTAAAGAAGCACCTGTAATTGAATCATCATCGACTAATGGGAAATGCCAAGGTATAAATAGCACATACAACTCATCAAATTCATATCCAAACTTTCTAATATTTCTCCCTCGTAATAAAGGTTTGATAATAGCTGAGGCATGTGGTTCATTTTTTAGAATGTCATCCTTTTGTTCTCTTGTTAAGAAAAAAGCATCATTAAAGCCTGTTAAAAAACCACGATAAAATTCAACATCCCAATCTTTTAATTTGATACCATTGTTTTCAATCTCTGACTTAATTGTAAAATCTTGCTTTTCAAGAATAATCCAGCCTTCGTTGGGCAATTCATTTAAAATAATTTGTTTAGTATTTAAATAATCTAACAGCGGTTTTCCAATGCGATAATCTTCTTTAACCGCAACTGCTTTTAGATTTCCATTATATGGTTCGTTTTTAAAAAGTATGATGTTTGTCTCAACCGTAGCAGTTTGAAAAATCCTAGCATCTTCAAAATTTATTAATTGAACCGGATTGGTTTTAGTAGCAAAATAATTTCTAAGTAATTCTCCAAATTTTGTTCTCATCCAAGTATTAGATGTTATGTAAGCTAATACACCATTTTTCTTTAAAATGCTATTACCTAATTCATAAAAGAGACAATATATATCTCCAGTTCGAGTAAATGTCGCATATCCTGCCTGATCCAAGGCATCACAATCTTTACCCATTTTTTGCAACTGAATGTATGGCGGATTACCTATTACTATATCGAAACCACCCTTATCAAATACATCCTTAAAGAATAAATGCCATAAGAAATATTGTTTGCTATTTGATTTTTGTTGCTCGTGCAATCTATTTTCAACATCATCCAAATGTTCTAGCTTCTTTTTAAGTTCTATGTAATGCTTAAACTCTTTTGATTTTTGATTTAACTTTTTAAAGTCTTCTCCTACAACTTTTTTCCACTTATTTTCTAAACTCTTAATTTCCTTCTTGAGCTGTCTCTTGACATTTAAAACATGTACATGGATTTTATCATCTACTATTTTGCCAATATCTCTTTTAATATCGTTTTTATCGACTTTTAATCCTGTTTCACTTTCCCATTTATCAGTATCAAAATATTTATCAATTAAAACATAGAGTTTATCTTTTTCAGCTTTATTGAATGATAACATCCCTTGTTCCGCCTTTTTGAATTCGTCTCCAAAATCTAGTTCAGTAGAAGCTTTAAAATCTTCCTCATCAGCTGTTACAAGATTCTTTAAATCAATATCATCGAATCTTTCCAACATACTATTCCCTTGCATGATTTTATAATCAAGATTTGGTAGTGGTTGTGGAATATCTTCTTCAACTACTAAAGACAACCAAAAACGAAGTCGTGCAATATCTACTGCACCGTTTTCTAAATCAACCCCATAAATACTCCGTTGGATAATATTCTTTTTCACCGTAGCTCTATCTTGCGATAAATTTAAAGCCATTTTTGCATTAAAAATTTCCTGCAAAATACCCATAGGGAAAGCACCAGAACCGATTGCAGGATCGCAAACCTTAACATTATCTAAAGCTTCTGAAATTTGAGGCGCATACTTAGAAATAAAATTATTTTTATTTTTTTCATCACCCTTATCACCAAAGCGAATAAAATTTTCAATTGCCCGAGTTGCATCTGGAATTGATCCATTATAATTCTGAGTAGTTTCTGAAAGGATATAAGTTTTTAAGTATTCAATTAAACTTTCTTTACACATGTAGTGTACAATTTCCTTTGGAGTGTAAAACGCCCCTTTATCACGGTTATCTTCAAGTAAGTTCTCGAAAATATGTCCCAACATTTCAGGATCAATACCTATCTCATATTCGTAGGGATCATTCTCATCAATTGTAAAGTTGTATTGATCAAAAAAGTAAATAAGATTTTTTAGTAGGTACTCAGGGAAATCGATATCTAAATCTGATGTTTGATCTCTATCAAACAAACCGCCGTTTAAGTATGGGACTTTTACCTTGCCAAATTCTTTACCAAGAGGAAATTCATTGCCATCAATAGTAAAGATTAAATCTTTTCTATTAGGATTATTTAAAGTGTTATAAAACAACTCCCTTAAATACTTACTATAAAATGTGTTTTTATCTGGGCAATTTTCAAAAAGATGGTACATGAATCTTAAATCTCCATTATCCCATTTTTGTTCTTTAACAGGAACGCCCATCCAGTTTTTTTTCTGCAAGAAATTTAAGAAAACAAGCCTACCCATTAAAAGCTTAATAAAATCTCTTATAGGCTTTTCTTGCTTTACTATATCTTCTTCCTTTTTGTTAATTAGCTGTTTTCTATATTTAGTTTCCTTTATTAAATATGTATATAGTTCTTTATAAATTTCTTTATAGCGATCAAAAAACTCTTTGTTTAAAGCTTCAACAGAAAAGGCTTCTCGAATATCATCAAGATGCAATGGCTTATTACTAAGAGAGACAAAACGATCTACGGCTGTACGATAGGTTTCCTTTGGATTTCCGAAAACATAAGTATATCTTTTAGGCTCTGTCTCATCTTTTATTAAATTACCATTATCATCAAGCTTGCTTACTTTAGCTACAAACGAAAACCTCCATTTATCTCCCTGATCGAAAACTATTAACGCTGCGTCAACATTTTGATATACAGAATTTAATAAATTTCTTAATCCAACGCGATTTCTTTCTAGAATTACATTAGACTTAACCTTAACTTCAAACACACCGATTTCTCTCCCATCTTGAGTGCTAAACTTACCTAATTCAAAAGCTTCATCTGCTATTTCTGAGTTTGGAAATTTTAATGATTCTCTTAAATAAGGATTTTCAAATAATGTTTTTGCTCCGAAAATATTTTTCAGAACAATTTTCCAATTTTCAACTGAATACTTGGATTTTAAAATGTCTTGTAATTCTTTTTTTTCCATTATTCAATAAATGATTCTGTAATAACTATTTCTGGTTGAATATCTTTTAAAAACTCAGCTGCACTTTTTGTCGTGTCGTTTTCATCATCGTTTAAGTTTTCAGTCCTGTACTTTGAAGCCAATGAATTTAACAAAACTTCAGTTTGAGCATAAGTAATTTGTTTTTTTTCTAGCTGTTGCTTTAGTTTTCTTAGTTCATTTGGTAATTGAGTGTAAGTGCCCTTTTCTACCCAATTTAGCAATTCAATAGTACATTCCTTAACCTTATCATTTTTACTAAGAACTTTGAAGTCCCTGAGAAATTTTTTTGCTTGGGCTGAAATACCATCAGACTTTTCTGTTATTAAAACCGAATTATCTGATTGAACTAAGAATTCTTTTTCAAATTTATCTAACCCCGATTGTATTTGTGTATAATGGTTTTCTGGTAACGGATAAGATTTTTCGTTTGGCTCAGCTTCAAAGATATTAACCGCATCCAAAAAAGTTAACGGGTAAACAGAATTTGTTTCATCTATCAAATAGAATTCTGTTTTATAGACCGATTTTAAAAATATAATTGATCGCTTATTTAAAATTTTCTTATTGGAATCATTTGCGCTTCTTCCTGTACGTGCTTTTATAGGCAACCCCTTTATTCTTTTGAATTCTTTTGGATTTTCGTCTTTAAATTCTCGAATAAATTTCAAATATTTTAATCTTTTATCTTCATCATCTGGCATTCCTTCTTCAAAAAGCTTGAATGTTTCTATCAATTCTTCGTGAGTAAATATTTTGGTGTCTTCGCCAAATGCAGAGTGGAAGGACTGCAATTTAACTAAAGCATTATTATATAATTTTATTTCTTCGTCACCCTGCTGTGAAGGATAAAAGTTATAAGTGTAAATAACGCCAGCTGTACTTCCGATTCGATTAACTCGACCAACTCGTTGCATTAGTCTTGACGCATTCCAAGGAGTATCGTAATTAACAATAATATTCGATCTGTGTAAGTTAATACCCTCCGCTAATACATCAGTACTAATAATGACATTATAATCATTCTTTTGAACTCCGGGATAATTTGCATCAAAGTTTTCCTGAATTGTTTCGAATATTTGATTTCTGTTTTTCGAAGACACGTTTAATATTTTGGCGTCAATCGCTTCAGAGAGTTTCAAATTCAGATAGTCAGCGGTGTCCTTGCTTTCAGTAAAAACAACTAATTTCCCTGTTGGATTTAAATCTGGTCTAATTAATTCTTCCTTATATAACTTCAGAAAACAATCTAATTTTGGATCTACTAAGACTTTAGTCCATGAGTTATATAATTCTTTAATTAATTCTTGATCCTTTTTTAAGCCGATTAAAAATTCTTCGGAGAAGTCACTTGGTTCAAAAACTCTATTTCTTGGATTTTCCTCACCCAACCTGTTAATTTCCTCTTCAATTTCTTCATCAGACCAGCCTTTATCCATTAATAGATTTACGTCATTATCAGGTGCAATAAATATTTTCTGTTTACTAAACATGTCAATCATCCTCTCGGTTGCCTTTAGCATGTTACCTAACGATGTTTTAAAAGCTTCAAAGCTGCTCTCAAGCCTTTTTACCATTAATGTTTTCATAATACTTGCCAAAGATTTGGAAACAAGTATCGCTTGTTCATAGTATTCAGTTTGCAAATCTTCGTTAAGAAATCTAATAGCTTGATATCGGTAATAATTTATTTTATCATCATCAGAAAGATAAAATATTGTGTGATAAAATAGCTTACTAAGTTTAGCATCCATCACATAAATTTGCTCTCTCGGTGCAGCAATTTCCGGGAAAATAATTCCTTGCGCTTTGATGTCGTCCAAATATTGAGGATAGTTTCTTAAATCCTTTCTTGTTCTCCTCACTGTAATTGGTTGAATTACTTTCTCTCGAATTTCTTTATATAACTCCCGAATTCTATTTAAATCAGGCTTCTCTTCTCTAATTATTTCTTTATACTCACGAATAATCGGTCCGAAAAAAGATTGTAAATTAGTTTGAGGCAATGTTGATCTTCGGGAATCTTGAAACAATAATACCTGATGATACAAATCACTAGGTCTATTATTAAGTGGTGTTGCAGAAATTAAAATCACCTTCTTTTTATCACCTTTTACAATACCCTCACCTGTCCTTGGAGATTTACAAATTCTTTGTAATGCATCAAACATTGACGATTTATGATTTCTATATCGGTGAGATTCATCAACTAGAATTAAATCATATTCCTCTTTAGCCCAGTAATTTAAATCTCCATCGAGTATTTTTTCTAATCGACCATTTGTTATGAACTTTGTGTGTCGATCTATTCCAAAATGTTTAAATGTCGTTTTCCAGTTTTTTTCTAATGCTGGGGGATATACCACTAGAATTTTTGTATTAAGACTTCCATTTGCGATCAGAAATCTTTTAGCAATAATAGTTGCAATTACTGTTTTGCCGAGACCAACAACATCAGCTAGAAAAAAACCATTATGCTCCATCAACATCTGAAAACCTTGGTTTACAGCATCAATCTGATAGCTGAGTTTCTTAAATGTTTTGGGTAAATCTCCAACAGTATCAGGGTCATAGTCAATGTTTTTCCCGAAGTATTCAATTAAGAATTTTATGTATAATTCATATGGTGTAAAATTTTGTCCGATATGTGTTTTATGCTTCACACCTTGCAAATCAGCTGGTAAAATAGTCGTTGATTCCAACCATAGTCTATCGAACTCTTGATTTGTGTAATTCACATCATCATAGTCTTTCAAGGCAATATTCAATTCATAGTTGGGCGTTTTTTTTATTCCTAATCCTGCGTCTGTCAAATTTGAAGAGCCCATAATTACCCATCCATCAGTATCAGGATTGTGATTTTCAGGCAAGAAAAGATAAAATTTCGCATGAAGAGTGTGAGAATGATGCGCTCTAATTTCAATTTTTCCATTTATTAAATCTTCAATAAACTCCAAAATTCCAGCCTCCACATCCTTGCTATACTTAGCTTCTTTAACATCTGTTATAAACCAATCTAAAAATTCCTTTTTACTTTTTTCTTCATCCCCGAAATACATCATACCTCTTTTTTGGGCATCTGCAAAAGCTTGGTCAACATTAATACCAACAAGAATCCTGATTTTTGGGATGTTTTTTAAATAGGGTTGAAGCGCAAAATATCCGGATGATCTAAAATATCCAACAACTGCATGAAAGGCATACAAATCCTTCATGTTATTTATAATACCTGTGAACTTTTGAAATAGACTTTTCTCGTTACTATTTGTAAAAAATTTTGTTGACATTAATTCTAGTTTTTAATTAGTTCACTTGGTTTCACTTTTAATATTTTTGCAATTTCAAAAAGTACTTCGATACTGGGCTGTCTTCTGTTTTGCACATACGAATTTACCATATTGAAACTCTTTCCCAATTCCCCAGATAACCATGTCTGAGTTAATCCCTTTTGCTCTAGTACTTCCTTTATTCTATTCATTTCTGAGAAGTTTACCGAAATATACAATTTATCTCACTACATGAGATGTTTGTTGATAAGTTAATGCGCTACCATCTTTCCATTGTGCGATAACTAACTCCAAGGTCTTTTTCAGCTTTTCTTAGAGTTCCATAAACTGTTTTTGCCCAATTTTTTACTTGTAATTTAAAGTCGTTCAAGAGCTGATCATAGGTTTTACCTTCCTCAAGATAATATGCATTCGATAGATCTACTCTATGTTCCGGAAAATGAAAATACTTATCGAAATCATTTACAACACGCTTGAGAATTTCAGGTTCAGTAATACCTGCTAAGCGACATTGATGCCAATTGATTGCAATCTTGTCAAGATCCCGGAAATTACCATGAAATAAGTGCGATGTCTTCTCAATCCAAATTTGTAATTCCTTGCCCGGTGTTTTGTTGTGTTCTTCAAATTCCATTTTATCCCAAGTTGCCATAAAGTCATTCCAAACTGAGCGATGTGATTCTGTAAAAGAAGGAAGTTCAATTACAAGCTGTGAGATACGGTCGAAAAATTTATGAAGCATATATTCTTCTGTGTCCCTAAGGTATTTAATGTCAAAGGAAGATGTAAAAATAATTCGGCATTCATGCTTCTTTGTACCAATTCCGTACTTTCCATTACTAGTAGATAAAGCCTCAAAAAGCAATTCTTGAACTGTATGCGAAAGTCTTTCCGCATCTTCAATAACAAGGTATTTTTTATTTGATTCTGATAATAATTTATTGATAGAAGTAGTAGAAGGCTCTATTAATCGTGAGTTGATGTAGATTATTTCCAATGAGTGCGGAACTTTAATATTCTTTTTTTGAATTTTTTCAAGCCAAAAAGACTTTCCTGTTCCACGTTTACCTAATAGTAATATTGAAAACTTACCCGGATTTTGAAGATAATTATCAAGTCTTTCAATTACTTCCTTTCGGTTTTTTGGTTGTGTTTTAAGTAATTCCGAATATTTTAATTTGTATTTATTTGCGTATTTCATTGTTTATAATTGCGTATGCAAAGCAAATGTACAACTTTAAAATACATTTGTAACATCATAATACTGATTCTGACTAAAATGAAAATATTGAAAATTATTCACGGCTTTCCTCCTCTTTACAATGCAGGTTCAGAGGTTTATAGCCAATCTATCTGCGAAGAATTGGCAAAAACAAATCAAGTATTTGTTTTTACACGAGAGGAGAATCCATACCTGCCTGACTTTACAATTCGCAAAGAACAGATTAATGAAAATCTTGTAGTCTATTTGGCAAATATGGTGCAGGGTAAGGACGGCTTTCGGCATAAGGAATTAGACATTGTCTTTTCGAATATACTCAATGAGATAAATCCGGATATTGCTCATGTAGGGCATTTAAATCACCTTTCAACAGGATTTATCGATGTATTAAAAGATAAAAACATTCCAATTGTATTTACTCTTCATGACTTTTGGTTAATGTGTCCTCGTGGGCAATTCTTACAAAGGAATTTCGGAAACCCTAATCACTTACAGCTTTGCGATAAGCAAGAGAATACAAAATGCGCAACAAACTGTTATAATGCATATTTCACAGGGCAAGAAGAAAATAAAGAAGCAGATGTTTTCTTTTGGAGTAATTGGATTGGCAACCGAATGAGGGAAACAAAAGAGATTACTGATAAAGTGGATTTGTTTATTGCACCTTCAAATTACTTGAAGGATAGATTCGTTAAGCACTTTGGGGTTTCTGAAAATAAAATTCAATTTTTAGATTATGGCTTTCCATTACACTATTTAACTCCAACGGAAAAGAAAGGAGAAACAGATTCCTTTACTTTCGGGTACATTGGCACGCATATACCTGCTAAAGGCGTTAACCTATTAATTGACGCTTTTTTGAAATTAAATGGACAAGCATCTTTAAAAATTTGGGGATGGAAAGATCAGAGAACAACTAAAGAATTAGTTGATAAAGCAAAGGCAATTGGACTTCCCATTGAATTTAAAGGTGAGTATGTAAATAAAAATCTTGCCGATGAAGTATTCTCGCAAGTAGACTGTATTGTTGTCCCTTCAATTTGGGGAGAGAACTCTCCATTAGTTATCCATGAAGCACAAGCATGTCATATCCCTGTTATTACAGCTAATTACGGAGGGATGGCAGAATATGTCGGACACAAAGTGAACGGGTTATTATTTGTTCATCGAAATTCAAACAGCCTTTCTGAGCAAATGCAATGGGCTATTGAGAATAAGAATGCAATGGTTGACTTTGGTAAAAGGGGCTATTTATTTTCGGATAATGGAAGTGTTCCTGAGATCAAAGAACATTGTAATGAACTTTTAAGGATTTACAAGGGATTACAAAAAACTCAATCAACTGATTCTCTTTGGAGAATAACAATTGATACAAACCCAGAAGATTGTAATTTGAGCTGTACCATGTGCGAAGAGCATAGTCAGTTTAGTAAATACATTGACAATCTTTATAAAGAAACAGGAGTTAAACGAAGAAGAATGCCCGTTGAATGGTTGGATAAAATATTTAGGCAAGCAAAAGAATTGGGAGTGAAAGAAATTATTCCATCAACGATGGGAGAACCTCTTTTATACAGAGGGATTGAGCGAATCTATGATTTAGCCAAAGAGAATCAAATCAAAATTAATTTAACAACCAATGGAACATTTCCCAAAAAATCGGTTGTTGAATGGGCGAAAATTATAGTGCCACAAACAAGCGATGTTAAGATATCGTGGAATGGTTCAACCGCTGAGACTTCGGCAGAAGTGATGGTTGGAATTGATTTTGAAAGTGCTGTAAATAATGTAAAGCAATTTGTTGAATTTAGAAATCAGCATTATAAAGAGGGAGGTAATTACTGCCGGGTTACTTTTCAGTTAACCTTTATGCAGAATAATATGCATGAGCTGGCTGAGATTATTAAACTGGCTGCTTACCTTGATGTTGACCGAGTAAAGGGGCATCATTTGTGGGCGCACTTTGATGAGATCAAGAAATTATCAATGAAGGCAGATTCTTCAAGTATAAATAAATGGAATGGATATGTAAAAGAAGCCCTTGAAGTAGCTGATAAATACAGAAGACCAAGTGGTGACAAAGTTTTGCTTGAAAACATTTATCCTCTTGAAGATATTGAAAAGAAAGAAGTTCCACAGAGTTACTCTTGCCCATTTTTGAAAAAGGAAATTTGGATTTCTGCAACAGGAAAAATATCTCCTTGTTGCGCTCCTGACAAAGAGCGAGATAAATTAGGAGATTTTGGAAATATTCAGAATCAAACTTTGCAAGAAATTATATCCGGAAACAATTATCAAAACCTTGTAACTAACTATAAAAATCAAAGTCTTTGTAAAACCTGTAATATGCGTAAACCATGAAACAATTAGATATAATAAAACGATTAGATAATATTTGGAAAAAAGTTGAAGGCGTAGAAATTGCTTTGCTCTATGGCTCATTCGGAAGAAATGAGTACAACGCCAATTCAGACATTGACATACAAATATTAATTGAAGAAAATTTTGAAGTAAAACACCTAAAATCCGAATTAGAAAAGGAGTTTAGGGGAGAAATACTATCAATTTTTGAAATTAAACTTCGTAACAAAATAGTTGTGTATTTCAATTCGATTCCAAAACTTGAAATTGGCATTTGCACAAATGTTTCTGAAATAAATAGAAATTATTTAGGAAGTGAAATTACTAATCCATCAGAAACTATTCTTTATCAAAGAGTACCATCCTTGTATGACATCGGTTCTTACCTCGCTCAATTAATTAGGGATCATGGAAGAGCAAGCGAACAGAGACAAAAAGATATGGGTGACTTAATAAATAAATTCATCTTTGAGTTTGAAAGTTGTTCAAGCAGTCACAAGAGAAGTGACGGATACAAATTTTATTTCTTTTATAATATAGCTTTGCACTGTGTTGTTCAATTGAGACATTTTCTTCACAAAGACCAAAGATTTAATTTCCTTCCTAAATACTTTATTCCGGGGATGGAAGATAAAGAAGAAATGAAAGGATTTTATGAGTTAACTGGCTCTTCCTTCTTACCCGATGCAAACAAAAAGAAGAGAACCCTATTAAATTATTTTTATGATGTTCTGGAAAAGCTTAATTATAATGGCATTAATGATGTGAAAAGTATATTAGAAAAGATTTATGAAAGAGATTACTTTTGGAATTTGAGAGATATTGCAAAGCATAATCCTAAAGTAAAGGGAGGGCTTTTATTCAGGACAGCTACGTTATCATTATTTCAAAATGATTTAAAGTTTGCTGACTTACTGAATAATGAAAAAATTAAAACAATTATTGATTTAAGAGCAGATAGGGAGGTGGAAGAAATGCCTTATTCTGAAGAGTCGCTAAAAAAATTCAATTATGTTCATGCCCCACTTGATCCGTGGAATCAGCCAGAATGGTTTAAAAAGGATTTCCAATTTGGAACAAACGAAGAGATAGCATATCGATATTTCGGGCTTGGCTGTAAGAATTCATATTTAAGGGCTTTTAGGGCTATAATCAATGAAAATTCCGGAGCAATAGCTATACATTGCTTTGCAGGAAAGGATAGAACAGGGATACTAATTTCGATGCTACATTTACTTAATGGCGCAAATGAAGAAATAATATACACTGACTATTTAGCGAGTGAAGTTGATGTGAAAAAAGAACGACTTGATATTGTATTAAACATAATTAAGGAACAGGGCGGCATCGTTCCTTATCTTAGTACTTGTGGATTAGCAAAAGAAGAAATTGAATTATTAAAAAACAAGATAGCAGGAAATTAACACATGAACTGGCAAGAAATTAAACTTTCAGAATGCTCTACATTCTTTAGTTACCAAGGAAACAAAGTATTTGATAAAACATTTATTAATGCGCTCAAATTTCATGCACCCGGATTTGCCCCTGTGCAAGATGAAGGGGGATGGTATCACATTAACACAAAGGGAGAGGAACTATATAACCAACGCTATGAAAGAGTATTTGGGTTTTATTACAACCGAGCTGCTGTAATTAATGGCTCAGGGTGGTTTCATATTGATGATAAAGGCAATAGATTATGCAACGACACTTATGCATGGATTGGTAATTATCAAGAGGATAAATGCCCTGTCCGTGATTTCAATAATAACTACTATCACATTGATCCTTTCGGGACAAGAATTTACAATGAAAACTATTTTTATGTCGGAGACTATAAGGATGGATATGCTTGTGTAAAGACAAAAGATGGATGGAAACACGTTGATAATAAAGGCGCAGACCTTAATAATAAAAGATTTGAGGACTTAGGCGTTTTTCATAAAAATTACGCAACTGCAAAAGATTTGAATGGTTGGTTTCATATTAGTAAAGAAGGGGTTAATTTATATTCTAAACGATTTCATTCTGTTGAACCGTTTTATAATGGCTTCAGTTTGGTTGAAGATTTTAATAAACAAAAATCAATTATAAATGAATTAGGCGAGGTCACCTGTTTAATACCTTGATGAATTTTATGCCAATTATATTTTATAACCCACGCCATATCAGCGTGGTTTTTTTATTTTGAACTCTTAGGTAAAAATAAATCTTCTCAAATCTTCTCAAAACATTTCGGAACAGATCGATAACACTCAAGGGTTGCCTTAAAAATGAGAAAGCTACCTAAAGCACGGGCATAGTTTTGCCTTGTGTTTTGTTATACCCCATATCCCCGTAAAATAGACGATTCTTAGTGGTATTTGCCATTGAGTATGGCACTTATATTTTGAACGTGCAAGTTTATTCCTTTGATTTTTTTCCCTCAAAAAAAGAAAGTCGAATTCGCTACCACGTTCCCAAAAGTGTATGTAATTTTTCAATAATAACAAAAATGGAGAAAGTTGGAAACGCCTACGATGACGAGGTAAGAGAGCATGATATAACAGTTGAAGAAGTTCTAGCTACAGAGGAATTTAAAAACTTAAGTGAAGAACAAGCGAAGGAAGTTGTTGATTTTGTTAGAACAGTAAGTACAGTTTTTTATTCCCTCTATAAAAAGCAATACGAACCTGAAATTGTGATTGAAGACAATGAAACAAATAGCAATTATGAACCAATAAAAAATGCAGCATGAAAGAATCAATTTTATTCGATCAATTTGCAAAAGGTAAATCTTCGCATCTCAAGCGAACAAATAATTGCGTTATCTACACAAGGGTATCAAGTAAAGAACAAGAACTTGGATATAGTTTAGAAACGCAACGAAAGGCTTGTGAAGAGTACGCTAAGAAAACCCAGTATTCAGTAATGGGGATTTTTGGAGGTACTTATGAGAGTGCGAAAACGGATGAACGAAAAGAGTTCAACCGGATGCTTTCTTTTGTAAAAAAGAGTAGAGAGAAAATCTCCTACATTATTGTTTACAGCGTTGACCGATTTTCTCGGTCAGGAGCAAATGCAATTTACATTAAGGATCAATTGCGAGAACAAGGAATTTATCTTGTTGCGGTCACCCAACCCGGAGATGCTTCGACCTCAAGTGGTGACTTTCAACAGAACATTCAAATTATTTTTTCGCAATATGATAACCAACTCCGAAGAGAAAAATGTATGGCAGGAGTTAAGGAAGCACTTTTAAAAGGAGAATGGTGTCATAAAGCTCCATACGGTTATGACGAAATAAAAGAAAACGGCAAGCGCAAAATCGTTATAAACGAGAAAGGCAAACTTTTGCAAAGGGCATTTTATTGGAAGGCAACTGAACGAATAACGCACACCGAAATTTCAGAAAGATTGGAAGCCCTCGGTTTGAAACTTGATGAGAAGCGATTATCGGGATATTTCAGGAATCCATTTTATTGCGGTCTTATGGCACATTCTGCATTGAAAGGTCAATTGGTAGAAGGTAATCAGGAGAAGATGGTTTCAAAAGAGATCTTCCTGAAAGTAAATGAAATTTTAAGCGAGAATAAGCACGGCTATTCTTGCCATGAAGAAGCCGAGGAGATTCCTTTAAAACGCTTCCTGAAATGTGACCATTGTGGCACTTTTATGAGGGGGTACGTTGTAAAAGCCAAAAACCTACCTTATTACAAGTGTAATACGAAGGGGTGCTGTAACAATAAAAGCGCAAGGGAAATCCATACCTTTTTTGAAAAGGTATTGAACTCCTTTAGCTTGGTGGGAAATGACGCAATTAGGGGCTTTGTAGCGAAACAAATCATGGCAAACTATAACAGGGAGCATAAAGAAAAGGATCAAACAAAGGAGGGCTTAAAACGCCAAATTGTGGAGATTGAAAAGAAGCTTGAAAGGTTAGAGGAAAGGCTAATAAATGAGGAGTTAACCTTTGAAATTTTCAATAAGTTCACCGAGAAGTTAAAGCAGGAAAGGCTGGATTTGGAGAAGAACCTTGTGAAAACCCAAAAGAGGGTGTCGAACCTTGAAAATTGCGTAAATATTATAATGGACTTTGCTGCTAACCTCCCGAAAGCGTGGGGTTTGATGGCTTATAAGGACAAACAACTACTTCAATTTCTACTGTTTCCTGAAGGAATCCGGTATAGTAAAAAAATTAACCAGTGTCGAACCACTAAAGTGAATTCAGTATTCTCGTTCATTACCCAATTGGTGCGGGATATGGGGGAAATAAAAATGGGGGATTCAAACGTAATGTTTGAAATCCCCCACTTGGTGGTGATGGAGGGAATCGAACCCCCGACACAAGGATTTTCAGTCCTTTGCTCTACCGACTGAGCTACATCACCGTTTTTAGGGTTGCAAACTTAGCAATTTTTTTCCGTGTTCTAAAAAATATCTTTTGTCTTCTAAAAACCTGATTATTAAGAGTAAATAAGCTAATTTTGCAGCATGAACTTCGTGCTAGACCTGGGTAATACCCGCGCCAAAGCTGCCCTCTTTGAGGGACGAACGCTTACCAGGAGTTTTCTGCTTGAAAGCCCGGCCCAGGACGTCAAAAAAATAGTGGCCGAACACCCGGATATCAAGCGCAGCATTATCAGTTCAGTGATCAGTCACACCAAGGAGATCACCAACGTTTTGCAGAATAAAACGCTCTCAGTCGATTTCGACTCAAACACGAGACTTCCTTTTAAGATCACCTATTCCACACCCGAAACGCTTGGAAAAGACCGTATTGCCGCTGTGGCGGGCGCCATGGCCATGTACCCCGGGAAAGCTTTGCTGGTGATAGACGCCGGCACCTGCATGAAGTACAATTTTGTGAATATAAAAGGAGAATTTGAGGGTGGGGCCATCTCGCCCGGGCTCGATATGCGCTTCAGGGCCCTGAACGTCTTTACCGACCGCCTGCCGCATCTCTCATACGAAAAAGACTTTTCAGACGTTATTGGCAGCAGCACCAAAGGATCTATTTTAAGCGGTGTGCAGCAGGGCCTGGTCTTTGAGTTGGAAGGATATGTTAAAAGATTCAAAGACAAGAACAAAGAGGGCATTGTGGTGGGCACCGGCGGTAACCTCTCTTTTTTGGAGGATGGCTTAAAAAATGGCATCTTTGCGGCGCCCGAATTAATACTTAACGGCCTGAATGAAATTCTGCTCCACCATACTTCCTAAAGGCCTTCTTTTTTTCCTGCTGCTTCCTGCTTTCTTTTCGCTAAAGGCCCAAACCAGCGGTACATCTTCACCTTACTCGCGTTTTGCTTTAGGAAGGCCCGAGAACACCGGTTTTTCTGCCAACACGGCTATGGGCGGAAGCTTCACCGCTTTTCGAAATGATACTTCGATCACCAATTCGTATTTCCTCAACCAGGGCAATCCCGCTTCTTACGCTTTCAACAAATTCACCGTTTACGAGTTTGGCGCACGCTATGGGTATTACACGTTCAGCGGGAAGGACGGCGACGTAAAAAAGCAGAACGGTGGTTTTAATTATATCTCACTTGGATTTCCCATTCGCAAAAAAATGGGAGCGGCCCTGGGCCATATTCCTTTTTCTACGGTAGGTTACGAAGTGACCACCACAACCGAGAATGTCGACAGCATTGGCACTATCAAAAATAATTACCGTGGCAACGGCGGCATTAACCAGCTTTATGCCGGACTTGCTTACCGTCCCTTCGAAGGGCGCGTGCGCAGCCTGGAGCGTTCGGATAAATACAAGACACTGGATAGTTTGGGAAGGAAAGATATCATGCGCCGCAAGAAATTCTTCGCCAACGCGCTGTCAACTTTATCATTCGGTACCAATGCAAGTTTCCTGTACGGTAATGTGAATTATGCTACGCGAAAATATTATCCTGCTTCTTTAGGAGCGGTGTTCAATACCTGCGATTATACCGAGACGCAATTGCGCGATTTTTACCTGCAGGCGGGGATGTTGATGTCTTTTGATGTCAATGCCGTAAAAAGAAAACTTACACCCGAAGAAAAAGCCGATAGTAACCGGGCCAATCTTCCTGCTTACCGCGACCTGAAAAAGAAATGGAGATTCACGGTTGGATATTCCGCTTCGCTTCCTAAAGAGGTTGCGGCCAAGGCCAGCCACGTAGCGTATAGTTTCTCTTTGATCTCCTTCGGGCGCGAGGTTCCTTTTGATACTTTCTCTTACAATCCCGAGTTCAAAGGCAGGGTGAGTCTTCCCTTCATGCAGAACGTGGGCATTGGTATCAAGCATGGAGAATCATTGAACATCCTGCTCGACGCAGGTTACCAGCAGTGGAGTACTTTCCGTTTCCTGGGTACCAACCAGGGTTTGAAAGACCAGGTGCGTGTAGCGGCGGGCTTACAATGGCAGCCTGATCGCACTGCAATCGGTACGGGCGCTTATTTCAAAAAGACATTCTATCGCCTCGGCGCAAGATATAATACCGGGTATCTCTTCCTCAAAGGAAGTCACATCAACGAGTATGCCGTTAGCGCAGGGCTTGGATTACCTGTGGGACGAAGAACGTTCACCATTGTCAATCTTTCTGCCGAGTACGGAATGGCCGGCACCACTCAAAATAACCTTGTGCAGGAGAAATTCCTGCGTTTTGTGATCGGGCTTACCTTTAACGATCGCTGGTTCATCAAACCTAAATACGATTAGATGTTTCCTACCCTCAAAGCCCCTCAAAGTTGTCATTCCGAGTCGGCTTTAGCCGGGCTGTTCACGAGGAATCTGTCCGTCTGTTTTGTTCTGTCCATAGCCTTGTTTCTATTTTCCTGCAACAACACCAAAGAAGTGGACGACCTCATGCAAAAGCAAAATGTCTTTCCAACCGAAGAAGGACAGATCGTTGAGATCCTTTATACAGATTCAGGATTGGTGCGCATACGCATTACGGCGCCGGTGATGAACCACTACACCTTTAATGTGCCCGAACCTTATACCGAAATGCCCAAAGGCGTTTACATCGAGTTCTACAACGACAGCAGCAAGGTAAAAACCACTTTGAAAGCCGATTACGGGATACGCTACGAAAAGAACAAACGCACCGAAGTGAAGAAGAACGTTGAAGTGGTGAATGTGAACGGCGAAATTTTAAATACCGACAAACTAAATTGGGATGAAGCCCTGCGTAAGATCTATACCGATGTTCCTGTAAGTATTAAAACTAAAAATGATGTACTCCGCGGCTCGGGAATGCAAGCCAACGAAGACTTTACCGAGTGGGAGATGAAAGATCCTGTAGGCTCCAAAGAAGTTTCTGAGGAAGAGGAGCCGAAAAAATAGTTATAGTGCCATCTGAATTTTTTGTTCTTGCCCTTTTTTGTCTTTGATCATAATAATGTATTTGTCCTTTTTTAAGGAGAGAGCTTTATGATCTTCTTTGGTTTTTAATTCTATAATGTCAAATGGAATAGGTGGATTGTGCGGGTCTTCAGCGTTGGAATATTCGTTGTCTAAATAAGCAAAGACTAAACAGGGGAAAGAAGTAGTTATTTTTTCATTGATAAAGAATGCTTGCCTGTCGTTCTCGAATACCCAATGTGGCCTCCCATTTACCCATATTGTTCTCGGATGATACACCCTTGCGTCATATTGCATGTTTCTCGCCGAAAAATCAGGAATATTTCCGGCTGAATCTACAATGGGAGTGCCATTGAAAATATTACCTACGGAGTCTATCAATATTGCATAATAGTCAAGATCTAATAATTTAAAATAACTGTTTTCAAATTCCGCAGAAGAGTGTTCCGTAAAGCGAACCTGGTCTATTGTGAATGGATTTATTCCCGTGAACTCAAAAAGTCTACCTGCCATTGCTTTCCCCCAATCGGGTATTGATGTCTCGACCAAGTGATCGAAGCCGCAATGAATAACTATTTTTGCTTTAGGATCCTTATCTATAATTTTTTTAATGTTTTTTGCCTGCTCGATCTCTCGACCATAGGACGTTGAGTCATCATGCTTCGTTGTCTCATAGGCAAATACGGTAAATCCAATTCTCAAGGCTTCCCTAACAAGATTAGCATAAAACGGTTCTGCTGTGTAGAACCCTGTCAGCTTTAGAGGATATTTTCTGTCATTTAAAGTGTTGTCCCAATCGCTTAATGTTTCGGCACCAAAATATCGATAGCCTTCTTTATATAGATCTTTCAGTAATGAGGTGGTAAAAACTCGATGATAGGGTTGATGGTGAGCTTCATTTAAAATTATTATCTGTTCTTGCTTTGCCTGATTTGTGATAAAGTCTTTAGCAATTACAGGTTTAAAACAAGAAAAATGTTTTAATTGATCTGCGGATAAGGCCGGCGTTTTTTCTTCTACCTTGTCCCAAATCTTTAAAGTTTCTTTGTATTCACCAATATATGATAAGTCCCATGCCATCGGATAAATAGAACCCTTAGAAACTTGAGTTAGTATATCTTCTGAGAATTTGTAATTGGAATTAAATGGTATGGATCTTGAATTTGTTTGACATGAACCAATAACAAGTCCTGTAAGTAACAATAAGTGGAAGTTACGTTTTATGGCTTTGCACTCGACAACCATACAATTGTATTTCTACTTCCTCATCATAAAGAACCAAACACCGGCAGCAATAACAGCTAAACCACCAAGAACCGCTAAAGCGATCTTAATAGCGCTGTAAGGCCTTTCACCCTGTACTTCTCCGGTACGGGCGTTGATCATGAAGTGATACACCTTATCGTTGTATTTGTAGGCGCTGATCCAAACGGGCAGCAAAATGTGCTTAAAGGTAATGTCGTTGTAGGTCGTGCTCAGAGAACTCACGCGCTGTAGATCACCGCCAATATCTGCTTTGCAGGCGCTTTCTATCTGTGGCTTCATGATCTCCTTGGCCGTTTCAAAGCCTGTCTTCAGGTCAACGCGGTAACTCTCGGTCTTAAATCCACTCAAATAGCGCTCATCAAAAGCGTTCAAAGCCTCCAGGTCCCATGGCTCCAGGTCTGTGGCCAGCTTTTGCGGCAGCGAAGGACTGGCGCAAACCAACACATCATCAAAGTTGTTGTTCACATTTCCGGATGCAAAGCTCCAGGCTATGCGCTGTACCTCGCGCGTTTCGGTTTCTCCCTTGCTGTTGGTATAAGATTCTGTGACGTAATAGTAAGTTCCTCGCTCGCCGGTATAATCCGTGCTCGTATTGGAATCGTAGGTCCAGAAAGGCAAATACACGCCGGAGAGTTTGTCCATGGTGCGCTGCGCGTTCTGTTTCAGGTCATTCGGCGCAAACCACAAACCGCCCAGCCACCCTACGTAAGATTCGGCGGCTTTCTTGCGCTCGATCTTAAAGGGCAATAAATATTTTGGTTTGATCAGCTTCGTGGAAGTTGCATCCTTCACTACCAATGGCGTGTCGCAAAACGGACAACTATCCGAGGTCACGTTTGGTTTGAGGGTAGTGGAGGCGCCGCAGTTCACGCAATTGCAGGTGTTCACCTCGTGCAAAGATTCTTCGGGCTGGTTATTGCTAAGGAACCGTTCGAAGTCGATCTCTTCTACGTGGGTCGTTTCCTGCTTGATCTCGTTCTTGGCACCACAGTATTGGCAGGCCAGCATGGAGCTGCCGGGTTCAAAGGTAAGATTGGCTCCGCAGCCATTGCATTTCACGCTTCCGGCGGTCTGGGCCTGTACGGCATTTTCTTCGCTACTCATAAAAAATATTAATTAAGCTAAAAATAGAACATTTTCTTTTTCCTTTACGGTATCTTTATCCCATTACTCCTAAAAAGCGCTAATTCAATGAAATCCCGACTGATAATCTTTGTTTTTTTATCGACCTTTTTGGTATCCTGCTCTCTCCCAAAGCTGGAGTTCGAAAAAGCAAGTGGCAAGGTGAATAAAGTTGAGAAAGGCAAGGAGTTCCGCATCTCTTTACCCGAGGATCATTCCACCATGTACCTGTGGACACTCAAAAAGGACGTTAACGCCAATAAGATCGATTACATGGGCTCTGTTTTTCATGGAGAGTACGTGGATTTTAATTTCACCGCCTTGCGTAAGGGGAAGGAAGAGCTTACTCTGTACCTCTATTCTCCGAGGGATACCGCGCAGGTGAAGACGTTTGTGGTGGAGATCGAGTAGTTTCCTCCGAACAACCCCACCTTCAGCGTTTCATTTCATGAAACAGCTATGAAGACTCCCCTTGAAGGGGAGTAGTTTTTGTAATTCCAAATTAGCAGTAGGAACAGCAACTCCCCTTTCAAGGGGAGTCTTCATAACAGTTCCGCATGGCGGGACGTTGAAGGTGGGGTCGATCGGAGCCAGAAATCTTGAAAACTTTCTTCCAAAAACCGCAGATTTTTTAGGAAATTTACGTCCTGTGAGCAAGCATTACCTAGACGAGTTAAACCCTGTACAACGCGAAGCAGCCGTACTGACCGAAGGTCCCCTGATGATCATTGCGGGAGCCGGCTCCGGAAAGACGCGTGTACTTACTTATCGCATTGCCCATTTGATAGAGAAAGGCGTGGATCCCTTCAATATCCTGGCCCTTACTTTTACCAATAAGGCCGCCCGCGAAATGAAGAACCGTATCGGCAAACTCATTGGCGAGGCGCCCGCAAAAGCTTTGTGGATGGGTACTTTTCACAGCACATTTGCCCGTATTCTGCGTTTTGAAGCCGAGAAACTGGGCTACCCCAAGAATTTTACCATTTACGATACCGACGACAGCAAGAGCAGCATCAAGGAGATACTGAAAACCATGAACCTCGATGACAAGATCTACAAACCTTCTTTGGTTCTCAATCGTATCTCCGCGGCCAAGAACAACCTGATCGGTTTCAAAGCGTATATGAGCAATCCTACGGTGCAGTCAGACGACCGCGCTTCACAGAAGCCTTTGATAGGGCAGATCTACGAGCGGTACCAGCAAAGGCTTTTCAGGGCCGGGGCTATGGATTTTGATGACCTGCTTTTCAATACCAATGTGTTGTTGAGGGATTTTCCGGATGTGCTGATCAAATACCAGGAGAAGTTCCGCTACATTTTGGTGGATGAGTACCAGGATACCAATTTCTCGCAATACGTCATTGTGAAGCAGCTTGCGGCGCGCCATGAAAATATTTGCGTGGTGGGTGATGACGCGCAGAGCATTTACGCTTTTCGCGGGGCGAACATCCAGAACATATTGAACTTTGAGAAGGATTACCCGGATGTGAAGAAATTATTCCTCGAGCAGAATTATCGTTCTACACAGAACATCGTGAACGCGGCCAATTCTATCATCGCTAACAACAAGGATCAGTTCGAGAAAAAAGTATGGACGCAAAACCCCGAAGGAGCGAAAATTAAAGTGATGCGCGCCGAAACCGACAGTGCCGAAGGGTACAAGGTGGCCAATTCCATCTTCAGCATTCGCATGCAGAGCCAAAGGCAAAACTCCGATTTCGCTATTTTATACCGTACCAACGCGCAGAGCCGTTCCATGGAGGAAGCTTTGCGCAAGCTCAATATTCCGTACCGCATTTACGGTGGACTATCTTTCTATCAACGTAAGGAGATAAAAGACGTGTTGGCCTATTTTCGTTTGTCGATCAACCCCAACGACAGCGAAAGCATGCGTCGCGTGATCAATTATCCTGCGAGGGGAATTGGTCAAACTACGATCGATAAAATTTCCGTACTGGCTGCTGATAATGATGTGAGCATGTTCACGGTGATGGACAACCTGCAGGATTTTAACCCGGATGTGAATGCGGGAACAGCGGCCAAGCTGAGAGATTTTGTTATGGCCATCAAAAGCTTCGGAAATATTGCTAAAGAAAAAGAAGCCTACGAAGCAGCGAACTATATCATCAATCATTCAGGAATTTTAAGAGAGCTTCAAAAAGAAAAGACACCCGAGGAAATTGCCCGTGTAGAGAACGTAGAAGAGTTATTGAGCGCTGTGAAGGAATTCTCTGAAACTGAGCGCACAGCCCAGGAGCAGGAATTGAAGGAAGACATTTTGATGCAGCAGACCGAGAACCCCGAAGATCTTTTCTCAGGCGGACACGACACTAAAATGCGCACCATTGATGAGTTCATGCAGGAGATCGCGCTGCTTACCGATGCCGACAAGAAACAAGACGACAAAGAAGATCTCAATAAAGTTTCTTTGATGACCATTCACGCCGCCAAAGGATTGGAATTTCCTTATGTATATGTGGTGGGCATGGAGGAGAATCTTTTTCCATCGCAAATGGTTTTGCAGAGTCGCACCGAGCTGGAGGAGGAGAGAAGGTTGTTCTACGTGGCCCTTACGCGCGCCGAAAAGCAGGCTTTCCTTTGTTACGCTGAGCGCCGTTTCCGTTATGGGAACCACGTTTTTTGCGAGCCCAGCCGTTTCATTGACGAAATTGATGAGAAATTCGTTGACATGCCGGATGAAGAACCACGCTCTGCGGAGAACAAGGGCTGGGATATTGAACGCGACACAGTCAGCGTAAAGCGTTCGAAGACTGTAGAACAGATAAAACCCAAGCATGTCAATCCAACCTTGAAGAGAAACCTTGTTTCGGCCAACAAAGCCAACGGCGGCGCTCCCATGGATTCGGAAGTGATCAAGAGCATTAAGGAAGGCACGGAGGTAGAACATGAAAAGTTTGGTATCGGTAAAGTGCTTTCTATGGAAGGAAGTTTCCCCAATATCAAAGTCACCATTCACTTCAATAGCACGGGCCCCAAGCAACTTTTACTGAAATACGCTAAACTGAAAGTGTTATCTTAGTTTATTGGCGCGTGCGTTCCGCAGCATTTCACCAAATTCCCAGCCTCTCGGTAAACCGTCCAGCACAATGGCAATGCGTTTTGCGCGGGTAGCATCTGTCTTGCCTGTTTCGATCCATTTCGAATAGTAATTCTTATGCGAGTTTGGAATCTCGCTCCAGGCCTTTTGCGCGGCTTTGTCTTCTTTCAGGCAGGCAATAAGGTCCTTGTTGTAAGTTACTGTCGACGTGTCCTCTTCCATTTGCACGGCCACGGCATCACCCTTGAACTTTTTTATTTTCTTACGGATCTCTCCCTTGATAGCGAAGATGAAATCACCACCGCCCATGGGAAGCACCGAACCTTTGAAAGCGAAAGAATCTATCTTTCCTTTTACACGAAATGACTTCTTTGTGCCGGCTTTTATTTTATTAGCCGTCTTTTGCGGGATCTCGATGTAGGTCCAGCCCGTTTTTTCGCCCTGACTGGCAAATTTTTGGAGTATGGCTTTGAAGGTTACCACGGGATAAAAATACAAAAAGAGATTGAAGTATTAGTGAAGCCAGGCTGTTTGTCCCCCGCTGGATGGGACCGCCACGAAGTGGTCCCTTTGGGAAAGGACGGGGGAGGAGATGAGAGTTTACCATTTGCTCGCCTCATTGAGTTTGGCAACACTTTCCGCACTTAACTTCAACTCAACCGCTTTAAATAATTCTTCCAACTGCTCTAAACTTGTAGCGCTGGCAATAGGTGCACCGATAAAAGGACGTGTTAACAACCAGGCAACCGCCACAGCACTGTTGCTTGTGTGATGGGCAGCAGATACTTCATCAAGCGCTTTTACAATACGAAGTCCTCTTTCGTTCAAATAGGATTTTACTCTTACGCCGCGCACACTTTTAGAAAGGTCGCTTTCGGTTCTGTATTTCCCGCTGAGGAAGCCGGCCGCCAGCGAGTAGAAATTAATTACGCTGATATTTTCATCAAGACACAGTTGAGCCAGTTCTTTTTCAAAGACTTCGCGGTCGTATAAATTGTAAAGCGGCTGAAGCGTTTCGTAACGCGGGTGGTTATGCTTTTTACTTGCTTCCAGGGATTCCTTTAAACGCGTAGCGGTAAAATTAGACGCGCCGATGTAACGTACTTTTCCTTCCTTCACCAGTTGAGCGTGTGCCTCCAAAGTTTCTTCAACGGGGGTGTTAAGATCGTCCTTGTGCGTTTGATAAAGATCGATATGATCGGTCTGTAATCTTTTCAAAGAATCTTCACATGCTTTGAGTATGTGCTTTTTACTGATGTCGATGCCGCCCACCGCGTCTATCATCCCGGCTTTGGTAGCCAAAACGATCTTGTCGCGGTTCCCGCGCGTTTTCATCCATTTGCCAATAATGTTCTCCGACTCGCCACCCACGCCGGTAGCCCATTTGCAATAGATATCTGCGGTATCTAAAAAATTATGACCCTTTTCCACAAAGGCGTCGAGTATCTCAAACGATGTTTTCTCGTCGATGGTCCAGCCGAATACGTTACAGCCGAAGCAAAGTGGGGTGACCTGCAGATCGCTTTTTCCTAATTGGCGTTTTTGCATGCTGCAGACCGGGCGGGGTTAATTTTTATTTACCTTCTTCTTTTTTGCACTCACCCACAATGTGGTGGAAGGTATCATGCGCGTCGCTGATCATTTTCTTCAGGATCTCGTCCTTGGCGTTCTTTTTCACCGCTGTGTTGATCTCCTTTACCTGGATCACCAGCTTGGCCAGTGTTTCTTTGGTCTCTTTTTCCTTGTAGTTGGAAGGAATGGGCGATTTGTTCCATGCTTCAACCGCCCACAAAAGGCTGTCGCTTTTTTCGCGCAGTGGCTTGAAATTACCTTCTTCGGTAGGATGGAAGGTAGTGCTCATGAAATGGTGGAAGGTCTTCCCTTCGGCCCAGCCCGATTTTTGGGAAAAGGCAAGATTGCAGGTTAGGAACAAAGCGGAAAGGAATAAAAGTGGTTTTTTCATTTTAACAGGTTTAGACCTCAAAATTAGTATTTAATCGCTATTTTTAAATGAATTTTACCAATAAGACCAATAGCATGAGATCAATAGTGTTTTTCCTTGTAATTATTTTAACTCCCTTTCTTTTCACAGCGCAAACTGCTAATAAACAGGAGCCCAAGCCGTTTTTTGTGGTACTTTATACCATAGGTGCCAAATGGGATACAGCCAAAGATTTTGAGGAGCAGCCCTACGCCAAAGAACATTCGGCTTACCTGGCCAAATTGCGGAAGGAAAAAGTGATAACCCTGGGCGGCCGCTATGCCGATACGGGTATGATCATTTTCAAAGCTGCGAACGAAGAAAAGGCCAAAGAACTTATCCGAACTGACGAAGCCGTGAAGAACGGTCTTTTTAAGGCGGAGGTCTATGTTTTCGACCCGTTTTATGGCGGGTGTGTGCAGTGATTCTGGTCAAAATAAAAAAGCCTTCTAAAATAGAAGGCTTTTAAGTCGGGGTGGCAAGATTCGAACTTGCGACCTCCTGGTCCCAAACCAGGCGCGATAACCGGGCTACGCTACACCCCGAACTTTAAATAGGAGTGCAAAAATACGATTTTAACTGAAATAATGGGTGTTTTCGACAAAATTTGTAATTAACCCTTTTATTACTAATTTGGCATTACCAAGTTTAAACCGATCTCATGATGAATCTCCAAAAACTGACCTCCCGCGCTCTTGCCGCCGTTTTAACGATCTCTTTGTTTTCCGCCTGCGGCGACGGGAATGAATCAGAAAAAAGGGAGGAAATGAAGGATACCGTGGTAGCGCCCGAGCCGGCCCCCACAGCCGAAGAAAGCAATATTACCTATACACTTCCTTCCACGCTCCAGGTAGCCGCTATTTTTAAGAAATCGGGCCTAAGCTATTATACGGGCATTACCAACCCCACTTCTAACCTAAGCGTTTATAAGACAGGGCCGCAGTTCATGGAAGCACTACACCTCGGGGTTTACAGCGCCGACCTGGGTTATTGCATCCTGAACAAACAGACCGACGAAAGCATGAAATATTTCAAAGCCTGCAAAGAACTGGGTTCAGAACTGGGCGTTGGAAAACCTTTTGAAAGCGTGGCCAAACGCATGGAACGCAATATGGACACACCCGATTCCATGGCGCTTATCCTGATCGCTATTCAAATGGAAACGGATAATATCCTTGGTTCGAACAACCAGGAACACTTGTCGGTGATCACCTTCACCGGGGCCTGGATAGAAAGTATGTACATTGGTTTCCAGGTGCACTCCAAGGAGGGGCATAAGAATATGAGCACCAAACTGGTTGAACAAATGGGTATCGCCGAAAATATCATCAAGGCCCTGAAGGCCAATCGTTCTAAAGACAAACATATTGATGATCTCATCGCCAAAATGAACTCCCTCGACAACATTTACAACAATTTTAAGTCGGTGAAGGACATAAAGGCAACTGATCCGGATGTGATCGATCCCGCCAAGCTCGAGGTTACGCTGAACGAGCTGTATGCTTTTGGCGACAGGCTGAAGGAGATACGAAGTGAAATTACCAAAGGATAAACTCTCACTATATTAAAATACCGTTTATGAATACCATTACCAAAAACACTGCTCTCCTCAAAGGCGCTGTTGTTGCGCTTATACTTTTTTCATTTGCTTTCCAGGTGGGCGATTCTCCCTGCGACCAAAAGGCTTTAAAGGACCAATCAAAAAAGGTGCTTGATCCCTACAAATACGATGTGGCCAAGGTTACACGCATCGTGTACAAGGATACACCCAGCTATAAGGAAATTGAGGTGCCGCTTTTCATTGGGGAGAAATACCGCCTCGTGTTCAATACCGCGGCCTTACCCAAGAATGTGATCATCAATCTATACAACCGCGAACACGATAACAAAAAGCGCAAACTGATTTTCAGCAGTAAGGACGCGCCGGCCGATAAGAAAGATTTTTCTTTCGATTACTCCTTTGCCAATAAGATCTTCATTGATTACGATATTCCTCCCGGAGATTCGATCTCGGGCGGGGGAGCGGGCTGCCTGATCTTTATGTTGGGGTATAAGTAAATTGCAGATTTCAAATTTATGATTTCAGATAGTGTTTAATTTGTAATCTTTCAATCTTCAATTTGCAATCCTTCCTTAACTTTCCAGTAAGCCTCTTCCGGTCTTCTGAATTTTATTCTCCTGCTTCAATTCAGCAACCATTTTATCCATAACACCATTAATAAAGCGACCGCTTTGCGGGCTGCTGTATTCTTTGGCCAGGTCGATGTACTCGTTCATAGAAACTTTTACGGGCACGTTGCTGATGAAGAGAATTTCTCCGAGGGTCAGTTTCATCAGGAGGATATCGAGCTGGGCGATACGCTCCAGTTCCCAGTTCTTGGTGTGCCGATCGATGATCTCGTCGAATTCCTTACTGTGAATGATCGTTTTCAGGAAAAGATCGGTCACAAACTTCTTGTCTTCAACCGGGTCGCGGTAAAGAGAGGGAAGCGCGAGGTCCTTTTCCGATTCCATGGCATCCAGCCACTTGTTCATGAACACAAAAGCGAAGTACAGGTCGTCGCTCCAGTGGATATTCCTTTCCTCGAACCAGAAATTGAAGAGCTCATGATCGTATAACAGGTTAGAGAGAATGTTCTTGATGAGCTTGCGGTCTTCCTCAAAGGTGTTTTCCCCGCCTGCTTTCATGTATTCTTTGTAAAACCCGGTGTTTTTCAGTTCGGCGAACAGTTTACGAACGAGGTCCTGGTCGTTCTGCCAGCTAATGGTCTTTTTTGCAAACTCGTTATTGATGGTCTTGTTGTCGGAGAGCGCGTTGAGCAGGATGTTGTTAAGGAACTTTTGGTTCGGGTTCAGGTCATCCTGCGTAGGCAGGTGCTTGGCACGTTTTTCTTCCTGCGAGATGCGGGCGCAGAAATGCATGTTGCTGAGAAAAGCGAGGATGTGCAGGAAAAGATCGTAGGTCTTGTCTATGGAAGTGAAGAGATTCTTTTCCGCCACCTTCAGATCGGGGCTCTCGTCGCGGAAGTACCCGTAAAGGGCCTGCATGATCTTGATACGTAAAAATCTTCTGTTCAGCATAGAAAGAACGTTTTATAGTGCCACAAAGATAGGATAAATGCTTAAAACCTTGTTTTTATTTTTCCTACAGCCGCGATGCGTTGTTCTGCAATACGACTGGCCGCTACATAGGTTGGGATTTTCTCCACCTTCGCGGTTTGAATGATGTTCCAGGTTGTGTCGTAGATCTTCTCGGCGTGACTCATTGCGCGTTCCCTCACATAACCCTCCAGTTCGTAATACACATTGATGATACCGCCGGCGTTCACTACAAAATCTGGAGCGTATAAGATCCCTTTTTTTGTAACGATCTCACCGTGAATCTTCTCATCGGCCAATTGGTTGTTGGCGGCACCGCAAATGATGCTGCATTTCAAACGGCCCAACGTATCGTCATTTACCGTAGCGCCCAAAGCGCAGGGAGCGTAAATATCAATATCGAGGTCGAACATGGCTTCCGGAGTAACAGCTTTAGCTCCCAAATTAGTTACAGCCTGCTTCACGCGCTCTTCGTTGATGTCGTAAACAAACAATTGGGCTTTTTCTTTATGCAAGTGCTCACACAAATGCATGCCCACATTTCCTAAACCTTGTACTAAAACTTTTTTCCCACTCAAAGAATCACTTCCGTACACTTCTTTGGCGCTGGCTTTCATAGAAACATAAACGCCATAAGCCGTAACGGGAGAAGGGTCTCCGCTTCCGCCCATGTTCACGGGTAGTCCGCTTACATATTTCGTTTCGTAGCGAATGATCTCCATGTCGCGGCTGTTCATGCTTACATCTTCAGCGGTAATGTATTTTCCGCCCAAGGTGTTAATGAACTTCCCGAAACGACGCAGTAAAGCCTCGCTCTTCAGTTTTTTAGCGTCGCCGATGATCACTGCTTTTCCACCTCCCAGGTTCAGCCCGGCTACGGATGATTTATAGGTCATGCCGCGTGATAAACGCAGCACATCAATTAAAGCTTCGGTCTCGTTATTGTAATTCCACATGCGGGTGCCGCCTAAGCTGGGACCCAGCACGGTGTTGTGTACAGCAATGATGGCCTTAAGGCCGCTGTCGTTATCGTTACAGAATACAATTTGCTCGTGGTTGAACTCCAACATACGCCCGATGACAGGGTTTTGGGCTAAATGCGTTGAAGTGATGTCTTTTACTTCCATATTCGGGTTGCTATGCCTCAAAAATAGGGGTATTTTTTAAACCCGCAAATTCCTTTAGATGAAGTTTGCAATACAACCTATTATTGAACTAAATTAAGCCTTCCCGCCTCGGAAATTAGTATTTTTGCGGTGTAAATGAAGTCGCTCAAATACCTCAATAAGTTCTTCGTAAAGTACAAGTGGCGTTTAGGGCTGGGTGTGGTCTTTGTTATCATTTCCAACGTGCTTTTGGTAAGCCAGGGCCTTGTGATCAAGAACGCTACCGACGAGTTCGCGACCAACGGAATGGCCGAAAAGCAGGTCTACCTCATTTTCGCCGCCGAACTGCTTGCCTTAACCCTTTTGAGCGGTTTTTTCATGTTCCTCAAGCGCCAGTTCATCATCGTCATGTCGCGCCACATTGAATTTGACCTGAAGAACGAAATTTACGAGCATTACCAGAAGCTCGATCTGAACTTTTACAAACGCAACCGTACCGGCGACCTGATGAACCGCATCAGCGAGGACGTGGGACGGGTGAGGATGTACGTGGGGCCGGCCATCATGTATATTGTCGATACGGTAATTACAATTACTACCGTGGTTGCCTTTATGTGGGCTGAGAGTCCGGCTTTAACGCTTTTGGTGTTGGCGCCGCTGCCCATACTTTCGGTCATTGTATTTAAAGTGAGCAAGACCATCGGGAAGCGAAGCGGGAAAGTGCAGGAAGCTTTGTCGGGACTAACCTCTGTAGCGCAGGAAACCTTCGCGGGTATACGTGTTGCTAAGGCTTATAACAAGGAAGAGCATTTTATTGAGAGCTTTATCAGGCAGGCCGAGAGTATTAAGCAGAAGAACCTTTCTTTGGCCAGGGTGGATGGATCTTTTCAGCCATTTTTGGTGTTTATGGTGGGGTTGAGCTTGCTGGCCATTATTTTCTTTGGCGGTAAGATGTACGCGGCGGGGCAGATCACCTCGGTTGGAAATTTTCCGCAGTTCGTTTTCTATGTGTTTAAACTTACCTGGCCTTTCGCTTCTTTCGGCTGGGTACTTTCATTAACGCAGCGCGCGGCGGCTTCGCAGGAACGTATCAATCAATTTCTGCATACGGAGCCTGAAATTAAGAATGAGAATACCGGCGATAGCAGTCCGGATGGTAAAATTGAGTTCCACAACGTTTCTTACAAATACCCTGATACCGGCATCACTGCTTTAAAGAATGTTTCCTTTTCGGTGGAGCCCGGTAAAACCATAGGCGTGATCGGCAAAAGCGGAAGCGGAAAAACGACTTTGGCTCAAATGCTCATGCGTTTTATGGATGTTGACTCAGGATCTATTTCCATCAATGGAAAAGACCTCAAAAAAATAAATCTGCGCCAGCTGCGTGACAAGACCGGTTACGTGCAGCAGGATGTTTTTCTTTTTTCGGATACGGTGAGGAACAACATCGCTTTTTCGGGCGATTTTCCGCAAAGCGAAATTGAAGAAGCGGCAAAGAACGCAGTTGTTTACGACAATATTCAAATGCTTCCTGAAAAATTTGAGACGGTAGTAGGGGAGCGCGGCGTAACTTTATCGGGCGGACAAAAACAACGCATTGCCATCGCGCGCGCCATCATTAAAAAACCGAGCTTCTATATTTTCGACGATTGTCTCAGTGCTGTAGATGCCGATACCGAGCACCAGATCTTGAATAACCTCAAAAGCATTACCTCCAAAAAGACCGGCATCATTATTTCGCATCGCGTTTCCAGTTTGCAACATGCTGATGAAATTCTTGTTTTAGAGAAAGGCGAGATCATCGAGCGGGGATCTCACTCCGAATTACTAAATAAGCGGGGAGATTATTACAACCTGTACCAGAAGCAGATCATACAGGGCGAGGAGGTGTAAATTACTTTCTTAGGTCTTTTTTTGTAGAATTCTTAATGAACTTCTTTCCGTCCTTATCAAAAGACCAAATATTTGAAACTTCTCTTATTTCATATAATACTGGCTCTTCCTTTTGAACCTGTATCTTAGTCTTTCTTCGAAATCTCCTATTCGCTTTACGTTTATCCTGCTTCTCTGTTTCGGCAGATGTAATCCCCTTTTTTGGCGTTTTCTTAAAAGATCTGCTCATACGGAAGAATGATTTTTGGGAATTTAATAAGTATCAATTACAGTCTATGCTCCGATCTATTTATATTTACATATCAAATAATCTGTATAGTCCTTTCTGTGGTTATAACCTTGAGACAGGTGGATGATTCCTGAAAGGCTTTTAAACAATAGAGCTATTTTCTTCGTGTTTTTCTTGCCGGATGTTATTATTAATGTCTTCATTCAATTTCAATTTGCCCTGCTTGAAACTTCCGGTGCTCGAGAACTAATTTAGTAAAAATTACTGATATGGTACAACTGATGAATGAGGAACTCAGTAACAATACAGCGCGGAATGCATCCCGAATTCTCGGGACCCTGCGAACGGGGCCTTTCAGCACAAAAGTTTGATCGGAGAACTGAACTATCTTGTGCCACAAAACTGTCAAGCGGAGACGAAACCCCGCTTATTGCCAATGTGCTGTTAGTGGCTGAGCTTCTATTTTTGACTATTCACGATGTCGTTTAGCTAATTCTTCTCGCAACTTGCTAATTGATGTCTGATAATTATTTAAGTGAGTTTGCAGAGTTGCTTTTGCTGTTTTGTCCTTGATGTCTTTTATTACGTCTGCGAGAACAGAAGCTCTTTCAATGAGCTTGTTGATTTTGTTTTCGATCTCTTTTGTTGTGAGTTTTGTGTAGCCCATGCTGAACTTTTTTAATAAAGTTCAGAACGCCCAAACGATAAGTTGCCTAAAGATATGAATATCCTGGAGATAACCAATAATTCCTTTGTCTACCGCAATGTTTTTAGCGAGAATTGTCCACCCACTTACCCATGACTTGTTTATAGGGCTGATTTTTCAGCCTTATCCACCCTCTTTTGGGTATATAAGGGTGATTTTTACATCCTTATACAAATCTACAAAAAGATCAATATGCGTTGATCTCCCTTATAACCTTCCCCTCACTATACTGGTCCATCAAGCCAAACATGCGGCACAAGGTTTTGTGCAGGTCAACCTGCTCGTAGTTTTGGGTGATGAGCTCTCCCTTTTTGATGTTGGGACCAGCTATAAACAGGTTTATGTGCCGACAGCCCGGACAAGCATCGCCATGCGAAATAAACCCATCCGCAACGCCATCGCTGTGCCTGCCATGATCGTTGGTGATCACAAACGTAGTGTTGCCTTTGTAATAAGGTGAGCTTTGCAAAAATTTCCAAATGTTCCATGCGTACTCATCTCCCTTGCGTATCCCATCCAAATACCCGGGCCAATCGTTTCCGTGTCCCGACATATCCGGCTCCTTAAAAGCAATGAAAATAAAATCGGGGTGTTGTGTCTCCAGAGTTTGTAGGGCATGCGCGTAGGTGATCGAATCCAGGCGGTATCCGCTTCCGTTGCCGCTGTTGCCGCAGTCGGTAATAGGTGTGTACACATTACTCCAGTCAGATGTACGGCAACTTTTAAATACTTCCAGCTTGTCTTTGCTCGTTACTAACCACGAATTGTTGTTGTCGGTAGGCCGTCTTTGTAAAAAGAGTTGGGCAAGGCTTGGGTACATGGGATATTCCATCCCGTTGTTCACGATAGTTTGGTATTTGCCCGTTAAAAGCGCAGTGTGACCGGGAACTGTAAGCGTAATGCCGTTATTATAGAAATTTGTAAAAACACAACCTTCCTGCTGCAGGCTGTCGCGCAAAAGCGGCTGGTATTGGTGGGTATTATCTCCCCAGGTCTCGGTCCAGCGCGGTCCATCGATCAAAACGAACACTAATTTACGTTGTGCTTCGTCGTATACGGGTGGATCGCGTTTGCAATTGAGGGTTATCAATGCAGTAAGCAGTATCAATGCTGTTTTGGCTGTGCGTAACATGCTATAAAGTTATGAATTTAAGCGAAATTTCTTGTAAATTTGAGAGTGATCCTTTCCATTCCATTTGGTAGCCTTGGCCTGCAACTGCTGGTGTTCTTTGGTATGGTCTTTTTTATAAGGGCCTTCCTTATTTATTTTATGCGGCTATTTTACCGGGTGCGTGAGCGACGCGAAAACAAGAACCGGGCCTATGGAGAAATGGTGGCTGGCGATAGCATAAAGAACATTCTTCTGCGCCTGCATTATTTCAGGGCCTTATCCTCTGCGGGGCAGGATAAATTTGCAGCACGTGTAGAGAAAGCGCTCGACCGGCTTGAATTCTCGGCCGAGGGAAATATTGAAGCCGACGCTGAAAAACGCGTGCTGATAGCCGCGGCTGCCATCCAGATCACTTTTGGTTTGCGCGATTACGATATAGACAGCATTGAGCGCATCAAGATCTTTGCCGACGACATTTACAATCCTAAAAATAAAGTGCGTTTCAAGGGACTAACTTTTATGAATGGTAATATGTTCATTTCCTGGAAACATTTCCTCGATGGTATACGGGCGCAGGATGACGGCATCAACCTGGGCCTGCATGAGACCGCCCACGGGCTTTATATTTTGCTGAAACAGTATCGCGGTTACGACGATATTGATGCTATACTTGAGGAATGGTATAAATACGCCTACCACGAGATCGATCACGAAAACAGTGGTAAGCAATTCTTTCGCAAGTATGCCGATACCAATATACAGGAGTTCTTTGCCATTTGCATTGAGAATTTCTTTGAAAGACCCGCCGAATTTCAAAAAAGAGTTCCGCTAATCTATGGCCGGCTCTGTACGTTCCTGAACCAGGATCCGCTCAATCCGAACGATTACGAATTCGTTCCGCAATATGTTCCCATGTCCGGCGCCCCTTCAGAGAAATTGTATTTACACAAGAACCGTCCGCATGGCGCGCAGGGGCTCATGCTGTGGTTTTCGTTCGCTTCGGTGGTGGGCATTCTTGTTTTAAAACCTTTTTTTCTCGAAACTTTGTTCAATCTTCTTCTTTTCTCGGTTCCCTGTATGTTCATTTCCTACGTGCTGTTTAAAAAAGTGTTGCTGAACAATAGGCGGATGTCAAAAAGAGCTTATCTCATATTTTGCTTTACCTGCGTGAACCCTATGGTGTTTATCTGCATCATGCTGCTGAACCTTGGTATCAGTACGGGTATACAGGGTAAAAGAAGTTATCGCGTAAGCGGCAGTACCACGCCCGGCATTTTGTTCAGCCAGAACGATCTTACTTTTACACGGGAAGGACATACTTTTTATGAATTAGAGGATAATGGTACTGTTCCCATGGAGCAAAGACTTACAGGGCGCGCTAATATGCAGGTACACGCGATCGAATATTCATACCACTACGGGATCATGGGCCTGAAGGTGGCGGATAGCAGGGAATTGAAATAGATTGTTAATTTTACAAGGTCTATGTCGAAAATACTCATCAAGAACATCAAAAAACTGGTGCAGGTGCGCGAAAATGCTCCCGAAAAAGTTTCGGGTAAGGAAATGGATGTGTTGCCTTGTATTGATAATGCCTGGCTGGCTTTGGATAACGGCTTGATAGCTGATTTCGGCGAGATGAGCACGTTTCCCGGCATTGCCGACTGGCATGGATTGCAGGTGATAGATGCGGAAAGGAAAATGGTCTTTCCGTGTTGGGTGGATAGCCACACACACATTGTGTACGCCGGCAGCCGCGAGCTGGAGTTTGCCGACAGGATCAAGGGACTTACTTACGAGGAGATAGCGAAAAGAGGAGGGGGGATCCTGAACTCGGCGCAAAAGTTGGCGCATGCTACCGAAGAAGAATTGGTGGAGCAGGCTTTACCGCGATTAAGAGAAATTATTTTGCAGGGAACGGGAGCGGTAGAAATTAAGAGCGGTTACGGATTGAGTTTTGAGACCGAGCTGAAGATGCTTCGCGTTATAAAGAAATTAAAAGAGCTTACACCGCTCACTATTAAGGCTACTTTTTTGGGCGCGCATGCTTTTCCGTTGGAGTATAAAGAGAACCAAAGAGGTTATATAGACCTGATCATTAAAGAAATGATACCGGCGGTTGCGCGAGAGAAGTTGGCCGAATTCATAGATGTGTTCTGCGAACAGAATTATTTTTCTTTTGACGAGACGGTGGAGATCCTGGAAGTTGGAAAAAGGCACGGCCTCGTGCCTAAGGTGCATGCCGAACAGTTGTCGCATTTCGGTGGAGTAGAGGCGGGCGTAAAATGCGGAGCCATCAGTGTAGATCATTTAGAATATGTGAACGAGGGTGACATCAAATTATTGAAAAACTCGGCCACTATGCCAACCATATTACCCGGCGCCGCGTATTTTTTAAGTTTACCCAACCCTCCGGCGCGACAAATGATAGATGCCGGACTGCCATTGGCAATTGCGAGCGATTATAATCCAGGCAGCAGTCCCAGCGGCAATATGAATTTGATGCAGAGCATTTCCTGTATTCAGTATAAAATGACCCCGAACGAAGTGATAAACGCTTCAACGATCAATACCGCTTACGCGATGCAGGTTGGAAAAGAGTTAGGCAGCATCACTATTGGCAAAAAAGCGAATGTATTCATCACCAAGGAAATTCCTTCCGTAGAGTTCATGCCGTATTCTTTTGGTAGCGATCTTATCGATACCGTTATTCTTAACGGGCTTGTTTACCAGAAATAAATGGCGGCGGAGAAGAAATACCGCTGGTTCAAGATCTTCTCCTCCGAAGAAGAAATGGCTAACAACATAGCGCCCCGGCGCACGTATACGATGCAGGTCGACGGTAAAGCGATCTGCATTGTGCATGGCCTGGACGGGTTTTACGCGGTGAGAGATAAGTGTCCGCACAACGGATTTCCTTTAAGCGCGGGTTTTTGCAGCGATGTAAATAGTATTGTTTGCCCGGTGCATCGGTATCATTTCGATCTTAAGACGGGAAGAGCCATCAGCGGCATTGGCGCGCGCGTGGAAACGTATCCTATAGAGAAAAGAGAGAGCGGCGTTTACCTCGGAGTAGAAGAGTACAATTGGTGGTCTTTTTGATCATTTACTGATCACCAGCTTCCTTTGTGTTGTATTCCCTTCCTTATCCTTTAAAAGAATGAAATAAGTGCCGGCAGGAAGTTCAGTGTGTAATTCCTGTTTTCCCGCTTTCAGATGTTCTTTAAGAACGATCCTTCCGGTAATATCCAGCAGTTCAATTTCCAGTTCTTTGTTTGAGGAAATATAGAAATTGCCATTCGTGGGGTTGGGGAAAATGATAACCGAACCATCTTCAGCGGCAGAACCTTTTATTCCGGTGGAAGAAAGAATCACACCATCCGAATTGGTGGCGTTGCAAACCAATCCCGCGCCATCATAAGCGTGTACAGTAAAATAATATTGCTGACCCATGCTAAGCGACAAGCCCGAATGCGTAACAGCCGTAGCACTTCCGTTATTGGTAAAGGCCACAACATCCTGGGCACCGGAACTTGTTCCGATAGCGTATTCGTAATAAGCGATCGCCGAGTTGGTATCCACCGCGTTGCTCCAGTTGGCCGAAAGTTGCGTGGTGGAACTTACCGTATCCACATCCGCGCTTATTCCGTCACTCACCAATGCCGGGCAATAAGGCGCGCTCCAGTCGATATTCAGTGTTTGCGTGTTAACCACGGATAAATTAAAGGCGGTATCCTTTACTATAGAGCTGATACTTCCTGCCGGTTGTGAAGGAGAAGGATTCTGGTAATAAATAGCATTGGTGGTGGCGCTGCCAACTGTAACAGTGGCACTTGTATTTCTACTGCGGTACACTTTAAAATTATCGACCGCGTAATCACAATTCCCGCTCCTGAAAGAAACATAGCCACCCGTTGAGATAGGCGAAGGGTCTGTCCACGATCCTACATACCCATTGTTGAGCCAAACCGAGATCTCGCCGGTGGTTCGGTCGTACGTAACTTTTTTATCATAAAATGCGCCGACATTTATGATCTGCGGAACCGAATGCACCAAGGTAAAAACGTTATTGGTCACTTTATAGAACTCTACCACGCTTTGGTCGGCGCGGAACCAAACAAAATAATTATTTCCGCGATTGGTAGAGTCGGGCTGATCAACAAAAAAATGTAAGCCTGCGCGGCGATTGCTTCCCGTGCCCGTGATCATTCCCTGCCAATGGTACAGGTAACGGTTACTCAGGTTCTGCGTAAGCGGCGCATAAATATTGGTGTTGGAAGGATTTTCGTCGCTTTGCTCCAGGTGCCCAAATACAATTCCCCAGGTACCGGTCTTCTGCATCCACTCAGGGTGAATGGCAAGATCGAAGTCGTCGGTGAAAAATCCTGTGCTGTTATTCGCGCGCCATTCATTGCCATTGAAATGCGATACATTGTAAAATCTTTTTTCCAGTCCCGATCCTCCTACATTATCCGCGTCAGTGAAGTTTGTTGTAAAGGTCTGCGTGATCCAACCGGTGGGCGCGTTCACCAACGTTGTTGGAGCCACGTTGTCGGGCGCCTGCACACTACAGTTCCATATGGCTTCAAAGCCCGGCCGCACAGTTCCGTTATCCGAGGTAAAACGAACCGTTATCGAGCCGCCGGTAGAATTAATATTTCCCGGCGAATTGGTGCCTGTGTAAGAACCAATAAGCGGAGAAGCAGTAGAGGGGCCATCATACAGCCAAAGCGTATCATAATTCAATTCCACATCAAAGGCACTAAAGTTCAAATTCACCTGGGTTGCTCCGTTAGGCGCTATCGTATAGGTATAATCCTCATTATCGTAATGATTGCTGTTAGGCCCGCCCATGTCATAAATAGTGTCGCTGCAGGGAGACAGCGCGCAATCCGAAAAATGATCCTGTAGGGCGCTCCAGTAATCATTGTAGCCATCGTCGTATCCCAGCGCCCAGATACCAATGCCGCCAATACCACGTTCGTTCACCATTTTAAAACGGTAACGCATACTGCGGCCTTCATCAATGAAACACTGGCGCCATTCGGTGCCGGTATACCTGACATACAGCGAGCTGAAGCTGTTCTGGTCCCATTGATACGTGCCCGGTGTATAGGTGCCGGGGGCGTTCTTTACGGCTGCAAAGGTCTTCGAACCCGAATAGGCGCCGGTAGTTGCTGAAGGAACGGCGCTGCTTGTCGTGCTCCATTCTCTTCCGTAATAGGGCAGACCCAGTAATAATTTATTATTGGGAACTCCTTTGTTCAAATAATAGGTT
>CAYLVB010000012.1:0-18066 GCA_964387075.1 uncultured Flavobacteriaceae bacterium
GGGCAGACCCAGTAATAATTTATTATTGGGAACTCCTTTGTTCAAATAATAGGTTACCGATCGGGTCAATGTATAATTATAGGGTGGATCGAAATTATACAGTGGGGCGTCAGGACCCGCGGTGGTGCTTCCGCTGTAATAATAATCATAACCCATAATGATGAAAGCATCCACATAGTTCACCAGGTTAGGGATATCAAACACCGCGCTCCAGTCAACCGCGTATAAAGCCATGGTTACTTCATAATTGGGATTGGCGGCTTTTAGTTGGGTAGACAGATTCTGCATAAAAGCGGTAAAAGGAGCTTTGTTCGAAGCGCCCATTCCTTCAAAATCAATGTTCACACCATTACCGCCGCGACTGTTCAGTAAAGAAATTGTATTGTTTATAAATGTTTGTTCTGCTGTGGAGTTTCCAAGAAAAGTGGAGTGATTACTGAATAAGGTAGCGCAAAAATGAACATTCACATTATTATTTAAAGCTGCGGTTACGGCTGCACTGGTACTCCAGGCAAAGGAGCCGTTGCTGTTATTGCCTGTACTTGCATTGATGGTGTAATCGAAGTAACAAAAATCACTTAGAAGGTTCCATTGATAATTCGTATAAGTGGATCCATTCCAATAGGGATGCCATCCATACACTCTTTTGGTTAAACTGCAGGCTGCGGTTTTTTGTACCGGCATGGAAGCGGTCTTTGGTGCCGGCAAAAGATGTTGGCCCTCCTTCCTTAATTTATCCCAATCACTTTCTTCGGTAAAATTGTAGGCCGAAAAGTATTCCTTTTGTTCCTGCAGGCCCGACTTGTGTTGGGCTGACAGGCTTAAGGTAATGATGAAAGTAAGAAGCAGGTAAAGATGTTTCATGCTGCATGGGGTTTGCTCAAAAATAGAACATTTTACCCCTATATGAAAGCCTTAAGACAACTGAATTGTTTTAGTTTTTCCCCGAAGGGGTCACTATGTGCGGAAATGGTCTTTTTATGTAGCTTTGGCTATAAAAACAAAGAGTATGAAGCATTTTATCTTATCACTTGGCCTGCTTTTCCTGGGGATGACCTCCGGTTTCAGCCAAACCTTTACAGCCGACGCGATCCTTGGAACCTGGCTAACGGGCACGCAAAAAGCGGCGGTCACAGTTTACAAGGACGGAACCAAATATTCGGGCAAGATCTCCTGGTTGAGAACGCCAAACTACGAAGATGGGAAACCGAAAGTGGATAAGAACAACCCCGACGATAAAAAGAAGGCCAATCCTTTAATGGGGCTGGTTCTGATCAAGGATTTTGTTTTTGATGGAGATACCAAATGGGAAAAAGGAACCATCTACGACCCCGAGAACGGGAAGACCTATAGTTGCAAAATAACCATGATCGATAAGGACAAACTGGAGGTGCGCGGTTTTGTGGGCATCTCGATGTTGGGTCGCACCCAGACCTGGATACGCATTCCCGATAAGAAATAGTGTTAAAGAAAGATCCCACGCTTTGGGCGTGGGATCTCTTTCTGTAGTCGGTAAAATATTAAGCTAATTTTACATTTACTGCGTTAGGACCTTTTTTTCCCTCCTGAACTTCAAAGGTTACTTTGTCGTCCTGACGAATTTGGTCTTGAAGACCTGATACATGCACAAACACATCTTCGTTAGTACCTTCAACTTTAATGAATCCAAATCCTTTTGTTTCGTTGAAGAACTTTACTGTTCCGTTTTTCATTTTACTTTTTTATTAAATTTTTTCCCTTTTACTTAATTCAACAAGCGCCGGAAAAAGGGCCATCCATTACTTGTCCCAAAGGAACTGTTTCTGACCCGAATGTAAGTTTTGAAATTACAGAACAGAATACGTCCTTAAGGGCAGCAAATATACGAATATTTGGCAAAATAGCCTTACATTTTTATTCGGGCTTATATTGTTCTTTATGACTCTCATTCCCCTTATAAACATCGTCTACGTCGTCGTCGTTCTCTTTTAGTTCGTAATGTTTTTCATTCTCTAAATTAACATTTACGATAACCGGTGGAGGCGAAGTATTTACAACCCAGGCGCCGCTGTTCCAGAACAGGTAGGAGTTCCTCCAGTTGTCCCAGTAGATGTTGTATTTTGGGAAGAATACCCAGCGGCGGTGAATGTGGTGCTTAGGACCCCAAACCGGGTGGTAAACAATGACTTTTTTGGGACGGTAAGGGCTGCGTTTTACAACCACCACTTTTCCGGCACGGCGCGGGTGATGGGCATGACCGCCACCCTTGCGGCCACCTTTTTGGGCGAAACCGCCAAAGCTTAAACAAGCCAGCAGCAAAGTTCCAACCAGTATTTTCATTGAAGTTTTCATAGGCTCTTTGTTTATTAGATGTGCCGATCAACCAAAGGTTTAATGATGAAGAAAGATCACTTCATAATTGTATGAAATACCTAAAGCAGGGGTGTAGACTAATTGGCTTTTAGCGTGGAAGTTGGCGAGATCAAAAAATAGCCGGCCTTTTGGTCCCTATAAGACCAGCAGCTGTTTAAAATGCTTCGAAATGGCAAATAGCAATAGCACTGTTCCTGTTATCAACACAGAAATGCACCGAAAGCCAGCTTTTTACAGATTGGGTTAGACCTTACTTACGTTAACAGCGTTGGGCCCTTTTTTTCCTTCTTTTACTTCGAATTGAACTTTGTCGCCTTCGGTGATACTGCCGTTTAGATCGTTCGCGTGTACAAATACTTCTTCGCCTGAATCTGTCTTAATAAAACCAAATCCTTTGGCGGTATTAAAAAACTTTACTGTTCCTGTTTGCATACTATATTTTTATTGTCGCAATTTACCAATTATTTTTTAATTCATCATCATATTCCGGTTTGCGTAATACTGTATCGGGTTTACATGATAATATAGGTTATTTAATACTTAAAGGGTTTAGTTTTTTTATAACCGTTAGTCCCTTTGTGTGGCGAGCGGTATCACTTAGAGAACCCATGTATACCGGAAGTCAAAACACAAAGGGCAGAGTGCCTCCGCTTTTTCATTTCCCTCCAGTTAGGAAAGCCTGAAATGGCTTTAGGCATGCTGGAAACGAAAAAAAGCACCCGATGGGTGCCTTTTGTGCTTATTCAGCGGAGAGAGAGGGATTCGAACCCCCGGAGGTATTACCCTCAACAGTTTTCAAGACTGCCGCAATCGACCGCTCTGCCATCTCTCCGGGGGCAAAGATAATAAAGAAGTTTGAAACAGTTTAGATAATTTTATTCTTACGGAGCCAGTTATATCCGTCTACGGATTTAAAAAAAGCTTCTCGCCTAAAAGCTTCAGATTTGTTTGGATATTCTTCTGTATAATGCAAAACAAATGGCCTTCTTCACTTTGTGGACCTGACCTTTCCTTTGTTATGTTGGTCGATCCTTATGGATATATCCTTGCAATGACCGTAATAGAATTTATGATCAGACAGACTTCTGAGGATATAGGCTACAAACATGCTTTTCTGATTCACTGCTGGGGTATCGCAACCGTTTTTCCAGAAGGGACCCCAATGGGGCAAGACTGCCGCTCCGAAGGAGTCCTTCGGACAATCGACCGCTCTGCCATCTCTCTACCGTAGGGACCCCTATGGAGCGGGCGCAAAATTGGCATTTTTTTGAAAAGCCTGCCCAAAAATTGACCCTAAAACCATTATTTTTTCGTACTTTTGTACTGCGTCCCTGCCAATAATACATTTCTGTCATGAAAAAGTTATTTTACTGCCTTATCGTTATGATAGCAGGGACCTTAGCCGCAACAGCCGCTAGCTCAACTGATCCGGGATCCGGTGATCCGCGCCGCGTAAAAGCGTATTTTAATTACGCCGTTTTCTCAGCTCCTGAAAAAGGTACTTATATTGAAACGTACCTCACAGTTCCTGGATCCTCCTGCTATTTTAAAAAGAACAAGAACCGTTTCCAGGCTACCGTACGTGTTGAGATCAGTTTCAGCCAGAACGGAAAGACCATCCAGGGAAATATCTATAACCTCAATAGTGCCGAGATCGTGGATACCAGCAAAAAACCGGTCTTCACGGGCGTGCAACGCTATTCGCTCAAACCCGGCAAGTACGAAATGAACATCCGCATCAAAGACGTGAATATGCCTAAATCCGAGGAGCTGAACGCCACGCAAACCATCGAGATCGTTGAACCACCCGCTGCCGAGATGTCATTCTCGGATGTGGAACTTGTGGAAGCTTTCGTCAAGACGGATGTGCCCAACGACCTTTCCAAAAGCGGCTACGATATTTCGCCCTACGTAATGCGTTACTACCCGGAGTCGGCTTCCAAACTTATTTTTTATACAGAATCATACAACTCCCTGCAAAAGCTGGGTGCCGATGGCCGCTTTCTCTTCGCTTATTATGTGGAAGGGGCGGAGACCAAAGAAAAAATAGAAAGCCTGTATGCCATTAGTAAACAAAAACCCGCGCAGGTGAACCCACTGCTTGGGCAATTTGATATCAGTGAGCTGCCCACGGGCGAATATAACCTCGTGGTTGAGGCCCGTAACACCAGCAACGACCTGGTGGCTGTAAAAAAACTTCCCTTCACACGTATCAGCAAAGTAATGTACAAGCTCGAAGACATTGGTACCATCGATACTACCGGCATTTTCTTAAGCCACGTAGTGAACACAGACACGTTACGTGATTATATTGCTTGTCTCTGGCCGATCTCTTCCACCACCGAGCGCGACTGGCAGTACAACCAGATCAAGAACGCGGATGTGAAGATCATGCAGCAATACCTTTATGCTTTCTGGATCAACCGGGATCCCAAGAATCCGGATCTGGCGTGGAAGAAATACCGGTCGGAAGCCGTAAAAGTGAAGAAAGAATTTGCCTGCGGAAAGATACCCGGATACATGACCGATCGCGGGCGTGTTTACTTACAGTACGGAGCTCCGAGTGCCGCGCAGCAACAACCTGTTGAACCGGATTCGTACCCTTACGAGATCTGGCAGTATTACCGTATCAAGGATCCTTCCACCGGCATTTTCCAGAGCAATAAGAAATTCATTTTCTATAACCGCGAGCTGGATGGCAAATGTTACGAACTCATTCACAGCGACGCGCGCGGCGAGATACGTGACGACCGTTGGGCCATTAAACTGAAACAACGCAGTAACCAGATCATGAACCTCGACCAGAACACGCCCAACAACACCATTATGAACACGAATGGTCAGCAGGGCGGAAACTCGTATGGATCGGGAGCGGATGACCTGTTCCAAAATCCAAGGTAATTTATGCAGGAACCCAGAGTAGCAGTTGTCATCCTCAATTACAATGGAAAAGACCTGCTGCCGCAATTCCTTCCTTCGGTCATTCAATATTCCGGTAACGCGGAGATCTACCTGGCCGATAATGCCAGTACGGATGGCTCAACGGAGTTTGTAAAAAGAGAATTTCCTTCCGTTAAATTGATCTCATTACCGCAAAACGACGGTTTTGCCGGTGGATACAACAACGCGCTGAAACAGGTTGCAGCTGATTATTATGTGTTGTTGAATTCCGATGTGGAAGTAACTCCCAATTGGATAAGACCGGCGATCGATGTAATGGAGAAAGATCCAGGTGTTTCGGCCTGCCAGCCAAAAATTCTGGCTTATCGAGAGAAAGATACCTTCGAATACGCCGGCGCCTGCGGCGGGTTTATGGATAAATACGGTTATCCTTTTTGTCGCGGCCGCATATTCAATGAACTGGAAAAGGACATGGGGCAATACAACGAAACAACGGATATCTTCTGGGCCACAGGTGCCTGTATGTTCGTTCGCGCAAAGGTCTTCAATGAGTTTAGCGGTTTCGACGCCTCTTATTTCGCGCACATGGAAGAGATCGATCTTTGCTGGCGCATGAAGAATCGAGGTTATAAGATCATGGCTGTGCCCGCTACGGTTGTGTATCATTTGGGGGGAGGAACACTCCATAAACTAAGTCCCAGGAAAACCTTCCTCAATTTCCGGAACAATTTAACTACGCTCACCAAGAATTACCCAAATGCATTTTGGTTCGATGTGCTGGTGGTGCGTTTGTTCCTTGATGGAATTGCCGGAACTAAATTCCTTTTCGAATTAAAACCGCTGCATACATGGGCGGTCATTCGCGGACATTTTGCCTATTATTTCAAGCTGCCGCGCATCCTCAAAGAGCGAAGGGAATTAAGGAAACATCCTCACTTCAACGCTTCCACTTCGCAAATGTATGATGGAAATATTGTGAAGGAGTTCTACCTGAATAAAATAAGGAAGTTCAGCAACCTGGATAAGAAGAAGTTCAACGCTTAACGGGTTCCCATACACTGCTTTTCACCCCACTTAGGTAACGAAAGAACCCTACTGCCAGAGCGAGGTTCATGATCATGAAATGCGAGAGCGCTATAAGCGGTTTTATTTTTATACCCGCCCCGCTAAGCGCGGAGCTCAGTAAAGTCAAAAGGATCAGCGCCACCTGTACATAAAGTACTACCCGGAAGAACATGGCGGCCTTGAAGAGATAGATCACAGCCAGCACGTTCAGGAGAAAAAGAAAAGGAGTGATCCAGCGCAATACTTTGTGTGAGAGAAAAGCGAAACCCGTAGCACTCCAGAAACGCAGCCAAAGACCTTTGAAATGAAAAAGGTTCTGGAAATTCCCGGTTGCTATGCGTGCCTTTCTGCGGAACTCTCCTTTGATATTCGCGGCCACATCCTCAAAACTGATGGCTTTTTCTTCAAATACAATGTTCTTTCTTTCTTTTAATGCCAGGCAGGTTATAAAAAAGTCATCTACATTAAAATTCGCGGGAACATCTTTGATCAATTCTTTTCTTATCGCGTAACATCCTCCTTCGGCGCCCATCACAATTCCAAAAGCGTTGCTTTCCGAAAGCTTCAGGCGATTCTCAAAATTCATATACTGCAATTCACTCTGCGTTACCGCTTCTTTGTTCAAAGGGCGTTTACTGATCTGCCCGCATACCAAACCGATCTTTTCATCTTTAAAATGTTTTACCATTTCCAAAATTGTATCCGGCTTAAAGAACACGTTGGCATCGGTCATAATAAGAACAGAACCCTTTGCTTGTTTGATCAAAGTATTGAGGATCCCGATCTTACCGGTGCGTTGCGTGAACTCAACTAATTTCAGTTCGCGGTATTTGTTTTGCAAATTCTGAATAAGAGGAACTGTAATGTCGCTGCAATTGTCGGTACCAATAAGGAAAGTGATCTTATTTAACGGATAGGTTGTATTGAAAGTTGAATGGACCTTTTCTTCGATCACCTTTTCCTCGTTATAGGCGGCGCAAATGACGGTGACTTCCGGTAATTCATCCGGATCTGAGTAAAGCACCCCGGGTTTTCTTTTCATCGAGCCGATGATCAGCATCAAAGCTGGATAGAGCACATACGTATGCAGCATCGCGAGCGCGCTGAGGCAAAAGATTATTTTAGCCGCGTTGATCAAGAAAGTGTTTGGTAAAAATGAAGAAGTTCTTTGACCAGCATTTTATTATCATAGTTCTTCTCAGCGAAAACGCGCGCTTCTGTTTCCAGGGTCTTTCTTTTGCTTTCGTCCTTCAAAAGAGCGATCACTTCCTTTGCGAAATCACCGGCCTGGTCGGCCAGGAGGCAATCTTTGCCGTTTGTGACCTGAATTCCTTCTGCGCCAATGCTCGTGCTCACGATCGCTTTTCCATAGGCCATTCCTTCGATCAGTTTGATGCGCATGCCGCTGCCGGAGAGGAGCGGAACAACCATCAAAGAATAGGAATGATACACTTTTTCGGGACTCTCCGTTTTTCCCACTACCACAACGCCGGGAATGCCCAGGTCTTCCACGCGGGGGGAAATTCCTCTGCCCACTATATAAAATTTAGCCCCGGGAACTTCTTTTACTACTTTTTCCCAGACATTTTGCGCGAACCAAAGCACAGCCTCCTCGTTCGGCATCCAGTCCATTGAACCGAAATGGAAAACGCTCTGGGGAAGGTCTTTTGAATGATCTACCTTGTATTTCTCTAAAAGCAAACCGGTAGGTGAGGAGAAAAAGGGTTTTTGAATTCCCCATCCTTCAAAATAGGTTTGATCTACCGTGGTGATAGGTATGATGGCGTCGGCGCTTTTCAAAACGGTATACTCGAATAATTTCAGCCGTGTGTTCTGGATGGAAAGGTATTTTTTCTTTGCCGGGTTCTTTTGATTCCCGATCATGCGGCTCCAGATCATGTGCTCGATGTTATGTGTGCGCACCGAGATCTTCGCTTTGCTGTGTTTGCGTATCACGGGGATATATTCTCCCATAAAAATACTTTCCAGCTGCACAATGTCGAACTCTTTTTCTTTGAGCACGGAGATCAGGGTCTCTTCGAACTCCTTGAAGTAGAACCGGCTGGCAAAATAGGAACGGTCTGAAAAAAGATTCATCAAAGCGCCGGTAATGCTCACATCGGTATCGCGATAGACCGAACGATAATGGCTTTTTTCTTTGAAAACTGCATCTACGGCGTTATCGGGCTTAAAATGTTTTTTAGTATTGATGGTAAGCAGCGTGAGATCAACTCCGTTGTCAATAAAACCCTGCGCCATGTTGTACATCGCAATAGAACTGCCATCGTTGGGAGGAGCGGGAGGCTTATTGGTTAATTGCAGGATGCGCATTTTTTTTGGCGAAGAGTTTTGCGAAGAAACGTGGGTAACCCGAAATGTCGAATAAAGGCGAATCATTGGCGGCGCGGTTCGACAACCACAAACCTATGGGAAGGAAAATGCACTGCGGCGTCCACATACCGGGTATCACATTCAGTTTTCCTTCCAAAACCATTTTTTCAAGCGTGATCGTAACGACGTGATACAAGATGAAAAGAAAGATGGAGATCACCACAGGCATTCCAAAGCCGCCTTTCCGTACAATAGCCCCAAGCGGTGCCCCCACAAAAAATAAAATGATGCAGGCAAACGATACCGTGAATTTCTTGTGCCATTCTACCTGGTATTCGGCCGTGGCGGCTTTCTGCTCAAATTCTTCGTTACTCTTGCTTTCCATGAACGATTGCGCGCTGCGCGCCATATTCATAGCGTTATCATACGTGTTCTTTCTTTTAAGCGACCCCTGCATCTTCAATAAATGCGCAATGGCCAGGTTGCCGGTGTCATTTTTGTTCCTTTCACTTTGTACCAAACTTTTCTGGAAGAAATACTGCGTCACAAACTGGTCGTAGGTTTGTTTATATCCCTGCGCGCGGTATTTCTCAGAGCTGTCGCGATACGAGCTAAGCTGACCGAGATTTAGTACTTCAGCTTTTCCCTTGAAGAATTCCTCGGTATAGTTCTCCATCTTCAAACTGCTCAGGTCGATGCGCACGTTCTGCTCTTTGAAATGCATGATCATGTTGGGGCGTGTCACTTGCTGGCGTGGTTCGTCGAGTGGTTGCTGGTAATGCGTCCCGTTCTGTAATTTGAAGGTAAGGAAACGACCGTCCTTGCTCATCGATATTTCGCCTTCCTTCGCGTAGGTCTGCGCCACATTGCCAAGGCCCGCGGTATGATCGTAAATGAGCACATTGTGTACGGTAATGCCATCCTCGTCCTTCTTTCCAACCCGTATGGTGTAACCGTCAATGCCGTTATAATACACGCTCTCTTTGAGGTTGAAAGCCGGTTTGGAAGCGCGCACATTGTATACCAATTGCGCTGCTTTCAGGTGAATGAGTGGCAAGGTGAAATTATTGTAGAAGAAACAAAAACAGGCCAAACCAACAATGAGCAACAAAAGCGGGCGCATGATGGCCAGGAGAGATAAACCTGCGGATTTCATAGAAGCCAGCTCGTAGGTCTCGCCCAGGTTGCCGAAGGTCATGATCGAGGAGAGAAGGACCGCCAGTGGCATGGCTGCCGGAAGGAAGGTCATAAATACATAACCGAACATCTGGATAAGGGTAAAAGTACCCACGCCCTTCCCGGCGATCTCGTCAATGTAGGTAAAGATGAAGATCATCAGGAAAATGAACATGCCGATGAACAAAGTGGCCAGGAAAGGCGGAATGTATTTTTTCACCAGGAATATGTGCAGGGTCTTCACCGACATGTTTTTGTCCCTTAGGGGTGGGCTATGCCACAAAGGTATCATTTGAGAGCGAAAATCAGGCCAAAAAGGCCTTCTGAAATCAAAAATCGGGCGTGTATAACTTTTAATTGTCTAATTGCTTAAATTTTTATTTTTGTGCGCAATGGTAAGGGGAAAAAAGGTAGTGGTCGTACTTCCGGCCTATAACGCGGAAAAGACGCTGAAACGTACATACGACGAGATCCCTTTTGACATTGTGGATGATGTGGTGCTGGTTGACGACCATAGCAAGGATAATACGAGCGAGTTAGGCCGCCAGATAGGCATCAGGCATGTTATTCGCCACGAGAAGAACAAAGGCTATGGAGGGAACCAGAAGACCTGCTACGATAAGGCGCTGGAGCTTGGGGCCGACATTGTGATCATGCTGCACCCCGATTACCAGTATACACCCCAGCTTATTCCAACCATGTGCGAGCTGATTGCAAGTGGACTTTACCCTGCCGTTCTCGGCTCACGCATCCTCGGAAAGGGAGCGCTTAAGGGCGGAATGCCCATGTACAAATACATCTTTAACCGTTGTCTCACCCTTTCTCAGAACATACTCATTAACCAGAAGCTTTCGGAGTATCACACAGGCTACCGGGCTTTCAGTGCCGAAGTATTGCGTAAGATCAAATACCATAAGAACAGCGACGATTTTGTGTTCGATAACCAGATGATCTCCCAGATATTTTATGCCGGTTTCGAAATAGCCGAGATCACCTGTCCAACCAAGTATTTCGATGAGGCTTCGTCGATCAATTTTCGCAGAAGTACCACCTACGGTTTGGGGGTTTTGGGCACCTCCTTTAAGTATTTATTCAATAAACTAGGACTCTTAAAATCAGACATTTATTGAAAAAATTAATTTTCGGGGTTCTTACCGGATTTTGAAATATTTTTGTTTCTTTGTGAGTTAGTAATTAAAAAAAATATGGTTTACAAATTCAGTAAATTCTCCCTGTTCTTAGCCCCTTTATGCCTGTTCCTGGCCTCTTGCGGCAACGGCGATGAAAAGACCACTAACCCCGAGGATATTCAGGAAGACACCACGAAAGTGGTTTCCAGCGGCGTGTTAAATATTGGTGGTGAACTGTTTAGCATCCCTTCGCCCCTGCAAACCGCCATGTTGATCCAAAAGACAGGGTCGGTTTACGATAAGAGCATTTTGAACACCAAGGAGAATATGAACCAGTACGCAACCGACTTCTCCAAAGCCCTTAACCTGGGTATCTACGGGGCCGATCTGGGCTATGTGACCATGTACAACAAAACACAGGACGCTATTTCTTACCTGGCGGCTGTAAAAAAGCTTTCAGACGAGATCGGTGTATCGGGTGCTTTCGATACACAGACCATGGAGCGTTTCCAGAAGAATATCAGCAATAAAGATTCGATGATGGTGATGGTAGGTTTGGCTTACCGCGCCGGCGACGCTTTTCTGAAGAACAACAAACGTAACGATATCAGCGGACTTATCCTGGTAGGCGGCTGGATCGAGAGTCTTAATTTCGCTATCTCCGTCAATAAATCAAAAGAGAACGAGGATATAAAACGGCGCATTGCTGATCAGAAACAGGCTGTGAGCAGCATTGTGAAACTGTTGGGCCAGTTCGAGGCGCAAACGGATTATACCAATCTGTTGAATGAATTAAAGGAACTCGCGAAGATCTACGATACCATCGAGTTCAAATACGTGTACGAGATGCCGGAGACCGATGTGGCCGCGAAAGTGACCACCATCAACAGTCACACCGATGTTACCGTTAACAAGGAGCAGTTGGATAAGATCGCAGAGAAAGTGGAGAGCATCCGCAAAAAGATCATTAACCCCGTTAAAGCCTAACCGATACTATGAAATCGAAGATTCACAAACATAATTACCTTTCAATTAGTGCCGTTTGTAAAAAGATTTTTGCAAGTTGCGCACTAACCCTGTGCTTCATCCTGGCGAACCCGTTCAAGGGTGCGGCTCAGTGTGATACCATCGCGAATCTTTGCGCCAAACACATTATCGCTTCTTTCATTTCTGATGGTCAGCAATACCGCGCCTTGTTATTGAACCCGGAGGAGACCGCCGAGTTCAAGACCACTTTCTTTGGGGAGACCGTTTATCGCATAGCAGCATGCAGTGGCTTAAGTGATGGGAACCTGATCTTCTCTATTTACGACCAGGAGCGCAACCTGCTCTTTACGAACAAAGATTACAAGAATGCTCCATACTGGGATTTCAAGGTGAGATCTACCGTGGAGGTTACCATTGAGGCTAAATTGGATCCTTCGAACAACGGTTCGGGCTGCGCCGTACTTCTCATCGGCTTTAAACAGGGCAAGAAGTAAGTCTTTTCACGTAAAAGCAACCGTTTTTAAAACGGTTTAGTAAAGATATTACATTTATTTAGTATTATTGCAAGGCATGACGTATGCGCAAAAGACCGCGTTACTTTTCTCTCAATTATCAGCCTCAGAAAAAGGCTACCTGAAGAAATTTTTTAAGGCCCGGGTCGCTGTTTTGGCTCCCAAGAAGGCCGATCAGTTCAATGAGCTTTTTACCTTGATAGAGACCCGGCCAGAAGGCGTGATAGGCGATGGCCCTAAAGAGATCCAAAAGGATGTTTTTGACCTGCTTGTTTTTGGTCTGGAGGAGTATCATAAGAACAACACCTCGCTTGCCCGCAGTTACATCAGCCAGGTAGAGATATTGCTTGAGAAGAACCTGAACAGCCAGGCGGAAAAACTCCTCGCCAAGGCTCGCAAGCTTGCTAAGAAAGAGAATAACTACGAAATGCTCTATGAGATCATCGAGTGGCAGGTAGCCATTCACAGCCTCAAGCCTCCTACCGATAAGAACATCAAGATCTTTGACGAGCATTTTGATGAACTTTACGATATCGTAGAGAAACAAAGTAATCTAACCCAGGCCGCACGTTGAAACCCTCCGAGAACATATTTGAGCTCATTAAATCGCTTTCGGGTAAAGAGATCGAGTATATACTCAAAACCTCCGACCAGCACAAGAAGAGCGGCTCCAACAATTACATGCTGCTGTTTCACGAGATCATTTCTCAGCCGGTGTATAACGAAAAGGAGATCATCCGTAAACTGGGTTATGAGAACAATCTCAATAACTTCGCGTTCACCAAGAACTACCTCTATCATTTTATACTCAACCGGCTTGAAGAGATTTGTCAATTGCCACAGGTCGTTCTGCGTCGCCGCATCAATTGCGCGGCACTAAATGCACAAAAGAAGTATCGCCCATTCCTCGCCGATGTTTTGACAGAAACCGAAGAAGAGGCCTTCAAGCTGCAGTTGTTCGATAGTTATCTGAGTGTAGCCAAATTGCAGGAAGCGTGTGGTAAGACCGGTGCCGAGCTTGATAAGCGTGTGAAGAACACCCTGCGCGCCAAAAAAACCTTTTTGCATTACCGCAAGCTCTTCGCCCTGGTGCGTTTGCGTCACCACCAGTCTTCTTTTATACGTGATATCCTTAAGACGCCCGAGTTCAAAGAGGTTTACGAAGACGAATTGCTGGAGGCTGATTCCAATTATAATTTCAACCACAAGATATTCTTCTACCTCGCCAAAGGGATCGTATATTACGCTACCAAAGATTATGCTAACGGGATCCGTATCCGCAACGAATTGATCAAGCTATGGGATAAATACCCGCATATGATCCAGCTGCGTTTTGCAGCTTATTATAATACCTATTACAACAAAGCCCTCACGCATTCCAATCTCGGAGAGTTTTCCGAAGCAGTTAAAACAATCCATTTCTTGCAGACACAGCTGGAAGAATTGAACCGAGGCACGCTTTTTCAAAAGTACATGCTGTACAATCTTCTGATAGATGTGTATAATTCCTGCGGTCACTTCGAAAAGTCACTGGAGGTAATGGACGAATACACGCGTTTCCGCCAGGGCCTGCCACCCAGCGAGAACATTTATTCAGAGCAACAGTATTATTTCTACCTGGCCAAAGTATATTACGGAACCGGAAACCTCAAGGAAGCCACCAAGCAGCTCAATCACATCATCAATAACGAGCTGGAATATAACTCCGACATCACCTGCATGGCCTATGTGCTGAGCCTCATCATATATTATGAGAGCGGTAAGACGGATGTGCTGGAATACCGTCTCAATCACGCCCAGCGCCAATTGGAAAAACGTAACTGCATGATGGGTTCTTTGCAACTCCTTACTAAATTCTTCAAGAATTATATAAATAAGCAGCCCGAGGCAGCAGAATTGAAGCAGATGTATGTAAAACTGCGCGAGGGTATAGAAAGCAATATCCAGTCTGATACCGTACAGCAGAACCTCCTCAGCTATTTCGACATAGCTGCCTGGGTCAATTCCCGTATAGAAAGGTGCTCTTTGGCCGACGTGCTAAAGAAACAAAGCGGCCACCCCGTGGTATAGAATTATTTGGTTGTTTCGTAAATAATCCTCATATTTGTGGTGTGACAATGGCTGTATATCTTACAGCTTTATCAAAAAAAACCCTTGAATTTGTTTTTTCTTAAGTCCTAAAACAGAACAATCTTATAACAGGTCAACACCTGCTTATATCTCCCTTGAACTTGTAAATCCCATATAAATCTAAAGCGTCCCTGCGGGATGTACACCCATTATGAAAGAAGACAAAAGCGACAAACCCGAAAGAGCGAAAAGGCCCCGTAAGGTGAAATTAGACCCTTTGCCTGAAGAGACCAAAAGCAAAGTAAGCAAGATCGAGGAAACAGAAGAACCGGCTGTAGAAACACCGATCGTTCCCGAAACCAAGGTGGAGCCCGTGCAGCAAAGCCAGTCGATAACGCCCGTGCAGCATCAGGCCGAGTTCGCTTTCAAAAAAGAGACCGATGGTAACGTGCAACATCACCATCACCAGGGCGGTCACCATAAGCAGAACGCCGGCGACCAGTTCAATTTTGACGGCATTGTGCATGCGGAAGGAGTACTGGAAATGATGCCCGATGGGTATGGGTTCCTCCGTTCTTCAGATTATAACTACCTGAGCTCTCCCGACGACGTTTATGTTTCTCAATCACAGATAAAACTTTTTGGTTTAAAGACCGGTGATACTGTACGCGGAAGTATTCGTCCCCCAAAAGAGGGCGAAAAGTATTTTCCGCTGGTAAAAGTAGAGAAGATCAATGGCCGCGATCCTTCCTGGGTGCGCGATCGTGTTCCTTTCGACTTCTTAACGCCGCTTTTTCCATATGAAAAATTCAAGTTAACAGGTCATAAGAGCGAAACACTTTCTTCGCGTATCATGGATATGTTTTGTCCGATAGGTAAAGGACAGCGCGGATTGATCGTGGCCCAGCCAAAGACCGGTAAAACGGTACTGTTGAAAGAAGTGGCCAACGCCATTGCGGCGAACCACCCGGAGGCTTATTTGATCGTACTGCTTATTGATGAGCGTCCTGAAGAGGTTACCGACATGGCCCGCAGTGTAAAGGCCGAAGTTGTAGCTTCCACTTTCGATGAGCCAGCCGAAAAACACGTGCGTATTGCTAATATCGTATTGGAAAAAGCAAAGCGTCTTACCGAGTGCGGCCATGATGTAATTATTCTTTTAGATTCAATTACCCGTTTGGCCCGCGCTTACAACACGGTTTCACCTGCTTCCGGTAAAGTATTAACAGGAGGTGTTGACGCCAATGCGCTGCACAAACCAAAACGTTTCTTTGGTGCCGCGCGTAAAATTGAGAACGGAGGTTCATTAACCATTTTGGCAACGGCGCTTATCGAGACCGGCTCTAAAATGGATGAGGTGATCTTCGAAGAATTTAAAGGGACCGGTAACATGGAGATGCAATTGGATCGTAAGATATCGAACAAGCGTATCTACCCGGCCATCGACCTCACAGCTTCTTCTACACGCCGCGACGACCTTTTACTGGACGCAAGCACCCTGCAGCGTATCTGGGTTATGCGTAAGCATTTGAGCGATATGACGCCTGTAGAAGCCATGGAGTTTTTGCGCGACCATATGAAGAACACCAAATCGAACGAAGAGTTCTTAGTAAGCATGAATAAGTAATATGCAGAAGAACGCACCATTCCTTTTAGCTTTAGTTTATTCAATTTTGTTCGCCGCTACGGTTTGTACGGTATTCTATGGCGGATATGTTAAGTACATTACCCACGCCTATTTGATCGGGCTCCTGTTCATGGCGCCGTTTATTTACTTTACAATACAGTTAAAGCGTAAGCGCGAAGGAGGTATTGGCGGACGCGAAGCTGTGAAGGAAGGTTTGCGCTTTGTGGTGGCCGCTACTTTGTATATGGCATTGTTCCAGGTTATCTTCTTCGAGATGGATTTTAAGGAATACAAGATCAATTTCATGCAAACCATGGGTCCGCAGATCCTGAAAGAGCAGATCGCCAAAGGAATTGCTAAAATTCCGGAAAGTGAGATACCACGTATCATTAGTGAGGATGTGCAGAATGTGACTGTGGGAAAAGAAATTACTTCGGTTGTATTTAAGAATTTGTTTTACGGCTCGTTTTGTTCGGTACTTTGTGCCGTTCTGTTAAAAAGGAAAGTATGAGCAAAAGAACGGTTTTGGTAACGGGCGGCGCGGGTTATATAGGTTCGCACACCATTATTGAACTGCTGAATAACGGTGGTTACGAAGTGATCAGCGCCGATAATTTCTTCACTTCTTCCGAAAGGGCTTACGACCAGGTGAAAATGATCACCGGCAAGAGCTTCAAAAAGTATAAACTGGATCTTTGCGACATCCATGAGTTCGATAAGATCTTCAACGAGAATAAAATTGATGGCGTGATACACTTCGCGGCCTTTAAAGCCGTGGGCGAATCGGTGGAACTGCCTCTGAAATACTACCACAACAACATTGCCTCTTTAGTGAACCTGCTTGAGCTTTGCCGCAAACATAAAACATCTAACGTTATTTTCTCTTCATCCTGCTCGGTTTACGGAAATATTGAAAAATTGCCGGTCGATGAGAACACTCCATTGCCAAAAGCAGAATCTCCTTACGCTTATACCAAGCAAATTGGGGAAGTGATGATACAGGATGTTTGTCACCGTTACCTCGATTTCAACGCTATTGCGTTACGTTATTTTAATCCGGTTGGCGCGCACGTAAGCGGCCAGATAGGCGAGTGGCCCATCAACAAACCCAATAACCTTGTGCCGCTCATTACCGGCACCGCGATAGGCAAATACCCGCAACTCACCGTCTTTGGCGGAGATTACCCCACCCGCGACGGCACCAATATCCGCGACTACATCCACGTAACCGATATAGCCAACGCGCATGTACAAGGTTTAAATTACCTCTTTAGCGGAAAAAACAAAGCCAATTACGAAATGTACAACCTCGGCAGCGGCAACGGCGTTTCTGTCTTAGAGGCCATAGCTGCCTTTGAAAAAGTAAGCGGCAAAAAACTCAATTACAAGATTGGCGACCGCCGCCCCGGCGACGTAGTAGCGGTTTACTCCGACAGCTCCAAAGCCGAAAAGACCTTAGGCTGGAAATGCCTGCACGACATCAACAGCATGATGAAGACCGCCTGGGATTGGGAGTTGTACAGGGAGAAGGAGAAGTTCTAGACCAGGAGGCCCCACTAGAACAGCCAACAGCCGAAACCGCAAAGGAAGCAGCCAAGAGAACAGCCCGCTGAGGACGCAAAGTTTTTGCATTCGTAGTACTAGCCCCATTATTTAACGAAATCGATCGTCCCTCTCTACGGGTAGAGAGGGATAAGAGGGTGAGTCCGCTCTTAGGATGAAGACCGCCTGGAATTGGGAGTTGTACAGGGAGAAGGAGAAGTTTTAGACGAGGAGGCTCACCAGAGAGCCAGCAGCCGAAACCGCAAAGGGAGCAGCCAAGCGAGCAGCCCGCTGAGGGCGCAAAGTTTTTGCATTGGGAGTACTAGCCCCATTATTTAACGAAATCGATCGTCCCTCTCTACGGGTAGAGAGG
>CAYLVB010000012.1:18166-168743 GCA_964387075.1 uncultured Flavobacteriaceae bacterium
GATAAGAGGGTGAGTCCGCTCTTAGGATGAAAACAGCCTGGGATTGGGAGTTGTACAGGGAGAAGGAGAAGTTTTAGACGAGGAGGCCCCACTAGAACAGCCAACAGCCGAAACCGCAAAGGGAGCAAAGAGAATACAGAGCAAAGTTCGCGAAGTAATAAATCCAATCAAACCGAGACTAATTATTTGTTTTTATTCTGTTCTTATATTGGTGGTAAATCCAATATATAAAATTAATGAAGAGAACGAAAACGATGGTAATTAACCAAAAAGCAGCCTTAAGAAAAGCAAAGAAAATATTTGCTCCAGCCTTTGTTTTTTTATTGTTGGGACTGTAATAGTCCTTAAATCGTCTAGCCATCGCTACGATTTAAAGATATTGATTTAAAAACTTTGCGTCTTAGCGCCTTTTTGCGGTGGAAAACTAGAAACTAGGCGCACTCATCGTCCTGTACTTCTTCGCTTTTACGTACTTATTCTTTGGATAGCGAACGGAGTAGGTGAGCGTGATCTTCTGTTGCTCGCCCGGGGCTATCGTATAACGCCAGGTCAGCTTACCTGTTGCATCGTCCTTTTTGGCTTTGCTGAGCTCAATGCTCTCAACAATGATCTCGCTGTTCTGCGAAACGGGTAATTGATCTTCCACATCGATCGTGATGGGCGCTTTGCGATTGTTCTTGATCGTGATCTCGAAACTTTGCGTTTCTTTCTTCTTATCGCCCGAGAAGGTCTTGCTGTTAAAGTCCTTCATGCGGCTGCGCGATACCATCACTTTTTTGTCGCGACCAAAAGAAAGATCCAAAGTATCATCCAGGCTGCGGGTGTAGATGTAGGATTGTCCTACGTAGCTTCCGCCAAAATAAACGTTGGCAGGACCTTCCACCAGGTCTAACTGCTCCCACCCGCCGATGCGCGCCAGCAGGAAGGCTTCTTTTTCTGTTTTAGGTATGCTGTAATGCTCGAAAGTGGCCGGCAGGTTGTAATTGGTCACTTCTACAATGTAAGGTTTTGAATCGGCGGGAATGCTGTAGGTATTCTTAATTTCAAATTCAGCGCTCAGGTCGCTCACCTGTATCTCTTCAAAAGCTACGGTTGGCACTTTGGGCTGCTTGGAAGATTCTACTTTGCTTCCATCCATGTATTGATTGTATACCTCGCTACGACCTCCGCGCGCATTCAGTTGGGCAGGTGCGTTGGTCAGGTTGTTATTGTTATCGAGACCATTGTAATTTTGGTATTGCTGCACCTTTTGTTGTTGGTAATTGTTGATGGTGTATTCGTTCTCAAAGTTAAGGAACCAGGCCGCAAGCTGTGGTTTGGTAGCACTCAGGGAAGGATTAGAGGTGGAAAGTTTGATCTTTACATTGGTCCAGTCAACACTGGTATTGTTAAACACCTTGGCGCGGTATTTCAGTTCAATAGGTTTGTTCACGTCTTCGGCTATCAGGTCGTAATTGGGTTGCCAGCCCGCGCCGCTAACCAGGTATTTCAGCTCTATCTTAGTGGTGATCTTTGTTGTAGTGGCCAAAAGCACCGTGATCTCGGCCGAAGGAGGATTCACTTTTCCGTTCAGCTCACGCAATTCGTTATTGAGTTTAGAAAGACGCTCGTTGGCGGCATCGGTCTTTTTATCGAGCTTAAAAAGTTCTACGTTGATCTCCTTGATCCGGGAGCGGTAAAAGTCGGCAGCCAGTTTCAGTTCGGCTATCGAAACCGCTTTTTCTCTTCCGCCCATGGCCTGGTTCTGCACCAAAAGTTCTTTTTCCTTGTCGTAAGCTTCTTTCTCGTAATTGAGCTGGTCTACCATATCCACCAGCAGTTTTACCGAGTCTTTGAGCTGTTTTATTTTAGGCGTTTCTACGGCGCTTTCGAGGTAATTGATCTTATCGGAGATGGAAAGAATGGAGGCGTCTAGCCCCGCGTTGATCTGTATGCTTTTTGACACAAGGCGCGAGGAGATGCCGGTAAAAATAATGGTGTTGCGGCCTTGTTCAAGCGTGATGGTCTTGCTTTGAGTGATCTCGGCCCCATCGAGGTACACCACTACCGATTCTACCGGGGTTTTCACGCGCTGTTCGTTATCGCCGTTGTGGGCGAAAAGAGAGGTAATTCCAATAGAAAGACAGAGGGTAAGGAAATTCTTCATGTAAGGGTTATTTTTAACGAAAATAGGCTTATTCAGGGATATAAGAAACGCCTTTTAACTATTTCTAACAATTTACCGGTTTATGCAGCCATTTCGAGTTTCGGATCAAGTATTTCAGGTTATAGGGTTTAATATTTGAGTTTGTGAATGGGACATTGAGCATTAAAAGATATTTAGGCCAACCTTATGAGAGCTGTAACCGGCTGTAATAACCCGAAACCCGAAACAGGCTGTTTAACCCGAAACGGCTGTTCTTTTTGGTTTTCACCCTGTAAAAAGGTAGTTTTGCATCAATAATCAGCTATGCCCAAGATCTCCTCAAAAGCCATCCGGATGCCTGCTTCGCCTATTCGCAAGCTGGTGCCCTTTGCCGACGCTGCCAAGAAGCGCGGCACCAAAATTTACCACCTCAATATCGGTCAGCCCGACATCGAAACGCCTGCTACGATGATGAACGCTATCAGGAACACGGACATCAAAGTGGTGGAGTACAGTAACAGCGCGGGAATTGAGAGTTATCGCAAGAAACTGGCCGGCTATTACCAATCGCATCGCATCATGGTTGATTATACTGATATATTGATCACCACAGGCGGCTCTGAAGCTTTGCAATTCGCATTCAACACCTGCTTCAATCCCGGCGATGAAGTGATCATCCCTGAGCCTTTTTACGCCAATTACAATGGTTTCGCTACCGCTGTCGATATCGTGGTAAAACCCGTTGTTTCGGGTATTGAAACAGGCTTCGCTTTGCCTCCCATCAGCGATTTCGAAAAAGCCATCACGCCTAAGACAAAAGGGATCTTAATTTGCAATCCTGGTAACCCAACTGGTTATTTATACTCACGGGCCGAACTCGAAGCTTTGAAAACTTTGGTTTTAAAACACGATCTTTTCCTGCTGGCCGACGAAGTGTACCGCGAGTTCTGCTACGACGGTCGCGAATATGTTTCCGTATTCCACCTCGACGGCTTAGATAATAATGTTATACTTCTCGATTCTATCTCAAAACGCTACAGCGCCTGCGGCGCCCGTATCGGTGCCTTCATCTGCAAGAACAAAGAAGTGCTGAGCTCCGCTCTCAAATTCGCGCAGGCTCGTTTGAGTCCGCCCACATTCGGACAAATAGGCGCTGAGGCTGCTTTAGATACGCCCAAAGAATATTTTGATCAAGTAAATAAAGAGTACACCGAGCGCCGCAATTTTTTGGTGAACGAACTGAATAAGATCCCGGGCGTGCAATGCCCTATGCCCGGCGGAGCTTTTTACTGTATTGCCAAACTGCCGGTTGACGATTCGGATAAGTTCTGTCAATGGCTGCTGGAGAGTTTCTCCTTCGAGGGACAAACTGTGATGATGGCACCTGCTTCCGGTTTTTATTCGGGCGGCGGTAAAGGGAAAGATGAAGTACGTTTGGCCTATGTGCTTAAACGATCGGATCTCGAAAAGGCAATAAGCTGCCTTAAGGAAGCGTTACGACAATATCCCGGCTCGACCTTGTCGAAGCAGGGTAAGAATTAATACATGATCAACCTGCAGGATATTTTTCCCGCAAATGATAAACCCGTGAACAAAGCGCTTACCGCGCTGCTTGCCTTAGTGGCTTTTTCGCTTCCTTTTAAATTCCTGGTGAATGCTTTTATTGTGATGGCCCTGCTCGTTTGGTTCTTTACAGGCGGGCCCAAAGCGCTTTTTGTTCATAACCGTTTTACGAAAATACTTTTGGCGATATTGGGCTTTTATGTGCTGCATGCATTGGCTTTTTTTTACGCGCAGAACATCCAGGAAAGTTTCTTCGCGCTTGAGGTGAAGATCAGCTTCCTTGTGTTTCCCATCATTTTCTTTACAGGCAATTACACCTGGCCGCAAATGAAGTTCTTCCTGAAGTGCTTTGTATGGGGTTGCTTGCTCTGCTGTTTGTTGTGTATCGGGCGAGCGGCTTATCTTACGGTAACCGAAAACGAAACCTATTTCTTCTACGAACGTCTTTCCTGGTTCCAGCATCCTTCTTATTTGTCGATGTATCTTACTTTTTGCTGCGTGGCCATTTTGCAGAAGAATATTTTTTCACGCCTGATAAACGGACTTGTGCTGCTTTTCTTTACATGTTTTGTATTGATGCTTTCCTCAAAGACCGGTATCGCCATTCATTTCCTGTTCCTTGTCCTGGTGGGGGTAAGTCATTTCCTGAAAAAGGGAAGCTATATGAACGTGGCCTGGTTCTCGCTGGCGGCTTTTGTTGTAATAGCCTCGGTCATTTATTTCGTGGAGCCTGTTAAGCAGCGTTTTCAGAACGTGGTGAACGCTTTCAGTGCCGAAACGGTTGATAAAACTGCAACCGAAAGTACGGCCGTGCGCATGCTTATCTGGAAAGAGGCCCGCAAGATCATGAAAGAAAGTCCGTTCCTGGGGGTAAGTCCGGGCGATGCTAATGACAAGCTCTACGAAGCTTACCGCGTGAACGGACTGACCGGCGCTTACGATAAAAAACTCAATGCCCACAGCCAGTATTTTCAAACCGGGGTGGGTTTAGGGGTTGTAGGAATTATCAGTCTGGCACTAATGTTCGCTTTCCCGGTGGTGAACAGGCCGCGCAGGCTTCTGCTCTTCTTTTTGTTGATAACCGCTGTTAATTTCTTGACCGAATCGATGCTGCAAACCATGGCGGGTTCTATATTTTTCGGTTATTTTTATGCATTGCTTTGTTTTGATAAAGAACTCAACCCAAAACAAACCATTTAACACACAAATAAACTTTTAACTTGAAACTTTAAACTTTACATGATCCCATTTTCTCCACCCCGTATCGACCAGGCCATCATTGATGAAGTGGTTGCCGCGCTCAAAAGCGGCTGGATCAGTACGGGCCCACGCACCAAGAATTTTGAATTAAAGGTCACGGAATATTGCGGCAATAAGAACAGTCTTTGCCTCAATTCGGCCACCGCGGGCATGGAGATCATGCTGCGCTGGTTCGGCGTGCAGGAAGGCGATGAAGTGATCGTTCCGGCATACACTTACGCCGCTACTGCCAACGTGGTGATGCATTGCGGCGCAAAACCCGTTTTTGCGGATACGAACCGTGACGATTTCAATATTTCCTTAAAAGAGATCGAAAAATTGGTTACTTCTAAGACCAAAGTGATCATGCCGGTAGATTTTGGTGGCTTGCCCTGCGATTATGATGCTATCAATGCGCTGGTTCAGGCAAAGAAAAGTTTGTTTGTTCCCAGGGGAGAGGAGCAAAAGATTTTAGGAAGGATACTGGTACTTTCTGATTCGGCTCATTCTTTGGGCGGAACTTACAAAGGCAAAAAGACAGGAAGCCTCACCGACGTTTCTGTTTTTTCTTTTCATGCTGTAAAGAATTTAAGCACCGCAGAAGGTGGCGCCATTGCCTTGAATTTGCCCGCGCCCTTTGATAATAAGGCAATCTACGATTATCTCTGCATCAAAACCCTGCATGGCCAGAATAAGGACGCGCTCGCCAAAATGCAGCGAGGAAACTGGAAATACGACATCATTGAGGATGGCTACAAATGCAATATGACCGATATTTCAGCGGCAATGGGACTCGTGGAATTGGCGCGCTATGATTCGGATACGCTGGTGAAAAGAAGGAAGATATGCGGGCATTATGCCCATTTCTTTTCAAAGGACCCACGTTTTGAATTGCCGGTACAAAAATCGGCGGAAAAGGAAGCTTCCTATCATTTGTACGCTTTGCGGATCAGGGATATCACCGAAGAGCAGCGTGACGCGATCATCCAGAAGATATTTGAGAAGGATGTTTCGGTGAATGTGCACTTCAAGCCGGTGCCGATGATGAGTTTTTATAAGCAACAGGGATACGACATAAAGCATTATCCGCAGGCCTATGATAATTTCAGTCGCGAGATAACGCTTCCGGTGTATTATGATCTTAGCGAAGATAATTTGAAGACCATTTGCAAAGCGGTACTTGATTCAGTAAACGAAATACTTTCTTGAAACGGCTCTTCGATATAGTTTGCTCCCTTATAGGAATTCTCATTCTTCTCCCGGTTTTTATTTTGATAGCGTTTTTCGTTGGTTTCGGTTCTCGTGGAGGTGTGTTTTATATACAGAAAAGAGTAGGGAAGAACGGAGTTGATTTTTCGCTCTATAAATTCCGCACGATGAAGGTCGGTTCCGATCAAAAAGGCCTGCTTACGGTTGGAGCGCGTGATAGCCGCATAACAGGCATAGGTTATTTTTTGCGCAAGTATAAATTGGATGAATTACCCCAGTTGTTCAATGTCCTTTTTGGCAGTATGAGCCTGGTTGGGCCTCGCCCCGAAGTGCGCAAATACGTGGAGCTATACAACGAGGAACAAAGGCAAGTGCTTTCGGTAAAACCGGGGATAACCGATCATGCCTCCATTGAGTACGTGAACGAGAACGAGGTGCTGGCGAAGTCATCGAACCCGGAAGAGACCTATATCAAAGAAGTAATGCCGCACAAATTGCAGCTCAATCTCAAATACATTCGCGAGCAAAGTTTTGGAACAGACCTGAAGCTGATCTTCCGCACACTAGGAAAGATCCTTTCCTAGATCCTTTGTAAAACGTACAGGTTGTAGAACACTTCTTTAGATTTCAATCTTTTGAATGTTCTTGAGTGAATGGTAACGAGGAAAGCGTGTATCTTGGCGGGAAACAGGAATGGGAAGCGGGTTGCAGTTGGATATTGAGTACGACTGTACTTATCGGTCGATGCGAGCACTTCCTCGCTGATATTCTCTTTATGAAGTAATTTGAACCCGGCCCCCAGAAGGTCATGCTCAGTTTCTTCAAGCACTTCTTTTCTAACCAGGTCGCCAAAGGCGAAGTAGCCGTCCGGCTTTAAAGAAGAGTGAACTTTTTTAAAGAAGGCCTTGCGCGAAGGATAATTATGCGACGACTCAAGATTGACCACCAGGTGGTAAGTATCGGGCAACCTGAAATCGTTGGCGTTCGCGCTTAAGTAAACCGGACCCGGAACATTCTTTTGCGCCAGTTTTAAATTACCGGTACTTTGATCGACCCCGGTGATCTTTTGCACGCCAAAATATTTTTGAAGTACGTAGCAACCACCTCCGCGGCCGCAACCCACCTCCAAGACCGAACTTTCCCTGTTAATGGCAGGAACATACTCCAGTAATTTGAGGTAAAGCGCGATGTGATGTTCTTCGGAGGAGGCTTCTGCCTTAAGTTGTGTTCTTAGTTCTCCCGCGTAACCCAGGTTCATGAATTTTCTGCGGCTTCCAGATAAAAGGGTCAGGCGCGCCGAAAGTTCATAAAAAATGGACCTTGTCTTTTTCATCGCTCTTAGTAAAAGTACGGAAAATTCATATGGGTATAAACGAAAAGTCCCGCATAGGGCGGGACTTTCTTATTAAGTATAAGAGAAATTATTCTTTTACCAATCTGCTCACACCTTTGCGGTTCACGCCGCTGATCTCAACCAGGTAAACACCTTTGGCAAACCCGGATAAATCATATTTCAATTCGTAATTTTCTTTACCTGTAACTTCATCCTTCAGAACTACATTTCCAAGCATATCATAAATAACCAATGTGTTCTTTTCCCCTGCATTCAAACCAAAAAGGTTTACACTTACCTGGTCATTGGCAGGATTTGGAACTAACTGCATGGCGATGTTATTACCAAAGCCCGTAGAGATGCCGGTACCGCCCGCAGTAATAGTAAAGTTCTTGTCGCTCATATCGAAGAAGATGTTACCAACACTCTCTACTTTGATGCGGCAGGTAGCAATAGTAGCGGTTACGGTTGGAGCGGTGATGGCCTGTGTGCCGCTGTTGGGCACGTTATTGATGATGGATGTCCAGGTTTGCCCGCTGTTGTAAGAAATAAGAATGTTCACGTTAGCGCAGTTAACCGGCGCCGCGTTAGTGCCATTCACCGCCCAGGTAATGGTTTGTGCGCTTCCACTGGCCCATGTAATACCGGTGGTGTTTGGATTGGTTACCTGTAAAGGACCCGCTACCGAGCTCACCGTTACGGTGCCTGCTGCGTGACAAACTCCGCCACCGCCTGTTTTGTTATCGCGAACGGTAAGGCGGAAATTAAGCGTTTGTTGTGTAGAGGGTAGGAATTCGCCAATAGTTGAAGTGAATGTTCCGGTTTGCACCACGCTTAACCTGGGGAACATCCTGCTGGGCGAAGCCACCGGGTTGTAACTGCGGAAGAAAGGTTTGGTGCCCGAATTCCAGTTGCCGGGCGTGCTGTTATTGTCAGTTTCTTCCCAGGAATAAGTAAGTGGGTCGTTGTCGGGATCTGTGGCAGAACCTGTAAGGATAAAAGGAGTTGATTTAGGAACCACGTAACTCGCCGAACCGATAACGACCGGAGGGCTATTCCCGGTGTTTGTTTTGGTAGCACATGAATTACCGCCACCCGAATTGGTGAAGGTTACCATTTCGTCGTAACTGATGGCGTGGAAATAAGGAATGCTGTGCGATGAATCATTATTGGCGCTTCCGCAAATACCCGCATAGGCCTGTATGGTGATGCCGCTGCCGGGTTCTACCATGGTGCCGGGGTTATAGTTGCCCGAGCAGGCTCCTGTACTTGCACGGAAGGTGTGATTGCCTCCGAAGTTATGTCCTATCTCATGCGCCACATAATCAATATCGAAAGGATCGTTCACAGGAATTGAACTGCCGGTGATGCTGCTGGCTTTGTTGCCCGAAGAACAGATACCGCCCAGGGTTGATAAACCGCCGCCTCCTGTAGAGAAGGTATGCCCGTTATCATAATTCGCGTTCCCGATGTTGTTGTCGATCACGGTTTGACTTTCGTTGATGAGAACTCCGGCATTATTATTCCCGTTGAAGGGATCAGTTGACGCGTTGGTAAAAACAACCAGCGTTTGGGTAGGCACCAATACCATTTTAACTGCAAGATCGGTCTCGTAAACACCGTCCACGCGGTTCAGTGTTGTAACGATGCAGGCCAGGGTTTGCGCTACTGTAGGAGTTGTGAGGCCGGTTGCGGCAACAGCGTATTCGCCGGTGCAGGCAATAGCTGTACGGTAGGTGCGTAATTGGGTGCCCACGCATACGCCGGCCTGTATCGTGTTAAGGCTTGCTAGTTTTTCGGCCTCTGTTCTGGGGTCAATCACCCCTACCTCGGGCAGGATCTTCGAAGGATCCTTCACAAAATCTTTGGTGTAATACACGTTGTAATCTTCATTGTTGAAACGGCAGTAGGGATCGATGTAAATATCGCCGGCCATTCCGCGAAGCATAGCGTGGAAACCCCACATGGTGTGATCGAGCTTGCCGTATGTGCCGGGTTGGTCAATGCAGATCACGTTAAAGGTCTTTATTTCGGGGTAAGCCGCGCAAAGCTCAGGCGCCATTACGGGCGATTCTACTACGCGGAATTTTTTCAGTGTTCCATCCGGCATAGGCAGCTCAATGATGGTTTGCGAGTTCTGTATGAATGTATTGTTCTCGTGTGGTGCCGAGTAAAGCGCTTTCTTCAGGTTATCACCCACCAGGCGAAACGTTTTCGCCTTTTGCGGGATGATGACCCTTTCACCGGTCATGCGGATCTTTTCCTGGCTCGTAGGAGCCCAAAAAGAACTTACTTTTTCGTTTTGCGCGTTAACAAAACATGCTATGCCTGTGGCAAGGATCAGCGTAGATAGTTTGTGCATGGGGTTTAAATTTTAACCAATACTACAACCTTTTAGCCTGAAAAACAATACCGTTTATGTATCCTGCAAGCCTTTGGAGGGGCACTAGAAGGACCGCGCAAAGGTCAGCAGGTCAGGGAAATGTAGGTCTATATCCGGGGCTTTTATGGGTTCATCACTGATAAAAACGGTTGTCATCCCTGCCGTTCGTCCAAACTGCATATCGCTCATGGAGTCGCCAACCATTATTGAGCGACTGAGATCAATATCCGGGAAATCCTTTTTAGCGTCGAGTGCCATGCCTATACCCGGTTTTCGGGTGGGATGATTGGCGGATGCAAGGTGAGGCGAGAAGTATATTTTATCAATACGCCCTTCATGTTTTTCGATCTCGTCGGCAAGATAATGGTGAATGATGTTGAGATCATTTTCCGTGTAAAGTCCTTTGCCTATTCCCTGCTGGTTGGTAACGATCACGATCTTTCCGAAGATATTGGAGAGTATCTTCATAGCTTCGGGAACACCATCAATGAACTCGAACTCGGCCAGCGTTTTCACATAATCTCCCTCCAGGCGTTTATTGATCACGCCGTCACGGTCCAGGAAAAGGGTCCAGCTCTTATCTATATTTAAATGCTTTGAACTCATGTTGCGCGCGTTGGTAATCGGATGGAATGCCGATGTCAATAAAGTATCCGTTAAAGATAAAACCATTCAGTTTCAACTTTGTTACATGCTTCTCGAAATGATCTTTTTCTATGGAAAATGCTTTTCCGGCAGGCGTTTCTTTCATGAAAACACTACGGTTTAGGATGTAAACGCCGGCGTTGATGATCCCTGGCTTTTCGTCACCGCTTTTTTCTTTGAACCCGGTGATGCGATCCTTTTCACCGAGTTGAAGTGTGCCATAACGCGCCGCGTTCTCAACTTCCCGCAGAGCAAGTGAACCATCGGAAAGGGCTTCCGTATGTTTTTTATAAAATTCTTTAAGGTCAATATCGAAAAAAGAATCTCCATTTAATACCAACACATCTGTTCCTGTACATTGTTCCAGGGCCAAACGAATGCCGCCGCCTGTACCCAGGGGTTCTTTTTCTACCGAGTAATGGAACTGATCTCCGTAATGCGCAATGATCTTCTCTGAAAGATGCCCAACCGAAAGCACGATCTTTTCAACGCCATAAGCGCGCAGGTATTGGATCAAATGATCCAGGAAAGGCTTCCCGTTCACAGGAGCCATGGGCTTGGGAACATCCGCCACAACTTCTTTCAGTCGTGTGCCGAACCCTCCTGCCAGTATGATAGCTTCTTTGATCAATTCTGCTTTTTATATCCTATCCTTCTACGACCTGACTGAGTTTTTTGTTGATCATCTTTCTTCAAAAGATAATTAATTGCTTCATAAATATCCTTGAACTGTTTGTCATATTTGCCTTCCAGTTCTTTAAGTTTCGCTGTCAGGTCTTTGTGCGATAAAGCATACTGTCTTAAAAAAACGAATGCACGCATGATAGCTACGTTCACATCGATTGCTTTTTTACTTTTCAAGACAGCAGAAAGCATAGCAACTCCCTGCTCAGTGAAGGCATAGGGCAAATAAACAGTTCCTCTGTGTTTTCTAGAACTCATCACAATTTGTGATGAGTTCCTTTTAGGCACCTTTACCGGAGACCGCATAACAAGTTCATGCCATTCGCTGATGTTTAATTGAAACATAAAATCACGTGGAAACCGGGTTAGATTCCGTTTAACAGCTTGGTTAAGAACCCTTGTTTCCACATTATAAAGAGAGGCAAGATCAAAGTCGAGCATTATTTTGTGCCCTCGTACTTCATAAATTTTATTTTGAATGATCTGGAGTTTCATAGATTAACAGGGCAACTCATCACAAATTGTGATGAGTTCATTGTTTTAAGGTCTGGGAAATAAACTCGTTTCAACCACCTCGCAAATGGTGTGGCCAAACAACATATGACATTCCTGTATACGTGGCGTGTCTTTGCTTGGTATGGCCACAAGGTATTTGCAATGTTCCTTCATTTTGCCGCCACCTTCTCCGGTAAAACCAACGGTGATCATACCGATCTCGTTGGCCACTTTCAACGCTTTTACCACATTCTCTGAGTTGCCGCTGGTAGAAAGCCCGATCAACACATCTCCTTTGCGGCCCATCGCTTTGGTAAGGCGGCTATAGATCTCGCCGTAAGAATAGTCATTGGCCACGGCTGTGATATAGCTTGTGTTCACATGCAAAGCTTCACTGAAAAGGGGAGGACGATCGTAATAATACCGTCCACTTAATTCGGCGGCTAAATGTTGGGCATCAGCCGCGCTGCCTCCATTGCCGCACCACAGCACTTTGCCGTCGTGTTTGTAGCAGGCAATGACCTCGTTCGTTATCTTTTCGATGGTTTCCAGGACCTCTTTGCTATTGAGAAGAGAGGTTTTCAGGTTGATGGAAGCCTGTAGTTTGGATCTGATCTGTTCGTTCATGGCAGCTGGTGTAAGAATGAATGCAATTTTGATCTCAAGACAGGAAGATGCTCACGGATAAGATGAAGTATATCTACTTGGCCAACCCTGTCGTAATGATGTGAAATGAAATCCCTGAACCTGATCACATTATTTAATTGGGAGTATCCCAGGTCGGCCGTAAAGGTATCATGTTTTTGGGTCAAGGTTTTCCATAATTCCCCTATGGCCTGTAGTCTCATCAAAGAAGCATCCATCACAATATGATTGATGGGTTTTAAGAGATCCTCGGCAACAAGGATGTCTTTGGTATAATCGGCTATAGCATCAATATGCTCTATGCAGGTTTCTACCCTTGCAAGATCAGCCTCATTATACATATACCAGGTCTTTTTTAATGATTTTGAGGAATCGCTGCGATAAACCGCTGTGCAGGGTAACCAGGTCGATCCTTTTATGAAGCCTTTTTTCAAGATAATCAAGAAGACTGAAATAGTTGTCTATGGTCTGGATCTTTCTTTTTACAAGAATATCAATATCACTTTCAGATGTTTCCTCCCCACGGGCAGTTGATCCGAAAACAGCGATCTCTTCAACCCCAAATTTCTCTTGAAGTAAGGTTTTTTCTGATCTTAGTATTTCCAGCGCAGAAGTCATATTACAAAGGTACTAAAAAGAGGGATTATTAAAAAATGGCTGTTAGCAACCTTTTGGTTCTGGCACAAAGCTTGCTTTTTATCTGCATACTTTTATACGGTGAAGAAAATCCTTCTCATAACGTCCTTTTCCCTTTTTTGTTGTGCCAAATTCACAGCGCAGTCGCAACCCGCTTTCCTCGATAAAGAAAGCAAATGGGTTGATTCGGTCTACGCCAGTCTCAATGCCGATCAGCGCCTTGCTCAGCTATTCATGGTGGCCGCCTGGAGCAATAAGGACATGAAGCACGTGCGCCAGATAGATTCTTTGGTTACCAAATACAATATAGGCGGATTGATCTTCATGCAGGGCGGTCCGTATAGGCAGGCGCAGTTGGTCAACTATTACCAGACAAAAGCAAAAACTCCTCTGTTAATGGCCATTGACGGCGAGTTTGGATTGGCCATGCGCCTGGACAGCATGCCGCAGTACCCGCGCCAGATGACGCTTGCTGCTATGCAAAACGACTCGATGATCTATTGGATGGGTCGGCAGATAGGGCGCGAATGCAAGAATGTGGGTATACACGTGAATTTTGCTCCTGTAGTGGATATCAATAATAATCCTGAGAATCCTGTGATCTCGATGCGTTCTTTCGGCGAGGATAAATTATCTGTTGCAAAAAGATCTTATTTGTACATGAAAGGGTTGCAGGACGAAAATGTGCTGGCCTGCGCGAAACATTTTCCGGGCCACGGTGATACGGATAAAGATTCGCATAAGACCTTGCCCGTGATCAAACATTCTGCCACCCGCATGGATACGCTTGAGCTTTATCCTTTCAAATATTTAATGGAAAGAGGCCTGGGAAGCGTAATGGTGGCACACCTCTTCATTCCCGCACTCGATACCTCTAAAAATCTTCCGTCAACACTTTCCAAAAATATAGTCACCGGTTTGCTGAAGGAAAAAATGCAGTTCAAAGGACTTGTCTTCACCGACGCTTTGAACATGAAAGGAGCGGCAGGATATGATAAGCCCGGAATGCTGGACGCTAAAGCTTTGCTTGCCGGGAATGATGTGTTGTTGTTCTCCGAAGATGTTCCGAAAGCGATGGAAGAGATCAAAATGGCAATAGAAAGAAAAGAAATTGCCCAGGAGGAGATCGATGCCCGCTGCAAAAAAATATTGAAAGCAAAGTTCTGGTGCGGGTTGGATACAAATCGTTATGCGCCCACCCGTTTATTGGAAACGGGTTCTAAAACTGAGGAGGCTGTGCTTATGAATACGAGGCTTGCCGAGGCTTCTATCACGCTTTTGCAGAATAAGAACAACCTGCTTCCACTACAGAATTTAGATACGCTGAAAGTAGCTGAGATATCCGTGGGATCTCCCGAAAAGAACATGTTCTCGCAGAACCTCGTTCAATACCTGAAAACCGATTTTTACGGGCTCTCCCACGATGAGAAACAAAGCGTGTACGATACCATCTTAAAAAAGCTCGATTCTTATAACCTGCTCATCATCCAGGTGAACCGCACCAACCAAAGACCGGAGAATAATTTCGGCGCCAGCGTACAGAGTTTTGCCTTTATCGACAAACTGGTGAAGATGAAACCTTCTGTAGTGGTGCTGTTCTCAAATCCATATATCTTCAATAAGTTCGGCAGCCTCAGTGAGGCCCGGGCTGTTCTCGAAGGTTACGAATACAATAATTACGCGCAGAAGGCCGCTTCTGATGCGGTTGTGGGTGCTATTGGAGTGAACGGTACATTGCCTGTTACAACAACGCCATTCAAAGCGGGCACAGGTTTGGTCATACCCAAAGCAATCCGCCTGCAACAGGTAGCTCCCGTGGTACTGGGAATTCAAAAAAAAAAGCTCGAACAAATAGACAGCATAGCCGCAAAAGGCATAGAAGATAAATGCTACCCGGGCTGTGTCATCCTCGCCGCTAAGAGCGGCAAAGTATTTTACCAGAAAGCTTTCGGCAAATACACCTACGAAGGAACAGATTCCGTGAACCTGCAAAGCATTTACGACCTCGCCTCCGTCACAAAAGTGGCTTCCTCGGCGCTTGCTTTGATGGACCTCGTGGCTAAAAAGAAGGTCGACGTGAACCAATCGCTCGGAACGTATTTGCCCGAAGTGAAAGGAAGTAATAAGGAAACTATATTGATAAAAGAAATACTTGTGCACCAGGCCGGGCTTCCTGCCGGTGTTTTGAATTACGAACGCACCGTGAACAAGGATAGCTCCTACAAACCCGGTTACTACAGTAAGTTCCGCTCAAATACTTTCGCTACACCCGTGGCAGATAGTTTGTTCGTTCGTAACGATTTCAAAGATTCGCTTTACAAACGCATCATTGGCTGCAAGCTTGGCAAAAAGGAATACCTATACAGCGACCTCGGCTATTATTTCACGCAACATATCACCGAAAGGATCACCAAAAAACCCCTGAACGAATACGTGGAGACAAATTTCTTTTCGAAAATGGGCTTACGCAATTTGCATTACCTGCCCTTGGATCATTTCCCTAAAATGCAGATAGCGCCAACCGAGAACGACCGCAAGTTCCGCAAACAGGTGGTTCACGGTTATGTGCACGACCAGGGCGCTGCTCTTTGCGGTGGAGTAGGAGGGCACGCCGGGCTGTTCGGTAACGCTTTCGATGTGGCAGCATTGATGCAGATGTATCTCGATAAAGGAAATTACGCCGGTAAACAGTGGCTCGACTCAAGCGTGGTGAGACAATTCACCCGCGAGTGTTTGTTCTGCCCGGATAACCGTCGCGGTTTGTGCTTTGATAAACCCGAGACCAATGCTAAAAAAGACAGTCCCGTTACCGCTGAGTGTTCTCCTGAAGGATTTGGGCACAGCGGATTTACCGGCACCATGGTTTGGGCGGATCCTACCAACGGACTTGTTTACGTGTTCCTTTCGAATCGCGTTTACCCGAGCGCTGATGAGAATAAATTAGCGAAGAGCGGGATAAGGGGGCAGATACATAAATTGTTCTACGAGGCAGTGAGTGAAGCGGTATCTACAGACCGCATCCTGAAAAAATAATTATTCGGGGCATTCATCAAATAATTCTTTCCACTCCGGGTTCATAGTATTAACCAATTCCTCCTTTTTCTTTCTTGAACCTGCTTTGATCTGCTTTTCCCTGAAAATAGCATCTTCTATGCGGTGGAAACCTTCGTAATAAACCAGTTTGTCCAGGTTGTATCGTGCGGTAAAACTTCCCGGGTATTTTTTGTCTTTATGTTCCTGGACCCTCTTTTTTAGCCAAGAGGTAACGCCTGTGTATAGGGTTGTATGATTTTTGTTTGTAACAATGTAAATGTATCCGCCTCTTTTCATAATTTCTCCTGTAAAAATAAAAACATTCTATCACGTCATTGCGAGGGGGCATAATTTTATTTGGAAAGATATTCTGGTGACCAGATAGTCCTCCTTAAGGGTATTATGCCCCTGAAGCAATCTCTCCGATCGGGAGATTGCTTCGGCGGCATACCGTTAATCTTCAGGGTTTGGGTAAAAAAATGGAATCACTCCATTAGAACATTATGCCTTCTCGCAATGACGGTAAGTTTGTGGTTAGCGTCGCTAAATTAAGCCTTATCCAGTGTTTCCTTCACCAGCTTGCTGGTCACTTTGGGGTCGGCCTTGCCGCCGCTGAGCTTCATTACTTCACCCATAAATAAACCCACGAGGCTTACTTTTCCATTCTTGTATTCAGTTACTTTTTCAGGATACTTAGCGATGACCTGATCAACGAGGCTTTGCAGCGCGTCGGAATTACTCTCTTGAATCAGATTCAGTTCCTGTGCTATTTGCAGCGGGGTCTTAGAAGGATCTTTTACTAATTGCGGAAATACTTTTTGGGAAGCGGTTGAGTTACTGATCTTGCCATCGTCAATGATCGCGATGAGTTCGGCAAGCTGTTTGGGTTTAACCGGGAAATCATCAATGTGCAGGGCGTTCTCATTCAGAAAACTTTTTACGCTGCCCATTACCCAGTTAGCCGCCGCTTTATAATTTTTGGTGTGCTTTGTAAGCTCGTTGAACCACAATGCGATCTCCTTCAGGTCGGTGAGTACGGCCGAGTCGTATTCCGATAGTTTATAATCCTTCACATAACGTTTATGCAGCGCATTGGGCAGCTCAGGTAAAGTTTGTTTTACCTCGTTGATGTATTTTTCGGTAATAAATACGGGCTGCAGGTCGGGCTCCGGGAAATAACGGTAATCGTTGGCTGCTTCTTTTGAACGCAAACTGAAAGTGATGCCTTTTACGGCGTCGAAACTGCGTGTTTCAACAGGTATTTCTTTTCCGGCCTCGATGGCGTCTATCTGGCGGGTAAATTCAAAGTCGATAGCGCGTTGTACGTTGCGGATGGAGTTCATATTCTTTACTTCCACCTTTTTTCCAAATTCCTTAGCGCCTTTTAAGCGAACGGAAACGTTGGCATCACAACGCATACTTCCTTCTTCCATGTTGCCGTCGCAAATATCGAGGTAGCGCACGAGTTTACGCACTTCGGTGAGGTAAGCATAGGCTTCTTCTCCATTGGCAATTTCGGGTTCGGACACCATTTCTAAAAGCGGAACTCCGGCGCGGTTCAGGTCAACCAAAGAATCGGTAGGGTCCTGGTCGTGCATGCTCTTGCCGGCGTCTTCTTCCATGTGGATGCGGGTAAGGTTGATGTTCTTTTCGCCGCCATCCTTTAATTTAATGGTGATATGTCCGCCGTTACAGATAGGGGTTTTATCCTGCGTGATCTGGTAGCCTTTTGGAAGATCGGCGTAGAAATAGTTCTTGCGCGCGAACTGGTTCTCGTAACGAATATTGGCGTTTACAGCCAGTCCCAGCTTAACCGCGAACTCAACGGCACGTTTGTTTACTTTGGGAAGCGTTCCCGGGTGGCCGAGCGTAATAACAGATACGTGCGTATTGGGCAAACCGCCGTATTCGGCCGAGTCGTTGGCGTACATCTTGCTTTTGGTAAGCAACTGGATGTGCACCTCTAAACCAATAACAAACTCGTATTTATCGTAAACGCTCATAAAGGCTGCAAATTTAGGAAATTTTGTGGCTATACGGAGGCTCTATAGGATTTATAAGTAAAAATTGATCACGGTTCGCTTCGTATGATGCCCATGTCTTATGGCTACGATCTAAATACATGGGCATCAAAAGAAGGTCTTTTTGAGGGAGAGGAATTCTTCCTTCAGCTCTTTTATGGAAAAGACCTTTAGTGCAATTAAAAGAAACACGAAAATAAGTGTGGAAAGACTTCCCCTTACCGCTATCAATGCCAATTTATTTTCCAGGTGAATGAACCAGGGGGCCAGGGATAATAAAATAACCAGCAGCACCTTTGGGCTGTCTGCCGTGAAGGGCTGCATGTTTAATTTCTGTTTAATAAGCAGGAAACGAAGGGCATTGTGAATAACAGAAGCTGATGCTGTGGCAATTGCTGCGCCCATGATCCCATAGGTCGGCACAAGCCAAACATTGAGACAACAGGTTAAAACAAGCAGGCCCGAGTAGAAAAGAGCTCCGATCTTGTACTGGTTAGAGTAACTTAAAATGGAATAATTAACGCCCGTAGCAGAATTAAAGAAAGCGCTGATGCAAATAATGATGGTGACCATTGTGCCCGAAGAATAATCTCCGGGCAAAAGTCCAAGTGCGGGTTTGATACAGGTTACCAATACACAGCCTAGAAGTCCGCAAAACACCATGAGGTATTTCGACGAGAGTTTGTATATCTTATCGATCTGTGCGTGGTCATTTTCAGCGAAAAGGCGTGCGATCTTGGCCCCGGCAATTTTTTCTGTTGCCAGCAAGGGTGTTTCTAATACCTGCCCGATAAAGGCAGCGATCGAATAAATACCTACCTGTTCGATTGCTTTATATTTTCCTACGAAGATAATGTCAATGAATTTCAGGCTCACTCCGGTGATCTGGATCACTGAAGCAATGATGCCGAAACGAAGGATCTCGGGTAAATGTTTGTTGCCGGAAAAGAAAGAAGGATCGACCTTTGGATGATCATACCTTGCAATGATAAAGAAAAGCAAAACGAGCTGAATGAAGAAAATGATGGAGAGCGAATAGATATACTGGTTTTGCGTTGTTATTCCGTAGAAGAACAAAAGTATACCTGCAATAAAGGTTACCCGGTTTATTACCTCGTTTATGAAAGTTGGTAAAGTGCTTTTTTGTATCGCGTTACAGTAGGCTGTGAAGGAATACACAAGGCAGGTAAAGAAGGCCATCAGCATGATAGGCCAGAAATAACTTCGAAGTATTTCTGCGTTGGAACCGTAAAATCTAAGAAAACTACTTTCAAATAAGCTTACGGTTGCAAAGCATAGCAGGAAGCCAAGAATAGGAAAGGTGAGGGCTATTGTAAAAAAACCGTTGTGCTTTTTAGCGGAATCATTGAAGAAAGGAAAAAAACGAATAATAACGCCGGTTATGCCAAGGCAGGAGACCGAAGCGAGGATCGTAGCAACAGAAATAACCAGTCTTGTGATACCGACCTGTTCCTGCGTTAAAAAAAAAGGTTGAATGTAAAGAGTGCTTAATACGCCAAGGGCAATGCCCATGTAAGTGTAAACGGTATTTTTTATTCCCTGTCGCCTTACTACGCTCACGTTATTTTTCTGCTATCGCTATTAACGTATCGGTTTGGTCAATATTGTCTAATTGCTTTGCGTACTCTTCCTCTAGTTTTGGACTTCTGAGGTGTGCGTAATGATTTTGTCCACCGGGTTGTCCTTTATTCAACCAATACAAATGGTTGGCTAAAGGATAGCGTTGATAGCCGGAAACCTTGATATTCTTATAACCTGCGGCTTTCAGAAATGTTTCCAGGCTTTGACGGGTGTGAAGGATCAAATGTTCACTCCAGAAGGTAAAGGCTTTAAAAGAATCTAAATTGTAGGTTTCAATAAGCGCGTCTCTTCCGTGTGGGATCTCAATAATGATCTTTCCGTTATCAGTAAGTAATTTGTGTAGATTTTTTAGCGAACCAAGCGGATCTGTTAAATGTTCGAAAACGTGAAAAAGACTGATGACCTCTATGTTTTTGGCTGGCGCGCTTTCAATTGAATTGTAAACTTTATAGCCAATTGAATTCAAAATATCCCGGATCTCATCTTGAGGCTCAATGGCTGAAACTTCTTTAGCAACTGTTTTAAACTGATCCAATACTCCGCCCAAACCTGAACCGACGTCAAGGTAGGTTTTTCCTTTTACGAGATCTTTAAACTGATGAAAGCGACGAGTGTCGTCCTCCGCAGTGGTCTTTAACCCTTCTTCGCGGGTTGTAGCGCTCCAGTAGCTGGCGCCTTTTTTGTCGTTATAGTAACTCTGCTCGATGTGATGGGTTGATGAGAGGTAAATTACACCCGATTTAGAGCATTTTAAAACACTGACATCTTTTCTATCGCGAACCTGTGGAAAGAATTGGGCGACCTTGTTTTTATCGATTATATCAAGGGTAACCAGTTGATCCTCTATGGTATGCTTCATGCTTCGTTTATTTGCATGTAAAAATACACTTTTTAGCAAAAGTTCTTGCTAAAACCCTCAAAAATAAGTAGTTTTGAGTATAATAATTTCCATATGATGAAAAAACTACTTTTTACAAATCTTTTTATTGCGCTGATTAGTTCTTATGCAACATCACAAATAATAACAACTGTTGCGGGTACTGGAACAGGCGGTTTTTCGGGAGATGGTGGTCAGGCCACAATCGCTAAACTAGATGCTGTTTGCGGGATTTATGTAGATGTGCAGCGAAACATCTTTATTGCGGACGGATACAATAATCGCGTCAGAAAAGTTGACAAAAATACTGGGGTTGTCACTACTGTTGCAGGTAATGGAACTCCGGGTTTTTCCGGCGACGGAGGATTGGCCACAAGCGCTTCATTGAATGCGCCAAACGGCATTGTCACAGACCCGCAGGGAAATTTATACATAGCAGATTATTATAACCATCGCATTCGTAAAGTAGATGTGAATGGAATCATAACCACTATCGCCGGAACCGGCGTTCAAGGTTTCAGTGGGGATGGCGGACTGGCTACCGCTGCTAATTTCTATTTACCCAACCAGGTAAAATTCGATCCCAATGGTGATTTGATAATCGTTGATTATGCTAACGAAGTGGTTAGGAAAATAAACATGGGAACTGGCATTATTACCACAATTGCAGGAACTGGTGGTTCGCCTGGGTATTCCGGCGATGGTGGACAGGCTACTTCTGCCCAACTTCGCCGTCCGCATGATGTTGCCTGGGATTCTTTCGGAAACATGTACATTGCGGAGTATCAAAATCACATCATCCGGAAAGTAAATACAGGTGGTTTGATATCTACTTATGCAGGCACGGGCTCTTCAGGTTTTTCCGGCGACGGCGGACTGGCTACTTCGGCTCAATTTAATGCTTCTTCCGGAATCGCAATCGACGCGAACAATAACATGTATGTTGCAGATTGGAATAACCACAGAATCCGTTATATCAATGCCTCAAGTGGTATCATTTCCACAATTGCCGGAACCGGCATAGCAGCTCATACTGGAGACGGCGGCCCCGCAGTAAATGGAACAATTAACGGTCCATATAGTGTCATGTTGGATCAATTCAAGAATGTTTATATTGGAGAATGGGTAGGGGATGTAGTGAGAAAGATTGAGGTTAGTCCGGATGGTATAAATGAGCAAAGTGCATTTAATATGCAATTGTCCCCTAACCCCTCCACAGGCATTTTCATTTTGAAGTCTGAAGATGGTAAAGATTTTACATGCAAAGTCACCAACCAACTTGGGCAATTGATCAAGGAGGTGAAAGCTGAAGCCGGTAAGTGCGAGATAAACCTGTCGGCCATGCCCAATGGCGTGTATTTTGCTACTGCAATTATTGGAAAAGAAACGATCACCAAAAAGATCGTCCTGGGAAAATAAGGTACGGTATTTGTTTTAAAGCCCCAACCGGCAACGGGTGGGGCTTTTTTGTTTAAATTTGTATAGATGCCAAAAAAGGAGAAGACAAAAAAGAAAGAGAAGAAAACCAGCCCCGGAGCGGTTAATGAGCCTGTCGTGAATTATCAAAAGGGAGACCTGGTCTTTTTTAATTCGTTCGAGGAAATGAACCTGCATGACCGGGAGGAAATGGCCAAACTAAGTCCTCTTGAATGTCTTCAACGAATGCGACAGCTAATAAATCTAGCATATGGTATGCATGGGTATGACCCCAATAAGCTTCCTAAAAAACATAATATTAGAATAATAAAAAATTTTAAGTTGGCTGAGTGAATAATTATTTCCCCTTCAGCGCCATCACCAATTTCAGCGCCTTCGAATTCACTTTCTTTAGATGTAAGTAAGGAATTGGCTCACCGCCAAAACCTTTGAAGAAACGCGCAATGGAAGCTATGGTGCTTCCACAAAAATCAAATTCTTTACTGTGTTTGGAAGCTTCTTTGATCGCCTCCCACATCAATAAACTGTAGGCAGCGCTACTTTTGTGTTTGGGGTCTGAACCGCCCATTACGTAGTAGGCTGTTGTTTTATCCCAGGCCAGCAAACAGGCTCCGTGAACGTCGCCTGACTCGTCCTTTGCCACCAGTATCCTGCAGCATTTATGTTTGCGACAAGCCTCGTAAACATTTTTTACATAGACCAATGAGTAAGGCGCTTTCTTTCCCTGCCGTTTAAAGGTGTGCGACACCATTTTGTAAAGTAATTCCACGCTCTCGCTCTCAGTAACCTTCACTTTCTTCTCCGCTTTGCGTATCTGCTGGCGGGTTGACGAGCTGAATTCTTTGAAAACCTCTTCGGTGTTTGATATGGAATGAAGATGATAGGTTTGGCGCACGGCTATTTTGTAAGAGCTGATCTTTGCATCCGTTCCCGGAAGTAAATAAAGATCCAATAGATCAAATGCAGGTAATTTATCCAGTAAGGTCTCCGAAATTTCTTTGGCCCCAACCGGAGCCAAACCCAGCGTGAGCATGGGCATGCCGATGAGCGTTAATCTATATTTTTTTTTATAAGGAAAGGCAAAAGCGGAGTCTCTGTCAAAAACAACATCCCAGTTCTCTCCGCAAACCGCGTTCAGCCACCAGTCGTTCTGGTACAAAGCCACGTTTTGGTTCTTGCAATATTGATGATATTTTTCCTTGTTGTTCACCGCAAAGGCGCTAAGACGCCAAGATCTATGTGTTTATTACTTTATTTCTTTGCGCCTCCGCGTCTTTGCGGTTAAAGAGCTTTCAGCTGCGCCTCCAGAGCTTTGATCTTCGACTCGGCATCGGCTTGCTTCTTTCTTTCTAGTTCTACCAGTTCAGGTTTAGCATTCTGTACAAAGCGTTCGTTGGCCAATTTACTCTGAACACTCTTCAGGAAGCCTTTATTGTATTCGAGTTCCTTAGAGAGGCGTTCTTTTTCTTCTTCGGGATCAACATTGTTTGCCAGCGGAACAAAAAACTCGGTGGATTTGATGCGGAAAGAAAAAGCGCCCTCTATCGCTTCATTCGAATAGCGGAATGCCGAAAGATTGGCCAGCTTCATGATCGTTTCATCAAAGAAACTGTGCTGCGCTTCTGAACGCTCAATAACTTCAAGCTTTTCTTTGGGCGACATCTGTTTTTGCTGACGCAGATTTCGAATAGTGGCTACAATCTCTTTGCTCACCTCAAATTCTCCCAACTGTTTACTATTTACTGCCGAAGTTTTAGGCCATGCCGCAACAATGATGCAGTCTTTTTCTTTTCTGTTGTTCAGTAAATGATACAGTTCTTCAGTAATAAAAGGCATCCATGGATGCATCACTTTCAATAAAGATTCAAAATACCCCAGCGTTGCGTCATAAGTTGCTTTATCGATCGGCTGTGCTTTGCCATCCACAAATTCAGGCTTGATGATCTCTAAATACCAGGCGCAGAAATCGTCCCACACCAGTTTGTAGGTAGCCATCAAAGCATCGCTCATGCGGTATTTGCTGTAATGATCCTCGATGATCACTAATTGCTCGCTTAATTTATTTCCAAACCACTCAATGGCGGCTTTGGAAGTTTGGGGCTGCGCGATCTTATCAGAAACCTCAAATCCTTTTACTAAACGGAACGCGTTCCAAACCTTATTGGCAAAATTCCTTCCCTGTTCGCAATAGCTTTCATCAAACATCAGGTCGTTGCCGGCGGGTGAACAAAGCATCATACCTACGCGAACTCCGTCAGCGCCATATTTTTCAATGAGTTCAAGTGGGTCGGGTGAATTGCCGAGCGACTTACTCATTTTCCTTCCCTGCTTGTCCCGCACAATACCGGTGAGATAAACATTGGTAAAAGGTTTCTCGCCCATGTATTCGTAGCCCGCAATGATCATCCTTGCCACCCAGAAAAATAAAATTTCGGGAGCAGTAACAAGATCGTTGGTAGGGTAGTAGTATTTTAAGTCGGCGTTTGCTTTTTCTTTTCCGTTCAGTATCGCCTTTGGGTCAAAAACCGTGATGGGCCAAAGCCACGAGGAAAACCAGGTGTCCAATACATCTTCGTCCTGTTTTATATCTTCACCTTTAACTTCAAACTTTAAACTTCTAAACTTTTCAACGGCTTCAGCCCGTGTCTTGCAAACAACCGTATTTCCTTTTCCATCATACCAGGCCGGGATACGTTGTCCCCACCATAACTGTCTGCTGATACACCAATCGTGTACGTTCTCCATCCAGTGTTTGTAGGTATTGATGAATTTTTCGGGGATCAGGTTGATGTTCTCGTTCAATACATTCTCCAATGCCGGTTTCGAAACTTTATCCATTTTCAAAAACCACTGTAGAGAAAGCTTGGGTTCTATCACCGCGTTGGTACGCTCGCTGTAGCCGTTCTTATTTTTAATTTCCTCGATCTTTACGATCTGTCCCATTTCCTCCAGGTCGGCTGCTATCTTCTTACGCACCGCAAAACGATCTTCGCCTATGTAGAACTTAGCTTCGGGACTCATTTTTCCATCGGGGGCAATAGTATCAATTACCTCAAGTTTATGCTTAATCCCTAAGTTATAGTCGTTAATATCATGCGCGGGAGTAACTTTCAACGCGCCGGTACCAAATTCCATCTCGATGTAATCATCAAAAATGATCGGCACTTTCCGGTCAACCATCGGTATGATGGCGTGTTTCCCTTTTAAATGTTTGTAACGCTCGTCATCAGGATGAACGCAAACAGCGGTATCTCCTAAAATAGTTTCGGGGCGGGTAGTGGCAATGGTGATCCACTCGCCATCGTTCTCTGCAATTTTATACTTAACGTAGTAAAGTTTAGAGTTTACTTCTTTATAAATAACTTCTTCGTCGCTCACAGCCGTTAAACCGGCAGGGTCCCAATTCACCATGCGCACACCGCGATAGATGTAGCCTTTGTTGTACAGGTCAATGAACACATCGATCACCGCCTCGCTAAGGTCTTCCTCCATGGTAAAACGGGTACGGTCCCAATCGCAGCTGGCGCCGAGTTTCTTTAATTGCTCTAAAATAATGCCGCCGTACTTCTCTTTCCAGTGCCAGGCATGCTTCAAAAAGTCTTCACGACTCAGGTCTCTCTTGTTGATGCCTTTTTCCTTGAGAAGCGCAACCACCTTAGCTTCTGTAGCGATCGAGGCGTGGTCGGTGCCCGGTACCCAACAGGCGTTGTAGCCCAGCATGCGGGCCCGGCGAATAAGCACATCCTGTATGGTATTGTTGAGCATATGCCCCATATGTAAAACTCCTGTAACGTTAGGAGGCGGAATTACAATGGTATAAGGTTCGCGGCTGTCGGGTTCCGACTTAAAGAACTTATGCTGCAGCCAGTAAGGATACCATTTGTCTTGGGCGGCGCGGGGGTCGTATATTTTTGGGATTTCCATGAATCGATAAAAAAGAACAAATTTAGTTTTTTTACGCTATATGTCCGAATTCGTTTTAGGCGACGATAAAACCTTCAAAGCAACCACCAAATATGTGTTTTTTATAACCTTTACAGGTTTGCCGGAAATTCGACAAACCATTCCTTCAAATCGACGATTAAGGTCTACTTTTGTGGCCGATTTTTAACTAGTGCCTGAACATTTTTATCACTTTAACAACAATTTTAAAATGCAAAACAACTACTGCTTAAACGGGAAAAGGAATGCTTCTTGCCTCGCCATTTTTTTTGTGCTTTTGTTCTTTTTTGGTCGGCATGATCTGAATGCGCAGGCACCTATGTCCGGCACCTACAATGTTCCAACCGATATCGCTACCCTTAAGGATGCCGTTGACAGCCTTAACCTGTTGGGCGTCTCGGCCCCGGTAACCATAAACCTTCTGGCGGGTAATCCGCAAACAGCTCCTGCGGGAGGTTACGCCTTGACCGTATCCGGCACTTCGGGCAATACGGTCGCTCTGCAGGGAAATGGGAATATCATTACCGCTAACGCCGCTTTAACGGTGGGTGCGCTTAATGACGCTATCTTTAAAATTGTGGGCGGTGATTACATCACCATCACCGGTTTTGTGATGCAGGAAAATCCTGCCAACACCGTTAATACTCCCGCGGCAAACAATACAATGACCGAGTGGGGCGTAGCTTTATTGTACGCTACTACAACTGATGGCGCCCAGAACAATACGATCCAGGGTAACACCATTTCGTTAGATAAAACGTATTTAAACACATGGGGTATTTACAGTAATACCCGGCATAGTGCCAACGCGGTTACAACCGCAGCTGATAATACAAGCATGGCGGGCGCCAACAACTTTAACAAGTTCTATGGAAATACCATCAGCAACGTAAATATGGGTATTGCACTGATCGGTTCGGGTACAGCCGGTATCCAGGATGTAGGTAACGATATCGGTGGCAGCTCTGCAGGTACGGGTAACATCATTACCAACTGGGGAGGTGCCGCTGCGTTAAGTGCTTATGTTTCTAACTCTGGAACTAGTTACGGGATCTTATCTAATCATCAAACAGGCGAGAATATATCTTTCAATAGTCTTACAAGTGCCGCTGTTTCCGGAACCTCAGTTACTTTTCGGGGTATCTTCAAGGATTATACAGCTACCGCGCCAACCGGAGCCTTCACTTCTACTATTTCTTCAAATACGGTTACCCTTTCCAGTGCTTTTACAAGCGGTACTTTCGAGGCTATCCGCAGCCAGGGTATGACGGCTTTGGCAAGTGCTAACCTCAATATCAACAGCAACGTGGTTCTCAATTGCGCCATTACCAATGGAGGCAGCTCGGCCCTGGTCGGTATCATTAACTCATCGGTTCCGGGTAACCTCAACATGAACAATAATATTGTGCAGGGTAACTCTTCAACTGCTACCACAGGAGGCTTCACCGGGATCTCGAACACGGGCGCGGTGACCGGTTTTCTTAATATTACGGGTAACCAGGTAGGAAACGCAGGATCCAACGCGATCACATTCTCTGCGGCCACTACGGGGGGCATTAACGGTATTATCAACTCCGGCGGAGCCGCTGGAACACAGGGGAATATCAGTAACAATACGCTTGCAGGATTTTCTTTAGTGAGCTCAGGTTCCTTCATTGGCGTAAGTAACTCAGGAGGACTGGGAACGACTCTTGATATAAACAACAATACGTTAGGACTTGCAACTAGGGGTCTTTTAAGCTATAGTGCGGCGAATTCCGCGCCCATCACCTGTATTACCAACTCGGGCGGAACTGCGAACTTAAGGCTGAACATGTCGGCGAACAATATTCGCGGTATCACGCACACGGTAGCAGGTTCTTCCGCGCATACATATATTATCAATAGTTTCGCAACCCGCGACCAGACCATTAATAGTAATTCATTTATAAACCTGACGGTAAACACTACGGGAGGTGTTAATTTTATTAATAATAACGTTTCGCTTGCCGCCGGCGGAATTCAGAATGTGAATAACAACGCCATAGTTACCGGCTTTAATAAGACCGGTGCGGGCGGAACGGTAACTACCTATACAACTTTCGCTTCTTCGGCTGCGGGTTCTACAGTAAATAACAACAATAATAATTTCTCCAATATCACTTTAACCGGCGCTACCACCTTTGGAGGCTGGATCAACCAAGACGGAGGAACCCCTACAAAAACCATCCAGGGCAATACTTTCAGTAATATCACAGGCGGAACAAGCGCGGTGACTGTTATTAATGTGAATTTCGGAATACAGTCTGTGATCAGCAACACGATCACTTCGGTTACAGGCCAGGGAGCGGTAACAGCCATTCAGCGTGGCACTACCGGTATTGCGGGGGCCAACGAGGCCATACAGAGTAATGTTATCTCCGGTCTTTCTTCTACAGGTACAGGCGGTAACGTGGTAGGGATCACGTGTGGGGCAGGCTCCGTAGCCAGCATGTCGATCACAGCCAATACGATTAGCACCCTCAGCTCATCGGGAGCTAGCTCAACCATCGCAGGTATACAGGTAACCGGCGGTCCAAATACCATCGTAAGCAATAATACTGTGAACACCTTTGCTGGCAGCGGTATCACATCGCCCGTGGCAAATGGAATTTCTGTGAGCGGAGGAACAACAACACGGATCTTTAAGAACAAGATCTATGATCTTGCCCAGAACGGGGCGATTACCACCACATCTCCTGCAGTGAATGGTATCCTTGCTTCTGCAGGAACTACCGTGAGTATCTATAATAACCTGGTGGGTGACCTGAAAGCTCCTTCGGCGAGTTTGGCTGATGCAATACGCGGTATAAGCGTTACCGCAACCACAGCGAGCACTACTTACAACGTGTACTATAATACGATTCGTTTGGCGGCATCTTCTACGGGCGCAACATTCGGAACAACGGGTATCTTCCATACGGCAAGCGCTACTGCAACCACAGCGGCCTTGAACCTGAGGAACAATATAATCATCAACCTCTCAACACCGGGCAGCACTGCTGGTAACACGGTAGCCTACCGTCGTTCGGGCACGGCCCTGGGCAACTACGCGGCCACTTCAAACAATAACCTGTTCTATGCGGGCACTCCTGCGGCCAACAGCCTAATCTTTTTTGATGGTACAAACTCCGATCAAACTTTATTGACTTACCAAACCCGCGTGGCCACACGTGATAATTTGTCGGTTACAGAAAGCACAACCACATTCCTTAGCACAACGGGTTCCAGTGCGAATTTCCTTCACGTAGATGGTTCTGTGCCATCCGTGTCTGAAAGCGGGGCGGTTAACATCGCAACCTTCACCGACGATTATGACGGCGATGTGCGCCAGGGGAACGGCGGTTATACAGGTACCGGAACTTCTCCCGATATCGGGGCCGATGAATATGAAGGAACCAATCCGAACAACTGCGCGGGAACTCCAACTGCCGGAAGTATCACCGGGGCAAGCTCTATCTGCGCCGGAACCAGCACCACCTTCACTCTAGGGGGTGGAGTAAGCGCAGGTCCCGGAATCACCTACCAGTGGCAAACAGCTACCGTTTCGGGCGGCCCTTACAGCAACCTGGGCACAGCACTTTCACAAACTACAGGAACTTTAACTGCGGGCACTTATTATTACCTGGGTATTGTTACCTGCAGCACTACTGGGTTTTCTGATTCAACCGCTGAATTCACACTCACTGTAAATGCGCTTCCAACCTTAACCGTAACACCCACCGCCGGAACCATTTGTTTACCGGGGGGACCGGCTATTGCATTGACTGCTGCCGGGGCAAGTACCTATACATGGGCTCCTGTAGCCGGCGTATCGCCTACAACAGGCGCTAACGTTTCTGCCAGCCCAACCGTTTCTACAATTTATACGGTTACCGGCACAGATGTAAACAACTGTAACGCAACTGCCACTACTACTATAACCGTGGCTCCTGTTTTGAACGTAACTGTTACCGCCAGCCCGGCGAGTGTTTGTGCGGGCGGTAGTTCTACCTTAACAGCAGTAGTAGGGCCTAATACTTATTGTGCCTCTACGCATTCGAGCGGCTGCTCTTCCGGTGCCGATGCAATGACCAATATTGTTCTGAACACTATTAGTAACGCTTCGGCTTGCGGGACAGGTAATTATGTGTATTATAACGGAGGCGGTGCGCAAACCACCAGTCTTGCTGCAGGCAGTACGTATACTTTGTCAGTTACTTTTGGTTCTGACCCTTCTCAAAATTTTGGCGCATGGATCGATTATAACCAGGACGGCGCTTTGAGTGCGGCCGAATTCCTGGGAGCCGCTTCTGGAGGTGCCAACTCAACAGTAGCGCTTACATTTACAGTTCCTGCCGGAGCCATTAGCGGAACAACCCGTTTGCGCGTGGTAGGAGGGAATGATGCGGCTGTATTGGCTAGCCAGGCCTGCGGCGCGTCTTCGAGTGCTTTTGGTGAAACAGAAGATTATGATGTAACTATTACAGGCGGCGGCGCGGGTATCACGTATACATGGACGCCCTCTGACTTCCTCGGATCCACCAACACGGCAGTGGTTACCGCTTCGAGCGTTACTGCCACCACTACCTATTCGGCAACTGTAACCTCGGCTGCGGGTTGTGCTACAACCGGTACGGTAACACTTACCGCTGGCTCTCCATTAAGCAGCACTGCCGGTGTATCACCAAACGATACAATTTGCGCAGGAACCACTTTTACGCTTACTTCTAATCCAAGTGGCGGCGGAGCTCCTTATTCTTATTCGTGGATCGGTCCTAACAGCTATACTGCTTCAGTGCAAAATCCAACCGTTACAGCATCTGCTACAACAGCCGGTGTATATACGATAACAGTTACCGATGCCTGCAGCGCAGTTTCGGTGAACACGGTCACTATCACTGTAAATCCTCAGCCAAGCTTAACACTTACACCTACTTCAGGAACGATCTGTAGCCCGGGTGGTTCACCAATTCCTCTGAGTGTTTCGGGTGCTGCTTCGTATACCTGGTCGCCCACAGCAGGATTAACCCCTCCAACCGGAGCCAGTGTATCTGCTAACCCAAGCGTAACTACAGTTTATACCGTTACGGGTGCTGATGCGGTAGGTTGTACCAGCATAGCTTCCGCTACGATCACGGTTGCTCCTTCATTAACATTAACAACATTGAACGCGAGCCCTGCGTCGATCTGTACCAACGGATCTTCGACCCTTACCGCTGTGGCCTCACCTAATATTACTTATTGTCCCTCTACCCACTCGAGTGGTTGCGGATCGGGCGATGACATGCAGATCATAACTTTAAGTACGCTCTCAAATACCACCACTTGCGGACCGGGAGCCTATAATTATTATACAGGCGGTGGCGCACAAACTACCACGCTTACTGCCGGAAATACGTACACTATTTCTGTTAAAGTGGGAACCGATGGCAACCAGTATTTCGGAGCCTGGATCGACTTTAACCAGGACGGTACTTTGTCAGCCGCGGAATTCCTGGGAGCATCAGCTAACGCGGGCTCTAACGGAACAACGGCAGTTACCTTTACTGTTCCTGCAGGAGCTATAGACGGAGTAACCCGCTTACGTGTTGTAGGAGGTAATGATAGTCCTGTTACAGCGACCCAGGCTTGCGGCGCTTCTTCGAGCGGCTTTGGCGAAACTGAAGATTATAACGTAACCATCACTGGCGGTAGCTCGGGTATTACTTATACCTGGACACCATCCGATTTCCTTGGATCAACCAACACTTCTGTGGTAACCGCTTCCAGCGTAACCGCTACAACAGTATATAGCGTTACTGCTACCTCGGGTGCCGGTTGTGCCGTGAGCGGAACTGTTTCTGTTACCGTTGATCCTTTAAGCACACTTACTTTAACTGCAGCACCCTCTAACACTATTTGTGTTGGAGCTTCAGTAACGATCAGTTCAAGCATCATGGGGGGCGGCGCTCCTTACAGCTATACCTGGTCGCCGGGCGGACAAAGCACAGCCAACATTACCGTGAGTCCAACAGTAACTACTACCTATACTCTTGATGTTGCCGATAATTGCGGAGCCACAGCTTCAAACATGATCACGATCACAGTAAATAACCTGCCAACTGTTTCGGTTGTTGCTTCCGGCACGCTTTATTGTGATCCCGGAACCGGGGTTACCTTAACTGCGGGCGGAGCGAACACTTATACATGGGCTCCTGCGAGCGGATTGTCTGCGACAACAGGTGGAACAGTAACTGCCACTCCAACTCTAACAACTAACTACGTGGTTAGCGGTACTGATGGAAATGGTTGTGTGAACACGGCTTCTGTGGCGATTACTTCGGCACCTGCGGTTACCGGTTTCACGGCAACAGCAAGTCCTGCTGTTATCTGCGCAGGTGATTCAATTGATCTAGTCTCTTCGGCTAATACTTATTCTTTAACCGTATTCTCAGAAGACTTTAACTCAGGCGCGCCAGGCTGGACGCGTGTGAATAATTCAATAGGCGGAACTCCTGCACTTGCTGCATGGACCGATCGCCCCGATGGTTTTGTGTACAATGCCGGAACTCCTTATCACAGCAACGATAGCAGCCAGTTCGTACAAACGAACAGCGACGCGCAAGGCTCGGGTGGTACCGCCATCACTACTTTGCAATCGCCCTCATTCAGCACGCTCGGACTTTCTAACCTGAACGTGAAGTTCTACCATTACTACAGGCGTCTTGCCGGTGACTCTGCTTTCGTGGAAGCTTCCACGAATGGCACAACCTGGACCAAGGTTGCTACCTATTCGGTAACAGCGGGTTCAGAGGCGGCTTTTGCTACGGCGAACATTGCTTTACCTGCAACTTACGATAACCAGGCAACTGTTTACGTGAGGTACCATTATTACGGAACATTCGACTGGTATTGGTCTATCGATAACGTATCAGTAACAGGAAGTTCATCTTCTTATACTTATAACTGGACCTCGGCCCCTTCAGGATTCACTTCAGCGCAGCAAAATCCAGCGGATGTTGTTCCGTCGGCCTCTACCACTTACTCGGTTGATATCACGAATATCTATGGTTGCAGTGCAACAGCTGTTACCAGTGTAACTGTTAACCCGAATCCTGTGGTTGCATTAGGAGTTGATACCACGCTTTGCGGTGGCAACCTGGTGCTTGACGCGGGTAATGCAGGTTCAACATATACCTGGAACGATGCCAGCTCTGCGCAAACACTTACTGTTTCCGCAACCGGTAATTACTATGTGGAAGTTATCACAACACAAGGTTGTAAAGGTTCTGACACGATCAATGTGGTTGTAAACCCTGTTCCTGTTGTTAACCTGGGTGTTGATACCATTCGTTGCGGCGGTAGCGTAACATTGGATGCCGGCAACGCGGGCTCAACGTATACATGGAGCACAACAGCCAATACGCAAACGGTTACTGTTAATGCAACCGGAACGTATTACGTGGATGTAACCAACACCCAGGGTTGTACGTCTTCCGATACAGTGGATGTAACGATCAATCCCGTTCCTGTTGTGAACCTAGGTAATGACACCAGCATCTGCGGCGGTAATTTAGTGCTCGACGCAGGCAATGCAGGGTCTACATATATGTGGAGTACCAGCGCAGGTACGCAAACGATCACCGTTTCGGCTACGGGTACTTACTTTGTGGACGTTCTCAATACACAAGGTTGCAGCAGTCGCGACACGATCAATGTAACTGTGAATCCCGCTGTAAGTGTGAATTTAGGTAATGACTCGGCGATCTGTTCGAACGCGAGCGTGATCCTGGATGCGCAGAATCCGGGCGCCAGCTATTTGTGGAATGATAACTCAACCCTTTCGGTACTGGTGGCAAATGGCCCAGGTACTTATTATGTAGCCGTTAGCTATACCAATGGTTGCAACGCGAGTGATACCATCACTTTCACAAACAATGACCCGGTTGTAACATTTGTGTTGCCGATGGATACAGTTTGTGATAACAGCGGTATTGTTACTTTGTCGGGCGGATCACCTGTATCCGGAACTTATAACGGAGCGGGTGTGAGCGGAGGTAACTTCGATCCTTCTGTTGCCGGTAACGGCATGCATAATCTTACTTACAATTATACCGACGGTGTGAGCGGTTGCTCAGGTTCGGCAATGGATTCGATCTTTGTTGATGTTTGTGTTGGAATTGATGAAGTGAACAATGTGGCCGCGATGGTGCAGGTGTTCCCGAATCCAACCAACGGATCATTCACTGTCCAATTGGCCAGTCCAACAGATAAAGTAAAAGCAACACTTTACACGGTGGAAGGAAAAGTGATCTTCGTTTCCGAACTTACCGGTAAAACAAGTTTTGATTTTGACATCTACAAACTGGAGGATGGAATGTATTACCTGCAATTGGATGCCGCCAATGGAAGTAAAACTGTAAAGCTGGTTAAGCAATTCTAACTTAAAAGGGCGGCCTGTGCCGCCCTTTCTTTAATTACCTGTCATTTAATCTAGGAAACATGTCGTTAAAAAAACCACTGTTGATTGTTTTCTGCATTTTCTCGCTTTTGGCGGGAGCGCAGACCAATACCAAGAACAATATGCCCCGCGCAGCGCTTGCATACAATGCAGAAAAGAGCGGAGAACATGGAGTGAATTACAATACTTCATTCTTCATCTTCGATCACCATGTTCCGGATTCTGAGAGATCTGAAAAGATCCGAAGCATTTTAAAAGCAGATCCCTCTTTCAAAAAACTGGAAATACTGGATGTGAACGGCACAAAGGACATGATGGTGATACTTGATGTAAGTACACTGAACAGCAGTGTGCTTACCCAAAAGATCAGTTCCCTGTTGAAAGAGCTGGGTGTTTATACCGTAGAGTACAATGGCGAGACCCTGACCCTGGATAAATTTAAATTTTGATAGATAAGCAATGAAAAGAATATTTTTAGCCGTTACTTTACTGGCATTTGGGTTTGTTTCAAGAGCACAGTTTATCTATTCGGTGAACGAAACGAACAAGCTGCTGACCGCCTATACCACTTCGCCCGCCAACGATACGATCTTTGTTTTTTGCAACCCGGTCTCAGCCACGCTGCACGCGGATGGAGCGGGAGGCACCGCGCCGTATACTTTTACATGGTACCAATACCAGGTGAACACACATCAATTCTCGACAACTCCTTTCGCTACGCAAAGCGGAGTGCTTACATCTTCGGTAAGCGCTTTGCAAAGCGGCGGCTATAAAGTAGTGGTGACTGACGCCGGAAGCAACGTTGTAGGTTGCGATATTGCCTGGGTTTGGAACCTGAACCCAAGCCTGGATGCCGGCAACACCATTGCCGGTTGTGGACCTTTTTCACTGAACGGTACCGCGAACGACAATGGCACCAATAATTTTAACTATTATAATCCTCCCGCAGAGCAATTGATCATTAGCGCGGCTACGACTATCTCGGTTTGTTTTTCCGGAACGCACACCTGGGTTTCCGATCTTGGTTTTCATTTGGTGGGACCGGCCTCCTGTGGGAGTCCTGATATTTTGCTTTCACCTAACCCCGGTTCGAACGGCCAGGGAAACATCTGTAACAGCGGCGATAATTTCACCAACCTGTGTTTTACCAGCTCCCCCGCCGGTAATCTCGATGTTTGTAATGGAGCTCCTTTTACATTAACCGGAACTTATAGTTCGTACGGAAATACAATGACCCCGATCAATTGGTCGGCACTATACGGGTGCGATGCTTCTTCGGGCGGATGGATCGTGCAGGTTTATGATTGCGTGGGCGGCGATGTTGGCATTCTCCAGAACGCTTCCGTTACTTTTAGCGGCGCCGGAACCTGTGGCGCGAATTCAGTTACCTATAATTCCGGCGCTATCAATTCATCCATTACGGATAATTCCTGCACCGCAGCTACGGCGGCTTCTTATACGGTGCCTTTATCGGCCGATACCAATGCGATCACTGTTACCAATACTTTTGCTTATAACTGGACCTCGAATCCTCCTGCGGCAATTACCAATGCCAACACATTGAATCCTTCGGTAAATCCAAATCCCACGGTGGATACCTGGTTCTATTTGAACCTTTCCGGTACCTATGGATGTAACAAGATAGACTCTGTGTTTTATGATTATACACCTGCAGCCACTCCAACCCTCACGGCGGCAAGCCCGGTTTGCTCAAATGCCGGCGTAATGACGCTGACGGCGAATCCTTCGGGAGGAACCTGGAGCGGAGCGGGAATCACCAATGCATCAGCAGGAACTTTCGATCCTTCCGTTTCAGGAGCAGGAGTTCATATCATCACTTATACGGGTGCGGGTTGTACCGGAACTGAAACTGTAAGCATAACTGTAGACCAGGCCGCCACGGTTGCTCCCATGAGCGACATTGTAATTTGCGAAGGACAGGTTCAGCCTGCCATCACATTCACGGCTTCTCCCGGTGGAGCCAGCGTGAACTGGACAAATAACCAAACAGGTATCGGGCTTGCGGCATCCGGTATTGGAAATATATCATCCTTTATCGCTGCTAACGGAACAGGTTCTCCAATGACCGCTACAATTAGCGTAACCGCCTCCAATGCGGGCTGTACAGGCGCGCCAACTGTGTTTACCATCACAATAAACCCTTTGCCGGTTGCAAACGCAGGGGCTGATACAGGTTTTTGCTCTGGAACAAGTGTTACATTGAATGGCTCGGGCGGAGGAAATTACAGCTGGCTGCCGGCAACCAATTTAAGCAACTCAACCATTGCGAATCCGGTTGCTTCACCTCCTTCAACAACCCTGTATACCTTAACTGTGTCTAATGGATTTGGTTGTACCAGCACGGATACGGTTCGTGTTACGGTTCATCCGCTCCCTGCGGTAAGTGGAGGGCCTAACAAGATCATCTGCCAGGGAAGCTCTGTACAGCTGACCGCATCCGGGGCTACCACCTATACATGGATACCCGCCTCCACACTGAATAACGCCAATATTTCCAATCCAACCGCGAGTCCAACTGTAACCACTCAATATACTGTGACCGGTACAGGTGCTTTTGGTTGCAGCCGGCAAGCCGTTGTAACGGTAATTGTGAATGCAGCGCCTGTAGTGAACGCAGGAAATGATGTTTCTGTTTGTTTGGGCAGCAGCGTGGGTCTTGCAGCCAGTGGAACAGCAAACACGTATACATGGAGTCCTGCAACCGGATTAAGCAATGTTAATTCCTTAACGCCTATCGCCAGTCCTACGATCACAACAGATTATATCCTCACGGGTATAGGTTCGAACAACTGTACTGCAAAAGATACCGTGAAAGTGACGGTGAATAATTTGCCGATTGCATTTGCAGGAAATGACACAGCGTTTTGCGCGGGAACTTCTGTGCAATTGAATGCCGGCTTCGGAACCAGCTATAGCTGGACTCCTTCAATTGGTTTGAGCGCTACGAACGTGAGCAATCCTATAGCGAACCCTTCTGTGCAAACTCAATATGTGGTGCTGGTAACCGACAACAACGGTTGCAGTAAAAAAGATTCTCTTATTGTTTCAATTAATCCATTACCCAATGTAGATGGCGGCGCAGCTCAAAGTATTTGTCCGGGTGGAAGTGCGCAACTCAACGCAAGCGGCGCTACTACTTATACCTGGATGCCGGCTAGCGGCTTAAGCAGTCCTGCGATTTCAAATCCTACGGCTTCTCCTGCATCAACTACGATTTACACGGTCACCGCTTTTGATCTAAATGGCTGTATGAACTTTGATACGGTTTCGGTAACGGTTGGAACTCCACTGGCGGTGAATGCCGGAAGCAACCAAAGCATGTGCGTAGGTTCTTCAGTTACATTGAATGCAACAAGTGCAGGAACAACTTACTCCTGGTCGCCCATATTAGGATTATCAAATCCAAATGCGGCCAGTACATCTGCTTCTCCAACTATAACCACGGTTTACTCGGTAACGGCAAGCGCAGTGAATACTTGTCCGGGTGTTTCGTCCGTGACAGTAACCGTGAACACTTTACCTGTGATCAATGTTCCTGCAACTTTAAATCTATGTATGGGCACTACCCAAAACGTAAATGCTACGGGAGCCTTGACGTATACATGGGCGCCAACAACCGGTCTAAGTAATCCAAATCAAGGTAACACTGCGGTAAGCACAACGGTAAGCACTAGTTATACGGTTAGCGGAACGAATGCCAATGGGTGTATTAATTCTGCGGTGATGCAGGTCAACGCGCTTGTCTTGCCCGTTATTGATACTGTAACGGCCAATGCTTCGATCTGCGGAAGCGCTACAGGAAGTGTTATTACCGGTTCGGTAAGCGGTACGGCTCCTTTCCAGTATTCTTTAAATGGCGGAGTGACCAATCAAACTTCTCCGGCATTCACGAATCTTGCCACTGGCAATTACAACGTAACTGTTACTGATGTTAACGGGTGTAAATCGATCCCATCTTCTGCTTTTGTTGGTTCTGTGAATAATGTGCAGGCCGGTTTTACGGCCAGTCCTCCCTCCGGATCGAATCCTTTGAATGTGAACTTTACGAATACATCAACCGGGGCAAACAACTACAACTGGAATTTCGGGAATACATCGACCTCAACCCTTCAAAATCCCGCCTCTACGTATACGGCCACAGGAACTTATACGGTAATTCTTATAGCTTACAATAATATCCCAACCTGCTCCGATACCTTCGCGCTTACCATTTTTGTACATGATCCTCCAAGTGTGATCGTCCCCAATATCGTTACACCGAACGGAGATCAGATCAATGACGAATTCTTTCTGTCGGGTTACGGCATCAGCAATTTCACAGCTACCTTCTACGACCGCTGGGGCAAGAAAGTTGGAGAGGTGAGTGGCGATGGAGCTACAAAATGGAATCCTCAGGATCTGAGCGACGGCACTTATTTCTATGTGATCGTTGCCACCAATATTGATGGAAAGGTAACTGAGCATAAAGGGCATTTGACGATTCTGAGATAGTAGATCGGGCTTTGTAATTGAGGCAAAACCCGGTTTTCTCTATTATAATACCTCAAAAAGCCGTATCTTTGCCGACTTAATTTAAGAGGCAAATGATCACGGTAAGCAATATAACCCTTCAGTACGGAAAACGCGTTTTGTTCGATGAAGTGAACCTCAAGTTCACGCCGGGGAATTGCTATGGCATCATTGGCGCCAACGGCGCGGGTAAGTCAACCTTCATGAAGATCCTTTCGGGCGAGATAGAAGCCAACAAGGGCGAGGTGATCATCACACCCGGACAACGAATGAGCGTGCTTAGCCAGGATCACTTTAAGTTTGATGAATACCCGGTAATGGACACCGTAATAATGGGTAACAAAAAGCTGTACACTATTATTAAGGAAAAGGAAAAAATTTACGCGAAAGCGGATTTTTCGGAGGCCGACGGAGTAAAGGCGGCAGAACTGGAAGCTGAATTTGGAGAGATGAATGGCTGGAATGCCGAGAGCGATGCGGCGCAATTATTAGGAAGCCTGGGAATAGGGGAGAGCATCCACGAGAAATTAATGAAAGACCTTACCGGTAAAGAAAAAGTACGCGTACTTTTGGCGCAGGCTCTTTTCGGTAACCCGGATATCCTTTTGATGGACGAGCCTACCAACGACCTGGACGCCGAAACCATCAACTGGCTTGAGAATTTTTTAGCGGAATTTGAGAATACAGTTATTGTGATCAGTCACGATCGTCATTTTTTAGACGCGGTTTGTACCAGTGTGTGTGACATCGATTTCGGGAAGATCTCTGTTTACAGCGGTAACTATAGTTTTTGGTACCAGATGAGTCAGCTTAAGCTGAAACAACGTGCCGATGCCAATAAAAAAACAGAAGATAAACGTAACGAGTTATCTGAGTTCATCTCTCGCTTCAGCGCCAATGCTTCTAAATCAAGGCAGGCCACTTCCCGTAAGAAATTATTGGAGAAATTAACGGTGGATGAGATACCGGCGTCTACCCGTAAGTATCCTGCTATTATTTTTAAGCAGGAGCGGGAGGCAGGCGACCAGATCTTACACGTAGAAGGACTTTGTAAATCAAATGTGGATGGCCCGTTGCTAAAGAACATAAACATCAATGTAAGAAAGGGCGATAAGATCGCTTTTATAAGCCGCAACCAGATCGCCATCACAACACTTTTCCAGATCCTGAACGAAGAAGAGAAGGCCGATAAAGGAACGTACCAATTCGGAACAACAATTACCAAAGCCTACCTGCCTAATGAGAACTCGCAGTACTTTAATTTAGATTATAATTTAATTGACTGGCTGAGGCAGTATTCCATTGATAAAGATGAGACCTATATTCGCGGCTTCCTGGGGAAAATGCTGTTTACCGGCGAGGAGACACTGAAAAGCTGCCGCGTGTTATCGGGAGGCGAAAAAGTGCGCTGCATGCTTTCAAAGACCATGATGGTAAACGCCAACCTGTTGATCCTGGATGAACCAACCAATCACCTCGACCTGGAAGCCATTATTTCATTGAACGAAAGCCTGGCCGACCTGAAAGCCACTATTTTGTTTACCTCTCACGACCACCAATTGGTGCAAACTATCGCCAACCGCATCATAGAACTTACCCCAAAAGGGATGATCGATAAGGTTTGTACCTATGACGAGTACCTCGAAAATGAGGATGTAAAACGCACCCGCGAGGAGCATTATTCAGTAATTGCTTAATCATTGAGGATCTAGGAATTGACAATTTGAATCGTGTGATCATCCTCGCTCCCTTTTTTGCTTGAAAATTGCTTGATTATTAGCAGAATCTATGTAAATCTCAAAAAAGCAAATAAATAAATCGAAAATCCTAAAAAATGGCACGATTTTGGTATATTTGGGAGTCAAATTACTGAACCAAAAATTAAAACAAACCAACAATGAAAAAGCTCATACTTTCATTAAGCCTGTTGTCGCTCTTCGCCGTTGCCGGCTTTGCCCAGGAAGGCGCTAAGACCACAACACCCGTTACTCAGCCCGCCAATCCAAACCAGGCGGATATCAAATTTGATAAAATGGTGCACGATTACGGTACCATTAAACAGGGCGCCGAGGGTGGCTGTGAGTTTAAATTCACCAATACCGGTAAAGAGCCCCTGATCATCAGTAATTGCCAGGGAAGCTGCGGTTGTACCGTTCCTAGCTGCCCCAAAGAGCCTATCCTGCCCGGTAAAAGCGGCGTGATCAAAGTTCATTACGATACCAAGCGCGTAGGCCCTATCAGCAAGACCGTTTCTGTGCAGTCAAACGCAAAATCGGGTACGCTCACTATCCAGATCAAGGGTACCGTTGAGGCTGCTCCACAAGACGAGCCTTTCCCATCAGGCAACACGCAAAAAAATGGCGCGCCTTTTGAGAAGGGTAACTAAAGTTTATTAAACCAACCAAAAAACGAAGAAAAAAATGAAAAAAGTACTCGCGGCCATAGCCCTCATTGCAGGACTGGCATTTAGCACAAAAGCCCAGGAGGTAACTACCCCTAACATCGATCCAAACGCCCCCGAACTGAAGTTCGAGTCTGAGGTGATAGATTACGGAACGCTTGATTATGACGGGAATACACTCCGTGAGTTCAAGTTTAAGAACACGGGTAAATCACCCCTGATCCTTTCAAACGTACAGGTTCAGTGCGGTTGCACCAACGTAGACGGCTGGCCTAAAGATCCTATCGCTCCCGGCAAAGCGGCTACTTTTAAAGTGAAGTACGACAGCAAGCGAGTAGGTAAATTCGATAAAAAGATCACCGTAACCTCTAACGCCAAGAACCCAACTGTGGTTTTGACCATCAAGGGTGAGGTGAAACCGGCTCCGGCTGCAACAACACCGGCCCCCGAGGCTAAGTAATTATAGATATAACGAGGATCCGTCCCGGCTAAGCCTGGACGGATCTTTTATTTTTGCACCATGAGAAAACTGTTCGTTCTTACTTTTTTATTCGCTTGTCTTGCCGGTTTTGGTCAGGCCAGGATCAAATTCGTGGACGCCAAGAAGAACTTTGGCTTCGTGAAGAAAGGCGAGAAGGTAGTGCTACAGTATAAATTTACGAACGAAGGCAACCAGCCATTGGTAATTACGGAAACCAAGGTAGAGTGCAGTTGCACCACCGTAAAGTGGCCCAAAGACCCCATAGCACCGGGGCAAAAAGCAACGGTTGAGGTAACTTTTGATACAACATCTACTTACGACCGGCAGGACCGAACGGTTGAGATATTCAGCAACGCGTCATCTTCTCCCGCCAAAATACGCTTCAAGGGAGTGGTCTTAAAATAGAAATCTCTTGGTTGCACCGACCTTCAGATGGTTAATGCAATAAAAAATTCGTTTTATTATTTAGGGAAAGAAAGGCGCGTGTACCAAAGCTTAAGCTTTACGGGTGCCGCGTTGTTTGCATACCCCCCCAGCACCAGGCGGTGTGGGAAGACCGCAGTCTGGTATACCGAAACATAGAAATTAGGAACATCCAGTTTTTTGGCCATGATCTGGCCAACCGTATGCGGAACATTGAATGTATAGCGGTAATTAACATCCGGAGAACCTCCAAACGCAAAGATGTTCTCAATAAGGTTGACCGGCTTGCCTGTTGTAGGGCTTTCACCTTCGAGGAAGATCTTTAAAGGAACCGGGTACAATTTGCTGTCGAAAAAAGCGGGGTTGCTGCGGTCTACGGTAAAAACCATTTCCGCTTTATTCAGTACAATGTTTGAGTCGCGCCAGTTGAGCAGGTCGGGGAACTCGAGTTTGGCCTTCACACCGCAGGCTCCCTGCAGGAAGATGTTCTGCTTGCCCGGACCGGTAGCCGTAGTGTCGTAATAGGGAGGAAGCTGTTGGGAAAGATCCGGATGCGCGAGGAACTGGTAATCGTGATCAAAATGCCCAAACCGCGTGGAGTTGGCTCCGCAAAAAACCTCTATAGGTGATAATTTGCTTTGAGCATCGTTGTGATAGTACAACAAGACCCTGGAACTAAGCATATTGAAATAGAACACGCTTCCATAATTAGGCTGGGGCAGAATACTGTTGGCGGTTGTGATATGTAAACCGTAAAAAGCATTCTGAAAAGCGGAAAGCGAAGTAAGGTAATTAAGATTGAACAACTTTTCACCAAACTCCTTCTTTAAACGCACCCTGATCTGCGGATGAGGATCGGGGGTGGCATCATCTTTATTGATCAACACCGACGAATAAGGCTTATGGTTCACAATGCGGCTTTGTCCGCCTTCCACCAGGTTTTCGTTTGCATCATATCCAATGCGGCGGGCAGAGTAATACGTGCTGTCGCGGTTCATTTTCTGTGTCAAAGGATAAACGTCCAATGACAGAGGATGTGTGCTGTCACCAATAAAAGGAATAGTGGCCAGGGTATTGTATTGAAGCATTAAAACCACCGAGTCAAGCTCAGGATTGGTCCCCAGGGTTGCGCCCAGTCCATTGGCGGTGATCTCGAAGTTCATATAGATCGAAGCGTCGAAACGTCCAAAGACAGGATCATTGATCGACCCAAGCAGGTTGGAGTTTGTAATATTTGAAGTAACTATAGAATCCTCAAGCTTTGTGTAGCTGATCTTTGGGATGATCTCCGCGTATGCGCCGTTCAGTAGATCGCTGTCGGGCAACACATCCACGCCCACCGGGCTCTCATCTTTTTTGCAGGAAAAGGCCAGAGATAAAGAGAGAGAAAATATGAAAAGCTTTTTCAGCATCCTGGGGTGCCTGCCCGAACGTTTGTCATTCTCGTTTAGTTGAGTTTTAATTTGTTCGGTACAGGCGGGCAAAGGTACTAATTTATAATGGTTCCTGCGTGGCTTGGGTCTTGCCGAACTCCTCTTCTCCGTAAATGTATTGCTTGGCCAGGTCATAGAGCCTATCGGCTTCTTTGTTCACTAACGCTTCCAGTTCGGTTTTATTTTTCCCACCGGCGCTTAAACGAAGGCGAACCTTACCGTAATTGGGCAGGTAAGCCAGCTTTATGCCTTTTGCAGGTAATTCGCCCTCCCAATCTTTAAGGATCTCGGCCAGGAAACTCTCGCCAATGCCTTCAGTTAAAATGGTACGGTGATAAATGAAAGGAAGATCGAAATGGGCTTTCAGCCTGGGTAAAGCATAATCTGAAAATATGCCTTTCATCTCGCGCGGAACGCCGGGCATACTGATGAAGATCTTGCCGGTTCTGTTGAACCACATGCCGGGGGCTGTTCCATTTTTATTGGGCAGTACCTCGCAGCCCTCAGGTACATCCGCCTGTTTAAGGTTTACTTCCAAAAGGGGCTTGTTTCTAGTTGTAAATAAATTAGTTACGAACTCCAAAACTTCTTTATTGGGCACCAGCTTTGTGCCGAAGAATTGAACTAAAGTGTGTTTGGTAATATCGTCCCTGGTGGGCCCAAGCCCACCGGTTATGATAATGATATCCGCTCTTTTTTCGGCCAGCGAAAGCGCTTCAAGAATGTGGTTCTTCTCGTCGGAAACAGAGGTGATCTGTTTTACGGAGATGCCGGCTAAATTAAGTTGGGTTGCAAGCCAGGCTGAGTTGGTATCTACGATCTGCCCGATCAGTATTTCATCTCCTATGGTAATGATCTCGGCAAGCATTATTTGTGCCCATGAGCGCATTTGCCGCTTTTGTGCAGGCTCTGGCATTTACCATGCAGCGTAAGCGCGTGTTTGCTTACATCAAATTTCAATAAACTTCCTGCCATTTGCTGGATCTGCTGCAGCCGCGGGTCGCAAAACTCAAAAACGTGATGGCAATCCTCGCAGATGAGGTGATCGTGCTGCCGGTACATATACGCTTTTTCGTACATGGCCTGGTTACCGCCAAACTGATGCTTGGTTAGCAATTTGCAATCCAGTAAAACTTCTACCGTATTGTAGAGGGTGGCACGGCTAACCTGGTATTTCTTGTTCTTCATGTGCAGGTAAAGCGCCTCGATATCGAAATGGCCTTCGATGCTGTAAACCTCTTCCAGGATGGCAAAACGCTCGGCCGTTTTGCGCAGGTTCTTCTCTTCGAGATGATCCGTCAGGATCTTTTTAACACTATTGCGCGTTTCTTCGCTTACCATGGATCAATACAGCAAAGGTAGTACAATTGCGCGGCAATAAGAACTTAAAAATGGGGCTCACATGAATTAACAAAACACTAAGCCCATAAGGAACCTTGCCTCGGTATTGAGAACTAGAGGGTAACTTCCACGCGTCTTTCCTCCATCATCTTCTTCAGATTGATGAGGGCGTAGCGCATTCTTCCCAAGGAAGTATTAATGCTCGAGTTGGTCACTTCGGCAATTTCCTTGAAGCTCATGTCGTAATAGGTACGCATGATCAGCACCTCTTTTTGCTCGTGCGGCAGCTCTTCAATAAGAGCACGCATGACACGCTTGATGTGCACCTTTTCTTCCATCGACTTTCCTTCGTCCTCGATACGCAATACCGAGAAGATATCCACTTCTTCGCCATCCTCGTTCACTACATTAGGCATAAGCGGCATCTTTTTGTTGCGTCGGAAATGGTCGATCACCAGGTTATGGGCAATGCGCATCACCCAGGCCCCGAACTTCCCGTCTTCGTAATAATGACCCGCTTTCAGCGACTGGATCACCTTAAAAAAGGTGTCCTGGAAAAAATCCTCGGTCAGCTCGCGGTTGCGAACCAACAGGTATATGTGCGAATACACGCGTTGCTTGTGGCGCAAAATGAGGTGTTTCAGCGCCTCTTCGTTACCTTTTACGTAAAGTTTGACTAATCGGTTGTCATCCATTAACTGCATAGACATGTGTGTCCTCCTTTCTACTTGTTGTTGTTGTGTTCCTTAAAGTAAAAAGTAGCAGTTTTTCTCTATGAATGACCGGTTTTTAGGGGTTTGTAAAGACAATATTACGACAAATAATTTGAACGGCAAAATAAATTTGTGGGAGGCCGAATTACTTTGCCAGTTCCTTGACAGCCATTTCGCCCACCAGGCTGCCTATGGCAACGCCCATGCCTCCCATGCGCACTGCGCACACTATATTGTTGGAAATGTGTTTGATAATAGGTTTTTTCTCAGATCCAACTCCCATAATACCGCTCCATCTCTGGTCTACCTTATAGGAAATGCCCGGAATGATGTTCTTTTTTAACAGTTCCTCTAGCCGGCTCTGCACCAGGTCGGTCAGACCAAACTCGGTGGTCTCTTCTGTCTTAAAATCGAGGTTACGCCCCCCGCCCAAAAGGATACGGTTATCAATGTTGCGGAAATAATAATATCCCTTCTGGTAATGGAAAGCTCCTTTTACTTTCAGGCCTTTTATAGGTTCGGTCACCAGCACCTGCGCGCGCGCCGGCCTCACATCCAAATGCGGTAAAAGCTGTTTGGCAAACCCGTTCGTAGCCACGATCACCTTACGGCTTTCAGCAACGAACCCGTTCCTGAAGTGCGTTACCACGAGCTTTCCCTCGTCATTGAATTTCTCAACTTCCAGTCCGTTCAAAACAAGGATCCCTTTTTTATAAGCCAGGTCCAATAAGCGGCGCATCATCTTTCCGGTGTTAAGCTGCCCTTCATATTGATTTTTGATACAATAGCCAAAGCCGCTGAATCCCGAAGCCTCTATTTTTTTATTAACAACACCGTAAGCGTTTTTAAGCCTTAGCGCCGAAGCAATTTTTTTGTTAAAAGATGTTATTAGATCGGCGCAGGCCTCAAACTCCTGCCTGTCATCAAACACTTCAAAGCCGCCCAGGGGCAGGTAATCCATGTTCTTTTCGCCCACTAATTTCTTTAGTTTTTTGAGCCCGTCGTTGCGCAGTTTTACCGTCTCCCACACTGTATTTTCGGGCATATGACCCAGGTCGTCGGCCAGCTCCGATACGCTGCCAAAACAGGCGAAACCGGCGTTGCGGGTACTGGCTCCCAAAGGCAGCAAACCCCGTTCTGCAACGATCACTTTTGAGTTCGGAAATTTTAACTTATAGGCTATGGCGGCATTAAGCCCAACAATGCCGCTGCCAATTATTAACAGGTCGGTATTACCGAAATAGCTTTGTTTTTCCCAGTAACTTAAATGCATGCGTAAAGGTGGCCTGTTTTTTGTTAAATTTACACACAAATAAACGGAAATTACCTGTATTAGATGAATCCCTGTTTTTCGGCCACGTTCAAGCGTTCTTTACTGCTCATTTTCTTCTTCACTTGTTTCTTTGTAAAAGCGCAAACTCCGGCTCCTACCATTTACCAGATCCCTGTTCAGGGAAAGATCGTGGATGACGGCGACGCTCCCATACCCGGAGCCACCATACAGGTAAAGGGCGGCTCCAAAGTTGTTGCCACCACCACTACCGGCGGCGATGGCAAATACACTTTCCAGGTACCCATCAATGCCGATTATATCGTTACTGTTTCCGGCCCCGGAATGGTCACCAAAAAATTCATGATCAGCGCACGCGGCATTCCGCCCGAAAGAGCACAGGAACCTTTTGGCGCCATCGAGGCTACGGTTGGTTTGTGGAAGAAAGTAGATGGGGTAGATTATTCGGCACTTAACCAACCCGCTAACAAATACTATTACAACCCCGATAAGCAAAAGCTCGAGTACGACAAGGAATACCTGCAGCAGATGCTTGGCCTTATCGAGCAGATACGCGAACAGGAGAAGAATCTCGAGAAGAATAAAGCGGCCGCTGAAAAGAATTACCAGGCCGCTATTAAAAAGGCGGATATTTTGTTTGCCAAGAAAGATTGGGCCAACGCCAAAGCTACATACACCGAGGCAAGCGGATACAAGCCTGCCGAAGCTTATCCAAAAACGCAGATGGCTGCCATTGACGCCGCTATGAAGGCGGAAGCGGAGGCCAAGGCAAAAGCGGATGCTGATGCAAAAGCGAAAGCCGACGCCGATGCCAAAGCAAAAGGTGAGCTGGAAGCAAATTACCTGGCCGCTATCAAAAAAGGCGACGATGCCTTCAAAGCAAAAGACTGGGCCACCGCCAAAGCCGGTTACAACGCCGCTTTGGCGATCAAGCCTGCAGAAAAATACCCAAAAGATCAATTAGCTGCCATCGACAAAGCCATTGCCGATGAAAAAGCCAAAGCGGATGCCGACGCTAAGTCAAAAGCGGAACTGGAAGCAAAGTACGCGGCTGCTGTGAAAAAAGGCGACGATGCCTTTGCAAAAAAAGATTGGGCTACAGCAAAGGGTGGTTATACGGAAGCAACCGGGCTTAAGCCTGCAGAAAAATATCCGAAGGATCAATTGGCACTTGTAGATAAAGCCATTGCTGATGAAGCTGCGGCCAAAGCCAAAGCGGATGCCGATGCAAAAGCAAAGGCGGAGCTGGATGCCAAATATGCCGCGGCCGTAAAAAAGGGCGACGACGCGTTCAAGACCAAAGACTGGTCAACAGCGAAAGCCGGGTATAACGAAGCACATGGTTTAAAGGCTGCAGAGAAATATCCTACCGATCAATTGGCGCTTATAGAAAAAACTATTGCAGACGAAGCGGCCAAAGCGAAAGCCGACGCCGATGCTAAGTCAAAAGCGGAGATCGAAGCGAAATATGCGGCGGCGATCAAAAAGGGAGATGACGCTTTCAAAACAAAAGATTGGACAAACTCAAAAGCCGGTTACACAGAAGCTTTAGGCATTAAGGCCGGCGAAAAATATCCGAAAGACCAGATCGCATTGATCGATAAAGCCATTGCCGATGACGCGGCCGCAAAAGCGAAAGCCGACGCGGAGGCAAAATCAAAGGCGGAGCTCGAGGCAAAATACCAGGCTGCCGTAAAAAAAGGCGACGCTGCTTTTGCCAAAAAAGACTGGGTGAATGCAAAAGCCGGTTACAACGAGGCACATGCCTTGAAAGCGGCCGAGAAATATCCAACCGACCAGCTTGCCTTAATTGATAAAGCTATAGCTGATGAAACGGCGGCGAAAGCGAAGGCCGATGCCGATGCAAAAGCCAAAGCTGAGCTGGAGGCGAAGTACAATGCGGCTTTAAAAAAAGGAGACGAAGCCTTTGCGAAGAAGGATTGGGTGAACGCGCGTGTTGGGTATAACGAAGCGTTAGGGGTTAAACCCAACGAAGCATATCCTAAAGATAAATTACTCGCCATCGACAAAGCTATTGCCGACGAAAAATCGAAGATGGATGCTGATGCCAAGGCGAAAGCCGAAGCTGAACTGCTTGCAAAATACAACGCCGCTGTAAAAAAGGGGGATGACGCTTTCAAGAAAAAGGATTGGACGAACGCGCGCGTGGGATACAACGAAGCGTTAGGCATTAAGCCCGCCGAAAAATACCCCACCGATCAACTGGCCGCCATTGAAAAGGCCATTGCGGATGAGAAGAATAAACTAGACGCTGACGCTAAAGCAAAAGCCGAGGCTGAAGTGAACGCGAAATACAACGCGGCTGTCAAAAAGGGCGATGATGGCTTCAAGATAAAAGATTGGGTAAATGCGAGGGTAGGCTACAACGAAGCGTTGGGCATCAAACCGGCCGAGAAGTATCCGAAGGATCAGTTAGCGGCCATCGACAAAGCTATTGCTGATGGAAAAGCAGATGCCGAAGCCAAAGCAAAGGCAGATGCCGAAGCAAAGGCCAAAGCAGAGCTTGATGCCAAGTACAACGCCGCCATCAAAAAAGGGGATGACGCTTTCAAGAAAAAAGATTGGGCAAACGCCCGCGGAGGTTATAACGAGGCCCTGGGTGTTAAGTCAGGCGAAAAATATCCCAAAGACCAGCTGGCCGCAATAGACAAAGCTATTGAGGACGAAAAAGGGAAAATGGATGCAGACGCCAAGGCGAAAGCAGAAGCTGAGTTGAATGCGAAGTATAATGCGGCGATCAAGAAAGGAGACGACGCCTTCAAGAAAAAAGATTGGGCTACTGCCCGCGGCGGTTACAACGAAGCACTTGGTTTTAAACCAAACGAAAAATATCCGAAAGACCAGTTAGCGGCTATCGACAAAGCTATTGAGGACGAAAAAGGCAAAATGGATGCAGACGCCAAAGCAAAAGCAGAAGCCGAGCTGAATGCGAAGTATAATGCGGCGATCAAGAAGGGAGATGACGCCTTCAAGAAAAAAGATTGGACTACAGCCCGCGGCGGTTACAACGAAGCCATTGGTATTAAACCGAGCGAAAAATATCCTAAGGATCAGTTAGCGGCCATCGACAAAGCCATTGAAGACGAGAAAGGTAAGATGGACGCCGACGCCAAAGCAAAGGCAGAAGCTGAGTTGAACGCGAAATATGCCGCCGCGATCAAAAAAGGAGATGACGCGTTCAAGAAAAAGGATTGGTCGCCGGCCAAAGCGGCTTACACCGAAGCTTTAGGCTTTAAGCCAAACGAAAAATATCCCAAAGACCAGATAGCGGCCATTGATAAAGCGATGGCGGCTATAGTTGCCTCTAATACCGATAAGAGCAACGATGTGCAGTACAAAGCTGCGATGGTGCGTGGCGAGAACGACATGAAGTTCAAGAAGTGGAAGGAAGCCGTTGGAGCATTCACCGAGGCCTTGACCTATAAACCGAACGATCCCATTGCCAAAGCAAAACTGGCCGAAGCGCAGAAGAACGCGTCTGCTGACGACGTTGCGAACACGCCTCCTAAAAAAGAACCGCACCCGCTTAGCCTGAAGTACCCGCAAGGTGTCACAGAAGAGAGTAAGAGCGAACCCGGCGTTTACATCACGCGCCGCATTCTCGTGAAGGGCGAGGAAGCCTGGGTGTATGTAAAAAAACATTTTAACTGGGGAGGCGTGGTGTTTTACAAGGATGATGCGGTCATCACCCAAACCGTTTGGGATAATGAGACCAAATAATATTTATGGAATTCAATAAGCCTTACATCTTATCAAATAAAAGATCTGTTATGAACAAAAAAATAATCCTTTCAATTTTTGCGCTGGTAATTACGGGCGCTTTATTCGCTCAAAAACCGGCCGAGGTCAGCGTAAAGCTGCGCGACGGCAGCAATGTGACCGGAACAGCCGCGTTGCCGGATGTTACCCTTATCACAGATTACGGAAAACTGCAGATCCCTTTGAAAAACGTAAGTTCCATCAAGGTGGGTATTCCCACCGACAAAGCTGTGTCTGACAAAGCGCTTTCTTATTTGAAGCAATTGAGCAGCACCAGCGAAGATGCTAAAAAAGGCGCTTACGAAGAACTGGTAAAATTGGGCGTAAAGGCCATTCCCGTTATTGAGAATTTCATCAACGACCCCAAGAACCAGAACGAATACACAGGTGAGTACACGCCCGATAACGCTACGAACGAATTGCGCTCGGTGCATGGAGTAGAAGCGGGGACCGGCGATAAGGATGAGATCTCAATTGAGAACGGCTACCTGATGGGCGGCGTTTTTGAATTCGCCAAACTTGATGTGAAGACCGAATATGGAAATCTTTCCATTCCCAAAGAGAAGATCAAAAGCATTGATGTTACTTACCTGGGCGAGAGCGGTTCTAATGAAATGAGCTTTAAACTGCTGGGTTCAAAGAACATCAGTTCTAACCAGAACGGGGGCTGGCTCAAGACCGGCATCATGCTCAAGACGGGACAAAAATTCTCGATCGTGGCAAACGGTGAGGTTACCCTGGCCAGTTTATCGAACCAGAAGTATCACCCGGATGGAAGTTACGAATCAACCACCGGCGAGAAATATCCTGCCACGGGAGGCGGAACAGACGAGTACAGTTCGGCTACAACGTATCCTTCCTATGGCAACGTGGTCTATAAAATTGGGGATGCAACCACAACCACGTCAAAAGCCGGCGCTAAATTCACCGGTACTGCCACCGCGTCGGGTATGTTGTACCTGGCCATTTATGAAACTGTATACAATGCTTCAAACAGTGGTTCATACAGCGTTCGTGTAATTTTAAAATAAAAACAGAGGAGGAGAGGAAGGCGTGGCAGACATAATAAAACTTTTACCGGAGAATATTTCCAACCAGATAGCGGCAGGTGAGGTGGTGCAGCGTCCGGCCTCTGCGGTGAAGGAACTTTTAGAGAACTCGATCGACGCCGGCGCTTCGCAAATATCCTTGATCATCAAGGAAGGCGGAAAAGCGCTTATACAGGTCATCGATAACGGCAAGGGCATGAGCGAGACCGACGCGCGTATGTGCTTTGAAAGACACGCCACTTCCAAGATCACAACGGCCGACGATCTTTTTGCCATCAAAACAAAAGGATTTCGCGGAGAAGCGATGGCCGCCATTGCTTCGGTAACGCAGGTTGAATTAAAGACCAAACAGGCCGGGGCTACAGCCGGTACTTGCGTTATCATAGAAGGCGGCGATCATAAAAGCCAGGAACCTTGTCAATGCGCGCAAGGCACCTCAGTAAGTATTAAGAATTTATTTTTCAATGTTCCGGCCCGTCGTAATTTTTTGAAAGACGACGCGGTGGAACTGCGCCATATCATTGATGAGTTTGAACGTGTGGCTTTGGCTCACCCCGAGATCGCTTTCAAACTCAACAGCAACGGGAATGAAGTGTACAATCTCGGAGCAACTACCTTGATCAACCGCATTACCGGTCTTCTTGGCAACAACCTCAAGGATAAACTGGTTTCGGTAAATGAAGAATCTCCTAATATCACCATTCGCGGTTATGTAGGTACTCCCGCTTCGGCAAAGAAACGTCGCGGCCTGCAGTATTTCTTCGTAAACAATCGTTTTATAAAGAACGGTTACCTGCATCATGCCATGATGGGAGCTTACGAGCAATTGGTAGCCGGGGATGAATTTCCCGCGTATTTCATTTTTATTGATGTGCCCGCCAAGAGCATCGACGTAAATATTCACCCTACAAAAACAGAAGTGAAGTTCGAGGACGAGAAGAATCTCTACGCGATAGTAAAGACCTCCGTGAAACGTGCCTTGGGAAAGAACAACCTGGCGCCTTCCATCGATTTTGATGTGGAGCAGATCATTGAGTTCAATTACGGCAAACAAACAGGTGAAGTGAAAACACCACAGATACGCGTAAATCCATCGTATAACCCATTCACCGAAAAAACCGAACCCGGTAAACCTGCCACGGATTGGCAATCGCTTTACCAGGATTATATCAACCCGAACACCGCCGCCTCATTGCCCCAGGATGAACATCTTTTCAAAAAAGAGACGGAACACTTTGTGGTGCCCGATAAATTCTTCCAGCTGCAATTAAAATACATTGTGGCCGCCTATGGCGACGGACTTCTGCTCATCGATCAGCAACGCGCGCACGAAAGGATCATGTATGAACATTACCGCCAGGCTTCGCAACACCCGGCGCATTCTCAGCAGGAACTGTTCCCGCAAACCATCGAACTTTCGGGAGTGGATATGCTCTTATTGAAGGAGCTCAACGATGACCTGAAGAAGCTGGGCTTCGACATCCTGCCTTTTGGCAAGGATACTGTGGTGATACAAGGTGTGCCGGCCGATCTGAGCTCGCTAAACAGCACGGAAGTATTGCACGGCCTGCTGGAGAACTATAAGCTCAACAACCTGGATGTGAAACTGGATAAGAACGAAAACATCTGCCGCTCCCTGGCCCGGAACACCTGTATCAAGTATGGCAAAGAACTGCAGCGCGAAGAAATGAAATTACTGATGGAACATCTTTTCAGCTGCGAGAACCATTCTTTCAGCCCGACCGGAAAAGTGGTGTATACCCGGATCGATATCATAGACCTTGATAAACTCTTTCGTAAATAATGTACAACCTGCGCAATATACCCACCGTTACCAAGAACATCCTTATCATTACGGTGATCGCCTTCATCGCCACCAATCTTTTAAAGAACAAAGTAGATCTAACGAATATACTTGGACTGCATTATTTCCAGGCTTCGAATTTTAAGCCCTACCAATTCGTTACGTATATCTTCATGCATGGTAATTTCATGCATATCTTCTTTAACATGCTGGCTGTTTTTATGTTTGGCGCGGTGCTGGAGAATGCATGGGGACCCAAAAAATTCCTTGTCTTCTATATTGTTACTGGTCTTGGGGCTGCGATCACACAGTTGACCGTGTATTATTTTCAGATCACACCAAAGTTGGAAGATTGGCAGGCAGCTTTTGACTTAACTACCGACTACAAGATTCAAGCCGCCATGCTGGAAGATAAAAAGCAATATCTCAATCAATTTGTGGTAGTAGGCGCCTCGGGCTCTTTATTTGGTTTACTGATCGCCTTCGGTATCATGTTCCCGAATGCGGAATTAATGATGCTATTTCTGCCCATTCCTATAAAAGCCAAATATTTCGTCGCCATTTATGGCGCCATTGAACTTTTTTCAGGTATCCGAAACAGCGCCGGTGATGACGTAGCCCATTTCGCTCATCTTGGCGGAATGCTGTTTGGTTTTATATTATTGATGATTTGGCGAAGAAAACCGCGGTATTAGTGATTGCACCCAAACACCCCCCTAAAGGGTGAGGCTCAAATTTATCTTTCAAAATTCTGTATTTGTCTAAATGTTTTTAGACACAGGCCTTTCCTACTTACCTTTGCAATCTAAAGATAACCACCGTGAGTATGAAAAAAATCCTTGTCCTCTTCGCCGCCTTCCTCGCCCTATCAGTAAGCGCCCGTGAATTCAAAGATATTATATCGGCACAGGCCGCGCAGGTTAACCGGGTGAACAACGACGATATGTCGATTGAACTGCCCAACTTCATCTTCTCGCATACCAACACCAAGGTCACCATTCGCTTCAAGAACCCTATTCACGATAAATTAACAAGCAACGGATACAAATTGAACTTTATCGTTAATGGTAACGACCAATTGGTTGCGTTCGACCAGGCCGGTGTAGGCAGTTTTACTTATACCTTTAAAAAGGACGACCAGCTGAACATACTTTTTGAAGATGCTTCCTTTAACCAGGAGATCCCGGTGATCTCTGTCTGGTATATGGTGTTGCCTTTGTTCGGTCTGCTTTTATTCCTGGGCTATAAACTGGCCTTTTCACGCAAGAAAATGACGGTGATCACCAATCGCGGGGTCATTGAGCAAGTGAACCCTGGTAGTAAAGCGGGCAGCCTGAAATTAGTAAAGGAAGAAGAAGAGATCTTAGCCTAAAAGTGCTTCGTGCACCTTCATCACCTGCGGGATCAGTAATTTGCTCTCGTTGTTCTCAATTACCCAATCAGCTTTTTTCGTTTTTTCATCGTCGGGCCATTGCCTGACCATGATATTCTCTATCTCGGCTTTGCTTAGCCCGTCGCGTTTCAAAATCCTTTTTTTTCGTAATTCGGCATTGCCGGTAATTAACAGGATCTTATCCAGCGAGGCGGCAATACCAGCCTCAAATAGTAAGGCGCTTTCCTTAACAATATAAGCTTCTTTTTTATGCGCCTTTTTAAAAGAGTCAAAATCCTTCTTTACCGTCGGGTGAATGATAGCATTTATCTTTTTCAGCATCTCAGGATCCGAGAATATGCTTGAACGCACGAAGTCCTTGTCCAGCTCCCCGGCGCCGCGATAGGCCTTTTTTCCAAGAAGCGCTTCTACTTTCCAGCGCACATCCGCTTCAAAATAAAGTTCTTTGGCTCTCTCATCTGAATTGTAAACGGCCACACCCAGGGTAGCGAATATCTTCGCCACCACGCTCTTGCCGCTGCCTATGCCGCCTGTTAAACCTAAGATCTTCATGGTTTGAATGGGTTCACCAATTTAAAACTTTTATTCGACACCTTCTCTAAAGGCATCTCAAGGTTCATCTCCTCGGCGGTGCCTGCTCTGTTCTTTAGGGTGATGGCCAGCCTCGCCCTCAGCTTCTTCTTTTTTACTCCCGGTATTTGCAGCAGGTAATCACTTGCGTAAAGCGGCGATACGGCATCGGCCGGCACCACACGCTGTCGCGGTTCCTTGAACAGGTCGGGATCTTTGCTACGACCCACCAGCGAATCGTCGGCAAATATCTCCAGGTTCTGATAATGTATGCTGTATTCCCTCGTGCTCAGCCCTTTTCCTTTCACTGTGTACTGGATCCGCATCTTTTGGCGGCCCACTTTAAAAAAGAAGAAAGGCAGCCAAAGATTCCTTTCTCGTGGAACTAAGCTGAAATGGAATTGCAAAGAATCTTTATTGAAATCGTAATGAGAAGAAAGCAGTTTGGCCTTGTATTGGTAAACAGTGATATTGGTCCTTACAAAGCAGGAAGAAAAAAACAGCGTTAAAAACAGGAAAAAAGAAGCAGTTCTTATTGAGCGCACGGCTTACCTGATCTTTTCCACGTTCATCACAACAGCCTCGCCGCTGGTACATATCAACCCGGTGGTTTTGTCTTTGATAACCGTTTCAATAACGGCCCGGTTCTTATCCTTTATAGCCTCTTTTACAGTAAAGATAGCCTCGTAATTCACGTCCACATACATGGGCTTTAAGAAATTTAACGACTGTTTTAGGTAGATCGTTCCTTCGCCGGGAAAAAGGGTGCCAAAGACCTTAGAGAACAGGGAGGCGCTAAGCATTCCGTGCATAATTGGGCGTTTGAACATGGTCTTGGCGGCATAGGCCGCGTCCAGGTGAACGGGGTTTTTGTCGCCTGTACATTGGGCAAAAGCGGCTACTTCGGCCTGGCTAAAGCTAAAATCGTGTGAATAGGTCTGTCCGGTCTCTATCATATGGCTAAATATCTATACAAATGTAAAATTTTCCGCCAATATCGGCTAATACCTGCATAAAACTGACAATTTTTCGCATCCCCTTGACTGGCAACATATTTGACGTATTTTTGTCCCGAAGGGACCACTATGTGGTGCCCTGATAAAAAAAGCGCATAGTATGAGCGACGAGACCAGGAATGATAAGGAAGTAGAGAGCGAAAAAGTGGAGGGAACCGATACCAAAAAAGTGGAGGGAGCCGATACGGAAAAGAAGGAAGAGGTGGTAGCCGAACTTACCCCCGAGCAAAAGATTGCTGAGCTGAACGATAAATACCTGCGTTTGTACGCGGAGTTTGATAATTTCCGTAAGCGCAGCATGAAGGAACGGGTAGAGTATTTGAAATTCGCCGGCGAGGAGGCATACAAAGCGTTTCTTCCTGTGGTGGATGATTTTGAAAGAGGGCTGAAAGCAAGTGAGAGCGCCACCGACCTTAAAGCTGTGCACGAGGGGGTGCAGCTTATTTACACCAAGCTCAATTCCATCTTAAAACAAAAAGGAATAGAGCCCATGGATAGCAAAGGAAAGGATTTTGACCCCGAGATCATGGAGGCGATCACCAATATTCCGGCGCCAACACCTGAGCTGAAAGGCAAGGTGGTGGATGAAGTGGAAAAAGGATATGTATTTAACGGTAAAGTGATCCGCTACGCTAAAGTGGTAGTGGGAATTTAATATGGCCAAACGCGATTATTACGAAATACTGGGAGTTGGCCGCGGGGCTAACGAAGATGAGATCAAAAAGGCTTATCGTAAGCTGGCTATTAAATACCATCCCGATAAAAATCCCGGCAATAAAGCGGCCGAAGAAAGTTTCAAGGAAGCAGCCGAAGCTTACGAGGTTTTGAGCGATGCGCAAAAACGCCAACGTTACAACCAGTTTGGTCACGCGGCAAACGCTTCCTCGGCTTCCGGTGGAGGAGGAGGTTACGGCGGTGGCGGAATGAACATGGATGATATCTTCTCGCAGTTTGGCGACATCTTTGGCGGCGCTTTTGGTGGCGGTGCAGGATCGCGTGGAGGAGGAAGAAGAGTGAACCGCGGTTCTAACATCCGCATCAAGGTAAAAATGAACCTCGCCGAGATCGCGCACGGTACCGAGAAAAAAATTAAAGTAAGTAAACACGTAGCTTGTCACACCTGTCACGGAAGTGGTGCCAAGAGCGGAGCTACAGAGACCTGCCGCATGTGTAGCGGAAGCGGTGTATATACGCAGATGCGCCAGACAATTCTGGGCATGATGCAAACGCAAACCACCTGCAGCAGCTGCGGCGGCCAGGGGCAGATCATCAAAGAAAAATGCGGCACCTGTCACGGCGACGGCGTGGAGCGCGGCGAGGAAGTGATCAATATCAATATTCCCGCGGGAGTAGCGGAGGGCATGCAGCTTTCTATGAGCGGTAAAGGAAATGCCGCGCCAAGGGGAGGGGTGAACGGAGATCTTTTGATCGTTATTGAAGAAGAAGAGCACGCGGAGCTGAAGCGCGACGGACATAATTTATTTTACGAGTGTTATGTGAATTTTGCCGACGCGGCACTTGGCACTTCGGTTGAAGTTCCAACCGTAGATGGTAAGGCGAAGATCAAGATCGATCCGGGCACACAAAGCGGAAAAGTACTGCGTTTGAAAGGGAAAGGTTTACCCGATGTGAACTCCTATCACAAAGGAGATCTGCTGGTGAACATTAATATTTGGACACCTACACATTTGTCATCCGAAGAAAAGAAACTCATCGAAAAACTGCGCGAGTCTCAAAACTTCAAGCCTAACCCGAGTAAGAGCAACAAGACCTTCTTTGAGAGGATGAAGGAGTATTTCGAATAATTTCTTTAGGAGAACAAAAAATTCTCCCCTTTCAGGAGAGACGTCCTAACAGTTCCGCAGAGTGTAACGTTGACGGAGGGGTCGGGGATAGCAGGATCATTTATCGGAGACTGTCCTCTCCACCTGCATCTTCACCCAATTATCATACTCGCAGCTGAGAACTGTAAAAAGATATCCGTTACTTTTCCATTTGTAAGGCGCTTTGCCATGTTCCCAATGATCGTCCTCCACTTTCTTTTTGCCGAACAGATAAGTAAAAGCAAATCCCAGGGGAGATTCAGGCCCATCGGCCGAAACCATTTTGTGGGAATTTCCTTCGAAGGTGATGGTTAGACTGTCACCAACCTTCCGGGAATCTTTCAATTTCAAATTGAATACCTCGCCCAATTTAACTGCGCCCTTAGTTGCCGACTGAGCAAACGTAAACGCCGATAGCAACAACATATAACCAAGAACTAAATGTCTATTTCCCATTTTTCAACCGGTTTAAAGTTCGCTCAATATATTTTTCGGAGGTAAGTAAGGATAACTGGATGTTCTTCGCGTAGCGAATGCTGTCTACGATCTCTTTTTGCTTTTCTTCGATGAGGGATTTTTGCGCTTCGGTGATGGCCTTTTGTTCTTCTACCGCGCGTTTTTGCTCGGCAATGATCTTATTGGCCTTTTTACTTTCGCGAAGACTCCGGAACACAAAGAAAACAAGTCCCGCCAGCAGTATGGCTCCAAGGATGAACCCGTTCCTTACCAGTTTTTCCTGTTTCAGTTCCAGTTCTTTTTTTAACTGGTCTGTTTTATAGAAGACCTCTTTCTCCAATTCCCGGGTTTTCATCTGCTCTTCCTTTGCCCTGAACTCCTGGGCCGCGAATTTCTGCAGGCTTTCCTTGTTCACTACGCTGTCTCTCATTTCTATAGAAAGATTGCGCATCTCCAGCGCTTTTTTATGATCGCTTGTTTTCTCATAGACACGGTACGCAAGGTCAGACGCGTTTTGTATGACCATCGGCGTGTTACAGTCGCGTGCCATGGGCATTGCCATTTCAGCGTATTGCTTCGCTTTCCCGTAATCTTCCATCTCAAAATAAAGACTGCCAACACTGTTGGTGCATTCGGCGATCAGTGTTTTGTCTTCTATCTCTTTGGCGATCGTTAAAGCTTTGTTGAAATACTCCAGCGCCTTCTGCTTGTCCTTCTTGGCAAGATAGATCTCGCCGATGCCCACATCAGAAAAAGCGATCTTGCTTCTATCACCTATCTCGTTGGCCAGCTCCATGGTCTGGCTGAAGTAATCAAGCGCCTTGGTAAAATTGCCCATGCTGCGGTAGCAATCGCCGATCGAACTTAAACAGGAGGAGATCCTGGTTTTGTCGCCCATACTACGGGCGATACGCTCCGCTTCCAGGAAATATTTCAACCCCTGTTTGTAAGCGCCCTGTATGCGATACACTTCTCCCATACCATTCAGGCAAAAAGCGGTTAAAGGTTTATCGCCGGTCTTGTTAGAAAGGGTGAGGGCCTGCTGAAAATAATCCAGCGATCGGCTGTAATCATCCTGCAAACGATAAATATCCCCCATCGAGCTCAGCGAAGATGCGATCCTGTTCTTATCTCCTATCTGTTTCGAAACATCCAAAGCCTGCTGAAAATAATACAGGGCCTCAAAATTATCTCCTTTCAGTCTATAGACCTCTCCAATACAATTCAAACAAAAGGCCGACTGGTTCTTGTCGTTCATGCCAACAGCTACCTTCAATCCTTTTTGAAAATAATCCAGGCCAATATCAAGTTCGCCGGTAATACGGGCTACTTTCCCCAAACCTGTTAGTGCCTGCACCTGTATCTTCTTGAAATTTCCTTTTTCTGCACGTATCAAAGCCACACGAAGCACGCTGTCGGCTTTCTCATAATCGTCGATCCAGTAATAATAGTAACCCAGGCGCGAAAGGCCGTCTACCTCGCCGTATACGTACCCTATGCTCCGGCTTTTTTCAATGGCCTCAGTGGCAAGGATGCGGTTGGGGTCGTTCTTCCAGTTCTGCGAGAGTTCGTTCAGGTAATTGATGGCCGCCGTGTCAGTTTGGGCCTGGTTCACCATCCTTTTCAGGGAGTCAACCGCCTGGTTCACCTTGGCGCTGTCCTGCAAAAGTTCTTGCGTGGACTTACTCCATTGTATGACCGAGGTCTGGGCGTTTTGAGCGTTCTTCTCCTCCTTTTTGCCGTCGCCGCAAGCGAACAACAACGCAGCCGCAAGCACAAGGGCCGTTTGAAGGGAAGAGAGGAATTTCATAAAACTAAATATACGGATTTTATTTAAAAGGAGTTGAATAATTTTGCCCGAATCCCTCTCATAAACCCTTACTTTTTAGTAAGTTCGCCCTATGAACTACAAGTCGCGCCTGTTCTTTCTCTTGAGTATATACGGGCTTGCGCTTTTTGTGCTGGCCGACGCGCGCATTATCTTTTACATCTACCACCATGGTCGCTTTGAAGGAGGTTTGTGGCCATGTATTTTTTACGGCTTGCGTTTTGATATTGTGGCGGCCACGGCTCTCAATGCCGGGTTTATTTTCTTCGCCGGTATGCCTGTCTCTTTCTTTCACCACCGTTTTTTCAGGATCTTCCTCAAAACAATTTTCCTGATAACCAACACCATCGGTTTGCTGGGCAACATGGTAGACACAGCTTATTTTCCCTATACATTAAGAAGAAGTACGCCCGACACCGTAAGTTTTTTCATTGAGAAGAACGACGCAGGTACTTTGCTTCCGGTGTTCCTGGCCGATTTCTGGCATTTGGTATTGATCTTCATTGCTTACATTTTCCTGATGAACTGGCTTTACAATGTGATCCAGAGAAAATTCCTCTCGCCTTACGCGAAAGAAGCTAATACTATAAAGACCCTTGCTGTTAAATTTGTTTCCTTTATTCTTATTTGCGCGCTTTCCGTTCTCGGGGTTAGGGGAGGAACGCAGTTAATTCCATTAAGTATTATCGACGCGGGCAATTTCGTGAACCCTAAATTTTCGCCACTTGTTTTAAATACTCCGTTTTGTTTCATCAAGGCGGGAGTTCTTTATACCCTGGAGGAAAGAAATTATATGTCGCCCGAAGAAGCCGACAAACTTTATAACCCGGTGAAGAAATACGATTTTGCCGATTCAGCCTTCCAAAATAAGAATGTGGTGGTTATTATCGTTGAGAGTCTCTCCAAGGAATACACGGGTTTAGGAAAAAGGACCAGCTATACGCCCTTTCTCGATTCTTTGATGCAATACAGCCTGGTGTACAGTAACGCTTTTTCTAACGGAAAGCGTTCTATTGAAGGAATTCCCGCAGTATTGGCCTCCATGCCTTCTTTCCAGTATGATTATATCAGTACGGTGTATGCCAACAATCAAATTACCTCCTTGGCCAATGTGTTAAAGCCAAAAGGCTATTATTCTTCTTTCTTTCACGGCGGCAGCAACGGCACCATGAACTTTAATGGTTTTTGCGCCACGGCCGGTTTTGATAAATACTTCGGGAGGAACGAATACAACGATGAAAAAGATTACGACGGCGACTGGGGCATTTGGGACGAGCCTTTTCTTCAACGAATGGCCCTGGAATTAGGGAAACAGAAACAACCTTTCGTTTCAGCAGTTTTCACTTTGAGCTCGCATCATCCTTATATCGTTCCTGATAAATACATTTCCCGGTTCCCGGAAGGAAAGTTGCCTATCCATAAATGTGTTTTGTACGCCGACTACTGCCTGCAGCAGTTCTTCGCTTCCGCTAAAAAACAGGCCTGGTTCAAAAATACTTTGTTTGTGATTACGGCCGACCATACCGGCGTTTCCGATGATCCGTTGTATTCGAACTCCTGCGGTAATTACCAGGTCCCCTTGTTCTTTTATACGCCTGATAATTCGCTTAAGGGAAGTGACGATGGTGTGGCCCAGCAGCTGGATGTGCTTCCAATCACGCTGGCTTTGCTCAAATACAACAAGCCTTTCTTCGCTTTCGGCAATAACCTGCTTGACAGCGCGAAGAGGAAAGATCGTTTTGCGGTGAACTATTACAACATTTGTTATCAATATTTCACGGATCAAAACCTGCTTCATTTTGATGGCACAAATGCCATCGGTTATTACAATTACAGGCGCGACTCACTCCTTACTTACAATGCTCCGTCGGACCCTGAAACGGTTAAAAAAGCCAAAGCTTTTGTGCAGCAGTACAATAACCGCGTTATTCATAACCAAACCGCGCTGAAATAAGCCGGTTTTATGAACATTTAAGAGTTAAAACACCTTAAAAATAGGCGGAGCTCAAGGCTTAATTCGCTTAAATTTGTTGCTATGAATTTACTCTCTGTACAGAACGTAACGAAACGCTACGCCACACATACCGCCCTTAAGGGAGTGAGCATCGAGGTGCCTGAGCGTTGCATCTTTGGGTTGTTGGGTCCTAATGGGGCCGGCAAAACCTCTTTGATACGCATCATCAACCAGATAACCGGTCCGGATGAAGGCACCATACTTTTGAACGGGAAAAGTTTGGGCCAGGAAGATATTTCCAATATCGGCTATTTGCCTGAGGAACGGGGGCTCTACAAAAAGATGAAAGTAGGGGAGCAGTCGCTTTACCTCGCAAGGCTGAAAGGAATGACCCGCCCGGATGCTTTGAAAGAACTGAAAGTTTGGTTCGAGAAATTTGAGATGGCGGGCTGGTGGAACAAAAAGATCGAGGAACTCAGTAAAGGCATGCAGCAGAAGGTTCAGTTCATCGTTACGGTGATACACAAACCCAAATTACTGATCCTGGATGAGCCTTTCAGTGGCTTCGATCCCATCAACGCGCAATTGATACGCAATGAGATCCTGGAGTTAAGGAAGAATGGTACCACGGTGATCTTCTCCACCCACAACATGGGCTCGGTGGAAGAACTTTGCGATCACATCGCGCTCATCAATAAATCAGAAAAGATACTGGACGGTTCTGTGAAGGAGATCCGCAAGGCTTACCGCTCAAATACCTACGATATCAATTTCAAAGGAAACATCATGGGTTTTACCAATGCCATGTGGACCGGAGGCGAGCTCCTTGAAAAGCACAGCGATGGCGATGTGCATGAGGTTCGTGTGAAACTGGCGGCTGCCATTAAGCCGAACGATCTTTTGAAGGCCGTGATGCCTTTCGCCGAGATCAATTCGCTGCGCGAGGTGATACCGAGCATGAACGACATCTTCATTCAAAAAGTACAGGAGACGCAAGTAGTAGGAACGCAAAGCAATTATACCGAGTAAAGGTTGATTCGTTATTCGTAATAAGTTAAACGGATAACGCACAACGAATAACATATAACCAATAACGACTAACGTCAACCATGAATAAAATATTTTTAATAATCTGGAGAGAGTATTTCGAGCGCATCCGTAAGAAGAGTTTCATTATTATGTCGCTTTTGGGCCCGGTGCTTATGGCCGGTGGATTTGCTTTGATGATCTGGCTGGCCAATGCGGATAAGACCGAGCAAAAGATCTTGGTCATCGATTCTTCCATGGCCTTTTACAAAAGCTTGCCAGATAATGAATTGATCCGTTTTCATTACCCGGATGTAAAGCTCAACCAGGCCATACAGGAATTCTACAAAAGCGATTATACCTGTATCCTATACGTGCCTTATAACATCGCCCAGGGCGGTAATACCTCGGTACAATTATATTACAAGAAATCGCCGGGCTTTGCCACCACACAATATCTCAAAGATATCATGGAGCGAAAACTCTACGAGTTCAAACTGGCCGCTAACAACATCAATCCCGAAGTGATCCGCAACGCGCGCCAAACCATTCACATCATCAATGAAAAGATCTACGAGGACGGCAAGAGCAAGGAAAGCAAGAGCGACATCCTGATGGGCGTAGGATTTGCCTGTGGTGTTTTGATATTCATGTTCCTTACCATTTACGGAGCGCAGGTAATGCGCAGCGTAATGGAAGAAAAAACCAGTCGCATTGTGGAAGTGATCATCAGCAGTGTGAAACCTTTCCAGCTCATGATGGGTAAGATCATCGGTGTAGCTTTTGTCGGTATCACACAATTCCTGATCTGGATATTACTTACCGCGGTACTCACATCCGTGCTGTCTGCAACCGTGCTCAAGCCTATCACGGCTGACGCGATGAAACAAAAAGAACAGATGGAAGTCGTATACAAACAAGGTAGTAATGCCAACATGAAGGAACTCGAGAAGATCGACAGTAGAATGGAAGCGCTCAGTATGATCGACGACCTGAAAGGTTTGGATTTTATGGAGATCGCCATCTGTTTCTTCCTCTATTTCCTGGGTGGCTATTTGTTCTACAGTGCTCTCTTCGCAGCCATAGGCTCGGCGGTGGATAGTGAAGCCGACACGCAGCAGTTCATGCTACCAATCATGCTTCCGCTCATTGTGGGCTATATGATGACGGTCAACGTCATGCAAAACCCGGAAGGAAACATAGCCTTTTGGGGATCGCTGATCCCCTTCACCTCGCCGGTGGTCATGCTGGCGCGCCTTCCGCATGGAGTTCCTTTATGGCAAATAGGACTTTCACTTTCATTATTGGTATTAGGCTTCATTTTCACGGTGTGGATAGCGGGCCGTATTTACAGAATAGGTATTTTGATGTACGGAAAAAAAGTTTCATGGAAAGAAATTATTAAATGGGTTACTTACAAGGCCTAAATAGTTCACTAAAAAGCGATCCGGGGGGAGTAAGATCTTCCTCCGAGGTCAGGCTATTCTCCCCCGTGGGAGAGATGCCAAAGGCAGAGGGGGGCTCCACAAAATTGCACTGGAAACATAACTGTCTCCCCCGTGGGGGAGATGCCGAAGGCAGAGGGGGGGATTGGAAACGGATACTGTATGTATGCTTAGCAATTATCTTCTTTGGAACCCTGCAAGCCCAGGAAAAGAAAAAGGAACGCGTTAACTTCTTGCGGGTAGTGGCCGGCCCCATGCTCTCCTTCTACCAGAACAATGCTTTCCACACCAATGATTCGCGCCCGCGCTACGCGTTCTTTGCAGGCGCTTATTACGATATCAAGCTGTACAAAGATTTTACCTTCATGCCGGGAGTAGAATACGCGCGTCACGGGCTCTCCTTTAATTCCTATTACCTGGCCCCGGGCTACCAGTCGCTTTACGACAAGAACTTCGATTATAATTACCGGCTTACTTTGCAGGAGGCGCGGGTAAATCTCCTTCTAAAGCAGGTGATCGGCATTGAGACCCGCAATATGATTACGGGGTACACTTCCTGCGGATATGTTTTGCGTTATTTGCTGAAATCGGATATGAATGTCAGTTCAAACCTCACGGGTGCCGAACTTTTCGATGGGAAACCCAATATTTCTTTCGAGCATGACGTGATCAGGAATAATATGGCCTCTGCGGTAAAATTCATTGCCGGGGCACAGCGCAATTTCTTTAAAAGCCACAGGGCCTTCTTCTTTGAGGCGGCTTTTACCTTTTCGCTCTCCCGGTTCTACATCAAAGAGAGCTTTACGCCCTCATCCTTATATATCAACGGATCTTTTCTTCAGTTGGGTTTTGGAGTTAAGATCTAATTCTCGAGTACAAGCTTCAGCGTAGTTTTGACATTTCCGCAGCGCAGTATCACAAAATAAACGCCTGGGCCGGTGCCCAGCACCAGGTCGATATCCTTTTTGCCTGGACGCGCCTCATACACACTATTCCCTAACAGATCAACGATATTTATTTCATCTATGGTAGCATACCCGCTAACGGTGAAGTGGCCCGATGAAGGGTTGGGATAAAGGTTTACCTGGCCGCCAACATAACCTATATTAAACGTAGTGCGGTTATTTGTAATGTTCGACTTACTTCTAACCACTGTTGCCTGCGTAGAGCCACTTCCGTAACGCATTGTGGGTGTACAATTGAAACCGTTGGCCTGCACGCGCCAGTTGGCTATGAGCTGGAAGGTGCCGTACTGCGGATCATTAAGGATATTAGAAGTACCCGACGCGACACCGATCACTTTCCAAAAACCGGTATTATTGCTGTCGCGCAGCAACTCAAATGTTGTAACGGGGGTAAGCGTTGAACTTTCAACTGCGTAGGTGTTCCACGTAAAAGCGCCGGTTTGCTGATCGTTAAAATAAATGCTTGTATGATAAAGACTTTTAGCGCCTTCGTTCCCGCATGTATCTCTCACCGAAATTTTATACAGGTACGTTGTAATGTTAGGGTCGCCATTGGCCGGCCCAACCTGCCTGGCTGTATCTCTGAACATGCTGAGTAATCTTTTGATACAGCGCCAATGCGCTTAAATACGTTGGTCGAAACTTCACGATACACGATAAAACTATCGGCATCCGGGTTCAGGGTTTTGTCCCAGTAGATCTCGTTATACAGGGAGGCGCTATCAGTTGTCACCATGCATATGTCAGGAACGGACGACGTGTGGGTGGCAACGGCAACAGAGGCCGTGTTGCTGCAACCGTTTCCATCTGTACCAGAAACTGTATAGGTAGTGCTTGTATTCACGGTAGCATTGGTATTCGCGTTGTTGGGGGCGCTAAGCCCGCTTGTTGGCGACCAGGAATAGATAATAGCTCCCGTTGCGCTTAAAGCTACTATTCCACCCGGACAAGTAATGAGTGAACTGGAATTGGCTGTCACGTTCGGCAATTGGTAAACGGTTACCTGCACGTCGTTAGTAGCAGAACAGCTCACCGAGTTGGTTACAGTAACTGTATAAATAGTAGTGGTAGTAGGTGAGGCAATTGGATTTGCCACGTTGGGGTTGCTCAGTCCTGACGTAGGTAGCCAACTGTAGGCAATGCCACCGCTTGCATTTAAAAGTGTAGGGTTGCCTATGCAGATACCTACATCCGGACCGGCATTTGCATTTGGCAGTGAATTAACCGTTACAGAAACGATATCACTTGCGGTACATGTGTTTGCGTCTTCAACGGTTACAGTATAAGTGATATTACTGGTGGGTGTGGCCACCGGGTTGGAAATATTTGGATTGGATAGAGAGCCTGCAGGGCTCCAGGTATAGGAAATTCCGCCGCTTGCCGATAGATTTAAAGGAGTGCCTGCACAAATGGTAGCGTCGTTGCCGGCATTGGCTGTGGGGAGTGGATTTACAGTAACAACTACTACATCTGTTGCGGTGCAGCCCAGTGAGTTGGTAACAGTTACGGTATAATTTGTGGTTGTGGTGGGTGAGGCCACAGGGGTTGCTATTGACGGGTTACTTAATCCTGCCGTGGGACTCCATGCGTAACTTGTACCACCGCTGGCGCCCAGTGTGGTATTGCCTCCGTTACATATGCTTACATCGGTTCCGGCGTTCGCGCTCACGTTACAGATCTTGGTTACGAATACTTCTGTAGATGCAACCGCCGAGATATTGTTGGAGCCGAAAGAAGCTGTTCCGGTGTAAGTGCCAGTGGCGTACACGATCCCAGCAGTTGCGTCGTTTGTAATACCTTTTGCCTCGTCATTTCCGGTTCCGCCACCTTGTATAGCCCATAGTTCGGTGCCTGTAGGGCTGTAATGCGTAATAAAAGCATCCTCTAAACCCGTACTGGTAACAGAGTATGTGCCAAATGTAGCGGTACCCTGGAATTTGCCAGCAACATAACACCCGGTATTGTCTGCGGTGATCGTATTGCTGTAATCGTAATAGGTAGCGCTTCCCCCACTCTTAGCCCATACCCAATTTCCGTTCGCGTCTATCCTTGCAGTAAAGGCATCCAGATTGCCGGTGGAAGTTAGTGTGGTTGTTCCCAAGGTCATGGAATTACTAAAGATGCCGGTTACATACATGTCACTGGAAGAGTTCACACGCACAATATCATAGGCTTCGTCCTGTCCTGCGCTTCCCACGCTTCTTGCCCAAACCCATCCGGGTATTCCGGCATCGTATTTGGCTATAAAGATGTCGTCGCTACCGGAATTACTGGTAAGAGTAGTGGTTCCGATAGTGGCTGTTCCTGCAAATTTTCCAACAATATAACTTATGTTCGACATGGTTTGAATAGAAAAACTTCGCTGGTTATTACTTCCTCCCGCGGCTATGGCCCACATGCAATTCCCATTAGTTGCGTCGTACCGGGCAATAAAGGTCTCCCAATTGGTGCCAGTTAAGTTAATGGTGCCGAAAGTAGCCAGGTCCCAAAAATAACCGGTAAGAATAGGGTAGCCGAACTGATCGAAAGAGATCGCAGTACCATAATCATCATCCTGGTTGCTTCCGGCGCTTTTGGCCCAAAGAAAATTTCCGGTAGACTGATCGAATTTTGCGATAAAAATATCAATGGTGCCACCCGCGCTGGTAAGGGTGGTGGTTCCTATCACCGCGGTACCCGCATACCATCCGGTAACATAAGCGCCGGCTATGTCGTTTACATTGCCCTGTAACTTCACGGCCCATAAACAATTTCCCAACGCGTCATACTTTGCTATATAGTTGCCACCGCCTACCAGGTTAAAGGTCCCAAATGTGGCTGTGCTGGAAAAGACCCCGCTAATATACGTATTACCCGATCCATCAGAAGTTATAGAGCGCCCGTCATCGGAGCCGGCACCGCCACCCGAACGTGCCCATTGATACGTTTGCGCATGTAATAGGGCCTGAATAAAAAGAAAAATGGAGATGAGTAATGCCTTTTTCATGGTATTTGATTTGAAAACAAATATAAAAAAATCCTTCAAACAGACACCCTTATTACTGCGAAAACCGCTATACATATAAGGAAGGTTTTGGAATTAGATTTTTATTCCCTAACTTTAACGGTTTAGAGGTAATTCGTGATAAAGAAATTTTATATACCGTTTTGGTGCTTTGCGCTCTTTTCTTTTTTTTCAAGGGCGCAGGACATCCATTTCTCGCAATATTTTTCAACTCCGCTAACTATTTCTCCTTCCAATACCGGCAATTATTCGGGCGACTGGCGCGTAATGGCCAATTACCGTACCCAATGGAAAGAGGTAGCTAAACCTTACAATACCCAGTCGGTTGGTGCCGATAAGCAGTTCTATATTTTTAATGAGAAGATATCGGGCGGCTTATTGATCGTGAATGACCGCTCGGGCGGAACCTTCCAGGTAAATAAGATCCAGCTTTCTGGTGCTTATCATAAATTATTTGGAAAACATGCTTTGCACGCGGGAATTCAGCCCGGTTTTACGATGAAGAGCATTTCGAAGAACGAAACTTTTCCTAATCAGCTCAATTGGGGAACCGGGAAGTTCGATTCAGGTCTGCCGAATAACGAAACAGACCTTCAGTTTCGTTTGAATTACTTTGATCTGAATGTAGGTTTTGGTTATGACGTGAAATTCAAGAAAGCGGAGATCTTCACAACCTACGCGATCTATCACGTTAACTATCCGAAAGAAACTTTTCTTGGAAATAGTAATATCCTGAAACCACGCCAGGTATTTGGCCTTGGTACCACCTGGTACGCCGCTTCTAAGATCACTTTGCAGCCATCCCTCAACGTAATGGGAACCGACAAAGCTTCTGAGTTCATGATGGGAGCAAGGATGTTCTACTCTTTGGATAAGGAATTCTCCATTGAAAAATCACTTTTCGGCGGGGCGTATTTCCGTCACGGCTTCAGCAATCTTACCGACGCGGTCTTCGTAGCTGTTGGGATGAATTACAAACAGTATTATGGCGGTGTAAGCTACGATATCAATATCTCACAATTAAAAACGGCCTCTAATTACAAAGGCGCACTTGAGCTCTCTTTCATTTATACCGGCCTCAGCACACGCTTAGCCAAAACAGCCATTCCTTGTGATCGTTATTAAGAGATTCAAATATATTTGTTTGTTCGTGCTGGCTTTGGGTTTTGCAGATGTTTACGCGCAGGACACCATCGATATTAAAAGTCTGAATTTCTCACAGGCCAAACGTTTTGGCAAAAGCGCCATGCAGCAGGGTGATTTTTACGCGGCCAGCGAATATTTCACCCAATGCACCAAATTAAAACCTTCTAATTCAGGCGCGGCATTTTTATTGGCCGAGTCGTACCGAAACGCCCGCGATTACGCACATGCACAGGAATGGTACGATAAGACCACGAAGCTGGATCCCGACAAAGCGGTCGCCTATTACTATTCCGGCCTCATGCTCAAAATGAGCGGAAGCTGCGATAAGGCCAAAGAACAGTTCGCTAAGTTCAAAAAGAAAGCGGGCAGTGATAAAAGCCTTGCCGACATTAAAAAGCACGTTAAATTTGAGATAGCCGGCTGCGATTCAGTAATTCCCTTTAACAAATTGGTGGCCAACACCAGCGTGGTGCATTTAGATTCAAGCATCAACAAGGTGCACGTGGACCATTCACCTGTCTTTCTGGATACCGCAACCATGCTGTACTCTTCGGTAAGAACAAACAAAAAAGTATTTACTGTAACCAGTCAGACTGATACAGTTGTGGGAGTTTACAAGAAATTCTATACGGCCAAAAAGCAGGGCGACAAATGGGTTTATAGTGGCGAGTTCGACCCCATGTTCAACAAAGAGGGATTTAATAATACCAACGGTGTTTTTTCGGGCGACGGGAAGCGCTTTTATTTCACGCGATGCAAGAAGAACTGGAAGGGGCAAATGATCTGTGCCATTTATGTGAGTCACAAAGATGGAGGAAGTTGGTCGGAGCCCGAGATGCTCGACAACAAGATCAATAACCCCAAATACACTTCTACCCAGCCTGCGGTTTCTATTGAGTCGGTAAAGCAAAATGAAGTAGTATATTTTGTGAGTGACAGGCCGGGAGGAAGAGGAGGGATGGACATCTGGTATTTTGTATACGACCTCAAAAAGAAAACATACAGTGAACCCAAGAATGCGGGAAGCAAGATCAACACCAGTTCGGATGAGATGACTCCTTATTACGACCAGGATCATCGCAACCTGTATTTCAGCTCGGCAGGCTGGCCGGGAATGGGTGGACTTGATGTTTTTCACGCCAGTGGCGAGATGAAACGCTTTTTACAGCCTGAGAACGTAGGCGCTCCGATCAATTCAGGCAGTGATGATCTTTACTTTGTGGAAGGAAAGAACAAGGAAGATGGGTTCTTTGTATCGAACCGCAAAGGCGGCGCGGCCGTGAAGAACAATCCTACCTGCTGCGATGATATCTATTCGTTCAAGCATTTGGAATATGTGCGCATCAATATGGCGGGGACCGTGCTGGATGAAAAGGGAAATCCAGTACCGAAGACCAAAGTTTCTCTGTTCGCAAAGAATGCCGGCTCAGAACCTGTTTTCATTAAAGATGTGGAAACCGATGAGAAAGGGAATTATTCCATGAGCGTAATGGCGGGTAAGGAGTACAAGCTTGTTTTCGAAAAGGAAAAATACCTGAACGCAACACACGATTTTACGACCAAAGAAATTATCAAGTCGCAGGACCTGTCGCACAACGCTACTGTGAAGGAGATCAGCGACAAAGCTTATGTGTTAACGGATGTTCATTATGCTACCGACAAGCATGATCTTTTGGAATCCTCTCAAAAGGCGATCGACACCACTTTATTGGTGTTCCTCAATGATAACCCGGATGTGATCATCGAGATCAGCTCGCATACCGACGACCAGGCGAGTGATTCTTATAACCTGAAACTTTCGCAGCGAAGGGCCGATGGTGTGGTAAAGTATCTCATTTCAAAAGGTATTTCTGCTGAGAGAATAAAGCCTGTTGGTTACGGCGAATCAAAACCGATGGCTGATAATAAGATCCCCGAAGGTCGCGCGCAGAACCGCCGTACCGAATTCAAGATACTCGGTAAACTCCCGCCAAAGGAGAAAGAGTACGACGATAAATAATTCTTATTTCAGGTAATTACGGTACGAGAAGAAGTAATTGATCATGCGGTCCAACTGCCCGATGGTGAAAGGCGTTTTGCAGGAAGAAGGATGATACGACATGATATTGCCGATGATGGGTGTATAATAATCTCCGTTCGTGTCCTGGTTGGTACCGGTCCAGAGGCACAGCGGTGAAACAGGCGCGGGATCTATATCCGCATACGTATCGCAGATCAGGTCGCCTGTTGTGGCGCAATTACTTTCATTCACGAATTCGGTTCCGGCAGCGGTATCAAAAGTGTGAAGCAGGGAGAAAAAATGTCCCATCTCGTGGCTCCAGCATACCGGGTCGCCGAGGCAACCATGTGAAAGGACCATATAATCGCTTCCGGAACTGGCGAAACCGGCCACCCCGGGATTGACAATGGAGCCGACAATATAGACATTGATCACTTTTGCCACCTCGTACAGGTTGGCTACTTCAGGTGTTTCGAGGGCTTTATCGAACTTATAATATTTGTAATTATAACTGGTGTCCTGCGAACAGATCTTAAAATCGAGACACATAGGCTTGAAATCTGCATTCATGATCAGGAGCGCACCATCGATGTCAGCCTGCGTGATATTGGTTTGATTGAGACTGTCGGTAAAAATGTGGATGGCTAAAGAAAGTGTTTTATTGAGACATTTTATCGGCGCTACCGATCCGGGGCCTTGCGGGGTAGGAGGAAGCGTCTTTATCTTTTGTATCAATTGCTGATCGGCAACGAACCCGCAGCGGCCCACTTGCTGCCCCGGAAGCGAAGTAAATAGCGCACTAAAGAATAATGCAAACAGCACAAGCCGTATTTGCTGCAAATGATTCATAATTGATGGAATAAATTTACATAATTTTTTGTGAATGCGGTTAAAAAAAGATAAATTTGTTTAGTACAAAAAGCTTTTAGAATTTCTATGCCCACGCGTGTGTTCCGTTTACTTTTTTCCTTACTCATACTTTGGAGTTTTGGTATGCATTCGCAGATCGTGGCTACGCCTACAACAGGTTGCGCTCCCCTGGTTGGCGTGAATTTTACGGGCATACCGGGCTCAACCGGTGTACTTTGGAATTTCGGGGACGCCACAACCTCCACTTTACTGAATCCTGTGCACACGTTTGCCGCGGCGGGAAGCTACACGGTTACTTACAGTGCCACCGTTAGCGGCTCGCCTGTGAACCAAAGTTTGGTCATTAATGTCTTCGGAAAACCATCGCCCGCTTTCACGGCCGTGCCGCCGCTCAGCGGTTGCATACCGCTGCCGGTAACATTCAACGATAACTCAACGGGCGGAGGAGGCAGCGCTATCACCAACTGGCAGTGGGCCTTTGGCGACGGAGGCGTGAATGCCACCAATTCACCAAACCAAACCTATACCTATTCAGTGGGCGGACAATTCAGCGTAAGTGTAAAAATAACCGACGCCAATGGTTGCGACTCTACGCTAACACTCACGAACATCATCAACGTCTCGCAAAAACCTACCATTGTTCTTTCCACGAATCCTAACCCGGTCTCGGCCTGTAACCCGCCACTCAACGTAACTTATAACACCAACGGAACTGTCAGTAATTCAACGACGGGTCCTTCGCTAACCTACAGTTGGTCCTTTGGTAATGGAAACACTTCTACGGTAGCCAATCCCCCGCAGCAGACCTATAATTCTTACGGCACTTTCCCTATGGTGCTTTATGTTACCGACAACAACGGCTGTAAAGATTCTGTAAAGCGCACGGTGAACATCGCCAATCCTTTCGCTTCTTTTTTAACCAACGATACGGTATGCATCAGCGCTACTTTTACTTCTACCTCTACTGGAGCTACCAGTTATGTGTGGAGCTATGGGGATGGAGGTTCAAGCAGCGGCGTTACAGGCACCCATGTGTACGCGAACCCGGGAACTTATTCAGTTACACTTGATGTATATAATGGAGTTTGTCACGATGACACCACCATTGTTGTATATGTAGAAAAACCGGTGGCTGATTTTTCGGTCACGCCCACTTACATGTGCGACCTTGAGAAGGTGATCACGCTCACCAATCTTTCCACGCCCACGAGTGGGGTCACTTATAGTTGGAACTTCATGGAGAATTATACGCAATATCAATTCACGCCCACTACCTCAACACAAAGTAATCCAACCTTTACCATTACCAACCTCGATACGAACCGGTATACGATATATACCTTCGACTGGAAGGACAGTATCAAGCTCACGATCACTACGCCGCGAGGTTGTGTATCTACGAAAACAATTAATTTTGTCGACTCCATTTATTTACCTTCCGCGCGTTTCATGCCCGACAAATACCAGGGTTGCGTTCCTCTTACGATTACTTTTTCGGATTCCAGCCGCTCGCGCGAAGCGATCGTTTATTATGAGTACAACTTCGATGATGGATCTCCACCGCTGATCGGTGTGCAAAACCCGGTACACACCTATACAGCAACCGGTGTCTACTGGCCCTGGCTCATCATTCATAACGCAAATGGTTGTATAGATACTTCTTACCGCATCAAAATAGAAGTGGGCAAGCCTCCTTCTCCAAGTTTTTCGCTCACGCCCACCAATATCTGTATTGGAGATTCAGTGTATATCACCAACACAACGGCCGCTACTGATTCGGTAGATTCCTGGCACTATTACGGGGATGGCAGTTATTATATTTCCGGTTGTTATAACAGCGCCAACGCCGATTGGCCCTTTACGCACGCAACGGGCGCGCAAAATATTACCATGGAAGCCTGCTTCAGGGGCTGCTGTGCAAGCACCACTATAACCGGGGCAGTAACCGTGAAGGGACCTTTGGGAACTTTCAGCACCGCGATGGACTGCGATTCTTCGCGCGTTTATACGTTCACGGGAACTATCAGTGACGCTACCACCTGGGATTGGGATTTTGGCGATGGTAATTCAGCGCTCGGGTCTACACAACCAACGATCTCCCATAGCTACACCGCTACCGGCGATTACTGGGTGTATTTAACTTCCTACAATCCGGGGACGGGTTGTAATCCTTACAAAGATTCGGCGTTCATCCGTGTGCGCGATATCAAAGCGGATTTTGTTTTTGATACCGTGATGTGTACCAAATCATTTCATAATTTCGATGGTTCCCCTTCGGTGGATGAATATGTATTTGGCAGTAACGGCTACACCTGGCTATGGGATGATAATACCCACCCGGATCTTACCGGCGACAGCGTGATCACGCATAGTTTTTCAGGTTCAGGCATACACGTGGTCACGCTTATTGTGCACGATGTGAACCGCTGCTCGGATACCGTTCGCAAGACCATCAAGGCTTTCTCGGTGGCTGCCGGATTCACCGCGAGTCAAACATCTATCTGTACCATCGATACCGTCAATTTCACGAATACTTCTACCGCTGATACTACCATAGTTGGGTATAGCTGGAGCTTTGGCGATGGAACCACATCTACGGCCACAAATCCTTCACACATTTACAATATCACCAATGGCTCCGTTAATACCGTAACCGTAACGCTTGTCACTACTTCTGCGCTGGGGTGCAGCGACAGTGTGAAGATCGTTATCAATATATCTAGGCCAAGCGCCTCTTTCAACACGCTTACTTCTATGAATATCTGCTCGGGCGATTCGGTGCATTTCAATTTCCCGGGATCCCATCCAACGATGAACTGGAATTTTGGCGATGGCAATACCGTGAGCGGCGTAACACAGCCCTGGCATCCTTACACCAGCGCGGGCAATTATACCGTGAGTCTTTTTGTAATTGACGCGCAGGGTTGTACTGATTTTAAATCCATCGCCCCCGTGAACGTGCAGAACAAGCCAAGTGTTTTCATCACTTCCCCGGCCTTTACTACCCAGACCCTTTGTTACCCTTACCAGGCAACTTTTACAGATAGCTCTAGCGCCAGCGTTTTCTGGAAACGCGATTGGGACCTGGGCACAGGGCAGGTAGTGAACAACAGTCTGTCGACCGTAGGAACTCTGTTTACGGCGCCGGGCACCTATACAGTGAGCCTTGTGGTGTATACAACCAACGGCTGTGTTGATTCCCTGAAAAAATCATTCACTTTGTACGGGCCGGTCGCGGATTTTTCTTATGGTCCGAACATTATTTGTAAAGGACAAAGTATCACTTTCAATATCAAGGACACTACCGATGTATTTACCTGGCACTGGGATTTTGGCGACGGGCAGGATACAACGGCTGTTTCTCCCATCGCGCATACGTTCGATGTGCATCCTCCGGGCGGAACTACCAATGTAACGCTGATCTACTGGAGTGATGATTCTTCCTGTGTGCAAACCAAGATCTACCCCGTAAATATTTTCCAGGTGATCTCTGATTTTGATCGTAATAATGATACTTTGCTTTCGGATACGGCGCATTGCCTGGGATTGGTAGATCAGTTCACCAATATCTCAACCGGCGCGGACACTTATGGCTGGACCTTTGGCGACGGAGCTTCAAGCACGCTTTTGAACCCGCAGCACCAGTATGCAGCTCCCGGAACCTATTCGGTGCAGCTGCATATACAAAATAACGCAACGGGTTGCGTGGATACCTTGGTCAAGGAAATGGTGATCTTCCCGCCGGTCACCGGGAGCGCGGTTGGTGATAGTGTTTGTTTGAATCAAAGCGGGGCTTTAAGCGCGGGCGGAGGAACATCTTATACCTGGACGCCCGCTACGGGATTGAGTTGCACCAATTGCCAGAATCCTTTAGCCGCTCCTTTGGTAACTACAACCTATTCGGTCATCGTAACGGATGCAAACGGCTGTAAAGATACGGTATCAACCATTTTCTTTGTGCAGCAACCGCCTAATACAGTGAATTGGGATACCAGCATCGTGGTAGGAGAGACCGCTACATTGCCCGGCGACGCGGGCCCCGGCTATTCTTATACCTGGACGCCCACAACAGATCTTAGTTGTACCACTTGTCCAACCCCGGTTTCATCTTCAACCGTTGATATAACTTACGTACAAACTATTGCCGACGCGATGGGATGCTTTACCGGTGTTTCGACCTTCACGGTGATCATTCTGCCGCTTTCTTCGGTGGATGTGCCCAGTGCCTTTACGCCGAATGGAGACGGAACAAATGATATTGTTTATGTAGCGGGATGGGGTATCAAACGTTTATTGTATTTCCGTATCTACAATCGTTGGGGGGAGTTGATCTTTGAAAGTAACGACCTGAGCATTGGTTGGGACGGAACTTACCGCGGCGTTCCGCAAAACACAGAGACCTACGTGTACGAGGTGAGCGTAGAACCTTATATTGAAAGCGGCAAGCCGGTCTTCAAAAAGGGTAACATCAAACTGCTGCGTTAAACCTTCTTTAACAGGTGGCTTCAGGAAATTGAACGAATTCCTCTATGGGCGGCTCCTCCTGGGCGGCCATGGCCAATTGCTCCCACAATATATACGTGAAGAGTAAGTACGGGAAAGAAGAAAGCGTAGGCGCAGAAAAGCTGTATAGTGCGGTCGTATTCATAACACAAAGTTACGACGCGTACAGAGGGAAAAGCCTGAAAAATCGGTAATTGAGTCTATCTTATAGCCTTAGGCGGAAAGATCTTTTGTGATTTTTTTTGCCGGCTATTCGATCAGGTTGTTCAGCTATGGCTGTCATTTCGGGAATCATCCTACTTTCTTCAGCCTTCCGCTCTCTTCCTGGTTGCTTCGCTTGAGGTTGCTGTTGATGCGCATCTTCCCGAACTTCCAAACGATAAAGAAACGGATACGGCGCGTGTCGTTGCGCTCGTTGTAATAGGTGCTCAACCCGCCCAGTTTGTTCTCCCAGGGCTGCCTGTCGGTATAGAACACGTCATAGATGCTCATGGAGAGGTCAAGTTTCTTGTCGAAAAAGGATTTAAAGATCGTAAAATTCATCACGCCCATAGGATGATAGGTTTGTATACCGTCGTAATTGAGGCTGTTGTAATGGCCCTGCAACTGAATTTTAATATCCTTTGGAAGGAGGAACTCAAGACTGCCATTTACAAACCATAGATAAGAGCGGTTTGTAATTTCCAGTCCATTGGCAATTGTAGCGTTATCGCGGTAAAGAATTATGCTGAACACATTAAAGTTCAGCCATTTTATTTGCTTTTGTACAAAGAGACTTACCCCACCGTTGCTTATCTTTTTAAAGTTGAAAATGGAATCAACGGTCGCCTTTGTTTGGGTGTTACCATAAGCATAATAGTAAATGGAATTATTTGTGAGATTGTAAAAGGTACTTAAGGTAACCATGCTATTAAAACTGTAATCGAAATTGGCAGAATGCGTGAACTGCGGTTTTAACGAAGGATTGCCTGAACCGTTGCTAAACTTATCATTGAAACCGCGCGAAGGACTCATCTGGTCGTAACTCGGTCTTCCTATGTAATATCCATAAGTGCCCTGCAGACTGTGCTTGTCGTTGAATTTGTAATCTATTGAGAAGTTGGGGAAGAAATTGATGTAATCGCGCTGCAGCACAAAGTTCTTGGGATGATTGTTCCCGTCAACCAAAGTGTGCTCGGTGCGTAAACCTGATTTCAAACCGAGTTTTTTGAAATTCTTGCTAAGAGAGATATAAGCCGCCAGGATGCGTTCGTTATAATGATATTGATTCGAGTAACCGGTATCCGTCACCAATTCACCTGCCGCGTTACTGAATTGTACATCGCTCAACGCTTTATTTACAACGAAACTTGATTTGATACCGGCCTCAAAGTTGAGTGACTTTTTGAAAGTATGCGTAAGATCCAGTTTTTGGGTGTAGATATTGAAATCTGTATGCGCGATGCTGCCAAACTGATCGGTGGGTTGCACTTCCTGGTTTGCATTGTTGAAATAGCGATTTGTTGTAAACCGTCTTCCATCCTCGAGGTAATTTGTGTAATCGGCTGCGAATTGCAATTGGGTAAGTGTGTCAAATTTATGCTGAACACTCATGTTAAAGGAAGGATTACGGGTGCGCCCACTGGAGGCGATATTGAATGCAATATAATTGTAGGCAAAAGGATTGTAAGGGGAAATGATAGCCACCTGGGCATTCTCCTGGTTGGTATTATTGGCCGCGCTCAGGTTTACGCCCGCACTTACTGTCGTTTTTTTGCTCAGTTCGTATTCCACGCCCACTGTTCCGAAGAAATACTGCCGTAACGGATCCTGGCTTCCCTGCGATAACATTTGTAGCGTACCCAGCGAATCCTGGAGTGTTCTTTTGAAATAATTATGCGTTACAAAATGCAGGTAGCCCACATTCAGGTTGCTGAACAGGGTAAATTTATCATTCTTGTAGTTCAAAGAAAGAAAAGTTCCCCCGCGCCATTCGTCGCCATGACTGACACTTTGCGAAAGGCTGCCGCTAAAACCCTTTATTTTGGTCTTCTTGAAAACTATATTGATAAGTCCCCCCATTCCGGCCGCGTCGTATTTGGCGGGAGGGTTCTTGATAAGCTCGATATAGGCCACCGATTCAGCGGGCATGCTCATGAACATGTTCACCAATTGTCCTGAAGGGATCTGTTGAAGCCTGCCATCGAAAAGAAAACGAATGCCGCCGCGACCGTTCACCAGGATATTGTTCTGGGCGTCGATGCTGATGCCGGGAAAACGCTTCAACAGTTCAAAGACGGTATTTCCGCCTGAAATGATATTGTTCTCAATGTTCATGATCACGCTGCCCTGTTTGAATTCCACCGTTGGTTTGAATGCCGCCACCGTTACTTCCTTGAGAACAACTCCTTCCGTCTTCATAACCTGCGCGGGCAGGATTATTTGCGAGAGTGAATCGACAGAGAATGGCTGCGACCATCCTGTTTTAAAACCCACGTTGCTGAATTTGAGGATATAATTGCCTTCGGCTACTTTTTCGTAAAGAAATTCTCCTGATTCATTACCTACATTTCCCTTTACCAAACTGCTGTCTTTGGCATTCATTAAGGCCATGGCGCAATAGGGTAGGGGGGCACCGGTAGTATCGGTCACAATTCCTTTAATAAGGTTCTGGGCGGGCAAAAGATGGCCACAGAGAAGCAGGAATATGCAGGGAATTTTTTTCAGAGGTCTAAAATTAACAGTTGCAATGATATAACATCATCCGGTAACAGTTAAAAAAGCTTAATAGGGGGTTATTTCCGCAACCGTTCCAGTTGCTTCTGCACAGACCTTTCGGAAGTAATAAGAGCGCTCTGTATCCTCCGTGCGTAAAAGATACTGTCCATCACTTCCTTGTTCTTTTCGTGTAGACTTTCATAGGCTTGGTCTACGCGTTTTTTCTGCTCCTCGATGATCACCTTTTGCCTTCGTGTGATGCGGAAACGGTTAAAGACAAAGATAAAGAACACAAATACCAAGGACAGCCCGCCAATAAGGACGTAACGCTGCGTTCTTTCCTGTTTCAGCTGGGCTTCCTGCGCGCTAAGCTGGGCATCGGCTACCTTCTGCGCTTCTTTGTTCTTAATGCTGTCGGCTGCCGCTTTCTTTTCGTATTCGTACTGGAACTGTCTTTTGGTACTTGCCTTTTTGGTTTCCTCGTTCGTGATGCTGTCGCGCATGGTAATAAAGAGGTCATAAGCAGCGAGTGCGTTCTTGTGATCTCCCATGGCGCTGTAGATCTGGTGCAGGGTTCTGGCGGCGCTTCTTATCTCGGAAGGATAACCAAACCTGCGGGCTGCGGCAAGACTTTTGTTCGTCATCACTATAGCTTGCTTCCATTTGGCCCGGTCTCCTTTCGAGAGTTCAAAGATCACACCGGCGGCATTCGTATTACAGGTTACCCAATCGGTGCTGTCGTTCAACCGGAGGAGTGCTTCAGAAGCTTTCTGGTAATAATTGAGCGACGTCTTTAACTCGCCCATGCGTTCGTAAACAGCCCCCAGGCTGTTCATGGTCATGGCGATGAAGCGGGGTTCCTGTATTTCTTCCATTAAACGAAGGTTCTTTTCAAAATACGCCAGTGCCTTTTTCAGATCACCCTTTTCCATGGCCACTATGCCGAGGTTGGTATAAGAACTGTTAAGGCTTCTTTTATCATTCAATTTCTCGCGTATGGCTCTTGCTTTCTCCAGGAATTGCATGGCCTGCACGTCGTCTCCCTGCACGTGATATTGCCATCCCATGCCGTTCAAAACATAAGAAGTGCCCAGGTCGTTCTTTAGTTCTTCATGCAGTTTTAGCGAGTAATGGAAAAGCTCCAGGCTTTTGTAAACATCGCCCTGCTGTCCGTATGCATCCGCGAGATTGAAAGTGGCTATTGCCAGGTCATCTTTGTCATCGATGGTCTTTTGAATGGCAATGGTCTCTTCATAATAAGCGATGGCCTTTGCCGTTTCTCCGCGCATGTTTGCCGCGTAAGCACGGTTGCCCAGCACAATAGCTCTGTATTTCATGAAGAGTTCCCACAATTTCCCCGGGGGCTTCAATTCCTTGAGGTTCCGGTTCGCGATCTCGCCGATACGGTCATTATATGTAGGCCAGATCGAATCGTTATTCTCCGATTCAATGAGTTGGTTTAACAGGAAACAGCGCGTGGTATCATGGGTGGCCACAGCCAGTAATTTTTTCAAAGAATCAGCCTGTCCCAGGCTTATATAAGGCAGGAGCAGGCAAAATACTATTTTCAAAAACCTGTTCATTCTTTATTCTGTAACCGTTTCAATTGCTTTTCAACATAGCGCTCGGAAGTGATCAAAGCGCGCTGGATCCTCCGCGCGTAAAAAATGCTGTCCATCACTTCCTTGTTCTTTTCGTGCAGGCTCTCGTAGGCCATATCCACCAGTTTCTTTTGCTCTTCGATGATCGCTTTTTGCCTTTGGGTGATCCGGAAACGATTGAAGATGAAGATCACAAAGATCACAACGGCCAGCAAGCCGCCGTATAAAGCATAGCGCCCAACTTTTTCCTGTTTTAATTGCGAATTGTGCGCGCTGATGAGGGCGTCCTTTACTTTCTGTTCTTCCTGGTTACGCACACTGTCGGCAGCGGCTTTCTTCCCATATTCATACTCAAACTGTCTTTTGATACTGGTCTTCCGTGTCTCGGCATTGGCGATGCTGTCGCTCATGGTGATAAAGAGCTGGTAGTATTCCAACGCTTTTTTGGCGTCGCCCAGTTTCCGGTAAATACCCTGCAATGTATAGGCCGCGCTCTTGATGTGGGTCGGCTGTCCCATTTTTTTTGCCGCAGCCATGCTTTTGTTCGAATAGACCAGCGCTTGTTCATACATTTTGCGGTCGCCATTGGCCAGGTAATACAAACAGACACCGTGGTTATTTATTGTCGTGGTCCAACCGGACAGGTCATGTAATTTCTCCTGTATGGTAGCTGCTTTTTCGAAATAGGTAATGGCCTCGCGGTATTGGGCGCGATCCTGGGAAAGGATGCCGAGGCTGTTCAGCGCCATAGCTACGCCGCGCTGATCGTCTGTCTCTTCCATAAGTGCCAGTGTTTTTCGGTAGTTCTCTTCCGCTTCTTTTTCCTTCCCCAGGCGGCGGTAGATGAGCCCGATCGTGTTGTACGTGTTGGCCTGCCCCCGCTTATCATCGATCCTGATCCGTTTGACCAGCGCTTTTTCCAGGTACTCCAAACCCTTGGCAAGATCTCCCTGCACATAATAGTTCCAGCCCAGATCATTCAGCACATAAGACATGCCGTAATCATTCTTCAGTTTCTCATAGATCGTCAATGCTTTGTGCAGGTATTCCAACCCGCGCGAGAGGTCGCCTCGGTTCACGTAGATATCGCCCAAATTATAATAAGAGGCAGCCATTCCTTCTTTGTGACCGATCTTTTGCTGAATGGAAAGGGCTTCCTCGTAATTCTCAGTCGCTTTTTTATTGTCGCCGGCCAGGTTGGCAAGATACCCCAGGTTGTTGACGGCTATCGAGCGACTTTTCAGGTAAAAGTTCTTTAACGTTCCCGGGTTTACCAGGTTCTTTTCGGCGATCTTCAATAGCTGATCGTTGTAACCGGGCCAGATGGCATCGTTGCTTTCTGCTTCTATCAATTGGTTGAGCAGGGTGCAGCGCGTAGTATCATGTGTGGCCTTCTCTAAAAGTTTTTTCAGAGAATCGGTCTGTGCGCTTAGTGTGCAGAAGAGGAGCGTGAAAAGGGCAAGCGCAGGGAGTTTCATCCCGACCAAAATACAAAAAATTGCCGGATTTCACCCCGTTAAGGATCGGGATGCTGTAAGATGGCAGTGGATCATTTTTTCAACAGGAAATAAGCTGCGCTCCAAATTTTTAAAAGGAAAATGTAAGGTTTAGCGATAGCCAACGGGGCAGATTCCTGTGAACCCGACCGAATCCTATAACTATTTTTCTTTTCGGCCAACAGAAAACATCATCCGGCTATAATACCGGGCTTGCCATCCTTTATGAAATACTTTCGCGTGTTCCTAAACCCCTAAAACAACACGCATGAAAAGAATATTTATTTTCCTTCAATTTACATTTTTCGCCATTACACTTTCAGCGCAAACTCCTTCCTGGGCCTGGGCGGGCAATGCCGGCGGCACAGCCGAAGTAGAATCCAGGGCCGCTACAGCCGATACAAGCGGCAACTTATATGTGGCCGGGCGCTACGATCTTGGCTACGCCATCTTTGGAAGCGATACCCTGTTCAACTCCGGCAATAGCGACCTCTTCTTTGCCAAGTATGATCCTGCCGGCAATCTGGTTTGGTCGATGCGCGCGGGCGGCTCGGGCAGCGACCGTGCCAACGCCCTCATCACCGACAAAACCGGAAATATTTACCTCGCTGGCTTTTTTTCCAGCTCCTATCTTGTTTTAAAAAGTGATACGCTTTGGAATCCCGGAGGACCACCCATGGCCGACTGGTTCCTGGCGAAGTTCGATCCAAACGGAAATATCCTTTGGGCAACCAGCGGCAGCGACACCAATCAGTGGGACGAAGCGGACATCATCGGCATGGACCCTTTAGGAAATGTGTACCTGGGCGGAACTTATTTTGGAGTGAAACCGGTGTATGGTACAGATACGCTTTATAATAACAATCCAGGTACCAGCGATATGTTCCTGGCAAAGTTCGATCCTTCCGGAAACATGCTATGGGCAAGAAGCGCCGGCGGCAACAGTTGGGATTTTGCCGAATCGATGACCTGCTCATTAACAGGTGATATTTATGTTGCGGGCAATTTTATGAGCACCAATCTTTTTGTGGGCACGCATACCGTAGTGAATTCAAGCCCGGGCAAAGAAGAGATCTTCCTGGCTAAGTATGATATGAGCGGAAATGTGCTCTGGGTCAAAAACATGCCCGGCGATTCTGCTGATTTTGGGGCGCACGTAACGACCGATCCGTTAGGAAATATTTACCTGGCCTCTAATTTCAGCGGCGACAGTTTAAATTTTGGAGGGAACGTTACGGCATACAATACCAGCGCGCCATCCAGTATATATCATCATGATATCGCTTTTACAAAATTCGACGCCAATGGTAACGCGCTTTGGGTGCGTACGGCCTCGGGCAGCGACAACGAAGAAACGAAATCCATTGCCGCGGATCCGGACGGCAACGTATATGTTGCGGGGTATTTTAAAGGCGACTCAATGGTGGTAGGAAGCACTACACTTTACCCTGTGGGCGGCTATGATATTTTTATTATTAAGTACGACACTGCCGGCAATATGCAATGGGCTATAAGCGCGGGCGGTTCGGGCAGCGAGCAGTGGCCGCACATTGCTACGCACGGTGGTATGTTATGGAGTACCGGTGGAAAAATGCAAGCAGGCATGGGCAGTTTGTATGTGAGCGGTTATTTTGATAGTCCGAGTATAACCTTCGGTTCCGACCAGGCTACCAGCTCTGGCAGTAACAATATGTTTGTGGCCAAACTGGGAACATCTCCTACTACAGCTGTACAGAGCATTGACAATAACATGGCCGTCTCTGTTTATCCAAACCCTGGCAGTGGAAAATTCCTGGTACAGACAGCAGGCGCAAGTAATGTTGCGGTTTACAACGCCATTGGAACCAAAATACTGGAGAAAAACGTTAATAAGTACTCCGGTCCGCTGGAACTTGATCTTTCGGGCTATGCAGGAGGGATTTACTTTGTAAAAGTGAGTTCGGGCGCTGAAAGCGTTACGCGGAAGGTGATCGTGGACAAAGAATGATTTATTGAGTCATATATTTAAAAGAGAAGCGGGTCAATTTGGATCCGCTTATTTTATTGACGTAATTGTTCGGACTCCAAATCTGAACGAACGTATTTTAGTTGAAAGACTGCACGGCCTGCAAACTTTTCAGCGTGGCTAGCTCTTCCTGCGTTACTACCCATGTATTTGACCACTTGTCGTGCCAGCCCCGGCTTCCGAAAGCGCCGCCAAGGCAGGAAAAAGCTTCAAAAGGCACCAGGCGCAAAAGAGAACGAAGAGCGATCGTTCTTGTATCGGGTTTTTCTCCGTACTCGTTTATCACAATACATTTGGTGAGAAATTTGCCCGGTGTTCGCTGCCAGGCACTTTCAAAGGTGAAATACATGAGCGGGTAGAGAAGCAGGGTAATGATCTGCGAGAGAAACTCATAAGTAGCGCTGATCGCTTGCTGTTGTCCTGTGAGCGTAAGGACCAATCCCATACCGAACCCGATGGCGATAAGGATGATCTGGAAAGCGATGTAATCAATGATAAAATGACCGAAACGCGGGCCGGCGCCAACGGTTTTAACTTCCCGAAAGGCAGTATATTCTTCACGGCCGCGGGTTCTGTTGCCCATGGCGTCTTTTTTTGTAACGCTGCGGAAACGCTTTTCTTTGAGTTCAGTGATCTTGATGCCTGACATGCAGGCAATTTACGAAAAATGCAGATTTGACCGCCATATCGTGTTGCCTGTTTGTTCTGATGGTAAATCGCACAGGGCCACTCAGCACCGCGGACGGCCATGCAGCGCGCAATTCTTTCGAGCATTCATGGAAAGTTTTAAATCTTGTCGCTGCTTCATCATCTTTGGCTGTTCTGAATACCTTAAGGTGACCTGCACTGCTTAACCAATATGGGAACCCGCAGAAATACATGGTTGTCACACTGGAATCTGATGGCGAATCTTAGAAGGAGTTGCTTAGGAATAGCGCGAGGGCCCGACGGTGCGCGATGGCGCTGCGCCTTGTGCGGAAGGTATCGCTCCGTCTTGATTTTTTGTTTCTTTTTCATCAAGGAAAAAGAAAGTGTAAGGCTACTCACTTCCGGAACACTCTTCGGAGATACCAGCTGCTACTTAGTAGAGCCCATGAAGCCGGTCACGCCTCGTCGGTCACTCAATGCCTCAGCAGAGTCCTATCGGAACCGGGTGGCAGGGTTTTATTTCTCCGCCAGCAGCTTGTTCAGCTTCTGCTGGTATCCGTCCACTCCTTTAAGGCCAGCACTTTTTTGTACTGCTCTATAGCGCCTTGCTTGTCGCCCTTCGCCGCGTAAAGATCTTCCATAGATTCATAAGTGTTAAGCTCTTGGTAGATTCGATAATAGAGCTTGCCGTAGAAGAGTATTGTTTTTATACACAAAATCCATTCTAAACCCCTTAAAACCAGCGCCTTTTCTGTTCATAACCTGTAAGGGTTTTCCCCTCTAAAAGCCGTAATTTCGCACCTTAATACAGCCCTCCCCTTTATCCCCTCCCGCAGGAGGGGAGAGGAAGCTTAAAAAGAAAAACATGTCAGACACTATGCAGGAAACCCTTACCACCGTAGATACCGCCAAAAAACTGGGCCTTTTGCCCGAGGAGTTCGAGAAGATAAAACAGATCCTGGGCCGCGTGCCCAACTTTACCGAGCTGAGCATTTACTCGGTGATGTGGAGCGAGCATTGTTCTTATAAGAACTCAATAACTTGGCTTAAGACATTACCGAAAGACGGACCTCATATGCTTGCCAAAGCAGGCGAGGAGAACGCAGGTTTAGTTGATATTGGCGATGGCTTAGGCTGCGCTTTTAAAATTGAATCACACAACCACCCCAGCGCCATTGAGCCTTATCAAGGAGCGGCAACGGGCGTAGGCGGCATCAACAGAGATATTTTTACCATGGGCGCACGTCCCATTGCGCAATTGAATTCTTTGCGTTTCGGCGATATTCATTCTAAGAAAACACAATGGCTGGTTAAGGGTGTTGTAAAAGGCATTGGCAATTACGGCAACGCGTTCGGTATCCCTACCGTGGGCGGAGAAGTTTTCTTCGACGAGTGCTATAACGTAAACCCGTTGGTGAACGCAATGAGCGCCGGCATCGTTAAAAAAGGAGAAACGGTTAGTGCCATTAGCAAAGGAGAGGGTAATCCTGTTTTCATTGTAGGCTCAGCAACCGGTAAGGACGGCATCCACGGAGCCACATTTGCCAGCGCCGATATTACCGAGAACAGCGCCGAAGATCTTCCGGCCGTACAGGTGGGCGATCCTTTCCAGGAAAAATTATTACTCGAAGCCACTTTAGAAGTTATAAAAACCGGCGCCGTAGTAGGTATGCAGGATATGGGCGCGGCCGGTATCACTTGCTCCACATCCGAAATGAGCGCCAAGGGCGAACACGGCATGGAAGTGTGGCTGCACAAAGTGCCCACCCGCCAGCAAGGCATGAAACCTTTCGAGATACTTCTTTCCGAATCACAAGAGCGCATGCTCGTGGTGGTGGAGAAAGGAAAAGAAGATGTAGTTAAAAAAGTATTTGACAAATGGGACCTGAACTGCGAACAAATAGGCGTAGTGACCAAAGGCGACCGTTTGAAATATTATATGTTTGATGAACTCGTTGCGGATGTTCCTGCTGATACACTTGTGTTGGGTGGTGGCGCTCCCGTTTACAAACGCGAGTACAAAGAGCCTGCCTATTTTGCGGAGTCGCTGAAATTTAATATCGAAGATGTAAAAGAGCCTGCCGATTTCAAGCAGGTGATGGTGCATTTGATCTCTCACCCCAACATTGCCAGCAAACGCTGGGTGTATAACCAGTACGACAGCATGGTGGGTACTGTGAACCAAAGCACCAATAACCCCAGCGACGCGGCCATCGTGAACATCAAAGGAACCAACAAAGCCATTGCGCTTACCGTAGATTGCAACGCACGTTACGTGAACGCGAATCCCGAAGTAGGTTGCGCCATTGCGGTATCAGAAGCTGCCCGTAACATCGTTTGCAGCGGAGGAGAACCCAGCGCGATCACCAATTGTTTGAATTTCGGTAACCCATACAACCCCGAAGTATATTGGCAATTTGTTGGCGCCATCAAAGGCATGGGCGCGGCTTGCTTAAAATTTTCTACGCCCGTTACCGGCGGAAACGTGAGCTTCTACAACCAAAGTTCGTATGAAGGTCCCGTGTTCCCAACCCCAACCATTGGCATGCTGGGCATTTTAAATGACAAGAACACCCAAATGACCCTCGATTTTAAGAGCGACGGCGATTGTCTTTACCTGATCGGCGATTCGCAGAACGACATTGGAAGTTCAGAGTATGTTTACTCGTATCATAAAATAAAGAACACGCCGGCCCCTTATTTCAACCTCGATGAGGAATTTAATATGCAGGAAGTGGTGAAGAAACTGGTGGCAAGTAAACTGCTTGAGAGCGCCCACGACTGTAGCGATGGCGGCCTCTTCGTTGCCCTGGCGGAGTCTTCTTTTAACCGCGAGCTTGGTTTTGACATTGCCGTAGATAAAAAAGTGCGCAAAGACGCCTTCCTTTTTGGCGAGGCGCAGGGCAGGGTAGTGGTGAGCGTGAAAAAAGAGAACGAGATAGCGATGGTAGGCCTGCTGAAAGAACATCACGTGGCCTTTACCAAACTCGGTTTCGTAAAAGGTAAAGAGTACAAGATAGATGGAGAGATGTGCGGCACTGTGGCGGAGTTCCGTAACTTGTACGATACTTCTATCGAGAAAATACTGAATGCCTAATACGCTTACATTTCTTAAGGCTGTTCTCTGCGCCCTTAGCGGGCTGTTTTCTTTGCGCCCTTTGCGGTTAAGGCTGTTCGCGGTACTCCTGCTTGTCAGTTCAGCGGTAGTGTCTCAAACTTCGCATGATCTTTATAGATCGGCACTTGCAAAGGACTCTGCAAAGGACTACGCCGGCGCTTTGGCCGACCTCGAAAAAGCCATGTCCATCAAAGAAGATGACAGCCTGCATGTATTGCACGCGAAAGTTGAAACGGAGACCAATCACTACAAAGAAGCCTATACCGAAGTAAATGAGGTTCTTCGTCACAACCGCAATTATTCAGAAGCCTACATGCTACGTGGTGTTCTGCGCGCGCGACAAGGCAATTACGAGGGAGCCATTCATGATTTTGATAAATGCATCAAGTTAGATCCCAAGCAAGCCAAAGCCTATTACAACCGTGGCCTTGCCCATGCGTATATGGATGAAGTGAAGCAGGCCATTGCCGATTTTACCAAAGCTACGGAGCTGGATGAGAAATATTCCATCGCCTGGTTCCAGCGCGGGTACTGGAAAGAAGTAAGCGGCGACCTGGACGGCTCACTGGCCGATCTGAACAAAGCGAAAGAACTGAACCCCGAAGACAAGAACCTTTACGTATCACTGGCGGTCACACACTACCGCCTCAATAAGAAGAACGAGGCCTGCACGTATTTGAACGAGGCAAAGACCCGTGGCGCCGATAAAGCCGATGAACTTATTATGCTGATGTGTAATGAAAAATAAAAGAATTTACATATCGCTTTTTGTGTTGCTTTTTTGCGGAGTATTTGCTTTTGCGCAGCCCACTTTTACGATCACGCTCACACTTTACCCGATCGATTGCGATCTTTCCGCAGCCAGTGTCAGAGCCACGGGAGGAACTCCTCCTTATCAATATACCTGGAGTCACGGTGCCACCGGCGATACCCTTTCCAGCGTGCCCGAAGGCGGCTACTGGGTGAAAGTGACCGACAGCTCGCAACCTTCTAAAGATAGCCTCATCGAGTTTTATGTAGACAAGAAGGTCTGCAAAGTGGGATTCGATAATCGCTTTACGCCCAATGGAGATGGAATAAACGATGTATGGAGTGCGAACGCCGTGATCAGGGAATATCCCAACTTCTTGTTGCAGGTCTTTGATCGTTGGGGACAACTAGTGCACCAGCAAAGAGATAAGTACGAACCCTGGGATGGAACTCATTTAGGTATCAAAGTAGCTGAGGCAACGTATTACTACATTTTCTTCTACAAAGAGGGCGACAATAAAAAGATAGAAAAAGGCAACGTAACCATCATCCGGTGAGAAAGCAGTTCTACATAGTGTTTTTATTTTTGTGCATGCCCGGGCTTTCTTCGTTCGCGCAGCAAACACCTTCTTTCTCGCAATTCGTCATGAACCAGTACGCGCTGAACCCGGCCGTGGCGGGAACCAATATTGGTTTTGAAGCTACCGCGGGCACACGTTTGCAATGGTTGGGTATGCCCAATGCTCCGGCCACCAATTTCGGTAGCTTTACGTATGGCTGGAGGAAGAATTTCTCTTATCGCGGTCATCACGGTGTTGGTTTTTACGCCGAGGACGACAGGCAGGGCATGTTTTCTTCCAAGGCGAGCTATGTTTCTTACGCGTACCATATTCGCATTTTCACCGGGCTTAACATTGGGGCGGGTATTTTTGCAGGCGTTAGACGTTTCGCGCTGAACCAGCTCATGTTCGACCGCAACGATCCGGCCCTGGATTTTACCAAGTCTTTTGGCTATTTATACCCCGATGTCATTCCCGGCATACGCATCTACACCAAAAAACTGTATTGCGATATCAGCGTGCGCCAGGTCTATGCCAATAAGATCAGCCAAGGGAATTTCCAGATAGGAACCCGGGGCTCAAGGCTCGATCCAACCCTCATCTTTTCGGTGAAGCGTAAATTCACTTTAGGGAATAACGACTGGTCGCTTGTGCCGGCCGCCATGATGCAATATGCTTTCCGCGAGCTGCCTTATGTGCAGGCCAACTGCATTCTGTTCTATCATAAAAAAATAGGGGTGGGCGCTTCCATGCGCGGCACTTCCTTCGCTTCAGCCATGCTGCAGGTAAAAATAGTAAAGAACGTAATCATGGGCGTGGCCTACGATTATCCTACCAATCGCCTGCGCGCGGCAGGGGCAAACACCTTCGAGATCATCTTCCACTTAACACCCGGGGGAAGTGACGATACCGAGAACCGGCCCCGGATTAACGTAGCCCAGTGCCCCGATTTTGATTTTTAGCCAAAAAAAGCGTAACTTTACCTGTCCGCCGGTAAGTTGGTAAATAAATTAAAGACAGGCGGGCGTTAAACCTTTGTCCTTTAGGGGCATCAAAGGCTTAAAATAGAGCAAAAATGATGAAGAAATTCCTTAATATGGCCACTGCGACAGTTGTTTGCACCGGCCTTTTGTTTACCTCCTGCAAAAAGAAGGAAGTAGAGGATAATGATACGGCCGGCGGCGGATACCAGGCCCTGGGCGAGACCCACTCGAACGACATTACCAATATAGGGACGCAAGCCTCCTACAACAACATGAGTACCTATAAGCTCGGAGAGGATAACGCGATCTATTCTACCTGCGCCACCATTGATCTTGACACCCTGATCAATACAGACGCGGATACCATGACCGTTGATTTCGGTTCGGGCTGCCTGGGTGGCGATGGCCGCACCCGCAAAGGCGTTCTGCGGTTCATCTATTCGGCAGGGAAGCGTTATCGCGATTCGGCCTGCGTGATCAATGTTTCTACACCCGGCAATACCTATTACGTGTTAACGCCCAATGGTTCGGGTTTTGTTACGGATCACGTGATCGTGAACAGCAAGACCATTACGAACAATGGACATAGCCTGACCAACGGATACCTTACCTGGACAATAACAAGCGATATGAAAGTGGACCGCGATAACGGGAACAGTGTTTCATGGACCTCTAGCAAAACAAAAGTGCTGATAGCCGGCGAGAAACCCAACAACCTGCCGATAGACTGGCCAAATGCAAAAGTGGCAATTTATGGCTCTGCCAGCGGTTCTTATACCAAAGCGGGCAACGCGGCCGAGAGTTTCAGCATGAGCGTGCAGCAGGCTAAATGGCTGGTGCGTGATTTTAAGTGCAGCGGCGCGCGTCGTTTCTTTGTACAAGGTGAGCTTGAGTTCACTCCCGGAAACAAGCCAACCCGTTATGTGAACTTCGGAAGCGGCAACTGCGATAATACCGCCACGGTTACTATCAACGGTAACGTTTACAATATTACTTTACACTAAGCAAACCTTTTAATATAAGAACCCTTCCGGCCAAACTGGTAGGGTTTTTTATTTGAACCGGTTTGGAATTGTTTTTTGACTTTGTGCCGATTTAAAAGTCGCTATGGACGATTGGCGGAAAGAACGGCATTTTGCGGGTGTAACTTTGTAAAAAAAGGGGATGAAAAAAATTCTATTCTTTTTATGTAACCTTCCTTCCTTCTTTCTTTTCTCCCAGCAATGGGATTGGGCAGTAACGGCAGATTCGGCTTACGGGAACCAGGCAACACGAATGATCTGCCGGAACAGTACTGCTATTTTTGCCCTGATCACGCAGGAGGGGCCCTCGGTCATTTACGGTACACATCTCGATTCGGGCTGTGTGGTTGTAAGAACAAGCTCTGCGGGGCAAATAACCTGGGCAAAATGGCTGCCCGGCAATATTCGCGGCATCTACGCCCAAAATAACGGCGACAGTTATTTTATCGGCAATTTTAAAGGAACATTGAACTTTGGCGGAACTACTTTTAATTCGTACGGAGGCAGTGATGTTCTTTATGGTAAACTGGATGGAGCCGGGAATGTACTCTGGATCAAGAGCGGGGGAAGTCTTAACGACGATGTGGGCAACTGCATACGCAGCGACGCACAGGGAAACATTTTTCTGGGCGGGCAGATCAAAGATGATTTTATGATCGACAACCAATCCACCAGCGGGTACACCGGGGCCAACACGTATCTTATCCGCTGTGATCAGTACGGGAATTATCTTGAATCTGTAGAAGACAGTATAGGGATATTGCACAACGGGCAGAAGTTTGATGTAGATATTAACGACGTAATTTTTATGTCCTGCCAATACAGTACGTATCCTTGTCCTTATCACTGTTCAGGTTACGATATACTGCGCGTTGACCCTCAAACCTATACCGTCACTCCGCAATCCGCCCTGGGCTCTTATGAATATTTGCATAGCTGGGCGGTGAACGATGATCAAACTGTTACAGCGAATTACAGTACAGGTTCACATTACATGACCACCTATGGTATTTTCCGGGTGGTGGGGAACACGTATCCGCATACTTTCAGGAAAGGCCTGGGAAACGGGTATGATGGCCAATGGACGCCTTGTCTTGCCAAAGGCATTGACAAAGAAATAATTGTTGGTGGTGATTTCAACCGCGGATGGTCAGGTAATATCGATACGATCTGGTATGATAGTTTTTTTGCTGAAGCGGATACCCTGAACAATATTATGGTTGGAGCGATCGATACATCCAATTTATTTACCTGGCTTTTGCGTTCGGAAGGAAAAGGATACAACAAAACAAATAGCCTCTTGTCTGACCGGGCGGGACATTTTTATATAGCGGGGACTTACAACACGAACCATTACTTCATGTATGATACTGTGCCAGACCCGATCACATTCGGAAATATAGTTCTGAACGCGGAAAATGTTTTCACGAAATTTTTCCTTGCAGGGGGAACAACCGGAGCCGCGATCTCAGTAAATTCTTTTGAAGAGCCGGTTACCTCGATCTTTCCGAACCCATGCACGGGAAAATTGTACTGTACTTCAACTATAGAAGCAGGTAACTGCCAAATATTTGATCTGACAGGGCAACCCGTAGCAGCAAGAATACGCGGAAAAGAGATCGACCTCAGTGCGCAGCCCGACGGAATCTATTTTGTCTGTGTGAAACTGGAACAGAGGTCGCTCGTTAAAAAGATCGTATTAAGCCGGTAATTATTTTCCTTTCTCAGAGTCTGCCCAGCCGAAAACTTTTTTAAGGATGTCGTTCACGCGGGCCATGGGGTCTTTGCGGATCTTGGCCTCCTCATCGGCAACTAACAGGAATAAACCGTAGATCGCTTTTTTAGTCACGTAATCATCAAGATCTGGGTTTTGCTTTTTAACACCGGGTATCTTGTTGTATTTTTTAACCAGCGGGTTCCAGTAATCGGTCACCTTTACTTTGCTGATGGCTTCTTTTACAATAGGCTTATACTGCGTGTACAATTCCGGGCTGGTAGAAGTTTTTAAGTAGGAGGTGGCGGCGGTATCGGCTCCCTTCAGGATCTTCATTCCATCGCTCACGGTCATGCCTTTAATTGCGGCCAGGAACACCGGAGCGGCGGTTTTGGCGGCCTCTTCGGCGGCGCGGTTCAGTGAAGTTTCGAACTCATCCACTTTCTTCTGCATCCCCAGTTTCACCAATTTCTTTTTCATCTCCGTTGCTTCCGGAGGGAAGGGGATGAAAAGGCGAGGGTTCTTCAGGTAGCCATCCACTTTAGAGGTGGCGGCGGTGGAATTATTTGAACCGGTGTTGAGGGCTTCCTTTAAACCCGCGATGATCTCTTCGTTGGTAGGCGCTTTTATTCCGCCGCCATTCAACGCGCCCTCACCGGCTTTTTTAATGTCCTCTACAGCTTTGCCCGGGTCTTTTTTAATCTCGTCCTTGGCTTTGTCCCACATCCCGCCCAAACCCTGGGCCTGGGTACCCAGATAAGCGGTACCAAGCAGTATCAAAAAAAGTTTCTTCATAAGTATATTTTTGTGTGTTTTGTTTTGCAAATGTCGTGCCGAAGCAGGAACGAAGATACAAATTCGGCGTAACCTGATAAAGAGGAGCGCATCGGTATTTTACAATAAGAATTTGCAAGCAGGTAACTAGCTGGGTAGTAGTAAATTCTAGGACGCCGAACGATCTTGCCAGAATAAAAGCCACAGAACGGATAATAAGAACTATGTTTGCCACGGATTGGTTCAATATATGCCTGCGGACCATGGCAAACCCGCGCAATATTCAACATCTCCAGAAGCTTTCTCCGATACTATTTTGTAACCCTGTTAATTTATTCGGATGACTTCCAAAGCAATTAAACCGATCCATATTTTACTTGCAGACGACGATAAGGATGACGGCTATTTTTTTATTAAGGCGCTGGAGGAGATACAGTTCGACACCAGGCCGATGATCGTAGAGGACGGAGAAAAGCTGATGAACTATCTGAAAAGACCGGGCTGTAAACTGCCGGATGTGCTCTTTCTTGACCTGAATATGCCCCGCAAGAACGGAATGGAATGTCTACTGGAGATTAAGGCACACACGGATCTAAAAGATCTTCCCGTGATCATATACTCAACCTCCCTGCACGAGGATGTGGCTGACCTCTTGTATAAGAACGGTGCGCATTATTATGTTCGTAAGACCGACCATAGCGAGTTGAAAAAGATACTGCGCCATATATTCGGCCTCATGGCGGAAGGCAGGTTCAATAGGCCTTTAAGAAATAAATTCATAGCCAACCTGGTGGAGGTATGATCTAATGAAAAAGAAAGCACCCCTTGCCGGTAAAAACCGACCCGCTAAAAAAGAGAAAAAAGAAAGCCCTTTCCCGGTTGTTGCCATTGGTGCCTCGGCCGGCGGTCTTGAAGCGTTTTCCCTATTATTAGAAAGTCTTTCTGAAAGAACAGGCATGGCCTTTATCTATGTACAGCATCTGAGACCCGATCATAAAAGCGTACTTACTGAGATACTATCGAAGAAGACAAAAATGAAAGTGCAGACCATCACGGATATGGAGCTGATGAAGCCGAATAATATCTACTCAGGGAATCACAACCTGAATTTGATAGCAAGAAATCTAAGGCGTTATCAGATGATGACAAAACACGCAGACTTCAAATTGTCTATTGGATAGTTGGAATTATTGGAACTTTAGGCACTTTAACCTTTGGAGTAATTGCCCTTTTTAAAAAATAATTCTATTCTCTTTTTTTAATTAGTATAGCAATTCTTAGTAAAACGCTAAGAACAAGAACTGCCTTGTCGGGTGAATAATCTTCTAAATCTAAATGTGCATGCGCTACCACGTTCCGGATATTTGGACCAGCTTTGCTATTCATGATGAAATCTACGAATATTAGATGATCCAGTAGCATTGTCTTATCCTCTTCTTCTAGGTTTTTTTCTTCTTCAATAAGCTTAAAAATATCAGACATCAATATTCCAAAGGTCTTTTCTTCCACAGTACCGTCTTCCTTTATTCTTGAGGTGAGAATTTTGAATTTTTCCTCACAAATTAGTCGAAGTATATATTCAACTTTAGGGGTTAAGGAATCTATTGAGCATACATAGCTTGGATTGCCCCCATTATTGGCTAAGGAAAGATTCAGCTGACTGAAAAACAGTTTAATTGGTTCGTCTAGCAATTTCGCAACAACTACCTTCCTAGTAAAGCCATTATAGACCTTCACTATTTCTTCTCCGTACCAAGTATTGCTCGATAACCACTTTATAATAAATTCAGCAGTTATTTTATTTGCGCGCACTGCCTCATAAAAATAAGAAGCATGTATTTGCAAGTCAATTTGGGTGAGTAGTTCATACATCTGATAAAATGATACTCTGTCATCTTCAGATTGCGCTCCTATAGTTATATTGTTATTCCCGTGTTTATCATAAATATCTACTGAAAGCATCCTTGAGAGGCTGAAATTTGTATCTTCGCTTTCCATTTTTTTAATCATAGAGAAAGTTGGAATCATTTCTCCGTATGCAATTCGTTTTAAAAGAAACTCAGGTTCTTTAGTTGAAACTTCCTCGTCTCTTTGTTTTTCTTTTGCCTTTGTGAACTCATCAACTGCAGGAAAGGACATTTTACCAAAATTCATTTCCTTTTTTGCTTTCGTAAAAGCCTCATGTATTTCGTTAACTTTTTGCTCATCCCCTATCAATTTATAATACTTTATGGCTGAAATATAAAATTTAGGGGCCACCATACCTTTCCTCTTTTCAGCTTCGGCAACATAACAATCAGCACATAATCTATACCAAGGGTCAGTTTCTTCTTTTAACTTTGCGGCTAAATGCACCGCGTTTTTAGCAATATCAATTGCATTATGGTTGTCAGTATTTTTGAATTCAACTGCAATCTCCCAGTTTTTTTTCAAAATTGGCTTTAGGCCATATTCAGAAAATTCCGAGAAATGTTCGTGTAATAACCGAGTATAACTAAAAAGGAGATGCCTAGTGCCTTCTTTGTTTTTATCCCAACTGGACAGTTTGTCATAAATAAAATTTCTAACTTGCTTATAAAACGGCACCATTTCCTTTACATTTCTTCTTTGATGAGCTAAAAGAAAAACATCTTTTGTTAGGGAAGTTAAATAGGTAACGTAATGCTTCTTTTTATTTATTTTGTCATCAATTGCCTTAGCGTAGTATGCATCCATTAAAGCAAACATAGATTTCAAAACCTCTGCAACAAACTGATTATCTCTTTTTTTCTTAGACTGAATTAAAAATATCCCGTATTTATATCGGATATAATCATTCTTGGATTCATCGAATCTCTTTAAAATATATTCAAAATCAGCATCTGCATATTTTGTTATGTCCGGCCATTGAACTAAAATTTCCACTGCACCATTTGGTAATTTTCTCCCCTCAGTTGAAGCCGGCTCTATTCCTCTCTCCATTGATACACTAAAGTGTAATTGTTCATATTCCAAGGTTAGCAAACGATGTTCTTCATCAGTTCCTTCTTTTTTGCACTCGCCCCCCAATCTATTCAATTCATCTCTTAGGTTTGAATAATCACCGTAGTCTAGTTTTGAGGAATCTAATTTTGAAGTGTATGTGTTAAGAAGTTTCAAGTCGTTGTAAATTTAATTTTGCTCCGAAGCCTTTCTCTCCTCTGAATTATATACCAAGCTTCTTCTAGTCCGCTAAATATTTCTTTCTCACTTGTAGCATGAATATAAAGAAAGCCATCAAGATTTTTAACAGACCTTTCCATATCCTGGGTTGGAGTAATATTAGAGATGCAAATTTCAATCAGGCCTTCTTCTCTTTTTCTCTCTGCCTTACCCCACTTAATGAACGTATCTTCTAAAGCCATTTGGCCTAATATCTGGTTCCAATGATACATTGAGCGTACCCTTATTTCGGCAGGACCATAATTCATTCCCTCCTTCTTTTTAAGAAAAATGCTTTTAGCCTCAGTAGGTTTTTCAAAATACTGCATCAGTTCTTTATTTTCACAGATTGCGTTGAGAGCTTTTTGAGCGTACGCAATAGGCTCAAACTCTCGCTTCAGAGATTCTAAATTATCATATATATAGCCTTTCATTAAATGGAAGAAGGTACATCCAAGTAGAAAATTGACTAGCATGATTGAGCAAACCCATATCTGCCAACGGGATAGTTGAACATCCTTTGTTAGAAGGAGTAAAACGAACACAACAAAGGATAAAACAAAGTATTCTCTTAACCGGGAATGGTTTTCACTAATGAATTTATCAGTTTCCTCCTTATCTAACTCCATAAGTGCCTCCGAAAAAACAATAATATGCTTCTTTGGATTTAAGTATCCATAGCTCTCCTTTGCTACTCCAATAAAACTTAATATCTCCACAAATGTTTTTCGTTTGTTCCATGGCCAAGCTAGCAATCGAATAAGCAGGTCGCCAATAATTACTTCCCCACAGAGCCTCCACAAAAGGTACCATACTACAAATATTCCTAAAAAAAAATAAATTAACTTGGTCGTAGATAAAGAGGGAGGTAGTGGATCCTTTATGAGACTTTGAATGGAGAAACTATATCCAAATAATAAACAGGTAAAAAAGAAGGTGATTAAAAGCTTAAAGAGAAGTATTATAAGTTTCTCAAGTTTGGCAGGCTCTTCAGTAAGTAGTTTGGCTAAATTATACATACTCAAAGATAGCAAACTACCGTTTATCTTCTGCTAAAATAACCGCTTTAGAGAATTGTGTAGTTAAATCCCGTAACCTCTGCTAATTCATAAAAAACGTCGATTTCTATCGGGGTATTTTCCGTAATTGTTTTGAAGGAAATTTGAACTATATGCCAAAAACTTAAATCATTAAATTCGGTAATTTTTTTATCCGCAATACAGCGAACGGATCTTCGAAGTGTTCCAGCGCCTGCATAACCAGGAAGAGTATAAAGGCACGGGTATGGGGTTGGCCATCTGTAAACGGATCGTTGAAAATCACCAGGGACTAATTACCGCTACCGGTTTACCACATAAAGGAGCCCGGTTCGATATTTATATTCCGGTAGTATAATTAGTGACCTTAAACAAGAACAGCTTGTTAAGGTTCGCGCTTCAGGAAAGCAAAGCCTCCTTTACGGTATATCTCTTTCAATTCGGGAACAGCCTTAAGTCTTTCATCGGCTTCCGTTACTTTTACCGCAAAATAAGCGGGCTTATCGATCTTTTCGTAAAGCATCCAGTTCATGCTCATCAGGTTGAAAGAGAAGGCTGCCGCGTGTCCTTCCTTCATCATTCTATCCTCGCTCTGCTTAATATAAGAAAGCATGGCCGGTGAATTGTGTTGGGGCTGGCGGTTTGTGTAGAACATATAGGCGTAGCTTTTAAAACCTATCGTTTCCACGTAACAATCATTTCCCTGCAGGTTCTTGTAGAATTCGATCGCAGGTCCCTGCGAGTATTGCTCTATTTTAGGAGTGACCATCACTAAAAGCAGCCAAACGGTTATACCGCTTGTTAAGAAAAGCCCTATGGCCGCTTTTTCCATGCTTCCTTTGTAGAAACGGAATAAAAAGAAAAGTGCGCCAACCAAAAAGATCAGTCCCGCTAAAAACTCGTAGCCGCCCCACTCAACTTTGGTACTTAAACTGGCTATGGCGAAATCATCATCAATTAATTTTGAATCGATGATCTGCTGTTTGAACTTTTCAATGAAAGGAATAGCCGTAAAAGCGATGCCGGCCAGAGCAATGATAATAACACCTGCATAAAAAAGATAAAAGCTAAGCCTTTTTCCCTGCTGTACCATGTAGTACATGCTGTAAGCCGCCAGGTAGGTCATGGGAAAATAACACATACTGGAATAATGCACGATCTTGGTCTTCACAATGCTGAACAGTATCAAAACGGTCCAAAACAAAAAGAGCATCCATTTTTTGGTGAACAATTGATAAGGCGTATCGTTATCATACTTCTTATGCGCGGGAATGAAGAAAATAGAAGCCGGGAAACATCCTACCAGCAAAACCACGAAGTGATAAAAGAAAAATCCGCCGTGGTCAGAATCTTCGGTATTGAACAGCCTTGCCTGGTACACGAGGAACTCTTTCACCACATCGGCGTGCCCGCTAAGGATCTCAAAAATGAACCAGCTGAAACCCGTTAGCAGCAAAGTGAAAATGAAAAGCAACAGGTTTTTGATATTTGAGAAAAGTTTGATCTTTAATAAAAGCCAGGCGGCGGTCATGGTGATACCAATGATCAGCAAAGCAACCGGGCCCTTGGTCAGGACTGCCAGTCCGCCAAAAATTCCGGCGTAAATGGGTCGCTTGCTTATTTTATCAGGAACATTGTTGTTGAACCACTGAATAAGGTTGTAAACGCTTAGAAAAATAAAAAGATTGAACCAGGGATCGATAATGCCCGATTTAAAATAAAGGAAGGGAAGAAAAGACCCGGCATAAGCCAAAACCCAGAGCAGGCCGAAGCGATGGTCGTACATCTTTCTACCGATGCTGTAAATAAGATTTAAAGTAACGATGCCGCAAATAGCATCTGGCAATCGGGCGGCGAACTCGTTCACGCCAAGCAATTTCATGCTCAGTGCCTGTAACCAGATGAAGAGTGGCGGCTTCTCCCAGAAAGGCTGGAAGTTCAGCTGCACACGGCTGTAATCGCCGGTAACGAGCATTTCGCGCGCGCACTCGGCAAAATTGATCTCGTCCCAGTCAAATAAATGCACTTTGCCCAGGAACGGAATGAAGAGCAGGCCGCTTACCAGCGTGATGATGTAGTGCCAGGTATACGCCTTGTTATCCTTCATCCGAACAATTTGTAAATAGGCTTATCCAGTTTACTGAATTTCTCAGCGCTTTTAGAATGATAGAAGAACCAGCACACAAGCGAAGAAAAACATACCGCGATGAAACTTCCGGCGGTAATGTCCTCAAAGAAGTGCTGCGACAAATAAACCCTTGAAAAAGCCACCAGCATGGCCATGAAAAAGAAAAAGACCTTCGACGATACCTTCTGCGACAAAAAACTCAAACAAAAGAACAAAGCGAAAGCCGCGGTGGCGTGCCCCGATGGAAAGCTGTGATGAATGTGTTGTTCCTCGATAAGATCGGGGATCACCTGCAGCGGAACATAGATCTTCTCGAAATACAATTGAGGCCTGTCGGCATCACCAAAAAAAGCGTACTTGATGCCCTGGGTAAAGCCCGCGCTCAGCCCATAAGCCAGCAGGGTGGTCAAGCCTCTCCTGACATTGAAAATTAACAGGATGGCGCCTATACCCAGCACAAAAATGCCGTCGCCAAAATTGGTGAAATACTTAAAGAAAACGTTGAGGTAAGGATTAAGTAAGCCGTTGAAATAAAGATGCAGCTGTACTTTGTCGGTGATCGCTACGACCGTGCAGGCCGCTAAAAAGATGACCGCGTAGGGTATAAGGAAAGTTCTATTTTGAGAAAGCGTTTGGCGCAAAAGAAATTTTGCCTAAAGATACTCGGAAAAACCTAAAGCAATACCAGTTCTTTTATCAACTCTTTTTTAAGATACTGGTTCACGTTCTTAATAAGCTGCGACTTCAAAAAATGCAATTCATTCTTAAGTGCCGAAGAATCTACCTGCAGGAACAAAGTGTGGTCTTTGATGAACATGCGCTTGGTGTGTCTCGCTATCATCTCGCCGGCTATCTCTTTCCAGTGCACAATAAGTTCGGAAGTGTCTATTTTTTTTTCCAGCCGGTTCTGCTTTAAAAAGGCCTGTATCGCGTCGCCTAAACTGCTTAAATTCTGTTTGCTCATTGCAGATACTAAATTACTGATTATTGATCCTTTGTACTGACTTGTTCAAAATTTAATGCTGTATTAAAAATTCCCCTCCTTCAAAAAAGGAGGGGCTTTTCAGGAAGGACGAAGTCCCTTCGAAAAAGCGGGGTGGTCCCCAGAAGGCCAAAGAAAAAGCCCCTCCGCAATGGCGAAAGGGCTTTCAATATAGATGCAGTAACGCTTACTTCAAGCTGCTTACTTTTCTGGTAATTTTAGATTTTAAGTTAGCCGCTTTGTTCTTGTGGATCACCTTGCGTTTCGCGAGTTTATCCAGCATAGCGGTTACTTTAGGAAGCAGGGTAGCCGCTTCTTTCTTATCGGTGGTGTCACGCAGTTTTTTCAGCGTAGAACGGGTGGTTTTTGCCTGGTAACGGTTATGCAGCTTCTTGGTCTCTGTCTGCCTGATGCGTTTGATCGATGATTTATGGTTTGCCATTGTTCTTAATTATAGGGCTGCAAAGATAGGGCTTTTATTCACATTGACAAGGGAATAACTAAAAAATCCGGTAAGGAATTATGACCTTTTTTTCGCTTTTTTTGACCCTTATGAGGCTCATTTGGGGCATATTGGGTTTTTTGCCGGTTTCGGGTGTTTTTGGGCAGTTCGTGGTAGATAAGAACCTGGTTCCCAATGGCAGTTTCGAGAATTACAAGCGCAAGTCAGAGAACATCAAGAACGCCATTCCCTGGCAGGGTATAGCCACAGTAGATTATTACCAGGGCACCCATCCCAAAGATACCAGCAGGTGCCGAGGGGCCCATGTGGGGGAATGTTTCGCGGGCCTCCGTTTCCAGAAGAAATACAAGGAGTTTTTGGAGGTAAAACTGGCCGAGCCCCTCAAGCCCCGGCAGAGCTACCAGTTCGAATGCTATATCAAACTGGCCACATGGAGCAACGCCCAACTGAAGTCTTTCGGGGTTTATTTTTCGAAGGCGGGCATGCGGGCGGTCACATATCCCGAGAAGGATTACATGGTAGATACTGTATCGAAAAAAGGGGCTTTGGATGGACAGTATTGCTGGTTCAAAGTGAGAGGAGTTTATAAGGCCGGCGGGGGGGAAAAGTTCATCACCATAGGTAATTTCTCGCCCAATGTGCGCAAGGACATGCTGAAGATCACGTACAAGCCGGGTTTCAAAGAAGCTTATTATTTTGTGGATGACGTGAGTTTAAAATGGATCAAACCCAAGGATGAGGATGTTAGAATTGTGGACCTCGACAGCATGAAACGCTACGAAAAGGATTCGGTGTTGCAGGTGAAGACCGACGCGCATGTAGGGGAGAAGATCACCCTCAAGGTTTCTTTTGAGTTGGGTAAGGCCTACTTGACCTCCGAATCCTTCCCGGAACTGAACAAACTGGCGCAATACATGTTTCGCCACTCAAATTTCGTTATTTCCATCAATGGGCATTCGGATAATTCCGGATCCAAACGCAAAAATCAACGTCTCTCCGAAGAGCGGGCGAGGGCTGTTTTTGAATACCTGATCACCAAGGGTGTGCAGAACAAAATGTACTACAAAGGCTACGGAGATGCCCTGCCCGTGGCCGATAATTCGACCGACGAGGGTAAGGCGAAGAACCGCAGGGTGGAGTTTGAGATAATGAAGGAGTGATTTTCGACCACTCAAAACCCTATTTATTTATTTTTTTGCTACTTTAACGGCTGTATTTTAGAACCCATGTCGACAGTAACCCCGAGTTTGGTGAGCAAAGAAGTCTCCGTAGATATTTTAAAGAAGGCCTATAGCCTGATGTGTACCGCCAAGGCCATGACCGAGCTGTACGAAGCCAATAAAGAAGTTACCGCCAAATATGTGCACGCCACCTCGCGCGGGCATGAAGCCATACAAATTGCTTTGGGTTTGCAGTTATTGCCCCAGGATTACCTGAGCGCTTATTACCGTGATGACAGCATTTTGTTGTCGATAGGCATGCAGCCTTACGAATTGATGCTGCAATTGCTGGCCAAGAGAGAAGATCCTTTTTCGGGAGGCAGAACGTATTATGCGCACCCTTCCCTGCGTCGGGAGAACATGCCCAAGATCCCGCATCAATCGAGCGCCACGGGCATGCAGGCTATTCCTACCACGGGTGTGGCCATGGGTTTGCAGTATTTGGAAAAGGTGTTCCCTAAAAAAGGAGTTACCGATCCGCCTATAGCGGTTTGTTCTTTGGGCGACGCGAGCATCACCGAAGGTGAGGTTGCCGAGGCTTTTCAAATGGCCGTGCTCAAGAAATTACCGATACTTTATTTGGTGCAGGATAACGAGTGGGACATTTCGGCCAACGCGAAGGAAATTCGCGTGCAGGACGCCAGCGAGTACGCCAAAGGATTTAAAGGATTAGACACAAGAACCATCGACGGAACCGATTTCCTGAAATGTTATAAGACCATAGAAGAAGTTATCGAACTGATACGCAAGGAGCGCAGGCCTTTCTTAGTGCACGCCAAAGTTCCTTTGCTGAATCACCATACATCCGGCGTTCGTAAAGAATGGTACCGCGATGACCTAGAAGAGGCTGCAAAAAAAGATCCTTTGCCCAAATTGAGGAACCGTCTTATTCTTGCCGACGTGAGCAACGCGGAAATGAAAAAGATCGAGGAAGAAGCCGTTACCCTGGTGAAAACGGATTATGAAAAAGCGGTTCAAGCCGAAGACCCGCGCCCCGAAGATCTTTTTACGCACGATTTCGCGCCGACTCCCGTAACCGAAGAAAAAGGAGAACGTTCGCCAAAAGGAAAGCAACCCACCGTGATGGTGGATGCAGCCCTGTTCGCCATCCGCGAATTGATGGCGAAGCACAACGAGTGTTTGTTATATGGCCAGGATGTAGGAGCCCGTTTGGGCGGCGTATTTCGGGAAGCGGCAACCTTGGCGCAGCAATTTGGTGATCATCGCGTCTTCAATACGCCCATTCAAGAAGCATTCATTATCGGTTCTACCGTCGGCATGAGCGCGGTGGGATTGAAACCCATTGTAGAAGTTCAGTTTGCCGATTACATCTGGCCGGCATTGAACCAATTATTTACGGAAGTATCACGTTCCTGCTATTTGTCTAACGGAAAATGGCCCGTGAGCTGCATTCTGCGTGTACCCATTGGCGCGTATGGAAGCGGTGGTCCGTACCACAGCAGCAGTGTAGAGAGCGTGGTTTGCAATATCAAAGGAATTAAGGTTTGTTACCCAAGCACCGGCGCCGATCTGAAAGGATTGATGAAAGCCGCGTATTACGATCCGAACCCTGTATTGATGTTGGAGCACAAAGGATTGTACTGGAGCAAAATTAAAGGCACCGAAGAGGCCCGTACCATCGAGCCCGACGAAGATTATATCATTCCACTTGGAAAAGCAAGAATGGTTCAGGAAACACCAACCAGCAATGAGTTTTCTACCTTAACTGTTGTGACTTACGGCATGGGCGTTTATTGGGCGAAGAATGCATCAAAAAAATTTCCTGGAAGAATAGAGATACTCGATCTGCGTACGCTATCACCATTAGACGAGGAGGCGGTGTTTGCAACGGCCAAGAAGCATGGTCGTGTTCTGGTGCTTTCCGAAGAGCAAAAGAGCAGCAGCTTCGCTCAAAGCGTTGCCGCGCGCATAGGCGAGAATTGCTTCGAGCAATTTGATGCTCCTGTTCGGGTATTGGGAGCTGAAGATATGCCTGCTATTCCGCTCAATTCTATTCTCGAAAAGACCATGCTGCCATCTACTGAGAAGGTGGAGAAGGCGATAGAGAGCTTGCTCAACTATTAGTCGGCGACACGGATGCGGCCATCCTTTTAATTGTAGGTATAGCGGGCAGTATGCCAGTGAGAATTGATGTGCCCTGCTGATTAAGCGATACTAGCTAGTTTTTCCTGTAAGAAGGATTATAATAAACAAGGATACTCAGCCCGCGATAGTTTGTCCACTTACCTATGAACCTGAATTTGCTGTTAAGGGCGGTCTCAACCTGCTTCTGCGCGTCGTAAAAATCAGCGAAGGTATAGGTATAATAGATCATTCTGTATCGCTCAAGTCGCTCTTCGTTAGGCCAGGTGTTGTTATAAGGCACATATACGCCCCTGGCGCGCAGGCAGGCCATTTTTATGGGATGCGACTGCACTGCAAAGAAGCGAGGTTCATAGTAATAAGATAAAAGATCGGGCAGGTCGTTTGTAATGAACGTGTCGGGTGCCTTCACGCGTTTGAAGAACCAGGCGGCCTTGTGGTATTGATCTGTTTCTGCACGGGGATAGGTCATGCTTTGAAACATAAAAAAGCTCAAAACCAGCATGCCTGCCAGTTTTACGTAAAAATTTATTCGCACAAGCGATAAAGTATATGCAAAAAGGAGCATGAAGCCCAGTAAAGTGAAAAGTACATAGCGCTTGAGAAAAATGGGCGATAACCCTGCGGCCAGGTAAATGAGGTAGACCAGTAGAGGGCCGGTAGCAAAGGCAAAAATGAGAAGTTTAATAGAAAGGTTCTTATCACGCCACCTTTTTACAAAGACAAGGATAAGCAGGAGTGCACCCAACACGGCCACGTGCACATTGAACATTGTTTTATTGTTAAAGAACTCGTAGATACAATCCTTAAATTGGCGGTAGGTGGGTTTTGCCAACCAGAAATCCTTGCCGCCACTAAAGAACAGTTGTGTCACCCGGTCCAACCAGGGATAGAGGAGTGCAAAAAACACCACCAGGGACCCAACCAGGTATACCAGTTGTTTTTTCGGGAACCCAATTACAAAGAATTCTTTCGACCGGGCGGAATGATCGTCCTTTATGGGTCGAACACTTAGCAAGGGCCACAGCAGGAACTGTATGAAGAGGATAAAGCCAGTGACATAGTGTAGGTAGAAAAGTATTGCATTTATTGCCCCCAGCAAAATACAGGTAAGCAGCCGTGGCCGTTCCAATAATGAAAGGAAGAGATAGAAAGAGGATATTGCGCAAAGAAGAATGATGGAGTAGGTGCGAACCTCCTCACTATAGTAATAGATCTCGTTCGAGAAGAGGAACATGAGGGAAGCGAAGATGCCGGTCTGCCAGTTGAAGAAACGCGTGGCGAAAAGAAAGAACAAACCAGCAGCGAAACTGTTTGCCAGCACAGAAAGCATACGAAGGGCGTATTCGGAATCACCGAACAGGTTGATCCAGTAATGAATAATGATCAGGTATAAAGGCGGGTTCGGGTCATCCTCGGCGGCAAACCGTATGATCTCGCCGATATCCGCTTGTCCAAAGTATGCGCTGAAATTCTCATCGTAACTAAGGCCTGTATGCCCGGCGTGATATGCCTTGAACAATAAGTTTACAATGAAAATAAGGAAGGCAGCATGGTAACGGTTACCAATAAGCTTTTGCAGCATGTTGGCAAATATAATAAAATAGTAGCATGCCGGCACCTATAGAACGCCTCCAACTAACTTGAAAACAGTTGATTATTTCTTGATAAAGTGTTACCTCGTTTACGCAATTAGCCTGTAACTTGCAGGGAATGCAGAGACGGTTCAATGTTCGGGTCTATGGCATCCTGGCCGAGAAAGGCAAAGTGCTGGTATCCGACGAATACATCAAGGGCAAGGAGATCACCAAACTGCCCGGCGGGGGGCTCGAATTCGGGGAGGGACCGGCCGATTGCGTGGTGCGGGAGTTCGAGGAAGAAACGAATTTGAAGGTGGCTGTTAAGAACCACTTCTATACCACCGATTTCTTTGTTACCTCGGCCTTTGATGTAAAAAGCCAGGTCATCAGCATTTACTATGTTGTAAAAGCTTTGGAGAAAATGAGGTTTCCTGTAAGTACAAAGAAATTCGACTTTAAAAGGAAGGTAGAGGGAGCACAGTCCTTTCGCTGGCTGGAAATTGATAAAATATCGGAGAATGATTTTACCTTTGTAATAGATAGAAAAGTGGGCAATATGATAAACGAACAAAAGAAATTATTTTTATGATACAAAGAATTCAAAGCGTTTTGTTGTTGGATGTTGTGATCGTGTCGATACTACTCCTGGTTTTTCCGTTCGTGAAGTACGAGAATCTTTTTAATGAATTCACACTTCGCGTGGTCAACCAACCTTTTTGCGGGACCTGGTATTACGTGGCCGAGGCATTGAACGCCCTTATTTTGATATTGGCTTTGGCCACGATCTTTCTTTTTAAGAATCGCCCTTTGCAATTCAAATTGGCGAATCTGATCGCGTTGTTAAGTGCAGGTCTATTGGCAGTTCTGCTTTTTACGGACGTAGTGAAGGTTGAAAGTTTTTTGGGTGGAGAGAAACAGGTGCAATGGCCAAGCTATTTGCCCATAGTTGCCATGTTCTCTGCGTTTGTGGCGGGCATGTTCATTAAAAAGGATGAGAATTTAGTGCGTTCGGCTGACAGGATAAGGTAGGAGGTACAAGGTTAGAGGTACGAGAAAGGAATACAGTGGGCACGCAGAGGCGCAGAGACAGGAGGAATACAAGGGAATACAGAGAAGCTGACAGGAGTTAATAGAAATACAAGTAAAATGACCGATATTTCAGATCCGACACAAGGTTCTTCAGACAAAGCAGTAACGCGTCCTTTCAATTTCATGAAATGGATCGAGGAGAACCGCGGTTCATTGAAGCCGCCCGTGAACAACAAAGTGGTTTACAAGGATGCCGAGTTCATCATCATGGTGGTGGGCGGGCCCAACTCGCGCAAAGATTATCATTACAACGAAAGTGAGGAATTCTTTTACCAGTTAGAAGGCGATATCACCGTGCAGATCCAGGAGAACGGCAAGGCCGTGAAAGTTCCGATCAAACAAGGGGAAATATTCTTACTTCCTCCGCGCGTGCCGCACAACCCCATGCGTGGAGCGAACACGATCGGCCTGGTGATCGAGCGCAAGCGCCGTGAGAACGAGAAAGACGGACTGATGTGGTTCTGCGAGAGCTGCAACCATAAGCTGTACGACGAATACTTCATGCTTACCAACATCGCCACGCAGTTCCAGGGTGTGTTCGAGAAATTCTATACAAATAAGGATCTGCGTACCTGCAAAAAATGCGGCCACGTCATGGAACCACCGCCCGTGATCAAATGATGCGGGAATAAATGAAACGAGTCCTCCTCTCATACCTGCGCGATAAGCACACCCTGTGGTACAAGCTGGGCCTGCTCTTCGTTTGTCTTGTACTTATAGTTTTGATGCTACCCAACCCAAACCATGCGGAGTACAAGTACGAGCTGAATAAACCCTGGGAGCATGAGGACCTGATAGCGCCTTTTGATTTCGCGGTCTATAAAACGGAAGGCGAGGTAGGGGAGGAACTGAACGCGATCAGGGAGAATTCGCCCCTTTATTATTTAGAGAACGACTCGGCCTTTAAGGTCTTAACAGAGAGATTTTTTGAGGAGAATAAGTTGAACAGATCTGAGGAACAGATCGTACGTGCCATCTTCGATACCCTGCAAAGAACGCGTATCATTCAATTGCCCGAAACCGGCTCGCTGTCCTCGCCGGTATGGATACTGCGCGGCAAAACAGTTACCGAAAGGCGTTTCGATGATTTCTATACCCTGGCTCAGGCGGATAGCTTTCTAACACTGGCCCTTGAGCGAAAAGGTCTGGAGCGCCTGTTAACGTCTGCCGAGAATGCCCTTATCCATACTTTGTACTTCAGCAAATCACTTACCTCGAAAAATCTAGACCAGGAATTGGGGGATATGGTGCTTATCAGGGATAAACGCATCAAAGGCCAATCCATCATCAACCGTGGCGACGTGATAGACAACGCGAAGATGGCCATCCTCAATTCATTGAAAAAAGAACTGCAGAAGCAGGAACGCTATAATAAGAATACCTTTATTGCCCTTTTCGGCAAAGTGGTTTACGTGGCGCTTTTGCTGGCCATGGTGTTCCTGTTCCTTGGTTTCTTCCGAACGGGTATCTTTTCGCAGAACACGCAGGTTACTTTCGTTTTCCTGCTCATTACCCTTTTTGTTTTCGCTTCTTCGCTTTTTGTCAAACATACTGAGTTCAGTCTTTACGCGCTGCCATTCGCCATTGCTCCTGTAATTATCCGGGCATTCTTTGATACCCGTACGGCGCTTTTTGTGCATCTCAACATAATTTTGCTGGCAGCCATTTTTACGGAACAGAAATTTCATTTTGTTTACGTTGAATTGCTGAGTGGTATCGCGGCCATTTTTAGCATAGCCAACCTCACGCGACGCTCGCAACTTCTCATCACGGCTTTCGTTACGCTTATCATAAACCTGGCGGCTTTCTGGTCGCTGCACGCCACTGAGATCGGCACCGTAAAATTTGCGGAGAGCAATCCTTTCTTCATCGCTTCGGCCTGTTTGCTTATTGCTTACCCGCTTATCTATGTGTTCGAAAAGATGTTCGGCTTCATTTCCGACTTTACCTTACTTGAGCTGAGCGATACCGGCAATAACCCTCTGTTAAAACAACTTTCTACCGATGCGCCTGGCACTTTCCAGCACAGCCTGCAGGTTGCGAACATGGCAGAGGAAGCCATTCGTCTGATAGGCGGGAACGCGCTGCTGGTCAGAACCGGCGCTATGTATCACGACATCGGTAAGCTACGAAATACTTTGTATTTCATCGAGAATCAGAGCGCGGGTACTAATCCGCACGAAGAACTTTCTTACGAAGAAAGCGCCAATATCATCATCGGTCACGTGATCAAGGGCGTGGAAATGGCGCGCAAGAGCAAATTGCCCGAGCAGGTCATTGATTTCATTCGCACGCACCACGGTACAACCCTGGCAAGCTATTTCTACTATAAAGCCAAGGAAGAAAGTGAAGGTGTGATGCCTGACGAGAAAAAATTCCGTTATCCCGGCCCCATACCTTTTTCAAAGGAAACAGGCGTGCTCATGCTTGCCGACAGCGTAGAGGCTTCTTCACGCAGCTTAAAGACCTACGACGCGCCAAGCATTGATGATCTTGTTGAGCGCATCTTTAAGTACAAAATGGAAGAGAACCAATTGATCAATTCTGATCTTACTTTGCGCGATCTTACTTTATTGAAAAAGATATTCAAGAAGAAATTAATGAATATGTACCACGTCAGGATAGAGTATCCAAAGGTGTAGTTTTTTCCTCTTTCTGTTTCAGGTCCAAAACCACCAGCGCGGCAATGAAGCCCCAGAAAGGAATAGAAAGTTTATCGGTGTCCAAAAAGTTGTTCAGGAAGCCGTGCACAAAATAGGTTGTCAACCCAAGCAAAATGATAATGGCCAGTATCTTCTGGGACTTGTCCTTTGCATTGTAAACGGTTCGGAAGCCCATATTGTAAACAGCGAAAAGTAAAGCAAGCATGAGCACTGCCCCAAGTACGCCTTGTTCGCTCAGCGGGCCCAGGTATTCACTGTGCGCGTTCCCGTTATCTCCTGCGTTGGTGGATATCAATGATTTTTCACTGGCTTTCTGGAAGGGTGCGTACTGGAACATATAGGTGCCGGGTCCCCAGCCCATCAAGGGTCTTTCCTGCCACATTTTAATGGCGCAGCTCCATCGGTTCAAACGCTCCAGGTTGCTGTCGTCGGTCTTGATGTTGGTGATCGATTCCAGGTTCTGCGAAGCGTCTTGCCCCGAAGCTGTACTGTTCTGCCCAAGGAAAATAAGGATCTGCGTTTGAAATACAAGGAAGATGGCCACCATGGAAAGCCCGGTAACAACAAGTGTGCGGAATTTCACCTTAAGCATTAGGAATACAAGAACTCCCGCGGCTCCTGCCAATCCTACCCAGGCCCCGCGGGTAAAGCTAAGCACAGTTGCCGCGCTGATCACCACCAAACAGAAAATAGTTACCAGGCGCTGTAAATAGGTAAAGCGTTTCAATACCAGGAAACCAATGAGCGGCGGAATGTACATGGCCAAAGCCGCGGCATAGGCCGTATGGTCATTGTAAAAAGGAGAAGGGATCCAATCGGCAACGTGCTCATCAAAATTATAGGCGGCGTGTTGTATCGTTATCCAAATAGCCACGCCGGTAAGCGGAATGATATAGAGCCAAAGGTATTTGAAAACGTTGCCATCCTTCTTGTTGAAGAGGTAGGTCATCATGAAATAAGCCGAGCAGATGAACCAAAGACGCGCGATCAGGTATTTCAGGGAAACAATGGGCATTTCGCTGGTAACAGAGGTAATGCCCATCCAGAGCAATTGCAAAAAGATGATCCGGGTAACGGGATGTGATAAGACCTTGTGACTGATGAATTTGGTGTAGAGCTGGTAAATAGGAATGAGCAGGAGCACAGCTGCCATAAAAGGTTCTGTCGGTAAGCTCAGGTCAACATCCGAATTAACGCCCAGCTCTTTGATCGTAACCGCCAGCGGCGTGAAGAAGACGATAGAGAAAACAAAGGTATCGAAAGAGAAGAAGGCTACGAACAAAAGGGCAACCGCGAGTGGCACCAGGCTGTACGGAATGAAAAAACTCTTGTAGCGTAGCAAAACGAATACCAGCCCGAGAATGTAGATCCCGCACGACAGGTAAAAGAACAGGAGTGTTCTATTTTTCTGAAGTGATTTGTTCATAGATCGCTTTAAGCCTGTCAGCAAAAATGAAATAGAGGCAGGAGAGTATGAACACAGCAAGGGTACTTACCAGCATGATCAGCGTTCGTTTGGGCCATGCAGCTATTACCGGTCGTGTTGGTTTTGATGCCAGTGAGGTAAATGTAGTGTGGTGGTTGAATTCGGCGAGGCGTTTTTGATAATCGTTATTAGCCCACGCCCAGCCCCGCAATTGATCGTCGAAATAAACGGCCAGTTTACCCTGCTCTACACCAAACTTCTTCATGCTTTCAATAAGGCTGCTCAGTTCTGCGTTCTTGCCGCCGGTGGTCCATAATTTATACTGGTTCTTGGCGGCTTCTTTTAACTGCACGCCCACATTGATCAACCCATTTTTTTCGCTTAACTCGGTAAGTAACTTCTGCGCGCTGTCAACCTCATGTTTCTTGAACTCGAGGTAAACGCGTGAGTTCTTAACGGTCTCGAGGTATTTGTCGCGGTGCTCCTTTTCTATGAGCCAATTCACGGCATCAATTACACCGGCAGCTATCATGCGGGCCGAATCAGGGTCGTTATCTTCTACTTTGATCTCTATCGATTCGTATTTGGTTTGCGTGATGCTTATGCGTTTTTCATAAGCTTCGTCGTAAGCAAATAAATAGATCTTGGAAGTGGTATCGATGCGGTAATGTTGGTACAGATTGTATTTCTTAGCCACAAATTGCCTGATCTCGCTTGAGTGAAAGAATTGGAGCAACTGCTCTGTTTGAGATTCCTCACCGTAAACCGACAGATTGGTTGGGTAAACAAAAGCGGTAGAGCGGTACACAGGCTTGATGAGATAGCAAACCCCAAAGGAAATTACCATCGTTCCGAGCGCCGCCAGGAGGATGGGGATCCTCTTCTTGTAGAGTTTTCTGAGTATGGTTATGTTCTGATTCAACATTTCGAGTATTTCTGATTTTATTTCCTGTAACCGATCCGGTTCTTTTATCTCTTGTCTTTCTTTTACTTCTTTTTTCTCTTCAACTAGCTCAGGTTCTTTTTCCGGTTTACCTGCTTCCGCTTTTACGCGAACAAAAACCGACTTTCATTTGTTAATGACCGGTGGCACCTTAATGCTTGCCCAGACCTCGCGCATGCGTGCGGCATAAACAAAATAGAGGCATGCCAGTACAAAAGCAGAAATAGCGGCCACGCCGGTGATCACGCTTCGTTTAGGCCAGTACTTGGTATCGGGTTTAGAAGGCTCGGAGGCCACGATCATATACGTAAGCTTTCGACTGAAATCGCGTATCGATTTCGAGAGATCGTTCTCCACAGCGGCATACAAACGGGCTTCTTCCTGGAAGGCGTTGCCTATCCTGAAGAGCTCTGGGCCATGTTCGGCGATCTCGTTCATGGATTCGGTGATCTTCGGGTTTTCTTTCCCTTCGGCCATCAACTTGTAATAGTTCTGCGCCGCGTACCGCATCTGCGATCCCATATCGATCAGGTGGTATTTTTTAGTGAATACCTCCATGCATTGCTGCAGGCTGTCAAGCGTTCTGCGATGCTCCAACAGGTAGGCGCGGTTCACGTTCACAAACTCATTGAACTTCTTTACGTGTTGTTTGGAAATGGTCTTGTTCACCGCTTCAATGATGCCCTGCGCGATCTTTTGAGCGGTATCCGGGTCGGTATCCAGAACCGTTAGTTCTATTGACTCGTAACGTGTTTGCGAAGCTTTGATGTTCTCTTCGAAAGCCAGGTTGAAAAGTGTTTTAAAGCGGGGGTCGGTAGTATCAAGGTCGTAGTGTCTATCGAGGTTGTATTTTTTAAGTACATCGTTGCGTACATCATAAGAGTTAAAGAACTGCAGCAATAGTTCGGTATGCGAAACGGCATTGTATTGCTGTTCCATGAAGAAAGGGACCATGTTGGCCGGGTAGATATAGGCAAGCGAGCGGTATTTGGGCTTTAGAGCGAAACTCACCCCAAGGGCAACAATAGCTGCTATGAGAGTGACCAAAAAAATATGCTTTCTTCGGTAAAAAAGAACCCTTAAGATCTCAATGTTGGGTTTGTCCATGTTTTCTTCCTTTTTTTGGGTTTGCTAAGATAGTAAAATGTGTTTAATTGTACTTGATAAAACGCATAATGGATTTTAGGCTGATGAGGCCGGTAATGAGGGCCCAGAGACCCGAAAAAGCGCACATGACCGCTATGCCAAGATACGGGTTCTTGATAAAGGTGGTGCTTACGAAACCTGCCGTAGTAACCCCCGCGGCAAACAATACCAGGATAAGGATAATGCGGTAATTGACGCGTAACTTAAAGATCCTGTAGGAAAGAAACACCTGTATCCCGGCCGTAAAGAACTGCGTGATCAGACTGGAGATAGCCGCCCCCATTGCCTTGTATTTAGGGATCAGGAGGATGTTGAGTGCAAAGTTGAGACAGATACCGATAATGGCCATCGTGTTGAGCTGCTTGAGGCTTCCGTTGGCAGTGAGCAGTGATCCGAAAATGTAAGTGGTAGATACCGCTATAAAACACGACATCAGGATGGCGAAGATATTGGCCGAATCGGTTACCCCGTAATTGATCAGGTACACGAGGTCGGTGCGATAAAAAATGCTTACGGCAGAGGCAATGATGGCGGGTGTAATGAGGAGGGTGAAAGCTAATTTAACCAGGTTATCGATGCGCTCGTTGAACTTGATCATGCGGCTGAACACGGGGATCAATTGCACCGAGAAAAGATAGGCGATCATGTTGGCGGCATCCAGCAACCTGAAACCTTTGGCGTAAATACCCGCCTGGGCCGGCCCACTTGTGTTCAAGCTCTGCTCGGCCTGCAAAATAATGCTCTTCACCTCCGGAAGTTTATAGTAGGGCATGTGTTTGATCTTCTGGATCAGGAAAAAGACATAGTTATTCTTGTCGGGCAGCAAACGTTCTATCATCACCGCGTCAAGGCGATTGTAAAAGGTCATCAGTAACACCAATACGGCAAACGGAAAACTCTTCTTGAGTATCATTAGCCAGAAAGGCCAGTTCCAGCTTATCGAAAAACTTTCGGTCTTTTTGAATACAACCACAAAAGCGATCAGGGCAGTGATCAGGTAGGCTATCGTTTGGGTATACACAAACACCATGATGTCGATGTAAATGCCGGTCACCGTGGTCCACAGCAGCAAAGCGCAGAACGTGATCATGATGAAGCGGTCGAGCACCGAAATGAAACTGTCGGTCTTGAAAGCGTGCAGTCCTAAAAGATTAGAACGGAGGTAGAGGATCATGGAGATGAGGAACTGGTTGATGCCAAGCAGGAACAACAATTTGAGGTAGCGCGTGCTGTAACCAACCGACAAGCCTATGATGAGCGTAACGGTAATATAAACTACCCCAAGCAGTATCTTTAGCAGGAAAAGCCCCGAAAAATGTTTTTCGAGCAGGTGGTTGTTCTGCGCGATGTTCTTGTTATTGAAATTGGTGATACCAAAATCGAGCAGGATGTTGAGCAGGAAGGAGAAATTGAAAAGCACAAAGTATTCGCCATAGGCAGCGTTACCCACCTGGAACTGCACGTTGGGTTCTATCACCAGGATCCAGAACGGCTTGATAAGCAGGTTCAGGAAGATGAGAATAGCTAAATTAGTAACGAATTGCCTTTGCATAAAGGACGGCGAATATAGCAATTTGGATCGTAAATAGAAAGCTTAAAATCACCGTTTTACGCCTATTTTGTTTAATTTCGCGGCCATACACTATTTCGCTGGATTGTGCGTTATAGCGGGTTAAGTTTCAAGTTGAAAGTTAGAAGTTAAAAGATTGAAGCGTGAGGAAGAAGAGTTCGTGGATAATAAATCAGAAAGCTGCCATCTGAAAATCGTCGTAAATACGCGCTTATTATTACCCGGCCGCCTTGATGGCATTGGCTGGTTCAGCTATCAATCACTTAAACGGATTACGCAGCAGCATCCCGAGGTACATTTTGTTTTTTTGTTCGACAGGCCTTACGACCCGCAATTTGTTTTTGGTGAAAACGTAACGCCTATGGTGCTATGGCCTCCGGCCCGACATCCATTCCTTTTTTATTACTGGATGCAATTCTCGGTAAAGCCTTTCTTAAATAAATTCAAGCCCGATCTTTTTCTTTCGCAGGATGGATTCCTCGCCCTGGGAGCCACTTGCAAACAATTGCCGGTGATACACGACATCAATTTCAAACATTACCCGCAGGACCTTCCATTTTGGGTGCGGAATTACTACAATCGGTTCTTCCCCAGGTTCGCTAAAGCCGCGACCCGAATTGCTACTGTTTCTGAATTCAGTAAAGACGATATCAGTAAGAACTATGGCATCGATCCTTCAAATATTGACGTGGTATATAACGGCATCAACGAGTTCTTTGCCCCGGTTGATGAAAAGATCAAGCAAAGCGTGCGCGACAAGTACGCGAAGGGTTGTCCGTATTTTATTTTCGTGGGCTCTTTAAGTCCAAGAAAAAATATTGCACGATTGATCCAGGCTTTTCATGCTTTCAAAAAGGAGAGTGGTTCGAACATGAAACTGGTTTTAGCCGGCGCTATCTTTTGGGGAGAGGATGAATTGATCAAGCTCATGAAGCAATTGCAGATCGAAGACGAGATCATTTTCACAGGCCGTGTTCCCGATGGTGCTATGCGCGATATTGTGGGCTCCGCTTTTGCGCTTACCTACGTTCCTTATTTTGAAGGTTTCGGAATTCCATTGGTGGAAGCGATGCAGTGTGGTATTCCTATTATCTCCGCTAATGTTTCTTCTTTGCCTGAAGTGGCGGGCGAGGCAGCTCTCTATTGCGATCCTTTCAACATTGATGAGATCAAGAACGCCATGCTTAAAATGCACCGCGACAAAGAACTCCGCGATATCCTCATCCAAAAAGGACTCGAACAAAAGAATAAGTTCTCGTGGGAAAGAACGGCGGATCTGCTTTGGAAGAGTATTGAGAGGGCGGTTTAAAATTTTCTTAAAGCGACATTAATTTTCTCAAAGGCCAGCATGATGAATAACCTTTCCTATCGCGTCGGAACAATTAAGGATGTTGACCAATTACAAAACCTTGGTAAAAATGCATATGGACAATTTCAAAATGCATTGACTCCGGACAATTGGAAAATATTCAACGGCAATTTGAAAGACAAGCAAAAATTTATTGACATACTTAATATTGCCAAGTGCTTCGTTTGTCTTGACCAGGAAGAAATAGTTGGCGTTGCTTATATAATTCCAAGTGGTAACCCAACAGATCTATTCAAATCTGAATGGTCTTACATTAGAATGGTTGGGGTTGATCCAAAATATAGAGGGCAAGGCATTGCAAAAACGCTCACGCAAATGTGCATTGACTTCGCCAAACATAACAATGAAAAAACCATTGCTTTACACACTGCAGAGTTCATGGACGCGGCCAGGCATATTTATGAAAGCATGGGTTTTACTATTCTTAAAGAAATTCCACCTTTGTTTGGTAAAAAATATTGGCTGTACACGCTAGCCCTGGATTGAAAAACTGCACAGAGTCATCAGCAGATCTAAAACGGATACCCAATACCAAAATTGGTAATAAAAGAAGATAAGAACCCGCGACCAAACATCCATCTTGATCCTACCGGATTAGCGGGGTTTCGTACCTGGAAGGCTCCGTCAATTCGAATAATGAAGAAGGAAAAGTCGGCGCGGATACCTACGCCGGTGCCGCCCGCGAACTCGGTGTAAAAACGCGTGGGGTCGAATTCTCCGCCAGGTTTATTGGCATTTTTCTGGCGCAACCAAACATTTCCCATATCAATAAAGTAGGCCCCGTTAATGAATTTATAAATATTGAAACGGAACTCGAAGTTTGCTTCCAATTGTATGTCGCCCAATTTATCGAAGGTATTATCAATGATCGTGTTTCCCTGCGGATCGGTGTATTTTCCGTTATAAGCACCGGGACCAACAGTTCTGGCCTTCCATGCGCGAATGGAGTTTGGTCCGCCCGCGAAGAAGCTTTTCTCATAAGGTAATACGTTCAAATTCTCAAGCGCGTAACCCATACCTCCGTAGGCCCTGAACACAAAACGGCCCAATTGTTTCACGGTCTTGTACGTACGCACATCTAGGTCGCCCCGTAAGAACTGCGCGAAGGGCATGCCCAGCAAATAATACCTGCCCAAACTATCTTTTTGCGCGCCCTGCGCGTTATTGATGGCGCGAAGAATATTGCCGGATGACTCCAGGTTCGCTTTCAGGTACATGGAGGCCTGGAAGAAGTTCTTTTCCTCCACGCTCTGGTTGTTGAACATAAAAGAATAACGCGATACGGTAGTAACGTGGCTCGCGAAACTATTCTTGAGGAATAGGTTACCGGTACTGGTCAGCTGCTTATTGAAAGCGTCACTCAGGTTGGCATCAATGAAGTTGATCTCCAGGGGCACCACGTAATGGCGCGTATGCACTTTTCCGTTGAACTGCAGACCGTAATTGATATTTGATAAAGTACGGGCGTACTGATTATTCTGCTGGAAGCTCAGTGAGGTGCCTATGATGGTCTTTGGTTGCGCGTTGGAGTAATAATCTATCAGCGTGAAAGGAAAAAGCGGCTTTGGAATGTTCAAATTCACCTCCGGACCAAATTGTACGGTATTGAAGGCCTTCAATAGAGGAATTCCAAAAGTATTATCAGATTCGGCTACATTGAAATTCTTCTGCGCGATGAGGCCTCCATTCAGTTTTACCTCCAAAAGCTCCGAGCCCTTGAAGGTATTCCGGTTGTGATAGGTAATGCTGGCTGCCATGCCATTGTTGCCTGAAGTCGTGGTTAACTCTGTTTCAATACCGAAATTCTGTTTTATCAGGGGCGACATCAAAATGTAGCAATCCAGCTTATCCTGCTCCAGGTCGTTGATCTTGAACGTTACATTGATGCTTTTGAAGGCTTTCAAGCCCGATAAACGGTTATAGGTTTCTTCTACAATATCGTAATTGAACAATTGGTCTTTGAAGAACAGGATCTTATTGGCGATATCCTTGCGGCGGTAATTGAGGTGTTTGTTGTAAAGAAAGGTCACATCCTTATACACCGAAGTGTCGCTATAGCTTTGGTTACGGTTAAAGATATCGTAATCGGTGATCACATAGATGTTCTTGATATTGTAGCGGGTGTGATCGGCGAACAGAACCGTATCGTGATTGTATTCAGGTCGGTAAGCGTAGCGTTTCACATTCACTTCCACGTCCAGGTAATTTCCTTCCATATTGGTGTCAACCATCATGAAGATAGATTCCGGCCCGAAACGGTAATACCCGTTATCGCGCTGAAAGCGAACCATGCGCTCGCGCTCTTTGGTAAGCACATCGGCATCGTAGCGCATGCCGCGCTTCAGCAAGGAATGGATGCTGTCCTGGAAAATGAAATACTGCAGGTGCTGGTCTTCAATGTTATACTTGACGTTGCGAATGACTGTTGGTTGACCCGCGTTGATACGGTAATACACTTCAGCGTCTTTTCGCTTATGTTGAAATTTTACGGTGTCGGTCACTTTTGCCTGGAAATAACCCTTTGTGTACAGGAAGCGCTGGATATTATCGCGGCTTAGTTTGATGAGCGATGAATCAAGAATGGCGGGAGGCTCGCCGCTTTGCACCCAGCTTTCACGCCAGGTGGGCTCGTTCTTGTCTTTGAATTTTACCGGCTTTGGTTTTTTGCCTTTGGCCTTGCGTTTTTCGTTCTCCTTATCGTTCTTTATTTTGCGTTTGGCGTTTATCTCGTCGTATTTTTTATCACGTTTCTCTTTGTGCTGCTGCATTTTCACCGGGTCGATGGAGTTATAGAGCCAGAGGTGGTAGGGAAAGAGCTCGAGTTTGAGCGGTTTGATGGTGAGCAGGTAGCGGTTAGGCTGCTGGCGTATAAAGGGCAGGATCTCTTCTTCGGGCACCTGGGTGGTATTGTTAACGATGTGGTTCTCGTCGAGGAAATACTCACCTTCCTTCATGTGTTTTTTGATATGGCAGGAAGAAAAAAACAGGCATAGCAAGCCAAGGGATAATAATGCCCCGTGTTTTTTTAGTATTTTGTACCCGCTTTTCACCTAAGAACTGCGAAATTAATGGCAAAGGGCCTATGTTGAGTAAAAACCAGGTTAAAAACATAAACAACCTGCACCTGAAAAAGTTCAGGAGCAAGCAGGCCTTGTTCCTTGCCGAAGGCCCTAAAGTGGTGGAGGAGTTCCTGCATTCCGATATAAAAATAACAGAAATTTACGGCCTTGAGAAATGGATAGAGCGCAATATTACCGTGCTCATGCAAAAAGACTGCAAATACACGGTTATTGACGATAAAGCGCTGGCTTCTATTAGTGCATTACAGGCTCCTAACGAAGTTCTGGCCATCTGTAAAGAACCTGAATATGGCATCTCTTCTATAGATAAAAAGGCAAGTTTGTTCCTTTATCTCGATGGCATCTCCGATCCCGGCAATATGGGCACCATTATGCGCATGGCCGAATGGTTTGGGCTAAACCAGCTATTCTGCTCCGAAAATTGCGCCGATATCTATAATCCCAAGGTCGTGCAAAGCACCATGGGCTCGCTGGCCCGTGTTAAGACCTTTTACATAGCTTTAGAGAAGCTCAAAGGACAATTAGGAGCCAAAAATGTGCTTGGCGCTACGCTCAACGGAGAAAATATTTACAAATACCAATTTCCCGAGAAAGCCATCCTGGTTATAGGCAGCGAGAGTCATGGCATTAGCGAAGAAAACCTACAACAATTGAGCAAAAGGATCACGATCCCAAAGGCAAATGGTGTGCAAACCGAGTCGTTAAATGCAGCTACGGCAACATCTATTCTGTTGTCTGAATTCTTTCGGAGTTCGAACTTCAAGTAACCGGTTATTGGTTATACGTTAAGCGTTAGACTGTATAGCGTCCTCAAAATTTGTAAATTCGTATCAAATTCGTAATTCGTATCAGGGGGATTTGTATTTTTGCCTCCACAATAAGTAAAAACATGTCTTTACACACAAAATTCAAAGGAACCGGTGTCGCCATTGTTACGCCATTTGACAGTAACGGCGACATTGACTTTAAAGGATTGACCAGCCTCATCAACCATCTTATCAAGGGCAAGGTAGAATACCTGGTGGTAATGGGTACAACCGGCGAGAGCGCCACCCTCAATAAGGAAGAAAAGAAGAAGCTGATAGAGCATGTGGTGAAAACGAACAAGAAACGTGTTCCGTTGGTTTTAGGCATTGGCGGGAACGATACACGCGATGTAATTGAAACGATCAAGCATACAAACCTGAAAGAGTTCGACGCCATCCTTTCGGTTTCTCCGTATTACAACAAACCTTCGCAGCGCGGTATTTACGAGCATTACAAAGCCATTGCGAAATCAACTAAAAAACCAATTATCCTGTATAACGTTCCCGGCCGCACATCTTCGAACGTGACCGCGGACACCACGTTGAAGCTGGCGCGTAAATTCAGCAATATCATCGCGGTTAAAGAAGCTTCGGGTAACCTCGAGCAATGCATGGCCATCATCGAGAATAAGCCAAAAGATTTCCTGGTTATCAGCGGCGATGATAACTTAACACTGCCTTTATTGGCTTGCGGTGCCGATGGAGTAATTTCTGTTGTAGCCAACGCTTTCCCCAAAGATTTCTCAGACATGGTGCGCAGTGGACTGAAAGGTGATTTTGCTACGGCCCGCAAATTGCATTACAAAACGTTTGAGATCACGCAGCAATTGTTTGCCGATGGTAACCCCGGAGGTGTAAAGCACGCGCTTCAGTTACTGAAAGTTTGTGGTCCGCACCTGCGTTTGCCATTGGTTGAACCCAATGAAGCCGTGCAAAAGCGTTTGAAGGAGCTTGTAACTAACTACTGAGGGATTGCTTCGCCAGTGGCCTCGCAATGACGTTAAATCGGTGACCTCGCAATAACGTTTAAAAGATGCATTTAAGTAACCGACAACTTTTCTTACAACACGTGGCTCAAACGAGCCCTGCCCCGGTGGGACTGGAGATCGTTTCTGCGAATGGTGTTTATTTGAAGGATGTGAACGGAAAGGAATACATCGATCTTATTTCCGGAATTTCGGTAAGTAACGTGGGGCATTGTCACCCCGAAGTTGTTGCTGCCATTGAAAAGCAAGCCAAAACCTATATGCACCTGATGGTGTATGGCGAGTACATTCAGAGTCCGCAGGTGGAATTGGCGCAGGCGTTGGTGAAACTATTGCCCAAGAAGCTCAGCAGTGTTTATTTTGTGAACTCGGGATCGGAAGCTACCGAAGGAGCGATGAAGCTATCGAAGCGCTTTACCGGTAGGAGTGAGATCATTTCCTGCAAGGATTCCTATCATGGAAGTACACAGGGAGCTTTAAGCATCATCGGTAACGAATTCTTCAAAACGAATTATCGTCCGCTTTTACCGGATACGAAGTATATTGCTTTTAACAGTGAAAAGGATCTCGAAGAGATTACTTCGAAAACTGCCTGCGTTATTGTAGAGACCATTCAAAGTGAAGCGGGAGTTATTGCTCCGAAGAATGATTGGTTAAAGAAATTAAGAGAGCGCTGTACAGAAACAGGAACCCTTCTTGTTTTTGATGAAGTGCAGGCGGGTTTCGGGAGGACAGGAACCTTCTTTGCTTTTGAGCAGTTCAATGTTGTGCCCGATATTTTACTTTTAGGAAAAGGAATGGGAGGGGGGATGCCCATTGGCGCTTTTGTGGCTTCGGCCGAGATCATGCATGCATTAACGGATAATCCTGTTTTGGGCCACATGACAACCTTTGGTGGTCACCCGGTTTGTTGCGCGGCTTCTTTGGCTTGTTTGAACTTAATTTCAGGAAAGAAACTCTACGAGCGTGGGAAAAACATTGCAGCCATCATAAAAAAAGAACTAGTTCACCCTAAAATAAAGGAGATCCGTGCTTCGGGAGCTTTAATTGCCGTTGATTTTGGCGACGAGAAATACAATATGTCTGTCATCCACAATTGCATTGAGAACGGCGTTATTACCGATTGGTTCCTCTTCAACCCACAAAGTATGCGTATTGCTCCGCCGTTGACTATTACAGATGAGGAACTAAAGAAGGCTTGTGGGGTTATTTTGGGGGTGATTCAATAACGTTTGGCGACTACACGCCGTTTTTAGCTTGTCCAAGTTATGCATTTAGGCGTTAACACGCAAAAAATGGAGTGTAGTTGCGGTTAGCACCTGTACGGCCGCACACAGTATTTGTCTAGCCAAACGTCAGACCAATTTAAATGTCTGAAAGAAGGCTTTGATGAATTTTTCGGAACCCAAGTAAAACTTGTCGGCACTATGCAACATCAACATATTTACATTTGTTGCAAAGGAGCCGTCAACGTCTTTGCGTATAATTTTGTTATAGAACGCTTTATTTCTAATGTCAATGCCGTTTTTGTCTTTGCCTTCATAAAAGACGCAACAATGTTTATTGTCAATCGGAACAATTATTGTGTGACCTATTTCAAATTGTTGTTGGTACTCATTGTTTCTCAAGTTGAATTCATTGTCAACGATAAGAACGGGGTTGTCGCTGGTAATAAATTGAGAAGTGTCCGTCAGTCGAAGAATTTTTACGACTTTAAATTCATGAGCCTCTAATAACGCTGGAACTATTTCCTTAACATGTGCGATTTTATAATCTTCTTTGATTTTGTCTAACTCAAAATGAAACTGTTCGGGAACATTTTTTAGGAACAAATCAAATTGTTTAGGAGTCCTAGCGTGAAGGGATAAAAAGAACATTAAAAGTTTGCTTCGCTGCAACATGTCAAACTGATTTGCAGTTGGGTCAACGAGTAAATTGTAAATGTCTGTGTATTCATTTTCGACATGGTGAGCGTAAAATGTCGTTTCGACAACCATAGAATCATTTCCTCCGTCAATGGTGTAAAAGTCCTCAACGACTGTCGCACTTTTTAAGGAGATTGGTCTGTTAAGTTCTTTATTTCTCATGTCGGCGGACTGGCCCACGCGCTTGAATTTTCGGAAAATCTTTTTTCCGTCGTCCGAGAAATTTTTGAGGTAGCACCTAGGAGTCGTATGTTGGTCTTTTGTCAAAGTCTTTTGTCTTAACGGAATGTCTGTCCGGCCATATTGGTACTAACGTTTGGCGACTAATGGCCGTTGGGCTTTTGGAACACTCAACTTTCTTAACCGACAAAAGGTTATTTAAAGATACCAAACTTTATTAGCCGCCGCAAATTAAATTTCGCGAAGCGACCTTGTTAATAGCGCGCGGCGATGACCCGATTCCGCCCAATGGCCATTAGTTGCTGTTACCCCTTGTGCGCCACACAAAGGTTGTCATAGTATTCAATTTAAAACATTTTGTCATTCACATAAAAGGAGTAAATTTGATATAAATAGCCTAACTCGGTTTATGTCGTCATTAGCAGATTCAAGTTCAGTATTGCTGCCAGGAAAACTTCTGCCTCAGCATCAGACGGCTATTAGTTTGATAGTCGGCAAGCTTGAATCGCCTCAAGTCACTGATTTCATTTGGTTTGACCTTTGTTGCGGAAAAGGCCAGATACTTAATCAACTAAAAGGGAATATTTCAGTCAAAAATGTATCAAAAATACATTTCAAAGCTTTTGATATTAATAACGACGATATCAGGGTAAACGAGCAAATTGGAAAGTCAATAGGATTTAAATCATATGATTCAAAGGTTGGAGAAATAAGTGATTTTTCAACTTTGATTCCAGAAACTGAAAAGAAAGATTTTATTACTTGCATCAATAGTTTTCATGAAATAGATCCGATTCTAATACCAAAGGTTCTTCTGGAAAGTCTTATTCGTTTGACCGCGGATGGTATTTTGTTTATCTATGATATGGAGGATTTAGTTGATCAGGAGCTTGGAGCCATCACATGGAGTAGATCAGAGGTATTTGAAATAACAAGTGGTTTAATGAGCGCCATCGATGTTAGCGATTATACACCTGAACCTCAAGGATGGCCGCATTCGAAGACAACAGGATGGAGTGTTCAAATTCATAGAAGAAGTATTTCTAAAACTCTTGTATTTAATACGGAACAGAAAAATGAAATTTTGGCAAAATTGGAAAAACTTATATTTGAAATACTAGAGCGAAAAAAGAAACTTGCAATAGAAGCTTTAGAGTCTTTTACGGATAGTAATTCCGACACTAAGTCTGAGGAAAACCTTCAGGTAAAGTTCTTGTACGATTTTTGGGCTATTAACAGAATTTTATCAAAGCATAAGAGATGATGAAAATATTTTTTTCCATACCGCATGAACTAATCGAATTATTCGATCAAGTCAAAACAGAACTTGAAAACAAAGGGTATTTGGTTGTCAATAATTTCCGAGAAGAAGTATATTCTTCGTTTTCTGGTGAAACTGTTTCTTTTGTAAGTAATCACATTCTCAACGCCGATATAGTAGTAGGTGTTGACGTGAGAAATCCTTCCGTACTATTTGAATTGGGCGTTGCCTCTGGAAGTTCCAAAAAAATTATTATCATGGAACGCGACGAAAGTGATATCCCTAGTTTTTTAAAAGATTTTTATTATTTGCGTTGGAAGGATTCTATGTTTTTAGCAGAGCAAATTGACCATTTCATAAGAACGCAAATCAAAAGCACAGTTAAATCAATCACTCCTGCTGAATTTCATAACCTGAGAGATTTAATTCGTGCATCCTCAGATTCTATTTCTGCTTTGGATAATGTAAGTCCTGTGGATTTTGAATCACTTGTATTCGAATTTTTCAATACTAAAGGCTATGGACCTACTGAACTTCCTAGGAATGGTCTTGATTATGGTTATGATATGGTCTTATCGAATTATAAAGAATACAATAAAACCTTGGTAGAAATAAAAAAATATCGATCAAATCAAAGAATTTCTATCGCTCCAATTCAGCAACTGTTGGGTGCTGTATCAGCGTACAAGGCAGATCATTCTATTTTGATAACGTCCTCTGGTTTTACTTCGTCAGCGATTTCTTTTTCAAACAAAATGGTCAGTCAAAAAGTTGAGCTTTGGGATTTTGAAAAATTGAGGCAGGAAGTCTTGACGTAATTTTTTTCAGTCTGTCGTCCTGGCGCATTAGGGGTAACTACCTTATAGCATCAGTTTTTTCCTTCCTATCCTGCTGTTTTAGCAAGATAACAGCCAGTATATTGCGCTTTTCGGTATAATCAAAAATAGGCAATTTTTGGCAAATAAAAAAAACGATAAGTTTTTGGAGTTCTATTCGGTTTACTGTTTAATCTCGTAATAAACCCCCAGTTCCTTGCAAAGCGCAATTAATTTCTCAGAACCTTCGTTGTTCAGGTTGCCCCATTTGGTTTGGAGGATGAAGGGAGCGGTATCACATTGTTTAAAGTGGCAGGAGATATTGATATAGCCCACGATCTTGCCATGGTTCAGGAAAACAAAACCGGCTTCGGGTACTTTGCCCAGGCAGGAGCTCCAGAGAAAATTCTCGGGTTTGTTGCATAAGGTAAGAAGTTGTTTTATCTGCTCCGCGCTCAGGTCCTTCCCCTCGGGATCAATGAACGGCGAAAGTTTGTTGTGCACGCGGTCGGCAATGGAATTTGCCTCGTGCTCCTTGCTGGTTTTGTTGTGGTAAGCCTCGTTGATGCGGTAAGCCACCACGCGGTCGTAATGCAAAACGTTGAGCGCGTTGGTATCGCCCAGGTGGGTCTGTATCTTGAAGATCATTTTTTCCTTTAGCACGGGATCAACAGTGAGCGTATCGGCATAAAGTTTCTTGATCAGCGGAGATTGTGCCGCTGCCAGGAAGGGAAGAAAAACCAGGGGTAAATAAAATTTGTTCTTCATGCGCTTATCAAAGGTAATTCAAAAACACATACAAGCAAACCATGAAACAGGTTCAGGGCAGGAAGCCTGCCAGGACCCCATTCTTTCGCTTCGCGAAATTCTGTCCCCTTAAAGGGGACGATCTTTTTGTAACACTAATTTGAAAAGTACTATAGCTCTTCCTTCTTCACCGGTTTTTTTACCTCAATGCCCATGTTGTAGAATATGAAGGAATAAATATCCACCACCTGGTCGATCGTTTTAGAAAGGGGTTTGCCGGCTCCGTGTCCTGCGGCTTTGTCGATGCGTATCAATACAGGGCTTGATTTATCGGCCATCGCCTGCATTTTAGCTCCGAATTTAAACGAATGCGCGGGAACAACGCGGTCGTCGTGATCGCCGGTGGTGACCAGCGTGGCGGGATATTTTACGCCGGCCTTGATGTTGTGATAAGGCGAGTAGGAGTGAATGTATTTGGTGAATTTAGGATCATCCGGGTTTCCGTAATCGTCTATCCAGCCAAAGCCAACGGTAAATTTATGGAAACGCATCATGTCCATCACGCCAACCATTGGAATGGCTACACGGAAAAGATCAGGGCGTTGTGTCTGGCACGCGCCAACCAAAAGGCCGCCGTTTGAACCGCCGTTGATGGCGAGATAATCCGGCGAAGTATATTTCTGCGCAATGAGGTATTCGCCGGCGCCAATAAAGTCGTCAAACACATTCTGTTTATTCAAAAGCATTCCCGCCTCGTGCCATTTCTGCCCGTATTCATTACCGCCGCGCAGGTTCACCATTACGTAAACACCTCCCTGTTCCAGGAAAGCCACACGCGCCGCGCTGAAGCCGGGATTCATCACAACCGAGAAACCTCCGTAACCGTACATCAGCGTCGGGTTCTTGCCATTCATCTCAATACCTTTCTTGTGTACAACAAACATGGGTACGTTGGTGCCGTCCTTGCTCTTAAAGAAAACCTGTTTTGTTTCATACTCCGCTTTGTTGAATTTCACCTCAGGAGCACGAAAAACCTCCGACTTACCGGAAGCGAGATCATATTTATAGATCGTGGAAGGGTAGAGGAAGGAAGTGAATGTATAGAACACTTCTTTAGCATCCTTGTCACCGCTAAATCCGCCGGCGTCACCCAGGTCGGGTAGTTCTATTTTTCGAATGAACTTTCCGCTATAATCGTATTGCTCTACATTCGAACAAACATCTTTGAGGTAAGAAACGAAAAGGTTCTTGCCGGCCGTAGTGGCATAATCCATGTATTCTTTTTTCTCGGGAACAACATCTTTCCAATTGGTTTTATCCGGGTTCTTTGGATCAACGGCTACAATTTTCTTGTTGGGCGCCCCATCATTTGTCACCAACAGGATCCGGTCACCATCTGAATCAATAATTCCTGTTTCACTGGTGAATCCTGAAGTAAGCGCTTTCCAATCCTTTTGCGAAGCATCGTTCTTATCCCAGAAATACAGGTTCCAGTTGCCGGTTCCTTTTGATTTGGTAAGGAACCAGAAACGCTCATCTTCAGAAGCCGAAACACCGTAATACATCTGCTTCACGCTCTTGTCTTCGTAGATCAATTGGTCTTTTTCCTGCAGATCGCCCAGTTTGTGGTAATACACTTTTTGGTACTCATTAGCCGCGGCCAGCGCGCTTCCTTTTGGTTTATCGAACCTGTTGTAGAAGAAACCATCTTTATACCAGGAGGCTCCCGAGAATTTTACCCACTCCAGTTTATCGCCCATTTGTTTTTTGTTGGCAATATCCATCACATAGATCTCTTCCCAGTCGCTGCCGGCGCGGTTCAATGTATAAGCAATGTATCTTTTGTCTTTAGAATGACCTGCCATGCCAACGCTCACCGTTCCTTCTTTCGAAAGCGTGTTAGGGTCGAGAAATATTTCTTCCGTACCGGTGAGGCCTTTTTGTATGTAGTAAACCGACTGGTTCTGCAACCCGGTATTTTTGTCGTAGATATAATAGTCGCCTACTTTAAAAGGCGCACCATATTTCGGATAATTAAGAAGTTCGGTAATGCGATCCTTTAATTGCTGGCGATATGGAATTTTAGAGAAATAATCTTCGGTGGTTTTGATCTGTTCGTTCACCCAGGCTTTTGTTTCTTCGGATGTGTCGTTCTCCAGCCAGCGGTAATCGTCCTGCACCGTGATACCGTTAATGGTATCGGCGTAGGGAACTGTCTTGGTTTGCGGGTAGTTCACGGTGATTGCCGGTAATTGAGTTGTTTCCTCGTTCTTGCCGTTGCAGGCAGCCAGCAGGAGCAAAGGTGATAAATAGAGCGCTTTGTGAAGAGCCATGGGTTTTTAATTATGACCCAAATGTATGCTAATTTTTAAGCCCAGAAAGGGGGATTTTTGCAACTAAATGGGGTTACAATAGATCAGCTTAGGTGATCAAAAGTTCATAAGGCAGGCCCAAAGCGCGGTGGAGTGCTTTAATACTTCGTATCGACAAGGTTCTTTTTTTATTCAGGAACTCGGAAACTATTCCTTTACTGCCAAAGTATGGCACAAGATCTTTTGACCTAAGGCCACGCTCTTCCATTGCGTATTTTACAGCCTCTACCGGGTCCGGAGCTTCGATCGGGTAATGAATATCTTCGTAAGCCGACACCAGCGTACCTAAAACATCGAGTTCGTCATAAGCGGCACTTCCTTTTTTAGGATTGGATAAGATCAGTGTATCGATCCTTTTAAGTGCTGCCTTATGATCAGCCTTGGTTCTTATGGGTTTTATATTATTCATTATATTCTTGTAGCATCTATTTTATCATATTCAGCATGTGTGCCCACAAACCGTATATAGGTCTTTTGTCCGTCGAAAAAGAGAGTGACCACAACCCTGTAGTTATTCCCTTTTATATTAAAAACAACACGGTTATTACCCACATAGTCGGCTGATGGAAAGTCTGCTTTTAGTTGATTTATGTTTTTCCATTTAGCCTGTTCAACCTTCTTGTACCAAATCCTGAGTGGAATTTCAGCGTCCTTGTGCTTTTTCCAAAATTCGATCAGGCTGGAGCGGGATATAACATGCATATCTATCTTGGTACAAAGATACGAAAAAGTTCTCAAAAAGAGAACTTTTAAAATTATTTTTTTGATGCGATCTTCTGCAGGGTCTCTTTCTCCTGTTTGGTCAGGCTGTCGTAGCCGCTGCGGTTGATCTTGTCCAATATCTCGTTGAGGGTCTTCTCTTCGCTCACTACTTTCTTCTGTGTCGAACTCATCTGGTACACCTTAGCCTGCTGTCTTGGTTTAAAACTGAGAAAACGCAGCCAATCATTTCCTTTTTTCAATTGCCAGGCGTAGGCCATCCCGAAGAAAGCGCCGCCAAGGTGGGCCACTTTCCCCCCGGTGTTCACCGAAAGGTCAATTACCGTGCTCAGGAGGAAAAGAACCAAAACCACCCATTTCAAAGGAAAGGGTCCGAAGATGAAAAGGCTTACCGGAAGGTTTGGCGCGTAAATAGCTGCCGCAATAGAAACAGCCGTTACAGAGGCGGAGGCACCGAGCAGGTAGGAGTATTGCCCGACAAAGAAAATGTTGGAAAGGATCAGGAAAAATAGAGCCCCGCATATTCCACCCATGATGTAGATGAACCAAAGGCGTTTTTCGTTGAGGATCGAGGAAAGTATTTGCCCGGTGAAGTAAAAGAGCAGCATGTTAAAAAAGATATGCCCCAACGATTCATGCGTGAACATATACGTAATAACGGTGTAAAAGGTAGTGCCAAGTTCAGCCAGGTTTCCCTGCACGCTAAGCGCGCGCCCAAGGTCGAACGAACTAACGTTGGCGGTAATATTAATAGCCAGGAACAGCACGCAGTTGATCAGGATCAGTTGCACCGTGGCATTGAACCCTTTCACTTTTTGTATTCCTGTTCTCCAATTGGCGTTTGTCATAATTAAATGCGCTGCAAATATAGAATATGTAATAACTAAAGGTTACCTTTACAACGTTTTTTAGAGCAATTTATGATAGAAAAAAAGATACCATTCGTCCTCTGTTTCACGTTGTTACTATTTATACAGGTTTTCAGGGCACAGGTTACAATAACTATACCAAGCGGCAACCTGTACAGTTCTGTCACCCCCGCCGAGTGGCGCAAGCCTTTGGGGACTTATTTCGGTTACGAAAGGAGCGCCTTCATTTATACCCATAGTGAGATCGGGCAGTTCGGCACCATCAATTCGATCTCTTTTTATTGCGATACGCTGAACAATCCGGGTAATGTGCCCATCAATATTTATCTGAAAGAGACTGTCAATGCGGCTTTTGCCGGCCCGAGCACGGTTGCTGCCGAAGAAAGCGGCGCGCAATTGGTGTACAGCGGCACTTTAGCGGCTACTTCATTGGTAAAAGGGCAATGGATCACTTTTGTTTTAAGCAATCCTTTTCTGCATGCCACCTCCAATTCCATAGAAGTGATCGTGGAGACCAACGCGGGTGGTAGCGGGAATGAGACCAGCCTTGCAAAAGGATTTTATCATTACCTCACCAGCATTTACGCTTTCCAGTATTGGTCGGCCGACAATACGGCGCCTGCAAGTATTGGAACTCTTTCTTACAAGAGACCCAATGTGCAATTTGATATGTCCCTTGCTACAGCCTGCAGCGGAACGCCAAATGGAGGAATTACCGTTTCTTCTGTCGATACTACCTGCTCGAATGTTACTTTGTCGCTGAGCGGAAGCACTTCGGCAACCGGGTTGACCTATCAATGGGAAGATTCTTTATCGGGCGGTGCATGGGCTGCAATTAATGGCGCAACAAGCCCGGTCATGGTTTCTTCTGTCAGCGCTGATACCTGGTTTCGCTGCCTGGTGAGCTGCTCTTCTCAATCTTCGTATTCAACTATAAAGCAGGTTGTTATGAGGAATTATTTGCAGTGTTACTGTAATTCAAATTTAGGTGGCGGATGCAGCAGCAGCGCTATAGATTCGGTGGCTATTGAAACCACTTTGCTGGCAAACGCAAGCGGATGTTCTACTTATATTCAATATCCTGCCTCGGGTAATACCTGCGCCCAACTGGCAAGCGGACAAAACTACAACCTGCATACAAAGTTCAATGGCGTGGTGATCGCTTCGGTATGGATAGATTACGACCAGAACGGGATGTTTGATAGTGTAGAGTGGAAGCAGATCGTCACTACGGCCCAGGTCGACAGCGATTATGTTACGGTCTTATCGGTTCCGGCCAATGCCAAAACAGGATTAACGCTCATGCGTATCCGTACGCGTGCAGCCGGGAACCTGAATAACTATGATGATGCCTGTACTAATTTTGGCAGCGGAGAAACGGAAGATTATTTTATCGGGATCAATTACGATGTGCGTGTGGCTTCGCAGAAAAAGGAAGGAGAACTCGTTTTTTACCCAAATCCTGCCAGTGGTGTTTTGTACATCTCAGGAGCAAAGGATCAAGGGATCCTTGAAATTGTTTCTTTAGCGGGAACGGTAGTTTTAAACAAAACCACGCATAGTGTAAACGGAATTATGACGATAGACATATCGGATCTATCCACAGGAGTCTATTTTTTGAAGACGAATTTTGGTGATCGCGGCTCAGTTAAGAAGCTGGTTATAAGTAGGTAACCCCCGTTTTTGCTTATTCTACCGAAAAGACTAAATTTGCTATTAACTAAACGATCCATATGAAGAAAGTCTACTTTTTATTATTACTGGCCCTTCCTTTTTTAAGCACAGCGCAGATAGCCTGTACTTTTGATTATACCTGGTTAGCCCTTGGAAAGAACGGGGTTTATCCCGACAGCGCTACTAATTTCGTGAGCGGAACAGTTGGCGTGCCTTATGTGCAGCACATTACAGTAAAAGTTCCTTATGATACTACAGCTACTATTTTTGGGAACACCAGTACCTTTCATTTCGATCATATCGATCTGCAGACAAATATCAGCAATCCTCCCAACTATGGATTGCCTCCCGGCTTGGCGCTAAGCGGAACCCCTTCTAATTTGAAATTTCCGGGAAACGACACAAGTTGCATGATCGTGCAGGGTACTCCAACCACGCAGGGCTCCTACACCCTCTCATTTACGCTAAAAACATATATGACCGAATTTCCGGGCATTTCTGTGAATACGCAAACGATTACCTATTACGTGATCAATATCGCTCCGGCTACAAGCGTTGCTACCAATACTAATTTTAATTTTTTGGTTTCTCAGAACAGCCCTAATCCTGTAAAAGATAACACGTCTATACGTTTTACCATGCCTCATGATGCCAAAGTGAAACTGAATGTATTTAACGTGGCCGGACAAAAAGTTGCTGAAAAAGAAATTAGCGGTGTACGCGGCGAGAACAGCTACGACTTCGACGCTTCTCAATTAGAGAACGGGGTTTACCTGTACACGGTTGAGATGAACCAGCAAAAGCAATGTCGCCGCATGGTGGTTGCCCGGTAGCATTGACGATTTGTTGATTTACGATTTTGTGATTGTGGATCCTGAAATTTGTAAGTCGTCAATTGAAAAATCGTCAATTTTTAAATGGAGATCTTCGAAATAACAGTATTAGGTTCAGGCTCGGCTACACCCTCATTGATAAGAAACCCAAGTGCCCAGTTGCTTAACGCGGCCGGGCATTATTTTTTGATAGATTGCGGAGAGGGAACGCAGATCCAGTTGCGCCGTAACAGCATCAAGCTCCAACGTATTGAATGCATTCTCATTTCGCATTTACACGGCGATCATTACTTTGGACTGATGGGGCTTTTGCAGACCATGCATTTATTGGGCAGACAAGCTAAGATGACCCTGGTCTGTCCACCCGAACTGAAGGAGATCATTGACCTGCAGAACAAGCATTCGCAAACGGGCTTGAGTTATGAGCTGGAGTATGTTTTTACCAATGCGAAAGAGAAGCAGAAAGTGTATGAGAACAATACACTGGAGATACATTCTTTTCCCTTGAGCCATCGTATCAATTGTACGGGGTTCTTATTCAAGGAGAAAATAGGTTTAAGGAAGATCATCAAAGAAAAACTGCAGCAGCACAAGATATCGGTGGCCATGATCAACAACCTGCGTTTGGGGTTGGATGTGGAAGATGAGAATGGGAAGTTCATTAAGAATTCGGAGCTAACGGAGCAGCCGCCCGCGCCGCGCAGCTTTGCCTATTGTTCGGATACCATTCATGATGAGAACATCATTCCGTATGTGAAAGATGTGAATTTGCTGTACCACGAAAGCACTTTCCTGGAGAGTGAGATCGAAAGGGCGAAGAAAACATTTCACACAACAGCGAAGCAGGCCGCTTCAATAGCACAAAAAGCAAATGTCAAACAATTATTGATCGGGCATTTCTCGGCCCGTTATGGCAATACCCAGGATTTTTTAGATGAGGCAAGGACCGTATTCGAAAGTACTTTGCTGGCGGAAGAAGGGAGAACGTACAAGGTGATTTAACATTGAAAAAGTAAAATGTAAGATTGAAAAAGTGAATACAACTCCCATTTTCAATTTTACTTTTTCAATGATCATTTTTCAATTGTATCATTTACAGATCAAAGTATCGATAAAAGGATTGTACCCGCACCAAACACCGATCACATTCTCGCCATGCACATTGTTCTCTAAATTGGTGGGCGCCGCGAAAGGATTTCCATTACTGATGATATTCGCATCGTAAGAACGAAAGAAACGAAATTCATCGTAGCCTATCGTACAGAACTTCACTACCACCACGTCATTCCGTTTAAAGAAATTCCTTTCGTTGTTGTTATCATCGTTGGCAGTGGAGTTCTGTATCATTCCCCGGTTGTATGCAAACTCAAAGGATTTTCCATCGATGAACTTATCATCGAAGGTGGAACCCAGCGGGGCAATGAAATTCTGATCCTTTCCAATACGTTTGGCAAACCAGCGATATTGGTTCTGCTGGTTGCCAGGCTCGTGCAAATAGGTATAAACAAATCCAAGCGAGTCATCCCTCAGAACTTTGAACCAAAGCGTATCCAGTTTTACCTGCGGATGGATCAGGGTTTGCGCGGTGTATGTCTTGCCATTCAGTTGTACAGTAAGCACATAATTATTCCCTTCGGCACCAACCATGTTAGCAGCCTTGTAGTAAAATCCCTGGCCAAAGAAGTCCTTTAAGGTGTCTGTAGTAGTTCCATCGTTAACAGTAACAACAGCGCCTTTCACCGCAAAGTCTGCAAGACTTTGCGAATGATTGCCGAAATAGGGGACGGTCCAACTCAAATACACTTCGGGGTTTGAACCTTTCTCGATCTTACCTTCCACAACCAGTTTTTGCACGTAGTCGGGTATCTTTACGTCGATGTTCTTTTGGCAAGCAGCCATACACAGGACAAGCACAAGGCTAAGTATCGGCAGATTGCTTCGCCAGTGGCCTCGCAATGACGGTTCTAAATTTGTTTTTTGCTTTTCCTTCATCATCAAAACTTAAAATTCCAGGTTACGCTGGGTAGTACAGGAAATAAAGAAACCTGTCGCGCCTGCACTTTAAAATCTCCCGTTAACACACTTCCTTTTGTATCGAAATAGATGAAATAAGGATTTTTGCGGTTATAAGCGTTAAAGAGGCTGAAGGTCCAGCTTTGGCTGAAATTGCGCGCGTATTTTTTCGGTACGGTTATCTTTGAAAGATCTTTTCCTTTTCGTGTATAGCGTTTTTCGAGCCGTTTCTTTTTTCTTTCAATTTGCTTATTGCGGTCGGGTGTGTAAGTGGCCGAAAGATCGAGGCGGTTATAGGGACGAAACTGGTAGGCGTTCCTTCCGCCGTAATCCACGTTGACCGACTGCTCGAAATAATACAAGGAGTTGGGTAAAGTGCCGCGGTTGCCGGTGCTGAAGACAAAGACAGCGGATAAGTTCCACTTCGCGCTGAGCTCGTAAGCAGTTACAACAGAAACATCATGGCGCCGGTCGTATTTTGCAAAATAGGTTTTTCCCCCATTAATTTCCGGGAATGTGCGGTTGGTCCAGGAAAGCGTGTAGCCTATCCAGCCGGTGAACTTTCCTTCGCGTTTTTTGAGGAAGAACTCTGTGCCAAAAGCTTCACCTCTTCCAAAAGTAAAGGAATTATCGGGATTATCTTTTACGTTGTCCTGCGGCTGCGATCCTTCCTTGTATTCGATCAGGTTCTTCATGTCCTTGTAATAAGTTTCGATGGATGATTCGAACATGTTGTCTTTAAAATTCTTGAAAACCCCAATGGCGTATTGATTACCGATCTGTGGTTTGATCAATTCGGTACTGGGCATCCACACATCGGTTGGAAGTGAAACGGAAGAAATGGAGGCAAGGTGAATGTATTGGTAATTGCGGGTATAACTTCCTTTCAGCGAAAGCGACTTTGTTAATTCATAGCGCAGCGACAGGCGCGGCTCAAGCCCGTTATAAGCACTTACTTTCTTCCCGGTTGAATAAACAACCGTATCGGTCTGTTTGGTGAAAGGATCTTTTACATATCGCGTAAACGGTCCAACATGTACAAAATAACTGAAGCGCGCCCCTGCGTTCAGCCGTAAGCGATCGGTTAAATCCCAATCGTCGCCGGCGTACACATGCCCTTCGTGGCTGTATAGTTTAACAACGTCGCCGAGATCGAATTGTGTTTCGCCCGAGCGGGCGGAGGCGTTGGTGGGAATGAATACGTGGAAAACGTAATTGGCGCCGAACTTCACACTGTGCCTGCTATTGGGAAACCAACTGAGATCGATCTTCGCGTTATGGTCGCGTATGCCGGAAAATATCTTGAATTCGAAATTATCCTGCAGCGCGCTGAATGAAAAGTTGTAATAGGAATAAATAAGCGAGGTATTACAGAATAATTTGGAGTTGAAGATGTGACTCCACCTTAAAGAACCCGTTGCATTGCCCCAGGTAGTCTCAACGCCAAAGTCTGATTCATTATCCTTGAACAAAAAAACATCTTTCCCGAAATACCCGCTCAGGTAAAGGGAGTTCTTAGCGTTTATACGATAGTTAAATTTGGTATTAAGATCATAGAAGAAATAGCGCGTGCCGGCAAACTCGCTTTTCAGGTGCGTGAAAATGGGTTTTGTGATCACATCCACATAAGTACGACGAGCAGAAATGATAAAAGAGCTGGTATCTTTTTTTAGGGGCCCCTGTACCGTAAGACGCGAAGCGATAAGGCCGATGCCGCCATCCACCTGGAAGTTTTGGTTATTGCCGTCCTTCATGGTAATATCAAGTACCGATGAAAGTCTTCCGCCGTATTGCGCCGGCATGCCACCTTTGGTAAGCGTTACGTTTTTGATCGCATCGCCATTAAAAACGGAGAAGAACCCCATTAAATGCGAGGCATTGTAAACCACAGCTTCATCCAGCAGAATTAAATTCTGATCAGGTCCGCCGCCCCGAACGTAAAAACCGCTCTGCCCATCGCCGGCCGATTTAACGCCGGGAAGTAATTGAATTGTTTTGAGGATGTCCACTTCTCCCATGAACGCGGGCAAAGTTTTAATTTGCTTCATGTCTAGCGTAACGGTGCTCATTTGCGAACTCTTCACGTTTTGGTCGGGCCTTTCGCCACTTACCACCACTTCCTGCATCTCTATGCCGGTTTGTACCAGCGATACGTCGTGTACAAGGTCCTTGTTCAGGGAAACGCTGTCGCTTTGCGTGTTGTAGCCGAGATACATGCAGATAAGCGTGTATTCCCCTTTTGGGAGGGTGATGGAGTAGAAGCCGTAATTGTTTGTGGTGGTGCCCTTTTTTAATTCTTTAATATAGATGGTAGCGCCGATGGCGAGTTCGCCGGTCTTTTTTTCTTTAATAGTTCCGCTGATACTGAAGTTTTGCGCGGAAAGGCCGAATGAAAAAAACAAAAAGAATGCTGTAAGATATCGTATTCGGAAATTGGGCATTTTGAATAACAAATATAGCAATTAAAGAGGCCTTGTAAGAGATTGTTTGCTAAGTGATTACAGCACCCAAAAAAGCAATCACCCAAAAGGGTGAATGACCTCGCTGATAAATAGTATGCATAATCTGATAAAATGATTTTTGCTAAACGCTTATACGCGATTATATCTTTATATTTGTGGGTTAGCGTAATTTTTTGAACCATTACGCGGGAGGTCTCTGAAAATCCTTTAATCGAGTAGGAAAAAAAATCGTAATTTTTAATCTCTTTATGATCAAAACATGCAAAGTGCTAGTGCTAGGAGCACTTATTCTGATGGCGGCGTCCTGTGCCCGTTATGTGGCCCCTCCTTTTACGGATGTCACAAAAATCTCTCAGCTGAAGAACAACATGAAAGTAAAGCAAGTGATCGATGTATTGGGCATTGAGCCTTTCGACATCTATTACATGCAGGAAACCGGCGCGCAAATGCTGAGCTTCAATTACCGCGTTAAAAAACGCATCATGTATGTTTACAATACCGTTAACTACCTCGAGATCCAGAGACAAACCTCTAACGAAGAGTCACAAAAGTCGGGCGACCTGTTCTATGATAAAAAATACCAGACCGTGTATGCCATGTTCAGTAAAGATGGCGATCTTATGTCTTATCTTACCACCAATGGCATTAACCATGGCGCGGGTTTGATCGTGAACGGTAATACGATCCAGTATTATGATGAGAAGAACATCAATGTTCTTGACAGCAGCTACAACCGCGCGCACAATCCTTTTTACAGTGGCAAATCGGTTAACATCATGTTGAACAAGGACGGTACTTTCAATTACGGCGCCCCTGTTCAACAGAAAAAATGGTGGCAGTTCTGGAAATAAAAATAATACTAACGAGATAATATTAAAAACATGAAAAAGATATTTATAATGATACTCGCACTGGGACTGGCAAGCACAGGACTGGCGCAATTTACTTACGGCCCCAAAATAGGGGTGAACATGGCTAAATTCTCCGGCGAAAAGATCATGCCGGGCGGCCAGGCAGGCTTGTTCGTGAATGGTGAGTTCTGGGACAGGATCGGTATGCAGGTTGACTTTTTATGGACCCTGAAAGGTTCGAAGTTCGTGAACGTAGATACGCTTACAACGGTTACCACAAATACCATGACGGGTGCTGTTACCACCACCACTTCTACGGCAACTTTTACACATACGCAGTATTACCGTTTCGTGGATATTCCTATCTGCGCGTATTTCCCTATCTCAGAGCATATCCGTGGTTTCTTCGGGATGCAACTATCGCTGTTCAGGTCAGGACACGAGAAATACACCGGCCCGAGCGGATCTACCGAGGGAGATATCACCGGTGTAACCGGCCAGTCATCCTGGATGGGCGGCTTTGATTTTAAATCGAATTCTCCCATTATCTTAGGGGTACGGTTTGTTTCCAACAAATTCACAAAAGGAGCCCAACAGCCAAGCGGCGGAGCCGATAAGGACAAGGGTATAAGCCTGAACGCCTTTATGGTGAACGTGGCTTACCGTATGTCTTGGTAAGGTTTTTGCAGGTATGGGCCAAAAGAAGGATATAATGAAGAAACTGTTTACATATACTTTATGCTGCAGCACCCTCGCGTTCTGTTTGAACGTGGGGGCGCTGTTTGCCCAAAACCCGGCCTATAACCAGCTTAACTCCTATAAATACTTCGTGTTGAAGGAGGATAACGTATATGCAAACTATAAGGATACTATCCACCGCAAAATACGCGGCATCCTCAAGCAGCACAACTTTCCTGAGCCGATGGACCCTTCTGTTCTTTATTCCAACAAGTTCGATCAGTGCCAGATCATCACGCTTTCTTATTCGGTATCCAGCCCTTCTTATTCTTCGGGCGAGATATCCTGCTCATTCAAATTCCTCGATTGCAATTATACAGCCATTGCTGCCAATGAGATCCATGAGAAGACCTCTTTTCTAAATGAAAAGAATTTTATAAAAACGGTGGTGAAGTGTTTCAGCCACATGGATGGTTACGAGTATAAGTATTCCGGTAAATCGGCAGCCCTGGTGGTTGACGAGAATGCCAGCGGAAGTGATGCGAAAACCGAAGAGGTTGCCAGCGAATATCGCGGAAGCGCCGACCCGATGAAAGGACTGAACGTTTCTAAATCAAAAGAAATGGTGGTTGGAAAATACTACGCTTTGCTAATTGGTATTGATAAGTATAAAGGCACCTGGCCGCCCTTAAAGAACGCGGTAAACGATGCTAAAGGTGTTGAGACCGCACTGGCCAAATACAAGTTCGATGTGTTTCGTACCCTTTACAACGAACAGGCCACCCGCGAAAAGATCATTGATGAATTTGAATGGCTCATGGCCAATGTAAAACCGCAGGATAACGTATTGATCTATTATTCCGGTCACGGTGAGCTGAAAAAAGAGCTGAACAAAGGATATTGGGTGCCCGTTGATGCGGAAACGCAGTCAACTTCCAAATATCTTTCCAACAACGATCTTCAAACTTATTTAGCGGGTATCAAATCCAAGCACACACTGCTTGTTTCCGATGCCTGTTTCAGCGGAGATATCTTCCGCGGGAATACCGTTTCGGTTCCATTCGAGGAATCTGAAAAGTATTACAAAGAGGTACACGGACTCGTTTCCCGGCAGGCAATGACCTCGGGCGGACTTGAGCCAGTAATGGATGGAGGAAAGGATGGTCACTCGGTCTTTGCCTATTATTTTTTGAAAACGCTGAACGAGAACGGGAATAAATACTTTGATGCTTCCCAGCTCTACAACAAGCTCAAGATCCCGGTGATCAATAATTCCGAACAAAGCCCAAAACTATCTCCTGTTAAGGGGGCGGATGATGAGGGCGGACAGTTCATCTTCATTAAGAAATAAGGAGCAATTTCCGGGTAAAATCTTTGGCGCTTTGCCGAATTCTTAGCTATTTTAGAGAACAATTCGTAAACGTGAAAATCGCTTTTCGTACTCTACTTGTTCTCTTGTGTTTTTCTTCCATGCTGCGCGCCCAAAACTCGCGTTTCCAGGTTTACTCTTTCGAACAGGGGCTACCCAGTTCTACTATTTACAACATAGCCCAGGATAAACGCGGTTATTTGTGGCTTGCTACGGAAGGCGGCGGGCTTTGCCGTTTTGACGGAACCACATTCAAAGTATTCGGAAAGAAAGAAGGCTTTACGGCCACAACTACGCGCTGTGTATTTCACGACAGCAAAGACCGTATCTGGGCCGGCACCAAGGACGAGGGACTTTTTGTGTATGATGGATTTAAGTTTAGTCGGCTTACCAAGGCCCAGGGTCTGGCCGGAAGCACGATCCTGTGTTTACTGGAAGATAAGAATGGGAATATCTGGGCCGGTTCTGACGATGGCGGGATCAATAGGATAAGCGCTTTAGGTATTAAAACAAAGAACGGTAGCGATTCTTTTAAAATTGAAGTGATCGATCAAAGCAAAGGACTCGGCAATAATTCGGTGTTCTCTATGTGCGCCGATGAAAAGGGACGGATCTGGCTGGCCACCTATGAGGGGCTTAGTATTGTAAACGAAGAGAACGGTCAGGTAACAGCACGCGCGGTAAAGGGAAGTGTTCCGGGCGGAGTTATTCTCTCAGTAGAAAAAGATGAAAAGGGTGTATTATGGTTTGGAAGCCTTGACGCGGGAATATTCTGTATCGAGCCTGATCAGGATCCCAACTCTGTTTCTATAAAGCGCCCGGGAATTTTTGTGGACAAGACCTGGGACATTTGCCGGTCAGGCACGGGCAGCCTTTGGTTTGCCACTTATTCAGATGCCGTTATTCGAAAAAGCGGCGAAGCGTATAAAAGTTATACCGTTAAGGACGGATTGCCGGTGAATATGACGCTCTGTATTTTTGAGGACAGCGAGAAGAATGTATGGATTGGCACGAATGGCGGAGGGCTGTGTAAATACACCGGGGATGTTTTTACGCATTACTCGGATAAGAATCTGCTGCCGGGCAATTTGGTTAATCGTATTACCGAGGAGCCTTCCGGGAAGCTTTGGCTGGCCATGGCCGGCACCGGGCTTGTGAGATTCAGTCCCGATACCGTAAAAGCCCTGGCGGAAAAATTCACCGTGGCAGAAGGTTTGCCGGATAACTCCGTTTATGGCGTTTCCATTGGCAAGAATGGCATTAATTCCCATGTTTGGGCCGCCACTTTTGGTTATGGCATCTTAAAATACGATGGAAAGAAGTTCAGCACCTTCACGGAGAACGAAGGGCTTCTCGATAATTTTGTGCATTGCATCCTGGTGGACAACCGAGGGATTGTGTGGTGCGGCAGCAACGCGGGTATCAGTCGCTTTGATGGAGTTAAGTTTTTGAACATGTCGCTGGAATCACTGGGCATTGAAGAAAAAGGAATTTACACGATACTTGAAGACGGGAAAGGAACCCTATGGTTTGGCGCGCACGGGGGCTTGATCAGTTACCCGGGTGATGGGCAGGTAACCAGTTACGATGAAGCGGAGGGACTGAACTCGAAAGAAGTGAACTGTCTTACCGAAGACGATAAAGGCAATATATGGATAGGCACCAATTCCGGCGGAATTTACCGGTTAGATGTTAGCTCTAAGGAAAAACAAAAGATAAAATTCGTGGCCGGCGACAGCTTGCTTGGAACAAATTCTATAAAGTCGCTTCTTTTTCTTTCTAAAACAGAATTGCTGGCGGGCACCACTAAGGGATTATGTCGGATCAGTTTTGACAAGAACGGTGTCATCAGCGGCGTGCGGAATTACGACGCGGGCGATGGCTTCATTGGGGTAGAGTGTAATGATAACGCCATCTTCAAGGATAGCAAGGAAAACGTGTGGATAGGTACCGTAAAATGTCTTACCCGTTTCAATGAGAAGGAAGAGATAAAAGATACAGAACCACCACGTGTGCACATCACCGGTCTGAAATTGTTCTTTAAAGAAGTGGATTGGAGCTTGCGGTCCGATTCTGTGAACGGCTGGTTCAATCTTCCTGCCAACCTGGTGCTGAGCTCTTCCGAGAACCATCTTACTTTTTCTTACGCGGGCATCTCGCTCACCAATCCGCGGCAGGTGCGCTACAAGTATATGCTGGAAGGCGCATCTTCGGAGTGGTCTCCGGAAAGAAGCGAGACCGAAATAACTTTCTCGGGCCTTTCCCCGGGAAAATATAAGTTCAAAGTGATCTCGCGTGGGGCTAATGGAATATGGAATACGGAGCCGGCAGTGTATTATTTTGTTATCAGTCCTCCCTGGTATCTCACCAAATGGTTCTTCATTGGCTGTGCGGTATTTTTAATTTTCGGGGTGTGGAGTTTTGTAAAAGTTCGTGAGAAAAAGCTGTTGCATGAAAAAAAGGTACTCGAAGATAAAGTAACGGCGCGTACGGCCGAGATCGTAAAACAAAAGGAGCATATCGAAGAGCAGAAACGCGAGATCACCGACAGTATCAATTACGCGAAGCGCATACAGGGCGCGGTGCTGGCTCCTTTAAGTGATATTGCGGAGGCGCTGCCGTTATCATTCGTGCTTTTTAAACCCAAGGATATAGTAAGTGGGGATTTTTACTGGTTCCACGCGTCGGATACCGAAATAATGATCGCCGCCGCCGACTGTACGGGTCATGGTGTGCCGGGTGGTTTTATGAGTATGCTGGGCATGGAAAAACTGAACGAGGCTGTTATGGCAACTGCGCATCCCGGCCAGCTATTGCAGCGTTTGAACAAGCTCATAAAAAAAGTGCTGCGCCAATCGGGCCAGCAGGATGCCACGCGCGACGGAATGGATATAGCGCTTTGCGTAATTGATAAAAAAATGAAGACCTTGACCTACGCAGGGGCTAACCGTCCGCTCTGGATCATTCGTAGCGGCAGTACGGAGATCGAAGAGATCAAGGCCACCAAAACCGCTATTGGCGGGTTTACGGAAGACAACCAGGAGTTTGCTGAGCATAGCATTGGGTTAAATAAAGGCGATTTGGTGTATATGTTCTCCGACGGGTATGCCGACCAGTTTGGAGTGGGTAATAAGAAATTTATGACAAAGCGATTCAAGGAACTTCTGCTTTCTATTGCCGGCAAGCCCATGGAGGAACAAAAAAGGCTCCTGGATAAGCAAATTGAGTCCTGGAAAGGGGCTATGGAGCAGACCGATGACATCCTTGTGATAGGAATTGGGGTATAAACCCAAGGGTCTCGATACGTGAAAAACCGTATTGCGGTAAACTCCTTTATTATAGCGGAGTTTGAGATTGGAATCCCGATTTAGTTTCATTACATTTGTTAATCTAACAAAAACGTACGATGAACAAAATTACCACTATCCTTTTGGGATCCGCATTGTTAGCGCTAAGTGCTTTGAGCTCTTTCGCGCAGAACGACCGCAACAATCAATTTACGGGTGAGAAGTGCAGTTCTGCCCTTATCCACCAACGATTGATGAATTCGGATCCGGCCTATAAGGCGCGCGTGCTTGCCAACGAGCAATTGATCCAGACCATCATCGACAACCAGAAAAAGAGCAAGCAGGGCAGCAATAGCATACAGGCCACTGTTTACAAGATACCCATTGTGGTGCACGTGATCCATTTAGGAGAAGCCGTAGGCAGCGGAACCAATATTTCAGATGCGCAGATCCAGAGCGCCATTGATAACCTGAACCAGGCTTACCGTAATCAGTCGCCTTATACAGGGGTTGACATCGAAGTTGAGTTTGCTCTTGCGCAGCGTGACCCTAATTGCAACGCCACGAGCGGTATCAACCGGGTGAATGGAGCAGGAGTGAGCGATTATTCGACCAACGGTTTAACCACCAGCGGCACAGATAATGAAGTTACCATTAAGGCTCTCAGCAAATGGCCCAACACCACGTATTACAACGTTTGGGTGGTAGCCGGTATTGACGGCAATATGGGTGGCGGCGGAGTACAGGGCTTTGCTTATTTCCCCGGCGCTTCTTCTTCGGTTGACGGAACTGTTATTCTCTATAATTCTTTTGGGTATGATCCTTCGGGTTCGTTAGGGTATAACCTGAAATCATATACCCGCCTTAACGTTACTACCTTGCACGAACTAGGCCACGCGTTCAATCTGTATCATACTTTCGAAGGTGATGGAAGCGGAAGCACTTGCCCCACCGGCAACCAGTGTGGTGGTGGCGCCGGCGATTGCTGCGGAGATACTCCTCCCCACATGCGCAGCAACAGCGATTGCGATGCAAGCGGCACTAATTCCTGCGATGGCGGATCTTCCAAATCACTTTATGTACATAACTTCATGGACTATGCCAGCGATGCCTGCCAGACCGAATTTACCAGCGACCAAAAAACGCGTATGCGCGCGGCTATCATTGCTTCCAGAAGCGGCCTGGTGAATAGTCTTGCCACCGTGGCCCCAAGCGGTTCTTTACCCCTTGCTGCCTGTATACCTGTTGTGGTGAACAGCGGAAGTTTTGCAACCGGTGTGTATGGCTTTACTTTTAATGATCTCGATATTTCTTCAGGAACCACTTTCCAGGACGGGGGTTATGTAGACCGCACCTGTTATTTTCAAACTACAGTGAACGCAGGAAGCAATTACCCGATGACCGTGAATACTGGGACCGCGAACGTGCATGACGTGGCTGTGTATATCGATCTTAATAACGACGGCGACTTTACGGACTCCGGTGAAACCATGTTCACTTCCAATAATGTTACCGGGGTTCATTCCGGCACCATATCGATTCCCGCTTCTCCTCCAATTACAGGATCTGTTCTGCGCATGCGCGTGCTTGCCGATTTTGGCGGGGGAACAATAAGCGGCCCATGCGACAACCCGGATTACGGGCAGGCAGAAGATTTTGGAATTGTCATCAGCAGCGCTCCCGGTTCTCCTCCCGTGGCCGATTTTTCGGCATCACCTACAACGGTTTGTGCCGGAAGCGTAGTTGCTTTCCAGGATCTCAGTACAAATACTCCTACCAGCTGGAGCTGGACCTTCCAGGGAGGAAATCCTTCTACTTCTACATCCATGAACCCAACAGTTACTTATACGGCAGCCGGAACTTATTCTGTTTCACTGACCGCAACCAATGGTAATGGAAGCGACGGGGAAACCAAATTGGCTTACATCACTGTAAATGCAACTCCAACTGTGAATGTTAGCGGCACCATGACGATCACTTCCGGAAGCAGTACAACCCTAACGGCTACCGGCGGTACCACTTATGTATGGACTCCCGGTACTGGTCTTAGTGCAACAACCGGCTCCGTTGTAGTGGCGAACCCTTCTTCAACAACCGCTTATTCTGTTACCGGAACCACGAATGGCTGCAGCAATACCAAAACATTTACTGTTTCGGTTACCCCGGTTGTTGGTCCTACCAATTTACAGCCGGCCTATTGCGGCATTACCGAGAACGTGATCAATCTAACGTTGTATTGCGTGGCTGTTGGCGGTGCTACTAACTATAGCTATCAATTGCAGGATATTTCAACCGGGCAGTATTATTATTATGTGCGCGGCAGCAATGCTACTACATTCCTGATGAATTGGGTGCCCCAGGTTACTTATGGAAAAACCTACAGCATCAAAGTAGCGGCATATGTGAGTGGCGCATGGACTGCTTACGGAACAGCGTGTAACGTTACTACCCCGGCGTGGCCCAATAATATGTTGCAGCCGTCCTCTTGTAATATCACTGAAACGTCGTTAACACAGTTGCTGTATTGCTATACTGTTACAGCGGCCAGTAATTACCGTTATGAACTAACGGACCAATCTACGAGCCAGGTAACAACCTATACGCGCGGGAACAGTATCAATAATTTCCAGATGGACCTGGCAGGCGCGGCCTATGGAAAGACCTATGGTGTAAAAGTGGCGAGTTATGTAGGCACTACCTGGGGTCCTTATGGAACAAGCTGTAATGTAACAACACCTTCTGCTCCTACGGCCAGCTTACAGGCGGTTTATTGCGGGACTACGCAGACCGCCTTTAACCAAACTATTTACTGTACTACAGTGACAGGAGCCACCAATTACAGCTGGGAGTTGAAGGATAACAGTACGAATACCTATTACTATTACCTGAGAGGTAATAACATCAATAACTTCCAGATGAACTGGACCACGTTTGCTACTTACGGTAAGACCTATACAGTAAGGATCGCCGCCCTGGTAGGAGGCAGCTGGACGCCCTATGGTGCTGCCTGTAACATAACTACACCTGCTATTCCAACTACCAAACTGGCAAATGGTTCGTGCAATATCGTTCAGACTTCGTTCGCACAGGTCATGAGTTGCGACGCTATCACCGGCGCCACGAACTACCGCTACGAGGTAACAGATGTTGGGAATAGTAACGTATATATATACACCCGCGGCAATAATCTTACGAATTTCCAGATGAACTGGGTAACCGGTGTAACGGTTAGCAGGAACTACAGCGTGAAAGTGGCGGCTTACGTGGGCGGCGCATGGCTGGCTTATGGCCCGGCCTGTACGGTAACTACCGCGGCTTCTCTGATGGGTAACCAAAGTGAAGAAATGAATCGCAGTATCGAGCCCATGGGTGGCATATCGCTGGGTGTGTATCCGAACCCGAACGACGGACATGTATTTATCCAGGTAGGTACCCAGGCAAAACTTACCGTAACCAATATCCTGGGCGAGGTTGTTTACGAAGGAGAAGTGCAGGAAGGAACCAATGAACTTTATTTCCTCGACAAACGCCCCGGCATGTATATCATCCGGGTAACCGATGGCCTTAACAGCGCGCAGACGAGGATGATCAAGGAGTAAGGAAGTATAAGAAACAGTACATTAGAAAAAAAACCGCCCTGTAAACAGGGCGGTTTTTTTGTGGGAAAATAATCCTATCAAAAATTTTGGTTTTTCTATCACTTTGATAGGAAAGTTGTATCTTTGTGAGAGGAAATGAAGGTTTTGGAAAGACATAATGAGATCTTACGGATCGTTGGATCTGAGCCGGGGAGTTCTATATCCCGTATCATGGAGCTTTTCAGTGGCGCTATTTCTGTTCCTACTTTGAACCGTGATCTTGCTTCGTTGGTTGAGAGCGGAGCGTTACTGCGCTACGGTAAAGGACGTAATACGCGTTATAACCTGGCTGAAGGCGCTATGCTTTTGAATGAAGGCATGGCTGAAACCTATTTCAACAAAGAGATAGATAGTCGCAACGCGCAAGCTGAATTCAACCCGGAAATATTTAAAACGCTGAAGAACATCACGGTATTTACAGCCCGCGAAAACCTTTTTCTTGAGCAGCTGCAAAAAACGCATGCACAAAAAATAAAGAAGATAAGTCCTGTGCTCTTTAAAAAGGAAGTGGAGCGTCTTACTATTGAACTTAGCTGGAAATCTTCACAGATCGAGGGAAATACCTATTCTCTCCTGGAGACCGAATTGCTGTTTGTCGATAAAATACCGGCTCCCGGAAAAAGCAAACTGGATGCCCTTATGTTGCTGAACCATAAAGTGGCGCTGGAATATATTTACAGCGGACGCATCAGCATGAAGCACCTGAGGATATCGGCCATTGAAGGTCTACACAGTTTATTGATCAAAGACCTGGGCGTTAGCCGTAACCTGCGCAAAAGGCCGGTTGGCATTACGGGTACGATCTATCGTCCGCCCGATAATGAGTTTCAGGTTCGGGAGTTCCTGGAAAGGATGTGCACCCTCATCAATCAGAAAAAGAACGTGTTTGAGAAAGCTATGTTGGCCGTGCTTTTTATCTCTTACATTCAGCCTTTTGAGGATGGGAATAAACGCACGGGCCGTATTTTAGGGAACGCGATCCTGATCAAGAACGGGTATTGCCCGCTTTCTTACCGAAGCGTTACACCCGCGGATTATAAAAAGGCGATGATCCTGTTCTATGAGCAGAACAACATTACTGCCTATAAGAAGCTTTTTATTGAGCAGTATGAGTTCGCGGTGAACAACTACTTTTAGCAGACGTGACCAGTGAGGTCAATTTTGAAAGACCGCCCTTATAATGGGGCGGTTTTTACTTTAACCTATTCGTCAGACTTTGTTTTACACTTTTGAACCACTCATCCTGCAGAATGCTCAATACAATACTATCCCTGCGACCGCCGTCGGCGGTGGGGACGTTTTGGCGCAGGACGCCTTCTACGGTACAACCTATACTTTTCATGGCGGCTATGCTGCGGGCGTTGTTGTTGTCGGCCCGAAATTCTACACGAAGCAGATCGAGTTTTTCGAAAGCGAATTCAAGTAGAAGATATTTGCAGTTTTTGTTGAGCCCCGTACCCTGGAACTCTTTGCCATACCATGTATAACCCAGCTGTAAGGTCCGCCAGGGCAATTGTATGTCGTAAAAACGGGTACTGCCCGCGTACTTTTGCTTTTTCTTGTCGTAAACTATGAATGGATACTCTTGTTTTTTGCCGCGGGCCTCAAGGGTACTTTGAATGTATTTGCGCAGGCTCTCCTCTCCAATAGGTTGAACGAGGGAGAAGCGGAAGATATCCGGCTCGCTGAAGGAAATGCTAAGCAGGTTGGATACGTCGCTCATTTCGAGCGGGCGCAGGAGTACGTGCTCGTTCTCTAAAATGTATTTTTCTGAGAAATTGAATTCCATGACATTGGGTATTGAAACACAAGTTAAGAAAAATTAGGCTGTTTGTATTAAATTGTAGCCCTTTAAGGGCGCCGCCAAAGCATTTCTGTGAAGCGGAAAGCTGGCGAGCTGTTTGTGTGTGATTGGCGTTGCGTGACTTGCGGTGCGTGATGAGCGTTTTGTGACCGTTTTTGAGTGATGAGCGTTTTGTGACCAACCTTTTGTGACCGACGTGTGTGACCAGCGCGGTGGCTCTACGAAGTACAGGCTTATTTTTTCGAAGAGCCTCCCGTTGCAAGCAGCCTCGCTTACTTTTCTTCCTTGATGAAGAAAAGTAACCCCGCATTAACGCTACGGTGCCGGGCAGGCAAAAGATTCTGTGTTGATATGCAAGCAAAATCGCAAATTTTCTATATTTGCTAT
>CAYLVB010000013.1:0-28511 GCA_964387075.1 uncultured Flavobacteriaceae bacterium
CTCTCATTCTTCTCCTTCCTAGTTTAAATTTAGGACAAACATATGAGAAATCAAGGCCGTTCCGATGGCAAATCGCACGGGGCCACCCGGTCCCGATAGCTATCGGGGCGGACGGCCATGCAGCGCGCAATTCTTTCGATCACCGTTCGAAAAATCGGGCCGATACATTTTCAGAACATTTTTGTTTTGAATACCTGTACTTTGTACAGCGCTTGTTGTTGGAAGGAATACTTACTGCAGCATGAGTTTAGTGAAGAGTGAAGAACCTTCATCATAACTCTTAACAAAATAAATACCGCGGGGCATAGAGGAGAGATCGGCTGTTTTGGTTTTGATCTCAAGGACTTTTTCTCCGAGACTGTTGTAAAGTATCGCCGGCTCTTCCAGGTGAATGATGTTGCTTGCCGGGTTGGGGTAGAATAGGGGGCTCCTTTCGGTCGAAATTGCATTTAGAGAAGTTGAAGCGGTCACACAGGTTGGTTCTTCAAAGCCAACGGCGTTATCGCTGGTGCTGTTTTGATACAAAATAGCTCCTGTAGTTACATCCAAGGTAAAAAGCGCGGGATTGTTGTTAGCATCGAAACCGCGGAAGGTGTACTCGCCATTCTGGTTGATGCTGGTATTTTCTCCGTAAAAGCCGGGAATAATGGCTGTGTAACTCATTACCGTGCTGTGGGTACCCGTCATTACGTCGAGATCCTCCAGTTTGTAAACGCCGTTATCGTCCCACAAACCATAGGTTTTGTTATCGGTGGGCGAGTATTTCATGCCGCGTATGTTATCGGCAAAGGTATTATTGGCAACAACAGCACCTGTTTTTACATTAAGCGTGCGCAATACAAAGACAGTGCTTGTAAGCGCGCGATACGTATAGGTTTGTGCCGCCAGGTCCAGGCTGAAGGTTCCACCTACGTAACCCATCATGTTGGCAATGCCGGCTACGGTGGTTGTGGTTGCCGTTACCGGGTCGACTTTTACGAAATTGTAGGAGTTGCCATTTACCTGTATGCCGTAAAGCATGGAATCGGCGCAGTTGTATTCAATACCCACCACGGTGTTGGTGATCACCGGGCTGTATACGATCGCCCCGCTCGAGCGGTTAAGGGTATAGAGAATTTTATTGGTATTGGTTTGCGCGATGAAATAATAATAATTCATGTCGGGATTGGAAGCCGAGGCATCCGCTGCAACAAAACCCACCATAGGAGGCAAATTGGCCACCGTGGTCTTTACGCCGGTAACAGAATTAAAACGTACGTACTTGTATCCGCCGTTTATTTGGTCTTCCCAAATGGCGTTGGGGCCCTGGGCTAAGCAGTAGGCAGTAAGGAGTATGCAGTAGGCTAGTAGTTGTAGTTGTTTTTTCATAGATTAAAGATAGGGTATTATGCTGAAATGTAGAAGTATGGGAACAGCCGTCCTCCCCTGTCGCTTCGCGCCACCCCCTCCGGCGGGGGACACAGAACAGCCCACCCCCTCGCCAGCATCCCGCCTTGCGGGATTGCTATGACGATCCCCTTTGCCACATAGTGGTCCCTTTGGGAAAGGGCGATAATTTAGCAGCCGACCACCCCGCTTTCCCTCACGGAAAAGCCCCTCCTTGAGAAGGAGGGGAATTTTAGCAGCCTTATTCTTTGATGAGTTTCAAGCTGTGTCCTTGTACCTGTATGAGGTACATGCCGGTTGGTTTGTTGCTAAGATCGAGTTGTAATTGAGAGTCTTTTACTTTGGTTTGAAGGATAATTTCTCCTAGTGTGTTGTACACAATTACATTTCCTAATTCTCCGGCACCGTGTAAAGTAACGATCCCGTTAAATGGGTTAGGAAATGCTGTTAAGGCAAACCCGCGCGCGCCAGGGATGCCGGTTGTGCCCAGGCAAGAGTAAACCAGCATGGAGTCTACACAATAATTGTTACCCACGCTGTTAGGATTGATAGTTGTGAGATTTACAATGAGGATGGTGTCCATACCAAAATTGGGTATGTCGGCAAAGATGTAATAACTGCCTGTGTCAAGTCCTGTGAAGCTGTAATCTCCGGCGTTATCTGTGGTGGTACGCGCGGCGGCTGAAGCTCCTGGATTTCTACCGAGTTTTACATCAACACCTTTTAGTGGCGCACCCAGTATTCCGTTATTTCCATAGCGGGTTCCGTAACCGGGTAAGGCGGTAACATTTCCGCTTATCATGCCGCTTCCGGTTCCGGGAGTAAATTCTGTAATGGTAATATCAACCCCGTAGCTTGGCGTGAGTCTGCAGCCGTGGTGCGTTACGATGGTGGCCGAATCCCAGCGGTAATTTGGTGTTTTATAACTGTAGTAAGAGCTAACGCCGTTGGTGTAGCTAAGGGCAGGCACAGCCTGCACAAAATAATTCCCATAAGGCAGTTGTCCGAAAGAGTAAGTTCCGTTGGCATTGATGTTTGCATAACCGGCCGTATCCATGTATCCATTATGGGTAAGTGCCTCGCGGTACACGTACACCTGTCCGCCATTCACCGGGTTTAAACTTGGTTGAAGCACAGTACCCGAAATGCTGTCCGGCGTGGTGCAGACGAAGCGGATCCTATCGGTTCCCCATTCCGAGATGAAAAAATTGCCCATATCGTCGGCAGCAACGCCGCGGGGATAACGCAAGGAAGTACCCACAGCCGGTTCGCCATCCAATCCATATCCAAAAACGCCGCCTGCCACTGTGCTGATAATGCCCCATGAATTGACCATCCGTATGGCATGGTTGTATTCGTCGGCCATGTAAAGATTTCCCTGTTTGTCGAATGATAAGGCGGCAATCCCGTTCAATTGTGCAAGTATAGCCGGCCCGCCATCACCGGCGCCACCGGAGGTGCCGTCACCGGCGAATGTGCTGATCACCCCTGAAGTATTGATCATCCGCACGCGTTCGTTCATGTAATCGGCAATATAAATGTTTTGAAGACTATCTATCGCAATACTTTGCGGATTATCAAGGAGGGCAGTAGATGCGGGTCCTCCATCTCCGCTGAACCCGGGAGTTCCGTTACCTGCAATTGTAGTTATTATACCTGTGTTGCTGACCTTACGGATGCGATGATTGCCAAAATCGGCTATATAAAGGTTACCTAATGTATCGAATGCAACGCCGTGTGGTTCGCTCAATTGTGCGGAAGTGGCGGGGCCTGTATCGCCGCTGTATCCCTGGATACCGGTGCCCGCAACGGTGCTGATGTTTCCAAGAGTGTTTACTTTGCGGATGGCATGATTCCAGCTATCGGCAATATAAACGTTACCGGTGTCGTCTACTGCCAACGCTATTGGCTGATATAGTTCGGCTGAAGTGGCTGGGCCTCCATCGCCGCTATAGCCACCCAATCCATTACCGGCGAAGGTGGTGATCATTCCCGAAATATTCACCTTACGCACTACATAATTTCCAAGGTCACAAAAATAATAACTACCGAAGCTGCCGCGACAGATGCCATGTACGCTATTGACCTGGGCAAATGTAGCGGGACCGAGATCGCCGGTGTAACCTGCGGTTCCGGTACCTGCCGCGGTGCTGATGACCTGTGTAAAGGATCTTAAGGAAAGAAGTACGAGAATAAAAAAAGTATATTTTTTCATGCAGAAGTATTTAAATGCAAGATAGTAATAATTCAAGAAACAAAAAACCCCGCCTTGCGGGCGGGGTTTTTATTTATAGGAAAGATGTGATTACTCTTCTGTTTTGGTCTCACCCTCAGCTTTCGCTTCGGTCTTTTTGCTTTTACCGCGACGGGTGGTTTTCTTCTTGGTTTCTGCACCGGCAGCCTTTTTGTTGTTGCTGTACATTTCGTTGAAGTCAACCAGCTCGATCATCGCCATATCGGCCGCGTCTCCAGGACGGAAACCGGTTTTGATGATGCGGGTGTATCCACCCGGACGATCTGCTACTTTTGGAGAGATCTCCTTGAACAGGGTAGATACCGCTGATTTGCTTTTCAGGTATGAAAAAACGGCGCGGCGGCTGCCTGTAGTGTCCTCTTTACTTTTGGTGATGAGCGGTTCTACATACACGCGCAATGCTTTTGCTTTTGCAACGGTTGTAAATACGCGCTTGTGCTCAATAAGCGAGCAAGCCATATTTGCCAGCATCGCCTTACGGTGTGAACTGGTGCGGCCTAAATTGTTTATTTTATCTCCGTGTCTCATTTTGAATTGACAATTTTATGATTGACGTTTTTTTTATTTTTTCTTTAGTTCACGATCCCGTCAATGTTCAAATCGTAAATAACTAAATTGTAAATCTTACTATTCTTTGTCTAACATGTATTTTCCTACGTTCATTCCAAACTGCAGGCCTTTTGCCGCAATGAGGTCTTCCAACTCAGTAAGTGATTTCTTACCGAAGTTGCGGAACTTCAACAGGTCGTTCTTATTGAAAGCAACCAGTTCACCTAAGGTCTCAACGTCAGCGGCTTTTAAGCAATTCAGCGCGCGAACAGAAAGATCGAGGTCAACCAATTTGGTTTTCAGTAATTGACGCATGTGTAAAGTATGCTCGTCGAATTCGTTCTCTTTCTTCTTATCTTCTGTATCCAGCGTGATGCGCTCATCGCTGAACAGCATAAAGTGGTGGATCAGAATTTTAGCCGCTTCTTTCAAAGCGTCTTTCGGATGTACAGAGCCGTCGGTTGTAATTTCAACGATCAGTTTTTCGTAGTCGGTTTTTTGTTCTACACGGTAGTTCTCTACGAAGTATTTCACGTTCTTCACAGGGGTGTAGATAGAATCGATAGGAATTAAACCGTGCGAAGCGTTGCTTGGCTTATTATCTTCTGCAGGTACATATCCACGGCCTTTGTTGATGGTGATCTCCATCTTTACTTTGGCGTTGTTCTCGCAATGTGCAACAACCAGGTCAGGGTTCAATACCATGAAACCATTCAGGAATTTTCCAAGGTCGCCGGCAGTGATCGTGTCTTTGCCGGAGAAAGTACAGGTAGCTTTTTCGAAATCGTGGTTGTCGATCTGTTTTTTGAAACGGATCTGTTTTAAGTTCAGAACGATCTCAGTAACATCTTCAGTAACGCCTTTGATGGTAGAGAACTCGTGGTCGGCACCTTCAATTTTCACGGAAGAGATGGCAAAACCTTCTAAAGACGACAAAAGGATACGGCGAAGCGAGTTACCAATGGTTATACCAAAACCCGGCTCTAAAGGACGGAACTCGAATTGACCTTCTGAGTCGTTCGAATTAAGCATGATCACTTTATCGGGGCGTTGGAAGTTTAATATTGCCATGTTATATATTTTTTAATTGTTGTTATTAGAATCTGATTGAGAGCTGAAGCGAGCAGTTTATTATTTAGAGTACAACTCCACAATAAGCTGTTCCTTGATGTTCTCGGGGATCTGTTGCCTGTCGGGACGGTTGATGAACTTACCGGTCATATGTTTGGCATCGAAATCGAGCCACGCGTATTTGTTGGTAGCGCCGGTTACCGCGTTAACAATGGCTTCGTGTGATTTTGATTTTTCGCGAACAGCAACTACATCTCCGGGTTTTACCAGGTAAGAAGCGATATTCACTATTTCTCCGTTCACAGTGATGTGACGGTGACCCACCAATTGACGGGCGCCGGAGCGCGAAGGAGAGATGCCTAAGCGGTACACCACGTTATCTAAACGCGATTCGCAAAGTTGCAGTAACACCTCACCGGTTAGTCCTTTGGTCTTCTTAGCGAGATCGAACATGCGTTCGAACTGGCGCTCGAGGATACCATAAGTATATTTGGCTTTTTGTTTTTCAGCCAACTGTACGCCATACTCGCTCACTTTGCTGCGCTTCTTAGCTAAGCCGTGCTGCCCGGGAGGGTATGGTTTTTTCTCTAATGCTTTGTCTGGACCAAAGATGGGCTCTTTGAATTTCCTTGCTATTTTTGATTTGGGGCCAGTATATCTTGCCATTTTCTTTTATTTACGATTTTATTATTTACGATTTTGTTTACTATACACGGCGTTTTTTAGGAGGACGGCAACCGTTGTGCGGGATAGGAGTGATGTCCATGATCTCGGTCACTTCGATGCCTACGGTTCCTAAGCTGCGGATAGCCGACTCACGTCCGCCGCCCGGGCCTTTTACATAGATCTTTACTTTACGCAGCCCCGCGTCGAATGCTACTTTACCGCAATCCTGCGCTGCCATTTGAGCGGCGTAAGGAGTGTTCTTTTTAGAACCGCGGAAGCCCATTTTACCGGCGCTTGACCAAGAGATCACCTGGCCACTCATGTTGGTGAGGGAAATGATGATATTGTTAAAGGTAGCATTGATATGCGCTTCGCCTACTGCTTCAACCTTTACAACGCGTTTCTTCGATGCTGTTTTTGCTGAGGGAGATGCTCCACCTTTCTGTTCCTGTTGTTTTGCCATTTTTTATTTTACTTTTATTATGAGACCCAGACCTTCGCCGGGATAAATTTATTACTTGGTTGCCATTTTCTTGTTAGCAATTGTCTTACGACGACCCTTACGCGTACGCGCGTTGGTCTTGGTGCGTTGACCGCGAACCGGAAGACCGTTGCGGTGACGTGAACCGCGGTAAGTACCGATATCAGTAAGACGTTTAATGTTAAGCTGCGTTTCAGAGCGAAGCGCGCCTTCCACTTTAAAGCCTTCGTTGATGATCTTACGGATGGCGTTCTGCTCGGCATCGCTCCATTCGTTAACTTTTTTGTTTAAGTCGATACCGCATGCGGTGAGGATCATTTGAGCCCTGCTACGACCGATGCCGTAAACGTAGGTTAACCCGATTTCTCCGCGCTTGTTCTTTGGTAGATCTATACCTGCTATCCTTGCCATTTTTATTTATTTAAATATTATTATTTCTGTCTTTGTTTAAACTTTGGGTTCTTCTTGTTGATGATGTACAATTTACCCTTACGGCGAACGATCTTACAATCGGCGCTGCGTTTTTTGATGGATGCTCTAACTTTCATTTTTCTAGTTATTTATACCTTAATGTTATTCTTCCTTTTGTTAGGTCGTAGGGAGACATTTCTAATTTTACTTTATCTCCCACGAGTATTTTAATGTAGTGCATGCGCATCTTTCCGGAGATGTGGGCGATCACTTCATGCCCATTCTCTAACTGCACACGGAACATCGCGTTACTCAACGCTTCTACGATCGTACCATCCTGCTCAATTGCTAACTGTTTTGCCATTCCTTTTTCTCTCCCTGTTAGCTTTGAACCTGCATGGCCGGAGCCCTGCCTTTAATTCGTCCACTCTTCATTAACCCATCGTAGTGACGGTTCAACAAGTAGCTTTCGATCTGTTGTAATGTATCTAATACCACACCTACGAGGATGAGCAATGAAGTTCCTCCGTAGAAGTTGGCGAATTCGTTGGTGATCCCTAAACGCATCGCGAAGGCCGGCATGATAGCCACCAAAGCGAGGAAGATAGAGCCGGGTAAAGTGATGCGCGACATAACCTGGTCGATGAACGCCGCGGTTGCTTTACCGGGTTTAACACCGGGAATGAAACCTCCGTTACGCTTCATGTCGTCAGCCAATTGATTTGGGTTGATCATGATAGCGGTATAGAAATAGGTAAAGAGAATGATGAGGATAGCGAAGACAGCGTTGTACCAGAAGCTGAAGTGGTTGGTGAATGTGCTTAAGACACCCCCCGCCTTGCTGCTGCTCATCTGCGCGATAGCCGCCGGGATGAACATGATAGCCTGCGCGAAGATGATAGGCATTACACCCGCAGCGTTCACTTTTAAAGGAACATACTGGCGAACTCCACCATATTGCTTGTTACCCACGATCTTCTTGGCAAACTGCACCGGTATACGGCGCGTTCCCTGAACGAGCAGGATACAAGAGATGATCACAGCGATGAGGAACACGATCTCTAAAAGGAACATGATCAAACCGCCGCCTTGTGATTCCAAACGGTGACTTAACTCCGAGAAGAACGCGAAAGGCAAACGTGCGATGATACCGATCATGATGAGCAATGAGATACCGTTACCGATACCGCGGTCGGTGATCTTCTCACCCAGCCACATTACGAAAATGGTACCGGTTACAAGGATCAGGATGCTTTGAATATACCAGAAAGAGGTTGCGTTAGGAACAACACCCGCGTAGTTCGTGATCTGGGTAGCGATGTAGCCCGGCGCCTGCACAGCGGTTACTGCCACGGTTAGGAAACGCGTGTACTGGTTGATCTTCTTACGGCCGCTTTCGCCTTCCTTCTGCATCTTCTGGAAGTAGGGGACAGCCATACCCAACAGCTGGATGATGATCGAAGCTGTGATGTAAGGCATGATACCCAAACCGAAGATAGAAGCGCGGCTGAACGCGCCACCCGCGAAAATGTTGATCAGCGCGAGGATACCGCTTTGGTCTGCATTGCTGCGCGCCTCGGCCAACGCTCCCGCGTCAACACCAGGCAGTACAACGTACGAACCCAAACGGTAGATCAGGATCAGACCCAGGGTAAGCAGTATGCGCTGCTTAAGCTCCTCGATCCTCCAGATGTTTTGTACTGTTGAGATAAATTTCTTCATAGATTAAGCTAATGTAGTTGCAGAACCGCCTTTTGCCTCGATAGCCTTTTGAGCTGTCGCAGAGAAAGCATGTGCTTTAACGTCCACTTTTGATTTCAGTTCGCCACGGCCCAGAACCTTGATAAGGTCTGTTTTAGAAGCTAAACCATTTTTCATTAATACTTCAGGAGTGATCTCAGACAGTTTCTTGGCATCAGCCAATCTCTGGATCGCATCCAAATTAATACCTACATACTCTACACGGTTGATGTTCTTGAAACCGAATTTCGGCACACGACGCTGTAAGGGCATCTGTCCACCTTCGAAACCACGTTTGCGTGAGTAACCGCTGCGCGACTGGGCACCTTTGTGACCACGGGTAGCTGTTCCGCCACCACCTGAACCCTGTCCGCGTCCGCGACGGTAGTTAGTTTTTACTGAACCTTTAGCAGGTTTTAGATTGTTTAAGTTCATGTTAAATATTTTCTACTTTTAATAAATGCTGTACTTTTTTGATCATCCCGGTAATTTGCGGGGTAACCGTTTTTTCTATAGGGTTGTGCATTTTTTTGATGCCCAGTGCCTGTAGGTTTGCGCGTTGACGGGCTGTTTGTCCGCTGGCGCTTTTTATTTGTGTGATCTTAACTTTGCTCATCGCTTATATATTAACCGTTAAACACTTTATTCAATGAAATGCCGCGTTGTTGTGCTACGGTGATAGGATCGCGCATTTTCATCAGGGCATCAAGGGTTGCTTTTACCACGTTGTGCGGGTTTGAGCTTCCTTTTGATTTCGCAAGTACGTCTTTGATACCTACGCTCTCTAACACCGCGCGCATCGCACCACCGGCAATTACACCGGTACCGGGAGCGGCAGGCTTTAAGAACACGCGTGAACCGCCGAACTTACCGTTCTCTTCGTGCGGAACGGTAGAGCTGAACATAGAAACCTTCACCAGGTTCTTTTTCGCGTCGTCGATACCTTTGCTTATCGCGTCAGTAACCTCGTTGGCTTTTCCTAAGCCGAAGCCTACTACACCTTTTTCGTTCCCTACAACCACGATGGCTGCAAAGCTGAAGTGGCGACCACCTTTGGTTACTTTGGTAACACGGTTAATGGCAACCAACCTGTCTTTTAACTCGATCTCGGCCGACTTTACTCTTTTTACAACTTCTTTTGACATTTCTTATTCTGTTTAATATGATAATTAGAATTTCAATCCACCTTCACGAGCGCCTTCTGCCAGGGCTTTAACACGGCCGTGATACAGGTAACCTCCGCGGTCGAAAACCACTGTTTCGATACCGGCAGCTTTGGCTTTAGCGGCGATGGCTTTACCCACCATGCGGCTTAACTCTGATTTAGGCGCTTTTGCTGCTTTGATCTCTTTTTCGAGAGAGCTTGCGGCAGCAAGCGTTTTACCGCTGCGATCGTCGATCAGTTGCGCGTAGATGGCCACGTTGCTGCGATAAATAGCCAGGCGTGGTGCCTTAGCGTCTCCCGACACTTTTTTACGGATCCTTTTGTGGATGCGGTTCCTTCTTTGTTCTTTGTTCAGTCCCATGTTCTTTATTTTATGAGTTCCGTTTTGGCGGAGCTCCCATTTTTAATTTAATTATGCTTTAGATGCCGATTTACCTGCTTTGCGACGTAAGATCTCGCCGGTGAACTTGATACCTTTTCCTTTGTAAGGCTCAGGCTTACGCAGGGAGCGGATCTTGGCAGCCACCATACCGATCAGTTGCTTATCAGAACTTTCTAAAATGATCTTCGGGTTCTGACCTTTTTCTGTAACAGTAGTTACTTTTATTTCGGTCGGAAGTTCGAACATTACGTTGTGCGAGTAGCCTAAGCTCAGCTCAAGGATCTGTCCTTTGTTGCTGGCGCGGTAACCTACACCCACTAATTCCTGCTCGGTCTTGTAACCATCAGAAACGCCTTTTACCATATTGGCTATCAAAGCGCGGGTTAAACCGTGCAATGCTTTGTGACGTTTTTGTTCGGTTGGGCGGCTAACTAAAAGTTCAGTGCCTTCCTGTTTGATGTTCATATCAGGGTCGAAAGACTGCGTTAAAGTGCCTTTCTTGCCTTTTACGGTAACCGTGCTCTTGTCGATCTTTACTTCAACTCCTTGTGGCACCGGTATCGCTAAATTTCCTATACGACTCATGATTTGTTTCCTCCTTCTATTAATAAATGTAACAAAGTACTTCCCCGCCAACATTCTGCGTTTTCGCTTCTTTGTCGGTCATAATACCTTTTGAAGTTGATAAAATAGCAACTCCCAGTCCGTTCAACACGCGTGGCATAGTGGTAACGCCGCTATACTTACGCAGACCCGGCCTGGATACGCGCAGCAACTGGCGAATGGCCGATTGCTTGGTAACAGGATGATACTTCAGGGCGATCTTGATCAGGCCCTGGTGGTTCTCTGTTGTTTCAAACTTGTAGTTAAGGATATAACCTTTTTCAAAAAGAATTTTTGTAATTTCTTTCTTGAGGTTTGATGAAGGAATTTCAACAACCCTGTGATTCGCTTTGATAGCGTTCCTTACGCGTGTAAGGTAATCTGATATGGTATCTGTCATTTTTTTGGTTTTAGCATGTTGTCCTGCTTCGCGGGACAATTATGCGTTTAACAATATTGTCTTTCTGTTTCTTTTTTTACCAGCTACATTTAGTTACACCCGGGATCAGACCAAATAAAGCCATTTCACGGAAGGTTACACGGCTGATGCCGAAGGTGCGCATGTAACCACGTGGACGACCGGTTAGTTTGCAGCGGTTACGCTGGCGTACCGGTGAAGAGCCGCGGGGAAGTTTTTGCAACCCATCCCAGTCTCCTGCTTCTTTTAATTCTTTACGCTTTGCGGCGTATTTGTCTGCGAGTTTTTTTCTTTTTACCTCGCGGGCTTTCATTGATTCTTTTGCCATCTCTATCTTTTATTTTTTGAACGGAAATCCGAATTCGCTTAATAATGCTTTTGCCTCATCATCGTTTTTAGCGGTGGTAACAAAAGTGATGTCCATACCATTCATCTTGGTCACTTTATCGATATCGATCTCGGGGAAGATGATCTGCTCGGGTATACCCAGTGTGTAATTTCCGCGGCCATCAAAACCTTTGGCGTTGATACCTTTGAAATCACGGATACGTGGGAGGGAAGCGGAGATCAAACGATCTAAAAATTCGTACATGGTATTGCCGCGCAGCGTTACACGAACGCCGATGGCCACACCTTTACGTAATTTAAAGTTTGAGATATCCTTTTTAGAATGAGTGGCCACGGCCTTCTGGCCGGTGATCATGGTCATTTCCTTTACGGCGCTTTCGATAAGTTTCTTATCGGATACGGCGTCGCCTACACCCTGGTTGATACAGATCTTCTCCAGTTTCGGAACCTGCATCACGGATGAGAATTTGAATTTTTCTTTTAAGGCCGGTACCACTTCTGCCTGGTACCTTGTTTTAAGCCTTGGGATATATTTTGTTGTTGCCATTACTTGATTACTTCTTTACTTGCTTTAGAGATACGAACTATTTTCCCTGTTTTTTCGTCGATAGAGCGGCCGATACGAACTGTTTTGCCGTTCTCAACGTACATGAGGTTAGAGACATGAATAGACCCTTCCTGCTTTACGATACCGCCGTTGGTATTTTTAGCGCTGGGCTTACTGTGTTTCGACACCATGTTAACACCTTCGATCAAAACACGATGCTTTTTGGTATCGATGCTGAGGATCTTGCCTTCCTGGCCTTTTGATTCGCCGGAGATCACGCGAACCAGGTCGCCTTTCTTTAATTTGAATTTTACTTTCTTTTCCATTTCACTTTTATATTATAGCACTTCGGGTGCTAATGAGATGATCTTGCTGAATTGTTTTTCGCGTAACTCACGTGCCACAGGGCCGAAGATACGTGTACCGCGCAGCTCGTCGGTAGCGTTGATCAATACGCAGGCGTTATCGTCGAAGCGGATGTAAGAACCATCGGCGCGGCGGATCTCCTTCGCGGTACGTACTACCACCGCTTTAGAAACTGTTCCTTTTTTTACGTTGCCTGAAGGTAAAGCGTGCTTTACGGTAACTACAATTTTATCGCCTACTGAAGCATAGCGCCTTTTGGTGCCGCCCAGGATGCGAATAACCAGCACTTCTTTTGCTCCGCTGTTATCTGCTACTGTTAATCTTGATTCGTTCTGTACCATTTTATTTTTATGTTATTCGTTATTTGTTATTGGTTGTTCGTGGTTTCCTTTAACGATCAACCAACAACGATTAACCATTTACTTAGCTCTTTCTATGATCTCTACCAGGCGCCAGTTCTTTGTTTTGCTCAAAGGACGGGTTTCCATGATGCGTACTGTATCTCCGATGTTGCACTCGTTCTTTTCGTCGTGCGCAACGAATTTGGAGGTTTTGTTAAGGAACTTCCCGTATTTCGCGTGTTTCACTTTACGTTCAACCGCAACTACGATTGACTTGGTCATCTTGTTGCTGGTAACCACGCCCACTTTTTCTTTGCGGAAGTTTCTTGTTTCGGTTGCTGCTGTTGCTGTATTTTCCATTTTCTTTTTACTTAATTAGTTCCTGAAACCGGTTCAGGACAAGTTTATTTCGAAGCTTTGTTCTTTTTGGTAAGCTCGGTGCTTAAGCGGGCCACCAGTTTACGCGCTACACGGATGGTCATAGGATTCTCAACGGGAGAGATCTTATGATTGAGGCGCATCTTTTCGAGGCCGCCTTTCTCATCTTTTAATTTCTCTTTCAATTCCTGGATCGAAAGTGCTTCAATGTCTTTCTGTTTCATTTCTAAACTTATTTAATAACTTTTTCTTCGTGATAATCGTTACGCACAATGAACTTGGTGGTAACCGGTAATTTCTGAGCGGCTAAACGCAGTGCTTCTTTTGCGGTTGCGATAGGCACACCTTCTGCCTCAAACAGGATGCGTCCCGCTTTTACAGGAGCTACCCAAAGCTCGGGGTTACCTTTACCTTTACCCATCCTTACCTCTGCAGGCTTCTTGGTGATAGGTTTATCCGGGAAGATGCGGATCCAAACCTGTCCTTCACGTTTCATGAAACGGGTAATGGCCACACGCGCGGCTTCGATCTGGCGGGCCGTAACCCAGCACTCTTCCTGCGCCTTAATGCCAAATGAACCAAATGCAAGGGTATCGCCGCGTTTGGCGTTGCCCTTCATTTTCATTTTGTGCATTTTCCTGTATTTCGTTCTTTTTGGTTGTAACATGATATTATCTTCTTAATACTGTTCTAAAAATTAACCTTCGTTCTCGTCCCTTCTCTTTTTGCCACCGCGGCCGCCGAACTTAGGTTGAGGATTACCACCTTTTTCGTTGTCGCGTTTTTTGTCTTTGCCCATTCCCTGGTTAGGAGAAAGATCACGTTTACCGTAGATCTCACCTTTACAGATCCAGACCTTAACACCGATCAAACCGTAAGAAGTAAGGGCTTCACCCACGGCGTAATCAATATCAGCGCGGTACGTATGTAACGGAGTACGTCCCTCTTTGTACCACTCAGAACGTGCGATCTCCGCACCGGCTAAGCGGCCTGATACTTTAATTTTGATGCCCTCGGCGCCCATACGCATGGTAGAACCGATCGACATCTTTGCGGCGCGGCGATAAGAGATACGTCCCTCGATCTGGCGTGCAATGCTGTCAGCAACCAAACGCGCGTCTAATTCCGGGCGTTTGATCTCGAATATATTGATCTGAATTTCTTTCTTGGTAACTTTTTTCAGCTCCTCTTTCAATTTGTCAACTTCCTTACCGCCTTTACCGATGATGATGCCGGGACGCGCGGTGTGTATGGTAACGGTAATGAGCTTCAGTGTACGCTCAATTACAATTTTAGAGATGCTGCCTTTGGGCAGACGCGCTTTTAAATATTTACGCAGGTTCTGATCTTCCACCAGTTTTTCAGAATAATCATTTCCACCAAACCAGTTAGAATCCCAACCCTTGATGATACCTAAACGAATGCCTATCGGATTTGCTTTTTGTCCCATTTTATTTTGTTGAAGTTTTTGAACCTATTACTAATGTTACGTGGTTAGAACGCTTCCTTAAACGGTAAGCGCGCCCCTGTGGTGCAGGCAGCATGCGTTTCATCATCAACGCGCTGTCTACCATCACTTCGGTAACGAATAAACTATTTTCTTCGGGTTTTCCACCGGTCTTCTGCTCGAAGTTGGAGATCGCAGAAGTTAATAATTTCTCAAGGCGTTTAGCGGGGTGCTTGGTGTTGAACTTGAGTATGTTCAGAGCCTTGTAAACTTCCTGGCCACGGATCAGGTCCGCCACCATACGCATTTTGCGTGGTGAAGTAGGACAGTTGTTCAACTTCGCAAAGTATTTGCTCTTATTAGCCTCTTTACGAGCGTCGGCTACTAATCTTTTTCTTTTGCCCATGATATGTGTTATCTAATATTATTTTTTATTATGTCCGGCGTGACCTTTAAACACACGGGTAGGGGCGAACTCGCCCAATTTGTGTCCTACCATATTTTCGGTTACATAAACAGGGATGAACTTAGCTCCGTTATGTACTGCGAACGTGTGACCCACAAACTCGGGTGGAATAGTTGAGCGGCGCGCCCATGTTTTAACAACAGATTTTTTTCCGCCGCCATTCATTTTCTCAACTTTCCCGGCCAGGTTGTGGTCGATAAAGGGTCCTTTTTTTAGTGATCTTGCCATTTTATTTGTTTTTTGTTATGAATCCAGACAGTATCGTCTGGACCATTAAACATTATTTTTATTTTTTCCTTCTTTCGATAATGTGTTTGCTTGAAGCCTTTTTAGGATAACGCGTTTTCAATCCTTTTGCTTTAACACCTGTGCGTGAACGTGGGTGACCACCTGATGCACGACCCTCACCACCACCCATTGGATGATCTACCGGGTTCATGGCAACCGCACGCGTACGTGGGCGACGACCTAACCAGCGTTTACGGCCGGCTTTTCCTGATAATTCTAAGTTATGGTCGGGGTTAGAAACCGCGCCGATAGTAGCTTTACAGGTAACCAAGATCATACGAACCTCGCCGGAAGGCATGCGCAGTACCGCGTATTTTCCTTCGCGTGCGTTAAGCTGCGCGTAAGAACCTGCGCTGCGTGCTAATGCTGCACCTTGACCAGGACGTAATTCAATATTGTGGATGATAGTTCCTAATGGAACATCTGATAAGAACAGGGTGTTTCCAACCTCGGGGGTAGCTTTTTTGCCCGACATTACTTTCATGCCTACCTGCAAACCTTGTGGAGCGATGATATAACGCTTCTCTCCGTCCTTGTAGAACACCAGCGCGATGCGCGAGGTACGGTTTGGATCGTATTCGATGGTTTTTACAGTAGCCGGAATTCCGTCTTTATCGCGTTTAAAATCGATCACACGGTAAGCTTTTTTATGTCCACCGCCCAAATAGCGCATGGTCATTTTTCCTGTGTCGTTACGACCCCCAGATCTTTTCTGTGGTTTTACGAGGCTTTTTTCAGGTTTTCTGGTAGTAATTTCCGCGTAATCACTTACCAGCTTAAAGCGCTGTCCGGGTGTAAGGGGCCTTAGTTTCTTTAGTGCCATTGTTTCTTTTTCTTACTAATTATATACTTGCGTAAAAATCTATTTTATCGCCTTCCTTTAAGGTTACCACCGCTTTTTTGTTACGGTTCACACGACCGATAGCCAGGCCACGTGTTGTGTTGCGCATTTTGATTTTACCCACATATTGCTGGGTATTCACTTTTACTACGCTAACACCGTACATTTTTTCAACGGCAGCTTTTATCTCTAATTTATTGGCCCTTTTATCCACCACAAAACCATAACGGTTGAATTTTTCCGCTTCGGCAGTGTATTTTTCGGTGATGATGGGTTTTATTAATGCTTCCATGCGTTCTTAGCTTAAAATGTTTTCAATTTCCTTGATCGAACCTTCTGCGATGATCAGGTTGTTCGCGTTCAGGATATCATACGTATTGATGTCAGAAGCTTTTACCACTTGCGCGCCCTGGATGTTGCGTGCCGACAGAACTACGTTCGCGTTGGCGCTTGGCATCACTAAAAGCGTTTTTTTGTCAGAGAGGTTCAGGTTCTTCAACAGGTCAATGAAGTTCTTTGTTTTTGGAGCTTCGAAGTTGAAGTCTTCTACCACGGTGATGGCGTTCTCTTTCGCTTTATATGTAAGAGCCGACACACGGGCAACGATCTTCACTTTTTTATTGAGTTTGAAAGAGTAATCGCGGGGTTTTGGACCGAACACGCGACCCCCACCAATGAACAATGGAGATTTCATAGAACCTGCGCGGGCCCCACCGGTACCTTTTTGGCGTTTCAGCTTCTTGGTAGTGCGGTTGATCTCGGCGCGCTCTAAAGATTTATGCGTACCCTGACGTTTGTTGGCCAGATGTTGTTTCACATCCAGGTAAACACAGTGGTCGTTGGGCTCAACGTTGTAGATAGCATCTACCAACTCAGCTTTTTTGCTGGTCTTTTTTCCGCTGATATTTAAAATTTCTACTTGCATGACTTATTTCTCAATTGTTACGTAAGAGCCATTAGAACCGGGGATGCTGCCTTTTACTAAAAGGAGGTTCTTCTCAGCTAATATTTTTACCACTTTCAGGTTTTGCATTTTAATGCGGGTATTTCCCATGTGGCCGCCCATGCGCATACCTTTCATTACACGTGCAGGATCTGATGACGCACCCAGTGAACCCGGAGCGCGCTCACGATCATGCTGACCGTGCGATTTGTTGGCGTGACCCACACCGCTGAAACCATGACGTTTTACCACACCCTGGAAACCTTTACCTTTTGAAGTGCCCACCACATCCACAAAATCGCCTTCGGCGAAAAGTTCAACAGTGATCACATCCCCTAAGTTCTTTGCTTCTTCGAAGCCTTTGAACTCATGAGATTTGCGTTTAGGAGTGGTTTTCGCTAACGCGAAGTGACCTTTCATGGCACCGGAGGTATGTTTCTCTTTTTTCTCATCGAAAGCGAGTTGCAAAGCCTCGTAACCGTCTTTCTCCTTGGTTTTTACTTGCGTAACAACGCAAGGACCCACTTCTATAACAGTGCATGGCACATACTTGCCAGAGGCCTCAAAGAAGCTGGTCATTCCTACTTTTTTACCAATTAATCCAGACATTTTTTATTTACTATTTATTTATTCCGAAGGAACGCCTTCGGCGCGATTTTTCTATTTTTCCGATACAGCTAACTAAACTTTGATCTCAACCTCAACGCCGCTTGGAAGTTCTAACTTCATCAACGCGTCAACGGTTTTAGAGGATGAGCTGTAAATGTCCAGCAAGCGCTTGTACGTGCTCACCTGGAACTGCTCACGGTGCTTCTTATTCACGTGGGGCGAACGCAACACGGTGAAGATACGCTTGTGAGTAGGCAAAGGAATTGGACCGTTGATAACAGCGCCCGTCATCTTTACCGTTTTTACAATTTTCTCGGCCGACTTGTCAACTAAGTTAAAGTCGTACGATTTTAGTTTTATTCTTATTCTTTGGCTCATCTTTTAAGCTATATATCTTTATTAAACTTTTTCTGTTTTACCTTTTGCTTTAGCAATTACCTCCTGTGCAACGTTAGCCGGAGCTTCGTTGTAGTGAGAGAATTCCATGGTAGAAGTTGCACGGCCAGAAGTAAGCGTACGTAATTGTGTTACGTAACCAAACATCTCTGCCAATGGAACTTTCGCTTTAATAACCTGGGCATTGCCCTTGCTGTCCATACCTTCGATCTGGCCACGACGACGGTTCAGGTCACCAACCACATCACCCATGTTTTGTTCGGGGCAAAGAACCTCAACCTTCATGATAGGTTCAAGAAGTACAGGTTTACATTTTCCTAAAGCTTCACGGTATGCGGTTTTAGCACAAATTTCGAATGATAAAGAATCGGAGTCAACCGCGTGGTAAGAACCGTCTTCTAAAGTAACTTTTAAACTTTGTAAAGGGAAGCCGGCAAGAACACCGTTTGCAAGAGAAGCTTTGAAGCCTTTCTCAACAGCCGGGATGAACTCACGGGGAATGTTACCGCCGGTGATCTCGTTAACGAACTGCAGTTCGCCCTTGGATAGATCCCAATCTGCGTCAACAGGGCCCATTTTAACATAAATATCAGCAAATTTACCACGGCCACCAGTTTGTTTTTTGTAAACCTCGCGGTGTTCAATGGTTTGGCTAACTGCCTCTTTATAAGCTACCTGAGGTGCTCCTTGGTTGATCTCTACTTTAAACTCACGTTTCAGTCGGTCAACAATAATTTCTAAGTGAAGCTCGCCCATACCACTGATGATGGTTTGTCCTGAATCCTCGTCGGTTTTAACGCGGAAAGTAGGATCCTCTTCAGCTAATTTGTTAAGGGATACACCTAAACGGTCAAGGTCACCCTGTGTTTTTGGCTCGATGGCAACACCAATTACAGGCTCAGGGAAGTTCATCGCCTCTAATACGATCGGATGCGCTTCGGCACACAGTGTGTCGCCTGTTTTAATGTCTTTAAATCCAACGGCTGCACCAATATCTCCGGCCTCGATGAAATCGATAGCGTTCTGTTTATTGGCGTGCATCTGGAAGATACGGGAAATACGCTCTTTGTTGCCGCTGCGTGTATTTAATACGTAAGATCCGGCATCAAGACGCCCGGCATAGGCGCGGAAGAAGCAAAGACGACCCACGAAAGGATCGGTTGCGATCTTGAAGGCCAGAGCGGTAAATGGCTCCTTCACATCCGGCTTACGGAAAACCTCTTCGCCGGTATCAGGATTGGTACCTTTAATTTGCTCTTTGTCCATTGGAGATGGCATAAGTTCCATCACCAGGTCAAGCATGGTTTGAACGCCTTTGTTCTTGAAAGCAGACCCGCAAACCATAGGCACCACCTTGTTGGCGATACAGGCTTTACGCAAAGCTGCAAAAACTTCGGCTTCAGTAATCGTATCGGGAGCGTCGAAGAATTTTTCCATGATCTTGTCATCGAATTCAGCTACCGATTCAAATAATTTCTCCCTCCACTCAGCTACTTCAGCCTTCATGTCCTCTGGAATAGGAACTTCCTTATAGGTCATTCCTTTATCTTCTTCGTTCCAAACAATACCGCGGTTGTTGATCAGGTCAACAACGCCAATGAAATGCTCTTCGGCACCGATAGGTAATTGTAAAGGAACAGCGTTTCCGCCTAAAATTTCTTTGGTTTGTTTAACTACATTTAAGAAGTCAGCTCCCTGGCGGTCCATCTTATTTACGAAACCGATACGGGTTACGTTGTAGTTATCGGCCAGGCGCCAGTTGGTCTCAGATTGCGGCTCAACACCGTCAACGGCCGAGAAAAGGAACACCAAACCATCTAATATACGTAAGGAACGGTTCACCTCAACGGTAAAGTCAACGTGACCGGGAGTATCAATGATGTTTACTTTGTATTTGTTACCGCGGTAGTTCCAGAAGCAGGTGGTAGCGGCAGAGGTGATGGTGATTCCACGCTCTTGCTCCTGTACCATCCAATCCATCGTAGCGGCACCGTCGTGCACCTCACCGATCTTGTGGTTAACGCCCGTATAATATAATATACGCTCGGTACAGGTTGTTTTACCTGCGTCGATGTGGGCTGCGATCCCGATATTCCTTGTATAATGTAAGTCGCTCATTTTATCTTTCTCCTCTGTTCAATTAAAACCTGAAATGCGAGAATGCCTTGTTGGCCTCTGCCATTTTGTGTACGTCTTCTTTCTTTTTAAAAGCTGCACCCTCTTCTTTTGCGGATGCTACGATCTCGCCGGCCAATTTCTGGGCCATTGATTTCTCGTTGCGCGCGCGTGAGTAGGTGATCATCCATTTGATAGCTAAAGCCAGTTTGCGCGCCGGGCGAACTTCCGAAGGGATCTGGAAGGTAGCACCACCAACACGACGTGAACGAACCTCAACCTGTGGGGTAACGTTGGCCAAACCTTTTTTGAAAACCTCTAAACCATCTTCATTGGTACGTTTTGCAACGGTCTCAATGGCTTCGTAGAATATTTCGTAGGCGGTGTTCTTCTTGCCGTCGTACATAAGGCTGTTGATGAAACGGGTTACCAATTGATCGTGAAACTTTGGATCGGGTAACAGGGGGCGTTTTTTTGCTTTCGTTTTCCTCATTGGATATCTGCTTGCTTATTCTTTATTAATTACTTCTTGGCGGGAGCGGCTTTTGCGGCTGCGCCTGCTTTTGGTTTCTTGGCTCCGTATTTAGAACGCTGTTGCTTGCGGCCTTCAACTCCACCGGTATCCAACGCACCGCGAACGATGTGGTAACGTACTCCAGGAAGGTCTTTTACACGACCTCCGCGAACCAGTACAATACTGTGTTCCTGCAGGTTATGACCTTCTCCCGGGATGTAGGCGATGATCTCCTGCTGGTTGGTTAAACGCACTTTAGCCACTTTGCGAAGCGCAGAGTTTGGCTTTTTTGGCGTGGTGGTGTACACACGGGTGCATACTCCGCGACGCTGTGGCGCTGAGTTTAAAGCGGCTGATTTACTCTTGTAAACCTCTTTTACGCGGCCTTTTCTTACTAGTTGTTGTATCGTTGGCATTTCTAACCTGTTGATTTACTTTAATTTAACCTCAATTTACACTATACCCCATTTTAAGGGAGGGCAAAGGTACATTTTTTTAGTGGAAACCCGCAAATCTTTTTGAACTTTTTTTCCCTGAATGTTAATAAGATACCCCCTTTCCGGCAACTTTTCGACGAAAATGCCAATCGTCCCCCTTGAAGCCGCTTTATCGCTGCTGCCACCTTTCCTAAAAACCCAACCAGTTACCAAATCGGACCCTTTTTCGATCGTTTTTGGCGTATTTTTGAAATATGAAGAAACTGGTACTTTTTGGCTTCTTTCTGGTTCAAATTGGGTTAAATGCGCAAACCTCCGTCTACCATCCCATGCCCGATTCGGCAGCAAAATGGTGTGTCACCTACGTTTGGGGCATGTGCGGAGCCCACGATGAGTACACATTGTACATGAAGGGAGACACCACTATCGGCGCCTATCAGTACCATAAACTGTATGCAAGCGGCCTTACATATTGCCAGGGCCCGCCGTCTTATTACTCTAATCAATACCGAGGCGCTTTCAGGGAAGACGGTTCGCGTAAAGTTTATACGGTAAAGCAATTCCTTTCAACAGAAAGCTTGGCCTACGATTTTAATTGGCTGGTGGGCGATACCGTTTTAAGCGGACCGCCATTTGTGGTAACTTCCATTGATTCCATTCTTATTGGTAGTACCTACCGTAAGCGGTGGTGGACCAACGCCTATTTTGGCGCCGCCGGTGGAAATGGGGACGCTTCCATCTCAATGATCGAAGGTATTGGAAGTACAGCCGGAATATTCTGCGCGATTGAATGCCAGGGAGTAGAAGAGGGAAGTCTGTTAAATGGATTTATGCAGAACAACCTGTTGGATTATAATAAAAACACAGGCATCTGCAATTTTGGTGTTGGGGTAAAAGAATATAATGTGAATATGGGTGTTTTTCCGAACCCAACAACGGGTATCCTTTCTATTCCCGAAAACACAAAAGAGATCCGGATCACTAATTCACTTGGAGAAATTGTAGATCGCAAATTGTATAGCCAGGATTTGCATAACGAAATAGATATTTCACTTTTTCACGCGGGCATCTACTTCCTCACTCTCAACCCCCCCGAAGGCACCATCACCCGCAAGATCATAAAACAGTAGCCGAGAAATCATAATTTATCATACCCATCGGCGTCATCTGCGCCTGCCCCGCACCGCAGCTTTATGCGGGGTTCTATCCACCCACAGCTGATCATGCTTCCATCACCTTCTCCATAGTCTGCACAAAAACCTCCGCCGGCTGAGCACCCGAGATTGCGTACTTCCTATCAAAAACAAAGAACGGAACCCCCTGTACGCCTAATTGAGCCCCCTCCATAATATCCTGCTTCACTTTATAAGCATAATCATCACTGGTCAGCGCTTCCTTTATCTCCGCGCCCTGCAAACCAATTTCCGTTCCCAATTCAATTAATGTAGCCGGGTCTCCCATATCCATGCCATCCGTAAAATAGGCTTTGAACAAGCGTTCCTCTATCTCATTACCCAATCCTTTTTCCTTGGCCAGCTGTATCAGTTTATGTGCCATGAACGAATTCGCTACTACCGCCTTTTCAAAATGATACGCCAGCCCGGCCCGCCGGGCCATCTCCATCACCTGCGCATGCATTTTTATGGATTGCTCAAGCGTAATTCCCTTCCTTTTTGCCAGGTATTGATACACATTCTCAATTTCCTTCCTCTCTATAGGTAGAGTTGGATCCAGCTGAAAACTCTTCCACTCAATTTCTATCTCCGCTTTATGTCCCACCCTTTTTAAAGCCTCCTCAAAATGCCGTTTTCCTATATAACAGAACGGGCACATGATGTCACTCCATATCTCTACTTTCATTGTTTTGTACTGAAGGTTTGAACAAAGATAGGATAGAATGCCCGCCTCAGCTTACAGGATCGGCTTTATTTTGCTTCTGCCGCTTGCGGGATCAAGGCCGCTAATATTTCTTATCTTGCCGTATGAAAAAGCACCTGCTTGCAGTATTATTCGCCTCTTTGTATGCTTTGTCTTTTTCACAGGTACAAGCTATCGATTCCATTAAAAACCTCCTGCAAAATACGCCCGACGACAGTAATAAGGTGCAGCTTATCAACGACCTGGCCTGGGAGTATAAGGTGGCCGGCGATTACGGCGCTGCCCTGCAACAACTCGAAAGCTCCAAAGCCTTATCAGAAAAACTAGGCTTCAGAAAGGGCAGCGCCAATACCTATAACCTCATTGGCATAGTATACTATAACCAAGGTAATTATCCGGAGGCCCTTAAGAATCATTTTGCCTCTCTGAAAATTAAAGAAGCGATCGGAGACAAATGGGGAATAGCCGCTTCCTACAGTAATATTGGAAATGTTTATTACAGGCAGGGTAATTATGTTGAGACCTTGCGGAACCTTGACGCCTGCCTCCGCATCATGAAGGAACTGGGAGATAAACAAAGCATCGCGGGTTGCTATAACAACATCGGTAACGTGTATAACAAACAGGGCAATTATCCCGAGGCGCTTAAAAATCACGCGGCGTCCTTGCAGATCGCCAAAGAATTAGGTGATAAATGGGGAATTGCTTCGGCATATAACAACCTCGGCAATGTTTACGAAGACCAGGGCAATTACCCCGAAGCGCTGCGTAACTATTTTGATTTTCTTAAATTATCCATGGAGTTAGAGGACAAGAACGGGATTGAAACGGCTTATATCAACCTGGGTTCGGCTTCCTGCCTCGCCAAAAATTATTCCGAAGCTGAGTCGTATAGCTTGAAAGCGTTGGAACTGTCCAAAGAGATAGGCGACCTCGAGGGCATGAAAGACGTGAACCTGAACTTAAGCGAGATCTATACAGCTACGGCCAACTATAAAGATGCTCTTGCATATTATAAAGCCTACATAGCGGCCCGGGATAGCCTCACGAACGAAGAAAACACCAAACAAACCGTTCGCCTGCAAATGAATTACGAATTCGAAAAGAAGGAAGCGGCAACCCGGCTTGAACAGGAGAAGAAGGAAGCGGTTGCTAATGCCGAAATGAGGAAACAGCGGATCATTTTGCTTGCTATTTCCGGTTTCGGTTTGCTGGTACTGGGTTTTGCGCTTTTTGCTTACCGCAGCTTCCTGCAGAAGAAAAAAGCCAATGAAGAAATAACAAACCAGAAGCACCTGATCGAGGAAAAGCAGAAAGAAATTTTAGACAGTATTTACTACGCACGGCGCATTCAAAGAAGCTTATTGCCTTCCGAAAAATATGTGAAGAGAATCCTGGATAAAAATATTCGATCCTAAAGCCTTTAACAGCTCCCGATAACTATCTGGGCAACCGTTAAACAATAAACCATAAAGCCATACGTTATTCAGTATGTTACGCGTGCGGTTGGCAATTTTGTTGTTCGTAACGGCTTTTTCCTCCCTAAAGGCCCAGAGATTCATCTGCAACAATCTCTACTTTTCTCCTTCTGTCATCATCGGTTATACCTTCGGGGCAAAGATCAGTTACGGTGTCGAACTCGACTTTGGCTATTGTAACAAAGACAGGTTCGGCTCAATGTATCGTACCGGTTTTTCGCTCTCGCAGTATTGGGTGATCGTGAAGAACCATACAGCCGCCATCACCACCGCCAATATCATGTTCCAGAAAGACTTTGTGGATATAAAGGGTGGGATAGGGCGCCTGCACAGCGAGTGGGGCTACCAGAACCGTAATAAGTCAACCTGTTATGGTTTCAGTTATGATGCAAGCCTGCGATTGCCCGATAACATGAACAATTCCTGGATCGGCATACGGCACTTTGTATACGAACCCGGTACCTGGCCCTTCTTCGAGATCCCTTATACCACCGTATTTCTCAAGTACAAATACAACCTGGCGGCAAAAGAGTTTTCTCCAAGAGACATTTCCAATTGATCCCTACTTATTTGATTTCTGTAAACAGGTCACCTTCACCCATTCTAAACTGTATAAGTTGTTCTAAACTAATCTCATCGATTTGTCGAAATATCACATTATCCGCTATTTAAAGCGTATCTTTGCATGACAGAAATAACATCCCACCCGGTTTCTACACTACAGCTTGCGCTATACCTTTCGCGGAACGTATAATTCAAAGGCTTCTTTCCGGGCGAATAAAAACGCCTGTATCCAGGCTTAATGAATGAGAACCGTAAAATTCGTCGATAAGAACAGAAATCAATTTGCAGCTACCCTGCGTAAAAATGTAAACGAACACTTCAGGCAAAAAGGCATATCCACCAAGGGCAATTGGAAAATGGTACTTAAATCCTCCATCCTTTTAGCACTTTATATCGCCCCCTTTGTACTGATCGTTGTCCTCCCCATGCCGGGTTGGTTCATTTTCCCGCTCTCCGTGGTTATGGGCATTGCCATGGCCGGCGTTGGCATGAGCGTGATGCACGACGCGGCGCACGGATCGTATTCCTCTAAGAACTGGCTCAATAAACTGGTAAGTCACAGTATGTACCTTTTGGGGGGCAATACGTTTAACTGGAAGGTGCAGCACAACGTATTGCACCACACATTTACCAATATCCAGGGTTTTGATGAGGATATTGAGCACCGTCTCATTTTCCGTATGTCGAAACACATGCCGCTTAAAAGAAGGCACCGTTTCCAGCATATTTACGCGGCTGTTTTTTATTGCCTCATGACCATTTCCCGGATGTTCCGCGATTTCACCCAGCTGATCAAATATAATAAAGCGGGAATTACCACACAGCAGGGCTCCAGCCCCGCTAAAGAGATCGTAAAGCTCATTGTTGGAAAAGCTTTGTACATGCTCATCATTCTTGGCCTGCCATTGGCTTTTTCTCCTTTCAGCTGGTGGATGATATTGCTGGGCTTTTTGGTGATGCACGCTGTGGCCGGGCTTATCATGAGCACGGTATTTCAAATGGCGCACGTGGTGGAAGGGGCAGATCAGCCGCTTCCCAATAAAGAAAATATTATTGAGAACGACTGGATGATCCATGAAATGGAGACCACGGTTAATTTCGCACGCCGCAGCCGCTGGTTCGGATGGCTTATTGGCGGACTCAATTACCAGATCGAGCATCACCTGTTCCCCAATATCTGTCATGTGCACTACCCCGAACTGGCTCCTATCGTAGAACGCACAGCCAAAGAATTTGGATTAAAATATAACGAGAACCGCACCTTTCTGCACGCCCTCAGCTCGCATTTTCGTTTATTGAGGTCGCTCGGAAAAGCCTGAAACCCTTCTTTGGGGTAAGCTTTAATTTTTTACATTTACTTCCTGTGAACAATGGAGTAAAATATCTGTTTTTTGGCCTGTTTTTTCTGGCCCTCTTCTTTGCTAAAGCCCAAAATGTCGATTCCCTCAAGCTCGCTTTAAAGAACACCAAGGACGACACCACCCGCTGCGCCCTACTTTACAAACTCGCTGAAGTTGCACCCGATGGAGAATGGGAAAAGTTCAGCATCGATCTCAAACAACTCGCCGAATCAAAATTAAAGACCGTTCCAAACGGCAGCGAACTTCAAAAGCTATACAAACGCTATTATGCCGCCGGCCTCAACAACGAGGGGCTCGTCTTCCAGGATAACGGTCAACCGGATAAGGCCCTTGCTAATTATCAAAAAAGCATGAAGCTGCTGGAGGAGGTGAATTACATCTATGATCTCGCCTATCTAAACAACAACATAGCGCGCATCTACCAATCGCGTGGCGATATTCTCAAGGCCCTGGATTACTACAAAAAAAGTATTGAGTTACATGAGAGGTCGGGCAACATACAGGGCGTTGCGCAGACCGAGCATAATCTCGCAGGTATCTACCACAGCCAGGGAGATGTGTCCAAGGCCTTGCAATATTTTCACAAAGCCCTAAAAGTGCAGGAACAGGTGAAAGATAAAAGAGGAATGTGCTATACCATTACCTACATAGCATTGATCTATGATGAACAGGGAGAAGAAGAAAAGGCCCTTGAGTATTATAACCGGGCGCTTAAATTGTCGCTTGACATAGGAGATAAGCACCAGGAGGCCGAGGTATATAATAACCTTGGCTTTTTATACAGTGTTAAAGATAAAGCCCTTTCACTCGAGTATCATAAAAAGAGCCTGGCCCTGCGCGAGGAATTGAATTACAAGGAAGGGATCGCCGAATCCATGATCAACATCGGCAATAACCATTTAGATGCGGGAAGGATGGATGCCGCCAGGGCCTGTTTCGAAAAAAGTCTTTCTATCAACGAGGAGATAGAAGATGTGCGCGCCGCTTCTACAGCCTGTAATAATCTTGCGCGCGTGTACATGGCCAGGAATAATTATCCCAAAGCGCTCGAAATGGCCTCCCGCGCTATGAACATCGCCAAAAAGCTGGCTTTTCCCGAGGATATGGCTGTCTCGGCACGGCTTCTCAAAAATATTTACCGCAAAATGGGCAATTACGACAAAGCTTTGGCCATGTACGAGCTCAATATACTGATGGCTGACAGCGTGCGCAACAGCAATACCCGAAAGGCCAGTTTAAAAAAACAGTTGCAGTACGAGTACGAAAAGAAAGAGGCCGAGGTCTCCGGTCGCTCGCAGGCCGAGAAAGAAAGGCTGCAGGCCATCGCGGCCGAAGAGAAAAGGATACAGAACGCCATTATCATTTCAGTGAGTGTTGTGTTGGGATTGGTGATCATCCTGGCACTCATCATTTACCGGAGTCTGCGCCAGAACAAAGAGAAGAACCGCATCATTGAAGAGCAAAAAGCCATTGTAGAGGAAAAGCAAAAGGCCATTCTCGACAGCATTTATTACGCGCGCCGTATCCAGCGCTCCATCATTCCCAGCGAAAAAATGGTTAGAACTTTGTTGAAACGCGCGAAGAAGGAAGTATGACCCCTGTACTAAAATATTTTCAATGGATGGCTCTCATGGCCATGTTTTGCACGGCCATCGGGCAAAATACAGACTCGCTGGCAATGAAGATCGGCACCACGAGGGATGAAGTAACCCGCATTGGCCTTTACGTAAAGATCAGCGCGCGCTTCCTCGGAGAGAATAATTACGACAGCGCCGGCAAATACGTGGAAGCCGGTATCGCGCTTGCCGAAAAGGCACTCGCTCAAAATACGTATACCGACACATTGAAAAAAAAGTTACAACGCGGTTTGCTACGGCTTTATTCCAATAAAGGCATCGCGTATGACGACCATTCGGATTATCCGAACGCGCTTGCTTGCTATACGAAGGCAATGAAGATCGCGCAGGAATTAGACAGTCAAAGAGATATTGCCAGTTGCTACAACAACATGGGGCTGGTCTACTCGAATTTGCTTCAGACCCCTAAAGCACTTGCGTGTTTCACCCAT